>NZ_JANCPR020000056.1 GCF_028657195.3 Streptomyces iconiensis
GTCCGGTCCTGTCCGTCCTGCTCGGCCAGGCGGACGCTCCGTCCCCTCGCGCAGGAAGCTCAGCGGCGCTCCAGCCTGAGCCGGGTCTGGCGTTCCTGATCGCCGGCCACCGTCATCTCCTCGCGTACCGCGAACGCGTCCTCCAGGACGCTGCGGAGCCGGTCGACCGCCTGGGGCGAGCCCTGCAACTCGGCCGCGACCGGGGTGCCCAGGGCCACCGCGCTCGCGCGCTCGTCGCCCGGGGTCACATCGAACTGGGCCATCCATACGTCGGGGCCCGTGCCGGTTCCCGCTCCGCCGGCCGCCGCCGGGTCCCAGTCGCTGCGGTAGAGCGCGCCCAGCATGCCGAACACGGCGTGGGCATCCTCCTCACCGCACTCGCTGAGCTGCACCGTCACCTCCATCACCCCACTCGGGGTCTCGCTCTCCACGCTCGGTCTCCTTCCTGCGCCGGCTTGCCCTGCCCGTTTCGGTTCCTGTGTGCCTCGTACGTGGTCCTGGTCGCTACGGGGAGTCCCGTTGTGCCGCGGATTCCCACGGGGCAAATATCGGCCCGTGAGTACCCGTTCCGTGTGACCGCAACCGGCGATTCACGGGGTGGGCAGCGGAAGGACCTGGGTGAGTTCCGCCGGGGGCGTGGCGGACGGCCTGGCCTCGACGTGGCTGCGTACGCGGTAACGGCTCCCGCCCGGGTCGCCCGCCGGGTGCAGCCGCACCGTGACGGGCCCCGCGAACGTGTAGCGCCGCTCGGCCGCGTGCCGCCGCACCTGCGCGGCGAGCTGGGGCGCCAACTCGGCGCTGTGCACGTCGAGTCGGCGGTGCGTCTCATGGGGCAGCTCGATGGTGAAGAGGTTGGGTACGAGGGTGCGGCCGTGGCCCACGATCATGGCGTTGTCGTCGCACTCCTTACGCAGTACGGCGACCACCTCCATGGGCTTGTGCCGCGGCCCGCGTACGAAGGTCCACACGTTCGCCGCCCACCGTTCCATCGCGCGTTCGAAGCCCTCGATCATCATCCTCATCGCCGTCCGCCGCCCAGTCTCGTTCCGTCCGCAACCACTCATTCCGGGTAACGCGGTACGCCAACCCCGGGCACGCCTCCAACCGGGTCACTCCCGTGGCGTGCCAGGGCTGTTACGCGGGTCGGGCGCGTGCGCCCGGGTCAGAGCGCGTGGCCGCCCGCGACCTGGAGCACCTGGCCGCTGACCCAGCGGGACTGGTGGGAGGCGAGGTGCACGACGGCGTCCGCGATGTCCTCGGGCAGCCCGACGCGGCGCAGGGGGATACGGGGCACGACCTGCTCGATCAGGTCGTCCGGCATCCAGCCGGTCTGTACGGGGCCGGGCGCGACGGCGTTGACGCGGATGCCGTGCGGGCCCAGATCCAGGGCCGCTGCGCGGGTGAACGCTTCGAGTGCCGCCTTCGAGGTGCCGTAGCCGACCTGCCCGGGGAAGGCGCGGGCCGCGTCCGTGGAGATGTTGACGACCGCCGCCTCCCTGCCGCGCCGCGCGAGTCCAGCGGTGAGCAGTGCGGGCGTGAAGGTGTTCACGCGGTAGGTGCGCTCCAGGCCTTCGAACGTCAACTCCGCTGTCCCGTCCGGTACTTCGCAGTGCGCCGCGTTGTTCACCAGGACGTCGACGGGGCCCAGCCGCTCGGTCACCGCGTTCAGCAGGTCGCCCGCGGCGTCCGGGCGTGAGAGGTCGGCGGGGAAGGGCGCCGCGTCCTCGGCGCCGTCCTCGCGCAGCGCCCGCACCAGCGCCTCGGCCTGCTCGGCACGCGCTGTGGTGTGCGCGTAGGACACGCCCTCGGGATTCTCCCCGCCCCGATACCAGTGCGCCGCGACCTTGGCACCCTGGCGGGCGAAGGCGCGCGAGGTGGCTTCACCGATGCCGTTGACGGCGCCTGTGACCAGGACGGTGCGTCCGGAGAGTCCCGTATCGATCATCGCCTCAGCCTGCCAGCGTGCGGCCGGACCACTCAAACGGGTTTCCCGTCCCGTGTCGCCCGCTCGCCTCAGCCCGCCCGGAGTTCACACCGGGTCCTCGCCCCGCAGCCTGGCCTGTGCGGCGGCCAGGTGCTCGGCCTCCGATCCGGGGGACCGTGCGAGCAGTGCGGGAAGCGCCTTGTCGAGCGTGCCGGCGACGCGGTGCAAGGGCGCCCATACGGCGGGGTCGTCCACGGCGTCGCCGAGTTCCGATATCTGGAGCCGTTCCAGCCAGTCCGACAGGACCAGCGCCTCGTCGGGAGTCAGACTGATCGTGATCCGGGGCTCGTTCACCGTGCCGCTCTCCTCCAGCCGGTCGATGAGAGGTCTCAAGTGTCCCTGTTACGGGGCGGCGGGGCGGCGAGAAGGCCAGAACGTCCCGCCCGGCTACGGGGCCGGCGGGCCCACCGGCCCCGCAGCGCCGTCGGGGCGCAGGCGTGAGCCGACGCGGCCGAGGGCGCGGGCGAGGACCGTGAGCTCTTCCTCGTCCAGGACGTCGATGAGCGAGGCACGTACGGCCGCGACGTGGCCGGGGGCCGCCTCACGGAGGGTTCGGCGGCCGGTGGGGGTGAGAACGGCGAGGACGCCGCGTACGTCGGTGGGGCAGGAGCGGCGGGTCACGAGGCCGCGCTTCTCCAACTGGCCCACCTGGTACGTCAGTCCGCTCTTGGACGTGAACAGCCCCTCGGCGAGTTCGGTCATCCGCACCTCGCCGTCGGGCGCCGCCGCGAGCCGCACGAGGATCTCGTACTGCGGATGCGACAGCCCCGCGTCGTCCTTGAGCTGCTGCTCAAGATGGCGGGACACCCGGCTGGTGGCTTCGAGGAAGCCCTGCCAGGCCGCCATTTCGTGCTCGTCGAGCCACCTGGTCTCAGCCATGGGGCCATCCTACGCGGTTGTTCAAATTCAAACCGTCTTGTACGGTCGCCCCGGCCGTCGGTTCGAATTTGAACTACATGTCCCATGCAACGGAAGAACCGAAGCACCGAGTGGCCGAGGCACCGAAGCCGAAGCACGGAAACACCGCAGAACCGGCCGCATAACCGGCCGCAGAACCGCACTTCAGACCGTCCCGCTCCGACGTAGGAGGCTCCGCTCATGTCGTCCCCCCACGCCACACTCCCCACCCCTGGCGCCGATCCCGCAGCCGCGTCCGCGAACCGCACACCGGACGGCGCCGCTTCCGCCGCGCCACTCCCGTACGACGTGGGGCTGCTGGTCCTGCGTCTCGCCGTCGGCCTGATCCTCGCGGCGCACGGTGCGCAGAAGCTGTTCGGCTGGTTCGGCGGCGGAGGTATCGAGGGCACCGTCGGGTTCTTCACCTCCGTCGGCTACCCCTCGGGCAAGACGATGGCCGTGGTCGCCGGGCTCACCGAGACCTTCGGCGGCCTCGCCCTCGTACTGGGCCTGCTCGCGCCGCTCGCCGGCGCCGCGGTCTTCGGCACCATGCTCAACGCGCTGGCCGTCAAGTGGGGCGGCGGCTTCTTCGCGCCCGACGGCGTCGAGTACGAGCTGCTGTTCATCGGGGGCGCAGCCGCGCTCACCCTCATGGGCCCCGGACGCCTCGCCGTCGACCGGCTGCTCCCCGTGCTGCGCACCCACCGGCTTCTCCACGGTGTCGCCGCGCTGCTGCTCGGCGCCGTGGTGGCGGGCGCCGTCCTGCTCGTCCGTTCCTGACCGGCCGACCGCCCGTTCCGGGTCACCGTCCGTTCCCGATCACCGCCCGTTCCTGACCGGCCGCCGCATGGGCCGCCCCCGCCTCACCCGTCGTACGCGCGTGCCTTTCGCCGTCCGCGCGGAAGCGCTCCCGGTCGTCCGTGCGGCTGGTCGCGCCTTCGGGGCCGCTCGCACAGCGTGACGGTGTGAGTACCCTGACGTACGGGATGCGTACGTCACGGCTTTCGGGTGGGGGCGGTATGGGCTTCGGGTTCAGGCGGCGGAGCTCGGCTCTTCCGTCAGAGGTCACCAGCTTCGTCGGACGGCACGAGGAACTCGCCCGCGTGGACGGGCTGTTGCGCAGGGCCCGGCTCGTCTCGCTGGTCGGTCCCGGCGGCGTCGGCAAGACGCGGCTCGCACTGCGGGCAGCCGCCGCCGTCAAGGACACCTTTCCCGACGGGCTGTGCCTGGCCGAACTGACGCAGCTACGGGACGCCGAGCTGCTCCCCGCGACCCTCGCCTCCATGCTCGGGCTGCCGGAGACCAGCGGCAGGGAGCCGCTGGACCTGCTCGTCGAGCACCTGCACCGCCGGTGCATGCTGCTCATCCTCGACACGTGCGACCACCTCGTCGACGCCTGCGCCCTCTTCGCCGACCTGGTGCTGCGCGAGGCGCCAGGCGTCACCGTCCTCGTCACCAGCCGCCAGCCCTTGGACGTGCCCGGCGAACACACCTACGTCGTCCCGCCGCTGGAGGTCGAGGAGGGCGAGAGCGGCGGCGGCCTCACGGGCGCCGACGGCAGCGCCGTCGACCTGTTCGCGCAGCGCGCCGCCGCTGTCGTACCCGGCTTCCGGGTCACCAGCAGCAACCGTTCCGAGGTCGTGGCCCTGTGCCGCCGTCTCGACGGCATCCCGCTGGCCGTCGAGCTGGCGACCGTACGGCTGCGCGCGCTCTCGCTGGCGCAGCTCGCCGCGCATCTGGAGGATCGTTTCCGGGTGCTGACCGGCGGCAGGCGTACGGCGCTGCCGCGCCATCAGACGCTGCGCACCACCATCGGCTGGAGTCACGAGCTGTGCTCGGCCGAGGAACGACTGCTGTGGGCGCGGCTGTCGGTGTTCACCGGCTCCTTCGACATCCGCGCCGTCGAACAGGTCTGCGCCGGCGGCGATCTGACGGGGCGCGCGATCGTGCAGCACCTGGTCGCACTCGTGGACAAGTCCGTCGTCCTGCGCGTGGACGACGAGAGCCTGCCGCGCTACCGGCTGCTGGACACCATCCGTGAGTACGGCGCGGAGTGGCTGGCCAGCATCGGCGAGGAGAAGGAGTGCAGGGACCGGCACCTGGCCTGGTTCCGCGCGGCGGCCGAGCACTTCCACGCGCACAGCGCCGACGCCGGCCAGCGGCGGCTGACCCGTGACATCACCCGCGACCTGCCCAACTTCCGCCTCGCGCTGGAGTACGCGTACTCCTTGCGCGAACGCCCCCATGAGGCGCTCGCGCTCGCCGCGGCGCTGTCGCCCTACTGGACGTTCCACTCCTCCTTCAGCGAGTCACGGCACTGGCTGCGCCGCGGCCTGGAGCTGTGTACGGAGCCGACGGCCGAACGCGCGGAGGGGCTGTGCCACCTCGCGCACCACACCGTCGTCCAGGGCGGGGCCGGCGCCGCGATGCCGTATGTGCGGGAGGCGGCGGAGATCGCCGAGCGCCTCGACGACGAGCGGCTGCGCGGCCTGGCCACGCACTACCTCGGCTTCGTGCACCTGATGAGCGGCGACACCGAGCGTGCGGGTCCGTGCATCGCCGCGGCCCGCCCCCTGCTGGCGGCGGCGGGCGAACGGCACCAGCTGGCGCTCAGCTTCGTGCACGAGGCGGTACGCGCCGCGCTCCTCGGCCGCAGCGACCTGTCGGTGCGCAACGAGCGGGAGTACGCGCGCGCCTTCGGACAGGAGGCGCGGGCACTCGCACAGAAGGCGCGGGCTCTCGCGCAGGAGACGGGGGAAGAGAACTTCTTCCGCAGCTACCTGCGCTACTTCCACGGTCTCGCGCTGTGGATCGAGGGCTACCGCGAGGAGAGCGCGGTCCCGCTGCGCGAGGCCGTACGGCTCAAGGCGGCCGGGGAGGAGCCGGGCGGTACGGCGGTGTGCCTGGAGACGCTGGCCTGGCACGCCGCCGATGCCGCGCGCTATGTGCGTGCTGCCTGGCTGCTGGGCGCGGCCGACGCGTTCTGGCAGCGCGACCTCGAACTCATGTGGGGCGTCGAGAGGCTGACCGCCTTTCACGGCGAGGCGATGGCCCGTGTCACCGAGGCGCTGGGGGAGAGCCGCAGGGACAAGCTCATGCGGCGCGGGCGCGCGCTGCCCGTCGCCGAAGCGGTCGAGCTGGCGGCCTCGGACCGCGAGCACCCCAACGCGCCGGCGCCGGGCGGGGGTTCGCAAGGCACCGGACATGCGGTTCTCACCTGCAGGGAGCGCGAGGTGGCGGGTCTGGTGGCCGAGGGCCTCACCAACCGTGAGGTCGCAGAGCGCCTCGTCATCTCCAAGCGCACGGCCGACGCGCACGTCGAGCACATCCTCAGCAAGCTCGGCTGCTCGGCACGCGGCGAGATCGCCCCCCTCCTGGCCCAGCCACCGGCCGCCGCGGGCGGACGCTGACCGTTCGGGGTCGTATCCGGGTCGTATCCGGGTTGGTCGGGCCGTTCGGGGTCGTTCAGGGCCACGGCTGCGCCGCACCTGACCGGACAGTGCCCGGCCCCCGGGTCCGCCCCCGTCCCCGGGGGCTACAGGTGGGCGCTGATCGCGGGCATCAGGTCCTGGAACGTACGCCCGTCGGCGGGCACCCCGATGGCCTGCATGTCCCAACCCGTGGCCGTGCGGTGCACCTTGGCCATGATCTGCGCCGTGACGGGGCCGCCTCCGGTGAGGGTGTGCCGGGCCAGCTCCTCGCCCGTCGTCTCGTCGACGAGGCGGCAGAAGGCGTTCTGGACCTGCTCGAAGGTCTGGCCGGTGAAGGAGTTCACGGTGAAGACGATCTGGTCGATGTGCGCGGAGACCCGCTCCAGGTCCACCAGGATCGACTCGTCGTCCCCGCCCTGACCCGCGCCGCCCGTGAGGTTGTCGCCGGTGTGGCGCACGGAGCCGTCCTCGCTGCGGAGGTGCTGGAAGAAGACCACGTCGGCGGGTTCCCCGCCGGCGAAGAGCACGGCCGAGGCGTCGAGGTCGATCTCGCGTGCGGTGAGCTTGGCCAGGAAGCCCCTGCGGGGAGCGGCCTGCCAGCCGAGCCCCATCCGTACGACCGTGAGGGAACCGCCGTCGGCCTTGGCCAGGCTGATCCGCTGGCCCTTGGCCAGGTTGACGCTCATCCGCTGCCCTTCCGGACTCTCAGGCGTGACACTCGGAGATGACGCTGCCCGGGCCGACGGGTGCGCGGCCCGGGCAGCGATGCTGTACGGGGATTACTACTACAGCACTGTAGAAACTAACAGGTTCCCCGCCGTTTGTAAGCACCGGCCCGCCGTCTCCCGGCTGCGGGTGTCCGGGGCGCAATCCCCGATCCGGGTGGCGGGCCACGCCAGGGTGAATCGCACAACGGCCGCCGCACCGGCGGCCGTTGCCGCGTCGGCCCCTTGACCCCGCACTCGAACTTCCGGACGACGGCGACCACTTGAGGGCCCGTGACATCGCCCCGAGGAGCGTCGTTTCCCGAGCATCCATCCGAACCGGCGTCAACCGAGGAGGAGCCATGCGTCCACGCACCCGTCGCACCGCCCCGTACCCCGTATTCGAACGCGGTCACCACGGTGACCACCAGGGCCGCGGGGGGTGGACCGGGTGAGCGCGGTGGTGGAGCGGCACCGGCGGGTGGTCGACCTGTTCGTGCTGATGCACAGGGACGACGGCCGGGTGCTGCTGCTGCGCCGCGCCGGCCAGGTCTACGCGAGCGGCCTGCTCGCGCCCCCGAGCGGGCACCTGGAGGCCGGCGAGACCGTGCGCGAGGGCGCGCTGCGCGAGGCGTACGAGGAGGTGGGGGTGACCATCGCACCGGGAGACCTGGAGTTCTGCCACCTCATCGACCACCGGAACCCGGAGGGGTGCCAGCGCCTCGGTGTCGCCTTCACCGCACAGCGCTGGAGCGGCAGACCGTACAACCGCGAGCCGCACCGCCACTCCCAGCTCGTATGGGCCGAGCCGGCGCGCCCGCCCGCCGACTGCGTGCCCTACACCTCGGCGCTGCTCACCCGCTTCGCCGAGGGGGCGCTGCTCTCCACCGACGGCTACGGCGACGGCCACGGCTACGGCCATGGCGATGGGTACGGCGATGGCTACGGGCGCGGCTGCGGTCGGGGATACGGTCAGGGGTGAGTCACCCGCACGGGTGCGGCGCACCGCGCGTACCTCGCGCACCGTGGCCCATGGGGCACGTGGTGAGGCGGGGCCGAGTCCGTACTGTGAGGCAGCCGGAACAATGAGTCCCTTTTCTTCGTTGTTGACTCTGCACTAGCGTGCTGTTTTTACTAACGCATTACGCTGGACGCAAGGCCGTGCCGTGCGGCCATGGAGGAGTGAGATGAGGAGCAGCAACCCGGTCTTCTCGCGACGGGGGTTCAGCCGCGACAACGGCGGCTACGCCGGTTTCCACGCCCAGCAGCCGCAGGCCGGGAACCCGTACGCGACCAACCCGTACGCACAGCAGCAGACCAACCCCTACGCGCAGCAGACACAGACCGCGGGGCAGCCCTACGCCACCCCGCCGGCAGCGCCGCCGCAGGCAGCGCGTATGACGATGGACGATGTCGTCGCCCGTACGGGTATGACCGTCGGCCTCGTCGTCGTCATGGCGGCCGTGGCCTGGATCACGGACATGTCGCTCGGACTGGCCATCGGCGCCGCGCTCGTCGCGATGGTGCTGTCGCTCGTCCAGGCGTTCAAGCGCAAGCCCGTTCCTGCGCTGATCCTGGCCTACGCGGCCTTCGAGGGCCTCTTCCTGGGGGCGCTCAGCAACTTCGTCGACGGATACGTCAACGGCGCTGCGATGCAGGCCGTGCTCGGGACGATGGCGGTGTTCACCGCCGTCCTGGTGATGTACAAGACGCGGATCATCCGTGTCACCCAGCGGTTCTACCGCTTCGTGATGGCCGCCGCGATCGGCTTCGTGCTGCTCATGGCGGTCAACCTGCTCTTCGCCGTCTTCGGCGGCGGTGACGGCCTCGGCTTCCGCAGCGGTGGCATGGGCATCCTCTTCGGCGTCATCGGCATCCTGCTCGGCGCGTGCTTCCTGGCGCTGGACTTCAAGCAGGTCGAGGACGGCATCGCCTATGGCGCCCCGAAGGAAGAGTCCTGGATGGCCGCGTTCGGGCTGACCCTCACCCTGGTGTGGATCTACCTGGAGTTCCTGCGGCTGATCGCCATCCTCCAGGGCGACTAGCGCAATGACCGCGGTGGCTGCGGTGACCGCGGCAACCGTGGCGCATACGCGGCGACGGGCGGCGTGACCGCCGGAGCTGAGCCGGGCCGGGGCCGGCTGTGAGCCCCGGCCGCACGGACGCTGAGAGGGCCCGGAAGGCAGTTGATGCCTTCCGGGCCCTCCCGCGTGTCCAGAGCTCCCTAAAGGTTCCGTGCGGCGCGCCGCAGGTCGTGTTCGTGGATGATCGCCTTCGCGTGTCCGTAGGCGAGGTTGTGTTCGCCCCGAAGCCAGCTCACCTTTTCCTCGAAGCGGAAGAGCGAGGGGCCTTCGTCGACTGTGCGGAGCCAGTCGGAGATTTCACGACCGGTGCAGTGGGGAATGCGGGAGAGCAGGTTCCGGTGGGTCTCTTCGGAGAAGACTTGGGACATCGGCGCCTCCGGACGCTTTCTTAGTGAGTCCTTGACGCCACGTTGCCTGAGCGTTGGGGCGTTGGCAACAGTCCGACGGCGGCGCTTAGAGTTGCGGGGTGCCCGCTGTCGATACGTCCCCGCTGATCAACTCCGCCGAACGGCTGGCCGACCGGCTCCGCGCGATGCCGCAGAGCGCTCTGCGCAAGGGCGCAGCCGATGTGGGGCTCACCCTCGCTCGTGAACTTTCCGCGCGGGCACAGCGGTTGGAAGGCGCCGCCGCCGCTGGGCCGGCCGGTCCGGGTGATCCCGCCGGGCCGGGTGGTGCGAGTGGTGCGCCGCGGGTCATGCCCGACGCGGGGGTCTTCGCCGTGGGGGACCAACTCTCCGTCGCCACACACGATGTCGCGCTCGCGCTTGCCGCCGCGCCCGCTGACGAGGCTGTGCCCGTGCTCGCCGAGTGCGTTGCCCTTGTACGGGATGCCGCTCGCGCCCTCTGAGGGACCCCGCCTCGCGTCACCCCCGGCCTGTGCGGGCTCGGCACCGCCGGACATGTGCGGTGTGGCCGGGCGCCGGTGAGGCGGAGGAAAGAGGCGGCGCGGGGCCGGTTGTGTGGCGGCTGGCGTGTGCGGCGGCTCAGTGGGAGGCGATGACGCGGTCGGCCAGGAGGTAGGCGGTGTCGCCGTTGGGGAAGCCGAAGGTGAGCGCGTAGGAGCCGGCGACGCCTGAGCCGCCCATGAGGACGGGGGGTTCGCCGAGGCGCAGGGCCTCTGAGAGCGCCTCGCTGGTGGCGCGGTGGCCCGGGGAGAGGCAGACGGTGGTGCCGTCGGCGAAGACGTACACGTCGAGCGTGCCCAGCGGTCCCGGCCGTACGTCGGCCAACGGGGTGCGCGCGCCCGCGAGTTCGGCGAGCCGGTCCACCGTGCGCTCATGGTCGGCGACGGTCGGCGCGGTCGAAGGGGCCGGCGAGTGCACGGGGTCGCCGTTGAGGTTGAAGTCAGGGTGCGAGGGGTGGCGGCGGCGTGCGGCAGCCAGGCCGGGGGGCTCGATCTCGGGTTCGTCGCCTTCGAGGGGCCCGTGCGTGCCCTGTACGTCGACGTCGCCCTCCTCGGGACCTGCCTGGCGCGGGATGAAGATCTCCCCCGACTCTGAGTCGTCGTATCCGCTCGCGTCCGCGAACGCGTCGAGCTGGTCGGCGAGATCGCCCTGCGCGACCTCGTACTCCGTGCCGTGTCCCGCGAGCAGCGAGCCCGATTCGGGGCCGGCGTCACGTGCTTCCTGCGCGGCCCAGAAGGCGCGCGCCTCGGCGAGTTCGCGTTCGCGCTCCTCCGCGAGCGCCTCGGCGACCGCGGCGCGGACCTCGCACGCCTCGCGGGCGTGCGGAACCCCGTGTGTGGCCGTGCGGGCGCGCTCCGCCTCAAGCTGGCAGCGCAGGGCGTTCAACTGGCCGCGCAGCCCGCGCGCGGTGTGCAGTGCGGCCCCGCCCAGCGCGGCGGCCAGGGCCGCGGCGCACAGCAGGATGAGGGATATGGCGCTCACTGACGTACTCCCGGTTCCGGTTCGATCCCCCTGAATTCCTACAACAGCGTTGGCGCGAATGCTCTCCGACCGTAGTGCAAACCACTCCGAAGTGGACAGGTGGCAGGGGCGTCGTTATCTGAGCGCACCGCTCTGACCTGCGGATATGTCGCGCCCCCAGGGTGTATATCACATCCTGGGGGCGCTTCGGTCTCGCTGATGTATAGCCCGGTTCCGGCGTGCGCCTGGCGGCAATTCGGTCCCGTGCGGGCCCCGGTGAAGCGCAGCTCAAGGCGCGCTCAAGGCGCAGCTGAGGGCTCAGCCGAGGGCTCAGCTCATGCGTTCCAGGACCATCGCCATGCCCTGTCCGCCACCCACGCACATGGTCTCCAGCGCGAACTGCTTGTCGTGCCACTGGAGCGAGTTGATGAGCGTGGTGGTGATGCGTGCGCCGGTCATACCGAAGGGGTGACCGACGGCGATGGCGCCGCCGTTGACGTTGAGCTTGTCCAGGTCGATGCCGAGGTCCTGGTACGAGGGGATCACCTGCGCGGCGAACGCCTCGTTGATCTCGACCAGGTCGATGTCCCCGATCGCCATGCCCGCGCGGGCCAGCGCCTGCTTCGACGCCTCGACGGGGCCGTAGCCCATGATCTCGGGGGAGAGCGCGGAGACGCCGGTGGAGACGATCCGGGCCAGCGGCGTCAGGCCCAGCTCGCGTGCCTTGGTGTCCGACATGACCACGAGCGCCGCCGCACCGTCGTTGAGCGGGCAGCAGTTGCCGGCCGTGACCAGTCCGTCGGGCCGGAAGACGGGCTTGAGGCCCTCGACGCCCTCCAGGGTCACGCCGGCGCGCGGCCCGTCGTCCTTGCCGACCACGGTGCCTTCAGGCGTCGTGACGGGGGTGATCTCGCGCTCCCAGAAGCCGTCGGAGATGGCCTTCTCCGCGAGGTTCTGCGAGCGCACGCCGAACTCGTCCATCTCACGGCGGGTGATGCCCTTGTGACGGGCGAGGTTCTCGGCCGTCTGCCCCATCGCGATGTAGACGTCCGGCACGTCGTTGTTCTCGCGCGGATCGGTCCAGCCCTCGCCGCCCTTCTCCGCACGCGCCGCCGTACGGGCCTCGGCGTCGGCGAACAGCGGGTGGTGGGTGTTCGGCATGCCGTCGGAGGACCCGTTGACCTGGCGCGAGACGGCCTCGACTCCCGCCGAGATGAACACGTCGCCCTCGCCTGCCTTGATGGCGTGCATCGCCATGCGGGTCGTCTGGAGCGACGAGGAGCAGTAACGGGTGATCGTGCAGCCCGGCAGATGGTCCATGCCCATCTGCACGGCGACGACCCTGCCCAGGTTGTGGCCCTGTTCGCCGCCCGGGAGCCCGCAGCCGAGCATCAGGTCGTCGATCTGCGCGGGGTCCAGTCCTGGGACCTTGGCGAGCGCCGCCTGGATGATCTGCGCGGTGAGGTCATCGGGGCGAACGTCCTTGAGGGAGCCCTTGAAGGCGCGTCCGATGGGAGAGCGGGCGGCTGAGACGATCACGGCTTCGGGCATCACGGCTCCTGGAGGGTGTCTGCGGCGACGTACGTATGCTGCGGAAGCTACCGGTACGTAGCGTGCGGGTCACTGCTTGAAACGTGTGACGCGGACCTCTTTCTAAGCGGTTGCTTTTGTGGGGTGGGCTGCTGCTTCCCGGGCAGGCTCAGCCCTCAGCCGTCAGCCTCCTCAGCCCTCAGTCCTCAGCGGCTCAGACCTCACCGCCCTCAGCGTCCTCAGCCCCTTCGGGTCGGAGAGCGCGGGGGGTCGGAGGCCGTGCCTCCGGTGTCGGGGAGGGGCGGGCTGGGTGTCGCCTCTTCCGCCGGGGGCAGCCGCCGCCGCTTGCGGTGCTTGAGCAGCGCCCAGGGGCCGCGCATCCCGGCGACCTCGGTACCGCCCTCGGCCGCTGCCTCCGCTGCGGCGCGGGCGACCGGAAGGATGCCTTCCCTGCGCCGTGCGTCCGGCCTGTCGTCCTCGGTCGGCCACAGGCCGAGCGCGGCGCACAGGGTGGGGAGCACGGCCATCGCGGCGGTCGCGTACCCCTCGGCCGAGGGGTGGTAGTTGTCGGGTCCGAACAGCTCGCGCGGGTTCGCGGCGAACTCGGGCCCGAGCAGGTCGCCGAGCGACACCGTACGGCCGCCCTCCTCCACGACGGCGATGGTCTGCGCCGCCGCGAGCTGCCGGCTCAGCCGCCGCGCGATCCAGCGCAGCGGCTGTCCTACGGGCTCGACGCTGCCGAGGTCGGGGCAGGTGCCCACCACCACCTCGCAGCCCGCTGTGCGCATCCTCGCCACCGCGTCGGACAGATGGCGGACCGAGCGCGAGGGCGGCGTGCGGTGGGTGACGTCGTTGGCGCCGATGATGATGACGCAGACATCGGGGGCCTCGGCGAGGTCCCGTTCGCTCAGCAGCCGCGTGATCTGCCGCTCCAGATCGTCGGACTGCGCGCCGGGCACGGCCACGTTCCGCAGCTCGACCGGGCGTTCGGCGACGGCGGCGAGCGCGGAGGCGAGCAGGGCGCCGGGGGTCTGCCGGGGCCTGTACACGCCCTGGCCCGCCGCCGTGGAGTCGCCGAGGAAGGCGAGGCGCAGGGGGCGTTCGGGGGAGAGCCTGGCGAAGCTGCTGCCGTACAGCCCGTCGGCAGCGGGCGGTTGGTCGTCGGAGCCGCCGACCCTCCGCTTCGCGAGTTGGATCTCGGTGAACAGCAGGCCGATGGCCGCCCCGCCGATCAGACCGATACCGCCGCCTCCATAGGCGGCTGCGGTCGCGATTCGCCGGGCCACTCTCGCGCTCGACGCCTTCGACATCGGCATTGTGCTGTCTCCGCCTCCTGGGATCTCCGTACGGGATGGTGCTGGTGTGGGGGGTGGGGTCCGGGTGCTGCGTGCTGGTCGTGCCGGGTGGGTGCGGGGGTGCCGCTGGGTGGTGCGGGGGTGCTGCTTCTGTGATGCGGTGCTGTGCGTGGGTACTACGGATGGTGCCGGGCGCGGGCTCCATGCGGGGCGATGCGCCGCACGCGCGTCCCTCAAGACTGTGTTGCCCCGCGCGGCCCGGCGTGCAACGCGCCCCCAGCGTGCGCATGTTGCCCAATATGGTGTCGCCACGGGCTCGCAACCACGCGGCCCCACGACTACGCGCGGAGACCACGGTGCAGTATCACGAGTCGATGATCGAGCTTGTCGGCAACACCCCGCTGCTCAAGCTGAACAGTGTGACGGACGGTATCCAGGCCACCGTTCTTGCCAAGGTCGAGTACTTCAACCCCGGCGGTTCGGTGAAGGACCGGATCGCCCTGCGGATGATCGAGAGCGCGGAGGAATCCGGGGCACTGCGCCCCGGAGGCGTCATTGTGGAGCCGACCTCGGGCAACACCGGTGTGGGGCTGGCCATCGTGGCGCAGCAGAAGGGCTATCGCTGCCTCTTCGTCTGCCCCGACAAGGTCTCCATGGACAAAATCAATGTGCTGCGCGCCTACGGCGCCGAGGTCGTGGTGTGCCCGACGGCCGTCGACCCCGAGCATCCCGACTCCTACTACAACGTTTCCGACAGGCTCGTACGCGAAACACCCGGCGCCTGGAAGCCCGACCAGTACAGCAACCCCGACAATCCGCGCTCGCACTACGAGTCGACGGGTCCGGAGCTGTGGCAGCAGACGGAGGGCCGTATCACGCACTTCGTCGCGGGCATCGGCACCGGAGGCACCATCAGCGGAACGGGCCGCTATCTGAAGGAGATCAGTGACGGCGCCGTCCGCGTCGTGGGCGCCGACCCGGAGGGCTCGGTGTACTCGGGCGGTTCGGGGCGCCCGTACCTGGTCGAGGGCGTCGGCGAGGACTTCTGGCCCGACGCCTACGACCGCACCGTGACGGACGAGATCGTCGCCGTCTCCGACAAGGACTCCTTCCAGATGACGCGGCGGCTGGCCAAGGAGGAGGGGCTGCTCGTCGGCGGCTCGTGCGGAATGGCGGTCGTCGGGGCGCTGGAGGTGGCCAGGGGGCTGGGCCCCGACGATGTGGTCGTGGTCCTCCTGCCGGACAGCGGGCGCGGATATCTGAGCAAGATCTTCAATGACGAGTGGATGAACGACTACGGATTCCTGGAGGAGGGCGGAGCCTCCGTGGCCCGTGTGGGGGACGTGCTGCGGTTCAAGGAGGGCCCGATGCCGTCCCTCGTTCATATGCACCCGGAGGAGACGGTCGGCGAGGCGATCGAGGTGCTGCGCGAGTACGGCGTCTCACAGATGCCCGTGGTCAAGCGCGGCGCCGGGCACCCGGATGTGATGGCGGCCGAGGTCATCGGCTCCGTCGTCGAACGGGACCTGCTCGACGCGCTGTTCGCCCAGCGTGCCTCGCTCGACGACGCGCTGGACAAGCATGTGAGCGCGCCCCTGCCGCACGTCGGCGCGGGTGAGGCCGTCGCCGATCTGATGGCGGTCCTGGAGGGCGCAGCCGCCGCTGTCGTCCTCGCGGAGGGCAAGCCGTCGGGCGTGGTCAGCAGGCAGGACCTGCTGGCCTTCCTGGCCGGCGACAGGAAGTAACGCTCCGGCTGCGGCTCCGCTGTTGCGGATGCGTCTGCGGATCTGCTCGCGCCGGTGGACACGGGCGCCGCACATGTGTGTGCGGCGCCCGTGCCGTTGGCGCCCCTCGGGGGCGGGCGGGAAGGTGTGCGGGGCGGGCGCCAAGTGTCATGGCGCGGAAAACCGGGGTTAACACCGGTCGCGCACAGTGGGAATGCCGGCGTCACGGACTTCCGGAGCGGCTCCCGGTCGCCAGCGGCGCCGTACACGCGGCCAGGGTCCCGACCCGGCGCGTGTGCTTGACGGGGACCGTCGTGTCGTCCCGCCCCCGGGTGCGTGAGCGCCGGGGTGCGACGGTCCCCGTTCCGCCGCTCTTCCGCCGTTGCGTGTTGCGCCGTTCCGTCGGTCGTGACGTTCCCCGGCTCCGGCCCCGCGCGGGGCCGGCCGTGCTCATTCCCAGTCGGTCGCCTTGCGGCGGGGCTCGCCGTTGTCGCGTCCCCAGGAGAACCAGGAGCGGCTCGCCTGGAGAGCGTTGACGGCGACGATGCCGATCCAGCAGGAGATCAGGCCGGACAGGCCCGCGTTGACGGCGGCGATGGCGGAGAGCGGAATGGCCAGCACCAGCGAGGCCACGGCCAGACCCAGCCGGGCGCCGAGCCCGTCGGGGTAGGTGTGGGTCTGGGACTGCTGCGGGCGTGTGCTCCCGCGCGCCACCACCATCTGCTGCTCGGCGAGCTGTCGCCGCACGCGCTTGTCGACCACGGTGTCGAGCCGCTGCTCCACCTTCTCCAGGAAGGAGTCGATCAGCTCGTCCTCGTACTCGGGACCCAGCTCCCTGCGGGTTTGCAAGGTCGCGTCGAGTTCCTTCTTCAGCTCAGGGTCGCGGGCGCTCATGCCGTCACATTACGGCGGTCCCAGAGGTCCGGACACGGGGGCTAACCCCCCTGATACCCCGGTACGGAGCCGCCTTGCCCCCTAGGGGACGGTCTGCATAGGGTTATGCAGGGGAGGAGTGTACTGAATAGCGGGAAGCGGGAGGAGAACGGGATGGGCAGTGCGAGCACGCGGTTGCAGACGCTCTTCGAGGGGCACAGGCTGACGCCGACGCAGCGCCGTATCGCCCACTGCATGGTGCGCCGCGCGACCGACGCGCCGTTCCTCTCCAGCGTGGAGCTGGCCGAACTGGCCGGGGTCAGCCAGCCGTCGGTGACCCGTTTCGCCGTTGCCCTCGGCTTCGACGGCTACCCCGCGTTCCGCAGGCACCTGCGCGAGACGGTGCCGCCGGAGGGTGAGCGCGTAGGCAACGGTGACGGGGGTGAGGGCGGCGGGGCACGCGGGGGCCCCGGAGGCTCCGGGGGCACCGAGGGCTCCGGGGGCCCCGGGGACGCTTCCGCGTGCAACGAGTACCAGCAGGCGGTGCACGCCGAAATCGAGAACCTGCGGCACCTGGCCACGCTCCTCGCCGATCCCGCACCCGTCGAACGCGCCGGGGCGCTCCTCGCCGCCTCGCGCCCGCTCCCCGTGCTCGGGCTGCGCGCCGCCGCCGCGCAGGCGGGCGGCTTCGCGTACTTCGCCGCCAAGGTCCACCCGGATGTACGGCTGCTCGACGAGGGCGGCTCGATGCTCATCGACCGCATCGACGCGTGCGCGCGTGCCGGGGCGAGTGCGCTGCTGTGCTTCGCGCTGCCACGGCACCCCCGCGAGACCGTCGAGGGCCTCGACCGCGCGCGGCAGCGGGGGCTCGCGGTCGTCACCGTCGCCGACAGCGCCTTCGCGCCCGTCGCGCGCCCCGGTGACCTGCTGCTCCCCGCCGCCGTCGGCACGGGCCTCGCCTTCGACACGGCCTGCGCGCCGATGCTGCTCGGCCGGGCCCTGCTGGAGGCCATGTGCGACGGGCTGCCCGAAGCGCAGGCGCGGTTGGAGGAGTTCGACGCGAGTGCGAGCGAAAGGGGACTGTTCGCCGAGTGACCGCGCGGGGCGTTGACGCCGGTGCGGCCGTGCGTGAGTGGGGGCGGGGCGTGTGGGCGTTGGGGGTGTCGGGGCCTTGGGGGTGTGTGGCCTGCGTGTAGCGGGTCCTTCAGCCGGGGTCGCGGCCCAGGTAGGCGACCAGGCGCAGGCCCGGTGGTGCCTCGGGCGGTACGGGGACCTCGGGCCCGAACAGGGGGTGCCGTAGCTCGGGGGCCGGCACCAAGTGGTGTGAGACGGGCAGGAGTTCGCGTGCCAGTGCGGCCGGAACCTCGTGGGCGTACTGTCCCGTGGCCCTGGTGATGTCCCAGCCGTGCACGGCGATCTCCACCGCGCCCGTCAGGGCGACGGCCGCCGCCGTCAGGGGCGAGTCGGCGACCGCGATCAGCCGCCTGTCGGGCGCGGCGCTCGCCCACGCGCCCAGCAGTGCTGAGGCACGCCGGCGGAACGACGCCGCCGGGTCCGCCGGTTCGGCGTGCTTCGCCCTCCCCGCGTGCTCCGCCCTCTCCGCGTTCTGCCCTCCCTCCGCGTTCTGCCCTTCCTCCGCGAAGAGGCTCTCGCCTGTGATGCGGTCACCGTCCGGGGTGCGTTCGCCTTCGGTGGTGCGCTCCCGCTGCGGTACGAGCGTGATGAGGCCGCCCGCCATCCCCTCGTGCAGGGCCGCCAGCGAGTCGTCCACGTGTGCCATCAGCATGCCGAGGTCCCAGCCCGCGCAGGGCGTCGGCCGGTCCAGCAGCGCCGGGGTGACACACCGGGCGGCGCCCAGCGCGTAACCGACGGCGCGCTCCAGCAGTTCGGCCGCAGCCGCCGTACGCGCGGCGGCGCGGCTCTCCGGGTCGCGGTGCGGGTGCGGTACGTACTCCTCGTCGCCGCTCTCGCCTCGGAACACGGCGCTACGCGCCGGACATGTCTGCGGTCACCTCGAGGATCTGGACGTAGTTGCCGTCCGGGTCCTCCAGGGTGCCCAGCATGACGTTCTCGCCGGCCTCTTCGACCGGGCGTACCCAGCGTGCGTTGAGCGCGTCGATCAGATGCTTCTCCGTCGCACGGATGTCCTCGACCTGGAAGTTGACCAGCAGCCGGCCCGGTTCGACGGACTTGCGGCCCACGTCGTTCCTGCTTTCGAAGATCAGGTAGGTCCCGCCCAGGTCGAGGGCGAGCACGGGCCCCTCCTTCTCGGCCTCCGGAGCGAAAGCGGCGCGGTACCACTCCCACAGCCTGGCCGGGTCCGTGCTGCCCAGGACGATGCCGCCCACGCACGGGTACTTCGCGTGCTGCTCGGTCCGCTCCGTTCGCTCCGTATTCGCCGGGTCCGCCGGGTTCTGCGTGTTCCGCGTGTCCGCCATGGCTGTCCACTCCTCCTGCGCGCTCGGCCCCTCGGCCGCTGCCGACGTACCTGAGACCGGGGCCGCGCGCGAAACTCATCGCTCCCGCGCGATGAATCCCGTCCCCGGCGGCGGTCGTTGTCCGCGCGGGCCGGGCAGACGCGCCGGCGGTGCCAGGGGGAGGGCCGATCAGCCGGCCGCCGCTGCCGCGTCGGCGTACAGGGCCGCGTTCCCGCCCTCGGCGAGGAGGCTGGCAGGCCAGGCAGGGTCGAAGGTGTCCACGAGTACGCGGCGGACGGCGGTGCGTTTGTGGGCGCCGGTGATGACCATGCGCAGGGCACGTGAGGAGCGCAGGATCGTGGCGACGCCCACGGTCACGCCGTGGAGGGGCACTTCGGACAGGGACGTGAAGCCGGGGAACGTGCCCATGTTGTCGCGCCGGGTCTCTTCGGCCAGCGCGGTGACGCGGGTGACGCTGTCGAGGGGCGAGCCGGGCGGGTTGAAGGCGATGTGCCCGTCGGTCGCGCCGGAGGCGAGGACGAACAGGTCGATCCCTCCCGCGTCGGCGATCCGCTGGTCGTAGAGGTGCGGAGCCGACGCCTCGGGGAACCAGACGCGGGACCCGGGGATGCCGAGCGGCCCGGCGATCTCCTCGCGCGCGAACCTGTGGCAGGAGTAGTGCGCGTCGTGCGGTACGTCGGCGTAGCCCGTGCCCCCGGTGGCGGGGACGACGTACTCGTCCATCATGGCGATCACGACGTGCGAGAGGTCGAGGCCCCGCTCGCGTACGAGCGCGGTGAGCGCCTGGTACGTGGAGCGCGGGCTGCGTCCTCCGGGGCAGCCGAGGAGGTAGCGGCGGCCTTCGGCCGCGGCCCTCTCCATGCCGTCGGCGATCTCGGCGGCGAGATGCGCGCCGAGGGCCGCTTCGGTGGGGAAGACGGTCAGTTGCGCGTTCACGGCGTTCTCATTCCTTGACGGCACCGGCGAGCATCCCGCTGATGAACTTGCGTTGCAGCGCGATGTAGCCGATGAGGACAGGCAGGGCGACGAGCACGGCGGCGGCGGAGGTGACACCGGGATCGCTGTTGCGGCGGTCGCTGCTGAAGAAGGACAGCGCGAGCGGCGCCGTCTGGACATCGGGGTTGTTGGGGACGAGGACGAGCGCGAGCAGGAACTCGTTCCAGGCGTACAGGAACAGCAGGGTGGCCAGCGTGGTGAGGGCCGGGACGGCGAGCGGCAGCATGATCCGGCGGAGGGTCTGGAAGCGCGAGGCACCGTCGATCTCCGCGGCCTCGCGCAGCGAACGGGGCACGCCGGCGAAGAAGTTGCGCATCCAGAAGGTGCCGAGCGCGAGCGAGAGCCCGACCTGCGGGAGGATCAGCGCCCAGTAGGTGTTGAGGAGGCCCCACTCCTTCATCTGGTAGTAGAGCGGGATGACCGTCGCCTCGTACGGCAGCACGAGCCCGATCAGGAGGATGCCCATCAGGGGCCCCTTGAGCGGGAAGGTGAACAGAGCGAACGCGTAGCCGGCGAGGACGGAGACGACGAGCGTGATCACGACGACGCCGACCGCGACCAGCAGGCTGGAGACCAGCGCGCTGGAGAAGAGGCCCTTGTTCCAGGCGGTCACGAAGTTGTCGAAGTGCAGCGAGGTGGGGACCGAGAAGCCGGTCACCCGTGCCCCCGGCTCGTGCAGTGCCACGAGCAGGATCTGTACGAACGGGTAGAGCGCGACCAGCGAGGCGAAGATCAGCAGCGCGTGGCTGACGAAGGACTCGCGGCGGCTGCCGTCCATGACCGAACGCCCTGTACGGGACACGGGCCTCACCCTTCCCTCTCGCGCAGCACGCGCATGATCACGCCGCACACGGCCACGGTCAGCACGGTGAGCGCGATGCCGATGGCCGCTGCGCTGCCGACCTGGCGGGTGACGAAGGCGCCCTGGTAGATGAAGACACTCGGCACGCTGGTGCTGTTGCCGGGGCCTCCGGTGGTGGTGTTCCAGACGATGTCGAAGTTGCGCAGGGCCTGGGTGACCGTGAGGACCAGCGCGATGGAGATCTCGCCGCGCAGCGCGGGGAGGATCACGGTGAAGAACTCCCGTACGGGCCCGGCACCGTCCAGCCGCGCGGCCTCGAACAGCTCGCGTGGTATGCGCATCGCACCCGTGAGGAAGAGCACCATGCACAGCCCGTACATGATCCACGAGCCGATCAGGCCCACCGAGGGCAGCGCCGTCGTGTAGTCGCCCAGCCAGGAACGCGCGATCCCGCCCAGCCCTACGGCGCGCAGCAGCCCGTTGACGGGCCCGTCCGTGTCGTAGATCCAGCGCCAGGAGACGGCGATGACGACCGTGGACAGCACCTGCGGCACGAACAGCAGCGAGCGGAAGACGGCCAGTCCGCGGATGCGGATGCGCACCATCAGACCCGTCAGCAGCAGTCCGGCGGCCACCGGCAGGAGGGCGTAGAAGAAGATGAAGACCAGGGAGTGCAGCAGCGAGGCGCGCAGGGCCGGATCGCTCAGCAGCGCCGTGTAGTTGTCCAGGCCCGTCCAGGAGCCGAGCGTGAGCCCGTCCCAGTCGAACAGCGAGATCCACGCGGTCGTGAGCAGCGGGCGCAGCACGAACAGTACGTAGAAGGCGGCGCCGGGCAGCAGATACAGGTAGGCGGGCCAGTACTGGCGGCGGGCCCACGCCCTTATCCGGGTGTCACCTCTGCGGGAAGAGCCGGCGGAAGTTCCGGCGCGTGCGGAGTCGGCGCCGGTGCCGGGCGGAGCGGCGGCGGTCACCGTCCGCCTCCCTGCTTCTCGGCCTTCTCGTCCTGCTCGGACCTGAACGCCTTCCAGTCCTTCTGGACGGCGGCCAGATACGCGTCCACGTCCTTGCGGCCCGTGAGCAGATCCTGGGTGGCCGAACCGATGGTCGTCAGCATGGAGTTGCTGGCCCAGTCGAAGTAGAACGTCTGCCCGTCGTCGTCCAGCAGCCGCTTGCCGGTGTCGGCCTGCTGCCTGCCCAGCGCGTTCGGCATCGTCACACCCTCGGTGGCCACGGGAAGGCGGCCCGAGTCGGCCATGGCCTGCGCGCCGGTCCTGCTCTGCATCATGCCGAGGAAGGCGACGGCCGCATCGGTCTTGTCGCTCTTGGCCGAGATGTGCCAGGGCAGTCCGAAGGAGCCCGCCGCTGCCGTGCGCCCGTCGGACGTACGGGGGATGACGAAGCCCGCGTCGTCGCCGAGCTTCTTGCCGACCGCAGGCGCGTTCCAGGACCCGGCGACGAGGAAGGCGCCCTTGCCGCCGGTGAACTTGGTGACCGCGTCGTCGGAGCTGACGCCGTTGTAGCCGGAGCCGAGATAGCCCTTCTTCGCCCACTCCCGCAGTTCGTCGGCCGACTCCCTGTTGCCCTGGGTGGCGAAGGTGGTGCGGGGCACGCCGTTGATCCAGGCGCGGCTCTTGTTGACGGGCACCTTCTGTGCCTGGATCGTGCCGAGGAGCTGCTCACCGGGGTACTGGTCGGAGTTGCCCAGCATGATGGGCAGTTCGCCGGCTTCCTTGACCTTCTTGAGCGCCTGGGTGAAGTCGTCCCAGGTCTTGGGCGGGGCGACACCGGCCTTGTCGAGGACCTTCCTGTTGTAGAAGACGCCGACGTATTCGTTGCTCTGGCTGATGCCGTAGAGGTTGCCCGAGCCGAAGAGCCGGCCGTCCGGGCTCCAGCGGAACTGGCCGGTGGCGCCGGAGGGGAAGTCGAGATCCCAGCCGTAGGCGTGCGACACGTCGTCCAACGGCCGCAGCAGTCCGCTCTGTACGAGCAGCCCGTCCACGCCGTAGCCCTGGTTGCCCTGGATCAGGTCGGGCGGGTTGGCGCCCGACATGGTGTTGACGATGGTCTTGGAGAAGTCGGCGAATGCCTTGGTCTCCACCTTGACCTTCACGTTCGGGTACTTCTTCTCGTACAGCGGCACGAACCGCCTGAGGAACTCCTGGTCGCCCGAGTCCGCTATCAGCCGCAGTTCCGTCCTGCCGTGCGCGGCGACCTGCTTGGGGGTGACCGGTTCGGTGATCCGGCCGCCCGTCAGCTCCTGGGTCTGTCCGCCGCTGCCCGCGCCCGGCACGCTGCACGCGCCGAGGGCGAGGGCGACCGTGCAGGCGAGGCCGGTACCGAGAGCCGCTCTGCGTCCACGCTGACGGGAGAGGGTGCTCTTCATGAGTACGTCCCTTGGGTATCCGTTGTCCGTTGGCTACGGCCTGCCGTCTCAGCGGAGAAGGCGCCTCCTGACCACTTCGGCGAGCCACTGGTGGTTGTGAGCCTGCTCCTGTGCGACGGCCGGATACCTCTCGGCGGGGGTCGGTTCGCGGTCCTGTTCGACGACGAGCCAGCCGTCGTAGCCGTCGGCGATCACCGCGTCGAGGAACGCGTCGATGTCCACGTCGCCCTTCCCGAACGGGACGCACACGTTCGCCCACCACGTGTCGAAGTCCGTACGGCGCTCGGCCTTCGCGGTACGCAGGACCTCCATGGAGGCGTCCTTGACGTGGATGTGGTTGATACGCGCGCTCCAGCGGCGCCAGCACTCGACGGGGTCGGAGCCGGCGAGCTGGAGGTGCGCGATGTCGAGCGTGAGGCCGACGTCCGTGCTCTCCAGCAGTCTGTCGACCTCCCAGGCCGACTCGACGTAGGTGGAGATGTGCGGGTGCCAGGACGTGCGCAGCCCGTGGTCCTCCGCCATGCGCAGCGCGGTACGCGCGTAGTGCGCGAGGCGGTCCCAGCCGGCGTCGTCCAGCGCGAGGGCGCGTTCACGCGGGTCGTCCGGGTCGCGGGCCGGGTTGTGCAGCAGGGTCTCGTCGCCCTCGTCGGCGAGGACGACGAGCCCCGGTGTCCCGGTGCGTTCGGCCACGGCGGCCAGCTCGCCGCAGGTCACGGCGATACGGGACAGGTCGTGTTCGATCGTCGCTTCGTCCTCGGCGAAGTGCACGGGAGCGTAGGCGCCGACGGCAGCCAGGCCGTGCAGCTCGAAGGCGTCGGCCGTCTCGTGCGGGGTGCCGAAGAAACCGGGCGGGCCCAGTTCGCTGCCCTGGTACCCGGCCTCGGCCATGGAGGCCAGGAGCTGCGAGGGCGAGGTGCCCTCGCCGCCGGCTGCCTCGCCGTAGACGCCGTAACTGACGGGAGCGTTGCCGAGGCGGATCACCGGGCGGCCTCCTGCGCGTGGAGCGCGGCTTCGCCGCCGACCTTGTGGCCCTGCGCCTGGGCGAGCGCGGCCAGCAGTGCCTGGAGTGCGCGGATGTCCTCGGCGGCGCCCGCGGCGTCCGAGAGCACGGGAGCCCCCTCGCGTACGGACGCGGCGAACGCCTCCAACTGCCGTACGAAACCGGTGTCGTAGCCCGGCAGCACCAGGGTGTGCGAGCGCAGACCGCCGGCCGCGGGGGCCGCGGCTGTTCCTGTTCCGTGGGCCTCCTGTGCCTTCTCCGCCTCCTGTGCCTTCTCGGCCTTCTCGACATGGAGGCGTGAGCGGACGTCCACGAGGTACGGCGCCGCCATGTCGAGCTTCAGACGGCCGTCGCGCGCGAGTACGGCGATCTCCTCGCCGTACTCCGGGTGGTCGGGGAGCCAGTTCCAGTTGAGGACGAGGCGTGCGCCGCCCGGCAGTTCACCGTCGGCGAGCAGGCACGGCGGCTCGCCTGAGACGGGCCAGGGCCACAGCTTCGCCGCGTCGAACGTACGGGGCAGACCCAGCCCGAGCCCGCGCAGGACGGACAGCTCGTGGATGACGGAGCCGTTGAGGACATCGCGGTAGTAGGCGCCCAGCTCCTCCGGTATCCCGGCGCCGAGCGCCTCCACGGTGCGCTCGGCCTCGTAGCGGGCCGCGCGTTCGATGACGGTGGTGTCCACGTCGGTGTCGGGCGTACCCATGCGCAGGTGCGCGACCTGCGGCTCGTCGGCCGGGTGCAGGACGGTCACGCGTACGGTGCGCGGCGTGTCCAGCTGCGCCAACTCCCGTGCTGCCGCCGGCAGTACGGGGTCGTACAGCTTCATGTAGCCGACCTGGAGCACGAGCCCGCGCTCCTCGGCGAGCGCCGCCAGCTCCTCGGCCTCGGCGACGGTGAGGCACAGCGGCTTCTCCGCGAGGACGTGCTTGCCCGCGTGCAGCGCGGCCCGCGCCGCCTCGGCGTGCGTACCCGGGGTCGCGAGCAGGACGGCGTCCGGGGCCTCGTCGGAGGTGTCGGCCAGCAGGGTGTCCAGGTCGTGGAAGGGGCGCACCCCCGTGCCCGCCTCGGCGGCGACGCGTGCGGCGCGGGCGGGGGACAGGTCGCAGACCGCGGTCAGGCGCAGGGCGCCGCTCAGCCGCTTCAGGGCCGGGAGGTGGACGGACTGTGTGATGGTGCCGGCGCCGACGACGGCTGTCCGGACGGGAGACGGTCCGGGCGGTGCGGCCTGTGACCGCGTGGTCTCCGGTTGCGGGCTCTCCGGCTGTACGTTGCCCGGCTGTACGTTCCGCGTCTGGACGTTGCCCGGCTGTACGTTCTCCGGCTGTGCGGATTCCGGCATGGTCTGCCTCACTCAGAACGGACTCGCACCCGCCGCTCTGCGGGTGGACCCGCTGACCATGGCACAGCCCAAACCAGTTAGTCCAGAGGTCCAGTAATGGTTTTACTGGTCTGCATCTGGTCTGACGAGTGGTAAGGTCCCATGCCGTGACCACACAGGACCCCCTCCCGCGCGAGGACGCGACGAGTGCGGCGCCCACAGGCCCCGCCGTCGCACTCGCCCGCACGCGGCTGCTGGAGCGACTGGACCGGGAGGAGTTCCCGCCCGGTGCCCAACTGCCGGGCGAGCGGCAGCTCGCCAAGGAGACCGGGGTGAGCCGCAGCTCCCTGCGGAACGCGCTGGCCCTGCTCAAGAGCGAGGGTCGGCTGGACTCCTCGGCGCAGCGCGGCTGGTTCGTGCGCGCGGGTGTGGTGAGCGAACCCGCCGGCGTGCTCCAGAGCTTCACCGACATCGCCAGGGCGCGCGGACTCGTGGCAACCGGAGCCGTGCTCGTCCAGCAGGTGCGCAGCGCTGACTTCGACGAGGCCGGGAAGCTGCGCATCGCCCCGGCCTCCGACGTGGTCCATCTGGTACGGGTGCGGGCGCTCGACGGCCTCCCCGTGTGCGTGGAGACCTCCGTGCTGCCCCGCGCCCGCGTGCCGGAACTGGAGCAGGCCGACATGACGGACCGCTCGCTGTTCGCCGCCATCGAGGAGCTGGGCGGCCGGCGCGTGAGCCGCAGCCACTACGCGGCCCAGGCGTGCGGTGCCGACGCACACCAGGCGGAACTGCTCAGGATCGGTCCCGGCGAACCCGTCCTCGTCTGCGAGGAGATCACGGTGGACCAGTCCAACACCCCTGTGCTGCTGGGCAAGTCCGTCTACCGGGGCGACGCCTACCGCTTCGAGAGCGTCCTCCACCGGAGCCAGCCGTGACCTCACCCGATGACGCGGCTGCCGGCACGGACGCGGCCGACGGCACCCGCTCGGCCGACGGTGAGGACTCGGCTCCCGCTACCGGTCAGGCTCCCGCTGTCGGCTCGGCCGCCGTTACGGAGAGCGTGGTGCTGGCCCTCGATGTGGGGGGCACGAAGATAGCGGGCGGGCTGGTCGGACCAGATGGCACCGTGGTCCACCGCACCCAGCGCCCCACCCCGCTTCGCCCTGTGCCTGCCGTTGCCGAGGCAGCGGCCGAACTCATGGAGGCCGCTTCCGCACGGGGGCTGACGGTGCGGGGCGCGGGCGCCGGATTCCCCGAATACGTGACCGCCGACGGTCGGTTGACCAGCAGCGAGGTCATCGACTGGGACGAGCAGCCCGCCTCCGTCCTCGCCCGTACCCTCCCCGGCGTTCCCGTGCGCATCGACTCCGACGTACGGTGCGGCGCGCGCGGCGAGGCGCTGTGGGGCGCAGGCGCTGCACTGCCCGGCTTTCTGTACGTCTCCCTCGGTACGGGGCTGTCCAGCGCCCTCGTCCTCGAAGGGCGCCCCGTACCGGGCCACCGTGGCGAGGCCATCGCCTTCGGCGAGCTCGGCGTCCCGGTCTCCGTCGACCCCACGTGGCAAGGCAACCTGGAGCGCTACGCGTCCGGCCGTGGCATGGGCGAGCGCCGCGGCGTCGCGGGCGCCCGCGAGGTCACGGCGCTCGCCGCCGCGGGGGACGCCGAGGCGGCGCATGTCCTCGACAGCGCGGGCCGCGCCCTGGCCACCACACTGGTCTGGCTGGTCCGCCTCCTCGACCCGGCGGCGGTCGTCCTCGGCGGCGGGCTGGGCTGCGCCCCGGTCGCCGCGCTCCACACCCCTCTCGCCGAGACCTGGCACAAGGCGCTGGCCGCCACCGGCCGCCCGGCGCCGCCCCCGCTCCGCACCGCCCGGACCGGCCAGGAATCCGGCCTGTTGGGCGCCGCGGCGCTGGTGAGGTGAGGCGCGGGCACCGGCGCGTGGGCCCGTGGTGATCCGGGTCATCCGTGCGTGGGCTTGAGGACGACCTGCTTGAGGGTGAGGTTCAGGTCCTCTCCCGCATGTGCGGCGCGTGCGCGGGTGAGCGTGAGTGGGGTGACCGTGTGGGGGCGCAGGACGAAGGGGCCCAGCTCCGAGTCCATCAGCCGGCTGCCGCGCACCAGATGGGTGCGGGAGCCGAGGGTGACGCGGTAGAGCGCGTCGGGGTCCGCCTTGCCGGTGAGGCGGAGGCTCACGCGGCGTGCGCGAGGCGAGGTGACATAGGCGGTCTCCCGTACCGTCGTGCGCTTCTGCGAGGAGTAGCTGCCGGAGTCCGCGTAGCTGTGCCCCGTGTGGAACTCCGAGGGGGACAGGGCCCAGCGGCCGTCGGCGCCTGGTCCCGTCGTATGGGCGGGCACGACGCGGAGTTCGCCGCGAAGCTCCACACGGAGCACGGGCAGCACGGGGTCGGTGGGGCGGTCGGGGAGGGTGACCACCAGGTCGTCGCCCTCGCGCCGCCAGTCGAGCGCGTCACCGTTCGCCGTCACACGGCGGACATCCGTGGCGAGGCCCCGCAGCCGCAGCTCCCCGTCGCCGGGCCACTTGGTCACATGGAGGAAGAGGTCCTTGCCGTTGACGGTGACCTCGCCCCACGGCTGGCCGCCGAAGCGGGTGGCCGAGGCGCCCAGGACAGCCCCGGGGTGACGGTCGAGCCAGGAGCCCACGCCCCGCAGCACGTCCGCCTCGAACCCGACGACGGAACCGTCCCCGCGCGGGCCGATGTTGAGCAGATAGTTGCCCCCGCGCGCCCGTACGCTCAGCAGCCCCCGCACCAGGTCCCGTATCTTGCCGGGCTTGTCCTCGCGCTTCTGCCAGCTGCGGTAGCCCCACGTCTCGTGGTACACGGAGGCGGGAGTCTGCCAGGCGCCGTCGAGCGCGACGTCCGGGACCTCGTTGTCACCCATCACCCGGAAGTCGCCCTGGTTGTTCCAGACGCGGCTGCTCACGGTGGCGCCCGGCTGGTGCTTGCGTACGATCCCGGCGAACTTGCGGCTCTGCGCCGCCGTCGGCGACGACATGTCGAACCACACCTCGGAGATCGGCCCGTACTTCGTCATCAGCTCCCGCAGCTGCGCGGCGATCAGCGGCTCCATGGACGCGGGGATCGGGTTGTTGTTGTCCGGATCGAAGCCGTGCCCCGCGTGCCAGTCGACCAGGGAGTAGTACACCCCGAACTTCAGCCCCTGGCTGCGGCATTCGCTCGCGAGCAGCTTCAGCGGATCCTTGCCGTAGGGGGTGCGCTGAGTGATGTCGTAGTCCGTTGTGCCGGTGTCGAACATCGCGAAGCCGTCGTGGTGCTTGCTGGTGATCACCACGTACTTCATGCCCGCGTCCTTGGCGAGCCCGCAGATGGCCTTCGGGTCGAACTTGTCGGCCCGGAACCGCTTGGCGACCTCCGCGTACTCGGAGTGGGTGATGTCGGCCCAC
This sequence comes from Streptomyces iconiensis, assembly GCF_028657195.3. Taxonomy (GTDB): domain Bacteria; phylum Actinomycetota; class Actinomycetes; order Streptomycetales; family Streptomycetaceae; genus Streptomyces; species Streptomyces iconiensis. Next base: position 28,749 of record NZ_JANCPR020000056.1, read on the forward strand.
ATCTGGATCTGCTCGCTGTACCCCTTGGTGACCGGCTTGCCCTTCCATACGCCGCCCAGCTCCGAGTACAGCCCCCAGTGGATGAACATCCCGTACTGCAGCCGCTGCCAGGCGGCGACCCGGGGATCGGAGGACCGCTCGATCTCCCCGGGAATCCCCCGCGTCCGCTGCGTCTGCTGCGCCCCGCTCTCCGGCGCCGCCGCTGCCGTGCCCCCCGCCCAGGCGGTGCTCAGCAGCAGCGCCAAGGCGACGCCGAAAAGCCCCGTACGACGGGCCGGCCGCTGTGGCATGCGCGGGTTCGGACGACGACTCGAACGACGCGGACAGCTCAGACGCTTCACAGGCGCTCCTCCCTAACATCCGATGAAAGCTTCGGAGTTGGGGGCGAGAGTGTCAATACACCGCGCATCTACGGCGAGAGGTCCTATGTCCCGCCGCTGCGGGTCCCGCAATGAGCCGCCGCGGAGCACCGTTGGCCCGGCGCGAACCGGTCGATGTCCACGGACCGTTCGTCAACGAGGAGCGGCGAACCGGGCAGGCCCGGCCCCCAGTTCGCTGGGGACTCAGCCGAGGTGTGCGACGAGCCGTTCGCTGCCGTCGATCCAGTCGCCCGGCGGCTCTTCGCCCCGCTCGGCCGCCGCGACGATGGCGTCGCTGTCCTCGAAAGCCGCATCCATGTCTTTCGCGATCCGCTCCCACTTGGCGAACACGTGGAGAAGCCGGTGCGCGGGTGCCTTGTTGATCTCTGAGAGGAAGCGCTGAGCGAGTGAGGGGGAGCCGAGCGCTTCCTGGATCCGCTCGATGGTCCACGGCTGCTCGCTCATCATGGCCTCCTGCGTTCTCGTGCGCCGTACCGGGCCCCCGCGACATGTCGCGGGTGTTCCGATACCTGACAGTAGCGCGGCGGAAGTCCGGGCGTCTGCTTGTCGCGGTGGCAGGTCCTGACGGGTCAGGCGTCCAGCAGCGCGTCCGCGTGTGCCGCGCCCGAGTCGGTGACGATCGAGGCGAGGGACTGGGGTTCGCGGACCGTGGTGAAGGACACGGTCTCGTCTTCGGTGAGCGTGAAGCCGTAGACGCCGGGCCGTGGGAGGGAGTTGTAGGCGAAGGGGGTGGAGAAATAGTAGGCGCCGGTGTCGAGGAGGGCGGTGTGGTCGCCCTCTTCGAGGAGGGGGAGGGGGCGTTCGCGGGCGACCAGGTCGCCGGCGAAGCAGCAGGGGCCCGCGACGTCCTGGACGACGGGTGCTCCGGTCTTCGGGTGGCCCTTGGGGTCGTAGGCGGCGACGCGCAGCGGCCAGGCGTCGGGCGCGAAGACCGTACGTACGGCGAGCTGGGCGCCCGCGTGGGTGACGGCGATGTGCCGGCCGCCCGCCGACTTGGCGTACTCGACGCGTGCGACCACCGTGCCCGCCTTGGCGAGCAGCGAGCGGCCGAACTCGGTGACCAGGTGGTACGAGCCGTCGAAGAGGCCGGGGACGGTGTCGGCCAGGAGGCGTGCGTAGGTGGCGTAGGAGGGTGAGGTCTCGTCCGAGGCGAAGTTGACGGGGAGGCCGCCGCCCAGGTCGAGGGTGTCGATCTGGCGCCGTCCTGCGGCGGCGTTCACCTCTTCGGCCAGCGCGTGCACCACGCGTACGCCCTCGGCCATCAACTCCAGCGGAATGCCCTGGGAGCCGACGTGTGCGTGCAGCCGGGTGAGCCAGGGGCGTTCACGGTAGGCGCGTACGAGGGCCTCGCGTGCGCCGGGATCGCGCAGCGGGAAGCCGAACTTGGAGGTCGCGGTCGCCGTGCTCATCGCGCCGATGGCACCGGCTCCCACCTGCGGGTTGACCCGGAGGCCCACCTGCGGGGCCGAGCCGGAGCAGGGGACGAGCGCGTCCAGGCGGGCCAGCTCGCCCGGGTTGTCGGCGTTCAGCGCGACACCGGCGGCGAGGGCCTCGCGCAGTTCGGTGCGGGTCTTGGCGGGGGAGTCCAGGACGGTGCGGGCCGCTTCGACACCGGCGGCGCGGGCGAGCGCGAGTTCGCCGGGGCTGGCGACCTCGCAGCCCAGCCCCTCGGCTGCCAGCAGCCGCAGCACCGGCACGAGAGAGGCGGCCTTCACGGCGAACGTGTGCAGTACGTGCTGGTCCGGGGCCGCCACCTCGCGGAAGGCGGCGTGCAGCTCGCGCGCCGCCTCCCGTACGGACGCGGTGTCCAGCAGTGCGACGACCGGCGCGTGGTCGTCGCCGAGCAGCCCGCTCCGGACGGCGGCGCGTACGGCGAGGTCACGGCGGTGGGCGGCACGGGAGGCCGCGTGGCTCATCGGATCGGCGCTCATGGGGGCCAGCCAAGCACGCGTCCCGGCGCGGCAGCACCCGGTCCTGGTTCTGCGGTACCCGTTGACTAAGAATATTCAGCGAATAAGGTAGTTGAATACTTGCGTGACAACTGCAGGCGGCACCCAGCTGTACGGCCGCGCAGGCAACGGCCGTACGGCAGCCGCGCAGGCACGGGCCGCACGGCCTGGCAGCGCGGCCACGCCGCCCGGACAACGGTCACAACGGTCACGACGCCACCACGCCAGATGGCAGCTGGCACTCGATCGAGGAGGCAGGGCCCATGGCAGGACCGCGCCCCGTACGGGCACCGCGCGGCACCGGAATGACCGCCCGGGGTTGGCAGCAGGAAGCAGCTCTCCGCATGCTGCAGAACAACCTCGACCCCGAGGTCGCCGAGCATCCGGACAAGCTCGTCGTCTACGGGGGTACGGGCAAGGCGGCCCGCGACTGGAACTCGTTCGACGCGATGCTGCGCACCCTGCGTACGCTCCGTGACGACGAGACCATGCTGGTCCAGTCGGGCCGTCCCGTCGGCGTCATGACCACACACGAGTGGGCGCCCCGTGTCCTGATCGCCAACTCCAACCTGGTGGGGGACTGGGCCAACTGGGAGGAGTTCCGGCGCCTGGAGCAGCTCGGCCTCACCATGTACGGGCAGATGACGGCCGGTTCGTGGATCTACATCGGCACCCAGGGCATCCTCCAGGGCACGTACGAGACGTTCGCCGCTGTCGCGGCCAAGCTCGCCTCCCAGCGGCGGTCCGCCACCTCCGGCGGGCCGGGCGCGGGGGAGAGCACCCTCGCGGGGACCATCACGCTCACCGCCGGGCTCGGCGGCATGGGCGGGGCGCAGCCGCTCGCCGTCACCATGAACGGTGGCGTCGCGCTCGTCGTCGAGTGCGACCCCTCCCGCATCGAACGCCGCATCGAGCACGGTTATCTCGATGTACGTGCCGAGAGCGTGGCCGACGCGATGCGCCTCGCCGTCGAGGCGCGCGACGCACGCCGCGCCCTGTCGATCGGCCTGCTCGGCAACGCCGCCGAGGTGCTGCCCCAGCTGCTCGCGGAGGGTGCGCCCATCGACATCGTCACCGACCAGACCTCGGCGCACGATCCCCTCGCCTACCTGCCCGCAGGCGTCGACTTCGCCGACATGGCCGCGTACGCGGAGGACAAGCCCGCCGACTTCACCACCCGTGCGCGCGAGTCGATGGCCCGCCATGTCGAGGCGATGGTCGGCTTCCAGGACGCGGGCGCCGAGGTCTTCGACTACGGCAACTCCATCCGGGGCGAGGCCCAACTCGCTGGCTACGCGAGGGCCTTCGACTTCCCCGGCTTCGTCCCCGCCTACATCCGCCCCCTCTTCTGCGAGGGCAAGGGCCCCTTCCGCTGGGCGGCGCTCTCCGGCGACCCCCAGGACATCGCGGCCACCGACCGCGCGCTCCTGGACCTCTTCCCCGAGAACGAGTCCCTCGCCCGCTGGCTCCGCCTCGCCGGTGAACGCGTGCACTACCAGGGACTCCCCGCGCGCATCTGCTGGCTCGGCTACGGAGAGCGGGCGGCGGCGGGCGAGCGCTTCAACGACATGGTCGCCTCGGGCGAGCTGGCTGCCCCGCTCGTCCTCGGCCGTGACCACCTCGACTGCGGCTCCGTCGCCTCCCCGTACCGCGAGACCGAGTCCATGCGCGACGGCTCCGACGCCATCGCGGACTGGCCCATGCTCAACGCGATGCTCAATGTCGCCTCAGGGGCCAGCTGGGTCTCGCTGCACCACGGCGGCGGCGTCGGCATGGGCCGCTCCCTGCACGCGGGGCAGGTGACGGTCGCCGACGGCACCACGCTGGCGGGCGAGAAGCTGCGCCGCGTGCTCACCAACGACCCCGGCTCCGGCGTCATCCGGCACGTCGACGCCGGGTACGAGGAGGCGGAGGCCGTCGCAGCCGAGCGCGGCGTCCGTATCCCCATGCGCGAGGGGGAGGAGTGACGGTGCCCGCATCGCGTGATGTGCCCGCTTCACCCGGTGTGCGCGCGGACGCGTCCCCTCGCGGGGGTGCGGGTCTCCACGCCTCAGGTTTCCACGCCATGTGGAAGGAGCTTCAGCCCCTCGGGCGGCACACGGGGGGCGGTTACCGCCGCTACGCGTGGACCCCCGCCGACGCCGAGTGCCGCGCGTGGTTCCGCGAGCAGGCGGAGGCGCGCGGGCTCGCCTACGAGGTGGACGGGAACGGAAACCAGTGGGCGTGGCACGGGGACCCGGCGGCGGGCGACGCCGTGGTGTCCGGCTCGCACCTGGACTCGGTGCCGGACGGCGGCGCCTACGACGGGCCACTCGGCGTGCTCTCCGCTTTCGCCGCCTACGACGAACTGCGCCGCAGGGGAACGGAGTTCACGCGTCCGCTCGGGATCGTGAACTTCACGGACGAGGAGGGCGCCCGCTTCGGACTCTCGTGCGTGGGGTCACGGCTGGCCACGGGCTCCCTCACGGTGGAGGGCGCGCACGCGCTGCGTGACGAGGACGGGGTGTCGCTGCCCCGGGCCATGGAGGCGGCGGGGCACGACCCGGACGGGCTCGGGGCCGACCCGGTGCGGCTCGCGCGTATCGGCGCGTTCGTGGAACTCCACATCGAACAGGGCCGCGCACTGGCGGAGACGGAGCACGCGGTGGCGGTCGCCTCGGCGATCTGGCCGCACGGCAGGTGGCGGTTCGACTTCAACGGCGAGGCCAACCACGCGGGCACCACGCGCCTGGAGGACCGCCGCGATCCGATGCTCACCTACGCCAACACCGTGCTCGCGGCCCGTAAGAAGGCCCGTATCGCGGGTGCGCTGGCGACCTTCGGCAAGGTGTCCGTCGAGCCGAACGGCGTCAACGCGGTGCCCTCCCTCGTCAGCGGCTGGCTCGACTCGCGGGCGCCCGACGAGGAGACGCTCGCCACCGTCGTCGGGGAGATCGAACGCGCGGCCGGCGAGCGCGGGGTGCGGGACGGTGTGGAGGTGCGGGTGACGCGCGAGTCCACGACGCCGCTGGTGGAGTTCGACCACGCGCTGCGCGACACGCTCGCCGCCCGGCTCGGCGACGCGCCCGTTCTGCCGACCGGTGCCGGCCACGATGCGGGTATTTTGTCCGCCTCGGTCCCCACGGCCATGCTGTACGTCCGCAACCCGACCGGCGTCTCGCACTCACCGGCCGAGTCGGCGACGGAGGACGACTGCGTGGCGGGCGTGACCGCACTCGCCGACGTTCTGGAAGGTCTCGTGTGACGCCCGAAACCCCGCACTCCGCCGCATCGTCCTCCCCGGCACGTACGAGGCAGACGGAACGTACGACCCGGACGGAACGTACGACGCCGGTGACGTACTGGTGCGAGAACGCCTGGCTCAACGACATCGTGGAGCCGGGAGTCGTCCTCGACATCGGCGCCGACGGCAGGTTCGGCGCCGTCCGTACGGGTGTCGACGCACCCCCGCGCGGTGCCGTACCGCTGCGGGGGCTGACCCTTCCCGGGCTGGCCAATGTGCACTCGCACGCCTTCCACCGGGCCCTGCGCGGCACGGTGCAGGTGGGCTCCGGCACGTTCTGGACCTGGCGCGAGGCGATGTACCAGACCGCCTCGCAGCTGACGCCCGGCTCGTACTACGCGCTGGCGCGTGCCGTGTACGCCGAGATGGCGCTGGCCGGGATCACGTGTGTCGGTGAGTTCCACTACCTGCACCACGGCCCTGGCGGTGAGCGGTACGACGACCCCAACGCCATGGGCCACGCGCTCGTGTCGGCCGCCGCGGACGCCGGCATCCGCCTCACGCTGCTCGACACCGCCTACCTCGCCTCCGGCATCGGCCCGCACGGCAGGGGCCAGCCCCTCGCGCGGCAGCAGCTGCGCTTCTCCGACGGCACGGCGGGGGCCTGGGCCGAGCGCGCCGCGCAGTTCAAGCCGGAGGGAACGCATGTGCGTACCGGTGCCGCGATCCACTCGGTACGGGCCGTGCCCGCAGGGGAGTTGAGCACCGTCGCCGCATGGGCACAGGAGCGCGAGGCGCCCCTGCACGTCCATCTGTCCGAGCAGACGGCCGAGAACGCCGCCTGCGAGCGCGTGCACGGCCAGAGCCCCACGGCACTGCTCGCCGAACACGGCGTGCTCGGCCGCCGCACGACCGCCGTGCACGCCACGCACCTGTCCGACGGCGACATCAGCGCCCTCGGCGGCAGCGGCACCGGTGTGTGCATGTGCCCCACCACCGAACGCGACCTCGCCGACGGCATCGGCCCAGCACCCGCGCTCCGGGCCGCGGGTGCCACGGTGTCGCTCGGCTCCGACAGCCACGCCGTGATCGACCTGTTCGAGGAGGCGCGCGCGCTCGAACTCAACGAGCGCCTGCGCAGCCGTACACGGGGGCACTGGACGGCGGGCCAGCTGCTGCGCGCCGCGACCGAGGACGGCCACGCCGCGCTCGGCTGGCCCGAGGCCGGGCGGCTGGAACGCGGTGCGCTGGCCGACTTCGTCACCGTCGCGCTCGACTCCGTACGTACGGCGGGACCCGTCGCGCGCCTGGCGGGGGAGAGCGCCGTCTTCGCTGCCACGTCAGCCGATGTACGGCACACCGTCGTCGGGGGCCGGCACGTCGTCCGCGACGGCGAACACACCACCGTCCCCGCCGTGGCCACGGCACTCACGGAAGCGATCGCCTCCCTGCGCCCCTGACAGAGACCGCGCCCCTGACAGAGACCGAGCCCCTGACCAAGACCGCGCCTCCGGGCGAGACCGTGCCTCCGACCGAGACCGTGCTTCCGATCGAGACCGTGCCTCCGACAGGGGACGCGGCCCGCACGCGAGGTGGCGGGACGGCACCGGAGGCGGGGCAACACCGGAACCGACCAAGGACCCGTACATGACCACAACAGCCCTCACCAACATCGCAAGCCTGGTCACCAACGACCCTGCCCAGGGCGACGGTTCGCGCCTCGGGATCATCGAGGACGCCGCCCTCGTCATCGAGGACGGCAAGGTCGCGTGGACGGGCCCCACGGCAAGCGCGCCGGCCACCGACGAGCACCACGACGCGCGGGGCAGGGCGGCGATCCCCGGGTTCGTCGACTCGCACTCGCACCTGCTGTTCGCGGGCGACAGGACACAGGAGTTCAACGCTCGGATGGAGGGCCGCGCCTATACCGCGGGCGGCATCCGTACGACGGTGCGGGCGACCCGCGAGGCGTCGGACGAGGCGCTGGCGGCGACGCTGGCCGCGTATCTGCGCGAGATGCGGGCGCAGGGTACGACGACGGCGGAGACCAAGTCCGGGTACGGGCTGAGCGTCGCGGACGAGGCACGCGCGCTGCGGGTGGCCGCGGGGCAGCTGGACGAGGTCACGTTCCTGGGCGCGCACGTCGTGGCGCCCGAGTACGCGGACGACCCGGACGGGTACACGGCGCTCGTCGCGGGCGAGATGCTCGACGCGTGCGCCCCGTACGCACGGTGGGTCGACGTGTTCTGCGAGGAGGGCGCCTTCGACGCCGACCAGTCGCGCGCGATCCTGACGGCGGGCAAGGCCAAGGGGCTGATCCCGAAGGTGCACGCGAACCAGCTGTCGTACGGGCCGGGGGTCCAGCTCGCCGTGGAGCTGGAGGCCGCTTCGGCCGACCACTGCACGCACCTGACCGAAGACGACGTCGAGGCGCTGGCGCAGGGGCGGACGGTGGCGACGCTGCTGCCGGGATGCGAGTTCAGCACGCGCTCGCCGTATCCGGACGCACGCCGCCTGCTGGCGGCGGGCGCGACCGTCGCGCTGTCGACGGACTGCAATCCGGGCTCCTCGTTCACCTCCTCGATGCCGTTCTGTGTGGCCCTGGCGGTACGGGAGATGAACATGACTCCGGACGAGGCGCTGTGGTCAGCGACGGCCGGTGGCGCGCGGGCGCTGCGCCGCGACGACATCGGCCGCCTGTCCCCGGGTGCCCACGCGGACCTCGTCCTGCTGGACGCGCCCTCGCACGTCCACCTCGCCTACCGCCCCGGCGTGCCCCTGGTCAGCGAGGTCTGGCAGCGGGGCGCGCGGGTGGGCGCGTAGGCGGCTTCGCCGAAGCCCGGTGGGGTTCGGTCGCGTCCCGAGGGCCGGTCCGCCCCGAGGTTCGGGCGCGCCCCGAAGGGGCGCGGGGAACTGCGCGACCAGCCCCCGCGCAGCCGCAGCCGCAATGATCCATGGCGAACGCCCGGCGGGTAGGCGTGTGAGCACCGGGTGAGAACACGTGGGCGCCGCACCCCCGGACGTACGGGGTGCGGCGCCGAACCGGGTGGGCCGGGTTCAGACCCGGACCGAACCGGCCGCCTTGTGGCCCTTGTTGAAGCGCCCAACGGGTGGCAACCAGACCAGGATCAGGGCGAGTACGCCCAGCAGCACGGCCGGGAAGCTGGTCATGAACAGGCTGTTGGGCGGCTCGTCGCCCAGGATCAGCGTGTGCGGCAGGATGAACTGCACCACCGCCACCACGGTGATCAGCACCCGGGCCCAGCGCGCGCCCGTGCGCAGCATGAAGACGGTGAACAGCAGCAGGCACAGTGCGAAGAAGACGGCGAAGCCCGCCCGGACCGTGACCGTGTCCTGGAGGCCGCTCACGGCCTCGTTCCACATCGGACCCGACATTCCCTTGATGTCGGCCGAGGTGAGCCCGTCAGGAAGGCCGACGGCATCGGGATTGTCGTCCATGGCCTGCCGCAGGTAGTCGTCCGCGAATTCCTTGCCGCCCGCATAGACGAGGAAAGCGCCTATGAGGGAGAAGACGGCTGACAGCGCGGTGACGACGGAAACCACCACGACAAAGGCCGGACGCCTGGGCGGTGCGGGCGGCACGCCCTGCTGCTGGGGAAACGGCTGCTGCTGCGTGGCGTACGGATAGCTCACGTGCGTTTTCTCCTCGGGCAATCAAGCCTCAAACGATGTGCGACGCACGACCTTTGCATTTCCGGGCTGCGTAAAACCAGTCCGACGGAAAAGAAATCCACGAAACAATTCAGCTGATCCAGCTGACATTTCCCGCAGCCGCACCCTGGCGTCCGCGTGCCCCGCCCCCGGGTGGTCCGTGTAGTACTTGAAGAGGACCCCGGCAGATCCCTACTGGTGGGGACGCCGCGCGGGAGGGCGATGCCTACTGTGAAGCGCATGACGCAGACCAGTGCCGACGCTCCGCCCCACGCGGGGAACACCTTTTCGCCCGACCCACGCACCCGGAACACCCGGGACACCTGGGACACCCGGGATCCCCGGGACAGGCCGGCGCATGACAGGCCCGCGCACGAAGCGCTGGCGAGGCTGCGCGAGGACCTGTTCACGGACGCCTTCGCGCAGCGCCCGCTGCCGCCACTGGCGCAGCCACGGGGGCCGCTGCGGCTGCTGCCCGCAGGGCTCGCGAAGTACGGGCGCTGGGCACCGCACGGCGTGGCGTACGGGGGTGCGCTGGCGGTGTTCCTGCTGGGCATCGCCAAGGCGGTCGACTTCGGTTCGCTCTCCTCCGTGCTCTCGCTGGCGCTGTGCTTCCTGGTGAGCGTCCCGCTCGCGGCGGTCGTCCACCGCCCGGTGCTCGCCTACTGGGTCTCGTACGCGGGTGGCGTCGTCGCCGTGCTGTTCAACGCGGTCGGGAGTTCGTCCTGGGCGGCGCTCTCGCTGGTCATCCATCTGCTGGTGATGACGCTGGTGGTGCTGCGCACCAGGCCGCGGATGGCGGCGGAGATGTGGCTGATCTCGTTCGGGACGGCGATCGTGCTGAACACGCTCACCCAGGGAGCGGGGGGCGAACTGCCGCTGATGGGAGGCGTCTCGGCGCTCTTCCTGGTCGCCGCCGCCGCTGTGCGCGCCTGGCGGGACGAGCACAGGCACGCGGTGGAGACGGAGACGGTCACGGCGAAGGAACGGGCGCAGCGCACGCTGCTGGAGGAGCGCGCGACCATCGCCCGCGAGCTGCACGACGTGGTGGCGCACCACATGTCCGTCGTGGCCATCCAGGCCGAGGCGGCTCCGTACCGGGTCGCCGACACCCCGCCCGAACTGGCCGCCTCCTTCGCGACGATCCGCGAGAACGCCGTCGCGGCGCTGACCGAACTGCGCAGCATCCTCGGCCTCGTGAGGACCGAGGGCATGGACGCGTTCGCCGACACGGCGCCGGAGGCACCGCAGCCCACCCTGGCCGACCTCGACGGGCTGCTCGGCAGCGTACGAGGCACGGGACTTGAGGTGGAGGCCGTGGTCACGGGCGCGGTGCGGCCCCTGCCGCAGGGCGTGGAACTGTCCGCCTACCGCCTCGTCCAGGAGGCACTGAGCAACGCGCTGCGGCATTCACCCGGCGCGGCGGCGCGGGTGGAGATCTCGTATGTGCTCGGCGGCCTGGGGGTACGCGTCGTCAACGGCCCCCGCGAGCGCCTCGCGAAGCCGTCACCTGGCGCGGGACACGGGGTACTGGGCATGCGGGAGCGTGTGCAGATGCTGGGCGGCGAGATGACGGCCGACCACACCGAGGACGGCGGCTTCGAGGTGGCCGCCTTCCTGCCGACCGCCACCACGCCTCGCGACGAGCCGCGGGACGCACCGTGTGACGAGCCGCGGGACGCTCCGCGGGGCGAGGGCGGCTCCGGCTCCGTACAGGGGGGCGCCGCGTGATCCGCGTGCTGATCGTCGACGACCAGGCGATGGTGCGCGAGGGCTTCTCCGTGCTGCTGGGCGCGATGCCGGGCATCGAGGTGGCCGGCGAGGCCGAGGACGGCGGCACCGCCGTCGAGAAGGTGCGCGAACTGCGCCCCGATGTCGTGCTCATGGACATCCGCATGCCCGGGATGAACGGGCTGGAGGCCACCCGCGAGATCGTCGCGGCGGACACGGGCGCCAAGGTGCTGGTGCTGACCACCTTCGACCTGGACGAGTACGTGTACAAGGCCCTGCGCGCCGGTGCCAGCGGCTTCCTCCTCAAGGACGCAACGGCGGGCCAACTGGCCGAGGGCGTACGGGTGGTGGCCTCCGGCGAGGCGCTGCTCGCGCCCACGGTGACCCGGCGGCTGCTCTCCGAGTTCTCCCGGCTGGGCGCCTCGCGCCCGGTCGCGAGCACCAGCATCGCGGAGCTGACCGACCGGGAGAACGAGGTGCTGGTGCTGGTCGCGCAAGGCATGTCCAACGGTGAGATCGCCGCACACCTGGTCGTCGCCGAGTCCACCGTCAAGACGCACGTGGGCCGCGTCCTGACGAAGCTCGGCCTGCGCGACCGTACCCAGGCTGCGGTCTTCGCCTACGAGGCGCGGCTGGTGCGGCCCGGCGGCTGACCCCTGGCCCCTCCGGCACCCTCCGCCCCCTGACCTCCCGGAGCGTCCCGGCCCCCGGCCACGGGCTTGGTTGCACCCTGCACATACTTGGAGGCGTACAAACTGGTCAGGTGGCCCTCCGGCGAACGGAGGGGAGAGGGGGACGCGGCGTGAGCGAGGCGGAACGGGGCGCGGGCGCACCGCGAGCGGGCGAGGACGGGGCGCCGGGCGGTGTGCTCACCGCGCGGCGGCGGATGCTGGTCCTGGGCATCTGCTGCATGTCGCTGCTGATCGTCAGCATCGACACCACGGCGCTGAACGTGGCGCTGCCCGACATCAGGCGTGACCTCAACGCCTCGGTCTCCGGCCTCCAGTGGGTCGTCGACGCCTACACACTCGTCCTGGCCTCGCTGCTGATGCTGGCCGGTTCGACGGCCGACCGGATCGGGCGGCGCCGGGTCTTCCGTACGGGGCTCGTGCTGTTCGTCGCCGGTTCGCTGCTGTGCAGCCTCGCACCCGGGCTGGAGTGGCTGGTGGCGGCCCGCGCCGTGCAGGCCATCGGCGGCTCGATGCTCAACCCCGTCGCCATGTCGATCATCACCAACACCTTCACCGAACCCCGTGAGCGGGCCCGCGCGATAGGCGTGTGGGGCGGCGTCGTCGGGATCAGCATGGCGGCGGGGCCCGTACTCGGCGGGCTGCTCGTGGACGTGAGCGGCTGGCAGGCGATCTTCTGGGTCAACGTGCCCGTCGGACTGGTCGCGCTCCTGCTCACCACGCTCTACGTTCCCGAGTCGCGTGCCCCGCGCGCCCGCCGCGCCGACCCCGTGGGCCAGGCGCTGATGATCGTGTTGCTCGGCTCGCTCACCTTCGGGATCATCGAGAGCCCGCACGGAGGCTTCGGATCGCCGCTGGTGGCCGGGTGCTGCGCGCTCGCGGTCGGGTCGTGCGCCGGCCTGCTGTGGTACGAACGGCGGCGCGCGGAACCGCTGATCGACCCGCGCTTCTTCCGCAGTGTCCCCTTCGCGGGCGCAACGGTCGTCGCGGTGTGCGCCTTCGCCTCGCTCGGCGGGTTCCTCTTCCTCACGTCCCTCTACCTCCAGGACGTACGGGGACTGAGCGCGCTGCACGCCGGCCTGTACACGCTGCCGATGGCCGTGATGACGCTGTTCTTCGCCCCGCTGTCCGGGCGCCTCGTCGGCTCGCGCGGGCCCCGGCTGCCCCTGGTGGCCTCCGGGGTCGCGCTCACCGCTTCCGGCGTGCTCCTCGCGCTGACGGCTCGCGCCGATCTGGAGCTGTGGGTGCTGTTCACGGGCTATGTCGTCTTCGGCATCGGCTTCGGGCTCGTCAACGCGCCCATCACCAACACCGCGGTCTCCGGCATGCCCCGCTCCCAGGCGGGCGTCGCCTCGGCCGTCGCCTCCACCAGCCGCCAGGTGGGCAGTTCGCTGGGGGTCGCCGTCGTCGGCGCCGTGATGGCCGCGGCGACGGCGGAGAGCGGGGGAGCGGCGGACGGCTTCGCCGGGGCCGAACGCACTGCCTGGTGGATCATCGCGGGGTGCGGCGCCGCCGTCCTCGTTCTCGGCGTACTGACGACCGGCCCCCGCGCCCGGCGCACGGCCGAACGGGCCGCCGTTCACCTGGAGCCGGGTGAACGGGCCGAGGTGGCGGGAGCCCGTGCGGTCGCCCCCCACGCGGACCGCGTGTGAGTGTGGGGCGCACCTGATGTGAAGGGGCGCGGGGAACTGCGCGACAAGCCACCAACCACCCGCGGTCCGCAAGGCACAGACAGGGGCACCCCCTCGTCGGCGCGGGAACGCACACAACGCACCGAGGGCCCGGTCGGACGGTGTCGTCCGGCCGGGCCCTCGGCACGCGGTGCCCGCACCGCGTTCGCGCGGTGCGGCCCGTGTCACTCGTCGAGCATCAGCCCTTTGCGGAGCTTGCCCAGGGTGCGGGAGAGCAGCCGGGAGACGTGCATCTGCGAGATGCCCAGCTCCTCGCCGATCTCCGACTGGGTCATGTTCGCGACGAACCTGAGGGAGAGGATTCTGCGGTCGCGGGCCGGGAGTTCGGCGATCAGCGGCTTCAACGACTCGACGTACTCGATGCCTTCGAGCCCGTGGTCCTCGTAGCCGATGCGGTCGGCCAGCGCGCCCTCGGTGTCGTCCTCCTCCGGCTGCGCGTCGAGCGAGCTGGCCGTGTAGGCGTTGCTCGCCGCCATACCCTCGACGACTTCCTCGGGCGTGATCCTCAGCCGCCGCGCCAGCTCGTCGACGGTGGGGGCGCGGTCCAGGGTCTGGGCGAGTTCGTCGCCCGCCTTGGCGAGGTCCAGGCGGAGTTCCTGGAGGCGCCGGGGTACGCGCACCGACCAGGACGTGTCGCGGAAGAACCGCTTGATCTCGCCGACGATCGTCGGCATCGCGAAGGTGGGGAACTCGACGCCGCGGCTCAGCTCGAAGCGGTCGATCGCCTTGATCAGGCCGATGGTGCCGACCTGCACGATGTCCTCCATCGGCTCGCTGCGCGAGCGGAACCGGGAGGCCGCGAACTTCACCAGGGCGAGGTTGAGTTCAACCAGGGTGTTCCGTACGTAGGCGAATTCGTGCGTGCCTTCTTCGAGGTTCTCCAGGCGCTCGAAGAGCGTCTTGGACAGGGCCCGCGCGTCGAGCGGACCGACCTCGTCGTACGGTGGGATCTCAGGGAGCTGGAGGTGGTCGAACAGATCGGCTTCCGCCGTCTCCGTGACCTGTTCCACGCTCAGGATTTCGGTGTCCGGTCGGTCCGGCAGCCGTTCCGGAAGGATCTGCTCCGGGACGGTCGGGTCGGTGGTATCCGATATCCCGTTGTCGAGCCGGGGTGACATGGTGTCCTCCATCATTCTCGGCATATGGCTGCCGATGCCGTGACGTGCACTGCGGGGTGCGGCGCCTCCAAAGCCGACGTTGTTCGGTATCTCTACTAGACCTACCTGCTTCTCCATAGCCATAGCAAGTTCCTTATGTCCGAATGTGACCCAATCTGTTAGGTGTTCGGCTACCGGTAGAAGCGTCAAGGGCGTAGGGTTCGAACCGCTTGACGGGGGAAGCAGTGAAGACCCTTACGCGAACCAGAAGGGGTGTGCATGGACCGCGGGATGCCCGGCAGTACAAGCCGGGGCCGGCTGACGGTCGACGTACGGCACGTGGGAATCAGTGCCGTGGTGACTCCCGAGGGTGAGCTCGATCACCACACCGCGGATCTGTTGCGGGAGCCGCTGGAGCGGAGCGTCGAGGACGGCTACAACCGCCTCGTCGTGGACTGCTCGCGGCTTGAGTTCTGTGACTCCACCGGGCTGAACGTCCTGCTCGGCGCGCGCCTGAAGGCGGAGGCGGCCGGAGGCGGGGTCCATCTCGCCGGGATGCTGCCCGTTGTGGCGCGAGTCTTCGAGATCACCGGCGCGAGCGCCGTTTTCACCGTGCATGATGATCTTGAAGCCGCGCTCGGCCATCCGTCAGGCGCGTAACGCGAGCCCCGTGCGTAACCAGTGCGTTACGCGCATCACACCAGTCCGGCTGAATCAGTGGGTGTTCTCACCGTGGGGCCGGGCAGGAGACCTCTGAATCTGTCAGGCATTCGTGGACAACGTGCTCAGCCCCGTCGCGGGCAGGCGCGAGAAGGCGAATCGGTAAACCGGTGATCGGTGAGGTGAACCACTGATGAGCACCACCCGGCCGCACCCGGCGGGCGACTGCGGCCCGGAGCCCGAGGGCGCCTCGGCGACCGCCGCCGCCGCGGGTGACGCCTCCGCCGGTGGCGCCTCCTCCGTGACCGGTGCCGCCGTCGGCGGCGCTCCCTTGGGCGACGTCTCCGGGAGGGGCACGGACAGCGCCTCCCGGGCCGGTACGCGTGCTGACAACAGTGGGTCAGAGACAGACTCCGATGCGGAAGGGGGGAGCGGCACCATGGAGACCGCTGCGGAGAGTGCCGCCACGGTGACGGCTGCCGTGACCACGCGGCAGGGCGGCCAGCCGATGCGGCAGGTCCGCAGGCTGCGGCTCGTCGGCGCCACCGGCGCCGTGCCCCGGGCACGTGACTTCACGCGCCAGGCGCTGGAGGACTGGGGCTGGCTCCCCGCCTCCACGGGCGACCAGCGTGCCGCCGCCGAAGACGTGCTGCTCGTCGTCTCCGAACTCGTCACGAACGCGTGCCTGCACGCGAACGGGCCCGAGGAACTGCGGGTCGGCGCCGGCTCGAAGGTGCTGCGCCTGGAGATCGTCGACCTCGGCAGCGGTGCGCCGTCCCCGCGCACCCCGCACAGGGCCGGGCGGCCCGGCGGCCACGGCATGTTCATCGTCCAGCGCCTGTGCCTGGACTGGGGTGTCGTCCGCAACACCAACGGACCCGGCAAAACGGTCTGGGCCGAACTCGCCGCCCCCAACTGACCCGCCACCCGGCACTCCCCCCGCACCTCTGAGCCCACCTTCCTCCCGCCACAACGGCGGCACGCCACAGCCGACAGGGTCCGACGGAATCCGATTCCGCCGGACCCTCACCTTTGCCGCGCGCCGCCGCCCCCTCTTCCCCGCCGTAACGGCGGCACGCCACGGCGGACTGGGTTCGGCGGAATCTGGTTCCGCCGGGCCTTCGTCGTTGTGGTTGCTCGCCGTCGCGGGGGAGCGAGGCGTGCCGCCGCCGGCGGAGTTCAGGGGCCAGGGGTCCAAGGAGCCCGGCGGTCAAGGGGGTCGGGGCAGGGGCCGACTGGGCCCAACTGGAAGGTGGAGAGGGGAGTTTGGGGGTTCCCCGGATGATTTGGGGTGGATCGCCGCTGTGACGAACCCCTCGCGGTGACGCGTAATTGGTCTTCCATCGGCAAGGGGTCGGGCGTACTGTCAGCGCCCAATCTGATGTGTCGTCAGTAACTTGCGAGCAAGGATGAAGGGGGAAACCCGGTGTCCCACAGCAAGAAGCGCCACAGTCGTTCCGCCGCCGCTACGGCGGTGGCGGCGATCGTCGCCGGTTCAGCGGTGATGCTGTCGGCTCCGGCCGCGAGCGCCGCGACGGTCGACGTCGACTACCAGTGCAAGACCCCGATCGGAAACAAGGGCGCGGTCTCGCCGATCGACATCAAGAGCACCAAGAGCGGCAGCGGCTACAAGCTCACGATGTCGTTCCAGAAGGGCGTCTCCTCCAGCCCTGTGGAACTGGGCAAGGGCGCGATGAAGCCCAGCGCCCTCGTCAAGCTCGGCGGTGCCGAAACCGGCAACGTTCCGATGACCGGGGCGAGCAACGACAAGGCCATTCCGGCCAACACCCCGATCAAGATCCCGGACTTGACGGGTACGTACACACCCAAGAAGAGCGGCAAGGTCACCTTCACCGCCAGCACCCTGACCATCAAGGCGATGGGTACCACCACCACCTGTACGCCCAAGAACAACCCGAAGCCTTCCCTCTCCCTCGACGTGAAGGCGTCGGGCGGCAGTGGCGGCGGGGACACGGGCGGCAGCGGTGGCGGTGACACCGGCGGCGGAGCGGCCACGGGCGGTTCCGGCGGCGAGGCAGCCGCATCGGGCGGCAGCCAGTCGGCACCGAGCGGCGGCGAACTGCCCAAGACGGGCCCGGCCGACTCGGCCGTGGCGCTCGGCACACTCGGCGGGACGGTGCTCCTCGCGGGAGTCGCCGGCACGCTGTGGGTGACGCGGCGCAGGGCCGCGGTCCGGCACTAGACCGTGGGGGGCCGTACAGCGCCGGGCCACGGCGTACGCGCACAGCGCCGTACGTTCGCCGGTTCCGCGCCATCCGCACCGCCCCCCGTCCCCGGCGCACCCGCGCCTCCGCACCGGGGAACGGGGGGTGGCCCACCGCCGTCCCGCACCCGGAGAAGTGCCGGGACTCCGCCGCCGTCGCTGACGGCACGCGCCGTCCTCTCCGTACTCGTGGCCGCACTCGCCGTCGTACTCGCGGCCGGTGCGCCCGCCTCGGCCGTCCCGGCGGCGAAGGACCTGAAGCAGTCGAAGCAGTCGAAGCAGCTGAAGCCGCTGAAGGAGCCAGCACAGCCAGCACAGAAAACGCAGAAAACGCAGACAACGCAGGCGAAGAAGCCGAAGTCGTCGAAGGACGAGCCCCGTTGGTCGGCTTCGCCCGCGCCGCCACAGGGCGAGAAGTCCCGTGACGCGCGCTCCTACTTCTACCTGGAGGGTGCTCCAGGCGCCGTCCTCAAGGACACCCTCGCGCTCACCAACGAGAGCGCGCGGGCCCGTACGTTCCGGCTGCGCGGCGCCGACGCGTACAACGCGCGCGGTGGCGGCTTCGCCGTGCGCGGCAAGGGAAGGAGCGAGGGCGCCGGCAAGTGGCTGGCCCTCGCGGAGGACTCCGTGAAGGTGCCGCCGCGTACCCGTGCGGAGGTTCCGTTCACGGTGTCCGTTCCCGCGGGTGCGGTGCCGGGCGACCACCCGTCGGCCGTCGTGGTCAGCGACGGTGACCGCGAGTCGGGAGTCCGCGTGCACCTGCGGGTGAGCGGCCCTACGCTCGCCGCGCTGAGCGTCGAGAAGGCCGCCGTGCGGGACAAGGGCGACGGCGCCTCGATCGCGTACACCCTCGTCAACAGGGGCAACACCGCGCTGCGGCCCCGCCTCGCCGTGAGCGCCGACGGGGGCTTCGGGCAGCTGCTGCACCGCGCGGAACGCCCGCTTCCGGTCGAGCTGTTGCCGGGTCAGCGCGTCACGCTCCATGAGCCGTGGCCGAACGCGCCCGACCTCGAACTGGCCGACGTACGGCTGCGGGTGACGGCGGAGGGCGGCGCGCGGGGAGAGGCCACCGCTTCGTACACCGCCGTGCCCTGGGCCGGTATCGGTACGGGTCTCGCGCTCCTGGCCCTCGCGGCCGGCGGCGCTGGCTGGTACGTACGGAAGACGGGCTGGTACGTGCGGAAGAGACGCACGGCGGCACGTGCACGGTCAGCCCCGCCGGACGGCGAAGAGGGCGGGGACGGCGAAGAGAGCGAAGAGGGCGGGGACGGCGGGGAGAGCGGTGGCGCGGCGGCCGGCGAGGGGCCCGGCGACCAGGACAGCGGCGGACAGCGTGAGTTGACGGGAGCGGCGAAGTGAGCACGAGCATCCGGACGACGGCACGCGCGACGCTGGGCACCCTGGTGGTGGCCCTGGCACTGGCCCTGCTGCCGGGCGCCCCCGCCGCGGCGGCACCAGCGGCCGAACCGTCGGCGGCGCCCGCGGCGCCCGTGGCGGCGTCAGCGGCGGCGCCCGCGGCAGCGCTTGCCGTGGCGCGTCCCACGATCACCCTCTCCAAGGGCGAGGCGGGCACGGGCGGCAGCGTCACCGTGCGGGGCAAGGGCTGGCGCTCCGACACGCTGCTCACGCTCCTGGTCTGCGGCCAGAACGCGATCGGCGGCACGAACGCGTGCGCCAACGCGGAGGGCAGGGCCGTGACCACCGGCAAGGACGGCACCTTCACCAAGAAGATCCCGGTCACCGAGCCGCCCAAGCCGTGCCCCTGTGTCGTACGGGCGACGACGGTGACGGGCGCGCATGCGTCGGCCGACGCGAAGTTCCAGGTGGCGGGGCATCCCGTCAAGCCGCTGCCGAAGGAACGTACGGGCGGGCGGCTGTCCGTGCTGGCCGCGCGGCTGGAGGGCGACAGCGGACTGCTCAACTGGTTCGGCGCGCCCGAACAGCGCCAACTCGTCCTGACGGTGGGCAATCTCGGCGCCGACCGCGCCAAGGACCCCGTCTTCGAGATCGGTACGGCGCACGGTGTGCTCGCGCCCGAGTGGGAGCGCCAGCAGTGGCGTGGCACGGTGGATCCCGGTAAGAAGGCGCAGGTCAAGTTGCCTGTCGAGCTGTCGTCCGGGGCCCACGGGGACTACACGGTCGCCGCGAAGTACGGCGAGAAGGTGCTCACGGAACAGCCCTGGGACGTGGGCCGGCCCTGGGGCGTGACCCTCTTCTGGATCCTGCTCTTCGCCGTGGTGCCGCTGGCCGTCTTCCGCCTCGGCATGGCGGTCGTGGAGCGTGCCCGCCCACGCAGCCCCGGCGAGATCGTCTCGGACCGCCGCGCCTGGAAGGAGCGCCTCCGCTCGCGGCTGCCGCAGCAGCAGGTCCGCGAGCCCTCGCACGCGGCCCGGCGCCGTGCCCGCCCGCCCGCTGCCTCACCCGCGCCCGCGCCCGCACCCCCGTCCGAAACCACCAGTACCCTCCCGTGGTTCACACCCGACACCACACTCACCCCGAGACCTGGGCCGGGCCCGGGCCCCGTGGACGGCCCGCCGTAGCTCAGGCACGCGGGACGCACAGGCGCGGACCGTCAGGCTCAGGCACGCGTCAGGTTCAGGCTCAGGCACGCGTCACGGCTCAGGCACGCGTCACGGCTCAGGCACGTGTCACGGATCGGGCGCGCAGCCACTTGAGGATGAGCGAGAACGTGCCGGGGTGGTCCAGGAGCGGGCCGCCGTGCCGGGTTCCGGGGACGGTGACGACGGTGACGGCCCCCGCCCGTGTCCCGCGTGCGCGCTGGGCACGGGCCAGCGCGCACGCGTGCGTGGCGGGCACGAAGTCCCAGCGGGAGTGCAGGAGCAGCGCCGGGGGATCGCCGGCCGAGGCGTGCTGCGCCGCCGACATGTCGGCCCATACGAGGGGGCAGTCGGCGGGGTCGCAGCCCGCCAGGACGCGCGCGTTGGCGCGGACGCGGCGCTCGCGTGCGGGCGCGGTGCCCGCGCCGTCGTGCCAGGCACGCAGCGGTTCCGCGACGGCGGAGAGGCCGACGACACCCGCGACCCGGGCGTGCCCGGCGCCGAGGAGCCCCGCGTTGAGGGCGAGATGGCCGCCGGCTGAGGAGCCGACGAGGAAGACGCGGCCCGGGTTCACGCCGAAGTAGGGGGCACGCCGCCGGATCCAGCCGAGCGCGGCGCGTACGTCGTCGCGGGGGCCGGGCCATCGGGCATCGACGTTGCGCCGGTACTCGATGTCGAAGACGGCGAACCCGGCCTCGGCGAACCGTGCCGACCAGGTGTTCCAGTGCGGTGAGCGGTCGGCCGTCCAGTAGCCGCCGTGCAGGACGACGACGGCGCCCCTGCGCGGTTCAGGGCGTACGCCGTTGCCCTCCCAGAGCGCGAGGAGTCGCTGGCGGGGGTGCCGCCCGTAGGCGAAGGGCACAAAGGCGCCGTTGGCGTCCTCGGCCCGCACGGGTCCGCGCGCGCTGCCCGCCTCGGGGGCGGGAACCGCGAAGGACGAACCCAGCAGCATCGCCATGCTGACGGCGAGGACACACAGCACTCGGCGCACGGCCACATCGTCACCGGCGGCGTTCCGCGCCGCACCCGGGCGGGGTCCGAACGGGAACGGCGTACGGGCCGCACGGGGCTCACTTCCGTGCCCGTTCCCGTGCCCGTTCCCGTTCCCGTGCCCGTTTCGGTGCCGGCTTCACGCTCGCTCCGTGCCGGCTCCGCGCTCACTTGACGGTCCCGAGCAGCGCGTTCACCCGCCTGCGGCTCGCGAGGAACACCAGCCCGGCGGCGACGGCGACGGCTCCCTGTACGGCGAAGCCCGTTCGCCCGCTGGCGGCGCCCTCGATGACGAGCTGGAGGAGCGCGAAGACGCAGTCGCCCGCGGTGACGGCGAGGAACCACACGCCCATGAGCTGGCTGGCGTACTTCTCGGGGGCCAGCTTGGTGGTGACCGAGAGGCCGACGGGAGAGAGGCACAGCTCGGCGAGGGTCTGGATGAGATAGACGACGATCAGCCACAGCGGGCTGACCTTCTCGCCCCCGGCGGAGGCGGCCATGGCCAGCGACATCACGCCGAACGCCAGCCCGACGCCGATCAGGCCGAGGGAGAACTTCGTCGTGGTCGACGGGTTACGGCTGCCGAGCTTGACCCACAGCGCCGCCAGCGGTGGCGCCAGGATCATCACCCACAGCGGGTTCACGGACTGGAACCAGCTGGTCGGGAAGGTCAGCCCCAGCAGATCGGCCGAGGTGCTGTGCTCGGCGAACAGGTTCAGGGTCGAGCCGGCCTGGTCGAAGATCATGAAGAAGACGGCGGCGGCGACGAAGAACCAGATGTAGCCCGTCAGCTTCCGCTTCTCGTCCGCCGTGACCTCTCTGTCGCGCCGCATCCGCGTGAAGTAGTACGTGGGCAGCGCGAGCCCCGCGATGCTGACGGGCCACAGCACCCAGTCGAGGGTGAAGGCATCGGCGAGCGCGACGGCGCCGTAGAAGACGGCCAGGACCAGCACACCCAGGCCGGTGTTGCGCAGCGCGCGGCGCCGCTCCGCGTGGCTCAGCGGGTTGGGGACCAGCGCCGAGTGCTCTGCCAGGTGCCGGGTTCCGGCGAGGAACTGGATCAGGCCGACGGCCATGCCGGCGGCTGCGAGCCCGAAGCCGAGGTGCCAGCTGACCTTCTGGCCCGCCCAGCCGATGAGCAGCGGCGCGGCGAAGCCGCCGATGTTGATGCCCATGTAGAAGACGGTGAATCCGCCGTCGCGGCGCGGGTCGTTGGGGCCCTGGTAGAGGTGGCCGACCATCGTGGAGATGTTGGCCTTCAGCAGCCCTGAGCCGACGCCGATGAGGACGAGCCCGGTGTAGAAGAGCGCGGGCACGGTGGTGGCCAGCATCAGGTGGCCGAGCATGATGACGAAGGCCGAGATCGCGACCGTACGGCGCGGGCCCCATACGCGGTCCCCGAGCCAGCCGCCGGGCATCGACATCAGGTAGACGGTCGCGTTGTAGACGGAGTAGAGGGCGACGGCCGTCGATGTGGCCATGCCCATGCCGCCCTCGGAGGCGGCAGCCGTGAGGTAGAGGACGAGCAGCGCGCGCATGCCGTAGAAGCTGAAGCGCTCCCACATCTCCGTCAGGAAGAGGGTGGCCAGCCCGCGCGGGTGGCCGAAGAACGTCTTGGCTGACGCCATGGGGAGTTCCTCGCCGGAGGGTACGGATGTGCCCGTCCAGAATGGCGAGGGGGCGGGCAGAAGCGGAGCAGGCCGCTCCGGCGTCCCCCGTACGGGGTTCCGGAACGGCCTGCCGCCTCGGCGAGTTGGCCCGCGGTCACGGGCCTGGGGTCACGGGCCTGGGGTCACGGGTCCGCGGCTGCGGAACCGTAGCTACGGGCCTGCGGCTCCGCGGCTACGGGCCCGCGGTCGCGGGCTACTTCACCTCGTCCATCGTCGAGGTGATCTTCTTGCGGTACATGAACACCGCGACCCCGGCCAGTGCGGCCAGCGCGGCCTCCATGCCGACCATGCCCGTGGTGCTGAGGTTGGCGCCGCCTATGGAGAGCAGCCCGGTGACGCTGTCGCCTGCGGTGACGGCGAGGAACCACACGCCCATCAGCTGGCTGCCGTACTTGGCGGGGGCCAGCTTGGTGGTGACCGAGAGGCCGACGGGGGAGAGGCACAGCTCGGCGATGGTGTGCATCAGGAAGATCAGCACCAGCCACATCGGCGTGACCTTGGTGCCGTCGGCAGCCGTGCTCATCGGGATCATGAAAACGAAGAACGAGAGGCCGGTGACGACCAGCGCGAAGCCGAACTTCGCCGTGGTGCTCGGCTCCTTGGCCCGCCGGGCGAGCGCCAGCCACAGCGAGGCGAAGAGCGGCGCGAGCAGGATGATGAACAGCGGGTTGATCGACTGGAACCAGGTCGAGGGGAAGGACCAGCCGAAGATCTGTGTCGAGGTCTTCGCGTCCCCGAACGCCTGGACGGTCGAGGCGCCCTGGTCGTAGATCATCCAGAAGATCGCCGCGGCGACGAAGAACCAGATGTAGCCGGTCATCCGGCCCTGGTCGGCCGTGGTGAGTTCCTTGTCCCGCTTGATGCGTACGAGCATGCCGACCGGAATGACCAGGCCGAGGACCGTGAGCGGGACCATCGCCCAGTTCAGCGTGAAGTGCCCGGTGCCGACCACGATGCCGTAGAAGACCACGGCCACGATCAGCCACATCAGGGACTTGCGCAGGACGGTCGAGCGCTCCTGCGCCGTGATCGGCGAGGGCACCTGGCTGCTGCGCTCGTCCAGGTGGCGCGAGCCGAGGAGGAACTGGACCAGGCCGAGGCCCATGCCGACGGCGGCGAGTGCGAAGCCCAGGTGCCAGTTGACGGTCTGGCCGACGGTGCCGATGACGAAGGGCGCCAGGAACGAGCCCGTGTTGATGCCCATGTAGAAGACGGTGAACCCGCCGTCGCGACGCGGGTCCTCGGGCCCGTTGTACAGGTCGCCGACCATCTTGGAGATGTTGGCCTTCAGCAGCCCCGAGCCGGTGGCGACGAGCGCGAGCCCGATGAAGAAGCTCGCCTGACCCGGCAGCGCCAGCGTCAGGTGGCCGACCATGATGATCCCGGCGCCGACGGCGACGGTCTTGCGCGGGCCCCAGACCCGGTCACCGAACCAGCCGCCGGGCATCGTGAGCAGATACACCGTGGCGTTGTAGACGGAGTAGATCGCCGTCGCCGTCGCCAGGGTCATGGCCAGGCCGCCGCCCTGGTGGCCCGCGCCGCCCTCGCCCGCGTCGGGACCGCCCGCCACGAGGTAGACGACCAGAAGAGCGCGAAGGCCGTAGAAGCTGAAGCGCTCCCACATCTCCGTCATGAAGAGGGTGGCCAGACCGCGAGGGTGGCCGAGGAAGGTCTTGCCGGGGTTACCGGGAGTGTCCTTCGTCAGGCTGGGAGCCATATGTGTCTTCCTTGCCTTGCGCTGCGGGCCGCGCTGCCATCCGGACGGTCCCGCACACGTGAAAGGACCCCCGGCCTGTGGAGCTGTGGGCCAAGAGGTCCTTGACGTTCACTACATGAGTGCACTCACCATATGTCACCGTCGGCGGCCCGACGGAAGAGCTTGCGACGCAGATCACAGGGGAAGCGTGCAACCCTCCGGGGGATTCATTGGTGACGTGTTCATTCCACCCAATGATCAACAGGTGATCGTCACCAGGGCACCGGGAGAGCCTTACGCTCGGCTACGCGGACTACCATCGCTTCATGACCCGTGTACTGCTCGCCGAGGATGACGCATCGATCTCGGAACCGCTCGCCCGCGCCCTGCGCCGCGAGGGCTACGAGGTCGAGGTGCGCGAGGACGGCCCCACCGCACTCGACGCCGGGCTGCGGGAGGGCATCGACCTGGTCGTGCTCGATCTGGGGCTGCCCGGTATGGACGGCCTGGAGGTGTGCCGCCGCCTGCGCAACGAGGGTCACACCTTCCCCGTACTCGTCCTCACCGCACGCGCCGACGAGGTGGACACCGTCGTCGGGCTCGACGCCGGTGCCGACGACTACGTCACCAAGCCCTTCCGCCTCGCCGAGCTGCTCGCCCGCGTGCGCGCCCTGCTGCGGCGCGGTACGCCGGCCGAGCCACAGCAGCCGCCCGCCACGCACGGCGTGCGCATCGACGTCGAGTCGCACCGCGCCTGGATGGGCGAGGAGGAACTCCAGCTCACGGCGAAGGAGTTCGACCTGCTGCGCGTCCTGGTGCGCGACGCGGGCCGGGTCGTGACCCGCGACCAGCTCATGCGGGAGGTCTGGGACACCACCTGGTGGTCCTCCACCAAGACGCTGGACATGCACATCTCCTGGCTCCGCAAGAAGCTCGGCGACGATGCCGCCAACCCGCGCTACATCGCCACCGTGCGCGGCGTCGGGTTCCGCTTCGAGAAGAGTTAGGACGGCCGGCACGTGCGCCGTCGGCTCATCCTGTCCACCCTCGCGGTCGTTCTCGTCGTGGTCGCCGTCTTCGGCGTCTCCCTCGTCATCGTCGAGACCCGCACGATCGAGAACAGCACCCAGGAGAACGTACGGTCCGAGGCCGTCCGCCTCGTGTCCACCGTCGAGAGCCGGGTGGTCGCCGGTGAGCGCGTGACCCCCGAGTCGATCGGGGTCACCGCGTCCCGGGAGCGCTACGTACGCATCGAGATGCCCGGCAAGAAGCCCGTCGAGGTGGGCTCGCCGCCGAGCGACGACGTCGTCGAGGCGCGGGAGACCGGCGCGCACGGCGAGCGCGTCACCGTCCAGGAGGACCGCTCGGCCGTACGTGCCGAGGTCGGCCGCACCCTGCTGATCATCCTCGCCGTCGCCGTGCTCGCCGTCATCTCGGCCGCCGTACTGGCCGTGCGCCAGGCACACCGCGTCGCCGCGCCCCTCACCGATCTCGCCGAGACCGCCGAACGCCTCGGCTCCGGCGACCCGCGCCCGCGCCACCGCCGCTACGGCGTGCCCGAGCTGGACCGGGTCGCCGACGTGCTCGACGGCAGCGCCGACCGGATCGGGCGCATGCTCACCGCCGAACGCCGCCTGGCGGCCGACGCCTCGCACCAGCTGCGCACCCCGCTGACGGCGCTCTCGATGCGGCTGGAGGAGATCATCGCGACCGCCGACACCGACGACCCCGAGGACCGGGCCACCGTCAAGGAGGAGGCGACGATCGCGCTCGCACAGGTCGAGCGGCTCACCGACGTGGTGCAGCGGCTGCTCACCAACTCCCGTGACCCGCGCTCGGGTTCGGCCGTCAGCTTCGATCTGGACGAGATCGTCAAGCAGCAGATCGAGGAGTGGAAGCCCGCCTACCGCAGCGCGGGCCGCGCCCTCGTCAGCTCGGGCAAGTCGGGGCTGCGCGCCGTGGGCACC
Source organism: Streptomyces iconiensis (assembly GCF_028657195.3). Taxonomy (GTDB): domain Bacteria; phylum Actinomycetota; class Actinomycetes; order Streptomycetales; family Streptomycetaceae; genus Streptomyces; species Streptomyces iconiensis. The sequence continues at coordinate 54,946 of NZ_JANCPR020000056.1, forward strand.
CCGGGCGCCGTCGCGCAGGTGCTGGCGACCCTGATCGAGAACTCGCTGATGCACGGCGACGGCACCGTCGCACTGCGTACGCGCGTCACGGGCAACCAGGTCGTGCTGGAGGTCACGGACGAGGGCCCCGGAGTGGACGAGGCGCTGGGCTCCCGCGTCTTCGAGCGCACCGTGAGCGGTCACAACTCCACGGGGCTCGGCCTCGCCGTCGCCCGCGACCTGGCCGAGGCCGACGGCGGGCGGCTTGAGCTACTTCAGCAGCTGCCGCCCGTGTTCGCGCTCTTCCTGAGCCGCGAGGCCGTCGACGTGCCGTGAGCCCCCGCGTACGCGCTTCCGCCCGGCAGTGGCAGCGGCGCGGGGCTTGCCCGCACCGGCGGTCCCCGGTACGTCCGTGCCGTTCCCGGCGTCCTCGCCGCCCTGGGCCTCCTTGGCGGTCCCGTCGTCGCTGACCCGGAAGACCCAGGTCCGGTACGACCAGAAGCGGAAGACCGTGCCGATGCCGAGCCCGACGACGTTCTTGGCGATGTTGTCGGCGAGCGGCGAGGTGTAGTCCAGGCCGTAGTGCGACAGCGCCAGGATGCCGTTCTCCAGGACCAGCGCGATCCCGCTGAACAGGAAGAACAGCGACGTCTCGCGGTGCACGCGGCTCTTGTCGATGTGCCGGTACGTCCAGTAACGGTTGCCCAGATAGTTGGTGGCGATGGCGACGACCTGCGAGATCACGCCGGACCGGATGGGCGCGAGCTGGAACGTGTGGATGCACAGGTTGAAGATCGCGACGTTCACGAGGAACCCCAGGGCGCCCACGGCGCCGAACTTGGCGAGTTCCCGCACAAGCCGTTCAAGTCGCGGGCGCACTGTGCGCCATTCACCCATAGTGATGCTGAGCCCCTTCGGTCGGCGTGCCGGTCGGCGACGTCCGCTGCCCCATGCTAGCCAGCCGGAGAATCGTTCCGTAGGGCAATGCCGCAGCCGGTTTTCCCGGTGGCGGGCCATGCTCTCACCGTCCACCCGGTACCCCCGGGAGGGGGTGACCACGACGGACCCCGGCCCCGGAGACGGCTGGGGTCCGTGGGGTTCCGGGGCGGAGACGGCCGGGGTCCCGTACCCCGGAGACGGCCAGGGGGAGGGCACCGGGCGGGGCCCCGTACCCTGGGATCCGTGACATTCCCGGTAGTCGGCATGGTCGGGGGCGGTCAGCTCGCCCGTATGACCCACGAGGCGGGCATCCCCCTCGGCATCAGGTTCAAGCTTCTCTCGGACACTCCCCAGGACTCCGCCGCACAGGTCGTGAGCGACGTCGTCGTCGGCGACCACCGCGATCTGGACACACTGCGGAGCTTCGCCCGCGGCTGCGACGTGATCACCTTCGATCACGAGCATGTGCCGACGGAGCACCTTCGCGCCCTGGAGGCCGACGGCATCCCCGTAAGGCCAGGGCCCGACGCACTCGTCCACGCCCAGGACAAGGGCGTCATGCGCGCCCGCCTCACCGCACTGGGCGTCCCGGCGCCGCGCCACCGCGTGGTGAGCGACGCGGCCGATGTGGCGGCCTTCGCTGCGGAGGGCGCGGAGGGCGCGGAGGGCGCGGAGGGCAGCGACGGCGGGGGCGACGGGGCCGGCGACGGCTTTCCCGTGGTCCTCAAGACGGTGCGCGGCGGTTACGACGGCAAGGGCGTGTGGATCGTACGGGGGCCCAGGGACCCCGTGGCGGCCGAGCCGTTCAAGGCCGGGGTGCCCGTGCTCGCCGAGGAGAAGGTCGACTTCGCGCGGGAGCTGGCCGCCAACGTCGTACGGTCACCGCACGGCCAGGCCGTCGCCTACCCCGTCGTCGAATCCATCCAGGTCGACGGCGTCTGCGACACCGTGATCGCGCCGGCACCCGGGCTCTCGGGCGAGGCCGCCTCGCACGCGCAGGAGCTGGCGCTGCGCGTCGCGGACGAACTCGGCGTCGTCGGACACCTGGCCGTCGAGCTGTTCGAGACCCGCGACGGACGTCTGCTCGTCAACGAGCTGGCCATGCGCCCGCACAACTCCGGGCACTGGACCCAGGACGGCGCCGTCACCTCCCAGTTCGCCAACCACGTACGCGCCGTCCTCGACCTGCCACTCGGCGACCCGCGCGCCCGCGCGCCCTGGACCGTCATGGCGAACGTCCTCGGCGGCGACTTCCCCGACATGTACTCCGCGTACCTCCACTGCATGGCACGCGACCCCGGGCTGAAGATCCACATGTACGGCAAGGACGTGAAGCCCGGCCGCAAGGTCGGCCACGTCAACGTGTACGGGGACGACCTCCAGGCCACCCGCGACCGCGCCGCGCACGCCGCGGGATACCTGCGGGGCACGATCACCGATTGAACCGCGCCCTGCCGGTCTCCCACCGCGCCCTGCCGGTCCCGCAGGGCGTAGTGCCCGGCCGGTCCTGCCGGGTCCGGGCGGCTGAGGGTCGCGCCCCGTGAACCTGCCCCTTCCACCTACAGCTAGGAGACGTATGAGCAGCGCAAACCCTCTCGTGGGGATCGTGATGGGGTCCGACTCGGACTGGCCGGTGATGGAGGAGGCGGCCAAGGCGCTCGGCGAGTTCGGGGTGTCCTACGAGGTCGATGTCGTCTCGGCGCACCGGATGCCGCGCGAGATGATCGCGTACGGCGAGGACGCGGCCGACCGCGGGCTGAAGGCGATCATCGCGGGCGCCGGCGGCGCCGCGCACCTGCCGGGGATGCTGGCCTCCGTCACGACGCTGCCGGTGATCGGCGTCCCGGTACCGCTGAAGTACCTGGACGGCATGGACTCGCTGCTGTCGATCGTGCAGATGCCCGGGGGCGTACCCGTGGCCACCGTCTCGGTGGGCGGCGCACGCAACGCGGGACTGCTGGCCGTACGCATCCTCGCGGCGCACGACACGGAGCTGCGGGACAAGATGCACGACTTCCAGCAGGACCTGAACGAGGAGGCCACCGAGAAGGGCAAGCGGCTGCGGATGAAGGCAGCGGGCGACACCGGATTCGGCTTCGGCTCTGCGGGAGGCAACTGACCATGGCGGAGCGCACCCCCAGCCCTCATCTCGCACACGCCCGCACCCTGCTCGCGGCGCACCCGGTCGTGGACGGCCACAACGACCTGCCGTGGGCCCTGCGCGAACAGGTCCTCTACGACCTGGACCAGCGCGATGTCGCCCACGACCAGCGCGCACACCTGCACACCGACATCCCCCGCCTGCGCGAAGGCGGGGTGGGCGCCCAGTTCTGGTCCGTCTACGTGCCCGCCTCGCTGAAGGGCGACGACGCGGTCAGCGCGACGCTGGAGCAGATCGACGTCGTACGGCTGCTCGCAGCCCGCTACCCCGGTGACCTCCAACTCGCGTTCTGCGCCGACGACATGGAGTCGGCGCGCGCGGCCGGACGTATCGCCTCGCTGATGGGAGCCGAGGGCGGACACTCCATCAACAACTCGCTCGCCACGCTGCGGGCGCTGCACCGGCTGGGCGTGCGCTACATGACGCTCACCCACAACGACTCCCTGGACTGGGCCGACTCCGCCACGGACGCGCCGCGCGCCGGTGGCCTCTCGCGGTTCGGCGAAGAGGTCGTCCGCGAGATGAACCGCATGGGGATGATGGTCGACCTCTCCCATGTGGCGGCCGGGACCATGCGGGACGCGCTGCGCGTGACCGAGGCGCCCGTGGTCTTCTCGCACTCCTCGGCGCGCGCGGTGTGCGACCACCCGCGCAACATCCCGGACGACGTACTGGAACTGCTGGCGGGCAACGGCGGCGTGGCCATGGCCACGTTCGTACCGAAGTTCATCCTGCCCGAGGCGGTCGCGTGGACCGACGCGGCGGACGAGAACATGCGGGCCCAGGGGCTGAACCACCTGGACCTCACCGAGGAGGGCAAGCGGGTGCAGCGCGCCTTCGAGGAGGCGAACCCGCGCCCGGTCCCGGACGCCGGCACCGTCGCCGACCACCTGGACCACATGCGGGAGGTCGCGGGCATCGACCACATCGGCATCGGCGGCGACTACGACGGCACCGCCTTCACCCCCGCACAGCTGGAGGACGTCGCCGGATACCCGAACCTGGTGGCCGAGTTGCTGGACCGCCAGTGGTCGGAGGCCGACCTCGCCAAGCTCACCTGGGGCAACGCCGTACGGGTGCTGCGCGAGGCGGAGTCGGCCGCACGTGAGATCCAGAAGCGGCGCGGCCCGTCCATCGCGACGATCGACCAGCTCGACGGCTGAGCCCCCTCCCGCCGCAGCCCGGCCCGGACCACGGAGCCGGGTGACCGGACCACGGAGCCGGTGACCGGACCACGGCGGGACCGGCGGATTTGTCACCGGACCAGCGGCCGGACCAGTTGCCCGTACGGGGGGCTGGTCCGGCCGCCGGTCTGTTTTTCGGGCTGTTCTCTGGACCAGTGGTCTGGCAGATGGGCCAGTGGCTGAAGCGAACGTGGGATGTCCCGTGCCCTGCGGCCCCCAACTCCCGTTGCACCAGGCGGTATTGACCCCGACCGCCGGGCCCGCGAGCATCATGCGGCCCACGCTTCTGCCCAGGGAGGACCATTGGCCACCTCGGAAGCACCAAGACCGGACGACGTTCCGGCCCCCACGCCCCCGACCACCTCAGCCGACCCGGATGCGACCGTCGACTCCGCCACCCCAGCCGCTCCCGTGTCCACCACAGCCGAAGGCGCGCTCGCGCGGCGGCGGTTGCTCCAGGCGGGCGCCGTCGCCGGCGGGGCGCTGGCCACAGGCGCGCTGACCGCACCCGCCTCGGCAGCTCCCGTACCGGGGACGGTCGCGACGGGCCCCGCGCAGGCTGCGGCTGCCGCCACCCGTTCCCGTACCCTCTCCTTCTCCGCGGCCACCAACGGCGCGGCCACGCTCGTGCCGAAGGCGGGACGGCTGATCGCGGAGGCGCAGAACGTCCTGTGGTCCGTGCCCCGTTCGGGCGGTGAGGCCCGCAGGATCTCCGACCCCGACCTGGAGCCCACCCGCCCGGTACTGGCCCCCGACGGCAAGACCCTCGCGGTCTGCGCGTACAAGGACGGCGGGTTCCACATCTGGACGCTGCGCCCCGACGGTTCGGGGCTGCGGCAGCGCACCGAGGGGCCGTGGGACGACCGCGGCCCGGCCTGGTCGCCCGACGGTACCCGCCTCGCCTTCGCCTCGGAGCGCGGCGGCGACACGGTCGGCGGCAGCCCGTACCGGATCTGGGTGCTCGACCTGCGCGGCGGCGGCCTCACCCGGCTGACGGGTGTGAAGGGACAGGAGGGCCCGCTCCAGGACGGCGCCTGGGAGGACTTCGACCCCACGTGGTCGCCGGACGGTGAGCGCCTGCTGTGCGTACGCGGCGCCGTCACCGAGGGGCCGCAGGGGCCCGCGCTCCAGGCCCGTACGCTCGTCTCCTTCCCGGCCGACGGCGACGGCCCCGTGCGTACGGAGCACACGGACAGCACCGAGGGCGCCTCTCTGATGACGCCCGCCGTCTCGCCCTCGGGCAAGCGTGCGTGGCTGCGTACCACCGGGCACCCCAAGGGGTCCTGCACGCTGCTCGTGGACGGCGAGGTGGTGCCCGTCGACGGCGACCTCGCGCCCGTACCGCCGCGCTGGGCGGACAGGGAGACGCTGCTGCTGACCGTCTCCGGCACCTTCCGGCTGCTGCGGCCCGCGCGTCCCGAGGCGCAGGAGCGCATCCCGTTCACGGCCGAACTGCCCATGGACAGGCCGCGGTACGAGGTCAAGGACTACGGCTTCGAGGCGCCGGGCACCCACCGCGTGCGGGGCGTACAGCAGCCCGTGCTCTCACCGGACGGACGGCACGCCGCCTTTGTCGCGCTCAACGCGCTGTGGCTGGCGCGTACGGACGGCAAGGGGCGCCCGCGTGCGCTGGTGCGGGCCGCGCCGACGCGGTACGTCGCGGCGCCCGCCTTCACTCCGGACGGCAAGGCGCTGCTCTACTGCGACGACCGTGACGGACTGCTGGCCGTGCGCCGCAGGGAGCTGTCCTCCGGCAAGGAGTCCGTACTGGCCGACGGCGGGCGGATCTTCCCCGCGCTCTCGCCCGACGGCGCACGGCTGGCCTGTCTGGACATGGCGGGCAATCTCCTGGTGAAGGACCTGAAGGCCGGTACGGAACGCACCCTGGCCGCACCACTGGGCGCAGGTGGTCTGCCTGGTCCGCCCACCTGGTCCGCCGATGGCCGGCGGATCGCGCTGTGCGACCGCAACCGGCTCAACTACCGCTTCCGCGAGGGCTACAACCTCATCAGGGTCGTGGACGCCGGCAGCGGCGAGGACACCCTGCACGCGCTCGCGCCGCACGCCTCGCTCTCCGACCGTTACGCCTCCGGGCCCGTGTGGTCACCCGACGGGCGCTCCATGGCGGTGATCAGCGAATCGGCGCTGTGGGTGCTCCCCGTACGCGCCGACGGCACCCCGGACGGCGCACCCCGCAGGCTCTCCGACGAGGCGGCTGACCACCCCTCCTGGTCGGGCGACTCGCGCACCCTGCTGTATGTCTCGTCGGGCAGGCTCCGCCTCGCGGACGCCCGTTCGGGCCGTGCGCGCACCGTACGGGTGGACCTGTCCTGGCGCCGTCCGGCGCCCAAGGAGACCGTGGTGCACGCCGGCCGGCTCTGGGACGGCACGGGCCCCGGAGTGCGCGAGGACATCGACCTCGTCCTGCGTGACGGGCGGATCGCGGAGATCGGCCCGCACCGCGCGGGCCGCAGGGCCGAGCGCCGCGTGGACGCCTCGGAGCTGACCGTGCTGCCCGGCCTGTGGGACGCGCACACGCACCCCTGGCAGAGCACCTACGGCGGCAGACAGACGGTCACCCAGCTCGCGTACGGCATCACCACGGCCGTCTCACTGGGCGGCTTCGCCTACGAACAGGCCAGGCTGCGCGAGGCGTTGGGCGCCGGAAAGCTGGCCGGCCCCCGGCTGCTGGCCACGGGCGAACTGCTCGACGGTGCGCGCGTGGCGTACAGCATGGGCAGGGCACACCGCACCCGCGCCGGTGTACGCCGCTCCCTGGAGCGGGCCGGCGTGCTCGACTGGGACTTCGTCAAGACGTATGTCCGGGCGCCCTGGTGGCTCATGCGGGAGGCCGCCGGGTACGCGCACGAGCGGCTGGGCGTGCGCTCGGGCAGCCACCTGTGCACACCGGGCGTCCAGGTCGGCCAGGACGTCACCACGCACCTCCAGGCCACGCAGCGGGTGGAGTTCGGCAGGGCCACCACGGCGACGGGGCACAGCTACGAGGACGTCGTCGGCATCTACACCACGCCGGGCGACTTCCACCTCATCGCCACGCCCTTCACGGCGGGACCGCTGCTGGGCGCCGACCCGCGGCTGGCCGAGGACCGCAGGGTGACCCGGCTGATGCCGCCCTGGGACGTCACCGCCGTACAGAAACAGGCGGCGAAGCCGCCCACGGAGGCCGAGTTGGCGACGCTGGCGGTCGAGACGGGCGTCTACCGCCGCGTGCTGGCCCAGGGCGGCGCCGTCGCGCTCGGCACCGACCAGCCGCTCGTCCCGGTGGGCCTGCACCTGCACCTGGCCCTGCGCGCCCTGCACCGCGCCGGCCTCAAGCCGCACGAGGTGCTGCGCACGGCGACGGCGCTGCCCGCGCGGGTCTTCGGGGCCGAACGGGACCTGGGCACCGTCGAGAAGGGAAAGCTGGCCGATCTGACGTTCGTGGACGGCGACCCGCTGACCGACTTCGACTCCCTCGTCCGCACCGTGACGGCCGTACGCGGGGGAGTCCCGTACGAGCAGGCCGAACTGATCGACGCCTACAGCACATCCGCGACCCGCGACCGCGATCCCCAGGAGCAGCACTGGCACGAGGTCAGCAGACAACTGCGCCGCGACGGCTGCTGCGACACCGGGCACTGAGGGCTGCTGCGGGACGGGGCGGGCGGGCCACCGGGCCCGCTCACACGGGGGCCAGCCCCACCCCGGCCCGGTGGCCCGCCGGATTACGGCGGGCCACCGGGCTCTCTAGCGTCGGGGTATGCAGAAATCCCGCGCCGCCGGCGCCCTCGCACTGACCGTGGCCGCCGTCCTCACCGCGTCCCTGACATCGGGTTGCGGGGTGGACGAGGTCAGCGGAGGCAAGGCCGAGCACAAGAGCTTCGCGTTCAAGGGGAAGCGGCTGACGGTCGTCTCGGACGACGGCCGCCTCGACCTCGTGCCGGTGGAACGCCGGGGCGGCGCGCGTGACATCGAGGTGACCCGCTGGTTCAGGGCGTCCAAGGTGTCGGGCAAGGTCCGCACGAGCTGGAAGATGGAGGGCGGGAACACGCTGCGCCTGAAGACCACGTGCAGCGGCATCGTCGTGGACTGCAACACGCGTCACCGCGTCGAGGTACCCCGGGACGTGGCCGTGAAGGCGATCTCGCACGACGGCCGGGTCGTTGCGAAGGGCTTCAGCGCCCCGCTGGCGATCAGGATCTCGGACGGCAACGTCAACCTCAGCGGCGTCAGCGGCCCGCTCACGCTGCGCGCGGGGAACGGCAACATACGGGCGGAGCGGTTGCGCTCGCCCTCGGTCTCGGCCGACACCCGCGACGGCTATCTCGCGCTCGCCTTCGCCCGGCCGCCGGAGTCCGTCCGTACGCACGTCGCCGACGGCCGCACGACCGTCACGGTGCCGAAGCCCGGCACGGGCGGCTACGACGTGCGGACGAAGTCCCGGGACGGCAGGGTCAAGACATCGATACCCCGGGACGCCTCGGCGCCCCGGAGCATCGACGCCTCCAGCCGGGACGGAAACATCACCCTGCGCCACGGCTGACGGCCGACCTGGCACATGGTGCCGTCAGGACCCTAGGTGTGTTGTTCGGGAAGGTTGGTGACGCGGCTTGCTGGTGTGGCTCCGCCGATGCCGGTGTGGGGTCGGTGATGGTTGTACCAGTCGAGCCAGTCGGGGAATGCTGCTTGTCGTTGCTGGTCTGAGGT
>NZ_JANCPR020000057.1 GCF_028657195.3 Streptomyces iconiensis
TCGCCCCCCTCTAGGACTCCCCCCGCCCGTATCGGCCCAAGCCCTGGAGTTGAGGGGGCCCCGTCAGGGGCGCGGGGAACTGCGCGATAAGCCACGGCGTAAGGGGGGGACTGCGGCGTACCGGAGGGGGCAGTCGCGTCTCAGGCGGAAGCGCCCCTGCGGGGTGGGGCGGGGGCGCCTTGTGAGGTGAGGCGGGGGCGCCCCTGCGAGGTTAGGCGGGGGATGGGGTGAGTTTGGGGAGGTGGTAGGAGACTCGGCCGTACCAGGCGTAGGAGAGGGCGAAGCCCAGGGTCAGGCAGAGGAGGCCGCCTACGGCGTCCAGCCAGAAGTGGTTGGCGGTGCTGACGATGACTACGAGGGTGGTCACCGGGTAGAGCGCGCCGAGGATCTTTGCCCAGAGTGGGCGGGCGAGCATGGCGATGGTGATGCCGCACCAGACGGACCAGCCGATGTGCATGGAGGGCATCGCGGCGTACTGGTTGGACATCTCCGCCAGGTTGCCCGATGCCATGGAGCCCCAGGTTTCATGCACCTGGACGGTGTCGATGAAGTGGCCGCCGTTCATCAGGCGGGGTGGGGCGAGTGGGAAGAGGTAGTAGCCGAGGAGTGCGGCGCCTGTGGTGGCGAAGAGCACCATGCGGGTGGCCGCGTACCGGCCGGGGTGGCTGCGGTAGAGCCAGACGAGTACGCCGATGGTGAGGACGAAGTGCAGCGTCGCGTAGTAGTAGTTCATCATCACCACCAGCCACGTCACGCCGTTCACGGCGTGGTTGACCGACTGCTCGACGGCGATGCCGAGCGCGCGCTCCGTCTCCCAGATCCAGTCCGCGTTCCGCAGCGCCGCGTGCCTCTGTTCGGGCACCGCGTTACGGATCAGGGAGTACGTCCAGTAACTCACCGCGATCAGGGCGATCTCGAACCAGATTCGGGGGCGCCGGGGCGAGCGCAGTCTCTCCAGCAGGGTGGGCCTGGCCTGGGGAGGCGCTTCCTCCGCCGTGGCTTCCGTGGCGTCCGGCCGGCTGTCTTCTTCGGTCCTTGTGGTTGGTGCCCCCATAAGGCGACAGTCTGCCAGACGGGGAGCTTTGGCCGATCATCCTGCGGTCGGGTCTTGGGCCGAATCCGTCCCCCGAAAGGCATAGGCCGTACGACGGGTGTGCGAGGCGGTCGAGCCTCGTACGACCAGCTCCGGGAGGAAGACGAACTCGCTGTGCGGGGCCGGGGTGCCGCCGATCTCCTCCAGCAGCGCGCGCACGGCCGCCTGCCCCATGGCGGTGACCGGCTGCCTGATGGTGGTGAGGGGCGGGTCGGTGAAGGCGATGAGCGGGGAGTCGTCGAAGCCGATGACGGAGACGTCGCCGGGTACGGACATGCCGCGCTGCCGTGCGGCGCGGATCGCGCCGAGCGCCATCATGTCGCTGGCGCAGACGACGGCCGTGCAGCCGCGGTCCAGGAGCGTGGTGGTGGCTGCCTGGCCGCCTTCGAGGGTGAAGAGGGAGTGCTCGATCAGTTCGCGGGGGTCCGCTGCGAACTGTTCTCGCATGGAGCGCGTGAAGCCCTCGATCTTGCGCTGGACCGGTACGAAGCGTTCGGGGCCGAGGGCCAGGCCGATGCGCTCGTGCCCCAGAGAGACGAGGTGGGTCACGGCCAGTCGCATGGCCGCCCTGTCGTCCGGGGAGACGAACGGGGCACGTACTCCGGAGGAGAAGCCGTTGATGAGGACGAACGGGACGCCTTGGCCGTGCAGCCGTTCATAGCGCGCGGTGTCGGCCGTGGTGTCGGCGTGCAGTCCTGAAACGAAGATGATGCCCGCTACGCCCCGGTCGACCAGCATTTCGGTCAGCTCGTCCTCGGTCGAGCCGCCCGGTGTCTGTGTCGCGAGGACCGGGGTGTAGCCCTGGCGGGTCAGGCCCTGCGCGATCACCTGCGCGAAGGCGGGGAATATCGGGTTCTCCAGCTCGGGCGTGATCAGCCCGACCAGTCCCTCGCTGCGGCGGCGCAGCTTGACGGGTCGCTCGTACCCGAGAACGTCGAGTGCGGCGAGTACGGATTCGCGGGTGGCAGCCGCGACGCCCGGCTTGCCGTTGAGGACCCGGCTGACCGTGGCTTCGCTGACCCCCGCCTGTGCTGCGATGTCAGCTAGCCGTGCGGTCACAGGACCGGACCTTACCGGCCGTGCATCACGCTGCCCACCAGGTGCAGGAATTCGCCGGTACGTGAGGACTTTCCGGGACGTCGGGCGCCGAGGAGAGCAGCAGGGCGCCGGGGAGGGTCATGGCGACCGCGCTGTCCCGGGTGTTGACCACGCACACCATGCCGGGCCGGGAGAGCGCGAGGACACCCTCGGGGGCCTCCAGCCACTCCATCGCGCTGTCGCCGAGGCCGGGCAGCTCGCGGCGCAGGCGCAGTGCGGAGCGGTACATCTCCAGGGTCGAGAGCGGGTCGCCCGTCTGTGCCTGTACGGACAGGTCGCGCCACGCGGCGGGCTGCGGCAGCCAGCTGCCCGCCGGGCCGAAGCCGTACGAGGGACCCCGGGTCTCCCAGGGGAGGGGAACGCGGCAGCCGTCGCGCAGGCCCTCCTGGCCCGCGTTCTCGCCCGTGGTACGGCGGAAGAAGGCCGGGTCCTGGCGTACGGCGTCGGGCAGTTCGCCGACCTCGGGCAGGCCCAGTTCCTCGCCCTGGTAGAGATAGACGGAGCCGGGGAGGGCGAGCATCAGCAGGGCAGCCGCGCGGGCACGGGAGAGGCTGCCGAGGCGGGTTCGGTGGCGTACGACGTCGTGGTTGGAGAGCACCCAGGTCGTGGGTGCGCCCACGGATGTGGTGGCTTCCATGGACTCGTCGATGACCTCGCGCAGCTCGCCCGCGTCCCAACCCGCGCGCAGGAACTGGAAGTTGAAAGCCTGGTGGAGTTCGTCCGCGCGTACGTACAGCGCGAGGCGTGCCGCGTTGGGCGCCCAGGCCTCGGCGACACCGATGCGGTCGGGCCCGTAGCTCTCCAGGAGCCGGCGCCAGGAGCGGTGGATCTCGTGGACGCCGTCCTGGTCGAAGAAGGGCAGCTCCTGCGCGCCGACCATGCGGGCCTGCTCGCCGTGGCCGATGTCGGGCAGCCCCGCCGCCTTGACCATGCCGTGTGCCACGTCGATACGGAAGCCGTCGACACCGAGGTCGAGCCAGAAGCGCAGCACGGAGTCGAACTCGGCGTGCACCTCGGGGTTCTCCCAGTCCAGGTCGGGCTGTTCGGGTGCGAAGAGGTGGAGGTACCACTGTCCCCCGGCGGTCCGCGTCCATGCGGGGCCGCCGAAGACGGACTCCCAGTCGTTCGGGGGGAGTTCGCCGCGTTCGCCGCGTTCGCCGCGTTCGCCGCGTCCGTCGCGGAAGTGGTAGCGGGCGCGTGCCGCCTCGTCGCCCGCGAGCGCCGCGCGGAACCAGGGGTGCTGGTCGGAGGTGTGGTTGGGCACGATGTCGAGGATGACGCGCAGCCCGAGCCGGTGTGCCTCGCGCACGAGAGCTTCGGCGTCGGCGAGTTGGCCGAGGCGGGGGTCGACGGCGCGGTAGTCGGAGACGTCGTAGCCGCCGTCGGCCTGGGGCGAGGCGTAGAACGGGGTGAGCCATACGGCGTCGACGCCGAGCCCCGCCAGGTACGGCAACCGCTCCCGTACACCGGGGAGATCGCCGACCCCGTCGCCGTCGCTGTCGGCGAACGAGCGGACGTACACCTGGTAGATGACGGCGTCGCGCCACCAGTCCCGGGGCGCCGAGGGGCAACCAGCGGGCGCTGGCGCGGAGTCGACGGCGTGCTGAGTCATCGGTTTTCCCTCTCGGGCGGGACCCATGGGGTCGCGGATCACGGAATCCGGGTCAGAGCGGTCACGGGTGACAACGCGGGCATGACCCCCGGGTTACTAGGAATCCGGCATCGGGGCAGCAGTCTTGCTGAAAATTGCCGCAAGGTCTTTCGCCCACATGTTCACCCTGTTACGTTCCTGCGCAGCCGGGCGCCGCTCAGGGCGCGCGCTTCACCTTGCGAAGGGATCGGACATGCGGCGTGGCATAGGCGCCATCGCGCTGGTAGCGGCACTGGCTCTTGCGGCAACGGCTTGCGGAGGTGACGGAGGCGGCGGCGACAACGGCAAGATCGAAGGAACCGTCACCTTCTGGGACACCTCGAACGACGGCGAGAAGGACACGTACAAGAAGATCGCTGAGGACTTCGAGAAGAAGCACAAGAAGGTCGACGTCAAGTACGTGCACGTCAACTTCGGTGACGCCAACCAGAAGTTCAAGAACGCGGCCGGCGGCAACTCCGGGGCGCCCGACGTGATGCGTACCGAGGTCGCCTGGGTCGCCGACTTCGCCAACCTCGGCTACCTCGCGGCCCTCGACGGCACCCCCGCGCTCGACAACGAGTCCGACTACCTCAAGACGGCGGCGGGCTCCACGAGGTTCAAGGGCAAGACCTACGCCGCACCCCAGGTCACCGACACCCTCGGGCTCTTCTACAACAAGCGGCTGCTGAAGGAGGCGGGGGTGGAAGTGCCGCGGTCCTTCGCCGAGTTGAAGAAGGACGCCAAGAAGATCAAGGACAAGACCGGCGCCACGGCGCTCTACCTGCGCGGCGACGACCCGTACTGGTTCCTGCCCTACCTCTACGGCGAGGGCGGCGACCTGCTCGACCCCAGGACCAAGAAGATCACCGTCGACGAGAAGCCCGGTGCCGACGCGCTCGCCACCATGAAGGACCTCGTCGACTCCAAGGCCGCGCTCACCGACTCCAGCGACGGCCAGGAGAACGGCATCAAGGCGTTCCAGGACGGCAAGGTCGCCATGATCGTCGACGGCCCGTGGGACATCGCGCTCGCCCAGGAGGGCAAGGAGTTCAAGGGCGGCAAGAAGGACAACCTCGGCGTCGCCGCCGTACCCGCGGGGAGCAAGGCGCAGGGCTCGCCCCAGGGCGGCTGGAACCTCTCCGTCTACGCGGGCGCCAAGAACATGCGCGCCTCGCAGGAGTTCGTGAAGTACATGAGCAGCGCGCAGGTGCAGAAGCGCACGACGGAAGAGCTGTCGCTGCTGCCCACACGGAAGTCCGTGTACGAGGAGCCGTCCGTGAAGAAGAACGAGATGGTCGAGTTCTTCCGGCCCGCCGTGGAGAAGGCGGTGCAGCGGCCCTGGATCGCCGAGGGCAACTCCCTCTTCGAGCCGATCCGGGTCGGCGTCGACGGCGTACTCGCGGGCGGCAAGTCGCCCGAGGACTCGGCGAAGAAGACCGGGGACGAGTTCCGCAAGCTCCTGAAGGACTACAAGTAGCCCGCAGCGCCCCACGCCGGTAGCGCCGGTATGTCCTTACCGCCCGTACGCCCGTACGCCCGTACATCTACGCCGTTCCGCGCGGGGCCCCGCCCGTAGGTCCCGCTCCCGGTCCCTCGGGCAAGGAGCGCGAGCACGAAGGGAACAACCAGCATGAAGCGGCTGATCGCCCTGTCGGCGAGACACTGGTACGCGTGGGCCATGGTGGCGCCCGTGGTGATCGTGATCGGGCTCATCATCGGGTACCCGCTCGGCAGGGGCGTGTACCTGTCGCTCACCGACGCCACGGAGGCGAACGTCGAGCGGACGATCGGCGTGAACCACATCCCCGCCACCTACGAGTTCACGGGGCTGGAGAACTACACGCGGATTCTGTCCGACAGTGTGTTCTGGGACCGGCTGGGATGGACGGCGCTGTGGACGGTCGGCTGTGTGAGCGTCACCTTCCTGCTCGGGCTGTCGCTCGCGAACATGCTCAACAGGAAGGTGCGCGGACGCGCCTTCTACCGGGTCGCCATGATCGTTCCGTGGGGCATTCCCGCCTTCGTCTCCGTCTTCGCGTGGAAGATGCTGTTCAACGAGAAGAACGGGCTGCTCAACAAGGTCCTCGACGGCGGCGGCATCGACGGGGTGCCCTGGCTGGGCGACCCCGTGTGGGCGAAGGTCGCGGTCATCGGCGTGAACGTGTGGCTCGGCGTACCTTTCATGATCGTCGCCATGCTGGGCGCGCTCCAGTCGATACCGGGCGAGCTGTACGAGGCGGCCGAGATGGACGGCGCGGGGCCCTGGCAGCGCTTCCGCAACATCACGCTGCCCGGCGTGCGTTCGGTGAGCAGCACCGTGATCCTGCTCAGCACGATCTGGACGTTCAACATGTTCCCGGTGATCTTCCTGCTCACCAAGGGAGGCCCCGAGGACTCCACGGAGATCCTGGTGACGTACGCGTTCCGGCTGTCCTTCGTCAACAGCCCCCGCGACTTCGCCTCCTCCGCCGCCTGGGGCGTACTCATCCTCCTGCTGCTCTCACTCTTCACGATCGTCTACCGGCGGGCGCTGCGCCGCCAAGGAGAGGCTTGGTGACGATGCGCACCCAGAAGCGGACGCCGCTGGCGTCCTTCGGGCTGCACGCCGGGCTGCTGGTCGGTACGGTGTGCGCGCTCTTTCCGCCGCTGTGGCTGCTGGTGACGTCCTTCAAGCCGAAGAGCGAGGCGTTCTCCGCCTCGCTGGTACGGAACTTCACGTTCGGCAACTACACGCATGTCGTGAACGACACGCACTTCCTCACGTGGTTCGCGAACTCGCTGATCGTCGTCATCGGCACGACACTCATCGGCGTCTTCATCGCAGCGACGACGGGCTACGCCATCAGCAGGTTCCGGTTCCCCGGAATGCGCCCGCTGATGTGGGTGCTGCTGATCACGCAGATGTTCCCGATGGCCGTGCTGATCGTTCCGCTCTACAACACGATGGCGAAGCTGGGACTGCTCAATCAGCCCGTCGGGCTGATCATCACGTATCTGACGATCGCCGTGCCGTTCTGTGCCTGGATGATGAAGGGGTTCTTCGACACGATCCCCGTCGACATCGACGAGTCGGGCCGGGTGGACGGGCTCAACCCCTTCGGGACGTTCTGGCGGCTCATTCTGCCGCTGGCCAAACCGGGGATCGCCGTGACCGGCTTCTATACGTTCGTCACCGCGTGGGCGGAGGTCGCCTACGCGACCGCGTTCATGACCGGCGAGGAGAACCTCACCCTCGCGGGCGGCCTCCAGACCTTCGTCAACCGCTACGGCTCCGACTGGGGCTCCATGACGGCGGCTGCCGTCATCATCGCCGTTCCCGCCGCGGTGGTCTTCGCCTTCGCCCAAAGACACCTGGTCTCCGGGCTCACGGCCGGCGCCACCAAGTCCTGACGGACCCACCCGCCAACGAACCGTCACCCTCTCGGTGTTGGTGAGAGGGCTCCCCCCTCTTTCCGCCGCGACGGCGCCCAGTTGGGGCGGTGGCGGTCGGCGGTGCCGTGCCGGGCCGGGCCGGGAGGGGGGAGAGGGTGCGCTCTCAGCGGTTGGGCCTGGCTGTAGGCCGGTTGGGCACCGCCGGTTACGTGCGTTTCTCGTCTCGCCGTTGCGGCGGGGAGGGGGGTGTTGCGGCGGGGGAGAGGGAGCGGCGCGGCGGAGTGAAGGGCGCGGAATGAAGGGGACGGCGGGGGAGAGGGAGCGGCGCCACGGGAAGAGGGGGCGGCGGGGAGAAGGGGGCCGCGGTGGGGCAGGGCTGCCGTGGCGGTAGGACGGAATCAACTCACAGGGATGTCATGAACCAGCACAGCAGTGCAGCCGCAGCCGCGTCCGGAGGCGCAGCCGCGTCCGCAGGCGCGTCCGCATCCGTCGGCCGGCGGGACGTTGTTACGGGGCGGGAGGGGGTGGCCCTCTCGGCGGGGGAGCCCGGCGCAGCCGAGTGGTGGCGGGGGGCGGTGATTTACCAGGTGTATCCGCGTTCGTTCGCGGACGGCAACGGGGACGGGATGGGCGACCTCAAGGGCGCCCGCGAGCGCCTGCCGTATCTCGCGGAGCTGGGCGTGGACGCCGTCTGGCTGAGCCCGTTCTATGCGTCGCCGCAGGCGGACGCCGGGTACGACGTGGCCGACTACCGGGCGATCGACCCGATGTTCGGGACCCTGCACGACGCGGACGCGTTGATCCGCGAAGCGCACGAACTGGGGCTGCGGGTCCTCGTGGACGTCGTACCGAACCATTCCTCGGATCGCCACGAGTGGTTCCAGCGCGCCCTGCAGGGTGACAGGGCCGCGCGGGAGCGTTACCACTTCCGGCAGGGCAAGGGTGAGCACGGCGAACTGCCGCCCAACGACTGGGAGTCCATCTTCGGCGGGCCCGCGTGGACGCGGGTCCCCAGTGCGGGGCTGTGGTATCTGCACCTGTTCGCGCCCGAGCAGCCGGACTTCAACTGGGAGCACCCCGCCGTGCGGGACGAGTTCCGCTCGGTCCTGCGGTTCTGGCTGGACATGGGCGTGGACGGCTTCCGCATCGACGTGGCACACGGGCTGGTGAAGGCCGAGGGGCTGCCGGACATGGGCAGCACCGACCAGCTCAAGCTGCTCGGCAACCAGCAGCTCCCGTTCTTCGACCAGGACGGCGTCCACGAGATCTACCGCTCCTGGCGGGCCGTCCTGGACGAGTACCCGGGAGAACGTATCGGCGTGGCCGAGGCGTGGGCGCCCAGCGCGGAGCGCACCGCGCTGTACGTACGCGAGGACGAGCTGCATCAGGCGTTCAACTTCCATTACCTGAACACCGGTTGGGAGGCGGAGCCGCTGCGCGAGGTCATCGACGAGTCCCTGGACTCGCTCGGCGCCGTCGGCGCACCCGCGACCTGGGTGCTGTCCAACCACGACGTCGTACGCCACCGCACCCGCCTCGGCGGCGGCCACACCCGGGGCCGCGCCGCCTCGCTGCTGATGCTCGCGCTGCCGGGCTCCGCCTACGTGTACCAGGGCGAGGAACTGGGGCTGCCCGAGGTGACGGAGCTGCCGGACGCCGCGCGCCAGGACCCCTCGTTCTTCCGCGACAACGGCCAGGACGGGCTGCGCGACGGATGCAGGGTGCCGCTGCCGTGGACGGAGGAGCAGGGTGCCGGCTCGTACGGGTTCGGCGCCGGCGGGAGCTGGCTGCCGCAGCCCGCCGGGTGGGGCGCGCTGTCCGTCGCGGCCCAGACCGGTGACCCGGACTCGACGCTGGAGCTGTACAGGGAGGCGCTGCGGCTGCGCCGCGAGCGGCCCGAACTGGGCGCTGGCGAACCTCTGGAGTGGCTGCCCGCACCCGAGGGCGTGCTCGCCTTCCGGCGCGGCGGGTTCGTGTGCACGGCGAACACGGGCGCGGGTGCCGCCGAACTGGGCGCTGTTCCGGGCGAGTTGCTGCTCGCCAGCGGTCCGTACGACGGCGGCCGTACGCTGCCGGGCGACACGACCGCCTGGTGGGTCGGCGGATGACGAGTCACGCGCCGGCCCGGCTCGCGGACATCGCGGCGCAGGCCGAGGTCAGCGAGGCCACGGTCAGCCGCGTCCTGAACGGCAAGTCGGGCGTGGCCACCGCGACCCGCCTGCGGGTGCTCGCCGCGCTGGACGTACTCGGCTACGAGCGGCCCGCACGGGCACGGCAGCGCAGCGCGGGGCTCGTAGGGCTCGTCGTACCCGAGCTGACCAACCCGATCTTCCCCGCGTTCGCGCAGGTCATCGAGCAGGCGCTGGCCGGGTACGGCTATACGCCGGTGCTCGGCAGCACCCAGATGCCGGGCGGGGCAACGGAGGACGAGTTGGTGGACCAGCTGGTGGGGCGCGGTGTGACCGGCTTCATCTTCCTGTCGGGGCTGCACGCCGACCTGAGCGCCGATCCGGGCCGCTACACGAAGCTCGCGGGGCGCAGCGTGCCGTTCGTCCTCATCAACGGCTTCAACGACCGCATCAGCGCGCCCTTCGTCTCACCCGACGACCGCGCGGCTGCCGTCATGGCCGTAGGGCATCTGCGGGAGCTGGGGCACCGGCGGATCGGGCTCGCCGTCGGGCCCAGCCGCTTCGTGCCGGCACGCCGCAAGGCGCAGGGTTTCGCCGAGGCGGTGGGCGCCGACAACGGTGCGGGGCCACCGCCCGTCGAGCACACCCTCTTCACGGTCGAGGGCGGGCACGCGGCGGCGCTGGCGCTGCTGGAAGCCGGCTGTACGGGCATCGTGTGCGGCAGCGACATGATGGCGCTCGGGGCGGTACGGGCCGCGCGGGAGCGGGGCCTTGAGGTGCCGCGTCAGGTCTCGGTCGTGGGATACGACGACTCCGTGCTGAACTCGTTCACCGATCCGCCGCTCACCACCGTCAGGCAGCCCGTGCGCGCGATGGCGAACGCCGCCGTACAGGCGCTGCTGGAGGCGCTGGGCGGGAGTCCCGTCGCGGACACGGAGTTCGTCTTCCAGCCCGAACTGGTCGTGCGCGGCTCCACGGCCCAGGCGCCGGGATGAGTACCGGGGGCCGGGATGAGCGCTCAGGCATCGGGACGAGCGCTCAGGCATCGGGGTGAGCGCTCAGGCATCGGGACGAGCGCTCAACCGTCGCGGCCGACGACGGACTTGGCGGCGAGCGTGCCGCCGGAGAAGCACAGGCGGTAGGCGTCCGCGGAGTTGAGGCCGGTGCTGTAGTAGACGCACTCCTGGCCCCGTGGGGTGCGCGGTGCGCCGTCGGGCGGGCCGTCGCGGGTGACCAGGGGCAGGTGGGCCTTGACATCGGCACGGGGTGTGCCGGGCCGCAGCTTGGCGTAGTCCTCCTTGTCGAGGACCGAGAGGGAGGAGCTGACCAGGCTCACCGGGATCATCAGCAGCAGGATTCCGGCGACGGCGGCCAGCGGCCCCAGCACGGTCTGGGCCAGGCTGCGGCGTACCCGCCGTCTGGCGCGCGCCAGTTCGCGCGCCGAGGTGGTGAGCGGGGCACGTGCCGCGCGGGGTGCGGCCGTGCCGGAGCCGGTGACCGGTACCTCTGCCACCACCTCGAATCCGCCCTCGGGAGTCGGCTGCGCGCGCAGGGTGCCGCCCGCCAGGCGCACCCGCTCATCCAGGCCGACGAGTCCGGTGCCGCCCGAGGCCAGCCCCGGGAGAGCCGGGCCCGGAGGCGGGCCGTTGGTGACGCCGACCGTGCAGACCCCGCCTTCGCTGCCTTCGCCGCCTTCGCGGGTGAGCCGTACCCGCACCTCGGCGCCGGCTGCGTGCTTGGCGGCGTTCGTCAGCGCCTCCTGCACGACGCGGTACGCGGCACGCGCGGCCATCACGGGCAGCGCCTCCAGCGTGGGCGCTGCCTCCGGTGGGTGCGGCGCCTCCGGCGTGGGTGCTGCCTCTGGCGGGGGCGCTGCCTCCCGTGCGTGCGGTGCCGCCGCCCCGTCGCCTTCCAGTGTCACGGTGAGCCCGGAGTCCCGTGCGCCGCGCACCAGTTCGGCGAGCGAGTCGGGTGTCGCCACCGGGCCCTTCGGGGCCTCGTCGCCGTCCTCACGGAGGACGCCGATGATGTCCCGCAGCCGTGCCGTCGCCGCTGCCGCCGCCTCGCGCAGTTCCCCCGCTGCCTCCTGCTGGCGGGGGCCGAGCGCGGGGTCCACCTGGAGGGCGCCTGCCCGCACGGCGAGCAGGGTCAGGTCGTGTCCGAGTGAGTCGTGCATGTCCCCCGCGATCCGGGCACGTTCGCGCAGCCTGGCCCTGTCGGCTGCCGTGCGCCGGCTGCTCTCCATCTGCTCGGCCAGCCGCCAGCCCGTACCGATCAGTTCGGCGTACTGCGCCAGGTAGCGACCCAGCAGCCACGGCAGCCCCACCGACAGCAGCAGGGTCAGCAGTTGGGTGGGCCACGCCCACAGTTCCCGGGCCACGAACACGCACAGCGGCAGCCCTGCGACCGCCACCCCGGCGAAGAACCACAGCGCGGGCCGCGCCGCCGCCGTCCGCCGCCCCGCCAGGAACCCGAACACCGCGAGCGCGGGCCAGAACTCCGGCGCCAGCAGCTCCGTGTGCGCGGTCAGCCCCAGCGCGACCGGCACCCCCGTAGCCGCCATCGGCCACCTCGGGCTCAGCCACACGGCACCGGCCAGCAGCGGCACGGCGACCGCCGCCGTCACGGCACCTTGGCCGTGCGACTGGACGGCCGCGGTGACAGGCGCGGTGCAGACGGCGAGAACGGTCAGCAGTGGGCCGAGGGTGCGCATGGGGCGAGGATCGCGCACGGCCCGTACCCCGCGCCTCCGTCGAAAGTGATGCTCCGACCTGCCGGAGCAGTGGTGCTCCGAGCTGCCGAAGCGGCCAGGGAGCGAGCGTCCAAGGATCGAGCGTCCAGGGACCGAGCGGCCAAGCAGCGAGCGCCAAAGCGCCGAGCGCTCAAGCGCCAACGCGTTACCCCTCGTCCTCACCCGGGGCGACGAGGCCCGCTTCGTAGGCCAGGATCGCGGCCTGGACGCGGTTCTTCATCTCCAGGCGGGCGAGGATCTGGCTCACGTACGTCTTCACCGTGCCCTCGACCACGTGCAGCCGCCGCGCGATCTCCGCGTTGGAGAGCCCGGCACCGACCAGCGCGAGCACGTCATGTTCGCGGGCCGTCAACTCCTCGGCGCGTGCCCTGGCCGAGGCCCGCCTGCCCAGCCTGTCGGTGTCCATGTGGGTGATGACGCGGCGGGCGATGGAGGGGGAGAGGTAGGCGCCACCTTCGGCCACCGCACGGATTCCGGAGAGCAGTTCGCGCGGATCGCCCGACTTGAGCACGAAGCCGGCGGCGCCGGAGCCGAGGGCCTCGGCTATGTACTCGTCCTCCGAGAACGTCGTCAGCATCATCACGGCCGTACCGGGCGAGACCCGGTGCAGCTCGGCCGCGGCGCGCAGCCCGTCGAGCCGGGGCATGCGGATGTCGAGCAGGCACACGTCGGGCCTGTGCCTGAGGGTCAGTTCGACGGCCTCGTGTCCGTCGGCGGCCTCGGCCACCACCTCGATGTCCTCGGCCGAGCCCAGGATGGCCCGTACGCCCGCCCTGATCATCGCCTCGTCGTCCGCGAGGAGGACCCGCACACGTTCCCGCACCCGTTCTCCCGACCGGTGTTCCTGCTCGGTCCCGTTCACCAGAGTCCTTTCGAGGCGGCCCCGGCCTCCGCGACGTTCAGGCCGGTGGGTGTCGGCCTCAGCGTAGGACCCCGGCGCCCCGGGACCGGCCGGGGGTGAGGCCGGTGGCCCGTACCTGACGAAAGTGCAGGGTGGTCCGCTACCAAGGTGCACTGGCCCGGCTCCCGCAGCTCCCTAACGTCCTGAGTACGGCCCGCATGCGGGGCCGGGGACGACAGACGGCGGAGAGGAGCCGGGACGCACATGCTCACCCTGCGGAGCCTGACGAAGAAATACGGCCGGAGCGGCGCGAAGGCCGGGGACGGCGAGAAGACGGCCGTCGACGATCTGTCGCTGGAGGTGACGCCCGGCAAGGTCACCGGCTTTCTCGGGCCCAACGGCGCCGGCAAGTCCACCACCATGCGCCTGATCATGGGCCTGGACCGGCCCACCTCGGGCACGGCCCTCGTCAACGGACGGGCCTACGCCCAACTCCCGTACCCCCTGCGGGAGGTCGGGGCCCTGCTCGACGCCAAGGCCGCACACCCCCGGCGCAGCGCCTACCACCATCTGCTCGGCATGGCGCGCAGCCACGGCATCCCCGCCGGCCGGGTGCACGAGGTGCTCGGCATCGCCGGGATCAGCGAGGTGGCGGGCAAGCCCGTCGGCTCGTTCTCCATGGGCATGGGGCAGCGGCTCGGCATCGCAGCCGCGCTGCTGGGAGACCCCGAAGTGCTGCTGCTCGACGAGCCGGTCAACGGTCTCGACCCCGACGGCGTGCTGTGGATACGCACGCTGCTGCGCTCCCTCGCGGCCGAGGGCAGGACGGTGTTCCTCTCCAGCCACCTGATGAGCGAGATGGAACTGACCGCCGACCGGCTCGTCGTCATCGGCAGAGGCAGGCTTCTCGCCGAGGCGCCCATGGCCGATGTCCTCGCGGGCGGCACGCGCCACACCGTGCGCGTGCGCGGTCCGGAGACGGAAGAGCTGCGGACGCTCGCGCACCACATCGGCGCCGAGGCCGAGAACGTGCGCTGGCTCTCGGACGGGGAACTGGAGGTCACCGGCGTCCGGGCCGGACGCGTCGGCGATGTGGCCCACGAGCGGCGCGTACGGCTGCATGAACTGCGCGCCGCCGAGGCGACGTTGGAAGAGGCGTACATGCGCCTGACGTCCGGGAGCGTCGAGTACGCCGACCAGTTGAAGCCCACACCCACGCGGAGCACCGCGGGGGAGTACGACCCGAAGGCGAGCGTCTGACCATGAGTATCCCGAACCCTTCCCAGCTCGCCCCGCGAGGTGTCCGCCGGGCCGGAGCCGGGCCCGGAGCCGGGCCCGGAGCCGGCGGCGGAGCCGGGCCCGGAGCCGCCGGGCTGCGCGGCGCCGTCGCCTTCGAGTGGACGAAGCTGGTGTCGCTCCGCTCCACCTGGTACCTGCTGCTCGCCGCCGCCGTCGCGATGGCTCTCGCGGCTCCCGGTATCGGCGTGACGTTCCACGATCCGGCCGCCTCGCCCGCCGACCCGGCGGCGCTCGCCGCCCTCTACGGCGTCGGTACCGTCGTCGCCGCGCTCGCCATGCTCTCCGTCACCGGCGAGTACGCCACGGGCTGCCTCACCACCACCCTCCAGTGCGTGCCCGACCGCGCCCGCTTCCTGCTCGCCAAGTGCCTTGTCCAGGGCGGCGTCTCCTTCGCCATGGGGGTCGCGCTCGGCGTGGGCGGCACCGTCGCCGGTGCGCTCTCCCTGGACGAGAGCACCTTCCACGCGTCCACGGCGGCGGGCCAGGTGCTGGCCATCGGCGCCTACACGGCGCTGCTCAGCGTGCTGACCCTCGGCCTCGCCACCGTTGTGCGCAGCTCGGCCGGGGTGCTCACATGCCTGTTCCTCCTGCTGTTCCTCCTCCCGTCGCTGCTGCGCGCGCTCCCCGGCGGCTTCCCCGCCGATGTGGCCGACGTGCTGCCACAGGGGGCGGGGGAGCGGCTGCTGGCGGGGGCAACCGGCGGCTACGGCCCCGCCGTCGCCCTGCCGCTCCTCGCCGCGTGGGCCTTCGCCTCGACGGCCCTCGCCCTGCGCGTGCTGCGGCGCAGGGACGCGTGAGCGCACTGGGCACGCCGGGTGTCCTCGGCCGTACCCCGGGTGCGTAACTGCCGTGCGGCGCACGCGAGTTGAGCGGCCGAGCGCGTTACGGGGCGGCCACGTGCGCCCCTCGGGCCCTGTCCTCCCGAAGCTCCGACGAAGCCACAAGCAGCTCCGAGCGACCGGCCGATCCGCAAAGGGCCGTTGCCGAGCAGGCGTTGTCGAGAAGGCGTGGTCACGGCGTGATTTCCGCCGTACATGCCGCAAGGGTTCCGCAACTTTCTGCAAGCTGTTACGTTCCCAGCGCTCCGGTCCGGTCGGGCGGGGGTCCCTGCCTGGGGCCCCACGCGCCCGTCCGGCCGGACCGGTTCCTCGGACACCCGGGAGGGAACACAGGTGCGCAGACTCGCGCTGATCGTCGCGGTGTTGGCACTGCCGGCACTCATCGGTCCTGCCTCACACGCGGCCACCACGGCACCGGCCACCGCACGGCAGGGGGCTCAGGCGCAGCCGGGTGCCGACCCGGCCGATCCCGTCGACCTCCACGCGGCACGGGTGCAGTGGATCGACCACACCACCGTGGCCTGGCCGACGGAACTGGGCGACCCGGCCGGCGTGCACCGCCTTGTGCACAGCCCCGGTGGCGCACTGCGCATCGAGGAGGACGGCAGGCTCGCGGGCGGCGGCGAGACGCTGTCGCTCACGCGCGTACCCGGCGGCCTGGACAAGGGGCAGCGCGCCAAGTACCCGCATCTGGCACGCGGTTACGACGCCTACCGGCTCGCAGCGCACGCCGCGGCCAAGGCGCCCCGTGTGCTGCGCGGACAGGTGGTCGCGACGGTGGGCGGCCGGAAACCGTCGGCCGCCACCGGCGTGCAGATCCCCGGTGTCCTGGACGACCTGTACGCGCACGCGGCCACCCGCGCACGCCTCGGCCCCACCTTCGAAGGGCGCAGCGCCACCCTCGCCGTCTGGGCGCCCTCGGCGCGTCGCGTCGCGCTGGAGATCGGCGGGCGCACGGTACGGATGCGCAGGGGAGCGGCCGACGGCGTATGGCGCGCGCACGGGCCGGCGGAGCGGTGGCGGAACGCCGCCTACCGCTACCGCGTGACCGTATGGGCGCCCACCGTCCAGAAGACCGTGACGAACGAGGTCACCGACCCGTATTCCACCGCGCTCACCACCGACTCGGTACGCAGCGTCGCAGCCGACCTGGACGACCCGCGCCTGAAGCCGCCGGGCTGGGACCGCCTCGCCAAGCCGGCAGCGCGGCCGGCACGCGACGCGAGCGTGCAGGAACTCCACATCCGCGACTTCTCAGCGAGCGACCCCACCTCCCGTCACCCCGGCACCTACCGTGCCTTCACCGACCGCGACTCCGACGGCATGCGCCATCTGCGGCGCCTGGCCAGGGCCGGTACCAGCCACGTGCACCTGCTGCCCGCCTTCGACTTCAGCACCGTGCCCGAGCGCCGGACCGACCAGCAGCGGCCCGGCTGCGACCTGTCCTCCTACGCGCCCGACTCGGAGGAGCAGCAGAAGTGCGTCGGTGCCGCGGCGGGACGCGACGCGTACAACTGGGGCTACGACCCGCAGCACTACACCGTCCCGGAGGGCTCCTACGCCTCGGATGCCGAAGGGCCCGGCAGAACACGGGAGTTCAGGGGGATGGTCGGCGGGATCGCCGGGGCGGGGCTGCGTACCGTCATGGACGTCGTCTACAACCACACCTCGGCTGCCGGTCAGGACGAGCGCTCCGTCCTCGACCGCATCGTGCCCGGCTACTACCAGCGCCTCCAGGCCGACGGAACCGTGGCCGACTCCACGTGCTGTGCCAACACGGCGCCCGAGCACGCCATGATGGGCAAGCTCACCGTCGACTCGGTCGTCACCTGGGCCAGGGACTACAAGGTCGACGGCTTCCGGTTCGACCTGATGGGCCACCACCCGAAGGCGAACATCCTCGCCGTCCGCCGTGCCCTGGACCGGCTGACACGGCACGGGGACGGCGTGGACGGCAAGTCGGTGCTTCTGTACGGCGAGGGCTGGAACTTCGGGGAGGTCGCCGACGATGCCCGCTTCACCCAGGCCACCCAGCGGAACATGGCGGGCACCGGCATCGCCACGTTCTCCGACCGCGCGCGCGACGCCGTACGCGGTGGCGGGCCCTTCGACGGCGATCCGCGCGTCCAGGGCTTCGCCAGCGGGCTGTGGAACGAGCCCAACGGGTCACCGGCCAACGGCTCGCGCGCCGAGCAGCGTGCCCGCCTCCTCCACTACCAGGACCTCATCAAGGTCGGCCTCAGCGGCAACCTCGCCGCCTACCGCTTCACCGACAGCAGGGGGCGCCGGGTGACGGGCGCCGGCGTCGACTACGGCGGACAGCCCGCCGGATACGCGGCTGCACCCGGTGACGCGCTCGCCTACGCCGACGCGCACGACAACGAGACGCTCTACGACGCGCTCGCCTTCAAGCTCCCCGCTTCCCTGCCGGCGGCCGACCGTGCCCGTATGCAGGTCGTCGCGCTGGCGACCGGGGTGCTGTCCCAGGGCCCTTCCCTCTCCCAGGCGGGGACCGACCTGCTGCGGTCCAAGTCCCTGGACCGGAACTCCTTCGACTCGGGGGACTGGTTCAACGCGCTCCACTGGGACTGCCGGCGGGGCAACGGCTTCGGCCGCGGGCTGCCACCCGCCGACGACAACGCGCCCAAGTGGCCTTACGCACGGCCTCTGCTGACGTCCCCTCAGCTGAAGCCGACCTGCGCCGAGACCGGCGCGACGAGCGCGGCCTACCGCGACCTGTTGCGTATCCGCGGCTCCGAACCTGCCTTCAGCCAGCCGGACACGGGCGCCGTCCAGCGTGCGCTCTCCTTCCCCCTGTCGGGGGTGTCCGAGACGCCGGGTGCCGTGACCGCGCGCCTCGATGACCTGGTCCTCGTGCTGAACGCGAGCCCGCGTGCCGTCTCCCAGCGGGTGGGGGAACTCGCCGGTGAGCGCTACGCCGTGCACCCGCTGCACCGTGACCCGGTGACGCGGCGCGCGGGGTACGACGCGAAGACCGGCACCTTCACGGTGCCGGCCCGGACCGTCGCCGTCTTCCGGCGTGGGTGACCCGCGTCAGCTCTGGCGCGCGATGGGGCATCCGCCGGTGAGGGTGCCCAGGAACGCGTTGGGGTCGTAGAAGTGCTCGACCTCTTCGAGGCGGAGGTCTTCGGAGACCTTCGCCACGCTCATCCCGTACATCTCGATCCGCTCACCGGAGGGCTGGAAGCCCTTGTACTCACCGGTGAAGTCGCCCCAGTGCCGCCACTTGAAGGCGACGACGGGCGGCGGCGAAAGCACTTCGAGCACCTCCCAGAAGAAACCGCCGGGGAGCGCGGTGTGGAAGACGTGGTGCTGGGAGGCGAAGCTCTCCTCCTCGCGGCGGTAGAAGACGCTGTCGCCGATGAGCACGTTGTAGCTGCCCTGTTCGGCGATGTCGGCCGCACTGGCCCACTCGTTGCCGTTGACGCGCGTACGGAAGGTGTCCGTGACCATGGAGACCCAGGTGTCGGGGTCCTGCTTGTGCGAGACCTCCATCTCGAAGACCTGCACGATGTTCTCGACGATCGCCTCCAGCTGGTCGGACTGGAAGGTGTGGGTGCGCTGTTCGGGCATCACCACATGGGACAGGTGGTAGTCGGGCGCTCTCTCGCGCCAATCGCTCGGATCCGCCGCTGCGATCACTGCCTCGCGGCCCTGGAGCCAGAGGGGTGTCTCGCTGGTATCGGGCATGAGCCATCCTTCGGTTGCGAAGGTTCGGGGGATACGTGGTGCGGATCGGTCACAAACCGATCAACGGTGATCCTGCCGCCTTCAAAACCCTTTCACAAGAAGGAAGTTGTGGGCACACCACATTCACAGAGCGGGCACATACGCGCGGCACGCACGCCTCTGCGGCGGCCTCGGCGACAGCCCCGGCGGCGCCGCAGGTCAGCGTGGGTCGGTGGGGGCCGGCTTGGGCCGGACCGGGCGCCGAAGCGCGGGCGGCGGGTGCGAGGCGAGAGAGATAACGAGTTCACCAAGAGCGCCGGCGGACGGCTCCCGAGCGGCGGTGCGGACGGCGGTCCCGCGCGGCGTGGGGGTACATGCCGCAGTCAGCGGCCCCGGTGTCAGCGCAGGGGAAGGACGCGGGAGCCGTCCTCGCGTTCGCCCGACAGCGCGGCGCGCACTCCGGGGCGTGCGGGGACGGCCAGGGTGTGGGAGTCGGAGGTGGCGGGGCTGCCTTCGACTCCCTTGCCCTGTGCCCGCATGCGCACGACGCTGTCGTCGGCCGCGGCGAGTACGTACCAGTCGCCCGCACGCGACTTCCACAGCACCCCGGTCAGCACGGCGCGCTCGCGTCCCCCGCACGCGGGTGAGCCGTTGGCGCGGGAGACCGCGGCTCCTGGCCTGCCCGGCGAGCGGGTGGGCGGCTGGAACTGTGCCATCACCCGGGCGCCGCCTCCCCGCCACGTCTCCGCGCGCGTGCACACCCATGCCGCCTCGCCGTCGCCCTCCGGCAGTTTCTGGCGGGCGAACTCCCACGAGTTGACGCTCTTCACGCCGATGCCGATCAGCGCGGGGAAATGGCAGGCCGTACGTGCCAGCCGTACCCGCGCCGCCTCGCCCGTCGCTGCCCCCCTGTCGTCGCCCTCGCCGTCGGTCAGCCGTACGGGGGTCAGCTCGCCCAGGTCCGTGTACAGCTGCGATGCGTCGGCGCTGCCCTCGATGTCCTCGCTGCCCTCCAGTGACAGACCGGGCCAGCGGTCGCACGCACGGGGGTTCGTGTCGGGCGAGGCCACGGGCTCCGTCACCCCGTCCTGGTCCCTGCGCAGCCTCCTGCCGTCCGTGTCCGAGGGAGCCAGCAGATCGACGACGGAGGTACGCGCGACCCAAGGGGCCGTCAGATAGCGTGCGTTGCCTTCCCCGCGCGCGATCACCAGCGCGCCCGAAGCCGCGGCGCCCGCACGGTCCGTACGGGCCAGGTCCAGGGCCACGCCCCTCTCCTCCACCTCGTCCCTGTCCAGCGGCTCCGTGTACCGCGCCACGCGCAGCCCGTCGTACAGCAGCACCACGGCTGCGCCGTCCACCCGCCCCGCGTACAGCAGCTGGGGCGGCCCCGGAGGCGGCCCCGTCGCCGTGCCGCGTGCGGCGGAGACCCGCACATCGCTGTCGGGCCGCGCCCACGCGGCCAGCGCGCGGCTCAACAGGGGCTCGTTACGGGTGAGTTGGCCCCGCGTGGGCCACGCGGAGAAGTCCGTACGGGCCGCGGTGCGCCACGCCGACGCGCTCACGCGGGTGAGGGAGCCGGGATCCTGGGCCCGTTGCGCACCCGCGGGGAGCGCGTACGGCGGCTTCGCGCTGTCAGGCCCCGGACTCCACGAGTCGCCAGGCAATCCCAGCAGGCCCCCGCACATCACCACCGCGACGGCCGCAGCCGCAGCCGCACGCCGGTGCTGGCCCCGGCGCAGCAGGTCGGTGGGGCGTGCCTGGAGGGTGCACGCGTCGAACTCCTGCGACTCCAGCAGCGAACCGTCCCTGCTGCCCGGCGGCGCCTCGACCCCGTCAGCCGCACGGAAGGCCGCCTCGGCATCCGGCAGCCGCAGCTCGCGCAGCAGCCGCCGGATGTCGCGGTCGGCCAGTCCCTCAAGCTCGCGCAGTACATGGACGGCGCGTGCGGTCGCGGAGACCCTGGACAGCGCGTGGTCCAGCGCCAGTTCGTCGGCGCCGCCCGCACGGGGGAACAGGCGCAGCCCCACCAGCCAGGGCAGCAGCCCCGGCAGCACCGGCAGCGGCGGCCCGAACCTGCGGGGCCGCTCAGCAGCCAGTGCCCCGCGCAGCACCCGCAGCCGCAGGCACGCGTACACCGGGTCCGGCCTGGCCCACGCCGGGACGCCGGAACGGGGCCCCGGCAGCGGAACGGAAGCCGTGGACACACGCCCACGCGGCAGCGCGCGCTGCGCCACCCCGTGTGCCGCGAGCACTCTGCGGTGCCGGCCGAGCGAGGACGGCAGCAGGAGGTAGGCGATACGGACGAGCCGCGGATAGTGCTCGACGAGGGCCGCCTCGGCCTGCTCCACGTCGATCGACCCCGACGGGGCCCATGGGTGCCCACCGCTGCCGTACGCCGCTGAAGTCACTTCACGGGAAGCCACGTTCGTCTGAACGAGCGATGGGTCCGACGGTCACCTTTCAGGGCACCTGAACCGGGCCGGGGGCCGCTCCTCCCCGGCCGGGTCACAGCGCGTCGGCCTCCTCGCTCCAGGGGCGCCAGTGCCCCGTGGCGTCGACGGTTCCCAGCTGCTGGTCGGCGAAGTGCACGCCGTAGCCGAAGACGCCGTCCCCGGCGAGGAATTCCACCAGCCGGCGCCGGGAGCGTTCGGCCTCGGCGGGGTCGTGGTCGAGGACCACTTCCCAGTCGGGGTTACGGACCTGGACCGGCGAGTGCATGGCGTCGCCGAAGGCCACGACCTGCCGGCCGTCGCCGGTGTCGAGCACCCAGGCGGTGTGCCCGGGTGTGTGTCCCGGCAGGGCCCAGGCACGTACGCCCTCGGCGATCTCCGTACCGTCGGCCACGGCCGTCGTCCGTTCGCTCCCTCCCGCGAGCAGCGGAGCGGAAGCGGGATCGGAGGGATCGGCGTGCTGCGGCTCGCCTTCGCCGATGATCCACCGGGCGTCCGGGAACAGGCTGTGCCGTCCCTCGACCGCGTCGGGCCTGGCCCAGCCGCTGTGGTCGCCGTGCAGATGCGTGAAGGCGACCGTCTCCAGCGCGGCCGGATCGACGCCGAGCTGGGCAAGGGAGGCGGGGAGGTCCTGTACGTGGTCGAACGCGTGCTGGAAGTGTTCCGGGTCCTCACCCGAGATGCGTCCGTGCCCGGCGTCGAGCAACAGGCGGGTCCCGGCGCGCTCGACGAGCAGCGCTCCGCACCCCATGGCCAGGTGGCCGAGTTCGGTGAGGTGTGTGCCGTGCGGGCTCCAGTCCTCCTCGGTCGAGGTGGGGTAGACCCGGTCCGGAATCATGGCGACGCCCGCGTCGGGAACGTAGCTGAGGGTGAGTTCGCCCAGGGTCCGCTTCCACAGGCGCGGCAGCCGGTACCCGGAGCCGCCGGTGCGGTCGTGCCGTGGGCTTCCGGCCGTGGTGGTCCGCTCACTGGTCGGCATCGTTGGAGCCTTTCCTCGTTGGTGTCTTCGTTCGTGTTCCGGCAGGGCCCGGGACATGACCGGCAGCAGCGGTTGTGCGTAAGAGATGTTCGCGACGGCGGCACCGCACGTCACCTACGCAGGAGCACGGTCGCGCGGCTCGGCGTGGGACGGGCGACGGCACTCGTTCCGAATTTCGGATCGCTCATGCCAGAATCCTTGCCCCGGCGCGGCGAGTGCG
Source organism: Streptomyces iconiensis (assembly GCF_028657195.3). Classification (GTDB taxonomy): domain Bacteria; phylum Actinomycetota; class Actinomycetes; order Streptomycetales; family Streptomycetaceae; genus Streptomyces; species Streptomyces iconiensis. The sequence goes on from NZ_JANCPR020000057.1 coordinate 22,396, forward strand.
TCAAACCATTTCGGATTGATTGATCCGGAAGGGAGAGGGGTCACGCGCCCCGGCCAAGAGGCTCGTGGCCACTTTATGGAGCGGTTGGTCCACTATGGGGGTGCAGGGGAGCGCTCCGTGCGCGTGCGCTGGAGCGATCGTATTGAGAACTCAGGAGGTTCATGTGCCGCCCGCAGGCCGCCCCCGTGCCTTCGACATGGAGGCCGTACTCGACGCCGCGATGCTGCTGTTCTGGGAGCAGGGCTACGAGGCGACCTCACTGGCACAGCTGCGAGCGGCCACCGGACTGTCGTCCGCGAGCCTGTACGGCGTCTTCGGCTCCAAAGAAGGGCTGTTCAAGCGGGTCGTCGAGCACTACATGCAGGGTCCGGGCAGCGTCACGGCCGCCGTCGAGGACGAGACGGCCGGCTCCCGCGAGGTCATCGGCGGCCTGCTGCACGGCTCGATCGACATGCAGGCCGACACCTCCCACCCCACCGGCTGCCTGATCGCGCTGTCCGGGACCATGCGCGCGCCGGGCGAGGACCACGCGGGAGTACGCGCGGCCGTCACGGCACGCCGCACGGCCGACAGGGCGCACATCAGGCAGTACGTCGAACGCGGCCTGGCCAAGGGCGAACTCGACCCCACCACCGAAACCGAGGGACTGACCTCCCTGGTCCACGGCTTCCTGCTGGGCATCTCCACCCAACTACGCGACGGCGTACCCGCCCCCACCCTCCACGCCGCAGCCGACACCCTACTGAGCAACTGGCACCAGACCGAGCCCGATTGAGCCCCGGCCCCTCCTCTCGCCGCGACGGCGAGCAGCCCGGCGGAGGGCACCCCCTTCTCGCCGCGACGGCGAACAGCCACAGCGGACAGGGGCCGGCGGGAGGGCACACCCTCTTCTCGCCGCGACGGTGAGCAGCCACAGCGGACAGGGTCCGGCGGAATGACCGACAAGAGAACCCCAACGCGGGAAGGCAACTCAACCGTGGCGGAGGCGATGCACGCGGCCCGGGTGGCGGATGGTCACTCCGCCCATGCCGCCCGTGCCGGTGAGGCGTACGAGCGGGGCGCCCGGGGCGCGGTCGGGGGTGGTCTTGTCCTTGAGGCCGCCGATGCCGGGTTCGACGCCGTCGGTGTCCGCTTCCCACTCGGGCGGAACGATGAGGGTGACGCCCGCCATCTGTCCGTGTACCTCGATCTCGATCACGGGCAACCGGCACTCGGTGCGGGTGAAGTCGAGCTTGATGCCGCCCATGCCGCCGTGCGCGGTGATGTGCGGCGGCACCCGCCAGCGCCCTGCGCGGGTGACGCCGTGCACGCCGCCCTTGAGAACGAGCGGCGCGTCGTTCTCCGGTGAGGTGTCGGCGGGCAGGTCGGCGGTGAGCGGTTCGAGGTCGGCGAACGTCTTGGCGGTCAGCGCCTTCTCCAGGCGCCCTTCCAACTCGTCGAGTTCGAGGCGGCCTTCGGCCGCCGCGTCCCGGAGGCGCTCCACCACCTCGTCGCGGTCGGCGTGCGAGGCGCGTAGTCCCCCGGTCGGTGCGGGGCTCCGGTGTTCTGCGGTCATATGCGCGAGCATACGGACATCCGGCGCCCCCTCCAACGGGCGCTCAGGACCAACAAGGTGCGGGGCACCAGCGAGGTGCGGTGGCCGCTCAGGAGGCGGGGCCGGGGTCAATCGGCGCCGCCGGAACCTCCATGGTGATCATCGTGGGGCCCCCGGCAGGACTGTTCGCCGCGAGGATGCCGTCGAACTGGGCCAGGCGGCGCTCGATGCCGCGCATACCGCTGCCGCTGTCGAGGTCGGCGCCGCCCTTGCCGTCGTCCGTGACGGCGATCCGGATCATGGGTCCCGAGGGCGTCTGCGAGTAGACCGCGTCGAGCCACACCCGTGAGGCGCCCGAGTGCTTCGCCGCGTTGGTGAGGACCTCACTGACGGCGAAGTAGACGGCGGACTCGACGGGTTCCTCGAAGCGGCCGGGGAGGTCGATGTCCTCCTCGACCGGGATCTCCATCCGCAGGGCCAGCGCGCGCAGCGCGTCGGGCAGGCCGCGCTCGGCCAGCACGGGCGGGTGGATTCCCCGTACGAGGTCGCGCAGTTCGGTCAGCGCCTCGGCCGAGTTCTCGCGGGCCTGCGCGATCATCTGTTTCGCGCGCACCGGGTCGCGTTCGACCAGCGCCTCGATCGTGCCGAGGCTCATACCCATGGCCACCAGCCGTGCCTGCGCTCCGTCGTGCAAGTCCCGTTCGATACGGCGCAGTTCGGCGGCCGAGGAGTCGACGGCGTCGTGCCGTGTCTCGTAGAGCTGCTCGACGCGGCGTGCCAGCAGCATCTCCTTCGTCGGCTCCAGCATGGTCTTGGTCAGCTTGTGGTTGATGGGGAGCAGCGGAGGCAGTAGCGCGGTGACGAAGCCGGCGGTCATGTCGGCCGGCAGCCACACCAGGTCGCGCCAGGTCGCGTGCTCCTTGAGGAGCAGCGTGCACCGTTCGACCTGGCCGACGACGCCCTCGCGCAGGTTCGGCGGGAAGGGCCGGTAGGGCGGGGGCACGGGCAGGCCGCCCCATTTGTCCACGAGGTAGCGCCGCTGGTTCGCGTAGGTGCGTACGCCCTCCAGCACGAGCGGTGTCGTGAAGACGCCGACCCCGACCACGATGAGTGCGATGGAGATCACGGACAGCACGAACAGAAGGATGGACAGAGGGAGTGTGGCGACAGCGAGTGCCGGTCCTCGTACGAGGGCCAGCATCAGCTCGTGCGTCTGTACCGCCGCACGTGGTCTGTCGTCCGTCACGTCCCTCTGCCCGCCTTCTTCCCCGTGTGGTGTCAGCTTGCGTGGTGTCCTGGCGCCGTCAGCGCGTCAGTGTGTTTCCGTCAACTCATCAACCCGTCAACCCGTCATCTCGTCGGGCCGCCGGAACGTCGGCCCGTCCAACCGTGTGCCCGTCAGCGTGCGGTCCAGCCGCCGAACTCCGCCGTCGCGCGGGCGCCGCTGCCGCCGTTGGTCGCGGTCATGAAGAGTCCCGCGTCCAGCTTTCCTGACGCGCCGGTGACTTCGACGGTTGCGACCGTACGCCAGTTCCTCCCGTCGTCCGTTGACAGCTCCCCCGTGAAGGAGCCGCCCGAGCGGGAGAGGCGCAGCAGTACGGGCGCTTTGATGCCGGTGATCCGCTTGTAGGTGTCCAGTGTGCCGTTGCCGTCGGTGTCGTAGGAGAGCACGACCCCGTTGGCGGGGGTCACGGCGAGGTTCACGAAGCCGGTCGCTGTCCTGTCCGACAGGTCGTTACGGGCGATGATGCCCGCGCGTGCCCAGGGGCCGCTGTTGTCCTGCCGGTCCACCCGCACGGTCACGGCGCCGCCGTCGGCCAGTGCGCCGGGCTCGTAGAGCGTGCCGAACTCGGCGTTGCTCTTCCACAGGTCGGCGCCGCCGCCGTTGATCGCGTAGCGGCCCTGTACATGCCCGAAGACGGCCGCGTTGTTGGTGAAGGTACGGAGTCCGCCGGGCAGCTCTCCCGCGAGGAAGAGCAGGCCGGGCTGCCGCGAGGTGACCCGCTCGCCGCCTTGTGGGCCGTACGTCACCTCCAGCGCGTGCGGCAGCGGCTCCAGCGGGTCGGCCAGTTCGCGGTCGGGGGTGGTGACCCGCCAGCGGACGGTGGCCTCCTTGCCCGGCCCGACCGACGGCACCGACAGGGGGTCCTGCGGTTCGGCCGTGCCGTCGCCGTCGTCGAGGCCGCGCAGCGCGAAGTCGACGGTGCCGGTCGGGCTGAGCCCGTTCTCGTTGCGGAAGACCGCCTTGACGGTGCCGGCGCCGCCGGGGGGCACGGCCGGCGGCTCTGACGTGACGGTGAGCGAGCCCTGGTACGGCGCCTTGGCGAGCGCTTCGTGCACGCGTCTCGCCGTGCGGTAAGCGTCGGTGACCGGGCGCAGCGGGTAGTCCTTGGCCTCCCGCGTCCAGGGCTCCTCCAGCGCGTACCAGTCGAACTTCTTCGGAGCACGGCCCTCAGCGAGCGCGTCCCGCAGGTCGTCGAGGAACGCCTTCCACTGGGGGAAGTGCACCTCGCGGATGAGGCCCTGCCAGTCGCGGTTGGCGTAGTTGGCCAGGTGGCCGCCGTCCGCTGTCGGCCGGTCGCCCCACGTGGTGACCAGGACCTTCGCCGTCCGCACGAGCTGTTCCCGCTCTGCCTCGCCGGATGCGGAGCGGCGTGCCGCGTCCAGCCAGGGGCCGAGCAGGAACGACCGGTGCGCGCCGGACATGTCGTCGCTCAGCTCCATCAGCTTCAGCCACAGGTCGGCCAGCTTGGCGAAGGTGTCCTTCTCGCCGCCCTGGTAGGCGGCCTGGAGCTGGGGGATGAGGACCCAGGAACGGTTGGCGAGCACCTGGCGGCCCGCGTCGGTCAGATCGTGCCGGTAGGCGTCGCTGCCGCGCAGCTTCCCCGCGACGCCCAGCAGCCCGGCGAACGCCGCGTCGAATCCCGCCAGGTCGAAGGCCGGGGTGTGGGTGGCGTAGTACGCGCCCGAACGCGCCGTCAGGCTCGGCCGGGAGGCGAACACGCTGTCGTGCGGCCGTCCGTCAGCGCTGCTGATCCGGTACGCCGTCTCCCGCAGCGCCGCCATCGCCTTACGTGCCGCGGGGTCCTCGCCCCCGTAACGCAGCCGCGCGTAGTCGGCGAACCACTGCTCGCGGTCGACGGGCTCCTCACGCCAGGCCAGCTCACTGAAGAGTTCGAGCGCAGCCGGGTCGCGGTGGGTGGCTTCCGGCATGTAGCAGGTGCCGACGAGCTTGCTGCCCGCGCGGTCCCGCCAGGTGGTGAAGCGCTCGGCCCACATATGGGTCTTCGCGCCGATCGTCGTACGCCCCCCGAAGTTGGGGATCGTGCCGAACGCGTACGGCACTCCGCCCCAGTCCTTCTCCCGGTCGGAGACCCGCTCCAGATCGGACAGCCCGTCGACGATGAGCATGCGGTCCTTGTGCGCGAGCGCGTCCAGCAGCGCACGGCGCGGGTTCTCCTGCCAGCCGAGGATCACCCAGGTCGCGCCGGGCCGCGCCGTCTGAAGCGCCTTCTCCACGGCACGCGCCGCGTCCGGCACCGGCACGTCACCGGGGTCGCCGCCCTCGTGCAGCAGGTCCATCTTGAAGTGGCCGATGTCACCGAAGAGTTGGCGCTGGTGCGTGTAGAAGGCGGCGGCGACCTCACGGAAGACCTCCGTGCGGGGATCGAGCCAGGGCGGCCTGGGCATCCCGTTCCAGGTGCCCTGGGGGATGGTGCGACCGCCGGGGTTGCGCTGGGTGAAGTCGGCGGGGACGGTGCCGAAATAGCCCGGGAGCACCGGCCGCATGCCCAGCTCCCGCATCCGCGCGACGATCCGCCGCCCCAGCTCCGTGCGCTTGGCCAGCAGCGCGGCGCTGATCGGCCCGCCGTACTCGGCCATGTTCTGCAGCAGCCACCACGGCTGGTGGGTGGGGGCCGGGATCCAGGCGCGCGCCTCGGAGTCGCTGTATCCGAAGTCCTGGAGCAGCCGGTGGTACACCGCCTCCTGCCCCGCCGTGACCAGCACTTCGTTGCACCCGTGCAGCGCGAGGACGTCGAGGAAGCGCTCCCAGTGCGCCCAGTCCGCGTACGGGGCCGTATAGCCGTCGTGGGTGTCGTTGAGCGCGAACCGGTGCGGCACCGTGGCGCGCTGCCCGTGTGGGGTGCGCGGCGCCGGCAGCTTTGCCGGAAGGTCGAGTTGGGTGCCCGACCATGAGATGTGCGCGTCACATGTGTACTTCAGGTACCAGTGCACGCCCGTCAGCAGAGCAACGGGCCCCGTGCCCGCCACCTTGATACGCCCCGCGCTCCCCGTCACCTTGAAGCGCTCGGGCCCTCCGATGTGCTGGAGCGTGATCTGTCTCGCGTGCGTGGGCAGCAGCCGCGCCACCGCCTTCCGCGCCGCACCGGTCGCGTCCACTTCCGCCGCTCTGTCCGCTCTGTCCACCGCCATGGCTGGGGTGTACCCGCCGCCCAGTGCGATTCCCGCGCCGAGCGCGCCTGTCGTACCCAGAACGGTGCGTCTGTTCATGTCGTGCATGGAGAGTGCCCCCCATTGTCGGATATGACCGAATTGCTGGGTGTGACCGAAGACACGTACGAGGCTGCACGCTAACGAAGGGGAACCGCCGGGTCGAGGCACGCCGTGTCGGAGCACGCCAATGTCGAGGCACGCCATGTCGAGGCACGCCATGTCGCGTGCCGGGGCCCGCAGCGCGCGGGCGGGCGGAGAAGGGGGCACTTGGGGAGCAGGGCGGACTCGGTCGGGGCGGGGCGGCTCAGCCGAGGGGAGACGGGCCGCGCAGCCGGTGGGGGCTGGCGGCTCAACCGTCGGGAGACGGCCCGCTCACGCCGGGGCGGGCCGCTCGGTGCCAGGGTCATCGGTGCCAGGTCCGTCGGGGGCAGGACCGGCGGGGGTGGGCCGCTCAGCCGTGGTCGAGATACGCGAGTACGGCGAGCACGCGCCGGTTGTCGTCGTCCGACGGCGGAAGACCGAGCTTCCCGAAGATGTTGGAGGTGTGCTTGGCGACGGCACGCTCCGTCACGAAGAGTTGCGCCGCGATGGCCGCGTTCGACCGCCCCATCGCCATCAGCTCCATGACCTCCTTCTCGCGGGAGGTCAGGTTCCCCATCGGCTTGTCCTGTGCGCGCCGCGTCAGCAACTGCTGGATCACCTGCGGATCCATCGCTGTGCCGCCCTCGGACACCCGGCGTACGGCGTCGATGAACTGGTCGGCGTCGAACACGCGGTCCTTCAGCAGATAGCCGACCCCGCCGTTGCCGTCGGCGAGCAGCTCACGCGCGTACAGCTGTTCCACGTGCTGTGACAGCACCAGCACCGGCAGCCCCGGGCGCTTGCTGCGGGCCTCCAGCGCGCACTGGAGCCCCTCGTCGCTGAACGACGGCGGCAGCCGCACGTCCACGACCGCCACATCCGGCTCCAGCTCGGCCAGCGCCCGGCTCAGCTCGGGCCCGTTGTCCACCGCCGCCGCGATCTCGAAGTCGAACGCCTCAAGCATCCGCACCAGCCCGTCCCTCAGCAGGAACAGGTCCTCAGCGATCACGACACGCACGGAAACTCCAGGAGGTAGCGAACAGAGGGACGGCGGGCCCGCCTCACGACGCACACACGGCCGACCACTACGAATCTACCGCCCCGCCACCACGTCAGGCCGCGATACCGAAGTCCTCGCGACGCAACGTGAGGTCACACCACAGGAACTTCCCCTGCGTCCCCAGTGCCGGGTCCCCCAACGGGAACCCGCCCCATTCGTGCGCGCACAGCCGCACCAGCGTCAGCCCCCGCCCGCCCTCCGGGACGCCCGGCACCGTTGCACCGGCGCACGGGCCCGGTGACCCGTCGAACGGCGGCGGGATGTGCGGATCGCTGTCCGAGACCCCGATCCGCATCCGCTCGCCGTCACCCTTGAGCCGCAGCGCCGCCGGGCCCCGCGTGTGCCGCACGGCGTTCGTCACCAGTTCCGAGGTCAGCAACTCCGCGCTGTCGGCCAGCGCCTCCAACCCGTACAACGGCAGCACGCCCCGCACCGTGCCCCGCGCTACGCGTGGGGCACGTGGGTCGTTGGGGAGTCGGAGTGTGTAGGCCCAGAGCCGTGCGGGTGCCGTCGTCATCGAAGTGTCCCTTCAGGGAGGGGGGTTGGAGCGACAGGGCACACACGCTAGCGCTAGCTGTGATAGATCTACTATTCGCTTGGGGGGATAGCTCTCAAGATGACCCTTGTGGGGGAAGGAAGAGCCCGATGGTGATGCCGCCGACCTTGCGACAACAACGTCTCGGCGCGGAACTGCGGAAGCTGAGAGAGCGGTCCGGTCTGAGTTCCACCGCCGCAGCTGCTCGTGCGGGGATTCAGCAAGCACGTATGAGCAGCATCGAAGCGGGTCGCTATGCAGTCAGCGCTGAACGTGTCCGTTCTTTCGCCAGCATCTACAGCTGTGCCGACTCGGGGTTGGTCGACGCACTCGCGGAGTTGACCGGAGGAAGGACGCGCGGCTGGTGGGACGAGTACCGCGAGCAACTCCCCGCAAGTCTTCTGGACCTGGCTGAGCTTGAGCATCACGCCCACGCGTTCCGCGTCGCATTGGCGTTGCACATCCCCGCATTCCTGCAAACGAGGGACCATGCACGAGCACTGTTCCGAGAAGTGGTCCCACCGCTGCATCAGCACGAGATCGAATACCGGATCGGCCACAGGATGAAGCGTCAGGCGATTCTGTACCGCGCGACCCCTCCGCACTACTCGGCGGTGATCCACGAGGCGGCGCTGCGTATGCGGTTCGGAGGGCGCAAGACGAGCTGTGCGCAGCTCGCCCACCTCGTCGACATGAGCGAGCGGGACAGTCTCCAGGTGCGTGTAATCCCCTTCGAGCGGGGCATCTTTCCTGGCACTGGCCAGTCGGTCGACTACGTGTGCGGTTCCGTACCGCAGTTGGACACGGTGCAGCTCGACACCCATCACGGGTGCGAGTTCCTGGACGCGGAGGCACAGTTGGCGAAGTACCGCTTGGTGTTGGACCGGATGGAAAGCAGCGCGCTGAGCCCCGCCGCCTCGCGGGACTTCATTCACCACCTCGCCCGAAGCATGTGAGGCCGTCGATGTCGAACACGCCTTGGCAGAAGTCGTCCTTCAGCGGCGACGCTTCGAACTGCGTCAACGTCGCCTCCGGCGGCGACACCGTGCTGCTGCGGGAGAGCGACGAGCCCGGTGTCGTGTTGCGGGTGAGCGCGGAGCGGTTCCGCATGCTGTTGGCGAGCGTGAAGGCGGACGGCTTCACGCCCGGTGTGGCGGAGTGACCGTGGGGTTCGGTCGGGTCCAGCCGGTTGCCGTCAGGATCTCTTGGGCGAGGGAGGGTACGGGGCGGCCGTCCGTCGGTATGCGTACGGTCTCCGGTGGGACGCCCTCGTCCAGGAGGCGGGCCTTGCGGGTGCTGCTGCGAAGTTCCCGTTCCAGTTCCGAGCCCAACTCCCGGCCCGCCAGCCGCTCGTGCGCTGTGGCGTCGGAGGCGGTGAGCAGTACGCGTACGAGGCGGACCCGCGCTCCCATCGCGCGTTCGAACATGGCGGTGGTCTCGGGCAGTACGCACGCCGTGTTGGTGTACACGAGACGCCGATAGCCCCGCGCGGTGAAGTTGGCCCACACGGCGGTGAGGTTGCTCTCCGTGATCTCCGAACGGTCGGGGTCACCCTCGGGGGCCGGGTGCGCCTGGCCCATGAAGTCACCGTCGAGGACGGCGTGCGGGACGGCCGCGGCGCGTAGCTGCGCCGAGATCTCCCAGCCGACCGTGGTCTTGCCGACGCCGGCACGCCCGCCGATGAGCAGTGCTTCCGCTTCGTCCATGGGGTGAGCGTGCCAGCCGGGGAGCGCGCCGCGCGATCGGTTATCGCCTCACGCCTGGCCGAAGAACTCCCGCAGCGCGGGGGCCAGTGCCGGTGTCGTACCACTGAAAGAGACCATGGCGGGGTCGCGAACTCATCGGCGGATCGCGGCAGTTCTCGATCCGCCGGCGGCCCGGTCTCTTTCCCGGACCGGTCCGTGGGGGATCAGCCGTGGGCCGCGTAGTAGTAGGTCAGGGCCGCCTCGGCGCCTGATCCCTGGGCGGGGGTGATGCGCTGGTGGCGGGCCGAGCGCAGGTCGCCGGCCGTGAGGAGGCGGAAGCTCTGGGAGGCGAGCGGACAGTAGCCCTCCGGGCCGCGTACGAGGTCACCTGCGGGGGGCGAGGGCCGCATGCCGAGGTTGGCCAGGACGCTCGGCGCACCGAAGGTGCGTACCCCGCCGTCGGTGCCGTGCGCCGTGACCTCGAACCGCTGGTCGTCCGTGTGCTGGACGGTGGCCCGCTCGACCTCGTACAGGTGCACGCGCGGGTCGGCAGCCACCTCCGCCACCTTGTACGCGTCGGCACGCGGATGCAGCACCTCCAGCCGCGCCCCCGCCTCGGGATGCGTACGCAGCCATGTGCCCAGGGGCCGGTCGCCCCCGAGTACGAGCGCGTGCCCCACGTCGGGGCCCGCGCACCACAGGGGTGGGGGCCGTACGGTGCCGCGCGCCTCGATCCAGTCGGCGTCGCCGGCTTCGAGCGGGACGACACCCGTCGCCACGAGGACGGCGGTACCGGTGAGCGGGGCCCCGTGCGCGAGGGAGACCTCCGCGTGGTCCTCGTACGCCGCGACCCGTACCGCGCGGTCCCGTACGAGCGTGCACCGGCCCGCCGCCTCCAGCCGTGCGATGTCATCGGCCAGGGCTCGCGCGAAGGCGGGACCGTCCCGCCAGCCGCCCGGAACGTTCTCCATGGCGCCGATCTCCCACGGCCTGCCGCCGATCCGCTCACGCGCCTCGACGAGCGTCACGCGCAGCCCGAGTCCGGCCGCCATCAGCGCCCCGCTCACGCCCGCCGGGCCCCCGCCGACAACGATGAGTTCCGTGCCGGAGCAGGGGGTTTCCGTTCCCGGGCCGGGGCCTGCCGCGGTGCTGGGGCCCGTGCCTGTGCCGGGGCCTGTCCGGGCGCCGGGGCTCGTGTCCGTGTCCGTGTTCGTATCCGTTCCTGTGTGTGCGTCCACCGGGTCCACGCTACTCGTGGTGACGGGACGTACCCGCACGCGTGACCGTGACGCGTTCCGGGCCGGTCCAGGGCGTCACAGGTACCCGCCCTGGCCCGGCCAATTCCCGTCCCCCGTGCGCGTGATGGCGCGTAAGCGCACCGCTCACACGTCCGTGAGGATCTCCGTGGGGACTCCGTGAGGATCTCCGTGAGGTGTCGCGGCGCTGTACGGGCCCGCCCCCCCGTCGTCGGTACCGCACGGCATCCCACCCTCCGCATCCGCCCGCTTCCACCGGTTTTCGGGGCGCGGGGCGCGGGCGAAAACCGTTCGCGCGGGGTCGGCGGCGCGGCGATGATTCCGAGGTGAAGCGAATCGAGTGTGTGGAGCTGGGTGCCGAGGCCATGGAGGCCCTGGCGGCGGGGGAGTTGGACAAGGCGGGGGCGCTGTTGGGCGTCGAACTGCCCGGGTTCCTCGTGGAGGAGCGGGCGCGGTGGCTCTGGCGCTACCGGTTGGGGCAGATGGCGAGCGACCCCGAGGGGGCCGCGTGGTGTGTGCGGCAGCTCGTGCTGAACGAGGAGGGCGTCGCCGTGGGACACGGGGGTTTCCACGGCCCGCCCGACGAGAACGGCATGGTCGAGGTCGGCTACGCCGTCGTACCCGAACACCGCCGCCAGGGCTATGCCCGCGCCACCCTCACCGAACTGCTGCGCCGCGCGACCGAAGCACCCGGAGTACGCACGGTCCGGGCCACCCTCACGCCCGACAACGCCGCGTCCCTCGCCACCCTCGCGCCCTTCGGCTTCTCCCACGTGGGAGAGCAGTGGGACGAGGAGGACGGGCGGGAGTTGATCTACGAGGTGGCGGTGCGCTGAGCCGCCCTGGTCCTCATCTGCGGACCAGGCGTTCCGGCGGGATGTGGTCGGTGCCGGTGATGTGGGAGTCCTCGGTGAGGTGAACGGTGAGGCGGTCGAGGTCGGCGAGCGGTGCGAGGTCGATGGGTGGGCCGTCCATGGCGCAACCGTTGAGTTCGAGGGTGGTGAGCGCGGGGAGTTCGCGCAGGGGCGACAGGTCGGGGATCGGGCCGCACAGGCCGAAGCGGAGCAGTTCGAGCCCCGCGAGATGGGTGACGGCCCGGATGTCGATGTCCTCCACCAGGTGAACCGCCAGGCCGGTCAGCCGGGCGAGGGAGGGGAAGCCGGGCAGCCGGCGCAGCTGCGTCCCTCCGCCGAGTGCGAGGAAGCGCAGTTCCTCCCAGCGCTCGATGCCGTCGAGCCGTGCGAAGCGCACCTCGCGCGACAGCCGGAGGGTGTGCAGTCGGGGACCGATCGGAAGCTCCTCCAGGCTCTCGATGAGTGCGGGGTAGTGAAGCACGAACTGCTCCAGGCCGGGCATGTCCCGCAACGGCTCCAGGGAGACCCCAGGGCTCACGTCGGCCAGTTGCAGGATGGTGAGGCCGGGCCCGCTCAGCGGAGAGAGGTCTGCCACTCGCGTACAGGTGTGCAGGGAGACGGACCGGAGCGAGGGGAGCCCGGCGAGGGGTGACAGGTCGCTGAGTACGGAGTTCCGCCACAGGAACAGGGTGTCGAGGCGGGCCGCCACGAGCAGGGGCGCGAGGTCGCTGTGCGGACCGTTGAGGATGACACGTTGGACGTCCGGGAGGTGACGCAAGGCGTGCAGCTGCTCGGCCGTTGTCACGGGAACGGACGCGGTGCCGGGGGCACTCGTCGCCAGCACCTCGCGCGCGTACTCCTCGGTCCCGAAGTGCTCCCAGGCGAGGCCGCGTTGACGCGCGACCGTCCACCGTCCGTCCTCCTGGAACCGGCCGATCAGCTCGAACGCTCTGTCGCCCCCCACCAGCCCCGCGACCCGCACCACCGCAGCCGCCGTGTCCTCGTCCAGTCCTTCGGGGCCCGGCAGCAGCTCAAGAACCAACTCGCCTGCCCCGGCGAGCAGTTCGGCATCCTCCAGGGTGGGCGGCAGCAGCGCTGCCGTTCGCCGCTCGACCTCGTCCCGTACGTCGGGGTCCAGCTCCGGGGCGTGCTCCAGGCACGCGGCGGCGAGCAGCACCAGCCGGTGGGCGGCCGACTCCTCGGTGTCGGCCCGCTTCAGCACCTTCCGTAGCAGCGTGGCGCGTTCGTCGGTGCGCGCGTGGCCCACGGCCATCCGCACCACGTCGTCCCACTGGGGGTCGTGGGCGTTGCGTACGAGGACGCCGAAGTCGCGGGCTTCGACGGCGGCGCGGGCGCCCAGGTAGTCCTGGAAGGTGCGGTGGACGAAGTCGATGTGGCCGGGTGCGGGCTCGCGCAGGAGGCCGCTGCGGATCAGCAGGTGGGCGAAGACCTGTTCGGGCGTGCCGTCGATCTGGGGCATGGCGCGCAGCCACTCGGCGAGCATGGTGACCGCTTCGGAGCGTTCGGCCTCGGCCTGTCCGTTGCGGATGAGCCAGTAGGCGAGCCGTTGCAGCAGTGCGGTCTGCTCCTCGCGGGTGAGGTCGACGCCCTCGACGCGGGCGACCTCGCGTTCCGTGTCGCGGCGTACGAGGAGCATGTCGAGCGCGGCGTCGTACAGCTCCTTGCGGGCGCGGGGCAGGTGCATGCGGCGGTCGCGGTTGAGGGCGCAGAGGAGCGCGCACATGAGGGGGTTGGTGGCGAGCCGGCCGAGGTCGCGGCGTGTGGTGACGGCGTGCAGCAACGCCGTCTCGTACGTGGCCAGTTGAGCCTTCTCGGACTCCTGGGCGCACTCCCGGCGTGCCGCGTCGTGCCAGTGGCGTACGAAGGCGTGGATGTCGTCGCGTTCCATGGGGAGCAGGGTGTGGGAGGCGAAGCCCTGCGGCGCGAGCCAGTCCTCGGCGACGGCCGAGGGGCGGGTGGTGATGACGTAACGGGCCCCGGGGTAGGCGACGAGGAGATCGCGCAGCCAGCGTTCGGTGCGTCCGCGCAGGCGTGCGGGCACCTCGTCCACACCGTCGATGAGGACGAGCGCGCGGCCCTCGTGCAGGAGCCCGTCGGCCCAGCCCGGCGGCGCTGCGGCGTGGAAGGGGACGCCGGTGGCACGCAGGAAGTCGCCGGGCGTGGGCAGTTCGCCGGTCGTGGCGAAGGAGCGCAGGCGCAGCACGAAGGGGACGCAGCGGTTCCAGTCGGCGAGTTCGGGTGCGAAGGTGCGGCGGGCCGCGTTGAGGGCGAGCCACTGGACGAGGGTGCTCTTGCCGGAGCCCGCCGCCCCGCGCAGAAGGGTGCGGTCGGCGGTGCAGACGGCCTGTTCGGCCTTGACGCTCACGGGTGCGGCGTGCGCGGCGTCCGGCATCCCGAAGCGCTCCTGGTGGGTGTCCTCACCGGCGACGGCGAGGCTGATGTAGGCGGTGTCGAGGGGCCATTCGCGCGCGGTGCGGCCCAGGGTGAGGCCGAAGAGGCTCATGCGGCACTGGGTCTCGGCGACGAAGTCGGCGTACCGCTGCTCGAAGGCGAGCGCCTCGGCGTCGGGTCGCCGCCCGACGCGTTCCCTTACGTCACGGACGAGGCGCTCGGTGCGGGCCGCCGCGCGGGACTGCTCGACGGCGGCCCGCGCGGGGAACGTGGGCTGCGCCGTCACCTGTTCGACGAGGTGGGCGCAGGACAGCCCGAGCAGTTCCCCGTACAGCGCGGTGGCGCGCGGGCTCGCGCCGTCCGGCGGAGCCGACAGCGTGGCGCGGAGCCGTTCCGGGTCGAGCTCCAGCGCGAACAGCTGCTCGGGCGTCAGGGGGCCCGCACCCTCCAGGGTCGCGGTCACGCTGTCGACGGCGGCCCGGCGTTCGTGTTCGGGCAGGTCGGCGTAGCCGGCGTCGGCGAGGCGCGCCCCGAGCGTGCGCGCCAGCCGGTCCGGGGTCTGCGGGCGCCCCGGCAGGGACCGTGTCGGCTTCGCCACCAGGCCGGCCCCGTGGCGGGGTGCGAGCAGCGACTTGGCGACCGTTCCGGCGAGCGTCGTCGCCAGGCGGATGAGGGCAACTTCCAGACCCTGCACGGGTGTTCCTCCGCTTCCGGGTGAGCGGGACGGGTGGGCGAGCACGAGCGTACGGGGGCTGCGCGTGGAGTGTCGGCCCGGTGTCGGTCCGTTGTCGGCGGGCTGTAGGGGCGCAGGGTCACACTCGTTGCATAGGCCACGGAGAACGGTTCCGGGGTCGCTGCGGGGGATGGACGGACGAGGAGCGAAGGGGCTGACGGACGGATGAGGAACGAGAGGGTGCTGATCTCGGGCGCGAGCGTCGCCGGGCCCGCGCTGGCGTACTGGCTGAAGCGGTACGGCTTCCGCGTCACGGTGGTCGAACGCGCGCCGGAACTGCGGCCGGGCGGGCAGGCGATCGACGTACGGGGGCCCGCGCTGGAGGTACTCAAGCGCATGGACCTGCTGCCGGAGGTCCGGGCCAGGGCGACGGACCTGCGCGGTATCTCGATGGTGGACGGCGAAGGCAGGGAACTGTTCAGCACGACGGAAGCCACCGCCAGCGGCGGCAGGCTGGACAGGCCCGACGTGGAGATACTCCGCGACGATCTGGCAGAGCTTCTGGTCCGTGCGGGCGGCCCCGACATCGAGTACCTCTTCGGCGACTCGATCGAGAACCTGGAGGAGGACGGGGCGAGTGGAGTCGGCGGTGCCACCGGGGCCGGGGAGGCCGGCCGTTCCCGCAGCGGGGCCGACGGCGCGGCGGACGGCGCTGACGGCGGGGGCGGGGCCAACGGCGGGGCCAACGGCGCGGACGACGGCGGGGCCAACGGCGCTGACGGCGGGGGCGGGGAAGCGGCCGGAGTGGGCGGAGCGGCCGGAGTACGGGTGCGGTTCGAGAGCGGGCGGGAGCGTACGTTCGACCTCGTCGTGGGCGCCGACGGCATCCACTCGCGTACCCGGGCACTCGCGTTCGGGCCCGAGGAGCGGTACATCCGGCCGCTGGGCGGCCACCTGAGCGTGTGGACAGCGCCCAACTACCTGGGCCTGGACCGCTGGCAGATCGCCCACCAGCCCGAGAGCGGCCCGTGGCAGGCCCTGGTGATGAGCGTGCGCGGCAACACGGAGGCACGCGTCTACGTCGTCATCGAGGACGACTCCCTCCTCCAGAGCGAGCCGGGGGAGACGCAGCTCCGCGACCCCGAGGCGCAGAAGAAGCTGATCGCGCGGTACTGCGCCGACGCGCGCTGGGAGATGCCGCGGCTGCTCTCGTACATGTGGGAGGCGCCTGACTTCCACTTCGACTCGGTGGCCCAGATCCATATGGACTCCTGGTCGCGCGGCCGGGTCGCGCTGGTGGGCGACGCGGGCCACTGTGGTTCGCCCGCCTCCGGCCAGGGCACCAGCATGGCGCTGCTCGGCGCGTACACCCTCGCCGGCGAACTCCACGCGGCGGGCGGCGACCACGTCGCGGCCTTCGCCGCCTACGAGCGGGAACTGCGTGCGTACGTCACCGCCAACCAGGCGCTCGCGCACACCCTCCGGGAAGCTGCCCGCCGCTCGGCCGGTGCCGCAGCGGACTTCCCCGCCGGTGGCGAAGCCACGGCGAGCGCCGGCACGCGGACCCGGGTGCCGGACTACGGCGATGACTTCTACGACGTCATCGACGGCTACACACCGCGCGACTACTGACGCGCCCCACCCGCGAGGGGCCTCGCCGCCCGCTCGGGCTCCTGCCGCCCCGCCCCGGATGGTTGCGGCAGGGTCACGGTTCGGCCCACGGCACGAGGGCCCTGGCCACGAAGGCCCCCAACCCAAGGCTTCAACGCGAGGCTTCAAACGCACGGCTTCGAACCCACGGCTTCAAACGCAAGGCTCCCAACGCGAGCCCCTACCCGTAGATGCACAGCTCGTCAGGGCTCGCCCCCTCCAGTACGTACGAGGAGGCGGCCAGCGGGCGGCCGGTGTAGAGGCGGATGAGCGTGGGGGTGTCGGCGGTGAGCGTGGCCGGGGCGCGGTCCTCGTGCACGTTGCCGAGGGAGAGGGTGGCGGGGGACGCGTCGGTGAGGGCCACCTCGACGCGAGGGGTGTCCTTGCGTACCGTGCTCGCGATCACGAGCAGCGCCGGCACGTCCCCGCCCGCCGACGTGTCCGCGTACGCGCCCGGCAGGCCCCACGCGTCCCGTACGTCACCGGCGTGCACCCACTCGCCGAGCGCCACCGTGTCGAGGCGCCCGTGCGTGTGCCCCGCGATCAGCGGGCCGGCCTCCGTCATGCCGCGCTCCAACTCGTCCAGCACGCGTGCCAGCGGCCAGTCGTCGCGCTCGGCGACATCGGCGGCGTTCGAGGCGTCGGAGTAGACGCCCCGCTCCAGGCGGCCCTCGATGATCCGCGTCAGCGCGGCGCCGCAGTGCGCCAGGACCTGGCGCACGTTCCAGTCGGGGCACGAAGCGGTGGGGAGCGAGAAGTCCGCCTCGGGCGCCGCGCGCAACAGCGGGAGGAAGACATCGCGTTCGGACCGCAGGAGACGTCCGGGCAGTTCGGCATCGCGTTCGGCGCTCATAGTGCCGTCACCCTACGAGGTGCGAGGGCCCGAGCTGAAGGGTAGGGTTCGCGTTCGGCAGGGATGTTCGAACGCTGCGAAGAAACGAGGAGGTGAGACCCATTTCCGCCGTATCAGGCCGGGTGCTCTCACCTCACGACCGCACGTCACGCCCTTCATAGGGCCGGTCAGGGAGCGCCCGTAGGTACCCGAAAGGCCCCCATGAGACCCGACGCTTCCCCCTCGCTTCCCCCCTCGTCTGCCCACGCGCCCTCCGCCTCGGCGTCAGCCTCTGCCTTTCCTCCGGCCGCTCCCCCCGACTCGCTCGTCGCGCGGCTGCGCGCAGCGGGCTGTGTGTTCGCCGAGGACGAGGCCCGGCTCCTCGTCGCCACGGCCCGTGCCCCCGCCGAACTGGCCGCCATGACCGAACGGCGCGTTTCCGGGCTCCCGCTCGAACACGTCCTGGGCTGGGCCGAGTTCGCCGGACTGCGCATCGCCGTCGACACGGGGGTGTTCGTGCCGCGCCGCCGTACGGAGTTCCTCGTACGGTGCGCTGTGGCGCTCGCTCCCGCTCCACCGGCGGCCCCCGTCGTACTGGACCTGTGCTGCGGCACCGGTGCCGTGGGCGCTGCCGTGCTCGACGCGCTCGGGGGCCGGGGCGTGCTCCACGCGGCCGACGTGGACCCCGCCGCCGTGCGCTGCGCGCGGCGCAACCTCGACGGGCTCGGCGGCCACGTCCACGAGGGCGACCTCTTCGACGCGCTGCCCGGCTCGCTGCGCGGCCGGATCGACATACTCGCGGCGAACGTTCCCTACGTGCCCACAGGCGACATCCCACTCCTCCCGCCCGAGGCCCGCGACCACGAACCCCGTACGGCGCTGGACGGCGGCCCCGACGGCCTCGCCCTCCTCCGGCGCGTGGCGGCTGCGGCACTGCCCTGGCTCTCGCCCACGGCCACGCTCCTCACGGAGACCACGCCCCACCAGGCCCCGGCCGCCACCCACCTCCTCACCGCCTGCGGCTACACCTCCCGCACCATCACCGACGACGACCTGGAAGCCACCGTCGTCACGGCCACCCCTGCCTCACGGTCGTGAGTCGCTCTTAGGAGCGATGAAGAGCGGTGCGCGAGCGCATTAGTGTCGGGCGGATGAGAGTGGTTGACGGCAAGTGGCCCAGGTGGGGCGCCGATGCCGGTCTGGTTGTCCTGGCGTTTGCGCCGCCGCTGCTGTCGCAGCCGTACGTCGATACGTCGGGGCCCGCGTGGTCGGCGCTCATCGGGTACGAGGCGGTGACAGCGGTGATGGTGCTGCTACGCCGGCGGCTGCCGGCGACGGCCTTCGTCCTGGGCTTCGGCGCGCTCGTGGCGGCGCTGGTGGGAGGCGCGGCCGAGGGAGCCAAGCTGACCCCGATGGCCTTCGTGCCGCTGGCCGTGCTCCTCTACAGCCTGGGCAGCCTCTGCACGAGTTGGGCGCGTACCGTCTCGGTGCTGCTCGGCTGCGGCGGCGCGATCTCCCTGCTCGGCCTGTGGGCGAACCGGATGACCGCCGAGGCCAGTGAGTTCCAGGGCCGCCTGGACGTCCTCGCGGCGCTGGCACCGATGCTGCTGGCGTGGGCGATGGGCTTCGCTTCCCGTAGCCGGCGTGCGCTGCTCGCCGCCGCCGAGCAGCGGGCGGCCGAGGCGAGCCGCGCGCAGCGCTTGGAGGCCGCACAGGCCACACAGCGGGAGCGGGCGCGGATCGCGCGCGAGATGCACGACGTGGTCGCGCACTCGCTCACCCTGCTCGTCGTGCACGCGGAGACCCTGCGCGCACGCGGCGACGAACTGCCCGACTGGGCCCGTACGCAGATCGACGGCCTGGCGGCTGCTGGCCGGCAGAGCGGTGGTGAGCTGCGCGATCTGCTGCGGGTGCTCCGCGACCCGGCGGAAGCGGCACCTTTGCAGCCGGTGCCGGGACTCGGTGAGCTGGACGCACTGCTGGACAGCCACCGCGCCGCGGGAGGAACGGTCGAGGTGCGGAAGGGAACACCGGGGACCGCGCTGGAGTCGCTGCCCGCTCCGGTGCAGACGGCGGGGTACCGCATCGTGCAGGAAGCACTGTCCAACGCGCGCCGGCACGCGCCCGGGGCGCCGGTACGGCTCCTCGTCGACGGCGCGGCAGGACGACTGCGATGCGAGGTGGAGAACAGCCGTGGGGCACGGCGCGGCACGGCCGGCGCGGGGATCGGGCTCGGCCTGGTCAGCATGCGCGAGCGGGTGGACGCGCTGGGCGGGCGGCTCACCGCTGGACCGACAGGTGACGGCGGCTTCCGCGTCGTCGCCACGATGCCGTTGGAGAAGGAACGTGCCTGAGCGGATCAGTGTGTTCGTGGCGGACGACGAGCCGGTCATCCGCGCGGGACTGAGCGCGATCCTGGACAGCCAGGCCGACCTCACCGTCGCGGGTACGGCGGGTGACGGCGAGGAAGCCGTCGAGGCGTGCGCGCGGCTGCGGCCGGACGTGGTGCTGCTGGACATCCGCATGCCGCGCAGGAACGGGCTGTGGGCGCTGGCCGAGCTGGGCCGCCGGGGACTGCTCGGGCCCGGGCGCAGCCAGGTGCTCATGCTGACGACGTTCGACCTGGACGAGTACGTCGACGAGGCGCTGGCGGCCGGAGCGTCCGGATTCCTGCTGAAGAACAGCGCGTACGAGGAGCTGACCGGCGCCGTGCGCGCCGCGGCGGCCGGGCACAGCGCGCTCAGCCCCGCGGTGACGCGCCGGATCATCGAGGGGCATCTGAACGCGAGGCAGCGGCCCGACGACCAGGAGCTGGCCCGGCTGAGCGACCTCACCGAGCGGGAGCTGGACGTGCTGCGGCTGGTCGGGGACGGACTGAGCAACGCCGAGATCGCCGACCGGCTCGTGGTGAGCCTGCACACGGTCAAGACGCACGTCAGCCGCATGCTCACGAAGACGGGCTGTCAGAGCAGGGCGCAGGCGGCCGTGCTGGTCAGGAACACGCTGCCCTGACCGCGTGCGGCGTACGGGGCAGCGTGGCGCCGTGCGGGCGCTGTCCGCGACGGCGTGCCGTGTCGCTCCTTGGCTCGTATCACTCCTTGGGATGACCGGTGACCTGCGGAAGGCCCGCCATCGAGCGATGTGCCGGTGGCTCGGCGCTGGCTGAATGGTTGCTGTGCGCAGGGACCCGCGAACCCCCTCACGGGAAGCGTTCCGGGGCGCTCCGCACGAGCCAACTGTCATGCGCCGAAGGGAACTGCCATGTCCGTCTCCACCTCCTCATCAACTCGCCGCCGGATACTGCGCGGAGCGCTGACGGTGGCCTTGGTGACCGGTATGGCCGGAGGGCTCGCGGCCTGCTCGGACGACTCGGAATCGGGCTCGGGCTCGGTGAAGACATCGGCAGGCGGCAAGACGGCCGGCAAGCGGCTGGCCGGTCTCGCGCAGAAGGCGGCGGACAAGGGTTCCCTCGGTGTGATCGTCCGGGTCGACCGGGGCAAGGGTGCGCCCGTGGAGATCGCACGGCAGGCCGCGTGGACCAAGGAAGATCACCGCCTCGCCGCCGACGACCAGTTCAGGCTCGGGTCCAACACCAAGACGGTCACCGCGACCCTCGTTCTGCAACAGGTGGCCAAGGGCAAGGTCGGCCTGGACGACCCGGTGGAGAAGTGGCTGCCCGGCGTGGTCAAGGGCGGCGAGGACATCACCGTGCGGATGCTGCTCAACCACACCAGCGGGCTGGGCGACTTCCTGCTGACCCCGGAGTTCCTGCCCTCCCTCACGGGCCAGAAGCCGCGCACCTGGCGGCCGAAGGAGCTCCTCGCCATCACTCCTCAGCAGGACCCGCCGGCCGGGCCCGGTGAGAAGCACTCCTACAGCAACGCCAACTACGCGGCCCTCGGGCTGATCGTGGAGAAGGCCACCGGGAGCAGCCTGGCCGAGCTGATCGAGCAGAAGATCACCAAGCCGCTGGGGATGAAGGACTCGTTCCTGGCCGAGGACGCCGGCTGGAGCACCGGGAAAGAGCATGTGACCGGCTACGAACCGGACGCGAAGCGGCTCAGGGGCATCCTCTCCGGGACCGTCGACCTGCCCAAGGGCGTGGGTTTCGTCGGCCCTGAACGTCCCCGGGGCAACGTCGACACCACCGGCATCGACCCGAGTTGGGCGGGCGCGGCGGGAGGCATGGTCTCCACCGCGCAGGACTGGCAGCGCTTCCTGACCGCGCTCACCTCCGGCAAGCTCCTGCCCAAGGCCCAGCTGAAGCAGATGCGCACCACTGTCGCAGCGCCCGAGGAAGGCGGAGGGTACGGGCTGGGCCTGATGAAGGTGAACACGCCCTGCGGCACCGTCTGGGGCCACACCGGCGGCCTGCCCGGCTACTCCAGCGAGGTCTACACCGACGCGAGCGGCAAGCGCAGTGTCGCGGTCCTGACGAGCACGAACTTCGGCATCAAGGAACCGTCGGCCGCGAAGGCGAACAAGGCCCTCGTCGACGCGGCGGCCTGCAACATGCTGGGCAAGCCCCGCCCCTCCGCGAGCCCGTCCAAGTGACCACCGCGGACGCCGCGGGCGCGGGCGAGGGCGGCGGCCCGTCGGCTGGGCGGGGTCACGGTCCTCTCCGGGGCCAGGACTCACTGTCCTAGTTGGCTGTACAACTCGATTCGGGGCGGCGGAGCCCGGTGACCGTACGGCGCACCCCGCCCGGGCGGGAAGGGCCGCGCCGCGCACGTGCGCGGCGCGGCTAGGCTCGCGGAGGAACGGACGGCGAAGGACGGCGCACGGGAGAGCGGCAGTGGTGGACGGCGCGACTCAAGGCGGCGCGAAGGCGGCCAGGCCGCTGACGCTGTACCGGAAGGTGGCGGCCGACCTGGGGCGGGAGATCTCCGAGGGTGCCTACGGCTCAGGGGGCAGGCTTCCCGCCGAGGGCGAGCTGGCCGAGCGGTACGGCGTCTCGCGGGGCACCATCCGGCAGGCGCTCTCCGTGCTGCGCGCCAACGGCCTCGTCACCTCCCGCCGCGGCACCCGCCGGGTCGTGCTGCGCACCGCCCACGTGCAGAGCTTCGGCGAGCTGCTCAGCTTCACCCGCTGGGCCCGCTCCATGGGAGAGGAACCCGGCGGCCGGATCGTGCGCCTCGACCTGGACCGTGCCGACGGCACCGAGCGCGAGCAGCTCCGGCTGGACGACGGGGCCCGCGTCTGCCGGATGCTGCGCGTCCGTACGCTCTCGGGGCGGCCCGTGATGGTGGAGCGCACGGTCTACCCCGAGGCCATCGGCGCACTCGTCGCGGAGCTGGACGCCGACACCGTGTCGTACACCGTGCGGCTCGAAGAACAGGGCGTGCTCTTCGCCGACGCCCAGCACACCCTCGATCTCGTCCAGGCCGACAAGGACGACGCCGAACTGCTCGGCTGCCGCCCCGGCGAACCGCTGCTGCGGGAGCGGCGGCGCAGCACGGACCCCGCAGGGGCTCCGATCGAGTGGTCGGAGGACCGCTATCTGCCAGGCACGGTGGCCTTCACCGTGCACAGTTCCGCCACGTCCGGCTCCCTCGCCCGGCGCCCCGGCACACCGCCGGCGTAGGACTGAGCGCGTGCCGGGGCCCTGGCCTCAGCCCCGCCGGGTCCGCAGCAGTGCGGCGAGCAGCGGCCGGAAGTGGGCGAAGTCCGGAGTGGCCGCCGCGGCGTCCTTTGCCCGGTCGTCCCACCGCCGCAGGGCCACGCCGTCCTCGGCGTACGGATTCGCCTCGAACTCCGCGACCTCCTCGGGGGACATCGGCCCGCCCTGCACCTCAAGGGTGAACACCGATGCCTCGGAGAGCGCGTCGAGGTATGCCGGTTCCACCGCGCACAGATAGCGCTTGGCGGCGACGTGCAGCCGCACCGGCTCGGTGACCTCGGGCCCGAACCAGGGGGCGAGCCGGTCGGCGCCGGTGTGGCTGTGCCGGTTGTCCTTGCCGTCCATCAGGTCGGTGCCGTGCAGCGGACCGTGGAAGTGGCCGATGTCGTGCAGCACAGCCGCCGCGACGAGGTGGTCGGGCGCCCCGGCGGCCTCGGCCAGCGCGCCCGCCTGGAGCATGTGCTGCGCCATGGTCACCTCTTCGCCGAGATACTCACCGGCCCCTTCCCCGGCGAACAGCGCGGCGAGTTCGTCGAGCGGGCCGTCCTCGGCGGCGGCCTGCTCACGGCGGAGCACGGCCAGCGTGCTCGCCAGCCCGTCCATGTCCGCGTAGGTGCCCTGGAGATGGCGCGCGCCACTCTCCGAGAAGGCCGTACGGGCGTGCAGCAGGCGGACGTTGTCGAAGATCAGGCAGTCGCCGGGCGTCAGCCGGAAGTCGAGCTGCAGCCCGGGCCGCAGCAGGATCTCGGCGAAGGTGCGATAGGCCAGGTAGAAGGCGTCGAGGTCGGCGGCAGGCAGCCGGAGCGTGCCGATGGAACGGTTGTTGAAGCGCACCTCGCGGACCCTGCCGAGCGGGTCCACATCGATCAGCGGACGGTCGGCCGCCAGCGCCGTACCTGCGTCGTCGAAGCGGAACGGGACGGGTGTGCGCGTCAGCGTGGCGAACGCCGCCTGGTCCTCGTCCCGCAGCAGCGCGGCGGCCTGGAAGCCGTCCACCAGCCCGGAGTCGCCGCCGGCTGCGGCATTGGTCAGACAGTGCAGGAGCTGGAGGGTCGGTACGGGGTCGCGGTACGGGTTGTCGGTGTGCGGGGTGATACGCGCCCCGGTGAACGCCAGGTTGTTCGGGTCGGGTTCCACGCGTACCTCGAACAACTTCCCGTAGTTGGTCTCCCGCACGAAACCGAACGTGCGGGCCACGTCGAGGACCTGTCCCTCCCGGCGCGGTACGTCCCTCAGCAGCGCGAAGCCGTACCGGAGCACGGCGTCCAGCACCCGGGCGCGCGTGGCCGGTTCGCTCTCGTACGCGGCCCATGTGGCCTCGGGCAGCGCACCTGCCAGATCGGCGGCCCGCCACAGCGTCTTGTCCGCCTCGGTGCGGCCGTCGCCCGTGCCACCGCTCACGCCGGGCTCGTGCTCCGCCAGCCACTCGTGCGCGTAGACGGACCTGTGCCCGTCGGGGGACCAGATCACCTCGGTCCCGGCCCCGTCCGCCGCCTGGCGCACCTCGCCGACGGCCAGATCCCGGGGCAGATCCACGATCTGGAACAGCTTCTGCCCGTTGCGCGGGTCGCGGCAGTCGGCGCAGGGGCAGTTGTCACGCAGCCATACGGCAGGAAGACGCTCGGGGGAGGGTGCGGGCATCGCGACGATTCTCCTTAAGTTGTATAGCCAACTTTCGTCTGTCGGGGTCGAACGTTACAGGCAGAAGTGAAGGTGAACCATGCCGGGGATGTCGCTCGCGCGAACACTGGCGCGAACACAGGGGAAGCAGGGTGCGCTTGCCACCAGGGCCCCGCTTCCGTGCTTCCGTCGCGCGCCGCACCGGTTCGAGCGGTCGGCGCAGCGCGCGGCGCCCCCTGCCTCGGCTTGAGGCAGGGGGCGCCGGAGGAC
Organism: Streptomyces iconiensis; assembly: GCF_028657195.3. GTDB lineage: Bacteria > Actinomycetota > Actinomycetes > Streptomycetales > Streptomycetaceae > Streptomyces > Streptomyces iconiensis. The sequence goes on from NZ_JANCPR020000057.1 coordinate 46,933, forward strand.
TCGGAGGTACGGGGCCTGGAGCAGCCGGAGGTTACGGGGACCCGGGTGCTTCCGGGGACTCCTGGATCTGCTGGTCCTCCGTGGGGAGCTGGGCCTCGGCCTCGTGGAGGAGGTCGGTGACCGTGGCCGCGAAGTGGGCGTCGCAGGGGTGCGGGACACCGCTGCGTACCGCGGCGAGCAGCGCGTCGATGGCCACGCCGAACGCCTCCTCTGGCGGCTCCTCGCGGTCGGGGAGCTGGGCGGCGCCCGCGGGCCCCCTGACCTCCGCGGTGACACCGGCGGCTGCGGGCGGCACGGAGTGGCTGAGTACGCAGGTGCTGGAGCCGCCGGACTCGTGCCGCAGTACGAGATGCACGGTGTCACCGCTGCCGCCAGGTACGGCCGTGATCTCCGTCGCGGTGCCGAGCAGCGGCAGGAGTACGGACAGCGCGTGCGGCCCCACGTCCCACAGTGCGCCCTTCTCGCGGCGCCAGGGTGAAGCGGTGTAGGGGGAGTCGCCGCCGCCGAAGACGGGAGAGAGCCAGTCGGCGCGGCCGAGCCGCCAACCGCCTTTCTGCGCTTGGGAGTTCATCCAGTTGGCGGTCGTCCCGCTGAAGTGCAGCGTGAAGAAGACGACGGTGGCGACCCCGGCGCGGTCGGCGGCATGGGTGACAGCGCGTGCGGCCTCGGGTGTGGTGGCGAGAGGTTTGTCGAGCAGCAGATGGCAGCCCGCTTCGGCGGCCCGTACGGCGAGTGGGGCCTGCACGTCGGGAGGCAGCGCGATGGCCACGGCGTCACATGCGGCGAACAGCGCGTCGACGCCGGAGTACGCCTCCGTACCCAGCCGTTCCGCCTGCGCCGACGCGGCCTCGGCCCGCCGTCCCCATACGCCCACCAGCTCGACGTCGGGGTGCGCGACGAGCGCGGGTCCGTGTGTGCGGTCCGCCCAGGGACCTGTGCCGAGAAGTCCGAATCTCATGACGGCAGCGTAGGAGGCGAACGGTCCGGGGCAGCGCCGCAGGCATATCCCGCTTCCACCCAATCGGGTAATAGCCCTCCAACGCTGAACCGGATGGTCATAGTCTGCGTGCTATCCCATGCGGGGCCCCACTGTCCGGGTGTGTGTGCCTGTGACCGAGGACCCGTGCGGCCCAAGTTCCTTGAACAGCAAGCGGGTTGTGAGGAAAGGCGGGAGCCGATGACGGAAGCGCTGACGCCGCGGCGTCACCACGCGCCCCCACGTGCGGAGCTGCTTCTCGGCCGTGAGGCCGATGACGACGTCACACGTGCGCTCGTCGAACACTTCACAGCGGCCGGGCACGCCGTGACCACGCGCCGCGTGCTGGACCACCGCGGCGCCGATTCGCTGACCTGGATCGTGCTGGCCGCACTGCCCCTCCAGGCGTTCCTGAGCGGCCTGGGCAGCGAGGCGGCAGGTGACACCTACCGGGGCCTGAAGAGGCTGGTCGGCAGGCTCGGCCCGACGAGCCGCCCGGACGGGCCGGACGGGCCGGACGGGCCTGACGGGCCGGGCGGGACGGGTGAGCCGGACGGGGAGGACGGCGGGGAGGACGGACTCGCGGGGCGTACCGCGGGACGTGCCGCACCGGTGCCGCTCGTGCTCCAGGACCCGCGTACGGGGCTGGTCGTTGTGCTGGAGGCCGACCTTCCTGAGGAGGCGTACGAGCGGCTGACGCGGCTGGACCTGTCCGCGTTCCGGCTGGGGCCGCTGCACTACGACAGGGCGTCGGGACGCTGGCGCTCCGAGCTGGACGAAGCCGCGCGCTAGCGGCGACAGCGGGCCGACGGGGGACGGGGAGGGCTCACGGATGCTGCGCAACCTTTCACTGCGCAGGGCGCGCAAGGCGCTGGAACGGGGAGCGGCGCAGCTCGCGCTGGGAGACGCGGCGGGCGCGGCGAGCGGCTACGACGAGGCGCTCGCGCGTATCGGCGACGGGGAGCGCGCGGGCACGCAGGAGGCCGCCGACGTGGCGGCCGAGGCGCTGATCGGGCGCGGGCGCGCGCATCTGCTGGCAGGCGGCTTCCACGAGGCGCTGGACTGTTTCCTGCGTGCCCAGGTGGCCAGGCCCGAGTGGTGGGAGCCGCACCACCGCGCGGGCTGCGCCGCCGCGCACCTCGCCAACTGGGGTCAGGCGGTGACCTGTTGGACCACCGCGCTCCAGTGCGGCGGCCCCGAACCGGACGGCTGGGGTGACGGCGTCACGCCGGCCGGCGTCCGTGTCCAGCGCGCCTACGCGCACGAGCGGCAGGGGCACACCGACGAGGCACGCGCCGACCTGTGGGCCGCGGCTGCCGAGGGCCCGTTGGAGGAGGGGGCGCGCTGGACCCTCGCCGTACTGGAGTTGCGCGCCGGCGCCTGGGAATCCGCCGAACGTGTGCTGCGCCAGCTCATGGACCCGGCCTCGCCGAGGGCCCCGCAGGCGATGGCCATGCTCGCGCACGCGATGGAGCGGCAGGGGCAGGCGGAGAAGGCGCTGGCGAGTTACCAGCAGGCCATTGATGGCGGTAACACCGAGGACGCGGTGCTGTTCCGGCACGGCTTCGTGGCCTACGGGCTGGGGCGCTACGACGACGCCGTGACCTCCTGGACCCGGCTGCACGCGCGCCACCCGCACCGCGCCCGCCTCCGGCTGCTGGTGGCACGCGCGACGCTGGCCGCGGCCCACCCGCACGTCGTACGCAAGGACTTCGGCGCCGCGCTCGACCGTCTGGCGCGCAGCGAACCCCTGTGGCCCGAGGGCCCGCCCGAAGGGTTCGCCGGGACGGTGACCGAGCTGCACCTGTACGCCGCATGGCGTGCCGCGGCGCGGCACGACGAGGCCGGGCGCAAGGAGGCCAGGTGGCACCTGGGCGAGGCGTACGCGCGCCGCCCTGACGACCACCGCGTGCAGCGCCACCTGGCTCCGCTCGCGTTCCTCGCGGGCGAGCGCGAGCGTGCCGTCTCGCTGTGGGAGAGCGCGCTGCGGCAGGTGCCCGGCGACCCGGAGGTGCGCTACGCGCTCGCCGTGTGCCGTGCGACGGACGTCCAGCCACCCGGATCTCCGCCGGACCCGCAGCTTCCCGGCGCTCCGCCGGACGACCAGCCACCCGGCCTCCCTGACGAGGCCCGGTCCGGTGCCGAACCGCTCGCCTCCATGCGCGAGTTGGAGCTGCTGTCCGCCGAGGCGACGGTGCCGGGCCCCGGGGCTCCTGTCGTACGTGGCGGCACGGCGCGGCGCGCGGCCTGTGCGCTGGCGGCGCTGTACATCCGTGCGGGGCAGTGGGCCGAGGCCGTACACGTGCTGGAGCCGCTGACGCCGGGGCCCAGGCGGGACGCGCTGCTCGCCGAGTCCCTCTACCGGAGCGGGCGGGCCCACTACGTCACCGGTGACCGGCTCTCCTCCGATCTGGGCCCGTGGTGGCGGGCGGTGGCGCTGTGCGCCGAGGGGCGGCTCGACCTGGTGCGCAAGGCCGTACGCCACGCACCGCCCCGCGGCGCCGAGCGCGCCGCACGCGAACTCGCCCTGCTGCTGCGCGAGAAGGCACTGTCGGCCGTGACCCGCGCGCTGGAGCTGGAGCGGGCGGGGAAGCCGGAACCGATTGGTGAGCCGGGTCCGGAGCGGGAGCCGGCGGCGGGGGAGGAGGGGTGGCGGGAGGCCGCCTCGTTGTTCGCGCTCGCCCGCGCGACCCGTAACCCGGCTGCGTACCCCCAGCGTGCCGCCGTGCTGGACGCCTCCGTGCTGCTGAGGGGCGGCAAGTACGCGGAGGCCGTCACGGACCTGGCCGAAGCGTGCGGGCGCGATCCCGGTGACCACCGTGCAGCGCACACGCTGGGCCTCGCCCTCCTGCACGGGCTGTCGGCCCGTACGCCCGCCGGAGAGGCCGACAGGGCCGACAGGGCCGGCTGGGAGCGGTGCCTCGCGGTCTGGGCCACCGTTCTGCACAGCGACACCTTCTGGGCCGACTTCCAGTCGCGGGCCGAGCGCCGCTACGGAACCCCCGTACAGTCCGCGCACATGGAGCCCTTGCGCGGCGCGTTCAGGCAGCTCCTGGAGAACCGGCTTCCGCACGCGAACGGAGAGGCGGGAGGAGACGCGAACGGGAGCGGCCTCGGTGCTGTGGCCGCCAACGAGGGGCACGCCCAGGCGGGCGGCAGCCTGCGCCTGCTCTTCCAGCGGGAGGCCGAAGCGGCGCAGGCGCTCAAGGAGTTCGGGGGATTCCCCGGGCCCCGCATCCCCCAATCGTCGCCCGTGTCAGGCCCCGCACCGGTCCCGGGGCCCCGGGACCGGCCTGGTTCAGGGACCGGCTCACGGACCGGGGCCAGTGCCAGGTCCGGGGCCGGTGCCAGGCGCGGGTCAGGGGCCACCTCCCAGCACACGTCCACACTCGTATGCGGGCCGCTGCGGCTGGCGCAGCTGGGGCTGCATCAGGAGTTCGGGGCTTTCCTGGCCGAACGGGTCGCAGCCGGACGCGCGTCGGGCGGCGCGGGCCTCGGCCTGTTCGAGCGGCTGCGGCAGCACGGCAGTGGTGCGCGGCTGCCCGGCGGGGAAGCGCCGCTGCCGGATCTGCAAGCACTGGCCGATCTGGTGGGCCCGGCCGCCGGGCGGCGCGTGCCGGCGGAGCTGCGGCAGCTCTTCTCCCAACTGGGGCCCGCACGCGTGCAGTTCACCGCAGGCCAGCTCAAGGAGGCGCTGGAGGCGCTGGCCGACCTGCGCTGCCCCGCCTGCCGGGCACGCGGCGGACAGCGTGCGGGACAGCACGGCGGGCAGCGCGAGGGACGGCACGGCGACCCCGGCGGCCCGTTGCTGTGCGCGCAGGACTGCCCGGACTTCGATGTGCACAACCCCGGTTACGCCGACCTCCAGGCCAAGCACGCCGCGCTCGCCGGGGCGGCCCGTGACCTCGCGGCCGAGGCACTTCTCGGGCTCGGGCTGAACGCGCTGACCAGCGGCGAACCCGATCTCACCGCCGCCAGGGACCACTGGCGCGAGGCCGCGGCACGGGGCGCTGACGACACGCAGCACAGCATGGCCGAGATGGCCATCGGCAGGGCCGGGGCGCTGACACGGGCACGCAAGCTGGACGAGGCCGTCGACGTGCTCGCGCTCGCACACGGGCTGCTGACGGGGGCCGAGCGCGAGCGTGTCAGGGGCAGGCTGGCCAGCGCGCTCACGGACCGGGGCGTCGTCAGCGCCAACAACGACATCGAACAGCTGGAGCAGCCCACCGCCGACCTGCGCCGCGCCGCCGACCTCAACCCGCATCTGCTGCGCGCCCAGATCAACCTCGGGCTCGTCCTGCGGGCACAGGGCGTGCAGCGTGCCCGCGAAGGGAGGGTCAGCGAGTCGCTGGAGCTGCTCCAGGAGACCGTCGACCGGATGACCGCCGCGCTCCGGCACAACGGGTCGCACCGTGAGCTGGAGGACATCCTCGGCAAGACCACGGCGGACCTGTCGGTCCTCCTCTCCCGGTACGGCAGGAGGTGACGACGACCGTGCAGGCATACGACGAACTCCGGGTACGCGCCCACGAGATCGGCCCAGGGCGCTATCTCGTCACCGCCAACGGGCCCGCTTCGGCCGCCGACATCATCGAGCCCGGTACCGCGCCCGAGCGGCTGCGCGAACGGTTCGCGCAGCTCATACAGGTCGAGTTGGGCCGCGCGCCGTCCGGCGAGAGCCATGTCACCGCGAGGCTGCGCGCGTTGGGCCGCGAGGTGTACGACCTGCTGCTCACCCCGCCGCTCGCCGACTGTGTGGCACGCGCGCTGGACCGCGCCCGCGAACAGCGCCCCGCACGCGGGCTGCGGCTGCGCTTCAGCCTGCCGCCCGCCCTGCGCGACCTGCCCGTCGAGACCCTCACGGCGCCCGCGACCGCACCGCAGCAGTCCCTCGCCCTCAACCACAGCCTGTCCCTCGTCCGTACCCTCGACGGCGACCCGCCCGGCGCCCGGCTGCCCGAACCCGGCTCGGAGCCGGGCCACATCCGCCTCCTCGTCGCCGCCGCCTCCCCGGAGGACCCGGACCTGCCTGCGCTGCGGCCCGGGCCCGAACTGGAGGCGCTGACCCGCGAACTGCCTGAGGTGGCCGTCCAGACGACCGTTCTCGAACACGCCACCAGGCGCAGTCTGGAGGACACCCTCGCCGCACACGGCGACCAGCCCACCGTCCTGCTGCTCATCGCGCACGGCACCTACGACGAGGAGCGCGGCGAGGGACTCGTCCATCTGGAGGCCGAGGACGGCACCAGCGACCGGGTGCCGGGGCACCTGCTGAGCGGCATGCTCACCCGCGCACCGCAGCTGCGTCTCGTGGTCCTCAACCTGTGCTCCGGCGCCGACAGCGCCACCAGCGAACCCTTCTCCGGGCTCGCACAGGCCCTCATCGGGCGGGGCGTGCCCGCCGTCGTCGCCATGCGCGGGCAGGTCAGCGATGTCGCCTCGGCCGCCTTCTCACCCGTACTCCTCCAGGGGGTCTCCGCCAACCGCACCCTGGACGAGTGCGTGACCACGGCACGCCGCCACATCTCCGACCTGCCGGGGCACACCGCGATCGAGTGGACGACGCCCGTCCTCTTCCTGCACGAGTCCTACCGGCACGGGTGGCTGTTCAAGGCGCGCGAGGTGCGCGACGAGAAGGACGCGCAGCACGATCCGCTGCACGCGGGCGCCGAGGCGCTGCGCGAGTACGAGGAGGCCACGGGGCACGTCCGGCCCGAACTGATCATGTCGGCGGCCCGGTTCCTGCGGGAGTCGGGCGAATGGGAACGCGTGCTGCGTACCACCCAGCCCGAAGTACGCCGCTACCGCTCCGAGCGCGCCTGGCTGCGCGACGAGGCCCGTACCGAGATCGCCTGGCCCGGCGTGGTGCGCCTGTGCGACCTGCTCGCCGCGGGTGCCGACATGGAAGCCGAGAACGGACCCGGCGCCGCGCTCACCGCGCTGCGCGGCCAGCTTCCGACGGCGCTCGCCACCTGCCTGAGCGCCGAGGTCCGCCAGGTGCGCAAGCTCGCCGGACTTCTCGAACGCGCCGCCGTGGCCGAGAGCCGGGGCGACTGGCAGACCGCGCTGCGCCACTACGACGAGGTGCTGCGCGAGCGCCCCCACGGGTTCCGCGACGCCGAACGCCGGCGCGCGGCGGCACGCGACGAGGCCGAGGTGGCCGGGATGTACGCGGCGGCCGAGCGCACCAGGGAAGCGGGCGACTGGCCGGGCGCCGCACGCCGCTACGCCGATGTGCTCGCCCACCGCTCCGACGGCTACCGCGAGGCCGCGCACCTCGCCGCCTACACAGGGGCACGCACAGCCGAGGCCGAGGGCGACTGGCCGGCGGCTGCCGAGGGGTACGCGCGGTGCGGCGCGACGCTCGACGCACCGGCCCGCCTCACCTCCGTACGGGGCAGGGCCGCCGCCGCTGCCGGACGCTGGGACGAGGCACGCGACGCCTGCGCCGAGGCCGTCGAACTCGGCCTGCCCGACGAGGGCTGGGCCACCTACGCCGCCGCACGTGCCGCGGAGGACGCGGGCGACTGGACCCTCGCGGCGCACGCCTACGCGGCCCAGCCCGGCAGCGCTGACGGCGCCCGGCGCCTCCCGTACGCGCGTGCCCGCGCTTGCGCGGCGCACGGCGACTGGCCCGCCGCGCTCCGCCACTTCGACGCGGCGCTCGCCGAGGACCCCGGAGCGGCCACTGACAGGGCCGCCCCGGTGGCCGAGGCACACGCGCCCTGGCACGAGCGCGCCCGTACGCACGTGTACGACCTGGGCGCCGAGGCCGAGGAGTGCGCCCAATGGGCCCTGGCAGCCGAGCTGTTCGGGATGCTTCCCGGCACCGTCCTCCGCAAGGGCCAGGCCGCGTACGCCGACGCCGCACGCCGCGCCCACTACGCGCGGGGCCGCGCAGCGCAGGAGGCAGGGCGCTGGGACGAGGCGGCCGGCGCCTACCGCACGACAGGTCACGCCGACGCGGCACTGCGGCTCGGCTACGTACGCGGCAGGGCATACGAGGAGGCGGAGGAGTGGGAGGAGGCGCGCGCATGCTGGCTGCGGCTGCCCTCGCGCCTGCTCGACGCGGCCGAGCGGCACCTGTACGCGGCCGGCAGGATCGCCGACCGCGACGGCGACTGGGCAGGCGTCATCGAGGGGTTCGGGCGGCTGCCCGACAGCCACGCCGGAGGCGAGGTCGGCAGCCGGCGCCTGCACGCACGCGCCCGCCTCGCCGAGGCGCGCGCCGACTGGGGCTCCGTACTCAGCCACCTCAGCGGCATCCCCGACGGCGAACGGGGCGGCGCCGTACGGCTGTTGCGGGCCAAGGCGGGCGGCAGGCGCGCCGAGGAGAGCGGCGACTGGCCCGGCGCCCTCGACCACTACCTGCGCGCGGGCGATTCCGATCCGGAGGTGGCCGCGCTCTGCCACTACGCGCGCGGGCGCACCCACGAGACGGCGTGCAGGTGGACCGAGGCACTCGCCGCCTACGCGCCGCTCACCGAGGACCACCAGGACGTCGCCTTCCGCCGCGCCTACGCGCACGCCCGGCTGGCCGAACAGGCGGCCGAGGAAGCGGGAACGGCGACCGACGAAGCAGGAACGGGGGCCGACGCGGCGGGAACGGCGGCCGAAGGAGCGGGGCAGGCAGGCAGGGATGCGGCCGGCCCGGGCGGCTTCGGCGAGTACCCCGGTCATGAGGGGTGGCAGGCGGCGCGCGAGGCGTACGACAAGCTTCCCCGCGACTTCGAGGACGTCGCACGCCGCGCCGCTTACGCGCGCGCCCGTCTCGCCGAGGCAGCGGGGGACTGGCAGGCCGCCGCAGCCGAGGCCGACCCCCTCGGCGCCTACCGGGACGCACGGGCACTCGCCGCCTACGCGCGCGCCCGTCTCGCCGAGGCGGGGGAGCGCTGGACGGAGGCGGCCGAGGCGTACGAGCGCTGCCCCGCACGGCTCGACACCCCGGGCCGCCTCGCCTACGCGCGCGGCCGGTCCCGCGAGGCGGCGGGCCAGTGGAGCGCCGCCATCGACGCGTACGGGCAGGCGCTGGAGGCGCACAGCGAGGCGGCACCGCGCAGGCGACGGCTGCGCAGGCTGCGCGAGGCCCTGCCGTGGGCCGACGGGCTCGGCAGCACCCTTCTGGTCGCCGACAAGTGCGCGCTGGAGGACCCCGCCTTCCCGTACCTCGCACTCAGGGGCGTCGGCATCACCCCAGGTTCCTCGACAGAGGAGGTGCAGAACGCCGTCTACGCGCTGATGGAGCACGGCGCCATGGCGTGGCACGAGCGCGTCGCCTGGGACCAGTTGCGGATGCCGGCCAAGCGCCTCCAGCTCGACGCACTGCTCTACCGCCTGCGCGACCCCGCCGGGCTGCGCGAGAAGCTCACCGCGCTGCCGTCAGGCGGAGTGGCGGGCGGCGGCGAACCCCTGGATCTGCTCTGTGCCCAACTGCCGGACGACACGCCCCTGTTGGTGCTCCTCGCGCGCGGACGCCAGGAGGCCATCGAGGTGTGGGAACGGCGGCTGCGCGCCACACCGGCCGACATGGACACCGTGCACGCGCTGGCCGTCGCCCGGCTGTGGGAGGCACGCGAACTGGAGGAGAGCGGCGCGTGGGAGCACGCGGCACTCTCCTGGGAACGCGCCCTCGCCTACTGGGCCGCGCTCCTCACCGACGACGCGCACTGGACCCGCTGGCGCCGGGCCCGGGCCGCCTGTTACCAGCACACCATCGCGCCCGAGGACGTGACGCAGCTGCGCTGGGAGCTGGGCCGCTCCCTGTTCGACATGCTGTCCGGATACGCGGAACGCCACGCTGAGCAGGGCCGCACCGAGCATGTCCGTACGTACAAGTCCCTCGTCGCGCTCCTGGAAACCGAGCTGGACAGCGCCCGCGAACTCAAGGACGCCGGCGGCCTCCCCCTGCCCGACGGCCCGGAAGCGGAACCTGGCCAGGCACCGGAACAGGGCATGTTGCCGGACCCGGTCCTTGCGCCGGAAGGGGCCCAGGCACCGGAAAGGGGCCAGGCCCTGGAAGCGGCCCCCGCTCGGCCCCAGGCGCCGGAACCGGAACCGGGGAGGGCGAGCGAGAGGGACGCGGGCGCGGGGAGGGTGACCGAGAGGGGCGCGGGCGCGGGGCGGCTCGCCGCCGGGCCCGCCTACCTGCGGATGATGGGCCTCCAGGCACCGCTGGCCGCGTTCGCCGCACGCCTCGACCCGCCCCCGCATGCCGACGAGGGCGGCCAGGACCGGAGTCCAGGACAGAGCCCCGGCCAGAGCCCCGACCGGAATGCGGGACACGACACGGGACACAGCAGGGGTCATGGCACGGGCCACGACCCCGGCGCCGTGTCCCTGCGGGCCCTCGTGGCCGGTCCCGGCACTGCTGCCGGGACCGACCAGGATCACGCGGCGGCCGAGCACACCGCGCGGGCCGTGCGCCGCGCGTTCTCCGAACTGGCCACGGCCTCCACGCTCTTCGGCCACCACAGGTTCGAGCCGGCGCTGCGTGCCCTCCCTCCCGTACGCGCCCTCGCCGACCTGCCCGACGACTGCGTACCGGAGGGCCGCGGAGAAGCGGGGCACGCCGTGCAGTGCACCCACTGCACGGAGTTCCTGCGCGACAACCCCGCCTACACCCATCTGGCACGCCGCAGGTCGCGTCTCGTTCAGGACACCGTCGACCTCGCCGTACGGGCACGCCTCGCGCTCGCGCGTATCGCGCTCACCGGTACGGAACCCGACCCCGACGGCGCGCTCGAACAGTGGGCCGAGGCCATCCGCGTCGCGCAGGCGGGCGCCATGACCGTACGGACCAAGCACGCCATCGCCCGCACCGTCCTCGGCCGCGCCGACGCGCTCGCCGACGGTACGGGCGACCGGCTCGGTGCCTGTCTGGACGCCGCCGTCGACCTCGTGGACCGTGCGCTGCCGCTGCTGGGAGCCCCCGGCAGGGAACAGCTGAGCGGCAAACTGTCCGAACTGCTCTCCACGCGCGGCGTCTGGCGCGGCTACGGCTGCGCGGACTTCGGTATGCGCCCCGACATCCCGCGCGCCGAGGCCGATCTGCGCCGCGCCCTCGCCCTCAACCCCGAGTCCGTACGCGCCCGTGACAACCTCGCCCGCGCCCTCGTGTTCGGCATGGAGTCACGCGCCGTACCCCGTACGCCGTTCCACAAGCTGGGCACGCTGCACGAGGCACTGACCCTCGTCCACGAGGGCCTGGAACGCGCGCCCACGCACGCCAGGTTCCGCGAAACGCTCGGCGAGACCCTCCAGGACCTGGAGGCCCTGCTGCTGAACGGCCTCAGCTTCGACGAACTGGCCGCGTTCTTCCGGCCTTCCGGCACCGAGGAAGGCGCCGCCACGGGTCCGGACGCCGGCACGGGACCTGACGCCCACACGGGACCGGGTGCCGAAGCGGCCACCGGGGCCGGGGGCGGTGCCGGTGCCGGGCGTGAGAGTCCCACCGAGCGCGTCGGCGGCACCACGGCCGCCGTCCACCGTCTCGTACGCGCCACGCGCGCCGATCCCGCCGACGCGGCGCTGCGCCGCGACCTGCTCGCCACCGTCCAGCAGCGGCTCGACGAGCTGCGCCCGCCCGAGGAGTGAGAGCCGTGTTCAAGGATCCCCGTACGACGTGGGACGGACCGTACCCGTACGACGTGCTGGCTCCGGCCGGAGTGACGCCGGAGACCACGCACGCGGACATGCAGGACGTCTCGTTCGAGCTGATGACCCGGCGCATGATGACGCCGGAGACCCAGACGGCGTGGAACGAACTGCGCACCGTACCGCGCAGGCTCCGCGCCGATCTCGTCCTCTACGACGTCGACCCGGCGGCCGAGACGCCCGGCGAGCTGGAGGCGACCCGTACCGCGCTCAGCTCGCACGGTGTGCCGCCCGAGGCCGGGGCCTGCCTCGCGCTCGACTCGCTGTGCCACGAGGCGCTGGACGGCCTCGCCGACGAACTGGACGGTGCCGAGCTGGAGTTGCCCCGCATCCAGGACATGACGGAGTTCGCGGAACCCGTTCCGCCCGCGTTCCTGGACGAACTGATCCGCTTCGACCGCTGACCCCGCTGACCCCGCTGACCCCGCTGATCCCGCTGACGACGCCGGCCTCGCTGACGGCCCGGACGTGGCTGACGGCCCCGGCGTCGCCGCTACCGCTCACATCGCTGACCGAGCCGTCGCCACCGAGCCAACGGCACCGACCGGACGGCACCGTCCTAACGGGATCGTCCTGACGCCACCGAGCTATCGACATCGAGCTATCGAGGAGTCCATGTCCATGAACGGCCCGACACCGCGCGGGGGTTCGACCGAGGACCGGCTGGCGTTCGAGTTCGCCACCGCGCTCGGCGAACGCGACGCGGCACACCAGGCGGAGACCGAACGCTTGCTGCTGGCCGTCGCCGACGCGCTCGACTCCTTCGGGCGGCTGCTCGACGGCGGCCCCGAGGCGGCTGCCCAGGACCCGGCCGGTTTCGCGGCCGGCGTGCGCCTGGCGACGGGCCAGCTGGAAAAGGCCGTACGGGAACGCGGCCTCGAACCCATCGGCGTGCACGGCGAGTTGGCCGAGCCCGCCACCCACCTCGTCACCGAGGTCAGGGACGAACCAGGGCCCGAGGACAGCGTCGTCGAGGTGCTCCAGCGCGGCTACCGCCACCAGGGCCGCGTACTGCGCGCCGCCCGCGTCGCCGTTGCCTCCGGCACCGCGCAGGGACCGGAGCCCGCACCGCTCTCCGAGCCCGAGCCCGAGCGCACTCCCGGCACCGCTGCCGCCCCCGCCCCGGCCCCCACCGTGCCTGTCCCCACTCCCACGCCCGCAGACCCCGCAGAGAACACGCCCCAGCCCCAGGAGCCCGCATGAAGGCCATCGGCATCGACCTCGGCACCACCAACTCCGCCGTGACCCGCTACGACCAGTCGCGCGGCGCCGCCTCCGTGCTGGCCAACGGCGAGGGCGAGAGCCTCACACCCTCCGTCGTCGCCGTACGCCAGCGCGACGGTTCGGAGTCGCTGCTCGTGGGCCGTATGGCGGTCAACTTCGCGGCGCGCAGGCCCAAGGACACCGTGCTGTCCGTCAAGCGGCTGATGGGCCGCGACTACGCGGACAGCGATGTCGCACAGGCCAGGGGCAGGCTCAACTACGAGATCGTGCCCGGTGACGACGACGACCCGCGCGCCCATGTCTCCCTCGCCGGCAAGACGTACACACCGGCCCAGATCTCCAGCATGATCCTGGAGAAGCTCAAGCGGGACGCCACCCGTTCCCTCGGCGAAGAGGTCACCCACGCCGTCATCACCGTGCCCGCCTACTTCCGTGACGCGCAGCGGGCCGCCACCCGCGAGGCGGGGGCGCAGGCCAACCTCGTCGTCAAGAAGATCATCGACGAGCCGACGGCGGCGGCCGTCGCCTTCGGTCTGGAGATGGACCAACAGGACCGCAGGCGCGTCCTCGTCTACGACCTGGGCGGCGGCACGTTCGACATCTCGATCCTGCACGCCGTCAAGGACAAGGCGGGCAACAACCACTTCCAGGTCCTCGACTACGTCGGCGACAGCTGGCTGGGCGGCGACGACTTCGACGGTGTCATCGTCAACAAGATCATCGAGTGGGTACAGGCCGAATCGAAGGTCGACCCGTCCGACGACAAGAAGTTCCTCTTCCTCGCCAAGAGCCATGCCGAGCAGGCGAAGAGGCAGCTCAGCCAGCTTCCCGAGGCCGACATCGTCATCCCGGCCGCCTACCGGCAGCCCGACGGCGGCCCGCTCGTCGACGTCGAGATGACCGTCACGCGTGAGCAGTACGACGCGCTGATCGACCCGCTCGTGCAGCGCACCATGAGCCTGGTCCAGGACGCGCTGGGCCGCCAGAACCTGTCGCCCGACGACATCTCCGACGTGCTCCTCGTCGGCGGCTCCACGCTCACCCCGAAGGTCTACGAGTCCGTCGAGTCCTTCTTCGGCAAGTCCAAGGTCCGCCGCAACATCAACCCCATGGAGTGCGTCGCGCTCGGCGCCGGCATCCTCGCCGGGACCCTCAACGGCGTCGAGTGCCCCGGCTGCGGCAGGTCCAACGAGGAGCAGGCCGCCGTCTGCGAGGAGTGCGGGCACAGCCTCGCGGGCGCCGCCGAGTCGGCGGACGCGCCCGTCATCTACGAGGTGACCGGCATGGCCCTCGGCATCGCGGCGGTCAAGGGCTCCCAGCAGGACACCTTCGTCCCGATCATCCCGCGCGGCACCCCGTATCCGCTGCCCGAGCCCATGCGCCGCTCCTTCCAGACCACCGACGGGCGCCTCATCCGCGTCCCCGTCTACGAGGGCGACAGCGCGGTCGCGAGCGAGAACAACGAACAGGGCGTCGTCGAGTACGAGTTGCCGCAGGAACTCGACGTCAACACCCGCGTGGACGTCACGTTCAACTACGACTCCGACCGGATCGTCACCGTCCGCATCAGCGTCCCCGGCACCGGCATGGTCAAGGAGACCACCCTGCGCACCGACACCCACCGCACCCCGGCGCCCGAACCGGAGGCCGTGGACGACGGCGGCATCGGCTGGCGCGAGGAACTGGTCTATCTGGAGGCCGAGACGCGCCGCTTCCTGCAGACCCACCAGCAGTACATCGAGCCCGCACAGGCCATGAAGATCACCCGCGATCTGGACGCCGCCCAGCAGGCGCTGAGCACCCAGGACGCCGCCGAGTGCAAGCGGATGTCCAACGTGCTGCGCTCGGACCTGTTCGGTTCGGGACTCGCCTCGCAGTTCTTCCTCGCCGAACGCGCCGTCGACGGCGCCTCCGCACCCGTGGCCCGCTCCATCAACGCGGCCGTCGCCGATGTCCAGCGCTCCTTCCAGCAGGGCAACAGGCAACTGGTCGAGGAACAGGCCCTCGCCCTGCGCGCGCTGGTCGCCAAGGCGCTGGAGGCGCGCGAGGTCGCCGAGGTCGGCGACGCGGAGACGTACGAGGGACTGCTGCGGCTGCTCGACGAGTAGGACCCCGTATCCGGCCGGTCCGTGTCCGACCGACCCTGTATCCGGTCGATGCGGACCCGACCGGCCCGTATCCAAGTGACCCGTATCCGACCGACGCGCAACCAACCGCCCCGTACCCGACCGTTCCCGTCGGACCCGCGAAGAACTCGTTGGGTCCCGTTGGACCCGCGAAACAGGAGAGCGCCGTGCCAGTGGTCAACCTCGGCCTGGACCTGGGCAGTACAGGTCTGCGTGCCGCCTGCGCCGCGCCCGGCGAACCCGCCAGGCCGCTCGCGCTGCCCGAAGGGCTGTGGCCCTGGCCGCTGTGCGAGGTGGCGACGCGTGGGCCGCTGCCCGTCGCGTTCTCCAGCCTCAAGGGGCGGCTGGGCGACGAGCGGCCCGTACGCGTGGACGGGCACACGCTCAGCGCGCGGGAAGCGGTCACCCGCGCGCTGGCCGCGGTGCGCGAACACGTCGCACGCGAGACGTCGGCCGACATCGGCCACACCGTCATCAGCGTTCCCGCGCGCTACGAGTCAGCGCGGCGCACGGCGCTGCGTGACGCCGCACACGCGGCGGGCCTGGGCGAGTTGCGGCTCATCAGCGACTCGCTCGCCGCCGCCGTCGGCCACACCGAGGGCGAGGGCAGCGGCACCCTGCTCGTCTACGGCATGGGACACAGCGGCTTCGAACTCGGCCTCGTACGCGGTGCGCGCGGCTACTACCGCGCGCTGGGCTACGAGGGCGGCTCCACACCCGGCGGCGCCTCCTTCGACGCCGAGATCCTCACCGAGGCCCTCACCCTGCTGCGCCGCCACCGCACGAAGGTGGCTGCCGACAGCATGGACGAGGCGGGCTGGGCACGGCTTCTCGGCCGCGTCCAGCGCGTGAAGGCCACGCTCGGCTCCGTCGAGGTGACCAGTGCGGGCGAGGAGGCCCAGGCCGACGAGGCGGCGCCCTCCGTACTCGCGCTCGATCCGAACGGCCGGGTGCTCGTCCAGTTCGGCGCCGCCGGCTTCGCCGCTTTCCTCCGCCAGCACGTCGAGCAGACGCTCGGCCGTACCGAGAGCCTCCTCGACCAGGCCGGCCTCGAACCGTCCGACGTGGACACGGTGCTGCTCGTCGGGGGCAGCGGCGCCATGGCCGAGGTGCGCGGCGCCGTTGCGCGGCTCGCGCCCCAGTACGCCATGGCCACGCCAGGACTCCTCGCGCACGGGGCCGCACTCCACGCCGAGCGCCTCAGCCGGGCCCCGCACGCGGGCTCCGACGACCGCGCCGTACCCGGCACCGACGAGCCGTACGAGGAACGCGCCTCCACGCCCCTCCCGCCCCTCACCGCCACGGTCCTCTCCCAGCCGGGAAGCGAACCCGGTATCGAGGAGGCACGCCGATGGGCGGCCGAGGGCCGGGTCACCGAGGCGAGGGAACTCCTCCTCCACCTCGTGGCCGAGGCACAGCACCTCCTGTCCGAACTCCCCGCGCCCGGCCTCAGCCCCGCGCCCGGCCTCAGCCCCGTGCCCGGACCCGCCCCGGCCCCGGACCGCCGCCCCGCCCCCCGCCCCGGCAGGCACCCCGGAGCGGGCCCCGCCCCCCGGCCGGCCCCCGCAC
>NZ_JANCPR020000058.1 GCF_028657195.3 Streptomyces iconiensis
GACGCGTAACGGAAATCAACGCAGGGCGCAAGACCCCTGGAGTGGACGGGTACACCGTTCTGCGGGATAGATCCAAGTCGGCTCTGGCTGAGTGGACACAGTCCCGGGCGGGAACCTGGAAGCCGATCGCGGTCAGGCGCGTGTATATCGCGAAGAGCAATGGGAGACAGCGTCCGCTGGGCATTCCGACGGTCCGGGACCGGGCCATGCAGGCCCTGGTCCTGAACGCGCTGGAACCCGAATGGGAGGCGCGGTTCGAGCCGAGGTCCTACGGATTCCGGCCCGGTCGTGGCTGCCACGACGCGATCGAAGCCATCTTCCGCGTGACGAGGGGACGCCTCTCCAAGCGCAGGTGGGTGCTCGATGCCGACCTGGCGGCAGCGTTCGACCGCATCGATCACCAGCGCCTTATTGCTTCGCTCGGCACCTTCCCAGCCAGGGAACTTGTACAAGCGTGGCTTAAGGCCGGAGTGATCGAGAACGACAAGTTCGCTCCGACTGCGGAAGGAACCCCGCAAGGGGGAGTCATCAGTCCGCTGTTGTTGAACATCGCTCTCCACGGAATGGAAGAGGCCGCAGGCGTCAGGTACCGCACCGATGGTGTCCATACCGGGAAGACGGCACCTGGCAGCCCGGTACTGATCAGATACGCTGACGATTATGTCGCCCTGTGTCATTCCTATGACCAGGCGCGAGAGGTCAAGGCGCGGCTTGCCGAATGGCTGACGCCGAGAGGGTTAGCCTTCAACAAGGAGAAGACGCGCATCGTCCACCTCGACGAAGGATTTGACTTCCTCGGGTACAACGTCCGCCGATATAAGGGAAACAAGCTGCTGATCAAGCCGAGTCCCGCGGCGGTGGCCCGGTTCCGCAACAGGCTGCGCACCGAACTGCGCATGCTTCGTGGAACCAACGCACTCGAAGTGATCACTGTGCTGAATCCGATCCTTCGAGGGTGGGCCGCCTACTACCGGAACGGAGTATCCAAGCGAGTCTTCAGCGATATTGATGACTACCTCTGGTGGGCCGTCTTTCGCTGGGCAGCTCGCAGCCACCCGAACAAATCGAAGACGTGGGTAAGCGACCGCTACTTTGGTGCGTTCAACTCCGCCAGTCATGCGCGGTGGATTTTCGGCGACCGAGCCACGGGCCGATACCTCACCAAGCTTGCCTGGACACCGATCGTCCGGCACGTGATGGTCAACGGGAACGCCTCCCCGGATGACCCAGATCTTGCCGATTATTGGGCGCAGCGACGGAAGAAACACAAGCCGCCGCTCAGTGATGGACGCATCCGGATGATGCAACGCCAACACGGAAAGTGCCCGCTCTGCGGCGAATACCTGCTCTACGCCGACACCGAACCACAACACCCGGAGGATTGGGTGACGTGGCTCACCGGAATCCGCAAAGCGATCCGCTTTCAGGCGGTCGCATCGCTTACGGAGACCATCAGGGCAAACGATCGGAAGGTTCCACGGGAACAACTCATCCACGCACATTGTGGGAAACGGCTGGAGCGGCAGCCTCCCGCGCACCCGCGAGCATCGCCTTTCCCAGGCCAATAGGACTCGCTTGAGCCGTGTGCCGCGACGAGTGGCACGCACGGTTCTTAGGGGGGACCGCCGCAGCAATGCGGCGGTCCTACCCGACACCGGATGGTCCACCGCGCTCCTCGCCCACCGGCTCGGCGAGCAGAACGTCGTCAGCGTCGAAGTCGACAAGACGGTCGCCGACACCGCACGCGAGCGACTGCACGACACCGGGCTGCACCCCACGCTCCTCGTCGGCGACGGACTCGCCGGGCACCCCGCGGGCGCACCCTACGACCGGATCATCGCAACCGTCGGACTGCGACAGATCCCGCCCGTCCTGCTGCGCCAACTCCGCCCCGGCGGCCTGCTACTCGCCCCCTGGGGCAGCGACTACGCCAACCAGGACGCCCTCGTGAAGCTCACCGCCGACGGCGAAGGCGCCGCAGTGGGCCCGTTCCTCCGGCCCCTGGAGTTCATGAAGGCCCGCGGACAACGCGGCACCTGGCCCAGGAGGTCCGACTACGTACCCACCGACTGGGCCGGCGTCGACCCGCCCCGCACCACGCGGCTCACCCCCCAAGACCTCGGCGACGAACTCCTCTCCCCCGGCGAATGGGCACTTGCCCTTGCTCTCCCCGGCCTCGTTCACCGCATCGGCCACCGCACCCCCGACGAAGCATCCGGCTGGTGGTACTCCCTCACCGACCTCTCCTGGGCCGCTGCCACCTGGCGTGACGGGCAGCCGGCGAAGGTCTGGCAAGGCGGGCCCCGGCGCCTCTTCGAAGAGGTCGAGTCCGCGCACCAGCGTTGGCAGGATCACGGACGCCCCGGACACGACCGCTACGGCCTCACCATCGACCACCACGGGCAACACACCTGGCTCGACCACCCACACCAACCGGTCGCCATGCGTGGGTGAACACGACGAAGCCCCCACCACGCGCCACGGCGAGGGCACGGCACAACCCACTCACCCTGAGCAGGCTGAAAGAGGCCAGTCCTCCGGCAGCAGCGCCACCAGCGGCCGACAGGACCGGACCTGGACGCTCTCACGGATCAAGACCTTGATAGGCCGTCGGTTCCACAACAGCTGCACCGTCCAGGGTGTACGCAAGTTGCTGGTCCGGCACGGCTATTCCTGCCAGGTTCCGGCCAGACGTGCCGTCGGGCGCGACGATCCGGCGATCTATGGCTGGGTGAAAGAGACCTGGCCACACGTGGAAGCATCGCGGCGGCGCCCGGGGCCCGGATCGTCTTCGAAGACGATCCAGGCTTCCCGATGACGCCGCCCATCGCCCGCACCTGGGCCCGGCGCGGGCACACCCCCGTCGTCCGCGTCCGTGGCCGCTCCAGGCGCCGCGTCCCGATCGCTGCCCTGACCTGCTAAAAGCCCGGCGAACGCTCCCGGCTGATCTACCGGCCCGCCGCGACGACGGCCAGCGTGACGGCCGCAAGAGCTTCGCCTGGACCGACTACCGCAACGTGCTCCGGGCCGCCCACCACCAGCTCGGCGACCCGATCGTACTCATCCGGGACAATCTGAACGTCCACCTGGACACCGGACTCCGCACCTGGACCGCGGACCGGGACTGGCTGACCGCCCACCAACTGCCCACCTACGCACCGGATCTCAACCCGGTCGCGGGCATCTGGCCCCTGCTGCGACGCGGCTGGCTCAGCAACGTCGCCTTCACCACCCCCGAGCACCTCATCCAGACAGTCCGTCGCGGCCTGCGCACGATTCAATACCGCAGCGACCTCAACGACGGATGCCTCGCCGGAACCGGCCTACCCCTCACCCCGACGACCCCACGAGTTCAAACTCAGTAACGCCGCTCCCCAGAGCCAGCCGCCGACAGGTTCACACAGGCACCGGTCGTGGCTGTCGCCAAGGACATGTCTACGACTTCTCCACCCATTACGCCAGCACAAAGCCCTCGTTTCGCCGGAGCTGAGTGGGACAGTCGTGGCATTCAGCCACTGGTAATAGCCATCCCAATCAAGCCTATTCCCGTGATCGCGACGCAGAAAGCGAGGGACAGATCGGCCGGCAGACAACGGGTCCAGGTGACTTGGGGGGTCGCCTCGGTTTCACTTGCAACGCCCCCCGACGAAAGCCACCTATTTATCCTCCGCTCAGCCTTGTCACTTGTTCCACGGAAGTGATCTATGAGAGACCCAGCGAACGCGAAGACCGAGATTTCTTGCTCCTCACCGATCCCGACTCCGAGCGTCCCGCCATCATCAACAAAGATGTCTCGGATCGCCGACTTCGGAATGACATGGATCTGCAAGGGATTGACCACGACGAGCACCTCGTCACGCAGAACAATTTTGCAATTCGCTATCCGCCCAATAAATCCCACGAGCGCCAAATACACCGGTATCCCCTGCCAGCCCATTCGGAACCCATTTACCGAAGTCACCCTCCATATAGCGACGACCATGCCAATGCCGATCCCCAGGGAAATCACGCCGAAAAGCACTTGCCAAGATATCCGCCGCAGCACGATTTCCCTCACGCGGCGCCTCCTCCACTTGGTTTCCGTCTGCATCGAATCTACTTATTCACCTTTGCTGAATTTCCCGTGCCAGCCGCCCTCAGCACATCTTCGCACCGTTCCAGGGGCCGACAGAGCCCCTGGAGCAGAACGGCCCCGAGTTCGCCACATTAATATTCATATTGGCGTAGGTTCCTCCGAATTCCACCCTGTTGCGATACCCGTATTTCACAAACCTTTCCATCGGCCATATTCACGTGCTCGACCCGTTTGCGCCTCACCATGGCCCTTTCCCACCACCCCCCTCCCATTCTTGCCGCCACATACCCCCAGCGAATGCCCAGGCAAGGCTCTTCCCCGTCTTGGCGTACTCCCAGTTCCCCGCTTTCACGCCATCAACGCCAAATGTTGTCAAGGCAACGATCACGCCTGCGGACGTCCCCGGGCCCGGGGGCGACTCAAGCATCAGGTGTTCGCCTCGTCCGTGGTGCCGAGTGCCCATGGGGACGGGCATGTCCCGGTCGGGTGTCGTAGCGGCCAAGAGTGGAGAGACGCCCTCAGCGCCCTCGAAGGGATGGGTCATGACGGTCTTCCGATTCCTGAGTCGCGGGCGTGCTGCGTCGTCGTTGCGGGGGCGCCGCGTGCAGACGGTGGGGAAGCCCGAGCGTGGGGCTGACATGTCGTGCTGTCATAGCGGATCGCCGGCGCTCGCGGAGGGGTCGGGGTCCCGGTCGCGGTTGATCCAGGTGCGTTCCAGGGCGTTGATCAGAGAGGGGCTGTGCAGTCGGCATGCCTGCTCGTAGGCGTACTGCGCCAGGTAGCGGCGGAAGTGGTCGAGCGGCTCCCCGGCGAGGTTGAGCATGCGGCGGTTGGCGCCGACCGCCGGGTTGTCGAGGCGTTCGGCGGCCTTGCGGACGGCGATGTCCATGCTGTCGGCCGCTACGGTCTCATCGATGAAGAGCGACGCCTCGGGGTCGGTGGCGTGCAGCTTTCGGCCCCAAAAGATCAGCCGCCGCGAGAGCCGAGCGCCGACCTGGTGCAGCAGCCGCATGTTGGCGGCGCCCGGCACCAGGCCCTCTTCCATGGCGGGCAGGCTGAACCAGGAGTCGTCGTCGGCCACGACGCGGTCCATGGTGGGCAGGATCTGCATGCCGCCGCCGATGGCGAAGGAGTCGACGGCGCCGACCCACGGCTTGTCGGCGTCCGGCCACCAGCCGTCCCGCGCGGTGTCGTCCAGGCACAGGCCGCGGACGAACTTGGCGATGTAGCCGGCCTCACGGCGCAGCAGGAAGCCGAGCAGCGAGATGTCGCCGCCGTAGAGGTGGGTGAGATTGATGCCCGCGCAGAAGACCCGGCTCCCGGCGTACGAGGGATGGGTTTGCGGCGCACCCCGCAGGACGCCGACATGGCTGGCGGGGTCGAGCAGCACCAGATCGGTGCCGGTTTCGAGTGCTTCGACTGCGGCCTCGTCCTCGGCGTTGAGGAATGCGGGGTTGCACAATTCGAGGCGGGCGACGCCCTCGTTGCGTACGACGGTCGCGAGGCCCAGGTCGGCGCGGCCGGTGAGCTGGTAGCCGTGCAGGGCGGCGCAGGCACGCGGTGTCGGCCGCAGCATGGAGCGCAGCAGATGATCACCTGCTGTGGGGACGTGCAGAACGGCTTGGAGGAAGATGCCGACGGCGATCTCCCATCCTTCCTTGTCACGCTGCATGTGCTGGGCCTCGTCCGCGAGTTGAGCTGAGGAGGGCACCAGCCCGGGGAAGCGTTCGGCGGCCAGGCCGACGAGTTCATCCAGGCGCAGCGGGCGGGTACGGCCGTCTGTGAGTTCGTCGTAGGCCCGCTCGGCGTGCAGGCTCAGAAAGCAGCGGCGGAGGGTGTTGGCGTCGTGGTGAACGGCTGCCGCCTCACGCTGCCGGCCGTCGGTGCGCTCGCCGGGCGGCGGGAGCTGGGCGAAGTACCGCATCGTGCATGTGAGGTAGCTGGTGACGGCCACCGTATCGGCGGCGTACCGTCCGGTGGGTGCGGGCGGAGGACTGGGCACCGGCCGTTGGGTGCGGGCGGCGTTCGTGGGGGCGCCCTTGGAGAGAGTGGAGGCGTACACGGTGTGTCTCCGTTCGGTCGGCTCACGCCGTGGGGCAAGGACAGTGGCTCCCAGGCGTTGTCGTACCCCGCGCGAACAGGTCGCCGTACAGGTACGGCGCGGCTAGGAAGCGCGCGTCACGCGGCCTCGCCTTCTTGAGCGGGCGGGGTGAGGAAGCCGGTCTCGATGAAGTGCCGTAGGTACAGATCTATGAGGCGGCCGTCCACGGGCGGCAGGTCCAGGCCCGCTCCCCGGGTGGCCTGCTCGATGTTGCTGCGGTCGAACTTGGGGAAGGTGTCGGCGAAGTACATCTCCTTCACCGTGATGTCGCTCTCCGCAGCGTCGTCGTGGAACATGTGCATGTACGGCGTCATGGGGTGCTGCGGGTCCTTGCGGGTGAGTTCGGTGACCTTCTGAGCCCACTCGGTGTACGGAATGGTGCGGACCGGATATCCCATCTTCCGCAGCCGCTCGACAAGCAGGCTCAGCCGTGCGTCGTGCGGGTTGGTGAGGTGATAAGTGCGTCCGTCGGGCTGCTGGGTGCGCAGAATATGGACGATGGCCTCGGCGGTGTAGTCCACCGGTACGAAGTCGAGGGGCAGTTCCACATCGGGTGCCAGGCCCGTCTCGGCGATGGTGCGGAACCAGGCGCACATCAGGGTGTCGGTGTTCCAGATGCCGCGGTCCCGGGTCCCGGTGATCTCGTAGGGGCGGTGCACGGCGACCGGCAGGCCGCGCTCGGCCGCGTGACCCATCATGCGCTCGGAGACCCACTTGCTCTCCCCGTACCCCAGGGACACGCGGTCTCCGTGGGCCAGCGGCTGGTCTTCGGTGACGTAGTCGACCCCTGCGGTACCGGAGCCGACGATGGTGCCCATGGTGGAGATGTGGTGCACGGGCTTGAGCGTGTGGGTGGTGGCCAGGTCGAGAACGGTCTGGGCCCCTCCGACGTTGGGGCGGCGCAGCGTCTCGTACGGATAGGCAAAGTTGATCAATGAGCCCGAGTGCACGATGGTGTCGACACGCCGGGCCAGATGATCGAAGCCTTCTTCGCCGAGACCGAACCGGGGTTCGGTGACGTCTCCGACCACCGGCACGACGCGGTCTGCGACGCTCTCGTAGTCCAGGCCGTAGCGGCGCATGCGGCCGGCGATGCGGCGGAGGACGTGCTCCTGGGTGTCGCCCCGTACCAGGCACCACACTTCGGGGATGCCCGCGGCGACCAGCCGGTCGAGGAGGAAGACGCCGAGAAAGCCGGTGGCGCCGGTGAGCAGGACGCGCTGCGGTGCGGTGGGCTCGCAGGCCAAGGGCGCGTCGAAGCGCAGGTGGGCGGGGAGAGCGGCTTCCTGTTCGAAATCGATACGGCGACGCGGCTGAGCACTCCCGGGTGCACTGCGCAGCGCTTCGAGTTGCTCCGCGAAGGAGGTCAGCGCCGGGTTGCCGAGCAGCATGCGGATGAGCCGGGACCCCACCTCCGGCGCGAGGTCCAGGTGCTCGGTGAGGACGGTGACGGCCTGGGCTGCCTGGAGGGACTGGCCGCCCAGATCGAAGAAGTTGTCGTCGCGGCTGATCGTGGGCAGCCCGAGTACCTGCTGCCAGGCGTACGCGACGGCTTCTTCGTGTTCTCCCCGGGGGCGCTCGGCCTCGGGCAGCTCCATGCCCCCGCCCATCTCAGGAAGTGCGCCGCGGTCCACCTTCCCGCTGGAGTTGAGCGGCATGGTGTCCACCACGGCGATGCGTGCAGGCACCATGAACGCCGGGAGCCGGTCGCCCAGGTACTTGCGCAACCGCATGGGCAGTTCGCGCTGCCGGTCGTCATGTCCGGGGTCGGCCACCACCCACCCGTGCAGCCGTTCGCCGTCCGGCGCGACCATCACCACGGCCTCCTTGACGGTCGGGTGGGCCGCCAGCACGATTTCGACCTCGCGCAGCTCCACCCGGAAACTGCCCAGCTTCACCTGGCGGTCACGACGGCCGAGGAACTCCAGCACACCGTCCGTGCGCCAGCGGGCCATGTCGCCCGTGCGGTACAGGCGATCGCCGTCGCGGTCGGAGAAGAAGTCGGGGACGAATCGTTCCGCGGTCAGGTCCGGACGGTTGAGGTAGCCGAGCGCCACTCCGTCCCCGCCGACCCACAGCTCGCCCTCCTCGCCGATGTCCGCCGGCGAGCGGTCCTCCCGCAGCACGTAGGCGGTGGAGTTGGCGAGTGGACGGCCGATGGGTACCGACTCCGCCTCAGGAGGCAGGTCTTCGACGACGTGTGCCGTGGTGAGCACCGAGTTCTCCGCTGGACCGTAGGCGTCGATGAACCGCTCCGGCGGCCCGTGTTCCAGCACGGCCCGCACCGCCGAGGGGTTGAGAGCGTCACCTCCGGCCAGAAGGCAGCGCAGGGTACGGAACATCGCCGGCCGGGCTGCGGCCATCTGGTGGAACAGCGCGGCGCCCAGCCACATCCACGTAGCCCCTTCACCCTGGAGCATCGCCTCCAGCGCGGCAGGGGACAGCAGCGTCTCCTGTGCCGGTACGCACAGCCGCCCGCCGTTCAGCAACGGAGCGAAGACGTCCAGCAGCGACAGGTCGAAGGTGAGATTGACGGTGCCGCACATGACATCGTCAGGACCGAAGGCGAGGAGGCCGGGGCTCCGCACGAGCCGTACGATCCCGCGGTGCGTCACGGTCACACCTTTGGGCGTGCCCGTCGAGCCCGAGGTGTAGATGATGAACGCCGGTGCTGTGGCCGGCTGTTCATGGTCCCTGGGGGGAGGCGCGTCCGTGGGCAGTGCGTCCATGTCCACCACCGACAACGGCTCGGGAACCTTGTCCCGGTGCGCGGCGACGGTAACCGCGATGCGGCAACCAGCGTCCTGGACCACCCGCTCGATCCGTTCTTGCGGGAACTGGACGTCGATGGGTACGTACGCCGCTCCCGACCGCAACACCGCCAGCAAGGCCACATAGCCGGCCACGGAGCGCTCGATCACCACGGCCACGACTTCGCCAGGACCGGCTCCGGCCCCCTGCAGCAGACCCGCCACATGATCGACCCTGCGCCGAAGCTCGGCGTAGCTGATGTCCTCGGCTCCCTCCGGCGAGAGCGCCACGTCATCCGGCGTGCGCTCGACCTGCTCGCGGAACAGCTCATGAACCAGAGCGTCCCGCGGGTAGTCGGTGCGAGTGGCGTTCCACTCCTGAATCGGTGCTGTCTGGTCGGGCGGGGACGCAACCTGAGTACTCATTACCTTCGTTCCTGCCATGGGCGAACAGAGACTTCGTGCTCGACGCCACTCGCTGGATCTCGCTGTAGCGGCCGTCCTCACCAACCCACCCTGAAACAGCGGTTGAGCCCTGTGGGCAAGGCGTCGACGCGGAAGCGTGAACGCGTTGAACGCGGCAGACGAGACGGCAAGCGCGTATCAGGCGCACGCGTTCCCCACGTCTGTGCCTTGCCTACCGCCCCGAGTCGGCACGCGTCTCGCCGGCGCAGATCCAGGTAGGCCCGCAGCCGCACACCTGGCCGGCCCGGGTCCCTCCTGGCGTGGTCCGCGAGAGGCTGATCAGAGATGAACATGTAGCGGAACCGGGGCTGGTCGTCGTGGACATCGGCCCTCGGAGTGGGCATGACTACCTTCCCTTGTCGAACCGACGGCCCCGGGGGGGCCGGCTCCGGAGGCACTGACAGACCGCTGATCAGGGCCATGACCACCGGCCTACCAAACCCATAGGGGCACCCCCCGCCCAACAGAGCAGGGTGGCATCGCAGTCGTCGCGGTACGCGGCGGGTCAGGTCGTTCTGCGGTGGTCTCGGGCGGCGGACAGCCGAACTGATCGGGGGCTCCAAGGTCGTAGCGCAGCGGTGAGCGGAGGCCCGCCCCCTTTGCTTGGGCTGGACGGCGTGGGCGCGGACGATGAACACCGTAGGGGTACGCACGGTGTCCGCGAGGGGTTCACATGACCGGGAAGGTGAGCGTTGAGTGTTGCCGTCTGAAGCAGCGGGGCGGTGCTGGTCAGGTCTCTCGCTGTGCCAAGTCGTGCAGACGGTCGAGCAGCCAGAACTCCGCCACGCGCTCGCCTTCACCGGTCATCGCCGTGGCCAGGGAGCTGACGATGTCTGGCAGATGGTCCCTCGTGGTGGGCAGCTGCGCGACGACGCAGCGTGCCAGGGCGCGGAAGACGGCGGCCTGCCGGAAGGCGGGGTGGGAGGGACGTTCATGGACCGGGCCGAAGTCATCGAGTTCCTCGCCCCGTAGCGTCTCGAACCGGGCGCGCGCCTTGTCGGCCGCGGCCGTGAGGTCGTCCCGCAACCGTGCCCTGGTGGTGGCCGGGAGCTCGTGCGCGGCCAGGGCAGCGACGGCCAGGGGGTGTTCGCGCAGGTCCGCGTGGGTCAGGGCCAGGTCGAGGGCGTGGCGGCGTATCCGTTCCAGCACCGCGGGCCCGAGGTCCGCCAGGTAGCTCACGAAGGGCTCGCGCTCCAGCAGCGGCGAGTCGCCGTACGCGTGCTGTTTCAGCAGATACTCCGGTACCGGCGTGATCTCCACGGCCCGGTGCGGGCCATCCAGCCAGGCATCGTCGAACCGCGCGCTCGTCGCGCGCTCGATCGCCGCGAGACCCGCCCCCCACCGGGCACCGGACTCGAAAACCAGGCCCTTCAGCAGGGGCTCCCACGCGTCGGGTCTGGACCCGTACGGTTCCTCCTCGGGCGCGATCATGTCGAATTCGGAGGCGATCAGCCCGTCCTCGGCCAGGTTCAGCCGGGACACGGCGTTGACGTTCCAAAACGCGCTGACGGTCCGGCCGAGACGGGAGAGCGGGCGCAACACCTCCTCCCGGGACCCCTGATAGCCGTTGTTCTCCACGACGACCACGGCCGATCGCGACCGCGAGACCAGGACCAGTTCCTCCGCGTAATACGCACCGAGCTCCTCCAGTCCCATGGGGCGGGCCGCGCCGGGGTCGCCGCCGAAGATCCGGACCACCGCGTCCTCGTCCACATCACTACCGTCCACGGCCGTGAACGTGGCCGCCTCCCGAAGCCCTAAGTCAGTGAGGAGTCTGTGGAGTCGCTGAGGAGAAGTCATGCCAGGGATTCTCGCCGCCACCACTGACAGCGAGGCATCCGCTGCGTGCCCGGTCGTTCGGTGGAGATGCTTGGACCGGGTGGATACTCGAAGGTTCGTTCCCATCCGTGCCGGAAGCCATGGCCTCATCAAGTGAACGGGCATCGTTCAGGGAGTGGTGGTGAGGCTGTCGAGCGGGATGCGTAGTCGCCGTACGGCGCTGTTGGCGGCGGCGTTCGGGCCGTGTTGCTCCAGCACGTCGCACGCCGGTCGCCGGGTCGAGGACAGTGATCAGGTGCCTCTCCCAGAGGAGAGGGGGTCTCCCGTAGCGCGGCCCGGAAATGGTGCGGACTCCAGGCGCTCCGGACCAGGCCCTCGGCGAGTACCCGTTCCGCCGAGGTCGGCTCCCAGCGTCGTGCGTCTCGATCGGGAGGGCGGGGTGAGGCGCCGGTTCCGGTGGTTTCTGGTCGGCGGCGCATGAGGGCAGGGCCTCTCGGGGGCTCAGAGGTTGTTGAAGCCATGAGCTGCGCCGGGAGGCCCCGTTGTCCCTGTTGTACGCGCCTGCGCCTGCGCCTGCCGGGTTCGACTCGTCCGTTGTGTCGTGCGGTTGCCTCGCTCACCGGTTCGGGAACGCCGCCGGTCAGGCCGAGCGGGTGCGGGTCTACGACCCGGACACGGCGGACGCGGAATGGACCGGGCACGGGCCCGCTTAGCGCGACGGGAACCTATCTGAGCGGACGGCGGATGCACCGGGCCGCTGGTCACCTGGGCGCACGCGCTGCTGCAGCTGGTGCTGCAGGTCCTCAAGCGAACCGATGACATGCAGGGGTTCGTGGTACTCCCGCGCTGGTCGGTGGTGGAGAGGGCACTGGGGTGGCTGATGCGCTCACGCCGCCCGGCCCGCGACTACGAGACGCACCGGCAGTGCCGAAGCGATGATCCCGATCTCGATGAGTACGATCACGACCCGTCGGCCCGCTCGCCGTCGGCAAGCCGGAACCGCCCCTTCACGTCCTTGACCGACCCAAGGGCTGTCCCGTGATCCCCGGTGGATCAGCGAGCGGCGTCAGATGCGGTCAATCGCAAGGCAGCGAAGCGTCCTCATAGTGGGTCTGTTCGGATGTTTCGCCAACGCCGTGAGTGGCCGTAGCTGGCGTCGGGAGCCCGCCGGGGGTTGCGGGACAGCCCTTAGCCCCGCGCCACCAGGCGGTTCGCCTTCGAGCGCGCCCCTTCCCGCTTCGCCGCCGTCTGCTCCGGTCCCCGTGCGCCGGCGAGCTCCGTTCACGTCAACGCGCCGTCCTCGCCCGTGCGTTCACGGTCGGACAGAACCGCCACGATCCGCTGGTAGTCCACCGACAACGCCGAGACGCCCAGCCCCTCACGCCATACCGGCGCCCCGGACCCTGCCACCACCGGCCCGGCCACCGGCCGCGGCGGCGAACTCTCCGTGCCGCACTCCTCTGCCCTCGCGGACTCACCGGGCGGGGCGAGCACCTCGCCCGGCGTCTCGCGAGTGATCACGATCCCATGTGTGGCAGCCTCGGCCAGCAGCCAAGGCCGTACTTCGGGCCGGACGGCCGTCAGCTCGGCGGCAACCGCCGGGAAGGCCGCATCGGCCTGCTTGTCGGAGGCACAGAACATGGGTGTGCCTCCCCGTTCGTGGCACGCACGCTGCCCGAACATCCCCTCACGATCGCCGCGGAGTCTGACCCCTTCGTAGCGGAGTCCGACCCTTCGTCATGGCCGACGGGCAACCGGTGGCGGAACAGGCCCTCGCCGACAGGCCCGACACGACGGTGCGGATCTCCTCGCTGCGCGGGGTGGACGCCGCCCATCTGGTCCTCGCCGACGTCGACCTGTCGGGGGCCTGTTCACCGGGACCGTGCACCTGGACCAGCTACGCCTGGAGGGCACCTGCTCCTTCGGCCAGGTCCCGTCCGGCACACACTGGCGGCGCCGACTCCCATACGGTTCACGCCGTTCCCGACCCTCGCCGAGGAACACCACTGGCGCGCGGGCCTGCGGACAGCAACCCCGGCTGGACCGCGGCGGAATCCAACACCACGCGTGTCGGACCCGCGCAGCTGGTGCCGGTGTACCGGGCGCTGTGCAAGGCGTTCGAGGAGCGCCACCGCCGGTCAGCGAAGCACCGCACTGGCCAACAAGCACGTGTGAAGGAGCACTTCAGTTGGCGAGTGTGCAGGCGGCCAGCTTGCGCTGGGATATGGGGGGGGCGGAGGCTGGTCAGTAGTTCGTACCGGCGGGATGCTCATGGGCAGCCTCACCAACCAGGGGGACCCATGAAGGCCATCGCCCAGGACGCGTACGGCAGCGCCGACGGCCTGGAACTACGCGACATCGCCCGCCCCGTTCCTCGTGACAAGGAAGTGCTGGTCAAGGTGCGTGCCGCCGGGGTGGACCCGAGCATCCTGCACCTCATGACGGGCAAGCCCTACATCGCCCGCCTCGCTTTGGGACTCCGCAAGCCCAGGAACCCGGTTCGCGGCTGGGACGTCGCCGGAGTTGTCGAGACGGTCGGTGCGAAGGTGACGAGTTTCCAACCGGGTGACGAGGTCTTCGGCAGCGGTGACGGCTCGTTCGCCGAGTACACCTGCGCCAGGGCCGACAAGCTCGCGCCCAGGCCAGGCAACCTCACCTTCGAACAAGCGGCAGCTCTCCCCGTCTCCGGTGTCACCGCCTACCAGGCCCTCAGTGGCAAGGCGCACCCGGCACCGGAGCAGAAGGTTCTCGTCATCGGCGCCTCCGGCGGCATCGGAACGTACGCCATCCAGCTCGCCGTCTCGTACGGAGCCGAGGTCACCGCCGTCTGCGGCCCCGGCAAGGCGGACTTCGTCCGGGCCCTCGGTGCCACCGAGGTCATCGACTACACCAGCCAGGAAATCACCGCAGGCAAGCACCTGTTCGACATCGTCCTCGACGCCGCCGGCAACCGCCCGCTGTCCCTGCTGCGCCGCGTACTCGCTCCCAAGGGCGTCCTGGTCATGGCCGGAGGCGAAGGCGGTGGCGAATGGCTGGGTGGCCTGGGCCGCCAGCTGCGCGGCTACGCGCTCTCACCGTTCCTCGGCCAGACGCTGAGCAGCCTGATCGCGGTTGTGCGCCACAAGGACCTGCTGACCCTCAAGAGGCTCGCCGAGGCCGGCACGATCGCACCGGCCATCGACCGCACCTACCCGTTCTCCGAAGCCGTCTCCGCGATCAAGCACCTGGAGACGGGTCACCCCCGAGGCAAGCTCGTCGTGACCATGTCTTCAGCTCCCGCCACCTAGCCTGCACACTCGCCAACTGAAGTGCTCAGTCACAACAGTGTGGCTGAGCAGCCCAGTTGGCCACTTCGAGCACCCCAGTTGGCCCTCGCATGGATGATTCGGCGTTGGCCTCGGGGCCCTCGTCGCTACTGCCCAGCACGGTTCCCGAACAGCGTCGCTGCCGTATGAGCAGCAACGGCGGATTACCGAGACTAGGTCGGTGTCCCGCTCGATGGCGGGCCAGGCGGCGGTGAGTGCCTCGGCAGCGGTGAGTGCTCGGCAGCGGTGTGGGCGAGGTGGTCGTGCTGGTCAGGGTGAGCGTGTCGCGGGTCGCGCGCTGGATGAGCTGGTGGACGCGCACGGCGTGGTGCGGGGTTGTCGGGCTGTGGTCGATAGGACTGAGTCGGTGGAGGGCCCGCAGCGCAAGCACGGCGTCTTCGGCTGAGACCTGAGCCGAGGGAGAGTTGTCGCCCGTGCCGGTTGAGGTGCGGTGCTCGGTGAGGTGTGTGAGGGCGGGTTTCGCAGTGAGGACTGTTGCGGGTATGCCGTTGGGGTCGAGCGGGGCTGCCAGGTGGAGCTTGGGACGCGCCAAGCCCACCGGGCAGATCTGGTTGGCGCGCTCTATGGACAGAGCCCAGGTGGCAGCCACAGTGACGGTCTGGTCGTCGGACTCGACCCCGCGCCGGGCTCGACTCACGGTCCGCGCCAGACGTTGGCGAAGGCCGCCTTCTCGATGGACCGCCTCTGGCGCACGGCCTCCAGCTCCATCACCGCGTCCTGGACAACGGCCACCACGGTCGTCACCACTTCGTCTTCGAGACCGGGCTCCTCCTCGGGCCGTTCACCGTCGATACCGACGACCGAGGCGAGGGCGGCCAGGACGGGCTCTTCCTTCCAGCGGTCGGTTGCCCGGCGGTGTGCGGTATCGGCCGGCTCCAGGCGCTCCGGGCCGAAGGGCAACCGGCCACTGCGCTTCCGCGTCAGCTCGCCGTCCTCCTCCAGGGCGGCCTGATACGCGGCCGAGAGGTCCCGGCCCCGGCGCCAGAGCCAGTCCTCGATCCGTTCATAGGGTGCCTGCCGGGTGAGCCCCGCCGCGGCCTCGCCCATGAGCCGATCGTCCGGCACCAGCGCTCCACCCGGCACGATGCGGTCGCCGTCCACGGCGACAGCCCCCGCACCGATGAGATCGAGCAGCTCGGCTCCCGCGAGTGCGAGCGACAAGTCACCCTGTCCCACGGACTGCTGCGGGTCCATGGCGATGATGAACAGGTCCCTCGCCGTGGTCATGGTGGTCATGAACGACTCCCCTCAAAGACATCGACAAAGGGGCACGCCCCTACCGGACCGGCCCACGTCCGAGGCTGGCCCCGCGGCGGGGCGGCTGTCACGATCAGTATCGCCCCGCCCGTGCCGTGGAAGCCTTCGCAGGAGGGCGGGTGTTCCGGCGACATCACAACAGCGGGCCCTCGCCGTGCTGGAGTGGGTGGTGTGCGGCCTGCTGTCCGGCGCCGCCGCAGTGGCGGTGTTGTCGCAGCCGGCCAGAACGGCGGCTGCGGCGGTGCGTGAGGCGAAGCCGAGGATCAGGGTGCGAGCCTTGCGTGGTTGCGCTGGTCGGGCATGAACGGCTTGTCAGTCTCCGAGGTTTTCCGGCGGCGTCGTCGCGGTCACTGCGGCGGGAAGGCGCCCGGTGAGTATCTGCCGGCGCGGCAGCGACAGCCCGAAGTGCTCCTGTAGGACCTGCAGCGTGATCAGCACCTCGTCCCCGTGCGATGCGGTGTCGAAGAAGCCGGCCTCTTCCAGGGCGGGGATCAGGAACTCCGTACCGTCGTCCGGGCGTTCGCCGATGTTGAACCACCCGACTGTCGCACCGTCGCGGTAGTACCAGACCTCCTTGGGCGGGTCGTCGGGCTTCGGCGTGAGGTGCAGCACTTCGACCCCGCCCGCTGACATCGGCGGGTGGGCCCACCATGCTTTGGACGACCAGCCTTGCTCGACCGCGAAGGACCAGCCTGCGCATTCCCCGAAACGGGCTATCCGCGCCGGGCCCTCCCGGCCGGTCAGGGACTCCGCCTCGTCCATGGTGATCGGGTCGAGGACGCCTGTCGGACCGGCGCCGAGCCGCACGGCGAGATCGTACGGGCTCAAGCCTCGGGCGAACGTGACGAACAGGTTCGGGCTGTACCAGACATCGGGCAGCCACAGGATGCCGTCAGACACTCGCTCTCCTTCTGTGTGCGTGAGGGCGCAGCTGGGGCAGGAACAGCTGCGAACCCGCTACGACGAAGCCATCGCATGCCCCGTCCCCCGAGACTCTCAACTCTCCGTTGCTGCTTGGCAGATCGACCGCATCGGATGTCGTGTCCGCACGGACTTTCACCGGCAGCCTCTGGCGTGGTCCGCCCACCACGCCCGCCGAACTTACGGAACAGTCATCGGACGTCTGGGAGACCGTCCCAAAGACCCGGGCTGAGGCGCGGTGGTCTCCGCCAGTGCCGTCATGACCTCAGCCGTACTGCGGAGCCGGGGGCTTGGCCGGGCCCAGCCATGCCTTCAGCCACCGGTCGTAGCTCTTCTGCCAGGCGCCCTCGCCGGCCTTCTCCAGGGTGCCGTTGACCACCCGCAGCAGGTCGTCCGTCCCGTGCTTGACGGCGACGCCGTAGGAGTCCTTGCCGATCTGCGGCCCGACCAGCCGAGCGCCGTCCTCCTGGGCAGCCAGGCCCGCGGCGAGCCCGCTGTCGGTCAGGACCGCGTCCACCCGGGAAAGCTGCAGCAGCATCAGGCAGTCCAGGACGCTGGGCCGTCCCCGCATCCATGCGCCGTACTTCTTCTGGCCCTCGCCACTCAGCAGCTCGTAACCGCTGGAGCCGTAGGCGGTGCACACCGTCTTGCCCTTCAGGGTGCGGTTGAAGCCAGTGATGTCGGAGTAGTCGGGGACCAGGACTCGCTGCCCGGTCTCGAAGTAGGGGCTGGAGAAGTCCACGGCCGGTTCCTCCGGGGTGCCCTTGAGCGCCCGACAGGTGATCGGCATGGCCTGCACCAGCACATCCACCTCGTCGTGTTCCAATGCCTGTTGGCGGCGGTCGACCGGGACGGTGAGGAACTCCACCGCCTCGCGGTCGCCGAGCAGGGAGTCGGCCAGCTGCTTGACCAGGTCGATGTCGAAGCCCACCAGCTTGCCCTTGGCGTTGCGGTGGCTCCACAGGTTGCTGTTCTGTGCCACCCCGGCGATCAGTTTGCCCCGGTCCTTGATCTTCTTGACGGCCGCTCCGTTCTGGCTGCCGCTCTTCGGGTCCGGGCTCACCTTGGTGTTGCAGTCACCTCCGGCGGACGTCGGCTGCCGTGGGCCCTGCTCCGGCGCCCCCGCCTGCGCCCCGGACCGCGCTCCCGCCGTCGGCGCCTGCGGCGATGCGGCGCAGCTGACCGTGGACACCGTCACCAGCGTGACGGCGGCCAGCCATACCGCGGCCCGCCCCCCGGCCACACGGCGCCGGTCGCGCTGCGGCACGGCATCCCGTGCCGAACCGCCGGACCCAGCACCTGGGTTCCCCACTACTGTCCCCTCCCTCATCCCGCCACGGCCCCCAGCGGTCACCGGTACTCCGACAGCCGCTTGCCGACGCCCAGGAATA
Source organism: Streptomyces iconiensis (assembly GCF_028657195.3). Classification (GTDB taxonomy): domain Bacteria; phylum Actinomycetota; class Actinomycetes; order Streptomycetales; family Streptomycetaceae; genus Streptomyces; species Streptomyces iconiensis. The sequence continues at coordinate 18,066 of NZ_JANCPR020000058.1, forward strand.
CGCCGGCCACGCCGAGCAGGCACAGCACCGAGCCACCGACGGGCAGTCCGGTGAGCGCGCCGCGCCCGCTCTCGGCCTGCTCCTGGAACTGCTTCTGCTCGTGGTCCACCGCAGCGGCCAACTTGCGGTCCATGGTGGCGAAGCTGCGCTCGGTGGTGTTCTTGACGGTCTTGCCGTCGGCCTTCCCGCCGATGGTGCGGGCCAGCGCTGCCTCGTAGTCGCCCCCGTCGTCCTGCTTCCGGGCCTGGTTGTGCAGCTTCTTCCAGTTCTTCAGCTCCGCCCAGGCATCCGCCACCAGCCCCCGCCCGGCCTTGTCCTCGGCCTGCCGCTCGGAGCGCTGCATCAGCCGCTGCCCCTTGTCCTTGTCGTCCATCGCACTTGCCCAGTAGTCGAACTCCTGGGAATAGGCGGCACCCTCCCCGCGCGCCACCAGGGCCATGTTCTCGTTCCCGCGGGCCTTCAGGCCGGCGATCCGGGACTGGGTCAGCAACTGCACCGAGGCCGAGCCATGGGTGTCGGAGTTCTCCAGCGAGGAGCGGGTCATGGCATGGCCTGCCGTCAGCCAGACCAATGAGACGAGCACCGCCCCGGCTGCTGCCACCAGACCCAGGTTGAGCAGCCGGTTGGTGGCCAGGTAGAGCCGGTAGGAGCAGAAACCGATCACCATCAGGACGAGCAGCCCGGCGCCGTAGGCCGCCCAGGGCGGCTCGGTGGCGTCGGCGCGGATCGCGGCCATCCGCCGCGTCTCCGCGTGGTACATGTCCTCGGCCGCCGGGAGCATGGTGGAGCGCATCTGCTCCGAGGCGTACCGCAGATAGGAGTTGCCGACCGGCTTGTTCTCCCGGTCGGCGGAGCGCGCCGCCTCCACCAGGGCGGTGTAGCCGGGCAGTTCCTTGTTCAGGATGGTGATCTGCCGCTGCGCGGCGAAGGAGTCCCCCGTGCGGGCCGCCGCCTTGGAGAGCAGCCGGGAGGCGGTACGGATGTTCGCCTCGTAGGCGACGCGGTCCGCGTGGGACTTCTCGCTGCTCCGCAGGAAGCCCACCGCCGCCGTGGCGTCCGCGTCCGCCAACGAGCGGTAGATCTCCGCCGCGTCCGCGCTCAGCGGCGCGGACTGCTCCGCCACATTCCCGGCCGCCGTCTGGCGCTCGTACACCGACGTGGCCAAAAGTGCTCCGAAGAGCACTGTCACCAGCGTCATGATCAGCGTCGCCAGCCGCAACCGGGCCGGTGGGGAACCCGTCCCGACGATCCCCAGTACTACGGAGGCCGCCACCCGCGCCCTCCCTCGCCGCCGTTCCGGAACAGCCTGCGCGGCCACCCCCATCGGTGCGGACACGTGCATGGACGCATCCGGTCCGAATGCGCCCCCCGTTTTTGTCGGCGTCACCACACCGGCCCTTCCCCTTGCCGTTCGACAGTTCCCGCCTGACTCCCCGCAGCGGCACCGCTGCCGGGAACACTAGTGCGCCCATCCTGAACGGCACTAGGCTGACGGCATGTCCACCGGGGGAAACGGCGCACACACGTGGGATCGACGCAGGTTCTTGGGAACCCTGGCCGCAGGGGCGCTGGCGCCCGCCGCCCTGTCCGCCTGCGGTACCGACCGGGAACCGGGCCGGACGAAGACCGCGGCGAAGAAGGACCGGGGGACCATCACCATCGGCTATGTGGCCTGGGACGAGGACATCGCGGTCACCGAGCTGTGGAAGCAACTGCTGGAGTCCAAGGGCTACCGGGTCAAAGCCGTACAGAAGAACGCCGTTCCCGACCTGTTCCGCGAGGTGGCCGAAGGCCGGTTCGACGTCTTCATGGACGCCTGGCTGCCGAGCGTCCACACCGAGCAATGGGCGCGGTACGGCGGCTCGATGGTGGACCTCGGCCCCTGGTACGAGCCCGGCGATCTGGGCCTGGCCGTGCCCGACTACGTGGATGAGGTTGACTCCCTGGTCGATCTGCCGGAGCACGCCGACCTCTTCAACGGGACGATCGTCGGCATAGAGCCCACCGCGGGGCTGACCAGAACCGTCAACAAGTCGGTGATCCCGGAGTACGGCCTGGCCGGCAGGTACCGTCAGAAGGCCAAGAACACCGGCACGATGCTGCAGGCCCTGGACACCGCCTACGCCGCGAAGCGCCCCGTCCTGGTGGGCATGTGGCGCCCCCACTGGGCGTTCTCCAAGTACGACATCCGCTACCTCGACGACCCCGCCGATGCCTTTGGCGACCCCGACAAGCTCCACACACTCGTCTCCCGGAAGTTCCACGACCGACGCGACAACGAAGCCCTGGAGTGGCTGCGGAACTTCCGGGTGACCCCGGACCAGCTACAGGGCCTGGAGGCCGCGATCCAGCAGGCCGGTGGCGCGGAGCACAAAACCGCCACGGTGGAGTCCTGGATCGGCGACAACCAACCCCTGGTCAAACAGTGGCTCCCGATCTGACCCGATCCGGGTGAGCCGGACGGGGCCCTTTATCAGCGCCGGGATGGACGACGCGGCCTTCGATCGCATGCCACCGCGGCGTTACGCGCGGGGGCCTCGTCAGCGCGGTTCCCACGCGATGGGCCGAGACGACAATTCCCTGATGGCGCAGCTGGGGCTCCAGGCCAAGGACCGGGCGGACGGCTTCGGGCGAACATCGGCCGGACGGTCCAGCGAAGAGAGGGAGAGCCTCGGCACGTAGTCGCCTTCAGGCCCCGGTCCCCGCCCCCCGGCGACACAACAGCGGCGGCAGCGGTCGTCCGGACGAAGGCGCGGAGACAAGCCCTCGATGAGCGGGGGCGGTTGACGTCACCGCGGCGCAGAGGGACAGCAGCCGTCTCACGCCCGCCTCCGACGCCGTATCGAGGCAGGCCGGGCCTCGCCCTGCCGGTGCGTGCGGGCCCCGCGCCACGGCGGACAGCGTGGCGCGGGGCCCTTGCGCGGCCCGTCCGAGCCGCGCCTCCTGTGTCAGGGGGAGTTTCGGCCATTTAGGATCGCGTACGTAATTTCCCTGATGCGCATCAGTCGGTCGTGGCATGAGAGTCGTCACGTTGGAACGCGAGCAAGTTCCCGAATCGCCCGAGGTGTCGATGCGTTACGAAATGCTGGGCCCCCTGCAGGTGCGCAGAGGGCACGAGAGTCATTCGCTCAGCGCCCCCAAAACCGAGATCACGCTGGCTTCCTTGCTCATAGGGGCAGGCCGGGTAACCACCAAAGAGCAGCTAATCGCGGACATATGGGGCTCGCACCCCCCTCGGCGGCCGGCCGCCGCCATGCATGTGTACATATCACAGCTACGTAAATTCCTTGTGTCGGCGGGTGATCGAGAGGGGCGGGCCATTTCCACCAAGTCTTCCGGCTACCTTTTCCACCTCAACGGCGCAGAATACGACGTGGCGGAGTTCCGTACGGCAATGCGCAATGGTCGGGAGCACCAGCAAGCGGGCCGCTACGAGGAAGCGTTGGAATGTTTCGACCGGGCACACTCGCTGAACCGCGGGCCGGTACTGGACGGTCTCGCGGAGGGCCAGGTTCTGAGTTCGTTCGCCGCGTGGGCCGAGGAAGAGCACCTGGAGTGCCTGGAGTTGTCCGTCGACGCGCACACCGCGCTCGGCCGACACCGCGAAGTGCTCAGTCTGCTCAATGGGCTGATCGCGCAATATCCGCTGAGGGAGACCTTCTACCGGCAGCTGATGCTGGTGCTCTACCGCTCCGAGCGACAGGCCGAGGCACTCCAGGTGTACCGGTCGGCGCAACGGGTGCTCAGGGCCGAACTGGGGCTGGAGCCCTGCCGTTCGCTGCGCCGGGTGCATCACGCGATCCTCACCTCTGACCGGACCCTCGACCTCCCGGTGGCGAGCTGACCATGACCGGACAAGAGACGGAACCGCGGGAGAGGTGGCTGCGGAACTTCCACCCGAATCCGGCAGCCGCCACCGAACTCATCTGCTTCCCTCACGCGGGTGGAGCCGCCGGTTACTGGTATGGGCTGTCGGCCGCTGTGGGCCCGGGCATCGCCGTGTCCTCAGTGCAGTACCCCGGACGGCAGGACCGCCGCCACGAGGCACCCGTCAGCGATCTGCATCTGCTGGCCGACAGGATCACCGAGGCGCTGGCGGGCGGAAGTGACCGGCCGCTGGCGTTCTTCGGGCACAGCATGGGTGCCTCGCTCGCCTACGAGGTGGCCGCGCGACTGGAGCGGACGTCAGGCGGAGGGCCGTCGGCCCTCTTCGTCTCAGGGCGCCGCGCCCCGTCCCGGCGCCGCGCGGAGGCCCGGTTCCTCGGCGACGACCGGGCGTTGATCGACAAGGTGAAGTCACTGGGAGGCACAGGATCGGATGTGCTGGAGGATCCCGAGATCGTGGACATGATCCTCCCGGCGCTGCGTGGGGACTACGGCGCGCTGGCCGCGTACCGGGACACCTCCGGCGTGCCGCTGAACTGTCCCGTAGTGGCACTGGCGGGCGCCGAGGACACCGAAGCGTCCGTCGAGGACGTCCGCGCCTGGCGGCATCACACCACGGGCAGCTTCCGGCTGCATGTCTTCCGCGGGGGGCACTTCTTCGTGACCGATCACCTGTCCGCTGTGGCCGAGCTGGTGGCCGGCCTGCTGCCCGCGCCCGCATGACCGGCACAGCGGTGGGAAGCGACAGGTTCGGGGCTCCGGCACGTCCTGGCGATGCCCAGGCAGGCAGGCAAGCACGTCTCATGATGCGGAAGTTGCTGCCCGGGTGGGTGACGGTGGCCGAGGTCCACGGGGACCCGCCGGAGGCCCGACTGCTGCCGGAAGAGGAACCCACCGTGGCTCTGGCGGGGACCTCCCGGCGCCGGGAGTACACGACCGTACGGCATTGCGCGAGGACGGCGCTGCGAGAACTCGGCGTCCCTTACGAGCCGTTGGTGCCCGGAGAGAGAGGTGCGCCGCGCTGGCCGGAGGGGGTGGTCGGCAGCATGACGCACTGCCCCGGCTACCGGGCCGCCGCGACCGCCCACGGTCGGGATCTGGCGGCACTCGGCATCGACGCCGAGCCCGCCAAGCCGCTGTGGACCGGCATGCTGCCGGTGATCTCGCTGCCCACCGAGCAGCGGAGGCTTCTCGCGCTCGGGGCTGCGTACCCCGACGTGCCGTGGGACCGGCTGTTGTTCAGCGCCAAGGAGGCCGTCTACAAGGCATGGTTCCCTCTGACCCGCAGATTTCTGGATTTCTCCATGGCCGACATCACCTTCGACGCCGAACACAGGGAGTTCGAGGCCGGGCTGCTGACGCCGGGCCCCCGAGTCGGTGGCGTGGAGGTGCGGAGCTTCAGCGGACGCTGGGCCGCCGACGACGATTTGCTCATCACAGCTGCCTTCGTCCCTCAGTTCGACCGGGCCATCAGCCGGACCAGCCCCGACCGGGAGCTGACCCCCAACTTTCCGTAGATGCGGGAGAGATGTACGTCTATGGTGCGCGGGCTGACCCGTAGCTGCTGGGCGATGTCCTTCGTCTTCAGCCCTCTTCCCGCCAGACCGGCTACCTCGCGCTCACGCTGGGTCAGTTCGGTGAGCGCGTCCTCCTCGCCCCGGCCCGCCGGCTGCTCGGGTGCTCGGGCCAGTTCCCGGGCCCTGGTGCCGGCGGGGGTTTCGCCTCCGAGCAGTTCCTCGGCCTCCTCGTAGCAGCGCGTGGCCTCCGCGATGAGCTGTCTGCAGCGCAGCACGTGACCGTGTGCCAGCAGTGCGTGGCCACGCTGCTCGGGCAGATCACCGGCCGCCGCCGCGGCGACGGCGCGTTCCGCCCACTGCTCGGTGCGGGCGTCGTCCGGCCCCCGGTCCGCCGAAGCCGCGGCGAGCAGTTCATAGCCACGGGCCGCCAGCACCGCCACCGGCTCGGAGACCCGCCAGGCGCTGTCGCCTTCCGGCAGCAGCAGCGCCAGGGCGGCTTCGGCGTCGCCGCGTGCGAGGGCTGCCTCGGCGTAGAGCAGGGCGTCCAGCGACGTCCTGGGGGGTCTGTCCTCGTCGGGCAGGCGCGGGGAGTGCTGCTCACGAGGCGGCTCTCCCGACCGCCCGAGTTGCGACCACGCAGCCGCGCTCACCGCCTCCGCCAGCCCGACATGATCCGCGCGGCCCAACGCGAAGGCGGCGGTGCGTGCCTCGTCCACCGCGGTCAGGGCCTCCGCCATCTGCCCCGACTGGTAGTGCGTGTAGCCGAGGGTGTTCAGCAGCGGGGGCAGCAAGTGGGCGTCACCGCGTTCGCGGACCGTGGCCAGCGCCCGTTCCGCGTGGGCGCGTGCGGGTCCGTAGCGCCCGATCAACGCCTCGGCCCAGCTGAGTACCAGCAGATGACCCGGCAGGTGCTGCGCTGCCGCGCCCCCGGCCGTGAACCCGTCCAACGCCTGCGCCGAAGCGTCCAGCACGCCCTCGGCCAGACGGATGTCGACATCGGTGTCCATGACGGCGCACAGTCCGCGCAGCGCCAGCGCACCGGCGGCGGTCAGCGGGTCGGAGTGCCCGGTGTCCACCACGAGCATCTCGATGTCCGCGCGGGCGAGGGCCGCCCCGGCGAGCACTTTGGTGAGCTGCTGCTGCACCTGTAGCAGCCTCCTCGTACTGGTCGCTCTGCTGTGATCGGCGGGCAGTTCGGCCGTGAGCAGGGCCTGGGCCTCTTCGCCGTGACCGAGCGAAGCGGACACGGTGGCCAGGAACGCGACCGTGTCGGCACGGGTGCCGTCACCGGCGCCTGACGGGCCGGCGAGGATCTCGTTGCCCAGCGCCTGTATGCAGCGCACCTCCCCTTCGGCTGCCAGGCCCTGTACCACCGGCCGCCACAGCCCCGGCCCCACGGACTCCAGGCTGTCGAGGGCGCCCACCGCACGCTGCAGCCGAAGGGCGTAGGCCAGCCAGCGCGCCGCGTCGACGGGACGGCCCGCGTGCAACGCCGTCCGGGCGGCGGAGGCGAGCACGGCGGCGTCGGACGGCTCGATTCCGGCACAGGAGCGTTCGATGTGCGGCGCGAGTTCTGTGGGCAGCGCACCCGTACTGCTCAGATGGGCCAGTGCCCTGCGGTGGGCGCCGATCTGCCAGGAGGCGTCGGTGTCCCCGTACACGCAGTGCCTCAGCAGCTCGTGACGGAAGCCCAGCCTGCGCCACCCGTCCGGGACCGTGCGGATCAGATCCCTGCGCTTGAGGTCGTCGAGTATCCGGGACGTCTCCTGGTGGTCGGTTTCGGCCACTTCGGCGACGGCGGTCACATCGAAGGTGTTTCCGAGCACGGCGGCGGCGCGCAGGATCGTTCTGGTGCGCTCGCCCAGCGAGGTGGTCTCGGCGAGCAGGCGGGCGCCCGGGCCGCTGCGGGCGAGGGTTTCGGGGAGTTCGGCCGGGGACTTCGCTCCTGCCTCGGCCAGAGCGGTGAGGTAGAGAGGGTTCCCCTCGGCCTGTTCGTGGAGCCGGGCGAGGCCGGAGCTGTCGGGGGCCCGGCCGAGGAGTGCCGCGCTCTGCCGGAGCGTCAGCGGGCCCAGTTCCACGGTGCGGACGGTTCCCGACTCGACGCCGTGCTGGACAGCCGCGCGCAGCGCCACGGGCGACTGCCGCGGACGGTGCGCCATGACCACGGACAGCCTTCCCCCCGTGGGGTGGCCCACCAGCATGTCGAGCAGTTCGACGGAGCAGGGGTCGGCCCAGTGGAAATCATCGAGCAGGAGCAGCAGTCCGCCGGAGGCAGCGGGCAGGCACTCGGCCAGAGACTTACGGAATTCCGTGAACAGAGAGACAGCGTCCGGTATTTGAGAATCCGAGGCAGTGCCGGTGGTCAGGGTACGGATCAATGCCGCCGCGCCCGGCACGGTCGTACCGGAGTCGCTGTCCCGCCAGTTCGTGAACGCCGCGATGAACGGATGGAACGGCACATGACGGAAGGCTTCCGAGCCGAGTCCGCGCAGTACGCACTTCCCCTCCCCTGTGGCCTCCCGGGCCAGTTCCGTCAGTAAACGCGTCTTTCCGGCGCCGGGGCCTCCGGCCAGCTCCGCTGCGACACGCGCCCCCGTGCCCGCGGCCCCAACCAAAGACACCAGTCGACTCAACTCCCCGCTTCGGAGCGGTACTTGTCCGGAGATCTCAGTGGCGGCCATGTTTGCGGGTCCCCTTCCCCACTCCCTGCCCCGAGGTAGCGCCTGCCGTCGAAGAGAAGGCACACACACAACAGGCGCTGAATGTGATAGTGCAAGCGATTTTGTCAGAACTGGCTTCGTCAGCGGTAGGACGCCCGTCACCACATGCGAACAAAGCACTGGTTAAGGGCGGCTTTAGAAGGACGGCCGAACCTGGCACTTCATCAATTGACCGAGGAGTTTCCCCGTGCCCACTATCCGGGATACAAGCACCCACCCCATCGCGTGGTCCCTACCCGTCGGGGACCGCATCGATGTGCTGGTAGATCTCGCGAAGGGCGAACTCATCGTACGGCAGACGGACTTGGAGATCGAGAACGCCGGTGGGGACCTGCGACTCACACGGGAACACCGCGGTCACTCCCGGGCCACCGTCGGTTTCGGTCCGGGCTGGCACCTCTCCCACGGCGTGGGCCGGGCGACGCCTCCCCCTGGCGACGGTGAGCCGTTGACCGTCACCGACCCGCAGGGCCGGGTCATCACGCTGCTCCGCGACCGGCGAGGACTGGTCACCGAGATCGTGGACCCGCTGGGAAGCACCGCAGCGGCGTTCGGCTACGACGGGGCCGCCCGTTTGGTGGCGCACACGGACGCGTCAGGCCGCCTCACCGCGTTCGACTGGGACGCGCAGGGCAGGCTCTCGCGCCTCACCGACCCGGCCGGCGGTGCCGTTTCCCTCACGTACACGACAGGCGCGCCCGAGGGCAGGCCGACCGTGGCGGCCGTCGAGTGGAGCGGCGACGGCGCGGCCGGAAGGACCGCGTTCACGTACGGCCCAGGGACCGGCACCGTCACCGACGCGTCCGGCCGCTCCACCGTGCTCCGCTTCGACGCACAGGACCGACTCGTCTCGGTGACCGATCCGGCCGCCAACGTGTGGCGCAGAACCTGGGACGACCGGGGTCTGTGCACGGCCGTCACCGACGCGGACGGACACACCACCACGTACGAGTACGACATGGCCGGCAGGCCGGTGGGACTGCGGCTGCCCACCTCCGCGCACTCGACCGTCGACTACGCGGACCACCGCAATCCCCTGGTGCCCACCGCTCTGCGTGACCCGCTGGGCAACGAACTGCTGCTGTCGTACGACTCGGCGGGGCGGCTGGTCCGTGTCGGCGCCCCGTCCCGGGAGCGCCCGCTGGACACCCGCGCGTACGACCCCTCGCACGGCTCTCTGGCCAGTTTCACCGACGGGAACGGCGACACCACCTACTTCGACCGCGACGACGCGGGGCATCTGATCGGCGTGACCCCGCCCCGGCCGCTCGGGCCCATGGTCTACCACCGGGACGGGTTGTCCCGGATCACCGCGGTGACCAGCGGCAACGGTACCCGCACCGGATACCGGCGCGACCCAGCCGGGAGGCTCACCGAAGTCACCGACGAAACCGCGGGGAGGGTCCTGCTCACCCTGGCCCACGATCCGCTGGGGCGGGTGGTCCACAAGGCGGGCGAGGGGTGGTCGTACGACTACACGTGGATCCGCACGGGCGGCGGCAGCCGACTGGCGGCGGCCGTACGGACCGAGGGCGGCGCCACGGAGGAGGTCCGGTACACGTACACCCCCACAGGAGAGCTGACCTCGCTGACGACCGAGGGCGGCACTGTCGGGTACACCTACGACGCGGCCGGCCGGCCCACGTCGGTGACCGGACCTTCGGGACGCATCGCGTACCTGTCCCACGACGCCTCGGGGCGCCTGACCCGGGTGGACTGCGGCCAGGCGACCCAAGAAATCCGCTACGACGCCTCAGGCCGCCGGGTGTCCCTGACGGTGCACGGCCCTGAAGGCGAGGAGTCGCTCCGGGCCACGTACGAGTACCGCTCGGAAACCGGAGCGGACGGCGACGTCCTGCGTGCGGCGGAAGTGCACGGCGAGACCGTGGAGTTCTCCTACGACGGGCTGAAGCGGCTGCGACGCGCTGGGGAGACGGAGTACGCGTACGACGACGCCCACCATCTCGTACGGCTGGGCGACATCCGCTTCACGCTCAACTCCGCCGGCCAGGTCGTGCGGTTCGGCGAGACGGAGTTCACCTACGACGGTGCGGGCGACTTCACCGAAGAGGTCAATCCGACCGGCGCGTTCACCTACAGCGCCACCCATCAGACACTGACCGGCGTGTTCGGCGGACAGCCGGTCGTGTCAGCCGACTACGACGAGTTGGGGCAGGAGAGGCCCCGCCGCATCACCGAGACCGCGCTCGACGGCCGCCGCGTCACCCACGTGCTCACCCACTCCGAACTGGGCGTGGTGCGGGTCGCCGACGACGGCTCACCCACGGACTTCGTTCGCACTCCGGCCGGGACGCTCCTGGCCGTCCTCACTCCGGAGGGGCGGCACTACTGGGCGGTGACCGATCAGCAGGGCTCCGTGCTGGCGCTGCTCGACGAGGACGGGCACATTGCCGCGCGCTACCGCTACACGCCGCACGGCGCGGTGACGGCCTCGGGCGACGCCGCGGCTGCCAACCCGTTCCGCTACCGCGGCGCGTACCAGCTCCTGCGCAGCGCGCATGTCCTGGATCACCATCTGTACAACGGGTTCTGGGGCCGGTTCACACAGCCCGACCCGACCCGGCGGCAGTACGCGCCCTACACCTTCTCCGACAACGACCCCGTCAACAGCGGCACATGGACGCGGCACGACTTCTGGTCGGCGCTGGTGGGCCCACCGGAGACAGCCGTCGCGACCTTCTTCCCCGAACCCCCCGAGTGGACGGCGCCACCGACACCCGGGATCTCCACGGGCCCCGGCGTCGCCCCCGACCGGACACCCCTGATCGCCGGCGGCCTCCGGCCCACTCACCGCACAGCATCCGACAGTTCACCGTTACCCAGAGAGGACACACACCTGATGCCGAAGCAGATCGTGGTCAAGGTACCCAAGGAGATCGTGACGAAGGTCGTCGACGACGTGGAGGTCTCCGACCCGAAGGTGGGTCAGAGCGGAACGTTCGACGATGAACTGCACGACGAGAACGGAAAGCTGATCGGCACCTCGCACGGCTTCTTCCGGATCGAGTACGTACGGCCGGGCGACGGCGGGCTGATGTCCTACTACACCGAGGACATCACCCTTGATGACGGCACACTGCACGCCGAAGGCTGGGCGGACTTCAACGACGTCCGTACCAGCGTGTGGGTCTACTACCCGCTGACCGGCACCAGCGGCCGGTACGAGGGCCTGAGCGGGTTCCGCAAGTGGCGGATGACCGGTGTCCGCGCGTCGGCCGAGTCCCGGCTCCTGCTCTGCGACTGACCGGTGCGCACGCACTGGCGAGGAAGGGGCGTTCATGCCCGGTCCTGACGTACACATCCTGTCAGCGGCCTCCGCCCTCCCCGGGCCTGCCGTGGACAATGCCGCCCTGGCCAGGCGCTTCGGCATGGACGCGCTCTGGGAGCAGTGGGTCGATGTCTTCATCGGAACCAAGACCCGGCATCTCGCGGTGGATCTGGAGTCCGGTGAGATCCGCTCCTCGCTCACCGACCTGGCCGAGGAGGCGGGCGGCAAGGCACTCGCCGCTGCCGGGCTCGGGCCCAAGGACGTGGACGCTGTCGTGCTGGGCACCGCCACTCCGGACCGGCTGATGCCTGCCACGGTCAACATGGTGGCGGACCGGCTCGGCATCGACGGGGTGCGCACCTTCCAGCTCCAGTCGGGCTGTTCGGGCGCGGTACAGGCGCTGGACGTCGCGCGTCAGATCGTGCTCAGCGGCAACGGCCGCAGGGTTCTGGTGCTCGGTGGCGACGTGATCGCGCGCTTCTACGACCTGACCGTCGATCTGCGGAAGGCCGCCCCCGCTGAGCTGGTGAGCTTCGTGCTGTTCGGGGACGCCGCCGGGGCGGCGGTGGTCTCCGCCGACCCCGCGCCCGGCTCCGCCGTGGTCCGGTCGCTGTTCACCCGCCTGGTGGGACGGGGCCGGGAGCCGGGCGCGGTACTTGAGTGGTTCGGCCCGGTCGACCGGCACGCGGACCGTCCGGCGGCGACCGAGGACTACAAGGCGATCGAGGCACACGTGCCCCCCATGACCGAGGAGGTGCTCCACGAACTGCTGGACGCTACCGGCTGGAAGGAGACCGACGTCGATCTGCTGTTGCCGCCCCAGCTCTCCGGCCGGATGACCCGTCTGATCACCGAGCGGCTGGCGCTGCCGGGCGCGCTCGACATCAGCTGTGTCGACGACGCGGGGAACTGCGGCAACGCCATCGTCTTCCTGCAGATCGAGCGCGCCCTCGCCACCCTGGAGGCGGAGCAGCGGGCGGTGGGCATCTCCATCGAGTCCAGTAAATGGATCAAGGCCGGGTTCGCGCTGGAGGGCGCGGGAAGGAAGGCGGCGCCGTGACGAACGCACCGCCCACCGTCGCGCCCGGTGAGGGCACAGAGGAACTCGCCGCGCTGCTCCGGGAAGGCACCCTGGCAGCCGAGTATCCCCGGGTCGGACGGCTGCTCGCGGGGCTGTCCGACGACGCACTGGGGCGGGCGGGCCGGCTGCTGGCCAGACTCGATCCCGGGGAAGTGCTCGCCGCCCACCCGGACACACCCGCCCCGGTGATAGCGGTCACCGGCCACGGCACCCTCTCCGCGCTGGTGCCCGCGCTCACGGCGGAACTGGCCCGGCACGGTCTGCTGGCCCGCGTCCATCTCTCGGACTTCGACGGCTGGGTGCTCGACCTGGCGGACCCCGGGAGCGCGCTGTACGCGGCGCGCCCCTCGGTCACCCTGTGTGTACTGGATCCGGCGGTGGTGGCGGACGAACTGCCGTTGCCGTGGCGGGTGGCGGACGTGGAGCGCGTTCTTGAGGAGAAGCTGGCCCTCGCCGAGCGGCTCGTCGGCACCTTCGTCCGTACGGCTCCCGGCGGCACCCTGGTCCTCAACACGCTGCCGCTGCCCCGCGAATTGACCGGACAACTGGTGGACCTCAAGGCCAGGGCACAGCTCGGCGCGGTGTGGCGGGAGGCGAATGCCCGGCTGCTGCGGTTGTCGCTGGACGTCCCCGAGGCCCTGGTCATCGATCTCGATCCGCTGCTGGCCGAGGGCGGACCCGCCAGGGATGTACGGCAGAGCGTCTACGCCAAGGCACATCTGTCCGACGGTCTGCTCTCGGCGTACGCCCGCGAGGCTGGACATCTGGCCCGGCGGTCCGCGGGCGGCACGAAGAAGGTGCTGGCGCTGGACCTGGACGAGACCGTCTGGGGCGGAGTGCTCGGCGAGGTCGGCCCCGAGGGCATCGCCACCGAGGGCAGTTACCGGGGTGAAGCATTCCAGCGCTTCCAGCGGGTGGCGAAACAGCTGAGTTCACAGGGCGTGCTGCTCACCGCGGTCAGCAAGAACGACAGGGAAACGGTGGTGAAGACGCTGCGCGAGCATCCCGGACTGGCGCTCCGGGAGGCGGACTTCGTCCATATACGCGCCAACTGGCGGCCCAAGCACAGCAACCTCGCCGAGCAGGCCGGTGACCTCAATCTCTCCCCCGACAGCTTCGTCTTCGTCGATGACAGCCCCTTCGAGTGCGGTCTGGTACGGCGCGAACTCCCGGGGACAGCGGTCGTACAGGTCGGCTCGGAGCCGGCGCTCCATGTCGAGCGGCTGCTGCGGGACGGCTGGTTCGACGTACGGGAGCTCACGGACGACGATCTGGTGCGCCCTCGGCGCTACCGCGAGGACCATGCCCGGCAGGAATTCCTGCACACCTTCGACTCGCTGGACAGTTACCTGCGCGAGCTGGACATCACGGTGCGTCTCGCACCGGCCGGCCCACAGGAGCTGGCCCGCGTCTCCCAGCTCTCCCTGCGCACCAACCAGTTCAATCTGACCGGACAGCGCCTCCAGCCCGCCGAGACGCACGCGCTCGCCGAGGACCCGGCGGCACTGGTGCTCGCGGTCGTGTCGGCCGACAGATTCGGCGACAACGGGCTGGTCGGCGCTGTCCTGCTGCACCGGGAAGGGAAGGTGCTGCACATCGACAACTTCCTGCTCAGCTGCCGCGTCTTCGGGCGCGGGATCGAACAGGCGGTGATCGCCGCGGTGTTGGGCCACGCCGGGGAGAGCGGGGCCGAGGAGGTGCGGGCCGAATATCGGCGCACCGCCAAGAACGGCAAGGTCGCCGGGTTCTACCCGCGGGCCGGATTCGAGGTGGTGGCCGAGGACGCGTCCCACGCCGCTTTCCGGCACATGCTGGGCCCCCTCCCCCGCCCCGTCGGTCACATCCGTCTGACCGCGTGCTTCGAGAGGGCCCTCCACGATGCTCCCCAGCCGTCCGCGTGAGCCGCCCCGGAGGGGGCGAACGCCGCGCCCGCAGAGCCGTGCCCGGGGGTGGTGACGGGGCGGCCGGGCCTCGTGACCGACGGCGCAGGATCACGCCTGGCTTCGCCAGGTCCCGGAACCACCTCACTCCCAGACCGCCTTCGACCGTAAGGACAACCCCGTGAAGAACGTCGAGGACTTCGTCGCGCTGCTGCGTGACGAGCTCGCCCTCCCTCTCACCGCCGCGGACCTCGACCGTGGTCTGGACACCGTGGAAGCCTGGGACTCGGTGCACATGCTGGCGCTGTGCACTCTCCTGGAGCGCGAGACCGGACGCCCGATGCCGCTCTCCGAGGTGCTGGAAGCCCCGAATCTGGAAGCGGTCTACCGGTTGGCCGTCGCGTCGTGAGCACGCGGCCCGCCGCACCGCCGTCCACGTCGGCACCGGTCCCCAGGGAACGCCGTCACACGCTGTTCTTTCTGGAGGTCATCAGGGACTTCTCCCCGGTCTTCCTGGACACCGAGGTCGACATGACCCAGGTGCTCGCCCATCAGAAGGCAGCCCGGGAGGCCGAAGGGACGCGTTACGCGATGACCGCGTACGTACTCCGTGCCGCCGGGCGGGTGCTGGCCGGGCACCCCGACGCCAACGCCGCTGTGCAGGGCAGCCGACGGCCGCGGATCGCGCACTATCCGTACGTGAACGGGAAGCTGACGCTGGACCGGACGCTCGGAGGCCGGCGTGTGGTGCTCGGTACGGTCATACCCGACCTCCACATCGCAGAACTCAGCGACATCCAGCGGCATCTGGAACGGGTCAGGGACGGCGACCCGCAGGAGCTGCCGGAATTCGCGGCCGTACGGGCGCTGCACCGGGCACCCTGGGCACGCGGCCGGGCCAGGTTCCGCAAGGCGGCCAGGTCACTCGCGCTGCGTCCACATCTGACCGGCACCTTCGCCGTCACCTCACTGGGGCACCGGGCCGTCGACTCCTTCCACTCAGTGGGCGGTACGACCACGACCTTCGGAGTCGGGCGGATCACGGACCGGGCCGTGGCCCGGGACGGGAGGCCGGCGGTGGCGCCGGTGCTGCGGCTGAGCCTCTCTTTCGACCACCGTGTGATCGACGGGGCAGAGGCCGCTGACGTACTGACCGAAGTGAAGGAAGCGCTGGAGGACGTCCACCAGGACCAGTAGGCGCGAAAGGGGAGACGATGAACGATCTCGCGGAACTCAAGAACTTCGTCGTGGCACACGCCCGATCGCAGGCGCTGCGACCCGATCACTACGACCCGCTGCTGGCCCGTATCCGGAACGACGAGGACGGCACCGCCGGATCGTGGGTGCGGGAGTGGAGCGACGAGGCGGCCCGGCTGGCGGACCAGGGCAAGCCGCTGGAGGCCGGAGCCCACTACAACATGGCGCGCTTCCCGTTCGTCGACGGCCCGGCGCGGCAGCGGGCGCTGGACCGGTGCATCGCGGCGTTCGACAGCTGGCGTACGTCGTTCCCGGCCGTCGAACGGCTCGACGTGGAGCTGCCCGGAGGCCGGGTCCGCTGCTGGACGGCCGGGCTGGACCCGGCCGCCCCCAGGCCGCTGCTGGTGATGACGGGGGGCATCGTCTCCATCAAGGAGCAGTGGGCGCCCGTTCTGCCACAGCTCGCCGAACTGGGGTTCGCCGGCGTCGTCACCGAGATGCCCGGCGTCGGCGAGAACTCGATGGTGTACGGGCCGGACAGCTCACGGATGCTGTCGGCGGTGCTCGACGCGGTCGGGAACCGCGCGGACACCGCGCGCTGCTACGCGCTGGCGCTCAGCTTCAGCGGGCATCTGGCACTGCGCTGCGCGCTGGAGGACGACCGGATCAAGGGAGTGGTCAGCGCCGGCGCACCGCTGCACCACTTCTTCACCGACAGTGACTGGCAGCGGCGCGTGCCCCGGGTCACCACCGACACCCTGGCCCACATCACCCGCACCGGACCGGACACGGTCTACGGCCTCATTCGGGACTGGGCACTGTCCGGGAAGGAACTGGCGGCACTGCGCATACCGGTGGCCCATGTGACCAGCCTGCGTGATGAGATCATTCCGCCCGGTGATGCGCGGCTGCTGCGCGAGCGGGTACGCGGGGTGCGGCTGCTGACCCATGACGACGTGCACGGCTCGCCGTCGCACTTCGCGCAGACCAGGCTGTGGACCCTGTTGTCCGTGCTGCGCATGAGGGGTGGCCACGCGGACCAACGGGCGGCACTGAACAGGGAGTTCGCCCGCCTGCGGTACCGGCCCGAAGGGGCGCGCGAGGCACATGCGAAGGGAATCCACGCGGCGGCCGGCACGTGAACGAGCGGGGGCGCTGACCGGCGGCGCCGGGGGTGTGGCGTGCTCGCCGCCCACTGCTCCTCTCCCGCCGTCTTCCCGTCAGCGCATGCGGAAGGCCCGCAGGAAAGTGTCCACGCCGTCCGCCACGACCTTGTCGACCTCCGTCTGACCCAGGGAACGGGTGCCGTACGCGCTCATCCGGGGCAACTCGTCGTAGACGAGGGCGATGAACTGGTGGGCGGCGCGCACCGGATCCTTGAGGGACAGAAGCCCGGCGTTGGCCAG
The DNA here is from genome assembly GCF_028657195.3 of Streptomyces iconiensis. Taxonomy (GTDB): domain Bacteria; phylum Actinomycetota; class Actinomycetes; order Streptomycetales; family Streptomycetaceae; genus Streptomyces; species Streptomyces iconiensis. The sequence continues at coordinate 35,041 of NZ_JANCPR020000058.1, forward strand.
CCGGGCGAGGCGGCCGGCCAAAGCCTCGATGAACTGGTCGGGGCCGCTCGCCTGTACCGCGTCGAACAGGTCCGGGAACCGGACGACTTCCGCGTACAGCAGTCGGCGCACCGCCTCGGACTGCTCGTCGCGGTAGCAGTCGACCAGCTTGCGGGCGACCGCCTCCAGGCTCGTGCGCAGGTCGGCGGGGCCGGTCGGGAAGAACTCCAGGGCCTCCAGCGCCTTGCCGTTGTCCCTGGCCGCCATCTCGGTCATGACGTGGCGGAAGAGGTTCTCCTTCGAGCCGAGGTGGTTGTAGATCGTGGGCTTGGCGACCCCCGCCTCGGCCGCGATCGCGTCCACGCTCGCCTGCGCGTAGCCGACCTGCGAGAAGACACGGAGCGCCGCCTCCACGATCGCCCGCCGCTTGTCCAGTCGGCCCCGTTCTGCCGAGGGAGTTCCACTTCGCTTCGCGGGATCGCCAGCAATCATGCCGCCATGCTACCGTCCCAGCAACGGAATTGAACTACCTAGTTCATTCTTACTGGACGCGAAGTACAAAGGAGTCCCCGTGTCTGTAAATCAAGCGGAGGAGAGCGCTCCAGCGCGGCTCGACGCCGCGCTGCTCACCGTCGTCGGCGTGATGGTGCTCGGCGGGATGATGTCGTATCTGGACGCGACCATCGTCAACGTCGGAATCAGCACTCTGGGCGGGGAATTCGACGCACCGCTCGCGACCATCGAATGGGTCACCACCGGCTACCTGCTCGCGGTCGCCTTCGCCATCCCGCTCGCCTCCTGGGCCACCGTCCGCTTCGGCGCCAAACGCATGTGGCTGCTGGGACTCACGCTCTTCCTCGCCGGATCGGCACTGTGCGCCCTCGCATGGAACGCCGAGAGCCTGATCGCCTTCCGCATCCTGCAGGGCCTCGGTGGCGGCATGGTCGACCCGATCATGATGACCGTGGTGGCACGCGCCGCAGGACCGAAGCGGATCGGCCGCGTGATGGGACTCATCTCGATCCCCATCACCCTCGGCCCCGTCGTCGGACCCCTCATCGGCGGCGTACTGCTCGAACAGCTCTCCTGGCAGTGGCTGTTCCTGGTCAACCTCCCCTTCGCACTGGCCGCCATCCTCCTCGCACTCCGCGTACTGCCCGCCGACCCACCGCGCGACGGCACCCCGGAACCACTGGACATCCTCGGCGTGCTGCTGCTCTGCCCCGGCTTCGCCGCACTCGTCTTCGCCCTCTCCCAGGCGGGCGCCGGCGGCTTCGGCAGCCCTCAGGTGATCGCCGGGCTCGCCGGCGGCCTGCTGCTCTTCACCGGCTACGCCTTCCACGCACTGCGCACTGCCAAGACCCCGCTGCTGGACCTGCGGCTCTTCTCCAGCAAGGGCTTCACAGCCAGCGTGACCACCATGTTCCTGCTCGGCGGCGGACTGTTCTCCCTGCTCTTCCTGCTGCCGCTCTACTACCAGGACGTACACGGGCGTTCGGTCCTGGAGTCCGGCCTGCTGCTGGCGCCGCTGGGACTCGGCACCCTGATCGGCATGCCCGTGGCCGGCAAGCTCGCGGACACCTACGGAGCCAGGCGCCTCGTCCCGACCGGCGCCGTACTCATCGCAGCAGGCTCCCTCGTCTTCACCCAGTCAGGGCCCGACACCTCACAACTCCCGCTCACCCTCGCCCAGTTGGCAGCCGGATTCGGAATGGGACTGGTGGGCGCACCCACCATGGGCTCGGCCTACCGCACCGTTCCCAGCGACGCGGTCGGCGGCGCCACCGGCGCGATCTTCATCCTCAACCAGATCGGCGCCTCACTCGGCATCGCCGTCATCGTGCTGATCCTCCAGGGCAACGGCACGCACACCGCACCGACCGTCCAGTCCTTCGGCAACGCCTTCTGGTGGCCCTTCGCCGCCGCCGCGGTGGTCTTCCTCACCGGACTGCTCCTCCCCGGCAAACCCCGCCCCACCCCGTCCGGCGACCCCGCACCGTCCGACACCCCGGCCCCGCACGACGATCTGGTGCCCGACCGGACCTGACCACGGCGGCGGCCCCGCCACGGGGCGCTCTCTCCCCGCCCCCCAACGCCGCCGGGCGCCGCCCGGCCCTTGCCAAGGAGCCCAGCATGGCCAGATCCGCCGATGTCCCCCTGTCCGTACTTGATGTGGTTCCCGTCTTCGAGGAAGGCTCGGCGACCGGCGCGCTGCGAGACACCGTCGCCCTCGCGCCCAGGATCGAGGAACTCGGCTACCTGCGCTACTGGGTCGCCGAGCACCACAACATCCCGAGCCTGGCCACCTCAGCGCCCGCCATTCTCGTCGGGCGCCTCGCAGCCGCCACCACCACGCTGCGTGTCGGGTCCGGGGGCGTGCTGCTGCCCAATCACCCTCCGCTCGTGGTCTCAGAACAGTTCGGCACCCTGGAGGCGCTGTACTCCGGCCGGATCGACCTGGGACTGGGCCGGGCCTCCGGCACCGACCCGATCACCGCCCGCGCGCTGCGCCGCGTACCGGAGGGCACCGACGACGACTTCCCGTCCCGGATCAGGGAGTTAAGCGGCTACTTCGCCCCCGGCACCCCAACCACCGGTATCACCGCGGTCCCGGCAGAGGACGGCAGGCCGGACCTGTGGGTTCTGGGGTCGAGCCCGTCCAGCGCTGAGCTGGCGGGCGCGCTCGGACTGCCGTACGCCTTCGCCCATCAGATCAACCCGCACGCGACCGCCACCGCCCTCGACCACTACCGCATGGCCTTCCGGCCCTCGGCGCAGCTCGACCGGCCGCGCAACCTGATCGCCGTCCTCACCACCGTCGCCGACACCGACGAGGCGGCATGGCGGGTGGCCTCGCCCTATCTGCTCGGCAAGCTGCGGATGCAGACGGTCCAGCGCTTCGACGCCTTCCCTTCCGAGGGGACGTCCGCCGCGCACACGTACAGCTCCACGGAGCGCACCTTCCTCCAAGACCTCGCCGAGCCACAACTCATCGGAGGGCCACGGACCGTACGCGACAAACTCACCGCCCTCCTCCAGCACACCGGCGCCGACGAGGTGATGGCGCTGACGATCGTCCCCGACCAGGAGGACCGACTGCGCTCCTTCGCCCTCCTCGCGGAAGCCGCCGCCGGAGTGCGGCCCGTGTCTGCCGAGGGCGCTTCAGCGCGGCTTTAGAACCGCCGGTGACAATGCCGCACCCCACCACGCGCAGCCGGAGCAGGAATGGACTCGTGTCGCACCATGCAACGAGCCACGCCCCCGTCCACCTTTGTCGCGCTCGCCCTCCTCGCCGTCACCGCGTGCGGCTCCAGCGGTGGCACCGGAAGCTCTCCGGACGCCGTGCGGCCACGCGACGGTGGCAGCCTCACCTACGCAGAGAGCCAGGAACCCGGCTGCTGGGACCCGCACAGCAGTTCCGAGGACAGCACCGCTTTCGTCCAGCGCCCCGTCTTCGACTCGCTCGTCCACCAGACTCCGGACGGCGCACTGGAACCGTGGCTGGCCAGCTCGTGGCGGACCGGCAAGGGCGGACGTGCCTACACCTTCACCCTGCGCCGCGATGTGATCTTCCACGACGGTTCGCGGATGGACGCCGCCGCGGTCAAGGCCAACTTCGACCACATCACCGCCAAGACCACCCGCTCCCAGTACGCAGCAGGGCTGCTGGGTCCCTACGAGGGCACCACGGTGGAGGGCACGTACCGGGTCACTGTCCGCTTCAGCCGGCCGTTCGAACCATTTCTCCAGGCCGCCAGCACGACCTATCTGGGCATCGCCTCACCCGCCTCGTTGAAGGCGGGTCAGGCTGCGCTGTGCGCCGGCACCGGCTCCGTCGGATCCGGCCCGTTCAAGGCCGGGCGCTACGTGCGGGGACAGCAGCGCGCCTACGCCAGAAACCCCCGTTACGCCTGGCCTCCCCAGAGCGCGAACCACTCCGGCCCGGCCCGGCTGAACTCTTTGACGATCCGTTTCCTCACCGACGACACCACCCGTGTGGGCGCGCTCACCTCGGACCAGGTCGACGCGGTGGCGGCGATCCCACCCCATCAGGTCGGCATCCTCACCAGGAACGCGCAGCTCAAGACGGTCAGCAAAGCGATACCCGGAGCCGTCAACGCCTTCTACCTCAACACCAGGAGCAGTCCCTTCTCCGACCCGCGCGTGCGCAAGGCGTTCCAGCGCGCGATCGACTTCAGCACGCTGGCCAAGGCGATCTTCCAGGGCGCCAACTCTCGTGCCTGGTCCCTGCTTTCTCCCTCCACGCCGAACGGCTACGCGCCCGCCGAGGCAGGGCGCCGACCGTACGACCCGCGGCTCGCGGCACGTCTGCTGGACGCGGCGGGCTGGACAGGGCGGGACGCCGAGGGCTATCGGACCAAAGACGGAGACCGACTCACCGTGGTCGCCCCGGTGTACGGCACGGCATCCCTCTTCACCCAGGCGGTACAGGGTGCCCTCAAGCGGGCCGGCATCCACCTCGACGTCGTCGAGTCCGCCGACGCGGCGGAGGTCTCCACCCGCCTGAGCCAGGGGCGGTACGACGTGGTGCAGACTTCCTGGGCACGCGGCGACGGCGACGTCCTCAGCCAGTTCCTCCTGTCCACCGCGGACCCCGCGTACGGCGGACGCAACTTCTCCGCGCTCAGCGACCCCCTCCTCGACCGCTGGCTCAAAGCCGCCCAGACCGCACGTTCGGCGAAGCAGCGGACGCTGTACTACGCGAAGATCCAAGAGCGTGTCCTCGACGAAGCGGTCGCGGTGCCCGCCTACATCCCCACCGGGTCGGTGGCCCACAGCACACGGGTCCACGGTCTCCGGCTGAGCATCTCGGCATGGCCCGAGTTCTATGAAGTGTGGGTGGAGGACCGCTGATGGCGGCAGCCGTACGCCTCGTCGCGCGCCGGGTCGCGGCTGCCGTCCTGGTCCTCTGGGGCGCGGCGAGCTGCGCCTTCTTCATCCTCCAGCTCGTCCCTGGCGACCCGGTGAACGCCATCGTCGGCAGCGACGCCATGGTCGGGGCGGAGCAACGGGACGCGATCCGCCGCCAGTACGGCCTCGACCAGCCGTTGTTCGATCAGTACGTGGGATACCTGCGTCATGTCGTACACGGCGAACTGGGCGATTCCTACCAACTCCAGCAGCCGGTCTCCGCCGTGCTGTCGCATCAGCTCCCACCCACCGCGGAACTCACTTTCTGGACCGCTCTGTCGGCGATCCTGGGCGCCGTGCTCGTGACGATCCTGACCTCAGGCCGGTCGCAACGGCCGCGTCGTATCAGTACGGTGGTGGAACTCGTCATCATCTCCACCCCGTCCTTCTGGCTCGGGATCATGCTTCTGACGGTCTTCTCCTTCCGGCTGGGCTGGCTGCCCGTTTCGGACAGCGGCGACGGCCGTTCGCTGATCCTGCCGGTGGTCACGCTGGCGCTGCCGATGGCTGCGCTGCTCACCCAAGTGATGCGCGAGGGGCTGCTCACGGCCATGGAAGAGCCCTTCGTGCTGTCGGCCCGCGCACGCGGGCTGGCCGAGCACACGGTGCGGTCCCGGCATGCGCTGCGCCATGCCGCGCTTCCCGCGCTGACGCTCGCCGGCTGGTTCACCGGCACCCTGCTCGGCGGAGCGGTGGTCGTCGAGAACGTCTTCGCCAGGCCCGGCATCGGACGCATCACGCTCCAGGCGGTCAGGGACCGCGATCTGCCCGTCGTGCAGGGCGTGGTGCTGCTCTCCGCCGTGGTGTTCGTCGTCATCAGCGCGGTGGTGGAGACGCTGTACGTGGCCGTGGACCCCCGGCTGCGCCGAGGGACGGGGGTGCGGGCCGCGTGATGTCCGCAGGAACCCGGGGACCGGGCCGACGGTGCAGCCGGCCGGGGCCGGGAGGACAGGGCCGGTCGCGGCCCGCCGTCCTTCTCGCGGCGGCCTTCCTGACGCTCGTCGTCCTGTTCGCGCTGTTCCCCGCGCTCTTCACCAGCGGTGACCCGGCCGACACCGATCCCGTGCACGCCTTCGCACCGCCGAGCGCCCAGCACTTCTTCGGAACCGATCAGCTCGGCCGCGACGTACTCACCCGGAGCGTGCACGGCACCCGCTACTCCCTCGCGATCGGCGCAGCCGCCACCGCCATCGCGATGGTGACGGCGACGGTGTGGGGACTGGCCGCGGCCTTGCTGGGCCGGTTCGCCGACGCGGTCCTGATGCGCGTCGCCGATGTGTTCCTCGCGCTGCCCGGCCTCCTGCTGGCGCTCATGGTGATCCTTGTCATGGACAAGGGCGCCCTGAGCACCACGGCGGCGGTCGCCGCCGGCACCGCTCCTGGGCTCGCCCGTGTCGTCAGGGCTCAGGCGCTGGTGGTGCGGCTGTCCGGCTACGTCGAGTCGGCGATCGCACTCGGCGTCCGCACACCGCTGACGGTGCTGCGGCACATCCTGCCCAACGCGCTGAGCCCGCTGCTCGTGCTGGCGCCGGTCTCTCTCGGCACGTCCATATCCGCCGGGGCCGCCCTGAGCTACCTGGGCCTCGGCCTCCAGCCGCCGACGCCCGAATGGGGAACGATGTTGACCGAAAGCCAGGCTTATCTCCAACAGGGCTGGTGGACAGCTCTCTTCCCCGGCCTGCTGCTGGTGGCCACGGTCCTCGCCGTCACCGCGGTCGGCGGGCACGTGGGCGGCCATGCAAGGGGGCGGGTTCTCTCTTGACGGCCACCTCGGACCGGACGAACACGGCGCCGCCCCCGCTGTTGGACGTGACAGGACTCAATGTCCGCTTCGACGACGGCCCCACGCCCGTCCACGCCGTACGGGATGCCTCGTTCTCACTGAACGCCGGCCGCTGTCTGGCCCTGGTCGGCGAGTCCGGCTCGGGCAAGTCCGTGCTCGCCCGCTCCCTGCTGGGGCTCGCAGGACCCGACGCGACGGTCACGGCCGACCAGTTGCGGATCGCCGGGTACGACGCCCGCTCCTTCGGGCCCCGCGAATGGCGCGCCGTCCGGGGGAGGCGGATCGGGCTCGTTGCTCAGGATGCCCTGACCGCCCTCGACCCGGTGCGCCCCGTGGGCCGGGAGATAGCCGAACCGCTGCTCGCCCACCACATCGTGCCGAGGCGTGCCGTGAGAGCCCGGGTGCTGGAACTGCTGGACCGGGTCGGCATGCCGGAGCCGGGGGCCCGGGCCAAGGACCGTCCGCACCAGTTGTCGGGCGGGCAGCGGCAGCGGGCCCTGATCGCCTCGGCGCTGGCCGCTGATCCCGACACGCTGATCGCCGATGAGCCGACCACGGCACTGGACGCGTCCGTACAGGCACGCATCCTCAGGCTCCTGGGCGAGTTGACGCGCGACGGGATGGCGCTGCTGCTGATCTCGCACGACCTCACGGTGGTCGAGGCGCTGGCGGACGAGGTCGCCGTGGTACAGGACGGGCGGATCGTGGAGTCCGGGCCGACGGCGCGCGTGCTGGAAGCACCCCGGCATGTCTGCACCAGGAAACTGCTGGCGGCCGTCACGGGCGCCCGGCGCCGCACCGCTCTGCCACCAGGCCCGGCCACGGGCGGCACGCCGCTGCTCCAGGTCACGGATGTGGTGCGCACCTTTCAGGAGTCCAGGGGCGTGCGCAGGACAGCCGTGGACGGGGTGTCGTTCAGCCTGCGCGACGGGGAGGCACTGGGCCTGGTCGGGGAGTCCGGGTCCGGCAAGTCCACTCTCGCCCGGATGGTGCTGGGCCTGCTGGAGCCTGACGCGGGTTCCGTGCGGTTGGCCGGCGAGCCCTGGAGCGCGGTACCTGAGCGCGACCGGCGTCGCCGGCGGCACGCGCTGCAACTCGTGCCGCAGGACCCGCTCAGCTCCTTCGACCCGCGTTGGCCGGTGGCCCGCGTCATCGGAGAGGCGCTCGCCGCGGCGGGGCGACCGCGCCGGGACCGTGCGGCCCTGACGCGGGCCCTGCTGGAGCGGGTCGGCCTCTCCCCGGAGCATGTGACGTACTCCCCGCGGGCCCTGTCCGGCGGGCAGCGGCAGCGGGTGGCACTGGCCCGCGCGCTCGCCTCCGGGCCGCGCCTGCTGGTGTGCGACGAGCCGGTTTCCGCCCTGGATGTCACCGCACAGGCCCAAGTGCTCGACCTGCTGCGGAAGTTACGGGCGGAACTGGGCCTGGCCACGCTCTTCGTCTCGCACGACCTGACCGCGCTCCGGGGGGTGTGCGAGCGGGTGATGGTGATGCATGACGGGCGGATCGTGGAATCAGGCCCGGTTGCCGAGGTCTTCGCCGCGCCCCGGCACCCGTACACCCGCGCGCTGCTGGAGGCGGTGCCCCGGCGGCTCAGGGCCGTCCGGCACCCGAAGGCCCCGCTCCGTCTCGCGGATGCGGCCGAGCCTGCACAAGGACGGCTTTAGATCCGGCCAATCACGGCCTGCGAGCCTCGCCCCGCCAGGTCCGATCGAGCCGGGGGAACCACCGTGCCTCAACCACCGCACATACCCGCCACTTCTGCCACCGTCCAGGAGACCGCACCGCCCACCTTCCCCGCGAAGCTGCCCTCCCTCACCGGGATGCGCTTCATCGCCGCGCTGCTCGTGTTCGCCTTTCACGTCACCTTCCCGCAGACGGGGTTCTACGGCGGGGGCACGGGCGACGTGCTCGGCACCTGGGCGGCGAAGGCCGGCTTCTACGGCGTGTGCTTCTTCTTCGTCCTCAGCGGGTTCGTGCTGACCTGGTCCGCGCGGGCCGACGACACCGCGCCGCGCGTCTGGCGCCGGCGTCTGGTGAAGATCTTCCCGAACCACGTCGTGACGCTCGTGCTGGCGGGGCTGCTGATGCTCGCCGTGTCACAGCCGATTCCCGTCTGGAGGGCGCTGGCCAACCTCTTCCTCGTACAGACCTGGGCGCCGGACATGGCCACCGTCAACTCGATGAACACGGTGAGCTGGTCGCTCGCGTGCGAGATGTTCTTCTACCTGTGCTTCCCGCTACTGCTCCGGATGCTCAACGCCGTGCCGGTGCACCGTCTGTGGACGGCGGCCGGGATCGTCGCCGTCCTCGCGCTCACACTGCCGCTCGTCGGCCAGTACCTCATCAGCGACCAGCCGAAGCTTCCCTTCATAGGCGACGGCTCGCTCTCTTTTCAGCAGGTGTGGTCCGTCTACTTCTTCCCGCCGGCCCGTGCGCTGGAATTCGTCCTGGGCATGATCGTCGCTCGGATCGTACAGACCGGACGCTGGCCGCGGCTGGGACTCGCGCCCTCGGTTCTCATCGCGGCAGCCGGCTACGTGGTGGCGTCCAATGTCCCCTATCTCTTCAGCATCGCCGGGGCCGCCGCCCTGTGGCTGGTGCCGCTGGTGGCCTCCGGTGCCGTCGCGGACCTGCGCGGGTACCGGTCCTGCTTCCGCGGCCGGACCCTGGTCCGGCTCGGCGAACTCTCGTTCGCGTTCTACATGGTGCACGCCCTGGTGGTCGAGTACGGGCACCGCTTGATCGGCCGGAGCGAGGTCTGGTCGCTGCTGCCCGGCACCGGCCTGAGCCTGGCCGCCTTCGTCCTCAGCCTCGTCCTCGCCCACGCCCTGTTCACCTGGGTGGAGAACCCCCTCGCACGACGCTTCAGCACCCCACGCCGACGGTCGGCCGAGCCGCCGCCGGCTGCCCCCGCACCGCCAACCAGGCCGGTGACGGCCGGCCCCGGAACCTTGGAGCCCAGCGAATGACCGACACGGCCGACGTGCACCTCCCCGCGCCCCCGGAGGACATCCCCGCGTACCCGCAGCAACGCGGCTGCCCCTATCACCCGCCCGCCGGATACGACCGCTACACCGAAGACGGACCGGTGTCGCCGGTGCGGCTCTACAACGGCCGCCAGGTGTGGGCAGTGAGCGGGCACGCCGAGGCACGGCAGGTCCTGCTGGACGCGGTCACCTTCTCGTCCGACCGGGTCCACCCGCACTACCCGGCCACCGCGCCCCGCTTCGAATCGGCCCGGAAGGTACGCAACTTCATCGGGATGGACCCGCCCGAGCACACCGTCCAGCGCAAGATGCTGCTGACCAGCTTCACGGTGAAGAAGGTGGCGGCACTGCGGCCGGGCATCCAGAGCATCGTCGACGGACTCATCGACGCCATCGAGGCCAAGGGCCCGGTGGTGGACCTGGTACCGGAATTCGCGCTGCCGGTGCCGTCCATCGTGATCTGCCGGCTGCTCGGTGTCCCGTACAGCGACCACGAATTCTTCGAGGAGCAGTCGCGGCGCGTCGTCACCGGCAGTACGAGCCTCCAGGACAGCGCGGACGCCTTCGCCGGTCTGAGCAGCTATCTGGGGGAGCTGATCCGGACCAAGGAGAGCGACCCGGGCGACGGACTGCTGGACACCCTCATCGAGGAGCAGGTCAAGCCGGGCAGGCTGACTCACAGGGAACTGGTCGACATCGCGCTGCTGCTGCTCGTCGCGGGGCACGAGACGACGGCCAGCGCCATCGCGCTCGGGCTGCTGACCCTGTTGGAGAACCCCGACCAGCTCGCGGCGCTGCGCGCCGATGCCACGCTGCTGCCCACCGCCGTCGAGGAGCTGCTGCGCTACACCGCGATCGCGGACGGGGTGGCCCGCTTCGCCACCACGGACACCGAGCTCGGAGGCCACCGGATACGGGCGGGCGACGGGCTCATCGTCGTGATCTCCACGGCCAACCGGGACGAGCGCGCATTCGGCGACGGGGCGGGCTTCGACCCAGCGCGCGGCGCCCGCCATCACATCTCCTTCGGCCACGGAGTCCACCAGTGCATCGGACAGAACCTGGCCAGGGCGGAGATGGAGATCGCGCTGAGCACCCTGCTGCGCAGACTGCCGGGTCTGCGGCTCGCCGTACCTGCCGACCGACTGCCGGTCAAGGAAGCCGGCGGGGTCCAGGGGGTCTGGGAACTCCCCGTCACATGGTGAGGCACACCGCCCGCCGAGCGACCGCACACCACAGCCTCTCGTACCCCGGCCCTCACGCCGCGCACACGAGTGCCGGAAGGAACGTCCACACCGCCGAACACCCCGCGACCGAAGGGGAACCGACCATGCGCATCACCGCCGACACCGACCGCTGTCTGGGAGCAGGGCAGTGCGTGCTCTCCGCACCTGACCTCTTCGACCAGTCCGACGAGGGGACGGTGGTCGTCCTCGCCGGCACGGCGGCCGAAGACGACAGGCAGCGGCTGGAGGAGACCGTGGCGCTCTGCCCCTCGCAGGCCATCGCAGTGGAGGGCTGACGGCTGACAGCTGAGGACGCCGGCCGGCAGGGCACCGGTCCACGTCGGCGGAACCGCTACCGACCGTTCGCATCACCCCATCCGAAGGAAAGGGATCGAAGATGAACCTGGAACTCAAAGGCCGGACAGCGCTGGTCACCGGCGCGAGCCGAGGCATCGGACTGGCCATCGCCCGCACCCTGGCCGCCGAGGGCATGCGGGTGGTGGCGGCCTCGCGGTCCGCCTCCTCCGAACTGTCCGACCTGGACGCGGTGCACTTCCCTGTCGACCTCACCGAGGCGGACGGTCCGGCCCGCTGCGTCGACTTCACCGTGCGCGAACTCGGCAGCCTGGACGTGCTGGTGAACAACATCGGCGGCGGGGGCACCATGAAGGGCGGGTTCGAGGCCATCGACGTCTCGGACTGGGACGCGACCTTCGCTCTGAACTTCTTCGCCACGGTGCGCGTGACACGGGCCGCACTGCCGAGCCTGAAGGAGGAGGGCGGCGGCAGCGTCGTGAACATCTCTTCGGTCGGCGGCCGGGTACCAAAGATCACTTACGACTACTGTGCGGCCAAGGCAGCCCTGAACAGTCTCACCAAGGCACTGGCCGAGGAGTACGCGAGCCAGGGGGTGCGGTTCAACACCATCACGCCAGGCGTCACACGGACCCCCGCCTTCGAAGCCGCGTTCGACGACATGGCGGCGAGCCAGGGCTCAGGAGAGGACAGGGACTCCGATCCTTTGCAGGCGCTGCTCTCCCAAATGGGCATCTCGACGGGCCGGTTGGTTGAACCCTCGGAGGTGGCCGCTGTGGCCGCCTTCCTCGCGTCCCACCAGGCGGACAGCATCACCGGCTCCGACCTGGTGGTGGACGGCGGGATGATCAAGACCCTCTAGAACGCTCGCGGGGCCCGCCGCCCGTCCAGGGCAGCGGGTTCGGAACGCGGCCCGGGGGACGCACCGCCGCGCGGTGCGCCGTGTCCCCCGGGCACCAGTGTCGGTGGTGCGGCCTCACGTCGGGGCCGCACCACCGACGCGTCGGCCACCCCGCAGGCCGAGCGGGCCCGGCGCCGCCGACAGCGTCGGTTTAGACCGCACAAAGGCTCCCGTTAGCCGAGCTGTCGATGCTTGGCGCAGGCAGGTGCCCATCAGCCGGCGCGAAGCGAGGCCAGAAACCGCGACGCCGCCTTCGCTGCCGTGTCGTCCTCAACGAGGGAGCCAGTAGCCAGCGATGCCCAACGACCACACCACTGCCGACGGCAAGTCCACGCGCCCCGCCACCCTCGGCGATCCGGGGAACCGCCCCGGGGACCCGCCCTCGCCGGCGCTCGGGGCCGCCGGGCCCATCGCCGTCATCGGACTCGCCTGCCGGCTGCCCAAGGCGCCGGACGTGGCGGCCTTCGGGCGGCTGCTGGCCCTGGGGGAACACGCGGTGGGCGAACCGCCCGCTGGGCGGTGGGCGGAGGACGCGCCGCGCTTCGGCGCCTTCCTCGACGAGGTCGACCGCTTCGACGCGGCCTTCTTCGGGGTCTCGCCCCGCGAAGCCGAGGCCATGGACCCCCAGCAACGGCTGATGCTCGAACTCGGCTGGGAGGCGCTGGAAGAGGCCGGCATCGTCCCGGCCCGGCTGGCCGGCAGCCGAACCTCGGTCTTCGCGAGCGCCATCTGGGACGACTACGCGGCCCTGCACCACCGACGTGGCCGGTCCCCGAGCCGGTACGCGGTCACCGGCCTGCACCGCAGCCTGCTCGCCAACCGGCTCTCCTACGCCCTCGGCCTGACGGGTCCCAGCATGACGGTGGACACCGCGCAGTCCTCCTCACTGGTCGCGGTACATCTTGCGTGCGAGAGCCTGCGGCGCGGCGAGACGGACCTCGCGGTGGTCGGCGGTGTGAATCTGATCCTCTCCCCTGACAGCAGCGAGCGCAGCGCGGGATTCGGAGCGCTGTCCCCGGACGGTCGCTGCTTCACGTTCGACGAACGTGCCAACGGCTATGTGCGCGGCGAGGGTGGCGCGGCCGTCGTCCTCAAGCCGCTGGAACACGCGCGGGCCGACGGTGACCGGGTGCACTGCGTGATCCTCGGCAGCGCGGTCAACAACGACGGCGCCTCCCAGGGGCTGACCGTGCCGGACCGGGCCGCGCAGGAGGCAGTGCTGCGGGCCGCCCACGCCCGCGCCGGTACCTCCCCGCGGTCCGTCGGCTACGTGGAACTGCACGGCACCGGGACCCCGGTTGGCGACCCCGTGGAAGCCGCGGCACTGGGCGCCGTGCTCGGTCACGACCGTCCCGCCGGGTCTCCGCTGCTCGTGGGCTCGGCCAAGACGAACGTGGGCCACTTGGAGGGCGCCGCCGGGCTGGTGGGTCTGGTGAAGACCGCGCTGAGCATCGCGCGCCGCAAGCTGCCGCCGAGCCTCAACTTCCGTTCGCCGCACCCGGACATCCCGCTGACGGAGCTCGGCCTGCGGGTCGTGACGGAGGAGACCCCCTGGCCGGTACCCGCCGGTGGACAGGAGGCCGGGGGCGAGCTGATCGCCGGGGTGAGCTCGTTCGGCATGGGTGGCACCAACTGCCACATGGTGCTCGCGGGTCCGGCGGACGAGCCGGCGCCGGAGCCGTCCGCCAACGACCTGGCGGAGGTGGGCAGTACGGTTCTCTGGCCGGTCTCCGGCCGCGGACGGGCCGCGCTGCGCGAGCAGGCAGCACGGCTGCTGGGGCATCTGGTCTCGGTGGAGGGCGCGGCCACGCGTCCGTCGGACACGGCGTATTCGCTGGCCACCACGCGTACCCATTTCGAGGATCGTGCGGTGGTGTTGGGGGATGGGCGTGATCAGGCGCTGGAGGCACTCGACGCACTCACCCAGGGACGCGAACACCCCGCCCTGATCCAGACCACCACACCCCCCACACCCACACCCCGCACCGCCTTCCTCTTCACCGGCCAAGGCAGCCAACACCCCCAAATGGGCCGCGAACTCTACGACACCTACCCCCACTTCGCCCACGCCCTCAACCACACCTGCGACGCACTCGACCCCCACCTCCCCCACCCACTCCGCGACATCCTCTTCGCCCCACCACACACCGAAAAAGCAGCACTCCTCAACCAAACCCAATACACCCAACCCGCCCTCTTCGCCCTCGAAACCGCCCTCCACCACCTCCTCACCCACTGGGGCATCCACCCCCACTACCTCACCGGCCACTCCATCGGCGAACTCACCGCCGCCCACACCGCCGGCGTCCTCAACCTCACCGACGCCGCCACCCTCGTCACCACCCGCGCCCGACTCATGCAAACCGCCCCCACCGGCGGAACCATGATCGCCATCGAAGCCACCGAAGAAGAAACCCTCCCCCTCCTCACCCCCAACCTCACCATCGCCGCCATCAACACCCCCCACTCCCTCGTCATCTCCGGCAACACCGACGAAGCCCACCACCTCGCCCACACCCTCACCACCCAAGGCCGCAAAACCAAACAACTCACCGTCAGCCACGCCTTCCACTCCCCCCACATGGACCCCATCCTCAACGAATTCCACCAAACCGCCACCACCCTCACCTACCACCCACCCCACACCCCCATCATCAGCAACCTCACCGGCACCCTCGCCACCACCGAACAACTCACCAACCCCACCTACTGGACCCAACACATCCGCCACCCCGTCCGCTTCAACGACACCATCCAAACCCTCCACAACCACCACACCACCACCCTCATCGAACTCGGCCCCGACGCCGCACTCACCGGCATGGCCCGCGACTCCCTCCAGGAATCCGGACAAGCCCTGCTCGCCTCGATGCGCCGGGGGCGGCCCGAGCCGTCGACCCTGCTGGCGGCAGTGGCCGGAGCCCACACGCACGGCACCCCGGTCGACTGGTCGAACATCCCGGAGGTGGGGCGCGGCCGGGCGGTGGCGCTGCCCACTTACGCCTTCCAGCGCGAGCGCCACTGGCTGGACACCCGCTCCGAGACGTCCGCGCCGGCGGCGGGACCGGACTCGGACTCGGACACCGCCCCGCGAACCGATACGGCTCCACCCGCTGCGGCCCACAGCACGGAGGGCCCACAGTCACTCGCCGCCACGCCCACCGACCTGCTCGACCTGGTCCTCGCCCAGGTGGCCATCGTGCTCGGGCACGTGACGGCCGACTCCGTGGACGCCGACCACGCCTTCAAGGATCTCGGCTTCGACTCGCTCTCCGGCGTCGAACTGCGTGACCGGCTCCAGACCGCGACCGGACTGAGCCTGCCGTCCGCCCTGGTCTACAACCACCCCACACCCACCGCCGTCGTCCGCCTGTTGCGGGAGCGGCTCTCAGGCGAGGGCCGCACCGACGCGGGGCCCATCCCGGGCCGCCCCGTCCCCGCCGCCGACGATCCGATTGCGATCGTCGGCATGGCCTGCCGCTACCCGGGCGGAGTTGCCTCCCCCGAGGACCTGTGGTCCCTCGTCCGCTCCGGCACCGACGCGATCGGCCCGTTCCCCACGGACCGGGGCTGGGACCTGGCGGCCCTCTACGACCCTGACCCCGCCGTACCCGGCACGACCTATGTCCGCGAGGGGGGATTCCTCGCCGCGGCAGGCGACTTCGACCCCGCCGCGTTCGGGATCTCACCGCGCGAGGCGACGGCGATGGACCCCCAGCAGCGGCTCCTGCTGGAGACCTCCTGGGAGGCGCTCGAACACGCCGGTATCGCGCCCGACTCGCTGCGCGGGAGCCTTTCAGGAGTCTTCGTCGGCTGCACCGCACAGGATTACGGCCCACGGCTGGATGAGGCGGCCGACGGCTTCGACGGGTATCTGCTCACCGGAGGCACCACGAGCGTGGCCTCGGGCCGGCTGGCGTACACCTTCGGGTTCGAGGGCCCGGCGGTGACCGTCGACACGGCCTGCTCCTCGTCGCTGGTCGCACTGCACCTGGCCGCCCAGGCACTGCGCCAGGGCGACTGCGACATGGCCCTCGTCGGCGGCGCCACGGTGATGGCCACCCCCGGGATGTTCCTGGAGTTCAGCAGGCAGCGCGGGCTGGCCCCGGACGCCCGGTGCAAGCCGTTCGCGGCTGCCGCCGACGGCACGGCATGGTCCGAGGGAGTCGCCATGCTCCTGGTGGAGCGGCTCTCGCACGCGCGGCGCAACGGTCACCGGGTACTCGCGACGGTACGCGGCTCAGCGATCAACCAGGACGGTGCCAGCAACGGGCTCACCGCACCGAGCGGACCTTCCCAGGAGCGGGTCATCCGCCAGGCCCTGGCGAACGCCGGACTCACGGCTCCGGAGGTCGACGCCATGGAGGCCCATGGCACTGGCACCCGCCTGGGCGACCCGATCGAGGCGGAAGCGCTGCTGGCGACGTACGGCAGCGACCGCCCCGCCGGACAGCCTTTGCGCGTGGGGTCGTTGAAGTCCAACATCGGCCATGCCCAGGCCGCCGCAGGTGTCGGCGGGGTCATCAAGATGGTGATGGCGATGCGCGACGGGCTGCTGCCGCGCACCCTCCATGTGGACGAGCCCACTCCGCACGTCGACTGGTCCACCGGAGCGGTATCGCTGCTGACCGAGGAGGCCGAGTGGCCAGACAACGGGCAGCCGCGCCGCGCGGCCGTCTCGTCGTTCGGGATCAGCGGCACCAACGCCCACGTCATCCTGGAGGAGGCGGACGAGCCCTCAGCGGAACGGCGGGAGCCGGCCGCTGCCCCGCGGCTGTGGCCGCTGTCGGGGCACTCCGAGGACGCGCTCAGGGAGCAGGCCCGTCGGCTCGGTGCCTATGTGCGCCGGCACCCCGGAACCGAATCCGCCGCTGTCGGGGGCGCGTTGGCTGCCGGCCGTGCGGTCCTCGACCACCGTGCGGTGGTGTTGGGGGATGAGCGTGATCAGGCGCTGGAGGCACTCGACGCACTCACCCAGGGACGCGAACACCCCGCCCTGATCCAGACCACCACACCCCCCACACCCACACCCCGCACCGCCTTCCTCTTCACCGGCCAAGGCAGCCAACACCCCCAAATGGGCCGCGAACTCTACGACACCTACCCCCACTTCGCCCACGCCCTCAACCACACCTGCGACGCACTCGACCCCCACCTCCCCCACCCACTCCGCGACATCCTCTTCGCCCCACCACACACCGAAAAAGCAGCACTCCTCAACCAAACCCAATACACCCAACCCGCCCTCTTCGCCCTCGAAACCGCCCTCCACCACCTCCTCACCCACTGGGGCATCCACCCCCACTACCTCACCGGCCACTCCATCGGCGAACTCACCGCCGCCCACACCGCCGGCGTCCTCAACCTCACCGACGCCGCCACCCTCGTCACCACCCGCGCCCGACTCATGCAAACCGCCCCCACCGGCGGAACCATGATCGCCATCGAAGCCACCGAAGAAGAAACCCTCCCCCTCCTCACCCCCAACCTCACCCTAGCCGACATCAACACCCCCCACTCCCTCGTCATCTCCGGCAACACCGACGAAGCCCACCACCTCGCCCACACCCTCACCACCCAAGGCCGCAAAACCAAACAACTCACCGTCAGCCACGCCTTCCACTCCCCCCACATGGACCCCATCCTCAACGAATTCCACCAAACCGCCACCACCCTCACCTACCACCCACCCCACACCCCCATCATCAGCAACCTCACCGGCACCCTCGCCACCACCGAACAACTCACCAACCCCACCTACTGGACCCAACACATCCGCCACCCCGTCCGCTTCAACGACACCATCCAAACCCTCCACAACCACCACACCACCACCCTCATCGAACTCGGCCCCGACGCCGCACTCACCGCACTGGTCGCCGGAGCGGTGCCCGTACTGCGTAAGGGGCGCCCCGCGGTCAAGACCCTCGCCACGGCGCTCGCCACCGCCTGCGCCCAGGGCGCCGAGCTGGACCACGAGACGATGCTCGGCCAGCCCGGCACACCGGTCGACCTGCCCACGTACGGCTTTCAGCGGCAGCGCTACTGGATGCTTCCGCCGTCCCGGTCCTCAGGCCCGGGGGCGCTCGGGCTGGAAGCGGCCGGACACCCCGTACTCGTAGCTTCCGTCGAACTCGCCGAGGACGGCGGAATGTTGCTCACCGGAGTGATCTCGCCCGACACCCAGCCCTGGACAGCGGATCACGAGATCCTCGGAACGGTGTTGCTGCCCGGCACCGCCTTCCTCGAATTCGCCCTGAAGGCCGGCGAACACGCCGGCACGCCCCGCGTCGAGGAGCTGACCCTGGAGGCGCCGCTGATCTTGTCAGCCGACGCCGGACCGCTCGACCTCCAGCTGTCCGTCGGCCCTCCCGCACCGGACGGCACCCGCGCCTGCGCGGTGCACTCACGTCCGGTACGAGAGCACGGCGAGTGGCTGCGCCATGCGTCGGGGCTGCTCAGTCCGGCCTCGGAGGCGGCGCACACCACGACGGAGCCGGCTGCATGGCCGCCGAGCGGCGCCGAGCCGATCACACCGGACGCGCTCTACTCCCGGCTGAGCGACCTCGGTTACTCCTACGGGCCCGGCTTCCGGTGCGCACTCTCGGCCTGGCGGCGCGGTGAAGAACTGTTCGCGGGGCTCACCCTGCCCGAAGAACTCCGGAGCCCGGACGGCGAAGCCGGCGCCGACGAGTTCCTTCTGCACCCCGCACTCCTCGACGCGGCTCTGCATCCGCTGGTCATGCGCGAGGCCACAGAGACCGACCGGCCGCTGCCTTTCGTCTGGTCGGGCGTCGAGCTGTGGGCCACCGGTGCGCGCACCCTCCGGGTGCGGTGGGCCCCGGCGACCAGCGGCGGTACGGCGCTGAGCGCTTCGGACGAGGCGGGGCGGCCGGTGCTGACCGCCGAATCCCTCGTCCTGCGTCCGCTCGCCGCCGAGTCGTTGGGCACGCACGGCCCAACCGGGCAGCTGCACCGTGTCTCGTGGCGGACACCGGCACCGACCACGGGAAGCGGCGGGCCGGCCACGCCCCCGGCCGGCCCGCTGCCGCAGGACACGGCCCTCGCGCCCGACGACTGCGCCGTGCGCGCGCTCCTGGAAGGCACGGGCGAGGGCCGTTCCGTGGCCTCCCTGGTCGCCGTGCCGGTACCTGCCGGCCGCCAGGCGACGGCTTTCGTCCTGCGTCTGATGCGTGAGTGGCTGGACGACGAGCGGTCGGCCGACGCCCGATTGGTGTTCCTCACGCGCGGTGCCGTGGCCGCCGTCGAGGAAGACGCGGTCACCGACCCGTGGTCGAGCGCGGTGTGGGGGCTGGTGCGCTCGGCGCGCGCTGAGCATCCGACGCGGTTCGCGGTGGCCGATCTCGACGAGTTCGCGGCGGCCGGTCCCGACGCGGCGGCGGCCGGTCCCGACGGGACAGAACCGACACCTTCCGCCGGCAGCGGAACAGACCAGGCACCGTGCCCTGACAGCGGCGCCCTGGCGGCTCTGCCCCTGCTCGCCGCCTACGTCGCAGCCGAACCGGAGCTGGCCGTCCGCGCGGGCAACCTGCTCGTTCCCCGGCTCGTACTCGCCACATCCGCGACCGGACCGGCGGCGCCCATGCCACCGGACTCCGCGGGCTCCTCCCGATACACCGACCGCACCGTCCTCGTCACCGGCGGCACCGGCGGGCTCGGCCGCCGCGTTGTCCGGCATCTCGTCGAACGTCACGGTGCCAGGCATCTGCTGCTGCTCAGCCGGAGCGGCGAACAAGCCCCGGGAGCCGCCGCACTGGCCCGCGACATGTCCGAGCTGGGAGCGGAGATCCGCTTCGTCTCCTGTGACACCGCAGACCGCGACGCCCTGGCCCGCGTCCTGGGCTCTGTCCCGGACCGGCAACCGTTGGGCGCGGTGTTCCACCTGGCGGGCGTCCTGGACGATGGCACGGTGGCCGCGCTCTCCACAGAGCGGCTGGACACGGTGCTGCGCCCGAAAGCCGACACCGCCTGCCATCTGCACGAACTCACTCGGGAGCGGACACCAGCGCTGGACGACTTCGTCCTCTTCTCCTCCGTCACCGGCATCACCGGTACGGCGGGGCAGGGGAACTATGCCGCGGCCAACGCCTACCTGGACGGCCTGGCCCAGGAACGGCACGCCCTCGGTCTGCCGGCCACGTCCCTCGCCTGGGGACTGTGGACGGAGGCGGACGGCATGGCCGGCGGCCTCAGCGCGACGGAGCAGGCACGCTGGTCGCGTTCCGGAATCGCGCCGCTGGCGGTCCAGCCCTCGCTGGACCTGCTCGATGCGGCGCTGGCCGCGCCGGACGAGCCCGCCCTGGTGCCCGTACGCGTCAATCCGGGGGCGCTCGGCGTCCGGGCCGAGACGGAATCGCTGCCGCCCGTGTTACGCGACCTGGTCCGCGTGCGCCGACCGCGTGCCGGAAGCACCGATGAGCGGGGCGGCACGGACGGCTCCTGGGCTCAGCTGACCGCCGCACTCTCCGCCGCTGAGCAGAACCGCGCGGCGGAGGAGCTGGTACGGACGACGGTAGCCGCGGTGCTCGGGCATGCCGCTCCGTCAGCCATCGACACCGGCCGTGCGTTCAAGGAGCTGGGCTTCGACTCCCTCACCGGCGTCGAACTGCGCAACCGGCTCAGCACGGCCACCGGTCTCAGGCTGCCCGCCACCACCGTCTTCGACCACCCCACCGCGGCATCGCTCAGCGCCTACCTGCTCAGCCTGCTACCCGGAGCTGCGCACGCGGACGGGCACGCGATCCCGACCGGGACGGCCGGGGCAGCGGACTCCGCCGATCCTGTGGTCATCGTCGGCATGGCCTGCCGCTACCCGGGCAGTGTCGCGTCGCCCAAGGACCTGTGGGATCTGGTCGCCTCCGGATCGGACGCGATCGGCCCGTTCCCCGCCAACCGCGGGTGGGACCTGGACGGACTCTACGACCCCGACCCCGAGCGCACCGGGAAGAGCTATGCCCGCGAGGGCGGCTTCCTCTACGAAGCCGGCGATTTCGACGCCGAGTTCTTCGGGATCAGTCCGCGCGAGGCGATGGCGACCGATCCACAGCAGCGGCTGCTGCTGGAGACGGCCTGGGAGACCTTCGAACAAGCGGGCATCGACCCCGGTACGGTCCGGGGCAGCCGCACCGGGGTGTTCGCCGGGGTCATGTACAGCGACTACGGATCGGGACTCCTCCAGGCACCGGAAGAGCTTGAGGGGTATCTGCTCACCGGCAACACATCGAGCGTCATCTCGGGCCGCCTCTCCTACACCTTCGACCTTGAGGGCCCGGCGGTGACGGTGGACACGGCCTGTTCCTCGTCGCTGGTCGCACTGCACCTGGCCGCCCAGGCACTGCGCAGCGGCGAGTGCGACCTGGCGCTGGCGGGCGGAGTGACCGTCATGGCCAGGCCCGACACCTTCGTGGAGTTCAGCCGTCAGCGAGGGCTCTCCCCCGACGGGCGGTGCAAGGCGTTCGCGGCGGCTGCCGACGGCACCGGCTGGAGCGAGGGAGCCGGCCTCCTCCTGGTGGAACGCCTCTCGGACGCACGCCGCAACGGCCACCAGATCCTCGCCGTCGTCCGCGGCACCGCCGTCAACCAGGACGGCGCCAGCAACGGCCTCACCGCACCCAACGGCCCCTCACAGCAACGCGTCATCCGCCAAGCCCTCCACAACGCCGGACTCGACCCCGCCGACATCGACACCGTCGAAGCACACGGCACCGGCACCAAACTCGGCGACCCCATCGAAGCCCAAGCACTCCTGGCCACCTACGGACAAGACCGCCCCGCGGAAGAACCCCTCTACCTCGGCTCCCTCAAATCCAACATCGGACACACCCAGGCCGCAGCCGGCGTCGCCGGCATCATCAAAATGATCATGGCCATGCGCCACGAACTGCTGCCGCGCACTCTGCACATCGACGAGCCCACACCCCACGTCGACTGGGAAAGCGGCGCGGTACAGCTGCTGGACGAGGCCCGCGAGTGGCCACGAAACGGACACCCACGCCGCGCAGCCGTCTCCTCCTTCGGTATCAGCGGCACCAACGCGCACGTCGTCCTGGAAGAGGCCCCGAACCAACCGGAACCCATCTCCGGAGAAGCCCTCGACCGACCCGAACCCACTGCGGATGAAGCCTCCGACCGGTCCGAATCCGCGCCCGCTGTCACCCCCCTCACGCCGTGGCCACTGTCCGGTCACACCGAGCAGGCGCTGCGTGACCAGGCCCGGCGGCTCTCTTCCTTCCTCTGCGAGAGTCCGGATGCCCCACCGGCCGCCATCGGCCACGCGCTGGCCACCGGACGGGCCGCGCTCGGTCACCGGGCGGTGGTGCTCCCCGCCGATCCGGACGAGGCGCTGCGCGCGCTCACGGCCCTCGCCGAAGGCCGCGAGGACCCGGCTGTGGTGCGCGGCAGCGCCGAGAACACGGGCGGAACGGCGTTCCTGTTCACGGGGCAGGGCAGCCAACGCCCCGGAATGGGCGCCCAACTCCACGCCGCCCACCCCGTGTTCGCCACCGCCTTCGACAACGCATGCGCCGCACTCGACCCCCACCTCGACCGACCCCTGCGCGACATCGTCCTCGCCGCACCCGACACCGAAGAAGCCACACTCCTCAACGAGACCCAATACACCCAACCCGCCCTCTTCGCCCACGAAACCGCCCTCTACCAACTCCTCCAGCATCACGGTGTGACCCCGGACTTCGTGGCGGGACACTCCCTCGGCGAGGTGACTGCGGCGCATGTGGCAGGAGTACTCTCTCTTGAGGACGCGGCTCTCCTGGTGGCGGTCCGGGGCAGGCTCATGCAGGCCGCCAGGTGCGGCGGCGCCATGATCGCCGTGGAGGCGAGCGAGGACGAGATGGTGCCCCGGCTGACCGGGGGTGTCTCCCTCGCCGCCCTCAACTCCACCACGTCACTGGTGATCTCGGGTGACCCGGAGGCGGCGCACGGTATCGCCCGTTCCTTTGCCGAGCAGGGCCGCAGGACCCGGCCGCTCAATGTCAGTCACGCCTTCCACTCCCCCCACATGGACTCCGTGCTGGACGAGTTCCAGGCCGCCGTCGCGACCCTGGAGTTCCACCCGCCGCACACCCCCGTCATCAGCAACGTCACCGGCGCGCTCGCCACCGCCGAGGAGCTCATGGACCCGGGCTACTGGGCCCGGCACATCCGTCTCCCCGTCCGCTTCCACGACACCGTGCGCGCGCTCCAAGAGGAACACGGCGTCAGCACGCTCCTCGAAGTCGGCCCCGACGCCGCACTCGCCGCACTCGTCCCGGACGTCATCCCCAGCCTTCGGCGCGGTCACGACGAAAGGCACGGCTTCCTCACCGCACTCGCCCGGCTCCAGGTCCTGGGCGTACCGGTGGACTGGCGGCTCTTCTACCCCGGTGCGTACGACCGGGTGGAGCTTCCCTCCTACGCCTTCCAGCACAGCGGTTACTGGCTCGACCCGTATGCCCCCACGCCTCCGGGCACCGGGCCGGTGCTCGGCGTCCCCACGGAACTCGCCGAGGACGGCGGGCTGCTCTTCGCCGGCACCGTCGGGACGGACACCGTGCCCTGGCTCGCCGACCACACCGTCGGCGGGGTAACGCTGGCACCCGGCAGTTTCCTGGTCGGGCTGGCGCTGGACGCCGGTGCCCACGCCGGGTGCCCCGTCGTCGACGAACTCACCCTGGAGGCACCGCTGGTGCTGCCGGCCGAGGGGGCCGTACCGGTCCAGGTCACGGTCGGCGGACCGGCGGAAGACGGGCGCAGAACGCTCGCCGTCCATGCCCGCGGCGCCCGGGACGAGCGGTGGGTCCGGCACGCCGTCGGTGCGCTGGCTCCGGCGGGCGCGGCGCCGGCCGCCACCGCGGACTCGGTATGGCCACCGGATGGCGCGACCCCGGCCGATCCCGAGAGCGTCTACGCGCGGCTCGCCGCGCTCGGGTACGGATACGGCCCGGCGTTCCGCAATCTCAGCGCCGTCTGGCGCGCGGGCGAGACCTTGTTCGCCGAAGTCCGGCTGTCCGGGGACACTTCGGCTGCCGACGACCGGTTCGCCCTGCACCCCGCTCTGCTGGACGCCGCTTTGCATCTGCTGCCGCTGGAAGGCGAGGAGGCGGTGCGGCTTCCGTTCTCGTGGACGGGCGTACGTCTCCATGCCTCCGGTGCGACGGAGCTACGGGTGCGCCTGGAACCGCTGAGCGCCCATACGACAGCGATCGTCTTGACCGATACCACTGGTCAACTCGTCGGTTCCGTGGATTCCCTGGCGCTCCGCACACCGCCCGAAGGCGCGCTGGAAGCGGCGTCGGCGACCAGCGGGAAGCCTCTGTACCAGGTCCGGTGGGTCGCGCCCAGCACACCCTCCCCGGACACGGACGAGGCATCCTGGTGTGCGTTCGAGGATCTGGCGGGCGATACCGCGGTCCCGCCCTTCGCCGTCGCCCGGATCGGCCCTTCCGGGTCCGCCCGCGCTGCGGCGCGGCACGCTCTGGCGCTGGCGCAGGAATGGGTCGCCGACGAACGGTACGCCGACTCGTGCCTCGCCGTGGTCACGTCGGGTGCTCTCGCTGCGGTGCCAGGGGAGGCGGTGCGCGATCTCCCCGCCGCCTCGGTGTGGGGTTTGGTGCGTTCGGCGCAGAGTGAGCACCCCGGCCGGTTCGTACTGATCGACACCGACGACACCACCGAATCCCACACCGCCCTCAACACCGCCCTCAACACCAACGAACCCCAACTCGCCCTACGCAACGGCCACATACTCCTCCCCCGCCTCACCCCCCCACCCACCCCCACACCCGCAACCGGACCCGGAACCGAAAC
>NZ_JANCPR020000059.1 GCF_028657195.3 Streptomyces iconiensis
CCCCTCTAGGACTCCCCCCGGCCGTATCCGGGCCTGGTCTTGAGTGGGCTGGGGCGGTGGAGTGGACGGGGCTCTCTCTCCTAGATAAGGAAGATCTACATGAGCGTGAATGTCCGAATCCCGACCATCCTGCGCACGTACACCGGCGGCCAGGCCGAGGTCTCGGCCGAGGGGGCGACCCTCGGTGACGTGCTCGCGGATCTGGAGAAGAACCACACCGGTATCGGCGCCCGCGTACTGGACGACACGGGCAAGCTGCGGCGGTTCGTGAATGTGTATGTGAACGATGACGATGTCCGGTTCGAGCAGGGGCTGGAGACGCCTACGCCGGACGGCGCCGGCATTTCGATCATCCCCGCCGTCGCGGGTGGCTGACTTTCCGGAGTGGCCTGAACGCGGTACGGAATCGCCCCTTCCAGCAGCATCCGGAAGGGGCGATTCCGCGTTCCGGAAGGCGGTAGAGTGACAGAAGTTCCCTCCTGCGCGTTTGCCGAACGCATATGAGATCCCGACGAGTTGGCGCCGAAATAGGCGCGTCAATTGTCGTGTTGCTCCTCCTATGCCGGGCCCGACTTGCCCCGCTCTCCCCGCAGTTGAGCTGATTTTTCCGATCGGGCGTGCCCAGAATTCTCGTCCGATTGACCTGTTGCAGAGGGCGTCCGTGCAGATACATTCAGCGGCGGTCGACGCGTTCCGGCGCACACCTCCGATTACTGGGGGTGAGGTCTGACCCGGGTTCGCGAAGTGCGGATCCGCGTAAGGGCCAGTAATAGGGGAGTTAGGAATGGCTCAGGGCACCGTCAAGTGGTTCAACGCGGAGAAGGGGTACGGCTTCATCGCGGTCGACGGTGGTGCGGACGTGTTCGTCCACTACAGCGCGATCCAGATGGACGGTTACCGCACCCTGGATGAAGGGCAGCGGGTCGAGTTCGAGATCTCGCAGGGTCAGAAGGGGCCGCAGGCGGACATGGTCCGCGTGACCGGCTGAGCGCCGGACTGCAGTAGAGAGCTTGGCAGGAGGGGCCGCATCCCACGGGATGCGGCCCCTCCCGCGTGCGCGTGCGCGCTGTCAGGGGCGTGGGGAACCGCGCGAGCGGGCCCTGCTCCCGCGGTCCGCGACGTACGGCAAGGGGCACGTCGTACCCGGTTCCGGGGTCTTGCGAGGCGGGGGTCGCGCCCGCCGCCGCTTGCACTCGACGGGGGTGAGTGCTAATTATGTGCGTTAGCACTCTCCGAGTGAGAGTGACAGAGATGGACCGGGTCGGTGAGGTCCGTGGACCGGGTGGGAAGGAACCGCCGGGCCCGCAGACCGTCCGTCGCGGGCGCCAGCGCGGTCCGGAGAAATCCAACCCTCCCCTTGCTGTGTGGCATGGGGGAATCCAGGGAGGACCCTTCACATGGCCAAGATCATCGCCTTTGACGAGGAGGCGCGGCGCGGCCTTGAGCGCGGCATGAATCAGCTCGCCGACGCCGTCAAGGTCACGCTCGGCCCCAAGGGCCGGAACGTCGTTCTGGAGAAGAAGTGGGGTGCCCCCACGATCACGAACGACGGTGTCTCGATCGCCAAGGAGATCGAGCTTGAGGACTCCTACGAGAAGATCGGCGCCGAGCTGGTCAAGGAGGTCGCCAAGAAGACGGACGACGTAGCCGGCGACGGCACGACGACCGCGACCGTCCTGGCCCAGGCGCTCGTCAAGGAAGGTCTGCGCAACGTCGCAGCGGGCGCCAACCCGATGGCACTCAAGCGCGGCATCGAGAAGGCCACTGAGGCCGTCTCCGGCGCCCTGCTGGAGCAGGCCAAGGACGTGGAGACCAAGGAGCAGATCGCCTCCACCGCCTCCATCTCCGCCGGCGACATCCAGATCGGCGAGCTGATCGCCGAGGCCATGGACAAGGTCGGCAAGGAAGGCGTCATCACCGTCGAGGAGTCGCAGACCTTCGGGCTTGAGCTGGAGCTCACCGAGGGCATGCGCTTCGACAAGGGCTACATCTCCGCCTACTTCGCCACCGACATGGAGCGGATGGAGGCGGAGCTTGAGGACCCGTACATCCTCATCGTCAACTCCAAGATCGGCAACGTGAAGGACCTCCTTCCGCTGCTGGAGAAGGTCATGCAGTCGGGCAAGCCGCTGCTGATCATCGCGGAGGACGTCGAGGGCGAGGCCCTGTCCACGCTGGTCGTCAACAAGATCCGCGGCACCTTCAAGTCCGTCGCCGTCAAGGCCCCGGGCTTCGGTGACCGCCGTAAGGCGATGCTGAACGACATCGCCATCCTCACCGGCGGTCAGGTCATCGCCGAAGAGGTCGGCCTCAAGCTGGAGAGCGCCGGTCTCGACCTGCTGGGCCGTGCCCGCAAGGTCCAGATCACCAAGGACGAGACCACCATCGTCGACGGTGCGGGCGACAGCGAGCAGGTCGCGGGCCGGGTCAACCAGATCCGTGCCGAGATCGAGAACAGCGACTCCGACTACGACCGCGAGAAGCTCCAGGAGCGTCTGGCGAAGCTCGCCGGTGGCGTGGCCGTCATCAAGGCGGGTGCCGCGACCGAGGTCGAGCTGAAGGAGCGCAAGCACCGCATCGAGGACGCGGTGCGCAACGCGAAGGCTGCCGTCGAGGAGGGCATCGTCGCCGGCGGTGGCGTCGCCCTGCTGCAGGCTTCCTCCGTCTTCGAGAAGCTGGAGCTGGAGGGCGACGAGGCCACCGGTGCCGCGGCCGTCAAGCTGGCTCTGGAGGCCCCGCTCAAGCAGATCGCGGTCAACGCCGGTCTTGAGGGTGGCGTCGTCGTGGAGAAGGTGCGCAACCTGACCCCGGGTCACGGTCTGAACGCCGCCACCGGCGAATACGTCGACATGATCGCCGAGGGCGTTCTCGACCCCGCCAAGGTGACGCGCTCCGCGCTGCAGAACGCCGCCTCCATCGCGGCGCTCTTCCTCACCACCGAGGCCGTCATCGCCGACAAGCCCGAGAAGGGTGGCGGCGGCGCCGACGCGGCTGCCGCCGGCGGCATGGGCGGCATGGACTTCTGAGCCGTCACCGAGCGCCGGAAACCATCCGGCGGCCGTGGCTCAGCCTCGTCCGAACCCGAGGGCGGGCACCCCATGTGGGTGCCCGCCCTCGGGCGTTGCTGGTTGCCGCCCTCGGGCAGCGCTCAGCCGATGCGGCCGATATGGATGATCACGACGGTGACGGTCGCGCCGTTGATCTCGTACAGCACGCGGTAGCGGCCTACGTGCATGCGGCGCAGGTCGCGGGAGCCGTACGGGGTCGTGCCCTCTGGGCGGGGGTCATCGGCCAGCAGGTCGACAGAGTCCATCAGTTGGCGAAGTCCGTCGGAGTCGTCCTTGAGGAACCGGGCCGCAGCGTCGATGGCGGGCTCGTCCCAGACGACCGTGTACGTCAAGCGCGGTCCAGCCCGAGCTGGGAGCGGACGTGCTCGTGCGGAACCGCCGTCGTGTCCTGCGCGTTCTGCCGGGCGCGGTACAGGGCGAGCGCGAGTGCGTCCTCAAGGTCGGCAAGCTCTTTGGGGCTGATGAGGACGGCGGCGGGCTCGCCGTGATCGGTGATGGTGATGCGCTCGTGCGCGTGCGAGGCGCGGCGCACCAAGGACCCGAACCGGGCGCGGGCTTCAGTGATCGGCAAGGTGTCACTCATGTAAGAAACTGTACACTTCTGTCGCCGCCCCGGCGCCGCGTTCGGTGTCCCGTGTGAGAGCTGATTCTGGGGGCCCGCCGGAACCTCGTCTTCTTCCGGTGGGGGCGGCGGTGTGCGGGTCCCCGGAGGCGGGGGTCGGCGCCACCGTCCGGGGTGTAGCTGGCACCACCTCGGGGAGGCAGGCCAGGCGGCTGGGGAACCGCAGGGCGCACGGACAGAGTTGGGGCATGACAACGGCGACGGCAGCGATGGACACAAAGGTGACGGGACCCGTGACGCAGAACCCGCATCCGGAGACGTACGACGCATACGGAGCGCACGGCTCGGGGGTGTCCGTGCGGAGGGGAACGCGGTTCGGCCGCCAGGTGGCGTATCTGCTCTCCGGGCTGCCGATCGGGATCGCCGCTTTCACCCTGGTGCTCACCGGGTTCTGCGCCGGCGCCCCCACCTTGATCCTGCTGCTGGGCCTGCCGGTACTGGCCGGCACGCTGGCCGTGGCACGGTACTTCGCGCGGATCGAGGCGGCGCAGATCGCGCTGGCGACCGGGCGCCCGCTGCCGCCGGAGGCGGAGCGCCCGCAGCGCGGTGGCTGGGGGCTGCTGGCGGACGCGCAGGGGTGGCGGGACCTGGTGCACGCGATCGTGGCGTTCCCCGTGCGGGTGGTGACGTTCGCGCTCACCCTGGTGTGGACGGTCGGCGCCTTGGGCGGACTCACGTACGGGCTGTGGGCCTGGACGCTCCCGCATGGCGAGAACGACGGCTGGATGGAGCTGGCGTTCGGCTGGACCGGCACCGGTGCCGACATCATGGGCAACGCTGTGGTGGGGCTCTTCTTCCTCCTCACGGTGGTGCCGCTGGTACGCGGACTCACTCTGACCCAGGCGGGACTCGGCCGGGTCATGCTGCGCGGGGGCACGCTGTAGGCGGGGGAGAACGCGTGTGCGTCGGGGGAGCGACGCGAGCGCGTCGGGGGAGCGAGGAAGTGCGCCGGGTGGCTGTCGCCGCCCGGCGCGTACGTATGCCCTTTCGTCGCCTGCCCCGCGCCGAGGGGGTTTTCGGCTCCGGGTGGGTGCATCTAGGTGCACCCTCAGCTGGTGGGTCAGGCGGCTGGGTGGGCGCGTGGTGAAGGGGGATCGTAGAGGCATGACAACGACACAGGCGCGCATGCAGCCGGGTGCCTACGGGGCGCCCGTTCGCACTACGGGACGGCTCGGACGCGAGATGGGGTATCTCCTGTCGGGACTGCCGCTGGGGATCGCCGGGTTCGTGTGCGCGGTGACGGGGTTCGCGCTCGGGGTCGGAACGCTGGTGATCGTGCTGGGGCTGCCCGTTCTGGCGGGCGCGCTGAGCGTGGCGCGGTACTTCGCGCGGGTCGAGGCCGAGCAGATCGCTTACACGACGGGGCGTCCGCTGCCGCCGCTCAAGGAGCATGCGGCTGCGGGGCGTTGGAGCGCGCTGCGGGACCCGCAGGCGTGGCGCGATCTGCTGCACGCCGTGGTGGGCTTCCCGGTACGGATCGCGGCCTTCGCGGTGGCGCTGGTCTGGATGGCCGGCGGGCTCGGCGGGCTGACGTACGGGCTGTGGTCGTGGTCGGTCCCGCGCGACGGGCACGACGGGCTGATCGACGTGGCCTTCGGTGTCTCAGGCACGGGGCCCGACATCGCGCTCAACACCGCCTTCGGCGTCGTTCTGCTGGCGACCACGGTGCCGGTGGTGCGCGGGCTCACCGCGATGCGCGTCGGCCTGGCGCGTGTGCTGCTGCGGGACGGTGCGCTGTAGGAGTCCTGTAGGAGTTCTGGCGGGGAGCCCGGTGGGGAGAGCGTCCGGCATGTGAGATACGGCATGCCGGGCGTTCGTGCGTGCGGGGTCCTGGCGCGAGTAATCTACGCAGGATTTTGCCGTGAACCTGTTCTTCCGGTTGTTGTCGACGACACCAGCCGCGCCGACTCCGAGAGCACCGCGTGGACTCCCTCAACTCCTTCATCCTCGACGTCAACGACGTCTTCTGGGCCTACTGCCTCATACCCCTGGTCGTAGGTGCCGCGCTGTACTTCACCTTCCGTTCCCGCGCCGTGCAGATACGGCTGCTGCCCGAGATGTTCCGGGTGCTGGGCGACAAGGCGCAGACGGGCCCCGACGGGCGGAAGCAGGTCTCCGCCTTCGGGGCCTTCACCATCTCCGCAGCCGCCCGGGTCGGCACGGGCAACATCGCCGGTGTCGCGGCGGCCATCACTGCCGGTGGTGCGGGCGCGGTCTTCTGGATGTGGGTGATGGCGCTGCTGGGTGCCTCGTCCGCGTTCGTGGAGTCGGCGCTCGCGCAGCTCTACAAGGTGCGTAACAAGGACAGGGAAGGCAACGACGCAGGCACCTACCGTGGCGGGCCCGCCTACTACATGCAGCGCGGGCTCGGTAAGCGCTGGGTGGGCGTGATCTTCGCCGTCGTCATCACCCTGACCTTCGGCTTCACCTTCAACGCCGTCCAGTCCAACACCATCACCTCGGTCGCGCAGGGCTCCTTCGGCGACTCGTTCCCCGCTCTGGGCGCCGGCGTGGGCCTGGTGGTGCTGCTCGGCGCGGTGATCTTCGGCGGCGTGCGCAGGATCGCGACCGTGACCTCCGTGATCGTGCCCGTGATGGCAGTGCTCTACCTGCTGCTCGGCGCGACCGTCGTCGTCCTCAACATCGGTGACGTGCCCCGCGTGTTCGCCGACATCGTGGGCGGCGCGTTCGGCTTCCGCGAGGTCGCGGGCGGCGCGATCGGTGCGGCGATCCAGCAGGGCATCAGGCGCGGCATGTTCTCCAACGAGGCGGGGCTCGGCTCGGCCCCCAACGCGGCGGCGACGGCCGAGGTCACCCACCCTGTCAAGCAGGGCCTCGTACAGACGCTCGGGGTCTTCTTCGACACGCTGCTGATCTGCTCGATGACCGCGTTCATCATCCTCACCTCCAACCCCTCGCTCTCCGGCAGGGCGGGTGCCGACCTCACGCAGCAGGCGATGACCGACACCCTGGGCGGCTGGGCGGGCCATGTGCTGACCCTCGTCGTCTTCCTGCTCGCCTTCTCCACCCTGATCGGGAACTACTACTACGGCGAGTCCAACATCCGCTTCATGACGGGCAACCGCTGGGTGCTCCCCGGCTACCGCGTGCTCGTGCTCGTGGCCGTCTTCGGGGGCGCGCTCGGCTCGGTCGACGTCGTCTGGAACCTCGCCGACGTCTTCATGGGCGGCATGGCCCTGGTCAACCTCCTCGCGATCCTGCCGCTCTCGGCCATCGCCTGGCGGCTCCTGGAGGACTACCTCGCCCAGCGCCGCCAGGGCCTCGACCCGGTCTTCACCCGCGACCGCGTCCCCGGCCTGCCGGGCGAGATCGAGTGCTGGGAAGCGGCGGCGGTCCCCGGCCCCGCCACGGCTTCCGGCAAGGCCGCGAAGCCGGGTACCGGCGCGAAGCCGGGCACGGCAGGGAAGTTGGGCACGGCAGGGAAGTCGGGCAAGGCCGCGAAGCCGGGTACGAACGCGCAGCAGGAGGACGCGTCTCGCGAGAGTTGACTCTCACACCGTGTGAGGCCGTGCAGTAGGAGACGTCATGTTCACCATCGGAGCGTTCGCCACACACGGCAGCGTGTCGGTACGGATGCTGCGGCACTACGACGCCGTGGGGCTGCTGCGCCCCGCCCGGGTAGATGCCGTCAGCGGCTACCGCTACTACGCCGCCGAGCAGCTGGCACGGCTGAATCGGATCATCGCGCTCAAGGAACTCGGCTTCACGCTGGAGCAGGTACGGGCGATCCTCGACGAGCAGGTCGACGTCGGGGAGTTGCGCGGCATGCTGCGGCTGCGGGAGGCGGAGCTGGAGGCGGCGATGGCGCAGGACGCCGCCCGGCTGGCGCAGGTGGGCGAGCGGCTCCGGATGATCGAGAGCGAGGGACGTATGAGTTCCGAAGATGTAGTGGTCAAGCGGCTTCCGGCGGTACGGGTGGCGGAGCTGTCGGGCACGGCCGACCGCGCCGAACCGGAGTCGATCGGCCCGGTCATCGGGCCGCTGTACGGCGAACTGTTCCCGCGCCTGGAGCGCGCCGAGGTCACGCCCGCCGGGCTGGGACTGGCGTACTACGAGGACGGCTCGCAGGGCGAGGACAGCGTGCTGGTCCACGCCGCCGTACAGGTGGGAGCCGAGGCGCCGCCTCATGCGGGGGCGTACGACTTCCAGCTCGTCGACCTGCCCGAGGTCCCGGTCGCCGCGACGCTCGTGCACCGGGGCCCGATGGAAGGGGTCATGGCCTCACTCCAGGTGCTCGCCCGCTGGATCGAGGCCAACGGCTACCGCTCGCTGGGCTACCCGCGCGAACTCCAGATCTCGTGCGAGGGCGGCCCCGAGCACTGGGTGACGGAGCTGCAGGAGCCGGTCGCACGAGTGTGAGGGGTCCTCGTGCCTGAGTGATACGGGCAGGAGCCGCGAGGCTGCCGGGGCCGGCGCCCGATGGGTGCGCCGGCCCCGGCGGTCTTCCCGACCGTATTGGAACGAGCAGTTCATAACGTGCTACGCTGCTCCGCATGGCCCGACCGCGACTGTTCGACGAGGAACGGGCCCTGGACGCGGCGATGCACGCCTTCTGGGTGAACGGCTACGAGGCCACCTCGACCCAGGACCTGTGCGAAGCCACCGGCCTGGGCCGCAGCAGCATCTACAACACCTTCCACAGCAAGCACGACCTCTTCCGGCGTGCGCTCGCCCGCTACACCGAGTCCATGACCGGGCAACAGCTCGCCATCCTGGAGGAGGCCGGGCGCGGGCCGCTGGAGCGTATCGAGGCGCTCTTCGCGCGGGTCGTCCAGCAGGAGTTCGAGAGCCGCGGTGACGGGCGCAGCATCGGGTGTCTGACCGTCAACACCGTGGTGGAGATGGCGGGCCGTGACCCCGAGGCCGACCGGCTGCTGGAGCGGGACCTGGAACGGCGGCTCGACGCGTTCAGGGCCGTGATGGAGGAGGGGCAGCGCGCCGGTGTGATCACCACCGGCCGGGACGCCCACGCGCTCGCGCACTTCCTGAACGCCGTCATCGGCGGGATGCGGGTCTCGGGGCAGAGCGGCGCCGACCGCGCCACGCTGGAGGCCGTCGCCGCGACGACCGTCGACGCGCTGCGGGGGCGCTGACGCGGCGCCGGCGCCGGGGAGGGCGCTGACCTCGTAAGTCCCCGTACCGCGCGCTTCGTTGGCGCCCCGAACGCTCCTCGTGTGAAAGCTGCCGCGCGGGTTCCGTGCCCGGGCGGCCCTCTTCTTGGGCGAGTTCTGTACTGATCTTTCCATAACTGACCTGTCCATCACCACGCCACCCATGACCACGCCACCCCATCCATGACCACGCCGCGCCACCCATAGCCGCGCCATCCATGTCCACCCATGAGCTTCCACGTCCCAGGAGCGACACCGTGCCAGCAGCCATCTACATCCTCGCGCTGGGGATTTTTTCCATGGTCACCAGCGAATTCCTCGTAGCCGGTCTCATGCCGCAGATCTCCGAGGGGCTGGATGTCACCATCCCCCAGGTCGGCTATCTGATCACCGCGTTCGCCGCCGCCATGGCCTTCGGCGGACCGTTCCTCACGACGGCGCTGCTGCGGATGCCGCCCAAGCGGGCGCTGATGCTGCTCTTCGCCGTCTTCCTCGTCGGCAACGTCATGGCGGCCACGGCGCCGGTCTACGCGGTGCTGCTCGCCGCGCGCCTGATCGGCGGCACTGCCGCCGCCGCCTTCCTCGGTACCGCCATCTCGCTCAGCATGCGCATGGTGGCCCCCGAACAGCGCGGGCGTGCCGTGTCCGTCGCACTCAACGGGCTGATGCTGGGCACGCTGCTCGGCCTGCCGCTCTCGACGTTCATCGGCGAACGGCTCGGCTGGCGCGCGGCGTTCTGGACGGTGAGCGCGGTCACCGTCGTGGCCGCGCTGGTGACCCTCGTACGGGTGCCGCGCATGGAGCCCGCTCCGCCCGCGAAGGCGGGCGGCGGGATACGGGCCGAGCTGGGTGTCTTCCGCAGCCCGCGGCTGTGGCTCGTGCTGTCGACCAGCACCCTGATCATCGGCGCCACGTTCTCGGCGTTCAGCTACTTCAACCCGATCCTGACCGAGATCACCGGCTTCGCCACAGGCAGCGTGCCGCTCCTGCTGGTCGCCTACGGTGCGGCCACGCTCGTCGGCAACGTCGTCGTCGGCCGCCTCGCCGACCGCTACACGCTCCCCGTACTGATGACCGGCCTCGCATTCAACGGGCTCTTCCTCGCCGGCTTCGCCCTGTGGGCCGAACTTCCGGTGCCCACGCTGCTGTTCATGCTCGGCATCGGCCTCGTCGGCGTCACCATGAACCCCGCCATGGCGGCACGCGTACAGAAAGCGGCCAACACGGGTCCGCTGGTCAACACCGTGCACTCCTCGTTCATCACCCTCGGCATCATCATCGGCTCAGCACTGGGCGGCGCCGCGATCCCCCACTTCGGCCTGCTGGCCCCGGTGTGGATCGGGGTGGCGATGGCCGTACTCGGTATCGGCACGCTCGTACCGGACGTGCTGCGCGGCCGGAAGGCGGCGGGGTCGGGGCCGGTGTCTCCGTCGCCTGTGGCGGACCTGCCGGACGCCGACCGGGAGTTGGCCACGGTGCCCGCACGTTCCTGACGGGCCTCGCTTCGCCACTCCCCCGACGCTCTGGCGCCAACCCTGCTGCTCACAGCAGAACGGGCCCGCCGCTGAGTCAGTGGCGGGCCCGTTCGTGCGGGTCAGTCGGCTCCGGGCCCCGCGGTGGCCAGGACGGGGGTGAGGGTGGGGCGCTTGGCGTCGCGGCCTGTGCCGGAGGAGATGCCGCGGAGGCGGCGTACGAGCCAGGGGGCCAGGAAGGTGGCCGCCCAGTTCAGCTCCGTACGGGCGGTCTGCCAGGGGCCGCGGGGCGGGAGTGCCGGCAGGGGCAGGGCCCAGGAGTCGTCGCTGCCGGGGAGGCGCAGCGCGCGGGCGAAAGCGGCGGCGGAGCGGCCGTGGCCGAGCGGTGAGAGGTGCAGCCGGTCCGGGCTCCACAGGCGCGGATCGACGGTGACCGCGTGCGCCGCGGTGTCCACGACGGTGACGCCGTGCCGCGCAGCGGCCTCGCGGACAAGGGCGTTGAGGTCGGAGGCGCGGGAGGCGATCAGCCGGCCGATGGGCGCGATCTTCCCGATGTCGGGAAAGGTGAGCGTGACCACGTGCGTACCGGCGGCGGTGAGCGCGGCGAACGTCGCCTCCAGGTGCCCGGCGACCTCGGTCACGTCGTAGCGGGGCCGGAGGAAGTCGTTGACCCCGGCGACGACGGTCGCCAGGTCGGGGTCGAGGTCGAGCGCTGCCGGCAGTTGCCGCTCGTGCACATGCGCGGCGCCGCAGCCGCGTACGGCCAGGTTGGCGTAGCGCAACCCGGGTGAAGCGGCGGCCAGTTGCTCCGCGAGCCGGTCGGCGAACCCCCGGTACCCGGACGGCTCGTCCCCGTCCCCGATCCCCTCGGTGGTGCTGTCGCCCAGCGCGACATAGCGCTGATACTCGACGTTGTGCGGCACGGTCGGTCTCCCTCGTACGCGGAACTCCGGCGATCCGCCGGCGCCGGGGCGGTGTGCGGACCAGAAGAACGGTCCCTTTGGTCCGCAGCCGCTCCCCTCAGTCTCCCGGACGCCTCCCGGGGGCGGCCACTTCCTGGCCGTTCACCCTGCGGGCCGGGTCGGGAGGGTCAGGTCGATGTCGATCGGGCAGGGCGTCGAGACCTTCAGCCGGTCGCGGTGGATGCCCGTGACGGCGTACTTCCGTGTAGCGGGCTCCAGTTCGAAGACGTAGACGACGGCGCGGTCCGCTTCGTCCTTCTCCACCCGCCAGAAGTGCGGGATGCCCGCCGCCGCGTACTTCGCCGGCTTCGTCTCGCGGTCGCGTGCCTCCGAGTCGGGAGAGACGACCTCGACGGCGAGCAGCACGTCCTCGGGGCGGTAGGTGGTCTGGCTCATGCTGCGGACGGCTTCCGCGCCGACGAGAATGAGGTCGGGTTCCGGTCGGTCCCGGCTGTTGAGTGTGACCGTCATCTGGCGGATGACTTCCCTCCGCGCTGGTGCCTGGGACATCAGGGCCCGCATGAGCGCATCGACCATGCACATGTGGAAGCGGTCCTGCGGACTCGCCACCACCAGGCTGCCGTCGATCAGTTGGGTGTGGGACGGAAGGCCCGGGAGCCGGTCCAGGTCTTCGGAGGTGTAGCCGCCCACGGGCGGACGGGGCCACTCGCAACCCGGGTGGCAGTACGGGCAGTGTGCCGGTTCGGCGGTCTCAGTCGTTGTCACGGCCCGACTCTCGTCGGCCGGGTCGCATGGCGGGGCCACCACAGGAGAGGTTTCCGTCGAACGGGTGGCCCCGGTGCGCTCACACCTCCGCCGGGCGCGGTTCCTTGGTGGGGGTCGGGGTGGTGGGGTCGGGCTGGTCCGGGGTGGGGGCGGGGGAAGTCGCCGGTTCGGGTTCTGAGTTGAGGTCCAGGAGCATCTGGCGGCTGAAGCCGAAGAAGTAGGTGGCGAGGAAGCCCATGAGGTAGCCGGCCGCCAGGCCGAGGGCGTAGATGGCGGCGATGGCGCCGAGGCCCTGGTTGCCCTTGAGCAGGGGGAAGAGTGCCCAGCCCGAGGGGCCGATGGCGGTGGAGCCCACGGACGTGCCGAGCTGGTAGAAGAGGCCGACGACCCCGCCGCCGAAGGCCCCGCCCACGCAGGCCGTGATGAACGGGCGGCCCAGCGGCAGCGAGACGCCGTAGATCAGGGGTTCGCCCACGCCCAGGAAGCCGGCCGGGAGGGCGGAGCGGATCGTCTTGCGGATCGAGGTGTTGCGCCGCAGCCGGAGGTAGATGGCGATCGCGGCGCCGACCTGGCCGGCGCCGGCCATGGCGAGGATGGGCAGCAGGACCGTGAAGCCGTTCTGCTCGATCAGGGTCGTGTGGATCGGGATCAGCGCCTGGTGCAGGCCGAGCATGACGAGCGGCAGGAACAGCCCGCCGAGTACGAAGCCCGCAGCCGCACCGCCGTGCTGG
Source organism: Streptomyces iconiensis (assembly GCF_028657195.3). GTDB lineage: Bacteria > Actinomycetota > Actinomycetes > Streptomycetales > Streptomycetaceae > Streptomyces > Streptomyces iconiensis. The sequence goes on from NZ_JANCPR020000059.1 coordinate 12,714, forward strand.
AGCAGCCAGTTGGAGAGGTGGCCGATGCCGGTGGCCAGCTCGCCGCACACGTACATCAGCCCGAACAGCGTCACCAGGCCCGCGACCAGCACCGTCACCGTCGGTGTGACCAGCACGTCGACGGCGGCGGGGACGAAGCGGCGGCAGCCCTTCTCGACGTAGACCGCCAGCAGCGCGGCGAACAGCGCGCCCAGCACGCCTCCCTGGCCCGGCGCCAGCTTCTCCCCGAAGGCGGAGACGTCGGCGACGCCCGGGAAGACGATCACGGCGGCAGCCGCGCCGCCCAGCACGGGTGTGCCCCCGAACTCCTTCGCGGTGTTGAGCCCGACGAACACCGCGATCAGCGACATGAAGCCGGTCGCGATGGCGGTCAGCGCGGGGGTGAGGGAGGGCAGCCAGCCCAGGTTGGTGAGCAGGCCGTTGATGCCGGCGACGATGCCGCAGCCGATCAGCGCGGGGATCAGCGGCACGAAGATGTTCGCGATGCGGCGCAGCATCAGCTTCACCGGTGTCGCGTTCCGCTCCTTGCGCGCCGCGCGGATCGCCTCGCCCTCGGCGGCCAGTTCCTCGGCCGTCTTGGGCGGCCCCGCCTGGACCAGGGCCTCGAACTCGGGGGTGACGCGCGCGACCTTCCCCGGGCCGAGCACGATCTGGTACGTGTCGTCTTCGACCACGCCCAGTACGTCGGGCAGCGCCTTGAGCGGCTCGTCCTGGACGAGGGAGCGGTCGGCGAGGCCGAGCCGCATACGGGTCATGCAGTGGGTGACGGAGGTGACGTTCGAGGCACCTCCCACGAGGGGCAGGATCGCCTCGGCGATCTCACGGTTCGGGTTGGCGCCCTGGGGGGCTTCCGTGCTGTCTTTGCTCATGGTGCTGTCGCTCTTCTTTGAGGGGTGCCATGGTGCGGACGGGTGTGCGGAGGAGTGTGCGGACGCATACGACGGACGGGTGCGGGAGTGCGCCCGGGCGGGAGTGCCCGGACGCGCGGCTCAGTGGCGGCCGGCGGCTGAGGTGAGGGCCGCGCGCAGGTGTCCGTGCGACGCGGTGAGCAGTGCGGCGGCCTGCGGCCCGTCGACGCCGCCGAGGATGACGAGGATCGCGTCCTTGACCTCGCCGTCGGTCGCGGACAGCGCGGCCTCGATCTCGTGGTCCGGTGCGCCCGTCGCCAGCGCGACGATGCGCCGTGAACGGGCCCGCAGCTTCTCGTTGGAGGCGCGGACGTCGACCATCAGATTCCCGTACGTCTTGCCGAGCCGGATCATCGTGATCGTGGACAGCATGTTCAGTACGAGCTTCTGGGCCGTACCGGCCTTCAACCGGGTGGAGCCGGTCAGCAGTTCGGGGCCGACGACGACCTCGATGCCGTGCTCGGCGGCGGCGGCGAGCGCCGAGTCCGCGTTGCAGGCGAGCCCGATGGTGAGGGCGCCGCGCACCGTACGGGCGTGTTCGACGGCCCCGACGGCGTACGGCGTACGGCCGGAGGCGGAGATCCCGACGACCGTGTCGTCGGCCGTCAGACCCACAGCGTCCAGGTCGGCCGCCGCCATCTCGGGGCTGTCCTCGGCGCCCTCGACGGAGGTCACCATCGCGCCGGGGCCACCCGCGATCAGCCCGGTGACCTGCCCCGGTTCGGTGTTGAACGTGGGCGGGCACTCGCTCGCGTCCAGGACGCCCATACGGCCGGCCGTTCCCGCGCCGACGTAGAGCAACCTGCCGCCCCTGGCCATCCGTTCGGCAACGGCGTCGATCGCGGCGGCGATACGGGGGAGCTGCGCGGCGACCGCGGTGGGAACGGTCGCGTCCTCACCGTTCATGATCCTGGCGATCTCCACCGTCGGCAGCTGGTCGATCTCCGCCAGCTCGCTGCGGTACTGCTCGGTCGTCAGCGTCTCCAGCTGCGTACGGAGCTGGTCATACGAAGCTGAGGGTGCTGCGGGTGTGGAGCGGTTTGAGGCGGCGGAGGGTGCCGGGGGAGTGGATGAGGGGGTGGAGGGGGTCATGGAGGTGCGGCTTTCTCTGCGCGAGGGTGCCCGTACGGGGGTGCTCCGTACGGCGAAGGGTGAAGGAGCGCGGGGCGGAGGGGTTCGGGACTCGGGCCGGAGGATTCCCGGCGCTGCGGCGCCGGTACCGGTGGTGGGTGGGGTGCGTTGGGGTGCGGTGGGTGCCGTTCCCGGCGCGGTTCAGCGGGTTCTGGGGCGGGGCGAGTGCCGGTGCGCCAGCGCTTCGTAGGAGGCGGACAGAGCGGGCGCAGCCGTCTCGTACGTACGCTGCGCCACCCCTATGAACAGGCAGTCGACGACCAGGAGTTGGCTGGTCCTGCTCGACATCGCCGCCGGGCGCAGCTCGCTCTCACGCGCTGTCGAGGTGGTCAGCACGTGGTCCGCGTACTGCGTCACCTCGGCGTCGGGGCGGCCGGTGATGGCGATGGTGGTCGCGCCCCGTTCGAAGGCGACGCGCAGCGGCTCGATGACATCCACCGTGCGCCCCGAATGCGTGATCGCGATGGCCACGTCACCCGCTCTGAGCTGGACCGCGTTGGTGACGGCCAGATGCGGGTCGGCGTGGGTGTGCGCGATGAGGCCGATACGGAGCAGCTTCTGTGCGAGGTCCTGGCTGACGAGGCCCGAGGCGCCGACCCCGTACACGTCGACGCGCCGGGCCGCGACCATCGCCGCGACGGCCGCCTCCACCTGCCCGGTGTCGATCGCGGCAGCCGTGTCGGCGAGGGTCTGCTGCTCGTCGAGCGCGAGCTTGGCGACGACGTCGGAGATCGGGTCGTCGACGGCGATGTCGGCGGTCACGGCCGGGGCCGCGCCCGACTCCTGCTGCGCCGCGAGCCCGGCGAGCGCGAGCCGCAGATCCCGGTAACCGGGATAGCCCAGCAGCCGCGAGGTCCGTACGACGGTGGCCTCGCTGGTGCCGGTGCGCTCGGCGAGCGCGGTGACCGTCAGCTGGGCGCAGCCCGCCGGGTCCCCCGCCACGGCCTCGGCGACCAGCTGCATCGAACGCGTCATCGTGGGAGCCATCGTGCGCACCTTCGCCGCCAGCGCGCTGGGTCCCGGCCCCGGGCGTGCGGCCTGCGGTGCGGCCTGCGGTGCCGGGCGCTGGTGCGGGGCACGCTGCCGGCCGGGCTGCGCCGGCCGCTCCGGCTGCCCTCCGGGCGCCGCGTGCCGCTCCGGCTGCCCTCCGGGCCGGCCGGGCTGACCAGATGGGCCGGGCTGACCGGGCTGTCCCGCCTGGTCGGATCGGCCGGGCTGCTCCGCCTGCCCCTGGGCCGCCTGCGCCGCTCTGCCCGTGGACTGCTGCCGGATGGCGAAAGTTTCCTTCAGATCGCTCTTCACAGATGGAAGATATTTTCGAATCGGGTCTTCGTCAATGGGTGCGCGATGGTGCAATGGGGGGATGGAGCCGAAGGAATCAGAACCGCAGGAGGGACTGGAGAGGGCGCTGCATGCCGCGCGCGCCCTGATCCTCGCCGACCTGGAGGCCAGCGATGTGGCCCAGGCCGACATCGTCTCGCTGGTCGAGGAGTCGGTGACCCACCGGCGCTGGTGGGTGGGCGAATGGCCCGCCGGGATCGCCTTCGTCGACGGGCTCGTCGCGCAGGACGTCCAGGACGCGCTGCTCGAACGGTACGGCCGGTGGCCGGTCTGCCCCGTCTGCGTGGGCGCCGACCCGCACGCGCTCGACGTCGAACCCGAGCTGGGCGAGGAACCGCACTGGGTGTGCGCCAAGACCTCCACCGTCGTCGCGCCCGTCGGCGCGCTGCGGACGCGGCTGTGAGCGGAAGGCCGGTGCACGCATGACCGTCTACATAGACCCGCCCAACTGGCCAGGTCACGGCCGCATGTGGTCGCACCTGGTCAGCGATGTCTCCTACGCGGAACTGCACGCCTTCGCGGCCCGCATCGGCTGCCCGCCCCGCGCCTTCGACCACGACCACTACGACGTTCCGTCCGGCCGTTACGCCGACGCGGTGCGCGAGGGCGCCCACGAAGTCGGCTCCAAGGAACTCCTGCGCCGCCTCACCGAAGCGGGCCTCCGCCGCCGCAAGCCCCGCCCTCCACGGGCCGCCGCGAGCTGAGTGCGGCCCGGAGCCGTTGCGGGGAAGGGGGCCGCTGCTCAGAGCCGGGGCAGGGACCGTACGGCTTGGGCCGTGGCGGTCGGTGCAGCGGCGGCGTAGCCGAGTACCAGGCCGGGGGCGCCGGGAGCGTGCCGGTGCCAGGTGAGGGGGTGCGTCTTGACGCCGTTCCGCAGCGCGGTGGCGGCGAGTTCCGTGTCGGTGACCGTTGCGGGAAGGGTGACCGTGAGATGGAGCCCGGCGGCTGCACCGTGCACCACGGCGTGCGGTGACCACTCGGCGAGTGCCCGCACCATCGCGTCACGCCGTGCCCTGTTCCGGCGCCGTACCCCGCGCAGGTGGCGTGCGAGCGCACCCGACCGCATCAGGTGCGCGAGGGTGAGCTGGGGCAGCGTCCCGGTCCCCAGATCGGCGAACCGTTTTGCCGCGACGAGCGCCTCGCGGTACCGCGCGGGCGCCAGCAGCCAGCCGATGCGTAGCCCGGGCGCGAGCAGCTTCGAGGCGCTGCCGAGGTGGACCACCTGCTCGGGCAGCGAGGCGTGCAGCGCGGGCACGGGCGGACGGTCGTAGCGCTGCTCGGCGTCGTAGTCGTCCTCCACCACGAGCCCGCCGTCGCGCGCCCACCGCATCAGTGCGCGGCGCCGGGCGCCGCCGAGTACGACCCCCATGGGGAACTGGTGCGCGGGGGTGAGCAGCGCGGCCCCCGCACCGCAGGACCGCAGCGCGTCGACCCGCAGGCCCTCGCCGTCCACTGGTACGGGCAGCGTCGTCATGCCCCAGTGCCGCAGGTGCTGCACGGCGCCGAGTGAACCGGGGTCCTCGACGGCGATCTCCCGTACGTCCGCACCGCCGAGCATCTGGGCGAGCAGGCCCAGCGCCTGCGCGGTGCCGTTGACGATCAGCACGTCGTCGGGGTGCGCCCGGATGCCACGGGTGCGGGCCAGCCAGGTGGCGACGGCCTCGCGGAGTGCGGGGGCGCCGCGCGGGTCGCCGTAGCCGAGCACGGAGGGCGGCGCCTCGGTGAGCACGGCGCGCTCGGCCCGCAGCCAGCCGGCGCGCGGGAACGACGCGAGGTCGGGCGTACCCGGGGTGAGGTCATGCGCGGCCGGAACCGCACGCAGCCTGTCGAACACGTCAGGGCCCGGCGAGTCCGGCGAGTCCGGCGGGCCCGATGAGCCCGTTGTGCCGGTGGTCGTGCCCGTGCCCGTGCCCGCTGCGTCGGCCGTGCCCGACGTACTGACCGCGCCCGCCGGCTCCGGCTCCGTACGGCGGTGCTGTCCGTGCTGACCGTTCTGTTGGTGCTGTCCGTGCTGTCGTTGCTGGCCGTGCGTTTGGTGCTGGCCAGTTGGGGGAGCCGCGACGACCACCGTGCCGCGCCGTCCGCGTCCCGCGAGGTGGCCGTCCTCGGCGAGGCGCTGGTAGGTCTCGGTGACCACGCCACGGGAGACGCCCAGTTCGGCGGCGAGTGCCCGGGTGGCCGGCAGGGTGCTGCCCACTGTCAGCGTGCCGTCGGCGAGCGCGGAGCGCAGGCGTGCCGTGAGCCAGTCGGTGACGGCGCGCGCGGGGGCCTCGGCGGGGTCGAGGTGCAGGAAGTCCGAACCCGCCTGGTTTCTGGACCTGTTGGGGGCGTCGTCATGAGGCCTGTGCATGGGTCCATTGTCCCGGCGAGTGCGGCCTGTGAACGGAAGCCCCGCGAGTTCGGGGAGTTGCGGGAGTCCCCGCCGCGGCAGTCGTGTGCCCGCCGCGGCAGTCGTGCGTCCGCCGCAGCAGCCGTGCGCCCGGCGCGGTGGGGCGCCGGGCGTACGGCATGCGGACCGTGGCGTGGGACGTGGGCGTTCAGGGTGAACGGGTCAGGTCCCAGCGCTGGTTGTCGTCGTTCTTGTTGTTCCAGATGATCACAGGCGCGTTGTCGGCCTTGCTCGCGCCCTGGACATCCACGACGAGGTTCTTCGTGGTGCCGGCCTTGGCGGTGAGGTTCGTACGGTTCATACGGGGCAGCGCGATCATGAACGACTGGTTGGCGCCCGCGACGCACTCGTACTGCGTGAGCACGGCGCCCTTGCGCACGCCCCGGTGAGCCGTGAGGCACTTGCCGCTGTGCACGTTCCGCAGGACGGTCCCGGTGACGGTGGGACTCGTGCCGCCGCCGGGCTCCAGCCGCCACTGCTGGTTCTTGGCTCCGACACAGCGGTACTGGTTGACGATCGCGGTGTTCGCCGTGCTGGCGCCCCTGACCGTCAGGCACTTGCCGCTGTGCCTGTTGATGACGTAGCGGACCGGGTTCGCCTTGACCGAGCCGGCCGTCGTGCCCGTGCCCGTGCCCGCTCCCGCGCCGGCGGCGCGGGAGGTGAGCTTGTCGCGTGACGAGGCGTCCTCGGACGCGTCCCCGGGTGCGTCCAGGGACGCGTGCCGGGACGCCTCGGCCGAGCCGGCGCGCGGGGCGCCCTTCCCCGTGCCGTGTCCAGGGGTGGCCTGGCCCTCGCCGGTGAGGGCCAGCGTCGTCGCGACGCCGGTCACCGCGAGCGCCGCCGCCGCACCGACGACCAGTCCGCGCTTGGCCGTACGGGCGCGTATGCGGGTACGCGCGGAGGCACCTGTTCGCGCGGAGGCGGCACCTGTACGCGCGGACGTGCGTGTACGTGCGGAGTTACGTGTCGGAGTACGCATGCCGCTCAGCCCTTCGCCGTCCATGCCTGGTTGCCACGGTCGTTGCAGTTCCACAGGATCACCGGCGCGTTGTCGGCCTTGCTGGCTCCCTGGGCGTCGAGGCAGAGCTTGCCCGCGGCGGGGTAGGCGCTGATCTCGGCGCTCCTGCCGCTCGCGTTGGGCACCAGGGACCACCACAACTGGTGGTCCAGGTCGTTGACGTACGAGCGCTGTACGAGCCCGGCGCCCTTGGCCGCGCGGCCGTTGTAGCTGAGGGCCTTGTGGCTGTTGTAGTTCTCGTAGCGCCGTGTGATGCCCGCGTGCCGGTGGACGACCCACATCTGGTTCTTGGCGCTCACGCACCGGTACTGGTTGACCGGGGCGTTCTCCGCCTTGCTGGCGCCCTTCACCGTCAGGCACTTGCCGCTGTGCTTGTTGACGATGTAGTAGATGTTGTCCTTGCCCGCGACGCGCTTGAGCGCCGTGTCCGAGCCGCCCTGAGCGGCGCGTGAGGACAGCCCGGACCGGTCGTCGGACGTGCCGCCCTTCGCCTGCGTGTCCCGAGCTGCCTCCGTGCCCTTCGGGCCCTGGGCACCTTTCGTGTCCTGGGCACTCTTCGTGTCCTGCGTGCCCTGGGCGCTGTTCGCGCGCTCCCCGTGGGCTTCCCCGCTCTGCGCGACCCCCGCCACGACTCCGCCCGTGAGCGCCAGCAGCGCCGCCGCGCCCCCAAGTACCGCTCGGGTGTGCTTCGTTCGTGCCACCACGGTTTCCCCCTTCAGCTCCGTGAACCGGTGGTTCGCGACTCAGCCTGGGGGAGAGGGCGCGGCTGCTCCACCGTTCCCGTCCCTCCTGGTCCCACAAGGGACGGGATGCCCCCTGACCTGCGCAGCAGCACACGCCATTGCGTACGCGGCGGGACGCCGGGACGCCGGGACGGCGGGACTGGAGGGGCGAGACGGGGGGACGGTGGAGACGCGGGGATACGGGGATACGGGGATACGGGAAGACGGGGGGGGAGACGAGGAGGGGCGCCGGGACTCTACGAGGCCGAGTCGGCGGCATCCGTCGCGGTCGCCTTCGCAGTCGCGGTTGCGGTCGCCGGCCCCGACGCCGGGGCCTTGGCCGAGCCGGTGACCACGCGGGAGCGCTCGTGGGTGCGGTGGACGCGGGAGGCGAGCGCTGTCGCGCCCACGCCCAGGGCCGCCATGGCGGCACCGACCCAGGCGACGGCCTGGTAGCCCCAGCCGGCGCTGATGACGACACCGCCGAACCACGGGCCCACGGTGTTGCCGATGTTGAACGAGGCGGTCGTGGTGGCGCCCGCCAGGGTGGGTGCCGCGTTGGCGACGTTGAACATACGGGCGTTGAGCGCCGGCGCCGTGGTGAAGGCGGTGACCCCGAGCATCAGCGAGAGCGCGACCGCCGCGACCGTGGACTCGGCGAGCAGCGCGAGGAGCGCCAGGACGGCGGTGGACGCGGCGATGCCGCCGTACATCGTGCCGAACAGGTGCGCGTCGGCGATCCGCCCGCCGATCACCGTCCCGATCAGCCCGCCGAGCCCGAAGAGGCCCAGCACCGTCGGTACGTAACTCTCCGGGAGGCCCGCGACATCGGTCAGCAGCGGGGCGAGATACGAGAAGAGCGCGAAGACGGCGCCCGCGTTCAGCGCGATCGTGAGCAGCGCGAGCCACACCTGCTTGTCGCCGTAAATCCGCAGCTCGCGGCGGAGGTTGGGCGCGTCGGCTCCCGTGGGCACCGCGGTGTGCGGCACCAGCGCCACCACGCCCACCAGACCGATCGCGGCCAGTGCGGCCACTGCCCAGAACGCCGAGCGCCAGCCGGCCTGCTGGCCCAGGAAAGCACCGGCGGGCACCCCCGCGATGTTGGCGACGCTCAGCCCGCCCACCATGATCGCCATGGCGCGTGCCCGCGCGTTCTCCGGCACCAGCGAGACGGCGACGGCCGCGCCAACCGCCCAGAACCCGGCGCACGCCAGCGCGCTGAGCACACGCGAGACGAACAGCACCTCGTACGTCGGCGACAGCGCCCCCGCGACCTGCCCCAGCATGAAGACGGCGAGCAGAGCCACCAGCGTCGTACGCCGGGGCAGCTTCAGCGTCGCGGCGGCGAGCACAGGAGCGCCCACCACCATCCCCACGGCGAACGCCGAAACCAGCAGCCCCGCCTTGGGGATCGAGACCCCCAGATCCCGCGCGAGCGGTTGGAGAATCCCCGAAAGCATGAACTCCGAGGTCCCCAGCGCGAAGACGGACAGTCCCAATATGTAGACAGAAAGCGGTATACGGACAGCGCGCGGCTTGTCGGTCACAGGATCGGCAGGCATATCACGCACCAACCGCCCCACCACGTGCTCGCATTCCTCCGTACGGGACGGGCTGGTGTGCGGCCGGTCACGTCGCGGGTCCGGCGGTGGTGAGGAGTTCGAGCTCAGTGCGGAGATTGCGCCGGGCGATGTGTTCCCAGTGGTCACGGGCGTAGCGGGTGCGGTAGAGGTGTGGGTGGGAGAGCAGCTGGCCCAGTACGGTGGCGCGGCCCTCGCGGAAGGCTTCATCGGGGACGAAGGCGTACTCGCGGCGGATCTCGGCGGCGTAGTGCGCGTACTCCTCGGGGGTGCCGGCGAGGACGGAGAGGTCGGCGTCGCACAGGATCGCGCCGTTGAGGTCGCCGGGTTCGGGGTCGTGGGTGACGGTGAGACGCACCAGCCGCGCGACCTCCGCCGTACGGGCCTCGCCCACCCCGGCCTCGGGCAGGGCGCGTTCGGCGAGGTGGGCGCTGCGCTCCTCGTTCTCGCTGCGGTCGGGGCGGTAGACGGCGTCGTGGAACCACGCGGCGAGCAGTACCGCGTCCAGGTCGAGCGTGAGTCCTTGCTCTTGCCCTTGCCCTTCCCGCTCCCTTTCCTGTTCCCCTTTCCGTCCCCGTCCCTGCCCGTGCCTGTGTCCCTGCCCGTGCCCGTGTCCCTGCCCATGTCCCCGCCCGTGTCCGTGGCCGGGTGCCTGTTCCGTTTCCGGTCTGTTCAGGCCGTCCTCCAGACCCTCCAGACCGTTCGGGTCTTCTGTGTGGGAGACCAGCTCGTCCACGCGGTTGAGGAGGGTGAGCAGGTGCCCTGTGGAGTGGTAGTGGCGGTGCGGTTCGGCCCAGCGGTCGAGGAGGTCCTCGCCGTAGGGCGCCGGGTCAGGGTCGGGGGCGCCGTCGCGCGCTCTGACGAGCAGCGTGTTCCAGCGGGAGAGCAGTGCCTCGTGTGTTCCGTCGTGCGGCGTGGTCATGGCCATGTGAACAATTGTGTTCCGGAGTGATCGGCATCTTCCAGGGTTCACCGGCGTATGGCAGTCTGTGGATATGTCTAGACCAATTCTTGAGGTGATCGCGCTCAGCGCGGAAGACGCGGCTGCCGCACAGGCCGGAGGAGCGGACCGCCTTGAAGTGGTCACCGACATCGCGGCCGACGGGCTCACCCCGCCGGTCGAGACCTTCGCCGCCATCCGGGCCGCTGCCGGCATTCCCATGCGGGTGATGCTGCGGCTGTCCGACGGGTTCCTCTCCGGCGGCGAAGCGGGTGTCGACCTGCTCATCGACAGGGCCGGCGCGCTGCGTGCCGAGGGCGCCGATCAGTTCGTGTTCGGCTTCCTGGACGAGGCGGGCCAGGCCGACCTGGCCGCCGTGGGGGCGCTCGCCGAGGTCGTCGCCGGATGCGGCTGGACCTTCCACCGTGCGCTGGACCGCGCCGCCGACCGCGACGCGCTCCGCAAGCAGCTCGCGGAGATGCCGGGGCTCGACACGTACCTCACCGCCGGTTCGCCCGACGGTGTCGTCGAGGGCCACGACGTACTGCTCGCCGAGGCGGCCCGTACGACAGCGGGCGAACCTGGGTACCAGGCTCAGCTGCTCGTGGGAGGCGGGCTCACCCTGGACCACGTACCGGGGCTGCGCCGTGCGGGGATCGACGCGTTCCACATCGGCGGTGCGGCGCGTCCGCACGGGTGGTCGGCGCCGGTCGACTCGGGTGCCGTGCGGAGGTGGCGGGAGGCGTTGGACGGGGCGTGACCCTCGCCATGGCCTGCGCGGTACGCCTTGTGGCGGGCCCGGCCGCCTTGCGGCTGGCCCGGCGTGCCCGCGTGCCCGCCTGCCCGGTGTGCCCGCCTGCCCGGCGTGCCTCGCGGCCGGGGCCGGGGTGCCCCTATCCGTGCCTTGCGGGCTGCGGGTATGTCGTGGCTTGGCGCGCAGTTCCCCGCGCCCCTGAACGGGGCGCTGCCTCGCCCGCCTCGTACGAGGCGTTGCCTCGCCCCAGCCCCCTTGCGGGCTGTTGCCTTCTCCGTGCTGGGGTGGGGTGTTCCCCCGGGAGGGGGGTGCGGTTGACGATGGGGGGCCGATGACCGTACCCCGGAGGTCGCTCATGGAGGCCGTGTCCTTCACCCGTATGTCCGACGGAACAGCCGAGGAGTTCGCCCACCTCGCCGCCATCGAGGAGGGAGAGGTGGCGCGTTTCCCCGACCGGGTGCTCGGCTGGCTCCGCGAGATGGACGAGCCCGGTGGCTATCAGGTCACCCGGCTCGAACACAGCCTTCAGTCGGCCACCCGCGCGCACCGTGCGGGCGAGGACGAGGAGACCGTCGTGTGCGCGCTGCTGCACGACATCGGCGACGTGCTCGCGCCCGCCAACCACTCCCAGGCAGCCGCCGCGCTGCTGCGCCCCTACGTGTCCGAGCGCAACCACTGGATCGTCAAGCACCACGGTCTCTTCCAGGGTTACTACTACTTCCACCACACGGGCGGGGACCGCGATGCCCGCGAGCGCTACCGCGATCACGCGTACTACCAGGCAACGGTCGACTTCTGCGCCCACTACGACCAGAACTGCTTCGACCCCGCGTACGACTGGGAACCCCTGGAGTTCTTCGAACCGATGGTCCGCCGGGTCCTCCGGCGTCCGCGGGACAGCGGCACGGGTGAGCACGCGTAGCGCCGGGCCACGGGTGCGCGCCGGCGCACCCTGTACCGACGAGCGGTGGGCCCCTCCCAGGGGCGCAGTTCGGGGTCGGCGTCCGACGGCTTCAGTACTGCTGCTGCTCCTTGCCGGGGGGCAGCAGGCAGGGGGTGATCACGGTGAGGACGATTTCGTTCCGCTTGCGAAAGCCGTCGATCGCCAGAGTGAATCCCTTCTTCGGGTCCCTCGCGTTGAGCGTGACGGTCGCATTGGAGCCCTTGGTGACTTGGTAGCCGTCCGTTTTGTATCCGCGTTCCTTCAGCGCCGCTTGGATCCGTTTGATGGCCTGCTCGTGCTGATCCCCGTCGAGGGGGGCTCGTGCGTCGTACTGAAGAACGAAACGGCCGTCCTCCGGTACCTCATCGTTTTTGCCCACACACTTGGTGTAGTTCGGCTTTACGGTCTTCCCGTCGATCTCGATCTGAGCGCTCCTCGCCATGGACTGCGTGAAGTGGCGTGCCCAGTCCTCTGCGCCCTTTTCGCTCATCCTCGGCAGAGGCTTGTTGATCTCCGACTTTTCCGACATGCATCCTCCGGTCCCAAGTGCTGTCACGCAGGCGGTAATCAACATGAGGCGGCCCGCCGCTGATGGCTTGATGATGTGCACCCGTGATACAGCCTTTCTGGTCAATCCTGAATGATGGGCGTATGCCCGTCAGGTCCGAGTTCAACTTGTTTGGGCGTGTAGTAAGGGCCGGTCGTTGCCGGAGCACCAGCGATGACCTTTCCTTGGTTGATGAGGCTCTTCTGGCCCTCTTCCCAATAGCTGCTGTGTCCACCGTCGTTGACCTCCAAGGGCTGAGCGCCGAAGTCTTCAACTGCGGGGTTCTTGCCGAGCGTTAGGTCAGCTGCCGCGCGTGGAATTGGGTCCTGCGGGGTAGCGCCTGCCCATACATGCGTCGGGTCCATTTGGAGATCTTTCGCGTTCTCAACGGTTGTTCCTGGGCTCCCGACGAACACGAGGTCGTCGGCGCCGAGGCCAGGACCTCCACTTGCGGCGGCGCCCACTGCCGTGGAGCCGTAACTGTGGCCGAGAACAGTGAGGTGGCTGCGTCCGTCCTCGTGTGCTGTTCGCGTGCCTTCTGTGAAACTCCGCAGGTCTGCCGCGGCATCGTGTGCACGGCCGGGGGTGGCGACGCTTCCATCAATCTCGGGGGCGTCATAGCCCAGCCAGAGAATTGTTGAGACGGATTCCCCGCCCGATGTGTTCCGCATTGCGGAGTCCTGCAACTTGCCGATTCTTTCCAGCTGTCCAGGCGTGCTTTCCAATGTTGTGCCGGTTCCGGGTACGTGGACCGCCGTGTGGTCGGCGGTGTCCGGGTTTCCCATCGCCACTGCGGCTTTGCCGTCGCCTTGTGTGTCGAGGCCCAGAATGTAGAGCTGCTTGTGCTCGGGAACGTCCTTCTTCCCGGCGTACGGGTCCTTGAGTTGGGACAGCACGCCGAGCTTGCTCTTCAGCGCCTCCCGTTCCTTGTTCCATGCGGTCCATGCCGGTGACGGACCGTTTTGAGAGGCCATGTCCATGCGGTACTTCACGGGCTCTTTCGCCGTGTGCGCTTGCAGGGCCAGTGAGGCGTCCGCATGTTGTCCGTTCAGCACGAGCCTGTTGGCGTCGTCCCGTACAGCTGCGGGGAGGCCGTCCAAGGCGCCGACAGCGGCAGGATGGACAGAGACATAGGCATCCTGCTCTGCCGCGGACAGGCCTTTCCACCATTTCGCGTTGGCTGCCGGCGACTTGTCCCGAGGGATGTCGTCGGCGTCAACGGTGCTGCCTGCCGCCTTGATGTCCTTCTCGGTGTCATGCCACATCTTGGCTGTGACGCGAAGGCCGGCAGTGGTTTTGAGCCGGGCCAGAACGCGGGAGCAGCGTTGGTCGATCGCGTCCGCTTCGCTCACCGCGCTGCCGATGTCACCGGCGATCTCTAATGCCTTCCGCACATGAGGAACCTTCGCCAAGGCAGGCCCGAGGAGGAACTGCGGGTCAAAGAGCTGCGTCGGCGGCATGGCGGGGAACCTGCCGCTCTCGTAGCTTTGACCGCTCTCATTCTTCCCTGACGGATAGGACACTGCTCCCTCGTCGTCCACTGTGAGGCCATGCGCGCTTGCCTCATCCAGCGCCCGCTTGAGCTTGCCTCGCGGGGCGGCCAGGTCGTCCGCGAGCTGCTCCAGATGCGCGGCAATGACACCACATTCGGCCTGCGTGTACAGGAAGTTCTCGCTCAGGGTCGTCAGGTCGCGCATGGCCGCACCGGCCGTTTCGCCCCGTTGCTGGCGGACCTTGGCCTTCATCTCGTTGTCCACTTGTTCCGTGGCGATACGGCCTCGGTTGCTGATCTCCCGCCAGCCACGGGCGGCTTCGGTGAATTCCGAACGCTTCAGTGTGTGCAGGTCCCGGTACGTCACCACGGCCGCTCACCGCCCCTTCGGTGAGCTGTCGGAACCGTTGTCATGCAGCTCGGCGATGCGGGACTTGAACGACTGGCGAACGTCGATCTCGTTGCTGCCGTGCAGGCCGGCGGCTCCCGAGAACGCGTCGCTCACGGTCTCGCACTTGTCCCGGATGTCGCCCAAGCGGCCTTCCCAGCTCTCTTTCACCGACTTGAGTGTTTCCGTGCTCTGGAACCCGCTCGCTCCTGAGGCGACCCCGGCATGCGACGTATCGAGCTTTGTCCGCGCGGCCCGAGCGCTGGCGTGAACGGCGTAGGCGGCACGGGCAACCGATCGGAGAGCGTTCGTGGAGATCTTCAACGCGGGGTCGCCCGGGTATGCGGCATCGCCGGCTGTGGCGTGATCTGGGGGGAGCGCGTGGGCCAAGTTCATACGGGCGCTGTCCGAAGGCTTGCAGCTCGCCCATTCCTCTTGAAAAGTCATCGTTCCTCGCTCGGTCCGGTGGCCTCCTGCTCCAAAGATGTGACAGTGGGAGGAGTTCCGACCGCAGACAGTGAACCAGTCATGTCCGTGGAGGGTGATGAGTACGCGTACTCAGGGCGCCAGGGTGCGCGCCGGCGCGGCAGCGAGGCCCGCCTCATCCGGCAGCGCCAGTACGGGCCCGCACGCCGCAGTCATGTACGCGGCGGCGACCTGGTATCCCGTTTCCCCGGGCTCTGGCGGCTCGTGGCCGACTGAACGCCGCCGGGGTGAAGGGGACCGCCCGTCGCGCTAGCGGTTTCCGGAAGCGGCTCCGGCGTGGGGGAGGTGTCCGGCTTGCGCAGGGCCCCCGGCTCCTGGACCGCCCCCGGCCTGCGCAGTGCCCCCGGCCTCGGGGAGGAACACGGCCCGGACGATGCGCTCGGCGACCGGGTTCATGGTCGGGGCCTTCGCGTCGGTCGCGTTCACCGAGTAGACGAGCGTGCGCGACAGGTCCTCCGTCGCGGCGATGGCCGTGTTGTAGCCGGGGCGTGCGCCGCTCTTGGCCCAGGCGGACTTGCCGTTCCCCAGATCGACGCGCTCCAGGCCCGCGCTCATGGTGGCGCCCTTGATGTCAGGCACCGTGAACATCTCGCTCTTCAGCAGGGGCTTGGGCACGATCCTGCCCTTGAAGAGCGCGAACAGGAACTTCTCCAGGTCCGCCGTTGTCGAGATCATGTCCCCCGCGGCCCACCGGTCCGACATGTTCCACTCGGTCGCGTCCACCAGCCTGCCGTCGGCCAGCTTCTGGTAGCCCCGGTTGTGCGGGCCGTGGAGGCGCGGGTCGGGGCCGCCGGGGAACGAGGTGTGGCGCATCCCCGCGGGCCGGAGCACGCGCTTGGCCACCTGGTTCTCGTACGAGTCGTGCGTCACCTTCTCGATGAGCATGCCGAGCACGGTGTAGCCGATGTTGCCGTACCGCTGCTTCTTGCCCGGCCCCTCACCCTCGCCCCTGTACGGGCCCTTGGCGACGGAAGCGGCCACGACGTCCTCGGGGGTGAGCGTCTTGAAGCGGTTCTCGTACCCCTCCGCGTTCTCCGGGCCGAGCGTCGCGCCCGGCTGGAGCCCGCTGGTGTACGTCAGCAACTGCCGTACCGTGATGGGCTCGAACGCGTCCGACAGCAGGCCGGGCAGATAACGCTGCACCGTACCGTCGAGGTCGATGCGCCCCTCGGCGGCGAGTTGGAGCACGGCGGCCGAGGTAACCACCTTCGTGGTCGAGCCCGCACGGAACCGCCCGTGCTCGATCGCCGGGCGGTGCGTACGCAGATCGCGGACCCCGGCGCTGCCCCGCCATGACCCGTTGCCCCCCACCCGCACCAGCGCCGCTGTCGTGTCCTTGTCCGGCAAGCCCTTGATCGCCGCCGCCAGCGCCTCCCGGTCGGGCCCCCGGTCCGCCTCGTCCACCCCGTGCCCGCCCGGCCGTTCGACGGCATGAACGCCCCGCGCGTCCGCCATCACGGGCGCCGCCGCCAATGGGCTCACGGCGACACCCAGTGCGAGAGCTGTGGCCAGGGCGGTGCGGGTGCGGGGTCTCATGGGTGCTCCGTCGGGGTGCGAGGGCTGACTGCGTACGCCCGTCATCCTGCGCCGCGCGCCCACCCCCGCGGATCCTCCGCCGGGGACCACCCCGCCCCTGACCGGCCCCGGACCCAACCGCTCTCCGGTACCGGGGTGTTGTACGGGAGTTCCCCTAGGCGATCTTCCCGGTCCCGGTCCCGGTCCCGGTCCCGGTCCCCGTCTCTGCCCCCGTCTCTGCCCCGGTCTCCGTCCCGGTCCTCGCGTCCGCCGTGCCGGGCGTGCCGGGCGGGCGGGGCGTGCCGGACGCGGCTGTCGCCGACGCCTCCGCGATCGCCTTCGCCAGCCCCGTGGGGTTGTCGGCCGGCATGACGTGGCCCGAGCGGGGGACGGTCAGCACCTGGGCGCCCGCGCCTACGGCGTCCTCCTCCTCGTCGTACGGGCGGCTCAGCTCGCCGATCAGGAAGGTCCTCGGGCCCTCGAAGGCGGCCAGGACGGCGGCCAGTTGGGGCGAGGTGCCGCGTACGAGGCCGACGGCGCTGCGGTAGAGCGCGTGCGGCGCTGAGAGGCGGAGGGTGGTGAGGTAGCCCGGGTCGGTCTCCGCTGCGACGTACTCCCCGTAACCGCGCTCCAGGAAGTCCTCCTCGCGCCACTCGGCGACCTTTCCGCTCCATTCGCCGCCGCCCGCACGGAGGTTGGCCTCGGCGAGTGTGAGCGAACCGGCCAGTTCGGGGCGGATCGCGGCGAGCGCCAGGGCGACAGCGCCGCCCAGGGAGTGACCGACGATCTCCGCTCCCGTGATGCCCTCGGCGTCCAGTACCGCGGCGACGGTCGCGGCGTGCGCCTCCAGGGAGTAACCGAAGTCGTCCGGCCGGTCGCTGTAGCCGAACCCGAGAAGGTCGACCAGTAGGGAACGGTGGCCCGTCGCCGCCGGCGCCGGATGCGTCGCGATCTCCGGGAAGTCGTGCGTCGAACTGGACCCCAGACCGTGCAGGAACACCCGCACACCTGAAGCCTCCTGCCGTCCGGGCAGATCGGTCCAGCGGATGTGTGCCTGCGGAAGCGTGGGGTTCTGCGTGGGGAGCAGTAGTTGTCTCACGCCGACCAGCGTAAACGGGAGCCCTGACACCGCTGCCTGCCTGCTTGCCTCCCGGCCCGGGATCGGGGTGCGGGGCGACGAGGGGGCAGGCAGCGGTACGGGGCACGCGGATCACCCTGACCATCCGCGTCGCTACTGGTGCGCCGTACATACGCGTCGCTACTGGTGCGGCGGAACCCGCGCTTCAGCGCACGGCGCCGACCGGGTCCAGGGCTCCTAGCAGGGCGCCGGACATGGCCTGGTGGCCGGCCGCGTTGGGGTGGAAGCCTGTTGCCTCGACGGCGACCAGTGGTTCTACCCACCGTGTGCCGGGCGGCTTGCACATGTCGTGCCCAATGGTGGGCGTGTAGGTGTCCACGTACTCGGCGCCACCGCGCGCGGCACGCTCGGCAAGCATCGTGTTGAGCCGCTTCTCCGTGTCGCGCAACCATGGGGCGTCGCCCTTGGCGAGGGAGACGGTGCGGGGACAGTTGGTGCCGTCCTCGGGCAACAGGTCGGGGTAACCGACCACGAGGACACGCGCTTTCGGGGCACGCGCGTGGATGCCCCGTAGCACCTCGTCGATCTTCGCGGCGTTGTCCCGGATACGGGCGGCGAGGGCGTCGGTCCCGCCGAGCGAGTAGCTGGCCTTGCACGGAGCGCCGTACGGCGCGAGCTTGCCGAGGACGAGGCAGCGGGCCACGATGCCGCCGAACCCGATGTCGTTCCCGCCGATGCCCACCGTGACCAGGTCCGTCTCCGGCTTGAGCGCGTCGAACTGCGGGGGAGCGGTGCCCTGCGGCGCCGTCATGTGCTCCGTGGTGGCGCCGCCGCAGCTGACGTCCGTGAAGGTGGCGGGGGCGATACGGGCCGCGCTGAGCGTCGGGTAATTGTTGCTGGAACGCGCGCAGTTGGCGTCCGTCTGGTCCGGGATGCCCGGGCCAGAGGTGTAGGAGTCCCCGAGCGCGACATAGTGCTGGACACCGCTGCTGTGCTGCGCTGCGCCCCGTTCGGCCAGAGGAGCGGCCGAGGCGGGCAGCGTCCCGGCGAGCGTGAGCGCCGTGGCGGCCGTACCCGTCACGAACGCGAGAGCGGCTCCGCGCCCGCGCCACCGCGCCGACCGGGACGGCCCGGAACCGAGCGGCCCGGAGGAGTGGGGCGGCTTGGCCCGGGCGGGCCCGGAGTGAGGCGTCCTGGAGCGGGGCTGCGTGGGAACGGTGCCGGTCGCGCCGGCTTCGGGGGGCGTGCCGGAGGAAACGTGCGACAAGTTGTGTGCGGGCATGGCGACCTCACGGTGTGATGGCGGACAAGGGGGAACGCCGCCCGGCGGGGTGCCGCGGACCGGGCCGGGAGCTGGACCGGAGACCAACGGACGGAGATCCGGGGCCGGCGGCGAAGCGGGGCCGGGAGCCGCAGGCCGCGAGCCGGGATCGGGCTTGGCGCGACGCGTGGACGCTCGAAGGCGGAAGGCGGAAGGCGGAAGGCGGAAGGCGGAAGGCGGGAGCGGACGGTTGCGGCGTGCGGGAGGGCGAGCGCGTGGCAGAGACCCGTACCGGACCGCGAACCGCGAACGGGACCGCGAACCGTGAACGGGACCGCGGACGGCGCCGCCGACGGGACCATGAACGGGACTGCGGACGGGACTGCGGACGGGACCGTGAACGGGTCACGACCACGGCGACGACCGGTGGGTCCTACCGAGCAGTAAGAGTGACGACGCTCAGGGAGGGCGTCAAGGGGCCCGTACGGGACGGGCGTTGGCACCGGGCCCCGGTGAACTTCGCCCGTACGGGCGGCGCCTCCGCGCTCTTGGGCGCCTCATATGTCACACGCGGGAGGCGGCAGCACAAGCGTTGACAGTAAAAACCGATCACCTTACGGTTTTTGCTGTCCGGGCGATGCCGCCCGGCGAGGACGGAGGTCATCGTGTCCGCTGCCACTTCCGAGACGGCTCCCGGACCGCCTTCCGTGCCCGGTGGCCAGGCGGAGGACCGTCTCCGCAGGCTGCGTTGGGCCTGGATGCCGGGCAACATCGGCTTCAACCTGGCGTGGGGCGCGGTCACCAGCGTGCTGCTCGCCCTGCAGGTCAAGGAGATCGATCCGGGTGCGAAGGTCGGCAACCTCGCGCTCATCACCGGGCTGGGCGCCGCGATGACGATGCTCGTCCAGCCGCTCGCCGGCCGGCTCTCCGACCGCACCCGTTCGCGGCACGGGCGCCGTGCCCCCTGGATAGTCGGCGGGGCCGCCGCGGGTGGCGCCGCGATGGTGCTGATGTCGTTCGCGGCCAGCGTGCCCGCGCTGCTCGGCGCGTACCTGCTGGTCGTCATCGGCTACAACGCGGCGCTGCTGCCGCTGAGCGCGGTGCTGCCCGACCGTGTGCCGCAGGAGCGTCGCGGAACGTTCGCCGCGCTCGGCGCCACCGGGCAGATGCTGGGCACCTTCGGCGGGCAGCTGCTCGCGGCGCGCTTCGACTCCGAGCCACGCACGGCCTACTGGACAGTGGCCCTGCTGTCACTCGCCTTCGCCGTCGCGTTCGTCCTCGTCAACCCGGACGAGCCCAGCACAGGGCAGCCCAGGGACCCGCTCCGGCTGAAGGACCTGGTGGCCAGCTACTGGGTGAACCCGCGTGTGCACAGCGACTTCGCGTGGGTCTTCGCCGGGAGGTTCCTGCTGATGGCGGGCTACTTCATCAGCCACAGCTACTCGCTCTACATCCTCCAGGACTACATCGGGCTCGGCGACGAGGCCGTGGACTGGGTGCCCGTCCTGGGGATCATCACCTTCACGACGCTGGTCGTCTTCACCCTTCTGGGCGGGCCCCTGTCCGACCGTGTGGGCCGCCGGAAGGTGTTCATCTACGCCGCAGCCGCAATCTTCGCCGTCGGCCTCGTGGTCCCGTTCTTCCTGCCCACCCTCACGGGAATGATCATCTCCGCCGTGATCGGCGGCATCGGCTACGGCGTCTTCGGCTCCGTCGACATGGCGCTGATGACCGAGGTGCTGCCGTCCAGGGAGGGATACGGGAAGGACCTGGGCGTCATCGGGCTGTCCTGGAGCCTGCCGCAGACCTGCGGCCCGTTCCTGGCCGGCGGGATCGTCAGTGCGACCGGCGGCTATGACGCGCTGTTCCCGGTCGGCGCCGGGTTGGCCCTCGCGGGCGGCCTGGCGGTCAAGTTCGTCAAGAAAGTGCGGTAGCCCCATGGAAGACAACGCGCCCACGCCGCCCCCGCTCACCCCGTCGGCCATGCCTCCGGCCGCGTCCTCGTCCGCGTCCTTGCCGTCGCCGTCGCCGTCGCCGTCGCCGTCGCCTGCGCCTGCGCCTCCGGACGATGGACCCCCGCCCGGGTCCTCGCCCGGGCCCCCGCCCGGGTCCTCGCTAGTGTCCGGGCTCACGCTGCGGGAGAAGGCCGGGCTCACCAGCGGACATGACACGTGGACCACGACCCCGGCCGAACGGGTCGGGCTGCGCGCGCTCCGCCTCTCGGACGGGCCGCACGGGCTCCGTACGCAGCGGGGCACCGGCGACTCGCTGGGGTTGCGCGACAGCGTGGCCGCGACCTGCTTCCCGCCCGCCGTCTCGCTCGGCTGCGCCTGGGACCCGGAGTTGGTCGAACGCGTGGGCGCAGCGCTCGCTTCGGAGGCGCGCGCATGCGGCGTTGACGTCGTGCTGGGCCCGGGCGTCAACATCAAACGGTCCCCGCTGTGCGGCCGTAACTTCGAGTACGTATCCGAAGACCCGCTGGTGGCGGGCGAGTTCGGTACGGCCATGGTGCGCGGGCTCCAGGGCGGCGGTGTGGGGGCCTCGCTCAAGCACTTCGCCGCCAACAACCAGGAGACGGACCGGTTGCGTGTCAGCGCCGACATCGACGAACGCCCGCTGCGCGAGATCTACTTGCGCGCCTTCGAACGCGTGGTACGTAGCGCCCGCCCCTGGACCCTCATGGCGGCTTACAACGGCATCAACGGGGTGACTGCCACCGAGCACCACACTCTGCTGACGCGCGTGCTGCGGGAGGAGTGGGGGTTCGACGGGTTGGTCATGTCCGACTGGGGCGCCGTCAAGGACCGGGTCGCGGCGCTCGCCGCCGGGCTCGACCTCCAGATGCCGGCGGCCGGGGGACGCACCGACCGGCAGGTCGAACAGGCCGTCGCCGCGGGCCGGTTGGAGGAGGCGGCCCTCGACCGCTCCGTCGAACGCCTGGCCGCCCTCGCGGCACGTACGGCGGGGCATGCGACGGGGGGCGCGGAGGCATCTGCGGCCGGGCGTGACCCGGGGGATGCCGCAGCCCCGGATGTCGAGGCGCACCACGCGCTCGCCCGCGAGGCCGCGGGGCGCGGCATCGTGCTGCTGAAGAACGACGCCTGCGCCGACGGCGTGCCCCTCCTGCCCCTGGACCGGGACGGGGGCACCCTCGCCGTCATCGGCGAGCTCGCCCGCACGCCCCGCTACCAGGGCGGCGGCAGCTCCCGCGTCAACCCCGTACGCCTTGAAACGGGCCTGGACGCCATCCGGGCCGCGGCCGGGGCGGGAGCGGGAGGTGCGGGGGAGGCCGCTGGGGTCGGGTTCGCGCCGGGGTACGCGCTCGGGACCGGCGCCGATGCCGGTGCCGGTGCCGGTGCTGGCGCTGAGGGGACCGGTGCCGGGTCCGGGACCGGTGGTGGAACCGATGCCGGAGCGGTGGCCGGAGCGGTCGCCGGATTGCGGGAGGAGGCGGTCGCGCTCGCGGCCCGTTCCCGTACGGCGGTCGTCTTCCTCGGGCTGCCCGAGGAGGAGGAGTCGGAGGGGTTCGACCGTACCCACATCGAAATCCCGGACGAGCAGACCGAGTTGCTGGAAGCGCTCGCCGAGGTGAACGAACGGATCGTGGTCGTCCTGACCAACGGGGGTGCCGTCCGCGTCACGCCATGGGAGCAGCGGGTGCCCGCCCTGGTGGAGGGCTGGCTGCTCGGGCAGGCGGGCGGCGCGGCCATCGCCGATGTGCTGTTCGGCGAGGTCAACCCGTCCGGAAAGCTGACCGAAACCCTCCCGCTGCGTCTGGAGGACACCCCCTCGTACCTCTCCTTTCCGGGCGAGGAGGGCCATGTCCGGTACGGCGAGGGCCTGTTCGTGGGCTACCGCGGCTACGACACCACCGACCGCGCCGTCGCCTACCCCTTCGGTCACGGCCTCTCCTACACCACATTCGCGTACGACGACCTCATGGTGGACGAGACGGACGACGGGCTGCGCGTCACCGTCGCCGTCACCAACACGGGGCGGCGCACGGGCCGTGAGGTGGTTCAGCTCTACGTGCGCGGGCCCGCGGCGTCCACCGTGGCCCGACCCGTGCGCGAACTGCGCGCCTTCGGCTCCGTGACCCTCGGCCCCGGCGAAAGCGGCGAGGTCGGCATGACGCTCGCCCGGCACGAACTCGCGTACTACAGCGTCCGGGAGGGCGGCTGGCGCGTCGAGGGCGGCGACTACGTTGTCGAGGCCGCGGCCTCCTCGCGCGACATACGCCTGTGCGCGCCCGTACACCTCACGGCGGACGACGCCTGTGCCCCACTCACGCGGGACTCCACGCTGGGGGAGTGGCGGGCCCACACGGTCGGCGCCGGTCTGCTCCAACGCGTGCTCGACGAGGCAGGCGACGCCGGCACACGACTCACCGAACTGCTCGCCGACCCCATGATCCTGCGCGCCGCCGAGCAGATGCCGATGTACGCCATCGCCGAGTTCCCCGGCAGCCCGCTCACGGAAGACGTACTGGAACGGCTGCTCGCGGAGATTGCCGCCGGAGGGGAGTGAACGGGCCTGTGGGGGCGGCCTGGTGGGCCGGGGGGTTGGTGGTCGGTCGCCGGTCGCCTGGTGGTCGGTCGCCGGTCGCCGGTGGCCGATGGCCGATGGACGGTCGGCGGTAGCCGGTAGCCGGTAGCCGATGGTCGGTCTGCGGTCGGCTGTATCCCGTAGCCCTGCCCCGTCGGGTGGTTGCTCAACGATCGGTAGCAGGCGATCGGCAGTCGAGCGTATCCGGTGCCCCGTATCCCGTATCCCGTATCCCGTATCCCGTGTCTGTATCTCGTATGCGATATCCCCGGATGGGCCCTGTGTGTCCCCCGATTGGGTCGGCGCATTCCCCGGTGGGCCCGGCGCAGGAGGCTGGTTCCGCCGCCCGCGGATCGTCGCGTGGCTAGGCTCCCCGGGTGAGGGCGGGCCAGGGTGGTACAGGAGGCGGGGCGGATGTTTGTTGCGGCTGTTGATGTCGTGACCATCGGTGCCACGGGCGGCGAACCCTACGTGCTGCGCGACCTCCTCACCTCGTACGGTGCCGACACCAGGCTGCTGTCCGTGGGCTCACCGAACCATCTCGTCGATGTGTTGAATGGAACGCTGAGCCGGGCCGAGCATCTGGTTCTGTGCTGCCATGGCGACGAGCGGGGCGTACTGCTGGAGGAACTTGCGCCCGACATCGCTGCTCGGCAGCCCTTCAAGGAGGTGCTCACTCCGGAGATCGTGGCCACGTTGGGCTCTCCGGCCAAGGGCGTGGTGTTCAGCACGGGTTGTGCGACCGGAACCGACGCCATGGCCCGTGCCTTCCTCGGCGGTGGGTGTTCCGCGTATCTCGCCCCAGGCGGTTATCCAGAAGGGACGGCCGTCCTCGCTTTCGCCGCCGCCTTCTATTACCGGCTGCTCGCGCTCGGTACCCCTCTGCCCGACGCCGTCGCCACCGCAAGGGCCGTCGGCGGCGACACCGAACTGTTCCACCTGTGGACCTGACCCGGATGCCGCCGACTGCGCCACGGGCCGGCCTCTCCCGGCCGGCCAGCGGTTGTGCACTCAGCCGAGCGGCGGTCGGCTGGGGCGTGTTGCGGAAGTCCGTCCGCGCTGCACAACGATGGCTGATTGCCGCCAGCAAGAGCCTTCTACGGTGATCACACTGCTGGCATGACGATGTCATCCACTACGGACTCAGTGACAGTTCTCACCGGCATGTATGCGGCTGAGGCGCAGTACTTGGCGGCTGGAGGCCCGGGCGAGGCTTCGTTCGACCTGCTCGCCCCTTTCTTCGCGCCGGATGTCGAGCTGCATCAAGCAGATGCCCTGCCCTACGGAGGCACTTGGCGTGGGCACGACGGCATGACGCGGTTCTTCCTCATGATGGGGCAGACCTGGGAGTCGTTCGACATGGTGGCGCAGGAGTTCCTGGCCACCGGTGAGACCGCTGTTGTGCTCACACAGGTCCGTGCTCGCGCCCGTGCGTCCGGCCGCGAACTCAGCTTCCCGATTCTGCAAGCGATCACGATCAAGGACGGGCGGATCACTGAGGTCCGTCCGTTCTACTGGGACACGCAAGCCATCGCCGACGCCTGCGCCGCGCCGTCGGGGGCAGCCTGAGGTCTACTAGGTCGACTGAGAATCCGCTGGTCACAGCCACTCGTCGAGGACTGTGACCAGCACGGTCGCCTCGTGGCGTACGGCGAGCTTGTCGTACCTCGTGGCCACTGCCCGGTGGCCCTTGAGCCGGTTGATCCCGTGTCCGACCGCGTCCGACCGCGTCCGACCGCATGCGGCTGCTCGTTGTCGGTCTTGCCGAACACCGGTCGCCGGTCGCCGGTCGCCGGTCGTCGGTCGTCGGTCGCCGGGTCGCTGGGTCACCGGGACCCGCGGGCGCTCAGCGCCAAGGTGTCTCCGTCGAGGGGAAGTAGCTCAGTCCGCGGGCTCGCCAGAGTGGGGACTGTGCGGCCAGCCGGGGTGCGTACTCCTCCCATTCCGGGGGCCGTCCTGTCCAGGCTGTCTCCGCGACGCCCGCCAGGCGCGGCAGCAGCAGTGTGGTCAGGTCGGCGAAGTCGTGGACGCGTTCGCAGAAGACGGTGGCCTCCACCCCGGCGACCTGTTCCTCGGGCACGCCGTAGGCGTCGGGGTCCCAGGCGGCGGCGTGGCGTACGGATCGGGGCCGGTAGGTGAAGCCGATGCGTGCGGAGGTGCGCGCTGCCTCGGCCGAGGGGGCGACCGCGGGGTCGTACGGACGGTCGAGGTAGAGATGGGACTGGGGTGAGAGCAGCACCTTGGCTCCGCCGCGCAGCAGTAGTCCGAGGTCGTCGTCCGAGGGGGCGAAGAACCGGCGCAGGGCGTCGGCGACCCGCATCGTGAAGCCCGCGGCCAGCAGTTCGGGGCGCTGCTTCAACTCCTCCTCGGAGGTGGGCAGGTCCGTCATCGGAAGGTTCACCCAGAACTGCCCGATGTCCTCGGGCCCGGCGTCCGCACGGGCCGTCTCCTGCCAGCCCAACGGCCGCTTGCCGCACGCGCGTACGGTCTCCCGCGCGAACCGTACGGCCGCAGCGAAGTCCTCGGCGCCTATTCCCAGGGCCTCGTCCCCGCCGATGTGGACGAACGGGCCGTCGGTCAGCCGTGCCACCTCGGTCAGCGCCTCACATATGAAGGCACGCGCGCCCGCGTCGCCCGGGTCCAGCGGAGGGGTGTAGGAGATGTGCGGGGGTATCCACGCGGGCCGCGGCACCGTTCCGGCCTCGGGGCAGACGCGCAGGACGGCGGCGCAGTGCCCCGGTAGGTCGATCTCCGGAACGATGGTGACGAAGCGTGTGGCCGCGTATCGCTGGAGCGCGCGGTACTCGGCTGCGGTGTAGTAGCGCCGCGCGGACCGCCCTCCGTCGGCATCCGCCTCTCCGTCGGCATCCGCCTCTCCGTCGGCGCCCGCCTCTTCGACAGCCTTCGTCTTTCCGTCCGCGTCCGCCTCTCCGGCGGGGTTACCCTCGGCGCCCACGACCCCTGGCGCCTCCTCCGTGCCCTCCGCACCCGGAGCCTCGGCGCCCTCCGTACCCTCCGTGCCCTCTCCTTCGCCCTCCCGCCCGTCCGGCCCGGGGGCCGTGTCGCCCGCGAGGCCGGGGCGGCCGGGGATTTCCAGGCGCCAGCCCTCGTTGTCGGTGAGGTGCAGATGCAGAACGTTGAGCTTGTAGAGCGCCGCGAGGTCGATGACCGCGCGGAGTTCGCGGGGCGTGAAGTAGCGCCGGGCCACGTCCACCATCAGCCCGCGCCACGCGAACCGGGGTCCGTCATCGATGTGTTGGAACGGTATGTGCGCGCCGCCCGCGAGCAGATGCAGCGCGGATACGGCGGCGCGGAAGACGCCGACCGCTGTACGGGCGCGGCAGGTGATGCCCGTGGCCCCGACGGTCAGCGCATAGCACTCGTCGAGCTGTGCGGACCCGTCAGGCGGCACCCCCACGGCCGCCGGACGGGCCGGTACGTCGCCCAGCGTGAGCAGCACCGTCCGCACGCCGGCCCCCGTTCCCGTGTCCGGCCCCGTTCCCGAGCCCCTTCCCGGGTCCACCCCCGAGCCCCTCCCCGGCCCCGATCCCGAGCCCACCCGCGAATCCGCCCCCGGCCCCTCTCCCATCAACTCCACATGCGTGCCCAGCAGTTGCCGCACCGCGCAGGCCACGCCCTCCAGTTCGGGGTCGTTCGTGCTGACCCTCACCCAGCCTCCGGCCGGGAGGTGGGCGCGACCCCAGGGGGCTGCCGGGCCCCTGCGGGCGTGGGCGTCGCCCAGGAGAGCCCGAGAGGCAGGGGCGGGAACGAGTGTGCTCATCGGCTCCTCCGGTGACGGCGCCGGCGACGGTGAGGGGGAACGGTGACGGGGACGAGCGGGATCGTTGGCCGGCTCGGTGGCGGGACCGAGTGGACTCATCGGTTCCTCCGGGCGGCGGAGCCCGTACGCTAACATAAAACCGAACGATGAACGGTTTTCGTGTGGCGCCCGCTGCGGCGCCTCGCGGCACTCCACGAGCGAGGTGAGCATGGGCGGCGAACCGGTACCGGGGTTCCGGCTCCCGGACGGGTTTCTGGTGGGTGCGGCGACGGCTGCGCACCAGGTCGAGGGCAACAATGTGGCGAGCGACTGGTGGGCGTTCGAACACCGGCAGGGGTCACCCGCCGGCACGCCGAGCGGTGACGCGGCCGACAGCTATCACCGCTGGCGGGAGGACATGGACCTGCTCAGCGAACTCGGGTTCAACGCCTACCGCTTCAGTATCGAGTGGGCCCGCGTCGAGCCGGTGCGTGGCCGGGTCTCGCGTGCGGCGCTCGCGCACTACCGGCGCATGGTGGAGGGCGCGCGGCAGCGGGGCCTCGAACCGGTCGTCACGCTGCATCACTTCACCGTGCCCGCCTGGTTCAGCGCGAACGGCGGCTGGACGGCGCCGGAGGCGGCTGAGCTGTTCGCGGGTTACGTGCGTACGGTCGCGCCGCTCGTCGCCCAGGGAGTGCGGTACGTCGTCACGCTCAACGAGCCCAACATGCTCGCCGTGATGCAGACGCTCGTACGCGAGGGCCTCGAAGCCGCGCCACGGCACGGACACATCGAGCCCGACCCGGCGATCAGCGAAGGGCTGATCAGGGCGCACCGCGCGGCCACCTCCGTACTGAAGGAGCTGTGCCCGCACGTGCTGACCGGCTGGACCGTGGCGAACCAGGTCTACCAGCCCGAGCCGCCCGGCGACCCGGCAGCGCGCGCCGCCGCCACCGCGTACGCGCACCCGCGCGAGGACCTCTTTCTCCAGGTCAGCCGCGAGGACGGCTGGGTGGGCGTGCAGTCCTACACCCGTACCCGCGTCGCCGCGCACGGGCCGCTGCCCGTACCCGGGGGCGCCGAACGCACCCTCACCGGCTGGGAGTACCACCCCGAAGCGCTCGGTGCTGCGCTCCGGCACACCGCCGAGGTCACCGGAGGGAACGTGCCGGTCCTGGTCACCGAGAACGGCATCGCCACCGCGGACGACCGGCGCCGCATCGACCATACGGCGCGCGCCCTGATGAGCATGGCCGAGGCGCTGCGTGACGGTGTCGACGTACGCGGCTATCTGCACTGGAGCGCGCTCGACAACTACGAATGGGGCTCCTACGAGCCGACGTTCGGCCTCATCGCCGTCGACCCCGACACCTTCGCGCGCACGCCCAAGGAATCGGCGCGCTGGCTGGGCACCGTGGCCAGGACGGGCCGCCTGCCGGGCTGACGGGCCCTCGGGGGAGAGAGGCTACGGTAAGGGGATGGCGAGGAGGGGCCCTTACGAGAAGGGCGAGGCGAAGCGTGCGGAGATCCTGCGGGTGGCACTGGAGGTCTTCGCCGTCGAGGGGTACCGGGGCACCTCGCTGCGCAAGGTCGCCTCGGCGTGCGACCTCAGCCTTCCGGGCCTCATGCACTACTTCGACTCCAAGGAGGACCTGCTCACGCAGGTCCTGCGGGTGCGCGACGAGACGGCGCGCGCGCAGTTCGGCGAGGGGCGGCTGGAGGACCACCTCCAGGTCATCCGCGACGCCACCAAGACCCCGGGGCTCGTCGCGCTGTTCCTCTCGCTGGCCGCCTCGGCGGGCGACCGGGAGCACCCGGCACACGAGTTGTTCACGGAGCGCTACGCCACCCTGCGCGCCGCGCTGACCGCGCGCCTCCAGGCCGGCATGGACGCGGGGAACCTCCGCGCTGACCTCCCGGCCGACCGCCTCGCCACGCTGCTCATCGCGCTCGTCGACGGTATCCAGCTCCAATGGCTCTCCGACGAGGGCGTGGACATGGAGCAGCCCGTGACCGACCTCCTCCAACTCCTCGCCCCCACCCGGCACTGAACCGCCCGGCACTGAACCGGGCGACGGCGCCTCGATGCTGCCGCCATGTTCGCCGGATCCGCCAGGTCGCCAGCCCTCGTCAGCCCCCGTCAGCCCTCGGCCGCCCGGCCGTGAGGCGTCAGTTGACAGGCCGTCAGGCCGTCAGGTCGGCCGGGTCGGTGTTCGCGCCGCACAGGACGACGGCCACGCGTTCGTCGCGGGACGGGGTGTAGGGCGGGTTCGGGGCCGTGATGCCGGCGTAGGCGGTGGCAGCCGCGTGTTCCACGGCGAGGCGGTGGTCGGTCCAGAGTTCCTGGCGTGCCTCGGTGATGGCGGGGTCGGGGACGAGGACCGAGCGCATGTTGCGGTGCCCGGCGGCTGCCAGGGCCATGGGGGTGGCGCGGCGGGCGCCGAGCGAGTCGGCTGCGACCGATTCGACGGGAACGTCGACGACGCGGCCCGCCTCGATGGCCGCGTTCAGCGCGCGGGACCGCTGCGGTTCGACGGCGACGGCCCGTATGCCGTGGTGCTGCGCCGCGGCGGCGACGCCCGCGAAGAGGCCGCCACCGCCGACGGAGACGACGATCGTGTCCAGGTCGGGGATCTGGGCGCGGATCTCCTCGACGAGCGTGCCGGCGCCGGCGGCGATGAGAGGGTTGTCGTACGCGTGTGACGACAGCGCGCCCGTGGAGGCGGCGAACTCCTCGCTGGCCGCTGCGGCTTCCGCGTACTCCGTGCCGACCATGCGCACGTCGGCGCCGTAGTCGCGCAGGTGCGTCACCTTCACCTCGGGTGCCGTCTCGGGCAGGAACACCGTCGCCGTCACACCGTGCTGCCTGGCCGCCCACGCGCAGGCGAGGCCCGCGTTGCCGCCCGAGGCGAGGGTGATGCCCGCGTCGGGCAGCGTGCCCTGTTCCCGGTGTGCGAGCAGGAAGTTGGCGGCGCCGCGCGCCTTGAAGCTGCCGGTGTGCTGCATGAACTCCAGCGCGAGCCACAGCCTGTACGAGTGCGAGCCGTCACCGCGCGCCAGGGTGACCGGGCGCACCTGACCCGTGATGCGCTCCGCTGCGGTCTTGACGTCTCCGTAGGAGAGAGGGGGCACGGCAGGCTCCAGGGCGCGAGAGGGCGTGTAGGGACAAACGGCTACGTTACGGGGTCACCCGACGGTTGCGGTACGCGCCTCCGGTGCCGTGGCCAGCGCCTGCGGCAGCGGGGCCGCGTGCAGGACGCGGAGGCCGGAGACCGCACGGGTCAACGCGACGTAGAGACGGCGCAGTCCGGTGCGCTCGTCCGGTTCGGCGGCGACGATCGCGGCGGGCTCGTCCAGTACGACGTGGTCGTACTCCAGGCCCTTCGCGAGGGTGGCGGGCACGAGCGTGAGCCGCGCGTCCTGGCTGGTCTCCTCGCCGGGCGCCAGGTAGGAGAGGCCCGCCTGCTCCAGCGCCTCACGCAACGCCGGAATGCGGTGTTCCGCCGCGATGAGGCCGACGGAACCCTCCTCGCGCAGCGCCTCCCCGCAGGCATCGGCCACGGCGGCGTCCAGCGTCTCCTGAGCCGTCTCGCGGACCGCGAAGTCGCCGGGCGACTCACGGACCGAGGTGGCAGGGGTCAGCGCGGGGGCGATGTCGGGCAGCAGCCGTGAGGCGTAGGCGATCACGTCGCGGGGCACCCGGAACCCCTCGGTCAGCTGCTCCACCTCGGCGTCCGGCTTGCCCAGATGGAACAGCGCCGACTCCCAGCTCTCCGTGGCCCACGGCGTCGTGCCCTGCGCGAGGTCACCCAGCACCGTCGCCGAACCCGTCGAACAGCGCCGCCCCACCGCGCGGTACTGCATCGCCGACAGGTCCTGCGCCTCGTCCAGCACCACATGGCCGAGGGAGTGCGTGCGCTGCACCTGGTCGGCGGCCTCGTCCACGAGGACCGCGTCAGCGGCCGACCACTTGGCGCTCTTCACGCTCCGCGCGGGCTTGGCCCACAGGATCTGCTTCTGCTCGTCCGGGGTGAGTACCCCCTCGGCGTGCTCGGCCAGGAAGCCGGCGTCCGACAGCAGCCGCAGCACGACCTTCGCCGGATCAACCGCCGGCCACACCTTCTTGACCATTGCCTTCACGGCCGCGCTGCGGGCCACCGCGTCCTGGACCCGGTCGTCGGGCGCCTCACCGGCACGCTCCATCCGTACGAGTACCGCGTGCGCGATCCGCTGCGGCAGCGCCTCACGCGCGGCGCCGTAGCGCATGTCCCTGGCGAGCAGTTCGCCGACCATCTCCTCGATCTCGTACACCGGAACGCGCCAGCGCCGTGAGCCGCGTACGACCATCAGCGGCTCGTCCGCCGGGAGTTGACCGGCACGCAGGACGCCGGAACGGATCGCGCGCCGCAGCACGGCTGCCATCCGCGCGTCCCCCTTGACGCACGCGGCCTCCGCCGTGTCCGTGCCCCGAACAGGCACGTCAGGGCGCGCGACCAGGCCCTCGACCGTCGTCTGCCTGGCCGCCAACTCGCCCAGTGCCGGCAGCACTTGTTCGATGTAGTGCAGGAAGGAGTCGTTGGGCCCGATGACGAGGGTGCCGGTGCGGGTGAGCCGCTCGCGGTGCGCGTACAGCAGGTACGCGACGCGGTGCAGGCCCACCGCCGTCTTTCCGGTTCCCGGCGCTCCCTGCACACAGACCGTGCCCTCGATGCCGGAACGCACGATCGCGTCCTGCTCGGGCTGGATGGTGGCGACGATGTCGCGCATGGGGCCCACACGGGGGCGTTCGATCTCGGCCTGGAGCAGCGCGCTGGTGCGCGGCCCCTCCGGGGCCACCTCCCCGCCGGAGGCCGGGGGAGCGTCGGTGAGGTGCTCGTCCTCGTACGCGGTCAGTTCGCCGCCCGTGTACCCGAATCTGCGGCGCAGCGCCACGTCCTGCGGGTCGTTCCTGGAGGCGCGGTAGAAGGGGCGCGAGATGGGCGCACGCCAGTCGATGACCATCGGGTCGCCGTCGGCGTCGTGCACATGGCGCCGCCCGACGTAGAAGGACAGCCCTTCGTCCCCTTTCTCCGTCTGCCCCGCCTGCCCGGCCTTCTCCGGGCCCGCCCCCGGCCTGGGCGCGCTGTCGCTCCGCCCGTCGCCGTCCCCGTACGGGGCGCGCAGATAGTCGAGGCGGCCGAAGAAGAGCGGTGCGTGCGCCAGGTCGGCGAGCGAGGCGACACGGGCCTCGACACCGGCGGCCAGCGCCTCGGCGTTGACCCAGTTCGCCGCCACGTCCGCCAGGTTCAGGGACTCGGCGTCGGCACGCATCGCGCGCAGCGCCTCGCGGGAGGCGGCGAGGTGGGCACGTTCGCGGGTCAGGGGATCGTCGGGTCGGCCGGCGGGTCGGCCGGCGTCATCGGGGCCGGCGGGTCCTGGCCCCGAGGGCTCGGACTGCGGGGGCTCGGACTGCGGGGGTACAGGTACGGGCTGTTCGGGTGCGGGCTGTGCGGTCACCAGGCTGCCTCCGGCGTAGCGTGCGGGCGCGAGCGTGCGGCCGTGTTCTGCCCGCCCCGGCAGGGGGCAGGAGGGGGCACGGCTGCGCAGTGCGTCTCTGCGGAATACAGATGCTTCACGTACGGCCCGGCCGGTTTCCGTGCGGCGGGCGCCTCGGGGCCGGTGCGCGCGGGGGGCTGCATCGGCGGCGAGGGGGCAAGTCGGCCATGTTAACTCCCCGGTTCGAGGGCCGTCGAACCCTTTGTCGGGGTGCTCTCAGGGTTCCCCCGGGCCCGGACTCGCCCCTGAGGCGTACGCACCTCCCGTATGTGAAGGACTTCCGGCCGATGCGCCCGGGACCTGCGGAAACGGAGGATGGACCCATGAACACCGCACCGATGCGGCCCGCTCTCCACTGCCCGCCCCACGGCGCCACGGCGCTGGGCACGGACAGCACCGGCCGCCACACGAACCCTGTCCGTACCGGCCACCCCGACACCACCGGCAACCCCGAAACCACCGGCAACCGCCACCAGCTCCGCCGCAGGACAGGCGAGCTGCTGCGCGCCGTACGGGTCTTCGGAGGCGCCGCCTTCGGCGTCGTCGTCCTCGGGACCGCCACGGACGGCACCGCTACGGACGGCACGGCCACGAACGGCACCGCCCCGGACGGCACCGGCACCAACCGCACCCGCACCGGCACCAACCGCACCGGTACCGACGCCGGCCGCCCCGGCAAACACGGCGGCGCCGCCGATCACCGCGCCGCCGAACACCGCACCGGCGGTCACGAGGCCCCGTACCGAGGGTGACCGTGCTCCATTAAGGTCGCCGGAGAGATCCACCAGGAGATCCCACGGCGATCCGGGCCGTCGGTCGCGCCGCCGTCCCGGGGACGAGGAGACGGCACGGTGACTGCCCCCACCAGCCACACGGCCACGCCCCGCCGGGCGCACAGCGCGCCCCTCAACGCGAGAGCGGCGGCGCTGCTGCTCCTCTCGTTCGCCACCCTGGTCGCCCTGTTCGCCGTCATGCGCTTTCCGCTGTCGGACGTGCTGGTCTACCGCGCGGAGGGCGCTGCCGTCCGTAACGGCACCGATCTGTACGGCTTCACCGTGACCGAGTGGAAGCTGCCCGCCACCTACCCGCCGTTCGCCGCGCTGCTGTTCGTGCCGGTCGCGCTCGCGCCGCTCTCCGTGGTGAAGGCCGCGTTCGTCGTCGGCAACGTCGCCCTGCTCGCGCTCCTGGTGGCGCTGTCACTGCGCTTCGCGCCCCGCGCCGTACGCCTCACCCACACGCTGCCCCTCGTACTGGCGGTCACGGCGGGCGCCGTGTGGCTCGAACCGGTCTTCCAGACCCTCGTGTTCGGACAGATCAACCTGGCCCTCGCCTGTCTCGTCCTGTGGGACCTCGGCCGACCCGACGGGGCCCGCGCCAAGGGCTTCGCGCTCGGCGTCGCCGCAGGTGTCAAGCTCACCCCCGCGATCTTCGCGGTCTACCTGCTGCTCACGGGCCGCGTGCGCGCCGGGCTGTACGCCGTCGCCGGGTTCGCCTGCACGGTCGGGGCCGGCGCCCTCGTACTCCCCGGCGCCAGCGTCGAGTTCTGGTCCCGGCGCATGTTCGAGACGACGCGGGTCGGCAAGGCGTGGATCGTCGACAACCAGTCCCTCCAGGGCCTGATCGCGCGCCTCACCCACCACCCCGAACCGGGCCCGCTCTGGCTGGTACCCGCCGTCGTGCTCGCCGCCACCGGGATGTGGCTCGCGCGGCGCCTGTACGTACGGCAGGGGCGCACGCGCACGGGGGACTACTGGGGCGTCATGGCCACGGCCATGGTCTCCGTACTCGTCTCGCCGATCAGCTGGTCCCACCACTGGGTGTGGTGCGTCCCGCTCCTCGTCGGCCTCGCCCTCACGGCCCCGCGCTGGGTGACCGTCACGGTCGTCGCCGTCTTCACGGCCCGCACGATGTGGCTGGTCCCCAAGGCGGGCGACCTCGACCTCCACCTCGCCTGGTGGTACCAGCCCCTGGCCTCTCCCTACGCCTTCCTGACCCTCACCCTCCTGGCCACGGCCTTCGCCCTCACCCGCAAACGCGCGCCCTGCGGCGGAGGAAGGGACAGCGGGCGGGGCGACGAGGGAGCGGGGCGCCGCGTATGAGGCGGCGGCGTCCCGCCGTACGGCGGAGGACGGTTACGCGTCGTCGTCCGACAGCAGGTCGACCGAGTCGACGATGCGGTACGCGTAGCCCTGTTCGGCCAGGAAGCGCTGGCGGTGCGCTGCGAAGTCCTGGTCGATGGTGTCGCGGGCCACGACGGAGTAGAAGCGGGCCTCGTGCCCGTCGGCCTTCGGGCGCAGCACCCGGCCGAGGCGCTGGGCCTCCTCCTGGCGGGAGCCGAAGGTGCCCGACACCTGTATGGCGACGGTCGCCTCGGGCAGGTCGATGGAGAAGTTGGCGACCTTCGAGACGACCAGGCAGCTCAACTCGCCCTGCCGGAACGCCTCGAAGAGCTTCTCGCGCTGCGCGTTGCTGGTGTCGCCCTTGATGACGGGGGCACCGATGTGCTCGCCCAACTCGTCGAGCTGGTCGATGTACTGGCCGATCACCAGCGTCTGGTCGCCCGCGTGGCGCCGCACCAGCGCCTCGGTGACCTTGCGCTTGCTGTCGGTCGTCGCGCAGAAGCGGTACTTCTCCTCCGGCTCGGCCGTCGCGTACGCCAGCCGCTCGGAGTCGGTGAGGCTGACACGGACCTCGACGCAGTCGGCGGGCGCGATGTAGCCCTGGTTCTCGATCTCCTTCCAGGGAGCGTCGAACCGCTTCGGGCCGATCAGCGAGAACACGTCCGCCTCGCGGCCGTCCTCCCGTACGAGCGTCGCCGTCAGGCCGAGGCGGCGGCGGGCCTGGAGGTCGGCGGTGAACTTGAAGACCGGAGCAGGCAGCAGATGCACCTCGTCGTAGACGACGAGGCCCCAGTCGCGGGAGTCGAACAGCTCCAGATGCGGATAGACGCCCTTCCGCTTCGTCGTGATCACCTGGTACGTGGCGATCGTGACGGGCCTGATCTCCTTCTTCGTACCGCTGTACTCGCCGATCTCCTCCTCGGTCAGCGAGGTGCGCTTGATCAGCTCGTGCTTCCACTGGCGGGCCGAGACGGTGTTGGTGACCAGGATCAGGGTCGTCGCCTTCGCCTCGGCCATCGCGCCGGCGCCCACGAGCGTCTTGCCCGCGCCGCACGGCAGCACGACGACGCCGGAGCCGCCGTGCCAGAAGCCCTCGACGGCCTGCTTCTGGTACGGGCGCAGCGACCAGCCCGCCTCGTCCAGCTCGATGGGGTGCGCCTCGCCGTCCACGTACCCGGCCAGGTCCTCCGCCGGCCAGCCCAGCTTCAGCAGCACCTGCTTGATCTGCCCGCGCTCCGAGGGGTGCACGGCGACGGTCAGCTCGTCGAGCCGGTCGCCCACCAGCGGCTGCACCTTCTTCGAGCGGAGGATCTCCTCCAGCACCGGCCGGTCGGTGGTCTCCAGCACCAGCCCGTGCGAGGGATGCTTGCTCAGCGTCAGCCGCCCGTAACGCGACATCGTCTCCGCGATGTCCACGAGCAGCGCGTGCGGAACCGGATACCGCGCGTACTGCACCAGCGCGTCCACCACCTGCTCCGCGTCATGCCCGGCCGCCCGCGCGTTCCACAGCCCCAGGGGCGTCAGCCGGTAGGTGTGGATGTGCTCGGGCGCCCGCTCCAGCTCGGCGAACGGCGCGATGGCACGCCGGCACGCCTCAGCCTGCTCATGATCGACTTCCAGCAGCAGAGTCTTGTCGCTCTGCACGATGAGGGGACCACCGTTCACGCGCACACACCTTCCGAGGACGGGCGAGGGGCCACTGACCCACGAGGGGCCAAACGTCCAGTGTGCAGCACCGCCTCAAAAGCGTGTCAGCTCAGCCAGGTCGATCTTGACGGGGAACGGGAGGTCGGTGGCCAGCTCGCGGCGGTGCACCGGGTGGGACGGGGCGGGGAAGTAGCTGAGAGTGTCGCTGTTCAGCCAGTACTCGTGGACCGCGATCTGTTCGTCACGCTCCAGCTCGACCCGCCAGTAGTAGGGGACCTTGGCCTGCGCGTACTGGACGGGCTTGGTGATCCGGTCGGTGGCGCGGGAACCGAGTGAGACGACCTCGACGGCGAGGGCGACGTTGGCGATGGGCACGTACTCGGCCTGGACGAGGGTGAGCCCCTCGGGGTCGTAGACAATGAGGTCGGGCACGCGGACGTTCTGCTCGTCCAGCATCACGCACTGCTCGCCTGACACGACGTACGGGTTCGTCCTCGCTTGCTTCAGAACGTCCCTGAGCTCGTCCCGCACCCAGCTATGCCATACCTTCGCCCGCCCACGAACCACGATGTTCCCGTCCACGAGTTCCCACTTGAAGGGCAGGTCCAGTTCCTGCGCCTGGTCGAAAGTCCACCCGGCCTCGGGCGGGAACGCCCAGTGCTCCTCGGTGGCGCTTGCCGGTTCTTCAACGGCCATTACTGCTCCCATGCGCATGAGTCTGGATGGCTGTGCGGGTCGTGGTCCCGCATACGACGGTACGTTCACCCGATCCGGCGGGCCATCGAACGCACCGGCGAACATGCCGTCCGTGTTCAGTCCTCCGCGACCTCAGCGGCGCCCGTGATCCGGTGCAGCGGGTAGGTGCGGACCTCGTCGGCCGTGTGGTCGTAGGCGGTCACGAAGCCGCCCTCGACCTTGACGGGGGCGATGACGCGCTGGGAGGCGGCGCCGTCCGCGTTGACGTAGCCGATCCACAGGGGGGTGCCGCTGAGGGTCGCTGACTGGACGGTGGCCAGGGTCTCGGCCATGACGGTGCGGGGGAGGCCCTTGTGGTGCGGGGAGGCGGGGGGTGTGAACGCGGGGGCCTTGGGCTTGTGGGAGAGCGTGGCGGCGTGGTCGCCCGCGCGGATGGCGCGTACGGCGGCGCCGAGCATCGTCGCGTCGGGCTGCGGCGGGTTCCCTCCGGGACCCGGCATCCCCGCGGGCGCCCCCAGCAGGGGGTCCGGCGCCGTACGGGGCGGGGTGCGGTGTGCGTCGGGCCTGGTCAGGACCACATCGCCCTCGGCGGACTCGGCTGCGGGCGCGTACCCCATCTCGCGCAGCCGGGCGAGCAGTTGGTCGGGCGGAGCGGGCGAGGCCAGCAGGGTCGGCGCGAGGAGCCGCAGCCGCAGCGGGGCGGCGCGGCGGTCGGCGAGGATCTCGTTGAGCAGCGCGTCGTCGTCGCAGCGTACGTAGGACGAGGCGGCGCCGACCCGCAGCCTGCCGTGCTTACGGGCCACGTCGTCGATCAGGTACGTGAGGGGCTGCGGAACCGGCGTACTGGAGTGCGTGGCGAGGAAGGCGTGCAGGTCGGAGGCTGTGCGGCCGGCGTCGAGCGCGCGGCGTACGGAGTCGGGCGAGAAGCGGTAGACGGTGGCGCCGCCCTTGGACTCGATGTCGGCCAGCACGCCGAGGAAAGCGGAGAGTTCGCGTTCGAGAGGGCCGGGCGCCACGGCGGTGAGGTCCGCCTGGAGCAGCACCTCGGAAAGGGGCTCGGGCAGGTGGGGTGCGAGGGCCTTCGCGGCCTGGCCCCGGGCCGCGTCCTCCAGCAGGGGCCGCGCGTGGGAGGCGAGGGCGCCTCTGCCGGTGAGGCCGAGCGCGTCCGCCTCGTCGAGCGCCCAGTGCGCGAGCTGGCCGCGCAGGGCGGTGGGCCCGTCGTCGCCGTGTGCGTCCCTGTTGCCTTGCAACGGGCGCTCCCAGCGCAGCCGTTCGAGCACGGAGTCGCGGTCGGGCGCCGCTCCCGGGTCGAGCCCCGCGAGCAGGACGAGCGCACGCCGCCGCACCCCGGGCGCGAGCCCCCTGTCGAGCCCGGGGCCGAGCGGCGAGTACCCGCGGCCCTTCGTGTCGCGCGCGCCCACCAGCCCGGGGACGCGGGTGGCTGGCAGCCACGCGGAGGCCAGGCGTGCCCACCGGTCGGCCGGCGGCAGCCGCAGCCAGTCGTCGTAGGCGGGCGTCGGCGCGAACCTCTCGTCGGCCTCGCCGTCGGACGCCAACAGGCCCGCCACATAGGCGAGTTCGATCCAGAAGGCCGCCATCGGCTCCGATACGTCCAGCGCGGTCGCCGCGCGTTTCAGATCCCGTACGCCCAAGCCGCCGGCGCGCAGCACGGGGGGCGGCTCGGTCTCCCACAGCGTGAGCAGTTCCTCGACGGCGGCGAGCGCGGCGAGCGCCTGGCCCGCCGCTGCCGCGTCGACATCGGCCGCGCCGTACGTACGCGCCGGTACGACGCGCGGAGCGACCGGCTCCAGTACGCGGTGTGCCCGGCCGCCGCGCAGGTACAGGGCGACCTCACGGGGCAGTACGACGTTCCCGGGTGCGCCCGAGGCGTCCGACGTGGCGGGCCCGGTCGGTACGAGCAGCGCGCGGTCGAGCAGCCAGGCCACCGGCGGTGAGGGCGCCTCGGCGTCGACGGTGCCGAACGGCGGCCCCCACTCCAGCCTGCGCAGCACCGCCTCGGTCCCCTCGGGCGCCCCGGCGAGGAGCGTGCCCATCCGGTCCGGGTCCGTGAACAGCGCGCTCAGCGCGGCCAGGGCGCTCACCGGGTCGTGCGTGGCCGGCAGCCCGGCAGCCGCCAGCATCTCCTGGAGCCGCGCGGGCGACAGCCTCACGGCGCCCGCCGCCTCGGCGAGCGTGGGCCCGAGCCCGGTGGGGGAGTGCGAGGTCAGCAGCTCGCGGGCCGTACGGACCAGGCGCGGGTACTCCTCCTCACCCCATACGAGCGCACGCGCGCGCAGCTCGGCGAGCGCGTGCGGAAGCCGCTCGGCGGCCTCCTCACCCGGAAGGAGCCCGGCGAGCGCGTCCCGCACGGTGATCCCGTCCGGGGGACCCTGCGCGGCGGACGGAGACGGGGGCGGGAACGAGGCGGATGCGGGAGAGGCGGAAGCGGAAGCGGACGGGGAAGCGCCGGAACCCGGCGGCCCCGGCGTCACGGCCAGCGCCTGCGCGACCTGGAGCGTGAACTGGTCCAGCCCCTCCAGCGCCCGCGCCACCGAGGTGCGGGTCCCGGCGCGGGTGGCGAGCTGGGTGAGGTCGTTCGGAACGGGCGAGAGCAGGTCGGGGCGCGTACGCAGCAGCGCGGCGAGCGCGCCGTCGTCGCGCTCCCGCAGGTCCTCGGCGAGGGTACGGGGCCCCGGCGGCCGTGTGTCCTGCCGCTGTGGGCGGTCACCGTTCTGCTCGCTGCTCATCCCCCCAACGGTAGCTGCCGCCCCGCTCCCCGGCCGCCGCGCGGGCCATGGGCCGTACGACATCTCTACGCGGCCCCGGAGAAGATCACATCCGGACCCCCGAAGATCCTCCCCGGACCACGGCCGGGAACGTCCCCAGCCACGGCCGGGAGGCTCCCCGGACCACGGCCGGGAGGTTGCCCGGCCTCCGGCCGGCAGGTCCCCAGGTGGCGCGCGCACGCGGTACCGTCGTGCGGAGGCGTTGGCGACGGGCGAGCAGGCGTTGACGAGCGAGCAGCCGTTGGGGACTTGGTGGGGATCGAGAGCGATCAGCTCGTATTCGACTATCTGAGCCGGATCGGTGATCTGGCACACAGCACGCGCATGACGGCCGCCGAGCGGGCCAAGCTCGTCGGCGGGCTGCGCGGTGAGATCGACAAGGCGCGCGCCGCTGAGGGCGGAGTGGAGAGCAAGGCCGCCGTGAAGAAGATCCTCGGGCGCCTCGGCCGGCCCGAGGACGTCGTGGCGGCGGCCAACGGCGGCGTGGGGCCCGCCCTTTCGTCCGCCGTGCCCTCGCAGCGGGACGCGACCGGGGAGCCACGGCGGGAGACCCGGCGGGAGTCACGGCGGGAGCGTGAGGCCCAACGGGAGGCGCCCGCACCGGAAGAGCCCGTGCTGCCACCTCAGCGGACGGGCCCGAGCGCCGCGTTCGGGGCCTCGTCGCCGCACCTGGCGAGCATGGACGAGCTGGGCCCCGAGGAATCCGATCCGGACTGGTGGCGCGTGGACCCGAGCCCGTACGGGGCAGGTCAGGGCGGCAGCGGTGGCGTGGCGGCGGGTGAGCCCGTACCCGGGTTCGTCGGCGGGATCGAGCTGCCGGAGATCCTGAAGCCGCCGACGGGCGACGACGACGAGCAGGCCAGGCCACCAGGGCCCGCGCTCGCGAAGACGCCCGAGCCCGCGACGGAGGCCGAGGCGCCCGCTTCGCCCGCACGGCGCGGAGCCTCGTTGCTGCGGCGCGGCCTCACCAAGCGGGTACCCCAGGCCGCATCGGGCCCCCGCAGCGGCGGCTTCGTCGAACTCACCGCCGCCGCGCTCCTCGTCGCGGGCGCCGTCACCGGCTCCTTCGTACCGCTGGCCCTGGGCTGGCTGGCCGCCTGGTGGTCGCCCAAACTCAGCCGCATCGAGGCCAAATGGGCCGCCTTCGGCATGCCCGGTGTCGTACTCGCCGCCACCGCCGTATGGCTCTGGGGCCGCACGGAGGGGCGTTGGGGCGCGCCGATAGCGGCGGGCGGCGACGCGATGCGCACCGCCATGGGCGACACGTTCCCCTTCCTCCTGCGCTGCGCCGCCGGCGCCAGCGCCCTCTACCTCCTCTGGCGGGCCCGCCGCCCGGCCTCGTAGCGCCGGTTCTCGGCCAGACGCCTGGGGAGCGGAGTGACGTAGTCGTCTGTGCGGAACCTCGCGAGGAGCGTTACGGGCGCCGTACGCTTGGTGGCGGGAGCCGCTCTGAGCTGGGGAGTCGCGGCGCGTACAGCGTGGCGCTCGGCTCGTATGGGTATGCAGTCGAAGGCGCGTTTACCCAGACTGCGGTGGCTCATTCCTGTGTTGTTGTTCATCGCTGAACAACAAGCGGAAATCCGGGCATACAAGACAGATCGGCGCCTAGCCTCCGTCTAAGGTGCCAACCCATGAGCACCGCCCGCCCCACCAGCAGTCAGCCGAAGACAGCACAGAGCGCCCGGACCCATGCGGTCCGGGTACTGCGGCACGTATGGATCCCCCTCAAGGACGGAACGCGCCTCGCGGCCCGCGTCTGGCTGCCCGCCGACGCGCGTGGTCCCGTGCCCGCCGTGCTGGAGTACATCCCGTACCGCAAGAACGACGGGACGGCGCCCCGCGACGTGACCCTGCACGGCCAGTTCGCGCAGGCCGGCTATGCCTCCGTACGCGTCGACTGCCGGGGCAGCGGCGACTCCGACGGCGTGATGCTGGACGAGTACCACCAGACCGAGCTGGACGACGCGCTCGAAGTGCTCGCATGGATCGAGCAGCAGGACTGGGCGGACGGACAGGTCGCGATCATCGGCAAGTCCTGGGGCGGGTTCAACGGGCTCCAGATCGCGGCGCTCCAGCCCCCGCAGCTGAGCTGCATCGTCACCGTCTGCTCCACCGACGACCGCTACGCCGACGACGTGCACTACGCGGGCGGCTCCCTGCTGGCCTCCGAGATGCTGCCGTGGGCCGCGACGATGCTCGCCTACAACGCGCGCCCCGGCGACCCGGCCGTGCTCGGCGACTCCTGGCGCCAGGAGTGGCTGGACCGGCTCGACAAGACCGTCCCCTACGCGGAGGAGTGGATCTCCCACCAGCGGCGTGACGCCTACTGGGAGCACGGTTCCGTGTGCGAGGACTACTCGGCCATCCAGGTCCCCGTCTACGCGGTCGGCGGCTGGCTGGACCCCTACCGGGGTGCGATCTTCCGGCTGATGGAGAACCTCGACCAGGCGAAGGCCCCCACCAAGGCCCTCATCGGGCCCTGGGCGCACACCTACCCCCACCAGGCCGAACCCGGCCCCGCGATGGACTTCCAGGGCGAGTGCGTGCGCTGGTTCGACCACTGGATGCACGGCGCCGACAACGGGATCATGGACGAGCCCCGGCTGCGTGCCTGGATGCCCCAGTCGGCACCCTTCGGCTCCGACCGCGAGACCCGCGAAGGGCGCTGGATCGCCGAGCCCTCCTGGCCGGCGCCCGGCGTCGAGGCCCGCCGTATCCCGCTCACCGGAATGGGCGGCCACGAGGGCAGCGCGCTGCTGCGCTCGCCGCTGGCGATCGGGGCGCCCTCGGGCGACTTCCTCAAGTTCGGTGACATCCCCGGCCAGTACGGCGATCAGGCGGCCGACGACGGCCGCTCCCACACCTTCACCGGGCCCGTACTCGCGGAGACCGTGGAGATTCTGGGCGCCCCCGAGGTCACCCTGCGCGTCACCAGCGACCGCCCGCAGGCGCAGCTCGCCGTGCGGCTGTGCGAGGTCTTCCCCGACGGCTCCTCCAAGCTGGCCACCACGGGACTGCTCAACCTCACCCACAGGGACGGGCACGCCGAGCCGCAGCCGCTGGAGCCCGGCCGTGCCTACGACGTGACCGTGCCGCTCTTCGCGATCGGCCACGCCTTCGGCGCCGGCAACCGTATCCGCGTCTCCGTCTCCGCCTCGCTGTGGCCGTGGGCCTGGCCGTCGCCGGAGCGGGTGACCGTCGAACTCGACGCCGCGCACGGCGAGTTGACCCTCCCGGTGCGTCCGCCCCGGCCGGCTGAGGACGAGGCGCTGCGCCCGTTCGCGCCGCCGCGCGGCGGACCGCCGCACAGCATCGAAATGAGCGGCATCCCCGGTGACCGCACGGTCACCTACGACCTGGAGACCGGCGAGCAGACGATCGCCACCACTCCGGCCGACGGCACGATGGTCGACCACGCCGACGGCCTGACCCGTACGGGCTCCGACCTCAACCGCTTCCGCCTCACCGAGGGCGACCCCCTCTCGGCGGTCGTGGAGTGCGAGCGCGACGAGGCGATCAGCCGTGCGGACTGGGTCACCCGCGTGCACACCCGGTCGCGGATGACGGCCGACGAGAGCGACTTCCTCGTCGTCAACACGCTCACCGCGTACGAGGGGCAGGGCGCGGCAGAACGCCAAGTCTTCGCGCGTACATGGACGTTCTCCGTACCCAGGGACCAGGTGTGAGGCCGCTGCCCGGCTCCCGGAGCCTCGCCGCGCGGGTTGCGGATTCCGGTTCCCGGAACCTCGCGCGGGTGGCCGGTTCCCGGAGCCTCGCGCGCGCTCACAGCAAGGGTTACGCGGCGGCGGCTGCGCTGTTGGCGCTGGGCCTGCTGCTGGCGCTCACCGGTTGTGGGCGCGCCGCCGCTTCGGCGACGGGCGGCAGGCCGACCGTCGTCATCGGCGCCAAGCAGTTCACCGAGCAGTGGATCATCGGCGAGATGTACAAGCAGGCCCTCACCAAGGCCGGCTACGACGTCGAGCTGAAGTCCAACATCGGCTCGACCGAGATCATCGACGGCGCCCTCACCTCGGGCCAGATCGACCTGTACCCCGAGTACACCGGGGTGATCCTCCAGTCGCTCGCCCGCGACAAGTCGATCCCGCACTCGGCGCACGAGACGTTCGAGAAGGCGAAGAAGTACCAGGAGACGCGCGGGCTGACGATGCTGCCGCCCACGCCGTTCCAGAACAAGAACGCCGTCGCGGTGAAGCCCGCGTTCGCCGAGAAGTACGGGCTGAAGACCATCGGAGACCTCAACAAGGCCGGTCACGTCCGCTTCGCCGAGTACCCCGACAACATCGCGGGTGCGTTCGGCTACGGCGAGATGGTCAAGAAGTACGGCCTGAAGGACACCAAGGTCAGGTCGCTCAACATCGGCCTCCAGTACAAGGCGCTCGACCACGGCGACGTGGAGGCGGCCGACGTCTTCACCACCGACCCCCAGCTCGCGCGCGGCAACTACACGATCCTCAAGGACGACCG
Source organism: Streptomyces iconiensis (assembly GCF_028657195.3). Taxonomy (GTDB): domain Bacteria; phylum Actinomycetota; class Actinomycetes; order Streptomycetales; family Streptomycetaceae; genus Streptomyces; species Streptomyces iconiensis. The sequence continues at coordinate 56,781 of NZ_JANCPR020000059.1, forward strand.
GAGCTTCTACGGGTTCCAGAACGTCGCCCCTGTAGTGCACAAGAAGGTGCTCAAGGAGCAGGGGCCCGAGTTCGCGAAGACGCTCAACTCGATCAACGCGCTGCTGACCGAGAAGGCCGTGCAGGACCTCAACAGGGCCGTCGACACGGTGCGGCTCACGCCGAGTGAGGTCGCCGAGAAGTTCTTGAAGGCCAACCATCTGCTGTGAGTCCGCCGGTCCGACGGTCTTGCGATGTGAGGCGGCCGGTGTGACGGCGGCACGTGTGCGTGCCCGGCCGCTTCCGCTGCCTCCCGCCGCCTTCCGCCCCTGACGGCCGGTTCGGCACCGCCGGTCCGGTACGTCGGCTCTCTCGCCGTCGCTGCGGAGAAGAGCCGCCGCCGCGGGCCGACGTTCATTCAAGGAGAACCCACCCCCCATGAGTACGGAAAAAACGCCTGCTTCCGCGCAGGACATAGTCTTCGACCATGTGGTCAAGACCTATCCCAACGCCGCTTCCCCCGCGGTCGACGACCTGTCGCTGACCGTTTCCGCGGGCGAGATATGCGTGCTGCTGGGGCCCTCGGGCAGCGGTAAGACGACCGCGTTGATGATGGTCAACAGGCTGGCCGAGATCACGGGTGGCGACATCAGGATCGGGGGCCGGTCCATCACGGACCATGATCCGATTGAGCTGCGGCGTTCCATCGGCTACGTCATCCAGCAGACGGGGCTCTTCCCGCATCTGACGATCGCCGACAACATCGCGACCGTCCCCAAGGTTCTGGGGTGGGACAAGAGGCGGGTCAAGGACCGGGTCGCCGAACTGCTGGACCTGGTGGGGCTGCCGGTTGCCGAGTTCGGCAGGCGTTACCCCTCGCAACTGTCCGGGGGCCAGCGTCAGCGGGTCGGTATCGCCAGGGCGCTGGCGGCGGATCCGCCCGTGATGCTGATGGACGAGCCGTTCGGGGCGCTCGACCCGATCACCCGGGAGCGTGTGCAGGACGAGTTCCTGGCGCTGCACGAGCGCATCCGCAAGACCGTCATCTTCGTCAGCCACGACATCGACGAGGCCGTGAAGATGGGCGACCGGATCGCGATCTTCCGCGAGGGCGGCAAGCTCGCGCAGTACGACACCCCGCGCACCCTGCTCAAGGAGCCGGCCGACGAGTTCGTCGCCCGCTTCGTCGGCGCCGACCGCGGCCTCAAGCGGCTCACCCTCACCCGCCTCGCCGAGCTGGACCTCACGCCCGCGACCTCGGGTGACGCGGCGCTGCCCGCCATCGGCGCCGACGCGAGCCTGCGCGCCGCGCTCTCCCTCATGGTGGCCGAGGGCACCGACGCCGTACGCGTGATGGAGTCCGGCGACGGAGGCGGCGGCGGTGAAGTCGGCGCCGGCGGCGAAGGCGGCGAAGGGCCCGGCGGCGCGAAGGCGTTGGGCACGGCCTCGCTGGACGCCGTGCGGAAGGCGGGCGCGGCGTGAGTGCGGGCCCCGTCATCCCCGACTTCGGGGACCCCAGCGCGTGCGTGGCGAGCGACGCGACCTTCTGCGCCGACTGGTTCACCGACCACTGGTGGAACCTGTTCTGGCCCGCTCTGCTCCAGCACCTCGAACTCACCCTGATCGCGGTCGTCCTCGGCTTCGTTCTCGCCGTCGCCGCCGCTGTCCTGTGCCACTTCAAGGGCTGGCTCGCCGCGCCCGTCTCGGCCGTGACCTCGTTCCTCTATACGGTCCCGCCGCTGGCGCTCTTCCAGCTCCTCGTCCCCGTGACGGGTTTCTCGGTGCTGACCGTCGAGATCGCGCTCGTGCTCTACAGCATCTACCTGCTGTTCACCACGTTCCTCACCGGTCTGCGCGAGGTGCCGGGCGACGCCGTACGTGCCGCGCGCGGCATGGGGCTCACCCGGCGGCAGATCCTCTTCAAGGTCGAACTGCGGCTCGCCGTGCCCTCGTTGATCGCGGGCCTGCGGGTGGCGACGGTCATGACGATCGGCATCGTCGCCATCGCCGCCTACGTCGTCGACAAGGGGCTCGGCTCGCTCATCCTCAAGGCGCTCCAGTCGCCGTTCAACACCCAGTTCATCGGGGCGGGCGCGCTCGCCGTCGTGCTCGCGCTCGCCGCCGACGGTGCGCTCGTCCTCGCCGGACGACTGCTCACCCCGTGGGCGCGGACGAGGAGGGCGTAAGTCATGGGTACGTTTCTCGGTTCCTTCACCTTCATGGGAGACCAGCTCTCCCTGCTGCTGGAGAAGACGGGCCAGCACGTCTGGATGTGCGCGATCGTCGTCGCGGTCTCGCTCGCCGTCGCGCTGCCGCTCGGGCTGTGGCTGGGCCATCTGCACAAGGGCGAGTTCCTGACCACCAGCATTTCCAACATCGGCCGCGCGCTGCCCAATCTCGCCGTCATCGCGATCGGGCTCGGTATCTTTGGCCTCAACTTCACCAATATCGCCATCGCGCTGCTGATTACGGCGATACCGCCGATTCTCAGCCAGGCGTACCTGGCTGTCGATCAGGTCGACCCGGACATGGTGCGCGCTGCGCGCGGCATGGGCCTTACTCCGGCGCAGATCCTCTTCAAGGTCGAGCTGCCGCTTGCGCTTCCGCTGTTGTTTTCTGGTGTGCGTATCGCGGTTGTCTACGTCATCTCCAGTGCGACGCTTGCCACCGTCGCCGGTGGGGGCGGTCTGGGGGACATCGTTCTCGGGCAGGCCACGTATGGGCTTGAAGGGGTTATTGCTGCGGCGCTGTGGGTTGCCGTCCTCGCTTTGGCCGCGGATGGGGTGTTGGCGTTGTTGCAGCGTGTGCTGGTGCCTCGGGGGTTGCGGGTTGCCCGGGGCTGAGTTCGGGGCTTCGCCCCGTGCCCCGTTGTTGTTCCGCGGGCTTCGCCCCCGCTGGCCCGTTGCTTCGGGGCTGCGCCCCGGGACCCGCTGTTGTGGTTCCTGTCTTTTGAAGCCCGTTTCCGTTCAACATGGGGGCTTCGCCCCCTGGCCCCCGTTGGCCTCGCCGGCCGGGCGTCGGGGGGCTCCGCCCCCAACAGCCCCCCGCTAGAGGTGGGCTCCGCCCCCCTCTAGGACTCCCCCCGGCTCTCCTC
>NZ_JANCPR020000006.1 GCF_028657195.3 Streptomyces iconiensis
CTCGCCGACGAAAACGACACCTTGCCCACGACCGCCCCGCCGGAACACCCACCGGCGGGGCGTCGCCGTCACACCACATCGGCACCCTGAACGCCGCCCTCATCGGCATTTTGAGCGTCGGGCAACAGTCGGGTCGGGGGGACCGTGACGGGTCCGTACCGTCACGCTGTGACGATCCCTCATGACCTGCGAAAAGGTCCGGGAACTCGATTCGATTCGGCGAGGATTCGAGATTTTCCGCCGACGGATCGTCGTCGATTCGCGGACGATTCGCCGACGAATCCGAAGGATTGCGCTCCTGGCCGCGCCGCTTTCCGGCGGCCTTCTCGCGGGCCTGCTGCTGCCGGTCGGCGGCGGCGGCACGCTTCGATTCCACCTTGTCACGGGTCGGGTTGTAGATCAGGAAGTCGTGAATCTGGAAGTCACCCGGGGTGGGCTGCGGGCAACGTGCGCACGGGTGGCCGTGCTCGTGCCACAGGCCGGCTGCGACCAGCTTTCGGCACTGCGGGGCGGTGCCGTAGAGCTGGGCCACGATGCCCGGTACGGCTCCTTCGGTGAGGTGCTGGGCGGCGTAGGCGCCAGCGCGCATCCACAACCCGAGCGCGGCGTTACCGGCCTTCAACAGCTTGGGGTGTGCGTGCGCGGTGTCGTCAACCTTGAACCAAGGCAAGGCGGTTGCTCCTGTCAGGGGGTGGGGCTGCCCGGGGCGAGGGGCGCGGCGGCTCTCCCTCGCCCCGGGGCCGGTCACGGGGCGGTGCGGTACGGGCGGGTGCGCGACGGCTGGTGCTCCTCGCACCGCGGGCCGCATGGGTAGGGGCGAGCGTCGGGGCGTCCGCACGTGGGGTTGCCGTGCCCGCACCCGTCGGCGGCTGGGTTGTTGCAGGCATTGCAGTACCGCTTGCCGTCCGCGCGGTGGCGACCGTGTACGGCCTGGTCGTGGTCGCACGACGGCGGCCGGTGAGCCATGCCGACGACGGCGGCGAGGGCGGCGCGGTCGCGCTGCCGGGTGGCCTGGTCGTCGGCATGGGCGGGCTCACAGCAGCGCGGGTAGTCGCACGTCGGGCGGACGCTGCCGATCGGCTCGCGGCCGGTGCGCAGGATGAACGCGGCCTGGTAGGCGGTGAAGTCACGGCCCTGGTGCCGGAAGCGTCCCGCGCCCGAGGCCGTGCGGCTTCCGCCGGTCCATTCGCGGTGCCCGCCCTCGACGGCCGCTGTTCGGGCGCCGAATGCCCGCGCGAGGCCGTCGGGGGCGAGGGTTGCGGCCGGGGCGGTCACTCGACCGGTCCGAACCGTGTGGCGATGCCTGCCCGGTGGAGCAGGTACCGCACGGCGTACGCGGCCTGCGGTGGGACGACACCGTTCCCCAGCGCTTTGAGCTGGGCGGGGCGGGACAGACCCGGCACGGCCGTGACGTGGCCGGTGGGGAGTCCCATCATCCATTCGACGAACGCCGGGGTCAGGCGGCCCCGATCGTCAGTTGGCCGGGGCGCTGTTCGTCCGGTGACGGTCTCCCAGCGGGTGACGGCCGGGCCGTACTGTCCCCACTCGACGGCTTCACCGGGAACGCGTTGAGTACCACTTCGGGAAGGTTCGCCTTCCCCTCCCGTACGCGCCGTTCGTTCGCCGCCGTCCGGGACACGGCGCCCTTCGCTCCGTCCAACGCCCGCGGTGTCGGTAGCAGGTTCGCGACTCGGGCCCGCAAGGTGTCGTTGCGGTTCCCGTCCGGGGCCCCCGGCCCGGTTGCCTCGCTTACCGTTGGCGTCGGCAGCAGGCCAGGCGAGGAGAAAAACGCGCTTTCGCTGGTGGGGGGCGAGTACGGCGGAAGCCGGTATGAGACCCCATTCCGCATCGAACCCGAGGTCGGCCAAGTCGCCGAGTACGGCGCCGAGAGCTCGAAGAGTCCCGGGGGTGTCACCTTCATCCAAAGGCGTGCCGTCGGGTCCCAAACCGCGAGCGGCAGGGGCTGAGAGGAGACCTGGGACATTTTCGATCACGGCCAATCGGGGGCGGAGTACGGATAGGGCGCGGGCGACGTGGGCCCACAGGCCGGACCGGGTGCCCTCGGCGAGGCCCGCGCGCAGGCCGGCGAGGCTCACGTCCTGGCAGGGGAAACCGGCGGTGAGGACGTCGACCGGCTCGACCGTCGACCAGTCGACGGCTGTCACGTCGCCGTGGTTGGGCACGTCGGGCCAGTGGTGCGCGAGGATGCGCGCCGCGTACTGGTGCTTGTCGTCGGGGTCGTACTGGCAGTGCCACGCCACCGAGGCGCCGAGCACGTCGCAGACGGCCATGTCGAGGCCGCCGTAACCGGAGCACAGGGAACCGATACGCGGGCGGTCATCGACGGCGAGCTGTCCGGGCACGGTCGGCGGGGGTGGGGCGTCGAGCAGGCGGCGGGTGCGGTCGAGGCCGCTGAGGGCGGCGCTCATCCGAGGGCCTGCGCGCGGTAGGCGGCGGTCCGCACGGCCTCGATGTGTTCCAGCTCGGGAGCGATGGTGACCCCCGCGTGTTCCAGCTCGTACATCAGGTCGGACATGGACCAGTCGTCACCCTCGTTCACGTCTTGGACGACGCGGGCGACTACGGCGCGGGTGGTGGCGAGGTCGGTCTCGACGGCGAGGAGACGCCGCAGGAGCGCCGCGACATCGTGGCGGGTGAGGGACATCTCGCTGCCGCGGCGGGCGAGTTGGTCGGCGGTGGCGAGTACCAGCTCGGGCGCGGCGGGGTGGACGCCGACGAGACAGGCGGCGAGTGCGGCGAGTTGATCGGGCGGTGTGCGGGTCACTGGTCGCCCTCCCCGCTGGTGATGGCGGCGAGCTGGTGTGCGAGGGCGCCCGTGTGCCATGCGGCGGCGGTCGCGTCCTTCCCGCCCTTGCGCCACGTGATTCCATGCGTGCGGCTCCGGGTGGGCTTGACCATGACGCCCGGTACCTCGTGCACTTCGCCGGTCTCCGGGTCGGCCCACTGGGCGGGGCGCGCTCCTGTCTTGCCGGGGGAGAGTTCGAGCGTGGCCATGGTCGCCAGTAGCTCGGCCGCCTTCCACGGTTTGACCGCACGTGCGACCTGCACCTCGGTCCATTTCTCGTCGGGGAACGTCGCGCGCACCCATTGGGCGAACGCCGCCTCATCGACGACGACGGGCCCGGTCTCGCCTTTGCGGAGCCCGATCGTGGCGACGGCCTCACCACTGGGGAGTTCAGCGGTGATTCGCTCGACCCCGTCCCGCTCGGCTGCGGCGTCGAGGGCGGCTTGTGTCCGCTTGCGCACGTCCTTCTGTGCGGCCGTGACGCGCTCGGCGAGCAGCTTCAAGATGGCTGCCTGCTGGGCGAGGTCGCGCAACGAGTCGCCTTGGGCTTCGGTGGGCGCCGACTTGTGCGGGGGTTCCTCGCCTGCTTCGACAGCGAGGCGGTTGACGCCGAGCCGTTCTGTGATGGTGTCGATGTGGTGCTGTTCGATCTTCTCGGCGAGTGTCTGCTCGGTGGCGGTCACGCGGCGCCCCCCTCAGCAGCGTCGAGCAGGTCGTCGCGCATCTCGCGGAGCTGAGCGACAGGGGCGCCGACGGGCTGGCACTGGAACCGGGCGACGAACGCCTCGTCGGCTTCGGCCGGGCCGGACAGTCCTGCGGTCTTGGCGGCGTCGTACATCTCGCCGAGCGCGGCGGCGTGCTCCTGCCGATCCGCCTCGGCGTGCGCGGCACGCTCCACGTCTGGGTGCCCGGAGGCTGCTGCGGCGGCGAGGTCGTCGTCGCTGATCTGCGGGCGCGGCTTGGCGCCCGGCTTGCCACTGCCGATCTCGACCAGTGTGGCGAGGTAGTCGGCCGGGGCACCCTCGTTCTTCGCCGCCGCGTGCAGCTTGCGCACGGTCGCCACATCGGCGGCGGCCTGGGCTTCCGCGACGAAGTCACGCGACGGTCGTGGCTGCTCCCACGGTCCCGGCTCGGCGCGCTGACTGCGGCGCGGCTGGTTCTGTTGCTGTGGCGGGGCCTGCTCGTCCGGCAAGGCCGGGGTGTCGCGGTCGCCGTCGTCGATGCTGCGGGCGTCCACGGGGATCATGAGGACCTGCAACAGCAGGTACTTCATGGCGGCGCTCATGGCCTTGTTGGTGGCCTTGTCGGCGTGGTCGGACGCCTCGCCCGGGACGGTGGCGAGCAGGGCGTCGCCCGCCGGGCCGTACAGGTAGTACCGCATCGTGAGGCGAACTGTGGTCATCTTCCCGCCCTCGCCCCGCCTTTCGGCGGTCTGCTCGGCGACTTCGGGCAGGATGAACAACCCGTGTTCGCGCATCGGTCCGGCAACGGCCGACATGAGGTCGTCGATCCCGCGGAACATGAACCGTTGCTGTTCGTTGCGCTTTTCCTTCGCGACGGGGGTCGTTCCGCGCATGACGGCGTTGATCACGGCGAACACGCGGGGCGCGTCCGCTGGGCCCCCGCCCGGGGCGGGGAGGTACTGGACGTGTGCCGGTCCGGCGGGGGTCTGCACGGCGTAGGCGGCCGGTGCGGTCGTCATGCGGTCTTCCTGTTCCTGGGGGCGCTGGTGCCGAGGACGGCGTGCGCGGCGCGGGCGGTGAGGGCGTCGGCGAGGGCAACGGCCTCGGGCGGGGTAAGGACCTGGTCGAGGACGGCGGACGGCGGCAGCTCGCCGTACAGGGCGTCGCGGGTGGCGTCGGTCTCGGCGGCGCGCATGGCGCGGCCGTAGTCGGTGGCGGACGGGTCGCACTCGGCGTCGTCGTACGCCTCGACGGCGCCGGCGTGCGCGGTGAGCAGCGCGGCGACGGTCTGGGGGTCGCGGGCGTAGGCGGCGGCGACCTCGTCGAGCAGCACGTCGGGCCGGTCATCTGCGAGGCGCACGGCGTAGCCGTCGGCGGTGAGCTGAGGGCGGATCATCCGTGCAGCTCCTCGGGCATCGTCGGCTCGTCGATGCTGAGCACGCCCGTGGTGGCGTCGTACCCGTGCGGGCGGGACCAGTCGGCGCCAGGGAACATCCGGCGCAGCAGGCCATGGGCGGCGCGGTGCGCGGCGCGGTCGGCTGTGATCGCGTGGCCGAGGCCGTCGTCGAGGCCGACCCACGTCGAGAGGCGGTCATCGGCCCGTACGGGGACGGTGCGCACGCGGGCGGTGCCCGGGGCGATCTGCGTGAGCTGTCGCGCGATCACGTCGCGGCGGATGAGGTGCCGGCGGGCGCTGCGGGCCCCGGTGACGGCCAGGGTGGCGCGGGGCGCGCGGGTATTCTGGTTGGTCACGGCCATGCCTTTCGCTGGGGTGGTCGTGTGGGCCGCCCCGGGTCGCATCCGGGGCGGCCGTTTTCTGTTGTGGGTGGTGCGGCTGGTCCGGGTCGCATCCGGGCCAGACGGTCAAGCGGCGGCGCGGTCCAGTGCCGGGGCCTGCTGGGCGCGCTGCTGGCGCTCCAGACGGCGAAGAATCGTTTCTGCGGCGGGGTCGAGGCGCCCGGCAGCGCGGTCGGCGTCGCGGCGGGCCCGTGCGGCGTCCAGGACGCGCCGAGCAGCGGCGAACGCTGCCTCGCGGGGGACGACTTGGGTCATGGCGCGGCCTTCACAAGCTGCCTGGCTGAAACCCCGTAGTGGCGCTCAACCAGCGCGGCGAGGGCGGCACTTGGGGCGGTATGCCCGTTCCACAAGCGCCATGCTGTATTACGTGCAACCTTCAACCGTCTTGCAAGGTCCGAAGGTGTGCGGTCGCCCATGTCCTGAGCAGCGGCGATCAGCGATGTGCGGTCGTACACGGGGTGACTCCGTTTCGATCCGTTCGAGAGTGGACAACTACCGTCCACGGGTGGAACGTTACGCCTGTGACTCATGTGCCGCAAGAGAGATTCGATCTTCACGAACGTTGACACCATGCACACATATGTGTACAAATAGTAATGATTATCGCTCACCAGTTCGCATCACGTGAAGACAAAGGGAGCATATAGTCATGATCCCGCCATCATCGTGGACGCCGCTGCATCGACCGTCCACGCGCGATATGTTCCACCCATGGAACGAACAAAGCGCGAGGACGACACCCCTGCCCGCTTCGCAGCCTGGCTCCGGGCTCAACTCGAACAACGCGGTTATGACCTACGACCTAGGGGCGGCGGACAGACAAAGTTCGCCGAAGAATCAGGGGTCGGCCGGGCCACGGTCAGCCGCATTCTTGCCGGTCACGGAGCCACCGATACCCGCGTACTCGCCACCCTCGCGAACGCTCTGCATCTCCCGCTAGGAGAGGTGTTGGTGCAGGCCGGAATCCTCGACGAGGCGGAACTCAGCGCCGTACGAGATCCCACGCCGGGCACCCGCCGCATTACGCCCGAGCAGGCCGCCGACGAACTCGGCATCGAGGACGACCAGTCGCGCCGCCTGTTCGTCTCCATGACCCACACCCTGCGACGCACGCCACCCCCCGGCGACGGCGCCGAACGCGCCGACGAGTAACCCCCTTGTACGGAGGAATACCCCGATGCGACGACACCTAAGAACGTGCGCGTACGTACTCCTGATGGTCGGCATAACTACCGGCCTTGCCGGGCTACTGACACACGACGGCGACCTGACCACCGCCGGGAGCATCATCGCGTTCGCTGGAGTGCCCGGCAGCATCATCACCTCTATCGACCGCGCGCACCGCATCTCCGACGACCAACTCGCTGCATCGCACCGCGACGGCTACCAACTCGCCCTGCGCCACGTCGCCGCGGGACTCCTGGACCCCCGCGACCAGGACACCCCGCCGGCCGACGGCCTCAGCCCCGCGCGCGTTGCCAACAACCTCGCCCCGAACCGCGCCGCCCCGTAGCTGCACCCGGCACGGCCACCCTCACCGGCGGCCGTGCCGCGCCCTCATCACGCGGCCCGTGGCCTGCTCGACACCCCGCCGTACGAGGCGAACACGCCGAGCGGACCACGGGCCGCGTGAACGCCACGCCACCCGCACCCATCAGAGAGGAGCAGCAGGCATTGTGACGACCACCCAGGTACCTGCGGCATTCAGTGCCACAACACCAAGCACTCGCGACCCGTACATCGGGTACATCCGCGTCTCGACGTGGAAAGAAGAGAAGATCAGCCCGGAGATACAGCGAACGGCGATCCTCGATTGGGCTCGGCGCAACGGGGCCGAGATCACGGAATGGATCGAAGACCTCGACACGACCGGCCGCAACTTCAAACGCAAGATCATGCGGGCGATCGAGATCGTAGAGAAGGGCAAAGAGCGGGGCATCGCGGTATGGCGTTACTCCCGCTTCGGCCGCAACCGCGCAGGGAACGCGATCAACCTCGCGCGCGTCGAGTCCATCGGCGGCCAACTCGTCAGCGCGACAGAACCAATCGACGCCACAACGGCGATCGGGCGATTTCAGAGGGGCATGATCCTCGAATTCGCAGCGTTCGAGTCCGACCGCATGGGCGAAGCATGGGCCGAGACCCACCAGCACCGACGCAGCGTCGGGCTTCCCGCCACCGGCCGCCCCCGCTTCGGCTACATCTGGCACCAGCGATGGGACGCCCGGACTCAGAAGCTCCAAGAGGAGTGGTACGAGCCGGACGAGGACGACACGGGGCCAGTCTGCGCCGAGGCGTACCGCCGGTACGTCGACGGCATGGGCTTCATGAAGCTGTGCGGGTGGCTCAACTCCAGCGGCTACCGCACCACACGCGGGACCATGTGGACCACGCCGACCCTTACCCGCTACATGGACAGCGGCTTTGCGGCCGGGCTGCTCCGCCTCCACGAACCGTCATGCACCTGCAACGGCAGAAAGACCAACGGCGGATGCCCCAACTACCTGTACGTCCAGGGAGCACATGAAGAGATCATCGAATGGGACCTGTGGCAGGCGTACGAGCAGCGACGCAAAGAAATCAAGGCCACCCCACCACGCGCACGCAACGCCCTGTACGAACTCACCGGCCTACCCCGGTGCGCCCAATGCCGCGGCGGCACCTCTATGACCACGGCCATCAGCACCCAGGACGGGCAGCCCGTCAACGTCAACGGCTGGGCCTACCGCTGTTCACAGCGTGCCGCGTCGGGCAACACGAAATGCGAGGGTGTATGGATTCCGCGGCACATCGTCGAAAGGAAGGTTCGCGAGTGGCTTGAAACCGAAGCGGCACACGGTGTCGATGCGGCCCCTGCCACCCCACAGCAGACGCCCGCCCTCGACGAGCGGGCACGCGCCCGCAAGGCTCGCGCCAAGCTGCAAGCGGAGGGCGAGCAGTACGACGCGGGCCTGCGTCGCCTCGCCGTCGACAACGCTATGACCCCGGAGAAGTATCCCGAGGGGGTGTTCGAGGCCGCGCGGGACGAACTCCAGAAGAAGCGGGCGCGCGTTGACGAGGCACTTAGCCAACTCGTCGAGGTCGAGGAGGCCCCGCACCGCGCCGACTTCGATCTACTCGTTGTTGGCATGGTCGAGGAGTGGCCGACGCTGCTCACAGCGGAACGCAACGCGATGTTGAAACAGCTCATACGCCGGGTCGCCCTCGTGCGGCTGCGAGACGACGAGGGGGTACCGATCCGGGGGCAGGCCGGCGTCGACGTGCAGATCCACCCCGTATGGAAGCCGGACCCCTGGGCCGAAGTTCATATCTGCCGCGGCCCCTTCGGGACAGTCGCCCCCGGCGAACGGGAGCTCGCCGAGCTGTGGGCACGTCCGGATTTCTGGCAGCAGGTCCCTCCGAGGTAGTGACATAGACCGGGTACGCCCCGAGAATCGCCGCAGGTAGCTACCGCCGCGTAACTCAATGGGGAGGCCCCCGGTGCTGAGCACGATGCAGGATGTACCGCTGACCATCTCGCGGATTCTGGAACACGGCCGCAAGGTGCACAGCACAGCGCAGGTCACGACCTGGACCGGCGAAGCTGAACCGGAGCGGCGAACCTTCGCAGAGATCGGCAACCGTGCAGCACAGCTAGCCCACGCACTCCATGACGAACTCGGAGTACGGGAGTCAGATGTTTTGGGCACCCTCATGTGGAACAACTCCCAGCACATGGAGGCGTACTTCGGCATCCCGTGCATGGGTGCCGTCCTGCACACCCTCAACTTGCGCCTGCCTCCCGAGCAGCTCGCGTGGATCGTCAACCACGCCGCCGACCGCGTCGTCCTCGTCAACGGCTCGCTGCTGCCCCTGCTCGCGCCGCTGCTGCCCCATCTGGCGCCGGTCGAGCATGTCGTGGTCGTGGGGCCGGGCGACACCTCCGTACTGGAGGGCTGCGCACCCCAGGTGCACGACTACGAGGAACTACTGGCGGGGCGTTCCACCACGTACGACTGGCCCGAGCTGGACGAGCGCACGGCGGCGGCCATGTGCTACACGTCCGGGACGACCGGCGAGCCCAAGGGCATCGTCTACTCCCACAGGTCGATCTACGTGCACTCCATGCAGGTCAACATGGCCGAGTCGATGGGGCTCACGGACGCGGACATCACGCTGCCGGTAGTGCCCATGTTCCATGTGAACGCCTGGGGGCTGCCGCACGCGGTCTTCATGGTCGGCGTCAGCGTGCTGTTGCCTGACCGCTTCCTCCAGCCGGGCCCGCTCGCCGAGATGATCGCGAGCGAACGGCCCACGCACGCCGCGGCCGTGCCCACCATCTGGCAGGGCCTGCTGGCCGAACTGGAGGCCAATCCGCGCGACATCTCCAGCCTGCGCACCGTCACCATCGGCGGCTCGGCCTGTCCGCCCTCCCTGATGGCCGCCTTCGACGAACTGCACGGCGTACGTGTCTGCCACGCCTGGGGCATGACCGAGACCTCGCCTCTGGGCAGCCTCGCGCACCCTCCGAGCGGGCTGAGCGCCGAGGAGGAGTGGCCGTACCGCGTCAGCCAGGGACGGTTCCCCGCCGGCGTCGAGGCCCGACTGGCGGCTCCCGGAGGCGGCTTCGCGCCCTGGGACGGCGCCTCACCGGGCGAGCTGGAAGTGCGCGGACCGTGGATCGCGGGAGCGTACTTCGGCGGCGTCGGCGCTGAACCAGTGCGACCCGAGGACAGGTTCAGCCCCGACGGCTGGCTCCGTACGGGCGACGTGGGTGTCATCACCCCCGACGGCTACCTCACGCTCACCGACCGGGCCAAGGACGTCATCAAGTCGGGCGGCGAATGGATCTCCTCGGTCGCCCTGGAGAACGCGCTGATGGCGCACGACGCGGTCGCCGAGGCTGCCGTCATCGCCGTACCGGACGACAAGTGGGACGAACGCCCGCTCGCCGTCGTCGTCTTCAAGGAGGGCGAGAAGTCCGTTCCGTACGAGGAGTTGCGAGACTTCCTCGGCGAGAACATCGCCCGCTGGCAGCTCCCCGAGCGCTGGGCCGTTGTCGAGAGCGTGCCGAAGACCAGCGTCGGCAAGTTCGACAAGAAGGTGCTGCGCGCCCAGTACGCGGAGGGCGGACTGGACGTGACCGAACTGGGCCGGAGCACCACGTCCTGAACCACGAACAGGCAGGGCCCCGGCCGAGGTTCGCCCCCCGGTCGGGGCCCTGACTGTTCCGCTGCTCACCACTGGGCGCCGCTGCTGACTACTGGCTGCGCCATCGCTCTGCTCCGCGCCCGCCGCGCGCACCGCGATCGCCCTGCGTCTTACGCCCCTACGCCCCTACGTGCTGCGCATTACGTCCTGCGCCCCGCACGTTGCGCCCCGCGCGTTGCTTGCGACCCTGTGCCTTGCGGCCTGGCCGTCAGCTGGCGCCGATCTTCGTCAGCAGGTCCACGATGCGGGACTGCACCTCCACGCTGGTAGAACGCTCAGCCAGGAACAGCACGGTCTCGCCCGAGGCCAGCCGCGGCAGTTCGTTGGGGTCCATGTCGGCCGAGGTGTAGACGACGAACGGGGTGCGGTTCAGCAAACCGTTCACCCGTAGCCAGTCGATGATGCCCGCGCGGCGGCGACGTACCTGCATCAGGTCCATCACCACGAGGTTGGGGCGCATCTGAGCCGCCAGGTTGACCGCCTCGGCATCCGTGGGCGCGCGCGCTACTTGCATACCGCGCCGCTCCAGCGTCGTGGCGAAAGCGCTGGCGATGGCGTGGTGTTCCTCGACCAGCAGCACCCTCGGAGGGTGCTGCTCGCTGTCACGTGGCGCCAGCGCCTTGAGCAGCACGGCGGGGTCGGCGCCGTACGCCGCCTCCCGCGTCGCCTGCCCCAGACCGGCCGTCACCAGTACGGGTACCTCCGCCGCCACGGCCGCCGTACGCAGCGACTGGAGCGCCGTCCTCGTGATCGGCCCGGTGAGCGGATCGACGAACAGCGCGGCGGGGTAGGCCGCGATCTGCGCGTCCACCTCCTCGCGCGAATGCACGAGCACGGGGCGGTAGCCGCGGTCGGACAGCGCCTGCTGTGTGGAGACGTCCGGTTCGGGCCACACCAGTAGCCGGCGCGGATTGTCCAGCGGCTCCGGCGGCAACTCGTCGTCCCTGGCATGCGGAGGCATCGCCAGACCGCGCCCGTCCGTCACCTCGATCGGGCTGTCGGGCCCGTCCAGCGGCTCAGGACCCTCCGTCATCGAGGGGCCGACGGAAGCACCGACGGCGAATCGCTGCGGCCCCGTACCGTTCTGCGACGCGGGCTGCGGCATCGGCATCGGACCCGGCATCGGGCCAGGCAGCGGCCCCGGCGGCGTTTGCGACTGAGCGGGCGCCTGGCCCTCTCCTTGCCCCTGGCCCTGTCCTTGCCCCGGCCCTGTGTTTCCGGCCTGCTCAGGGCCCGGTGCCGTGCCCTCCGGCTTCTCGGGAGGCGTCGACAACTTGCGGCGGCGCCCCGAACCCGCCGGCGGAGGCGGGGTGGACGGCGTGGACGGTATGGCCGAGGCAGGGGACGCGGGCGAGGGCAGCTGCCCATGCCACTGGTGCGCCGCCTGCTCCTCCGTACGCTCCGAGAACGGCACCGGAAGCCCCTGCCCCAACGTCCGTACAAGCGGCCCCTGATCAGCCCCGTACGGGCCCGTGGCGCCCCTCTCCGGCAGGGCGAGCCCCTGCCCCGGCCCCTGCTGTGCGGACGACTGCCCGGACTGATGCTGGCCGGACTGGTGCTGTTCGGACTGGTGCTGTTCGGACTGATGCGGCGGGGGCTGGTGGTGCCCCGACTGGTGGTGCCCCGGCTGTCGCTGTTCGGGCTGCTGTGGCGGGGGGCCGCCGAGGATCGGGCTCGCGGCGACGACCGAGTGATCGGCCGTACGCCGTTCGCCCTCCGCCTCCTGCTGCCCCGCACCTCCGGCCGCCCCGGCCTGCCGTTGCTGCCCCGGCGCCTCGGCTCCCACGAGGGAGAACCCGCCACTGTCGGCGCCGCCGCCCTGGCTCGCGGGCGCGCTGACGCCGTTGAGGGAGCCCATGCCGGGCTGCTCCTGCTCGGCCGCCGCCGCGCTCTCCTGCGGCTCCGAGGGAGCCGGCGGCAGCGCGAACGGTGCGTGCTGCGGCCCCTGCTGGGCCTCCGCCTCCGCCTGCGCCCGCGCCTTGGCCGCCGCGATGCGCCGCGCCCTCCGGCCACCGCCCGCCGCGCCCTGCAGCTCCAGGTCCTGCGAAGTGCCCGCGCCCGCGCCTTCGGTGCCCTGCCCCGACGGCCCTGATTGTCCCGGCTGCCCCGGCGGCGGCATGGGGACCGACGTGGAGGTGGAGGGTGAAGCGGACTGCGGCTCGGGAACGGAAGCCTCGGCAGCCGCTTCCCCGCGCCCCTCCGCCGGATCGGCCAGTGCGCGTCGGGCACGCCGCCCTGAACTCTGCGCCGGCACAGAAGCGTTTGCGCTCCCGCCCGCAGGCGGCAGCGCCATGGGCCCGCCGAGTGTGTCGTCCTCGTCCGCACGTGCGGTCTGCTCGTGCTGTTCCTCGCCGGGGCTCGGCCGCCCCCGCCGCCGTCCCGTCGGCCGGGGCACGTCCCCGCTGTGCGGGGCCTCCTGGGCCGGGACCTGCGCGGGCGGGAGCTGATTCTGCTCCGCGGCGTGCGCCGGGGCCTGAGGGGTAGCGGCAGGGCCCAGTTCGGGCCGTCCTGGGTGCCCTTGTGCGGGCATGTGGGGCTGCTCGGACATCGCGGTTCCGGCCCGGCCCTGGCTGGTGGCCCGCTCCAACGCCGCCCTGCCCTGACCCGGCACGGAACCCTGCCCGGGTCCAGAACCCTGCTCCGGCCGAGGCCCCTGCCCCGGCCCAGGCCCCTGTTCCTGCCCGCGCACCGGCCCCAGTTCGCGGCTCTGGCGCGGATCCGGAACCTGCCCCAGTGCGGGCTCCAGCGCACGCGCCTGGCCCTGCGCGCCGTCATCCCCCCGCTGCTCGCCGGCTCCGCCCCCGGGAGCGGCGCCCTGACCGGGCCCCAGCTCCAGGCCCCGGCCCTGAAGCGCCTGGCCCTGTCCCGGCCCCTGCTCCTGCCCTGGTCCCTGCCCCTGTCCCCTGGCCTGGTCGTCACCCCGGCCGTCGCCCTGCCGACCCTGCCCGCCGGCACCGTCGCCGTCCTGGACCTGTGCGTGACCCTCCGTACCCCGAGCGGGGGCCGAAGGGACGGGCATCACGGTCGTCTCACCAGATGCCTGCGCCTCGGAACGCGGCGTACCGGCGCCGCCGTTCGACCGGCCCTCGGCCCCGTTTCCGTCGCCGGCGGCGGTACCCGTACCGCCGCCGCCCGTACCGCCGCCGCCCGTATCGCCACCGCTACTTGGAGCGCCGCCGCCCGTACCGCTGTCCGTTCCGCCGCGCCGCGCGTGACCCGCGGTCCGCTGACGCGTACTGCTTGGGTCTGCCGAGGCGACGGGCACCTCCAGCACGTACGCGCTGCCGCCCGCCGCGCCTGGTACGTCGTGGGTCTGGAGCACCCCGCCGTGGCGGGCGATGATGCCGCGTACCAGCGGCGCATGCACCGGGCTGCCGCCATGGTGCGGTCCGCGTACCTCGATGCGGACGACCTCGCCCCGCTGGGCCGCCGCGACCACGATCGTCGGGTCGACGCCCGGCGGTGGCGCCACCGGGGTCCGGCCCGTCGCGTCCACCCCGGCGACATCGGCGATCAGATGTGCCAGCGCGACGGCCAGCCGCTCCGGGTCGACCTCGGCCTCTATCGGGGGCGCGTGTACGGCGAACTGCGCGCGCCCCGGACCGATCAGCTCGACCGCGCCGTCGACCCCCGCCGCCACCACGGCGTCCAGGGGCACGGACTCGGTGCTCAGCCGGTCCTGACCCGAATCGAGGCGCTGGTAGTGGAGCACGTTGTCGACCAGCGTCGTCATCCGGGCGTAACCGGCGGAGAGATGGCGCAGGATCTGGTTCGCCTCGGGCCACAACTGCCCGGCGGGGTCTGCCGCGAGCCCGGTCAGCTCACCACGCAGCTGGTCGAGCGGCCCGCGCAGCGCGTCCTCCAGTACGGCACGCAGCTGCTCTTGACGCGCTACCAGTGCGTCGTACGGGCGCCGGTCGGTGAAGGTCAGTACGGCCCCGACCAGTTGATCGCCGTCACGCACCGGCGCTGTCGTCATGTCGACGGGCACCGGGTGCCCGTCCTTCGCCCACAGCGTCTGACCGACCCGTACGCGATGCTTGCGGCCGGAGCGGAGCGTGTCGGCGAGCGGGGTCTCCTCGTACGGGAGCGGCGTACCGTCCGGGCGGGAATGGTGCACCAGTGGATGCAGTTCCTGGCCGCCGAGGTCGTTGGCCCGGTAGCCGAGGATCTGCGCCGCGGCGGGATTGACGAGCACCACACGGCCCTCGGCGTCGACCCCGACGACACCCTCGGAAGCCGCGCGGAGGATCATCTCGGTCTGCCGCTGCTGGCGGGCGAGCTCCGCCTCGGTGTCGAGGGTTCCGGTGAGATCACGCACGACGAGCATCAGTAGTTCGTCGCCGGTGTAACTGGAACCGTGGCTCGTCCCGTGGTCAGCGAAAGCGGCGTCGAAGGCGGAGGCGTACGGCGTGCGCCCGTCCTCAAGGTTGGCGCTGGTCACCTCGACCGGAAACTCGGTGCCGTCGGTACGCCGCGCGACCATACGGGTCGGCTTCTGGCGTTCCTGTGTCTGAACGGCCTCTTCGGGACGCCGCATCGACCCGGGAATGCGCTTCGAGTCGAACTCCGGCAGCAGATCGAGCAGTCCACGCCCCACCAGCGCCGTACCAGGAGTCTCGAAGGCTTCCAGCGCGATCGTGTTGGCGTTCACCACTGTGCCGTTGCAGTTCACCAGGAGCAGCGCATCGGGCAGTGCGTCGAGTATGGCGGCGAGGCGAGCAGCGCCTCGGGATGGCCTGCTGCTCACGGCGACAATTCCTCCCTGCTGACCCCACGGTGCTCGTGACCTTCCGCCCGTTTCTTCCCTGTTGGTCCGGTCAGGTCGCGGCTGCCAGTCTGCCGTTCACCCCGGGCGCGTCACTAGGGGGAGTCTACGGGCAGCGGTGGCGCGCGCGGCGCCGGATGTGCGGGAGGGAAGTGGAGGAGCAGCACCGACGAGCGCGCCCGCCGTCACGAACTCGGCCCTCACGGGCGCCTCCGCCGCATCTGCGCGTTTCACGCGTTCGGCGTGTTCTATGAGGGTTCGCGACGGGCGAGGAGACCCACGGGATTCCTGTGCTCCATGAGGCGCGCGGAGCGCCGAACACCCTCTGACGACACCGCAGCACCGCGCCCCGTAGTGCTCACCATTGGCACTCACCTGCTAGTCACCCTTCGCGGCCGAACGACGCAGCCGGCTCGCTGGTTGCTCACCGGCCCACCGCGCGCGGGCGCCGCACTTCCACGCGCTCTCCGGAGGCGTCCAGAACGGGCTCTTCACGCAGCGGGCGCTTCACGACCTGGTGTGCCTCACGACCGGGTGCTTCTCACGACCTGGTGCGCCTCACCGACGCAGCGCGCCCACCGACGCCGTCCGTCTCACGACACATCCGGCAGCGCCGGAACCAGCTTCGCCCAGCGGTCGATCTCGCACCCGTTGGTCCGCTTGAAGCGTGCGTCGACCGTCTGGCCCCGCCAGGCACCGGACACATGCGCCGTGGCAGGACCCCCGTGGATCATCGTGCACTGCGCGTCCGGCGCCACTGGCTTGAACGGGTCCTCGCCACCTGCCGCCGCCCGCTCCAGCGCCGCACAAGCGCGTTGCGGCGAGGGGTGGTTCCCGCCCGCCGGTCGGCAACGGAGCGTGTACGAGCCGTCGTGCGCGCCGTTGCCGCTGTCGGTGACGGTGAACACGAGGCGGTCGCCATGGGCGGAGTGCCCGTCCGCTCCCGGCTCCTGCGCGCCGGCCCGTGGCCCCGGGCCCGCCAGGGCGAACAGGGCCGCGGCAGCGGCTACGGCGGTGACAGTACGGCGTGACATATGCGCTCCCGGTGTGGTGTTCCGCGGTCCAGAGGGACGGCCAGGGGCGCGCGTTGACCGAACGCACCCCCGGGAGTGAGCCCGAAGGCCCGGACGTGACGCAGGCCGCATCCCTCTTCTTCGCTTAACGCCCGTCACGCCGGGGCGTTGCGCACAGGTCAGGCCACTTGTCGCCGGTCATCTGCTTTGCCCGGGCTCCCCGCACCGAGTACGGTAGGGGCCGATTGGAGACAGCCCACCGGGCTGTGCCATCATCAGCACACACGTCGCCGCCCCATGCGGGCGGGCCGAGTGTGTGTGGAGGCTTCGCCTAGTCTGGTCTATGGCGCCGCACTGCTAATGCGGTTTGGGGTGATCCCCCATCCCGGGTTCAAATCCCGGAGCCTCCGCTTCTGATCCACAGGATCACCGAAGCCCCGGCCCTCACGGCCGGGGCTTCTCTCGTTCCCGCCCCGCCTCTCCCGTTCGCCGCCCCGCCTTGGTGAGCGGGTTCCGGCCCGGACGCCGTCCTCCGCGCCACCTCGCCCGACGGGGGATCCAAGAGGGCCTGGAGCGCTGTTTCCGCAGGTCAGACCCGTCCGGCCAAACGGATTTCACCTCGGGTCGCAGGTCATGTAATGTTGTTCCCGCAACGCCGACCGGCCGGAAAACAGCCGGAAAGCCAAGCGCTCGTAGCTTAACGGATAGAGCATCTGACTACGGATCAGAAGGTTGCAGGTTCGAATCCTGCCGAGCGCACAATAAAGATGCAGGTCAGGCCCCGTTCTTCCCAACTGGAAGGCGGGGCTTTTCGCTTGCGCTCTCACGAAATCTCACAAATTACGCTCAGTCGCTAAGTGATTACAGATCATCCGAGCAGTTCGCCGAGCTTGTCAGAGCCCACTTTCAGCGACTGCGGGTCGGGGTGAACGTAGATCCGCTTCGTGAACGACAGATCGGTGTGACCGGCCCACGCCGACACCACCGTGTCCGGGACGCCGTTGTTCGCCATCCACGACAGGACCGCGTGCCGCGCGTCGTACAGCCGCACCCGTCGCACCCCGGTCGCATCCATCAGCTTGTACGCCTCGCGCCTCAGCTTGTCCGTCTTCCACGGACGCCCCAACTCATCCACCATCACGTAGCCGCTGTTCTCGTACCCGTCGCCGGCGGCTATCCGCTCGGCATCCTGGATGGCGCGGAACATCTTCAGCCCGACCCACGTGGGCAGGGGCAGGGGCAAGGCGCGCTCTCCGGCGTCCGTCTTGGCGTCCTTCTCCACCACGACGGAGCGCTCACCGCGGGGACGCGACGGGTCGTAGGTCAGGGTCCGGGTGTTGCCGATGGTGGTCGTGCCGTTCGCAAGGTCGATGTCCTCCGCCCACCGGGCGCCGCACACCTCGGCCGGCCGTTCAGCAATGAACGTCAGCATCCATCCCCCGAACTCCCGGGTGTCCCGGATGCCGGCGAGGAACTGCCGCACCTCGTCCTCGTTCCAGGGCTTCCGCTCGCGCTTCTTGGCACGGGCTGCCTTCCGGGCCTCCTTCGGCACGGTGACGTACTCGGCGACGTTCCGGGCCAGGATGCCGCGGCGTATCCCCAGGATGAGGACCGCGCGCAGCCGCCCCAGTGTGAGGGACACCGTGCGAGCGCTCAGCCCTGTGCCCGGCTCCCCACCGATACGGCGCGCGCTGGTGAGCATCCACTCCACGAGCGACTGAACGTCTTCCTCTGTGAGCTGCTGAACGCGCTGCGCCCCAAGGTGCGTCTTCACGTACGCCATCGCGTCGACGTAGCTGCGCGCCGTCTTCGCCTCGACATCCGGCGTGACCAGCGCGAGCCACATGTCCACCAGCTGCGCCACGGTGAGCTTTGAGGGGGCGATCAGTGTTCCGGCGTTGCGCTGCGACACGATCCGCGCGTACTCGGCCTTGGCTTCCTTCAGCGTGTCCCGGGTGACCGTGAGCTGACGCCGTTTCCCCGTGGTCGGGTCTGGTCCCGCATCGACCACGAAGCGGTAGCGCACCTCTCCTTTGCGGTTGGGCTGGAGTTTCTTGATCGGATCATCCATCAAGCACCTTCTTTCTCTTGGTCACTCCTCGCCCCCGGGAGGAACGTTGGAAATGACCTCACTCATGAAGTCGCCCACGGGGAGCAGCCGGGCAGTGATCCCCTCTTGTTTCGCCTGATGGAGCCACGACCGGACAGTGCTCGGCTGAACCCCCCGCCCGTCCGCCACGACATTCGCCGGGGCCTTCTCGCCCCGGGCACGGGCGACCTGGTGCTCTTGGACGACTTCGGCGAGACGTACGAGGCGCCGCCACCGACGGGCCGCCGCGGCGCCGGTCTCCGGGTCAAGGTCTGGCCATCGGTCGCGGACCATGGCCCGCGCAGTCTCTGGAATGTCAGGCGGGGAGCCGCCGGGCCAATACGCCTCCAGTAGCTTCTCGGGCTCCGTGTGGCCGTGGCTGAGCGACATCTCGGCAGCGACGCGCGCAGCCCGCTCGAACTTCCCCAGCGGGAGCGTCTGAACGAGCGACGCGACGACGCGCAGCCGCTCGGCGACGGGGAGCGCCGGCCACGGCTCGACGCGCATGCCGCTGGGGAACAGCACCTCGCGGTCCTGGATCACGTACTCCCACGTCACCCGTAGCTGGGGATGCTCGATCGGTACGAAGGAGACCCCTAGGAGTTCGAGTGATTCGGTGCCCTCGATGGGGCTTGGTCCGTGGAATTGGACTCTGATCCGGCGCGACATGGCGTCATGGTGGCGGATGGCAGGGGTGCAGCGCAACGGCTCCAGGCCGCTTCCAGAAATGTTCCAGGCCATCTCTAGATCGGATTGCACAACACTTCTCGGGGTGATGTACTTCTCTCATGAGCCCCGATGACCTCCGGCGGATCAGTGCTATCCGCATGGCGGCTGCCAGCGGCGAAGCACGTGACAAGCGCCGTGAACTCCGCCTCACGCTCAAGGAAGTTGCCGCAGCCGTCGGCGCAAGCCCTTCGTCACTCCATCGCTGGGAGCACGGCCAGACCACGCCCCGCGGGGCGCTGGCCGTTCGCTGGGCGAAGGTGCTCGGCATCAAGACGAAGGTGTCGTGATGGCTGCCCAACGCGTAGCAGCGGCTGCTGCCCCGACCCTCGCAGAGATCCGCGCCTGGCCCGCCACCGTGAGCGTGCGCAAGGCAGCGACCGCGCTCGGGTGTAGCGGGTCGCACCTCTACACGCTGATCAAACGTGGCGAGTCGCCCGTGCGCACGCTGGCGTACGGAACTCGCCGTGTGGTGATTACCGCGTCTCTGGTGACCCTTCTGGAGGGTGCCTGATACGCGCTGGGCCCTGCCGCGTCGGTGATTCCAGCACCGACGAGGCAGGGCCCTCAGCGCCACACCCCGACACGACACAGCCCCGGTCACAACCGACAAGAAGGACCCGGGGCCGCGTCACTGAACGATGGGAAGGGACGCCATGCTCATCGTGGCACACCGGGAAAGGGCCGCGCCTGTCGCTCGTGCGTCCCTGGCCGAGAATCCATACGGGCTGACGCTCGCCGAGGTGCGTGCGGAGATATGCCGCTGCCTCGCGCGTGGCTGGCAACTCTGGGAGATCCGCAGGCGGTTCACCGCTGCGAGCGAGGACCGACCCGCGTGAGCGAGAACGAAGACGAGATCACCTCGCCGGTCCCGCACAACCTCCAAGCGGAGAGATCCGTACTCGCGGGGATGATCTACTCACGAGAGGCCATCGGCGAGATCGCCGAGGTGATCTCGTCCGGCGACTTCTACCGGCCCGCGCACGAACTCATCTTCAACGCGATCACCGCGCTTGACGCTGCGGGGGAGCCCGCCGACCCGATCACGCTCGCGGAGGCCCTACGTGCGAGCGGCGAGCTGGCCCGCGCGGGTGGCCCCGGCTACGTGCAGGAGCTGGCCAACGAGTTCGCCACCGTCTCCGCCTCCGTGAGGCACGCCGAGATCGTGCGCGCTGCCGCCCGACGCCGTCGCCTCGACCGCCAACTACGCGGCGCGATGGACCTCGTCCGGCGCGGCGAGCTGGGCAGCGACGAACTCAGCGCCGCGGTGCGCGGAATGATCAGCGACGTCATCGAGCCGGAGGAACCCCAGCTCGAACCGGGCTTGAAGTTCCGCGCGCTCGCCGACATCGCGGCCGACGTCGACAGTCGCCCGCCACGGCCGTGGCTGTTCAAGCCCGTCATCGTCTCCGGCGACTACGGCGTCATGTCCGCGCAGGACAAGGCAGGCAAGACCTGGGGCATCCTCGACGCCGCCGTCTCCTGCGCCGCCGGCCTCGACTGGCTCGGGCTGTTCCCCGCGGAGGACCCCGGCCCGGCCCTGGTCTTCCTCGGAGAAGGCAGCGACTCCAAGATGTTGCGCCGCATCCGAGCCGTGGCCCGGTCCAAGGGGCTGGCGCAGGAACAGGCTGACGCGCTGCCGGTCATCGCCTGCTTCCGTGCCCCGCAGCTCGGCGACGCGCAGCACCGACACCTCATCCTCCGAGCGGTGGAGCACTACCGGCCCAAGCTCGTCGTCATCGACCCCCTGTACCTGGCTGCGGGTGGGGCCAACGGCGCGGACCTGTACGCCATGGGCGCCCTGCTGGGCAGCATCCAGCACATCGTGCAGTCCGTCGGCGCAAGTCTGCTGCTCTCACACCACTGGAACAAGACGGGGGAGGGCAACGGACACAACCGCTCCAGCGGCGTAGGCCCCGGCGCCTGGGGCCGCTTCCTGATCTCGGTCGCGGTGCTCAACTCCCGTACTGACAGCGACACGCAGGAGAGCACCGTCCGTCTGAAGTGGATGTTCAAGGGCGACGAGATCCCCGAGACCGAGACCACCCTCGTCCGCCGCGTCTTCGCCGAGGACCCCGAAGACCTCAACAGCCGCATGCACTACAGCGTGGAGCTGGTTGACGACGACTCACCCGAGGACGACCAGACGCCCGCCGAGTTGGTCGGGCTCCGACCCGCTGCGATCCGCGTGCTGAACGTAGTGAGAGCCGCCTCCCACCCGATCTCGGTCAAGGGCATCGGGGATCGGCTGGCAGAGAGCAAGGACGGTAAGGGGCCGTTGAAGGCGCGCACGATCCAGGACGCGCTTCGCCAACTGGCCGAACGGAAGCTCGCCGATGACACCACGTTGCCCGGCACCGGTTCCCTGTGGCTCGCCACCTCCCCCAGTGAGGCGACACATGCACCCTGACCAGCACGCACGCCCCGCATGCGGCACGCACGCGCACCGTGCGCTCACCCCGTACGGAGGCGCGCACGCACGCACGTCTACTTACAGACGTGCGCGTGCGTGCGCTCCGTGGGGCCGAAGCGAAAAGAGAGGAACACCATGAAGCCCGAGCGCTCCAACCTCGTCGCCGGACCCGCAGACACCATCACCGCCATAGCCACCAACTACCGCTGCGGCCACTGCAACAGTGAGACCGAATTGCACGACGACGGCGGGATGCCCAGCATCCGCATCCACCACGACGACCAGTGCCCCGTCCTCACCGGCACCCTCTCCGCCCTCCCCGACACGCTCCGCGCGATGGTGCCCGACACCTTCCGCCCGGCCCGCTGATCCAGCGTGACCCGGTTCCTGCCCGCCCCGCCTGTGTGAGGCCCGGTTCGGTGGTCTTCTCAGGAAGACCACCGAAGCCCGCCCTGCGTTCGAGAGGACAGCACTGATGAACGTCGACGACGTAGTCGCCGAACGGATAGCCGCGGCACAGCGGAAGACCGAGGCCGACAAGCAGGCCCGCGCGGAGTTGGCCGCGGCACGCTCGGCCGGCCTGGCCGCCCGGCACGCGGCGAAGCTCGACCACCTCGCGCAGGACGAGCGCGCCGTACTGCACTGCCCGGCATGCCGTCGGCAGCGGCCGGCGCGGCGGATCGGTTCGGGTGCGGTCCTCGGGCGTCTGGTCGTCCTCGTGGAGTGCTGTGAGACGACGTGCGGCCTTGCGTGGGTGGTGCGCCCGGACGGGGCGTGAGCGGGGTCCGGAACGGCCAGGGCGCGCGCTGTGTCAAGTTCCCTGTGTCAAGTTCCCTGTGTCAAGGAGAAGGAGGCCCCGATGAAGACCAACCTGGAACGTACGGCGCAGACGGAGGAGATCCTGCGGCTTCGCGCTGAGGGCCTGTCGTTGCGCGCGATCGGTGAGCGGGTCGGCCTGTCTCACCAGGGCGTTGCCGACAGGCTCTCTTGGGTGCTGGCCGAGCGCGTTGCCGTGGGCGCGGAGGAGTTCCGGGCGCTGGAGTCGGCGCGGCTGGAGGCGTTGGGGCTTCAGGCGTACGACGTGCTCGCCGAGGCTGAGGGGGAAGTGCGGCTCAAGGCCATTGATCGGCTGCTGCGGCTGTCGGAGTCGCGGCGGAAGCTGTGGGCGCTGGACATGCCGCAGCCGTTGGACGTGGTGCTCTCGCGGCGGATGGACTTGGAGGGCGATCTGGTGGCCGATGCTTTGAGTGCGGCCCTTGAAGCGCTGGCCGTGTCCGGGCTCGATGAGGGCCGTCAAGACGTGCTGCGGCGGTACGCGTTGGCGTTGGCGCAGTGGCGGTTGCTCGGTGGTGAGGGGGAGCGGCCTGTCCCGCCGGCGGAGTCGGCGCCCGTGACGCCCGGCGGGGGCCTGGAAGCGGACTTGGCTGCGTTCCTGGAGGAGGAGGACGGGCGTGATGGACGCGAGTGAGCGCGAGCAGCAGCTCGCCGAGGCGCGGGAGCGGTTGAGGCGTGTGGCAAAGGCGGGGGACGGGCCGGAGTTTCAGCGGTTGAAGGGCGAGTACCGGCGGTTGAAGACGGCGCACATGGAGGCGAATGAGGACGAGGACCGGGCGCGGGTGCGGGCGGCGCGTGCGGTCCGGGAGGCGCCGCCGGTGCCGGAGCGGTGGAGTCTGCCGTTTGCCCGGAGTGCGGGGGCGGTGGCGCGGGATCGTGCGGGTGTGCGTGAGCGGGAGTTGCCGAGGGTGCCGGCGGGTGGGCATCTGTCGCCGTGGCGTCGGGGTGGGCCGTCGGTGACTACGGTGATCTGGCCGTCTCGGTGAACTCCCCCACGCCGGAATGATCTTGGGTTGTTGCTGGCTAGCGTCGGGTTCATGAACCTCATCAGTGTTGCGGACACTGCCCGGCGGGTGGGTGTCTCAGAGCGCACGGTGTATGACCTGATCCAGGCCGGGGCGCTGCGGGCCCGGGGTACGCCGCTGCGGGTGGACGAAGGGGCCGTCGAGGAGCTGCTGCTTGCGCGGCGGGGCGAGGCCGCGGCGCGGGTCGGGGACCTGGAACGCTTCGCGGTGAAGGCGGTCGCTGCCTTGCGCACGATCGGCGTCGAGCGCTCTTGGACACCGACGCACACGGACGCGGTGGCGCTGTTCGGGGCGGCGGCGGTGAAGGCCGCGCGCATGCAGGAGGGTTCGGGGTGCCGGTGGTGCTGGGCTCGGATGACAGCGGCCGTGCACGGGGGGCTGATGCCGGGCCGGTTCGGGTTCGCCGCGTACCGCGTGCTGCTCGGTGAGCCGTGCGCGGTCGACATGCGGGACCTGCGGCGGATGCTGTCGGGTGCGGAGAAGGCGGCTGCGGGGGCGGATGAGGCGCAGCCTGCCGCGCGTACGGAGCCGCCGCAGGGGCCGGGCCCGAAGCAGCGGCCTGCGGCGCCTGAGCGTGCGCGTACGGCTTCGGGCAAGCGGCGGCGGAAGGCGTGCGGTACGGCGGTGGGTTGGCCGTGTCTGTGTCACGACATGAGTGGCACGAGGGCGGCCGAGCCGATCCGGGGGCCGAGGTCCATCACCGCGTCGACGAGGAAGCCCGAGCCGAAGAAGCGGCCGGCGCCGAAGCGTGCGCAGCGGATGCACGGCTGCGGCTGCCGGTGTGCGGGCTGCGAGGCGACCCGATGAGCGGCGACGACGCGCGGCGTGCGCGTATCGCTCAGTCGGCGGCCAAGCACGTCGCGTTGATGCGCTCGGCGGGGCCGTCGGTGCTCGACTCGCGGCCGGAGATGCTGGAGGACCTGGCGCACCGGGCGCGGCATGTGGCGGCGGCGGTCGACCTGGCGAAGGAGTGGATGCGGCCGGACGAGACGCGCGACTTGGGTTCGCTGTTGAAGGTCGTTCCGCCCGAGGTGTTCGAGGAGATCACCGGTCATCTGCGGTGTGCTGGTCTGCTGGCGGAGGAGCGTGCGCCGTGACCGAGGAGGAGCGCGAGGAGATCATCGCGCAGGCAGAGGACCAGATCATGTGTCTCCTCTCGGCCGCGCGGGACCTGATGCGCGAGGCGGATGGGGTCCGTGCCGAAGTGGAGGTGCGTACGGGCGAGTCGGTGATCGAGCCGATGCCCGTCTCTCGCAATGTGCTGGATATGGGGTGGGAGTGGGTGGCCGGTGTGCGTGAGCAGTACCGGCATATGGAGGCGGCGGCGCGGCTGTTGAAGCCGCGGTTGCGCGGGGATTCGGGGCGGACGGTCGGCGCGGTGGTGAAGACGGCGGACCCCGCGACGGGGGCGCGGATTGTGGAGCACTTGCAGGCTGCGGGGTTGCTCGCCCGCCCGGAATGATCTTCGGGCGGTGAGTCCTACCGTCCGATCATGACGATTCGTGATCGGTGCGCGGACGCTGCCGGGGTGATCCTCGGTGGCTGAGCTGGTGGGCACGGCCGAGATCCGCGTCGACATGAACACGCGGGATGCCGCGCGCTCGATCCGCGCCATGGTCTCCCGCTCCGACGGGCCGCTGCGGAACTTCAAGGACCGCATCGGCGACGTCGCCGACGAACTCGACCGCGTCCGTACCGTCGCCCGCGACATCAGCGTCAGCGCCCGCCTGGACAACCAGCTCAGCGCGGGCGCGGCCCAAGTCCGCAACGCCGTCGACGACCTGGGGCGCCTGGGCCCGGTGCGCATCGGCGCCCGTGTCGACGACGACACCGCGCCCGGTATCGCCTCCGTCCGCGCCTCCGTCGACCGGCTCCGCGCGCTCGGCTCCGTACAGATCACGGTCAACGTCCAGGCCCGTGCCCAGCAGCTGACCACGGCCGCCGTCGCGGTCGGCCGGCTGCGCGAAGGCAGCGAGGATGCAGGCCGCGCGCTCACAGCACTGGGCGCCCGCGCGACAGCCGCAGCCGCCCAGCTCAACGGGTTGAGGGAGGCGGCGCAGGGTGCCGCTCGTGCCCTGCGCGTCCTGAGCAACCGGGCGGACAACGTGGCGGGGCGGTTCGGGGACCTGTCCGGCCGTACGCGCACGCTGCGCGGCGACATGGACGACCTTGACGCCAGCGTGCGGCGTCTTGGTCCGGGGCTGAACGGGCTGCGCGGCAGGCTCGGCACGCTCGGCGGGTCGGCGGGCGGTGCGGGCGACCGCATGTCGGACGTGAGGGCCGTGCTGCTGTCGCTGGCGACGGCGGCGATTCCGGCCGCGGCGTCGCTCGCACCGATCGCCGGGTACGCCATGGCGGCCGGTGTCGCGGTGGGTGCGCTCGGCCTGGCGATGGGCAAGCAGGTCGCGTCGGTCGCGGCTGCTGCTAAGGCGGAGACGAAGTACAAGGAGGCGGTGCGCGAGCACGGCCGTACGTCGAAGCAGGCGGCGGAGGCATCGAACGAGTACGCGCGGGAAGTCGCGCGGATGCCGGCGCCGACGCGTACGGCTGCTGCGGCGCTGTCCTCGTTGAAGACGCAGTACACCGGCTGGTCCAACGCCTTGGCGAAGGACACGATGCCGGTCTTTACGCGCGGGCTTCAGACGGCGTCCGCGCTGCTGCCGAAGTTCACGCCGCTGGTGAAGACGGCGGCCAGCGGCCTGGATCGCCTGATCAAGATTGCGGCGGGGGGCATCAGATCGCCGGGTATGGACGCGCTGATCCAGAAGGTCAACGCGCTCGCGGGCACGGCCCTGCGTCGCGCCACCGACGGGCTGCTGTCCTTCATCCGCTCCGCCCAGACCGGAAGCGTGGGCGGCGGGGTCTCCTCCTTCATGGCGTACGCCAGGGCGAACGGCCCACTCGCCGGTGAGACGCTGCGGAACCTCGGCAGCGTGCTGCTCAACTTGGTCGAGGCCGCGTCGGGGGTCGGCGTCGGGATGCTGACGGTGGTCAACGCGTTCGCCAGGCTGGTCAACGCGGTCCCCCAAGGGCTGCTGAACAACCTGGTGCAGGTGTACATCACTTTCCGGCTGATCAAGCTGGCGGCGGCTGGCATGATCGCGATGAATGCCGGGCTTGCGGCTATGACCGGGCACATCGTGGCGATGCGTACGGCGGCGGCTGGGGCGACGGGCCGGATGGCGTCGCTGCGTGCGGGGCTGGCGGCGATGCCGGGTGGCGCCAAGTTCGCGCTCGCGGCGGTCGGTGTGGCGGTGCTGACGGTCGGCATCTCCAAGCTGGTCAGCAAGTTGGATGAGGCGCCACCGTCGGCGGAGAAGCTGTCGCGATCCATGATCGCTTTCGCCCGTACCGGAAAGATCGGCGGGGAGGCCGCGCGCGCCTTCGGGAAAGACCTGTCCGGCTTCGGCGCGGCCGTGGGACGGGTCGCACACCCGAGCGTGATGGAACGCATCAAGGACGTCGGCCACACCATCGTCACCCTGGGATTGGACACGGAGGCGGGGCTCGACAAGTCGCAGAAGTCCATGCAGGCCGTAGACAAAGCGCTCTCCGATCTCGTGTCCAAGGGCCACACGGACATCGCAGCGATGGGCTTCAAGAGGTACGCCGCGGCAGCTGCGAAGAGCGGCACGTCGACGGAGAAGCTCCGCGGCATGATGCCGAAGTACAAGGAGGCTCTGGCCAACGCGAAAGCGGAGCAGGAGCTGGTCGCGCAGAGTATGGGCCTGTTCGGTAACCAGGCGATCAAGACGAAGACCAAACTCGAAGCGCAGAAAGCCAGCGCCGACGGGTTGCGTCAGGCGATACAGGCCCTGAACGAAGTGAACAGGGCGAGCCTCGGCGGGATGATCGCGTTCGAGGCCAGCATCGACACCGCTGCGAAGGCCGCCAAGGAGAACGCGGGCAGCCTGCGCATGGTCAACGGCCAGTTGGACGTCAACAGTCCGAAGGCCCAGGCAGCAGCTAGCGCTCTCCAAGACCTGGCCACGAAGACCGACGAGGCGGGCGGTGCGGCGAGGGAGTCGGGCAAGTCGTGGAGCACCGTGAGCGGGATCTACGAGCGTGGCCGTCAGAAGCTGATCACGTACGGCATGCAGATGGGCCTGACGCGGGGGCAGGCCACGAAGCTCGCGAGCGAGATCCTGAAGATCCCCAACAAGAAGACGACGCTCAAGGGCGACGTGTCCGATCTGTCCGCGAAGATCAGCAAGGCTAAGGCGCAGCTCTCGGACAAGAACATTCCCAAGGAGAAGAAGGCCCGGCTCACGGCCGACATCAAGCGGTGGAACGAGCAGCTCATCAAGGCGAAGGTCCGTCTGCTGATGACGCCGACGAAGCGGGAGGCGCGCCTCACCGCGAACGTCAAGGACTGGCGCGCGAAGATCGCCAGCGCGGAGAAGCAGCTCAAGACCGCCAAGGGGACGAAGCGCGCCAAGCTCACGGGTGACATCAAGGACTGGAAGGCCAAGGTCGCCAGCGCTGAGCGGCAGTTGAAGAAGGCCAAGTCCACCAAGACCGCCAAGCTCAGGGGTGACATCAAGGACTGGACCGCGAAACTCGAAGCGGCGAAGCGGCGTCTCAAGAGCGTCCCCCCAGGCAAGAAGGCCAAGCTGCGTGCGGAGATAGGCGACCTGCTGGCGAAGGTGCGACGTGCACGCGCTGCCTTGGCCAAGGTCACAGACAAGTCCGTCACGATCCGCACGAACTACGTGTCTTCGGTCAAGGCACGCAAGGGCGCGACCTTTGCGCCCGGCGGCAGCTACTGGGGCCGGCGGGCGAAGGGCGGGCCGATCAAGCGCGCGTCCGGCGGGCCGATCCAGGGCTTCCCCGGCGGCGGTCTCTTGCGCGGACCCGGCACCAGCACCTCGGACAGCATCCCGGTCATGGGCTCCGACGGCGAGTTCATGATGCGCACCGCGGCCGTGAAGCACTACGGCGAGCCGTTCATGGACGCCATCAACAGCATGCAGCTTCCTGCCAGAGGCACGGCGCATCAGGTAGGGACGGGCGGAGCCACTGCTACGGCCGGGCGGAGTGTCGAGGCGCCGACGGTGGTGAACAACTTCTACTTCACGAACGAGGGCGTCATCGGCTCTCAGCGGGAGCTGGAGGACTGGTTCGTCAGAGCCTACGCGCGGGCGCAGCAGCAGCGGCGCGTGCCGTAGCGCTCAGCCCTCGTCGGGCGGCTGATCACCGGGGGCATCGTCGGGCTCGGCAACGTAGGTGCCTCGGCCGTGGACCGTGACGATGAGGCCGCGCTCGCGCAGGAGAGCTGTGGCTCGCCGCACTGTGAGGTAAGCGACGCCGTACTCGGTGGCCAAGTCACGTTCGGCGGGGAGTCGCGCCCCGATGCCGAGTTCGCCGGCCGCAATGCGAGCTGCGATGTGGTCCGCCACCGCGACGTACACCAGCTGAGGACCCGTGGGGTTGAAGTCGGGGACCTGCTGATCATCGCTCATACCGGGAACGTAGAGCTGCGCTGACCTGCACAGACCGACAGAAAGCTATGTATAGCTCTGTATGGCTTATAGGGTTCACTCGGCAAGAAGCCCCGGCAGCCGGGCGAACGGCTCCGAGGCGTGGACACCAGCCCGAGGAGCTGACGTCATGACCGACTCTAGCGGGACCGGTCGAACGGATGAAGCACCCCGCCATCCGGGGATCAGGTTCAAGATCTACACCGTGAACTCCCGGACGCTGGAGCGCGGCCCCGCGGTGGCCTTCACCGAGCCTCCGGGAGCACCGATGTCCTCCAGCGTCTACCCGCCGTGCGAGTGTCCCCGCTGCCCCGACCCCTACCGCGCGTTCGGGGGCCGCCATGTCTCGTGACGAGCCCGGCGCGGACGACGCGGAACGTCTTGTCGAGATGGGGCACTGCTGCCGCTGCGAGGCGTGGGCGGAGACTCTGGCGGTCGCGCTCGTCGAACGAGGCTCCGGACCCGGTTACATCGTGCGTGCCTGCATCCCGCACGCCCGCGAGATGGCCACCTATCCGAGCGCCCCGGCCTGGCTCCGCACGGACCTCGCGGCCTTGGACGCGGCCAGAGCCAAGCAACTGGGGAACGCCTCATGACCCGCGCCGCCGAGCTGCCGCCGGACAGTTCCCTGTTGCTCATGCTGATGGTGGATGCCCTCAGCGAGCACCAGGGGCCGGATGCCGCTGCGGAGGATGCGAGGCTGCGCCAGCAGTGGCTCGCCAGCGAGGGGTTGGAGCAGGCCCGCGTGCTGGCCGCCGTCGCCCGTGACTCTGCCGACCGGCCGCCACCCCGCGCGGATGGGGGTCCGGCCGGCGAGTACGCGCGATGGCTGCACCGCCGTGCGCAGGTGCTCGCGGACCCGACTCCGCCACCTGTTCCGAATACGGGCGCTGCGCTGGGCGCCGCTCTGCTTCTGCTCGACTGCGTTCGTGGTGGCCGTGACCGGCCCGGCCACACCGGACCGGCACCACAGGAAGAAGGATGTGAGGGGAAATGAATCACTGCGGCGTACGGATGGTCTGCGTCGAGGGCGGCGGGTTCCGCAGCTACGCGTGCGTCAGATGCGACCACACAGAGATGGTCCCGCCCATCCCCGATCCCCCCGCCGACACCGAGGAGAGCGGCGATGAGGAGAGCTGACCGGTTGTCGTTGTTGTTGTTGTTGCCGTGCTGACCTGCGGCAACAACACCGCTTTTGGCCCCTTCCGTGAGAGCGGGAGGGGTTAGCTGCGTTCTGCACCTAACCCCTTCTGGGAGGGCTGCACGGGGCCGAGACATGGCCGAGAGCTGGCCGAGAGCGACCGGGATTTGTGCAGGTCACCGGCGCTCTCGCCGGGCGAGAGGGGCGCTACAGTCTCGGTCGGAGAGGGGAGGGGCCCAGGTGGCAAGGTGAGTTGTCCTCTGCTCATCCCGGCGTGGGTGGGTGCGGGGTGCAGCTAACCCCTTCTCGTGGCCCGTTCTGGAGGGGGTAGACGGGTAGGTAGGCGGCGGGTAGGCGGGGTAGCTGGGTGGTAGGCGTCGCAGGTCAGAGCGGGTAGCCGGGGTAGGTAGGCGGGGCCTGGGTCGTCCGGTCGGAGAGAGC
Source organism: Streptomyces iconiensis (assembly GCF_028657195.3). Lineage (GTDB taxonomy): Bacteria > Actinomycetota > Actinomycetes > Streptomycetales > Streptomycetaceae > Streptomyces > Streptomyces iconiensis. The sequence goes on from NZ_JANCPR020000006.1 coordinate 30,407, forward strand.
GAGGGAAGGGGCCTGCCGGGGCCCGTAGTCGGCCCTGTAGTCGGGGTGTGGTCGGGGTGTGGTTCAGCAGCTCACAGCGGGTGTAGTCGGGGCCCGGGGCGGGGTCGGCCGACGCGGTCGGGGAGGGGCCCGAGAAGGGGTTCGGGAGGGCCCTCCCGAGCGGCCCCGCTGGCCGCCCGCCGGGGGCGCAGGGCGGGCCCCTTCCGGCGCCCTTCCGTGGCGGCCCGGGCCCCTCTCCCCGACCGGACCGACCGGACCCCGCCGGCGACCCGTAGCTACCGCTGTAGCAGGCCGCTGACCAGTCCTGTAGCAACCCCCGCTACGTGCGTAGCAGCCCGTAGTAGCAGACCCCGGCGGGCCCCTTCTCCCCGACCGCTCCACACGCCCGGGTCCACGCTTGTGGAGAGCGGGCGCGAGCTGGGGAAATCCACACCCGCCAACCCCTTCTCGAACCCCTCTCAGAAGGGGTTGGCTGCACGGGACACGAAGAAGGGGGTACCCGCTGAACGGGTACCCCCTTCGGGACCACACCTGTGCTCGCGCCCCTACTCAGCCGCGTAGGTGGTCGCGCATCTGCCGGAACGCCTCGGTGTACTCCTCCAGCTCGGCGAGCACCTGCTCGGCGCCTTCCAGGTCGAGGGTGACGGCCCGGTCCCCTGCGTCCTCCAGCGCGAGGTAGATGCCTGCGCCGGGCCGCATGGGCTTCTCAGTTGCGCGCCACGGGGTGCCGGGCCCGTGCTCGGCGTCGTAGGGCGGGGTGAGCGGGTCTACGGAGTGCTGGATCAGGTAGGCGCGGAGCTGCGGCACGATCGAGAACTGGTCGGTGCGCTCGTCGTCGGGCGGGGGAACGATCGCGATCGTCTCGCTTGCGTGGAACGCGTCGTCCGCGTGGTCGGCCCGGTCGATGCCCTCGATGGGGTGTTCGTGGTCGACGGTGCACCAGGGCGGGCAGACGATGGTGGCCGTGCCGCCTGCCAGGGTCGGGCCGGTGTACGTGCGGGTGTGGGTGGTCACTGCTCCCCCTCGGTGGTGATCTTCGCGAGCTGGTCACGCAACTGCTGGAGTCGGCCGGTGTAGCGGCGCAGCTCGGCGAGGAGCGCGTCCGTCTGGGCCACATCGAGGCGGCCACCCGCACCGGCGCCGATCGTGTCGAAGTGCAGGTACGGCCGCCCGTATCCGCCGTCCTCGTGCGCCTCTGCCGAGACGCAGGCCCACAGCGCGTCATACGGCTTGCCACCGTCAAAGCCGGAGTGATCGGCGGGGCCGATGAAGACGGCGCTGTCCGTCTCGTGGAAGGCCCACGTGTCCACCCACTCGTGGTGGGGGAAGGTGCACCAGGGCGGGCAGGCCACGGTCACGGTGCGGCCGGAGAGCGTCCGGCCGGGGAAGGTCTGGTTCTTCACGGGCTGGTCTCCTCTGGACTCTCGGCGAGCGCGTGCAGTCGGGCGGCGAGCAGCGCGAGTTGACGGCGCTGCATGTCGGTGTCGGGGCCAAGTCGGGTGAGCAGGTCGACGCTTGTTCCGAGTGCGGCGACCACGTAGGGGCGGGTGTGTGCCGCACGTCGCGCCTCGGTCTGGATCGCGTCGGCATCGACCGTGCGCAGCGCCTCGATCGCGCGTACCGCGCCGGGGTCGGCGTACGGCGGAATGCCGGGGACATCCGCCTCGTCGGCGGGTGCGGCGCCCCGGGTGCCGCGCAGGTCACGGCGCAGCCGTACGCGGCCGGGGCGGGCCGCTCGTGCTCCCCGTGGGGAGGTGCGGCGCGCGGGGCGCCGCACCTCGTCCGCGGCTTGCAGATCACGGCCCACGGTGCGTGCCGAGATGCCGAGCCGCGCGGCGATCTGCCGTCGGCTCAGGCCCTCGTCGGCCAGGCGGCGCACGGTGCGGCGCCGCACCTCGGGTGTGGGGCTCACGGCTCGCCCACCTCTCCGCCGGCGGCGCGTACGGCGCGGTGCGCGCACAGGCACATGCCCGCCCGGTCACCGCGCCGGTTGGCCATGACCAACGCGTCGAGCAGCTGCTCGACGGGCGGCAGGGGACGGGCCGCCGTGGCCGCGCGGCGCAGCGCCGTCTCTTCCGTCGGCCGGTGAACCGTGTTGGTCGGGCTGAGGTTCACGCTGTCCACCCCCAACCAGCCCTGCGGGAGCCTGCGAGGAGCAGCACGACGAGGGTGTACGGCAGCGTCGCCCCCTTGGCGTTGTTGCACGGGACGCAGGCCAGTACGAGGTTGGCCGGGCGGTTCGTCCGCCATAGCGAGTACGGGACGAAGTGATCGAGCGTCGCGTCCTCGGGTCGGGGGAAGGGGAGGGCGCAGTACAGGCACCGTGCCCCGTCCCGGGCGGCCAGGCGCCGGCGCAGCTCCCTGCCCCGCTCTCCGCGTACGCATCCCGCGCGGTGGCGGCGGCTCATCGCGCACCGCCCATCTGTTCCAGTTCCTCGGCGAAGACGTGCATTGCTCGGGCTGCGCTGGACAGGTGGGCGGCGAGCGTGTGCAGGTCCGCAGGGCTGGAGGGGAACCAGTCGTTGTCACCGATGGACACGTTGCGGAACACGCCCGTGCCGGGTGCGCGGTTGGTGAACGGGCGCTGTTCCAGCATTGTCAGGAGCAGCAGTTCGGGGCCGCGGCTGGTGGGTACCTCGATGCGGGTCTCGGGTCCTTCGTGTGCGATGTCTTCGCGGTATCCGTCGTCCTCGTGGTGTCCGAGGCACCAGCCGGGTTCGGGCATGGTCACGGGTCCGTGGTCGCGGGTGTGCACCGTCACGGGCCCCCGCCCGGCGTTCGGGCGGGGGCTGTTGTCGTGGCCGGTCACTTGTTGCTCTCAATGGTGTCGAGCGTGGCGGCCAGGGCCTCCAGCCGGGGCAGGTGGGCGCGGAGCTTGGCGACCTCGGCGCGCAGGCCGGCGGCGTCCAGCCCGACCCACTCCGACGCCTCGAACCCGATGTGAACGGCACCGCTTGCGTCAATGTCGATCAGTTCGGCGATGAGGTAGGCGTCGGTGCCGTTCGGCCCCTGCACGGCCACCTCGTTGGAGGTGTGCCCCTGGTGGGGGCCGAGCTGCCCGCACCACTCGACGGGGCAAGCGCCGGTGGGACGCGGAGCGGGAGGGGTGCTCTCACTGGGGCTCAGCGCTTGCGCCATGCGCCGCACCTGCGCGGCCATCGTGATGAGCCGGTCGGCGAACTCCGTGGCGCCGTCCGCGTCGAGACGGATTCCGTCCTGGCGCTCGTCATCCACGAACATGTGCGGCGGCGAGTCCGGGTCCTCCTCGGCGTAGGGCATGGAGAACAGCGCGGCGTGGAACAGGAACTCGCGGCCCCCGGTCGGGACGTGCAAGTCCGCGAAGGTGCTGGCGTGCGACAGGTCGGCGAGGCAGCGCTCGGAGGTGGCGACGTGATCCACCGTGCACCACTCGGGGCACTCGATGTAGACGCGCGCGCCGCCGATCAGCGCGGGAACGATGTCCTTCTTCGGCTCGGGCGGGGGCGTCTGGCTGGTCGCCGCGTGGGGCAGGCGGCCGGTCGGGGTGAGGTTGAGGGCCGGGATGATCGCGGGTGCGTGTGCCATGGTGGTCACGGCGGTCCTTCCATTCGGTTGTGTGGCGCGGCCCCGGGTTCTGCTTGGTCGTAGGCCGGGGTCGTGCTGTGTCGTGTGGTGGGGCGCCGGGTCTCCGGCCGGTGTTGTCGCACCGACCGGAGACCGCTCGCGTCCCTTCAGTCGTCGGGCTCGGTCTCGTGCTCGTACCGGTCGTTCCAGTAGTCGCGATCCGCCTGCGCCTCGTCCGCCACGGTGGGCTCGGTGGCGTCCATCAGGCGGCGAGCAAGAGGCGGGCGGCGAGCTGGTGGTAGCAGGGCCGGACGGCCTTGCGGCCGGCGGGGCAGGCGCAGTTGGCCGGGTGGCAGAGGTAGCTCTCGCTGCCGTCGGTGGAGACGGCGCGGAATACCCGCGATCGGATGGCGACGATGGCGCCGTCCTCGATCAGCTCGTGGGCGGAAGCGACCTGGTGGGCCTGGAAGTCGGCGAGGTCAACGACGTTCGCGCGGCGGATCTTGGCGGCGCAGGTCCGGCCGTAACCGCGAGCAACGCTGTCCGCCGAGGTCAACGTCCTACCGCAGCGCAGGCACTTCGCGGTTTCCGTACCAGTCATCGACTCCCCCTATGTCAACTCTGTTCCTAACAAGGTTGACACTACGCCTGCACGGTGAGACTGTCAACTCTGTTCCGCACATAGTTCACAATGAAGGTCGTGACAACATGGCAGGCATGGCGCGAGATGAGATCCCCAAGTTGAGGTCCCTGCGAGACGAGTACGACCGCGCACGCGAGGCACTCATGACCGGCATCAAGGAGCAACTTGAACTCGGCGAGCCGAACGCGAGGATCGCGCGCTCGGTGGACTGGTCCCGCGAGTACATCGCGCGTATCCGCAAGGAGCGGGCTGCGGAGAAGGAGCGGGCTGAGGAGAAGGACGCCGGCGACGACGGGTCCTGACGAAGCACCCAGACGCGCGAGGTCCAGCCCCGCAGGGCCGGACCTTCTTCGTGTGCGCGGCTTCCGGCCAGAGGTGAGCGTCGGCGAATTCCGTCTCACACATCTCTCACAGACTCACCGCCGATCACTGCCCCGACAGGGCCTGACCTGCACTCCGTGACCGCGCCGCTCTCACGGTGGACACCATGGACGCTATCCGGCTGACTACGGATCAGAAGGTTGCAGGTTCGAATCCTGCCGAGCGCACAGCAGAAAGAGGGCCCCGTCCGATATGGACGGGGCCCTCTGTGTTGTGCCCGGGATCGTTGCGGCGGCAAGCGGTGAAGGGGGCGTTACGCTTCGCGGTCATCCGGCGCGAAGGGCGAGGGGCGAGGGCGGGCATGGTGCGCGAGGGAGCTGCGCGGTGGGGCGGGGTCAGTCGTGTACGCCCAGGTCTTCCCGCATGAGGTGGCGCATGGTGGCGAGCAGGGGGTCGCCGTCGGTGGTGAGGGTGTGGCGGACGGACTCCGCGTCTTCGCCGGGGCGTGCCAGGTTCCGGTCGATGCGCTTGACGACGGCGTCTACGTGGGCGAGGACCTGGTTGACGGCGCGGGACGCCTCCAGGATCCGCTCCGGGACGATCATCTGGGCTTCCGCGTAGCGGTCGCGGTAATCGAGCCTGGCCGCTTCCAGGGCCGTACGTTCCTGGTCGGTGTACACGTCGTCACGCAGCCGGTGCAGGGCGTCCTTGAGCAGGGTGCTGAACTGGCGGGAGGCGCGGTTCATCGCCGTGTACGCGGCTCGCCGTTCCTCGAAGAGGCGGAACCGGTCGGCGTCTTCCCGCTCTTCCGCCCGCTGGCGCGCGGTCATGCGGTGGGAGATCAGCGGCGCGAAGAGGGTGCCCAGGACTCCGACGACAGCGGTGATCATGGCGGCTATGACTGCGGTCACAGGGCGACTCCAGGCGGGGGCGCAGGATCCGCGCGGGCTTCCAGTTTCAGCGAGGGTGTCGGCGGCGGGGATGGCTGGCGTGGTGGGGCGAGTCCGTGGGGCGAAGGGTGCTGGCGAGGAGGATGGCTCCCCAGATGCCCAGGGGGTAGACGGGCCAGTAGTTGGACAGCTCGCCGTCGGCGATGCTGGTGATGACCCAGATGACGTTCATGATCAGGGCGGCCCCGAGCCAGGAGCGCCATTCGGTGGCCCGTTCCTTGAGGTTCTGCCGGCGGCTCTCCGCCTGGCGGACCTCGCGGGCGTGCGCTTCGGCCTCGGGTAAGTCGGCGGTCAGTGGGGCCAGTTCACCCAGTGTGCGGGCGGAGAGTGCCGCTCCGGAACGGGCGTCGTGCTCGGCCTGGTCGAGGCGGCCGTTGGCCATCGCTGCGCTGAGGATGGAGAGGACGGTGTCGCGGTCGGCGTCGGACGCGCGCGTCGCTGGAGCCGCCGGAGTTGCGGGAGCCGCGGGAGCCGGGGGCGTTGAGGGGGCGGGGTCGCGGTGGGTGCCCGTCACCGGGTCTGTGGAAGACCTGGGGGCCGCAGGGCCCTTGTGGCCGCCGGGGCCGCTGTGAGTAGTGGGGTCTGTGCGGCCTTCGGGGTCGTTTGGGTTGGCGGGGCCGTTGTGGGCGGGGCCCTGTTCCACCGGTGTCCGTTCTTCCGGTATCCGCTCGTCCGGAGTGTGCTTCTCCTCCACGTTTCCCCCTCTGTCCAGCCGCCCTGTGGAAGCTCCGCGTCGGTGGCAGGGGAGTCCGATGGGCGTTGAAAGCCAGAATACGGCGGCATCGCGCGAGGGGCGGCGCGGGGAGCGGTACCGGCGGGGAACCGTTGCCCGTGAGCGCGACGCCGAGGACTCGGAAACGGCTTAGCATCGAGGGGGTAACGGTACGGACTACGCGGGCCGTTGCCGCCCCGTTCCGCCCTACCTCCCCGGCTCCCGAAGGAGCGCGTGCCATGAGAGACGGCAGCCGCATGAGCCGTATGCACAGGACCAGCGTGTGGCTGGATGAGCGGCCGGGGGTGAGGCGCAGAGCGGTGGGGCAGGCTGAAGGGCTGGACCGGGAGAAGATCACGTCGGCGGCTGTCCGGCTGCTGGACACCGAGGGTCTGGCGAAGTTCTCGATGCGCAGGCTGGCGGCCGAACTGGGTGTGACCGCCATGTCGGTGTACTGGTACGTGGACCGTAAGGACGATCTGCTCGAACTCGCGCTGGACGCCGTGGAAGGCGAGCTGGACGTACCGGATCCGGAGGCCGAAGGGGCCGACTGGCGCGCGCAGTTGCGGCAGGTGGCTCATGAGCTGTGCGGGCTGCTGCGGCGGCACCCGTGGACCTCGGGGATGCTGGGCAGCTTCCTCAACGTCGGCCCGAGCGCGGTGCGGTACCAGTTGGCGACCCGCCGCGTCCTGCTGCGTGCCGGGCTGCCGGCGCGGCAGGCGGACGGCGCGCTCTCCTCGCTGTTCTCGTTCGTCTACGGACACGCGGCGGTGGAGGCCGGCTGGAACAGCCGGTGCGGGGAGGCGGGGATCAGCTCGGAGGACTGCACGCGCGCGCTGCGCTCCCGGTTCGGCGAGCTGAGCGGAGACGGGGCGAACGACCGGTACGGGGTTCGCGGGGATCACGGAGAACGCGTCGGGTCCGGGGAGCAGGGAGCCTGCGAGGAGCCCGTCGAGCCCGTACTCCTGGTGGGGCAGCGGGACTTCGAGGTGGCGCTGGACTGTGTGATCGCGGGCATCGAGTCGCTGTGCGAGACGGCTTCTTCCGCTACGACGAAGCGTGGGCCGGCCGTCTCCGGCCGGCCCACGCCGGTGATTCCCTCGCAGCCCGTCGAACGCCCCTGATGACGCCCCTGCGGACGTGCCTATGACGCGCCCCCGGGCCCGCGAGCGGCCGTTCGGCTCAGCCGAACGGCAGTGACTCGCCCTGTACGGCCTGGATGTCCAGCTCGACCTTGAGCGTCGTACCGACAGCGGCGATACCGGCCGCGACCACCTGGTTGTAGTTCATCGCGAAGTCCGAGCGCTTCAGTTCGGCCACCGCGCGGAAGGCGGCGCGCACGCCGCCCCACGGGTCGGGGCCCGTGCCCAGGTAGCTCAGGTCCAGGTCGACGTCGCGTACGACGCCGTGCATGGAGAGCTGGCCGTGCACGGTCCACCGGTCGGGCCCGGCGACGTCGATGCCGGTGCTGCGGTAGACCAGATCGGGGTACGTCTCGATGTTGAGGAAGTCACCGGACCGCAGGTGCTGATCGCGCATCTCGTTGCCGGTGTCGATGCTCTCGGCCTTGATGACGGCCTCGACGGTCGACTTCTCGGCGTCCTGCGCGATCTCGATCCGGCCGCCGAAGTCCGTGAAGCGCCCGTGCACGCTGGACATGCCCAGGTGCTGTGCGCTCGCCGCGATCGTGGAGTGGATCGGGTCGATCGTCCAGATCCCGGGCGGGGGCAGCTCGACGCCGCCCTGCCGCGCCAGCACCAGGGTCCCCACATCCACCCGGCCGGAGGCCGTGACCATCGCCGTCGAGGCAGCCGGCGCGTAGCCGACGGCCGTGGCGATCACGGTGTACGGGCCGGGGGCCAGCGGCTCCCCGCTGCGCACGATGCCCTCGTCGTCGGCCTCGACCCGCAGTACCTGCGAGCCCGTCATGTCGGTCACCGTCAGCACCGCGTGCTGCACGGCCCACCCGTCACGGGTCCTGACCCGTGCGCGTACGCCGGCGCCGCTCGCAGCGCCTGTTCCGCTTGCCCCGCTCGTCATGTCTCTCTTGCTCCTAGTTCGCATACGACGGACCCCGGCGTCCGCGGCGGCGGACCGTCCCTTGCCCGCACACGCTGTCCGCGGATGCCGGGGCCCTTCCCCGGGCCTGGCCGACGACGCGCGCTCCGCTCGGTCCGCGCGCCGCCGGTCAGGGGGGTCACTCGTCCGGGTGGTGCAGCTCGATGTCGTACGCGTCCACACCGGGACCGGACACGTGCAGGGCGTTCGCCATGGGCGGGTAGCCGCTCGCGATGACCGAGTAGTCGCCCGCGTCCAGGTCGGTGAAGGCGTACGCGCCGTCCTCACCTGTCGTGGACGTGGCGATGACGTTCCCCGCCGCGTCGACCAGCGTGACCCGCGCGTCGGGCAGGGGCCTGCGGCCCGAGCCCGCCATCACGGTGCCCGTGACCCGGGCGCCCGCCGCGAGGTCGACGTCCAGCTTGGTCACGCCCTGGCCCTGGACCTCGACCGGAATGGCGGTCGGGCGGAACCCGGAGGCGTTGACGGCGAGGGTGAAGGAGCCGGTGACCAGCTCGTCGAACCGGTAGTCGCCGTTCTCGCCGGTGACGCCGGTGGCCAGCACCTCGCCCCTGACGTCGGTGACGACGACCATCGCACCCTGCACGGGCGCACTGTCCACCGCGCTGCGCACCTGGCCCGAGAGGCCGCTGGTGCCGGAGAGCAGCAGATCGTGGCTGAGGGGCTCCTCGCCGACGATGACCGTGGACGCCTGCGGCTGGTGGCCGTCGGCCGCCGCGATCAGTACGTACGAGCCCGCGCCGGGAGCGTCCAGCCCGTAGGAGCCGTCGCCGTGTGTCACGGAGCGGCCGAGCTGGCGCCCGCTGAGCGAGATCAGGGTGACGGCGGCGCGTGCGACGCCGATGCCGTCGGCGTTACGGACGGTGCCGTAGACCCCGATGCCGCCGGAGGGCTGCGGTGCCGCCGGTGCCGCACTGGCGGCTGCCGCGTACTCCCTGAGCTGCTGCGTGCGGTGGTCGCCGTTCTCGCCGGGCCGGGAGGTGTCCGGGCCGCCGTGCGCACCGACGGGCTGGGCCACCGGCTGCTCGGCGGTCCGCTCGACCGCGGGGGTTTCGCCTGCGGGGGTGCCCGAGGCCGCCGGGACGGACTGCGGGTTGGCCCCCTGCTCCAGGCCGGACTGCGTCTTCAGAGGAACCTCCTTGATGAACAGCACGCACAGCAGTCCCAGCAGCGCGACGGGCGCGGCGTACAGGTAGATGTCACCGATGCCGTGCCCGTACGAGCTTTCGACCACGGTGCGTACGGGTGCGGGGAGCTTGTCCAGGTTGGGCAGCGCACTGCCGCCACCACCCGTGGCGCCGCCGCCCTTGATGCCGAGCTTGCCGAAGCCGTCTTCCATGTAGTGCGTGATGCGGGTGGCCATGATGGCGCCGAGCGCCGAGACGCCCACCGCGCCGCCCAGGGAACGGAAGAAGTTGACCGTCGAGCTTGCGGCGCCGAGGTCCTTCGGAGCCACCTGGTTCTGGGTGGCGAGCACCAGGTTCTGCATCATCATGCCGACACCGAGGCCCAGCAGCGCCATGAAGATCGCCATGTGCCAGTACGTGGTGTCGTAGCGCAGCGTGCCCAGCAGGCCCATGCCGGCTGTCATCAGCACACCGCCGCCGCACAGCCACAGCTTCCACTTGCCGGTACGGCTGATGATCTGGCCCGAGAGGGTGGTGGAGACGAAGAGTCCCGCGATCATCGGGATCGTCATGACACCGGCCATCGTCGGCGACTTGCCGCGCGCCAGCTGGAAGTACTGGCTGAGGAAGACCGTCGCGCCGAACATCGCGATACCGACGAACAGCGAGGCGACCGAGGCGAGGGTGATGGTGCGGTTGCGGAACAGCCGCAGCGGAATGATCGGTTCCTTGGCCTTCGACTCCACGAGCATGAACAGCAGCGCGAGCACGATGGTGCCGCCGATCATGGCGTAGGTCTGCCAGGAGATCCAGTCGTACTTGTCACCGGCGAAGGTGACCCACAGCAGGAGCGTGCACGCCGCGGCGGCGATGAAGAACGCGCCGAGCCAGTCGACCTTCACGTCCTTCCGCTTGATCACGGGCAGGTGCAGCGTCTTCTGGAGCACGATCAGCGCGACGATCGCGAACGGAACGCCGACGTAGAAGCACCAGCGCCAGCCGAGCCAGCTGGTGTCGGTGATGACGCCGCCGAGCAGCGGGCCGCCGACGGTGGCGACCGCGAAGGTGGCGCCGAGGTAGCCGCTGTACCGCCCGCGCTCACGCGGGGAGATCATGGCGGCCATGATGACCTGGGCCAGGGCGGTCAGACCGCCCATGCCTATGCCCTGGAACACACGGAACATGATCAGCGTGCCGGGGCCCTGAGAGAGTCCGGCACCGGCAGAGGACAGCACGAAGACGATGATCGCGATCTGCACCAGCATCTTCTTGCTGGTGAGGTCGGCGAGCTTGCCCCAGATGGGGGTGGTGGCTGTCATCGACAGCAGCGAGGCCGTGACGACCCAGGTGTAGCTGCTCTGGCTGCCGTGCAGGTCCGAGATGATCCTGGGCAGTGCCGTGGAGACGATCGTCGACGACAGAATGGCGACGAACATGCCGAGCAGCAGCCCGGACAGCGCCTCCATGATCTGACGGTGGGACATCGAACCGTCGCCGCTCGGCTGTGTGGCGGCTGAGGCTTGGTGCGTGGGGGTCGGCTGGGCGCCGTGCGCTGTGTTGGCCGCGTGTCGTGCCCCGCCGCCGGCCCCATGTACGGCGTCGCGGGGCCCCCCAGCTGAGGGCTGAGGTCGGGTCGTTGCCATTCGGCGTCCTTCTTACTCAGTGTGAAGCGGTTGCGGTCGTGTCATGTGGGGGCCCACCGCGTGAACGGCAGTCCCCGAAGCTCGTGCGGAGCCGGCTGAGCAGGGAGTTGAGGTGGGCGACGTCCTCGTCGTTCCAGTCCCGAAGGTGTGCGGCCAGGAGTTCGACGGTCTGTGTGGACAGTTCGTCCAGGAACCGTTCGCCCGACTCGCTGATCCGCAGCAGCCGGGACCGGCCGTCCTGCGGGTCAGGGTGGCGGTCGATCCAGCCACGGTCGGCGACGTGCGTGACATGCCGACTGGTGACCGACATGTCGATGGCCATCAACTCGGCCAGCCGACTGGTGCGCATCTCCCCGTGTTTGCTCAGGAGCATCAGTACGGCCGCCGATGCGGGCGGGCAATCCGCCGGGAGTCCCCGGGCCATCTCACGCTTGACGGCGCCGATGGCGCTCAGCTGCCGTGCCAGCTCCTCGTACTGACTGCGTTCGGCCATCTGTACCCCATGAACTTGTTGCTTAGGGCAACCATAGAAGAAGTTGGTTGCTGTAGGCAAGTTGATTTCGGGCATGCGAGGCAAACAATAAATAAAGCATCGGTGTGCGGCCGACCAAGAACGCGTCAAGTGTGGTAACCGCTGAGCGCCCCCGCCGCGGCGCCCGCTCTCCCGCCGGCTCCCCCTCTCGCTCCGGCCGTCCGCTCCGGTGCCTGACCTGGCTCTCGCCAGTGCGGGGCCGGGGCTGTGCCCCTGTCCCAGGGTTCGCTAGGGTCCTGCCCCATGGCTCACAACCCCCAGTCGCCGCAGGGCCCCGAAGGACACCCGGACCCGGCAGGCAGCACTCAGATGTTCCGCGCCTTCGTCGACGAGGGCACCCCACAGCAGCAGCGCGGCCCCGTGCCACCGGCACCGGCCGGGCCCCGGGTCGGCCTGATCGTCGGCATCGTCGTCGCGGTCGTCGTCCTGGGCGCCGTCGCCTGGCTCGCCTTCGGCTAGGAACGCTCGCGCGTACGACGACCGTACGGTGACGTGCGGGCGGCGTACCCGGCGTACCCGATGTACGAACGGCCGCGCACCGCACAGCCCGCTGACGAAACCGACCGACCGTGTACGACGACCCGCACGACGCCCGCGTACGACGACCGTTGACGGAACCCGACCCGTAGGACCTCCTCACCGCGGTGCCCAGCACCGCACCCAGCATTGCCGCCCCGGACCGGCCCCCGGCTCCGGGGTTTTTTCATGTCAGCGCCGAGCCGTCCACGACTGCCTTCGGCGCGTTACTGGGAGGGCCACGGCGCTCCTGCCGGTCCCCGTTGCCGAGGGTGGCGTTCCTGTCGGCTACGGGGTGACCGATTGCCTTCCTGCCGACTACGGGGCGACCGACTGCTTCCCTGCCGACTACGGGGCGACCGACTGCTTCCCTGCCGACTACATGGATGGCAGATGACGCTCTCGGCGGCTGCCAACTACTGGCGGTCGATTACGCGCCGGTCGGCTGCCCGCGGCCTACGGTTTGCGGCTTGCGTTCGCCCGCCGGTAACGCGGTAACGGGACGCCGACGACGTGCCGGTCGACTACTGGGTGACGGACGACGGCCGTGTCGACTACTTGCGGCCCGCGTCCGCACCGTCGGCTACTGGGCGCCGGTGAGGTTGCGGTCACTTACTTGCCGACCTGCGACGCCACTCCGCCGACGATGTGCGAGCGGCGACGTGCGGCCGGCGACGGGTAGCCGACCCTGCGGGCAACGCCGGTCAGCCGGTCGGCCGACCGGCCACGTGCCGGCCGACAGGCGCTGTGGTCGTCGGCTACTTCCAGCCCGAGACCCGCACCTCGCGGGTCTCGATGTGCATCCCCAGGGGGACGCGCCAGCGGTCGACGCAGACCTTCCAGGTCTTGTCCTTCTTCTCCCCGGCCCCGACGGGTGCGGGGAGCGCGCGGGTGCTGGTGCGGGTGTCCCAGTCGACGCCGAGGGAGCCGATGATGTGGGTGCCGAAGGTGACCGTCCCCTTCTTCACGGGGCTGCCGCCGGTGTTGCGGAACTGGACCGTCACCTTCTCGCACCAGCGGTCACCCGTCTTGGCCCGCTTGGGCTCGCCGACCTTCAGTACGGCGGGGCCGCTCGGGGTCGCGTCGCCGTCCGGTGTCTCGTTCCCGCCGCTGCCTCCGGTACCGCCGCCGGGTGAGGGTGACGAGCCGCCGCCTCCGCCGGTGCCACCTCCGCCGGGCGAGGGGCTGCCGGAGGCCGGGCCGCCGTTCCCACCGCCTCCGCTGCTTCCGGAGCCGCCGCCGTCGGAGCCGTTCCCCCCGCTCGCGGTACCGCCGCTGCCGCCACCGGCGCCGTCGGTCCCCTCCGCGCCGCCGGCGCCGTCAGCCGACTGTCCGTCCCGAGCGCCGCCGCCCTCGCCTTTCGATGAGGCGGCGCCGCCGCCCCGGCCGTCCGCGGCGCCGCTCTCGTCGGCGGGGTCCAGCGGGACCATCCGTACCTTGTCGTCGGGGCCTGCCGGTTTCGACGGACCGCCGCCGTCCCGCTGCGGCTGCTCCGCGGCTCCGACCGCTACATAGCCGTCGTCCCCGCCTCCGCCGCACCCGGCCGTCAGAAGGACGCCGAGACAGACGAGAGCCGCCGAGGCGGTGGTGGTGAGGCCGCCCCGGCGGCTTGTCGCGTATGCCCGTGGCGTCCGCGCACGCGTCCCATGGCTTCGCATGGCGACAGTGTCACTGACGCTACGTCAGATGTGAACCCTGTGGCGTTGGTGCTCCTTCTGTTCGTTCGTATCCCCCGAGGCACTCGGCCCTCCGCGTGCTCAGTCCTGTGGGGTCAGTCCTCCGCGATCAGCCCCTCGCGCAACTGCGCGAGTGTGCGCGTCAGCAGCCGGGAGACGTGCATCTGGGAGATGCCGACCTCCTCACCGATCTGCGACTGCGTCATGTTCGCGAAGAAGCGGAGCATGATGATCTGCCGCTCGCGCGGCGGGAGTTTGGCGAGCAGCGGCTTGAGCGACTCGCGGTACTCCACGCCCTCCAGCGCGGCGTCCTCGTAGCCGAGGCGGTCAGCGAGTGAGCCTTCGCCTCCGTCGTCCTCCATGGACGGGGAGTCCAGCGAGGAGGCGGTGTAGGCGTTGCCCACCGCGAGCCCGTCGACCACGTCCTCCTCGGAAACCCCGAGGCAGGTGGCGAGTTCGGTCACGGTCGGAGAGCGGTCGAGGTTCTGCGACAGCTCGTCGCTCGCCTTCGTCAGCGCCAGCCGCAGTTCCTGGAGGCGGCGCGGAACCCGTACCGACCAGGAGGTGTCACGGAAGAAGCGCTTGATCTCGCCGACGACGGTCGGCATCGCGAACGTCGGGAACTCCACGCCCCGTTCGCAGTCGAAGCGGTCGATCGCCTTGATCAGGCCGATGGTGCCGACCTGGACGATGTCCTCCATCGGCTCGTTCCTGCTGCGGAAACGGGCGGCGGCGTAGCGCACCAGCGGGAGGTTCAGCTCGATGAGCGTGTCCCTCACGTACGTGCGCTCGGCGCTCGGAGCCGTTCCTGGAGCGTCGGGCGCCGCCTTGTCGAGCGCGGCCAGCCGCAGGAAGAGGGAGCGGGAAAGGGTGCGTGTGTCGAGTGCTTCGCAGTCGGCCGCCACTCCCGCGGCCTCGGCGAGATCATGTGGCGCGGTGCCGGGCTCGGCTGGCCCGGGAGGTGCACCCAGGGTCGTGTTCTCGGCGAGCACCTTCGAGCTGCCCAGTTCTACGGACATGCCACCCCCTTGAGGTCGCGGACGGGTCGCTGCGGCGCCCTCGGGCGAGGGAAGCACCTCCCCCTGAATACCGGGAGCACCACTGCGGCAAACGCAGCTCTTGCAGAATGTCACAAGTCAGCAACGCGACGTAGCCTCATGTCGATAAAACTGCACAGTTGAGGACGGTGGGGCCTGGATTGGTGTCGCTCGATCCGGCTATGCGTCGATTCGATTTGCGGCTCTCAGCCGGGCGAAGCTGCGTGAGAGCAGCCGGGAGACGTGCATCTGCGAGACCCCGAGTTCCGCGCTGATCTGCGACTGCGTCAGATTCCGGTAGTACCGGAGCAGAAGGATCCGCTGTTCACGTTCGGGCAGCTGCACGAGCAGGTGCCGTACGAGGTCGCGGTGCTCGACGCCGTCCAGCTCCGGGTCCTCGTAGCCGAGCCGGTCCAGCAGCCCCGGCATACCGTCCTCGCGCTCCTGCGCGGCCTCCAACGACGTGGCGCGGTAGGCCCGTCCGGCCTCGATGCAGGCGAGCACTTCCTCTTCGGTGATCTTCAGCCGCTCGGCGATCTCGGCGGTGGTGGGGGAGCGGCCGTGCAGCGTGGTCAGATCCTCGGTGGCGCCGCTGACCTGGACCCACATCTCGTGCAGCCGTCGGGGTACGTGCACGGTGCGGACGTTGTCGCGGAAGTAGCGCCGGATCTCGCCGATGATGGTCGGCATCGCGAACGTCGGGAACTGCACACCGCGGCCGGCGTCGAAGCGGTCGATGGCGTTGATGAGGCCGATGGTGCCGACCTGGACCACGTCCTCCATCGGCTCGTTCCTGCTGCGGAAACGGGCGGCTACGTAGCGGACGAGCGGCAGGTTGGCCTCGATGAGGGCGCAGCGCACCCGTTCGTGCTCGGCGGATCCGGGTTCGAGCCCGATGAGCTGGTCGAAGAGCGACTGTGTCAGTGCCCGGGTGCGCGCGGCCCGTTCCCGCTGTGCCTCGGCGGGTGAGCGCTGCGCTTCGGTATCCCCGGAGGGAGTCTGGGTGGGGGTACGGGTCCCGTCCACTCAGCCACCACCCCTTTACGGTTCACGGTGCAGATTTGTCCTGGCTGGTCAATTCATCCGCCAAAAGCGGTCATAGCATCACAAGACATGTGCACCGTGTGCAAGCACCCGATAACTCCGTGTTGCTTGCCAGTTCAGCGGAAAACCCCCCGTACTGGTGGCGTCGAGGGGTGTGTGTGAGCGCGTACGGATGCGGCCGAGGGGCGCCTGGAGGGTGCGGGGGCGTGCGGCGTGTGGCGGCGCACGGGGGCGGCCCGGAAGGGGCATGGCGCAGGCATGGAGGAGGACGCGCACGGGGCGGCTCGACCGTGCGTACGGACGCGACCGGCACGGAGGGTGCGGTGGCGCCGGGTGCGGATGGCGCGGAGGCGCGTGCGGGCGCGGAGGGTGCGGGTGGGCGGGGTCCGTACGGCGGGTGTCAGTTGACGAGCGAGGTCATGAACTGCCCGACGCCCTCAGCCGCGCTGGATATGCCCTCGAAACCTATCTGGACCAGATCGGCCGCGCGGTCGGGCGACGTGATGATCGTGTACAGCACGAAGACAACAAGCAGGTAGAGCACGATCTTCTTCGCCTGTGCCATCGTCCTGGCCCTCCCCCGGGTGTGTTCGGTCCCCGAAATCCTGTACCCCTGTGCGGCTGTGTGAGTGTAGCGGGAGACGGGGGGCCTTGATCCAGCGTCAGGCGGACGGCTCTCGACCGTCAGCCATCAAAGGCCCGTCCGCACAGGTCCTTTGCCCGGTTCCGTCAGCTGGTGCCGGAGTGGAGGGCGTGTCAGAACCGGGAGGCGGCAGGCACCCCTGGACCGGCAGGCCCCCTGGCCCCGGACAGGCCATGTTCCGGTGGGAGCGCCTGTCCGCCGCAGCCGTCGCTCGCTCGCCGTACCCACCCGCCACTCTCCATCGCCCACCGCCCTCGCGGCCTCACACCGCTCTCTCCGGGCCCTCGACGTCCCGCGCGCGCTTTCCCGCCCCAGCGCCTCCCCATGTCGGCACACGGCTGTACACGGCTGCACGTCGCCGCGGCGCCCTCTCAGCCGCCGGCGCTCGCGGCTCCGGTGCCCGTGCTTCCCGTGCCCGGGTCGGTGTGCGCGGCCTGCGCCAGTCTGCGTACGCCCTCGCTGATACGGGCCTCGGGGAGCGCCGCGTAACCCAGCAGGAAGGTGGGTTCGGCCGGCGGGTTGTGCGTGAAGTAGCCCGCGACCGGATAGATCCGTACGCCGAGCCGCGCGGCGGCGCGCACCAGGTTTTCGGCCGTCCCCTGAGCCTTCGTCAGCGTCACCATCACGTGCAGCCCTGCCGCCTCTCCCGAGACGCGCAGGCCGGCGTGGCCGAAGTGTGCGGACAACTCGTCCAGCAGGTGCCGGCGGCGGCGCCTGTAGAGCGCGGACATCCGCGCGATGTGCCGTTCGTACGCACCGGTGGCGATGAAGTCGGCGAGCGCTTCCTGGTCCACGGTCGGCGAGAGCCTGTCGGTGATCCACTTTATGCCCAGGCACGCACGCACAAGTCGCTCGGGAAGCACCATGTAGCCGATGCGCAGCGCGGGGAAGAGCGTCTTGCTGAAGCTGCCGAGATACGCCGTCTCGGCGCCGCCGTCGGCAGCCAGCGCGGGCAGGCGCGCGGCGCTGAAGGTGAACTCGTTGTGGAAATCGTCCTCCAGTAGTGTCGCGCCGCGCTCGCCCGCCCACTCCAGCAGCGCCCGTCTGCGAGCGGCCGACATGATGACGCCCGTCGGGAACTGGTGCGACGGCGTCACGTACACCAGCCGCACCCGCGCCGGATCGTGCCCGTAGGCGCGGACACACATGTCGATGTCCTCCACCCGCAGCCCCTCCCCGTCCACCGGTACGGGTACGACCGTCGCGGACGAGAAACCGAACACCTGGCGCAGCACCGTATGGCCCGGGTCCTCGATGACGATCACGTCCCCAGGGCCCGTCACCAGCGCACGTACCAGGATGTCCATGGCCTGCGTCGCACCACTGGTGATCAGTACGCGGTTCGTGCCCGCCACGAGGGACCTGCTGCGCGCGACGAGCGCGGCGACATGGTTGCGCAGCGCGCCGGAGCCCTCGGCGGGCCCGTAACCCAGGGACGCGGCGTCGGCACGGGCATAGGCACGGCGTACCGACTCCTGCCAGCGGGCCATGGGGAACGCCGAGAGCGCGGGCGTACCGTGCCGGAAGTCGATGCCCGAGCGGCCCGGCGTATGCGAAGGCGGCGGCTCCCATGGCTGCCACAGTGCGTCCCCCGCACCGGTCGGCAGCGGAGGCAGCGGTTCCCTCGCGCGCGGCGGCGCTTCCACAGGCGGCGCGGGGACCGTACGCGGTGCCACGCGGGTGCCCGAGCCGTGCCGCGCGGTCAGCACGCCGGTCGCGCGGAGCATCTCGTACGCGCGGACGACGACCGTACGGGACACGTCCAACTGCCGGGCCAGCTCCCGGGTCGCGGGCACCGGGTCGCCGGGGCGCAGCCGCCCCCGCTCGGTCAACGCCGTGATCTGCGCGACTACTTGGCGCTGCAACGGGACGCCGCTCGCGCGGTCCAGCACGATCAGCAACTCCGCCGAGCCCATCGCTGCGCTCCCCCTCCACTCGCCCCGTCCACTCGCCGCTTCCCCGCGCCATGCGCCACATGCCATGTGCCACGCGCCTCACCCACCCGCGGCCGGGAAGAGGCTACGTGCGCCCGGGGGCTCGCTGGAAAGGGAGGCTCAGGGCGCGAGGGCGCGAGGAGAGGAGGGGTGGCTCGTGGGATGAGGAGAGGGGGACTCAGGGGTTGAGGGGACGGGAGAGGCCCAGGGATTCGAAGGGGGGAAAGGGGCTCAGGGGATGAAGACCGTCTTGCCGCGCGAGCCGCCGGCGCGGGCGCGGGCCACCGCGTCGGGGGCCTGGTCGAGCGGGACCTCGTTCTCGATGGGAACCACGACGCGCCCGCTGTCGATCTCCTGCCCGAGCCGGTCCAGCAGCTCGGCCGAGGCGGAGAGCTGGAAGTTGATGCCCTCCACGCCCTTCGCGTACTGCGCGTCAGGGTCGGCGACGCCCACCGTGGTGAGTGCGACACCGCCGTCGCGGACGAGCGCGGCGTTCGCGGCGAACTCCGCCGCGGTGGGGGAGGCGAGATCGACGAGCGCGTCCACCCCGTCCGGGTACTCCTCGCGGACCGCGTCGACCATCGAGTGCTCCTTGGCGTCAATGGTGACCGCGGCACCGAAGGCGGCCATCCTGCGCTGGTCGTGGCCGTGCGTGGAGGCGATGACGCGCATGTCGTGTGCCGCGGCGAACTGGGTGAGGAACGTTCCCACGCCCCCGGCGGCGCCGATCACCAGCAGGCTCTCGTACTCGCGCAGGGCAGCGGCCCGCACGATGTCCAGCGCCGTCATCCCGGCCGTGGGCGCACCGGCGGCGACCGTCGTCGGTACCGAGGCCGGCACCCCCGCGATACTGCCCGCCTCCTCGACCACCACGTACTCCGCGTACGTGCCGCCGCCGACCGGTTCGCTGACCACCTGCCCGTAGACCGCGTCACCGGGCCGGAAACGACGCGCCTGCGGGCCGCCGTCCTCCACGACCCCCGCGAAGTCCACGCCCATGACCATCGGAAACGCGTACGGAAGTGCACCTTCCAGCATGCCGTCCGCGATCTTCCAGTCGAGCGGATTCAGCCCCGCCGCCTCGACCCGTACCAGCACCTCGCCCTCACCCGGCTCGGGCCTCGGCACGTCGACCACCTCGGGCCGACCCTTCAGCTCCTTGACCGCGACAGCACGCATCAGCAGTCTCCCTGCTCCCCCCTTGGGACCAGTGGGCGCTCTCAACGTACGACAGGCCACCGCCTCCCGCAGTCCGGCACCTCGCCCTGACCTGCCCGGGCGTTGAGGCGGGCCCCGCGGGTGCCAGGGGGCGCACGGCGAAGGGCCGGGTCCCTCGGGGGACCCGGCCCTTCGGTGGAGCGCGTAAGGATCAGTAGACCGGCGTCAGGTACCACTGATGGGCGTCGTTCATGTTGTCGCAGTGGAAGCCCTTGATCTTGCCGTCAGCCTGGAGCGCCTCGCCCCAAGCCTTGCAGGACTTGAAGTTGGCGACCTTGACAGGGGTGCCGTCCGCGGCCTGCGCCGCCGTCGCTCCGGCACCGGCGAACGCCGCGATGCCGACCAGTGTGACAACAGCCCTGGTGAACTTCCTACGCACGTGTGTTTCTCCATTCGCAGCACAAATGATCTTGTCCAGCCTGCTCGGCCGTTACCGGGCGGGACATGGCGTTCGATGATCGCTGCGGCGGAAAAGTTCACGACAGTCCGAGAAGACTTCAGAACCCGACCACCATCCGGCACCCCCAGGGCAACCGCACCACCGACGGCAACCGAGCCCCACACGAAGAAGGCCCGGACCCCGTCGGGGATCCGGACCTTCATCCGTGCTGCTCAAGAGCGGTAGCGGTGGGATTTGAACCCACGGAGGAGTTGCCCCCTCACTCGCTTTCGAGGCGAGCTCCTTCGGCCGCTCGGACACGCTACCGAGAGGAACTCTAGCTCAAGGGCGGGCGTGGGTCGAAATCGGTATTCGGGGTGCGGAAGAAGCGGGTGAGGAGGGCGGCGGAGGCGTCGGGGAGCACGGCGTTGAGGACCTCGGGGCGGTGGTTGAGGCGCCGGTCGCGTACGAGGTCCCAGAGGGAGCCGGCGGCGCCCGCCTTGGGGTCGGGGGCGCCGTAGACGACGCGGTCGACGCGGGCCAGCACGGCGGCGCCCGCGCACATCGTGCAGGGCTCAAGGGTGACCACGAGGGTGCAGCCGGTCAGGCGCCAGTCGCCGGTGCCGAGGGCGCGGGCCGCCTCGCGCAGGGCGAGCAGTTCGGCGTGGGCCGTCGGGTCGCCCGTGGCCTCGCGGGTGTTGTGGGTACGGGCGAGCACCTGGCCCGTGGGGCCGCCGGGGCCGAGTACGACGGCGCCGACGGGAACGTCCCCGGTCCCCGGCGCCCGTACGGCCTCCTCCAGCGCGAGCCGCATGGGCCCGTGCCAGGGATCGCGTACGGGGTCGGGGAGCCGGGGGGCCTCCGGGGTGCCGGACGCCGGATCGTTCGCGGGGGTCATGGGAACAGTGTCGCGCTCGGCGCGGGCGTCAGCGGACGGCCTCCAGGACGTCCGTGCAGCCCAGCGCGTCGGCGACCTCGCTCAGGGCGTCCTCGGGTGTGAGTGACAGCAGGGTCTTGTCCTCCATTCCCAGGTCGGCGAGGATTCCGGCGTCACCGAGCGGGCCGGGGGGCGTCTCGGCGCCCTCGCTCCCGGTGGCGGCCTCCTCGTCGCCGTCCTGATCGGGCTCCCCGTCTTCGGTGCCGTCCAGGTCCACGAGTTGGTCCAGCGCGTCGGGGTCTTCGGGCTCCCGGCCCAGCAGTTCGTCCGAGAGCAGTATCTCGCCGTACGAACTGCGCATAGCGGCTGCGGCATCCGAGACGAAGACGCGGGGATCCTCCTCGCCGTCCACGCGGACGACGCCGAACCACCCGCCCTCCTGCTCGATGCAGACCAGCACTGTCTCGTCGTCGGTCGCGGCCTCCCTGGCCAGTTCGGCCAGATCGGCCAGGGTCTCCACATCGTCCAGCTCTGTGTCGCTCGCTTCCCACCCGTCTTCGGTGCGCGCGAGCAGCGCGGCGAAATACACCGTGACTCTCCCACTGATTCAAGAGGTGCCCGAGTGCTGACGAGGACCGTGCCCCCGCCCCATCGGAATCGTGGCAGAAACCCGGGCTGTGCGAAGGGTCTTCGACAGTGCGTCGTCGTGGTGATTGCGCGGACGCGGCCTGCGGCAACTCACCGTGACCCCTCGGGACTCACAGCGTCACGGCATGCTCGCCGTGCGCCGCCCCTTCACCACCGGAAGTTCCGCATCCGTACTGCCTGCTGACGCATGCGGGCCGCTCGCGCGCGGCGGGGCTGGACGCGATCGCGCAGCTCCCTCGCCTCGTTCAGCTCTCGGAGAAAGCGTGCCCTGCGGCGCAGCCGCTCGGCGTCGGTCACGCGGCGCCTGGCCTCCTGGACCGGGTCCTCCGACTTCCGCGCTCCTGTGGGCTCTTGCGGTTCTGTCATATGCACACCTCCGGCGTACCTGCCCACTTTCCCCCGTACGCCCGGCGTACGCCAGTGCGGACCGAACGGGCCCGGACGGGTCCTGCGCGCTGCGCCTCGGATACTGTCGACCCATGCGGACCCACGTCGTCGACCACCCGCTGGTGGCGCACAAACTGACCACCCTGCGCGACGCGCGCACCGAGTCCCCCACGTTCCGCCGTCTCGCGGACGAGCTGGTGACGCTCCTGGCGTACGAGGCCACGCGCGATGTGCGCGTCGAGGAGGTCGGGATCCGTACGCCGGTGACGGAGACCACCGGGGTGCGCCTGTCGTATCCGCGCCCGCTGGTGGTGCCGATCATCCGCGCCGGGCTGGGCATGCTGGAGGGCATGGTCCGGCTGCTGCCGACGGCCGAGGTCGGCTTCCTGGGGATGATCCGGGACGAGGAGACGCTGCAGGCGTCGACGTATGCGAACCGGATGCCCGACGATCTGTCGGGCCGCCAGGTCTACGTTCTCGACCCGATGCTCGCGACGGGCGGCACGCTGGTCGCCGCGATCAAGGAGCTGATCCGGCGCGGCGCCGACGATGTGACGGCGCTCTGCCTGCTGGCCGCGCCGGAGGGCGTCGAGGTCATGGAACGGGAGCTGGCCGGTACGCCGGTGACCGTGGTGACGGCCTCGGTGGACGAGCGGCTGGACGAGCAGGGCTTCATCGTTCCCGGCCTCGGCGACGCCGGGGACCGGATGTACGGCACGGCCGGCTGAGGATCCTGGCAGTCGGATTCCCCGTTCCCACTCCCGTTTCAGTGTTCTTGCGCCGACCGGGTCTCAGCAGCTGGCGGCGGGTGACGGCTGGGCCGTGGGCGCCTTGTCGGGCTGGGTGGTCCTGCCGAGCTTGGCCAGTGCCGCCGTCGCTGCCTTCTTCTTGGTGAGCTTCTTGAAGTCGTCGCCGAGTACGAGGTCCACATCCTTGCCGTCCCGCTCGACGAACTTGGTGTCGGCGCCGTCGAGCTGAGTACCCAGGACCTTCAGGCGTGCGGTGGTGTCGGAGCCAGGGGCCCCGACGAGCACGCCGGTCTTCTTGACCTTCTTGTCGAGCGCGGACGGCGCGTTGCCGATGTCGCCGATCTTGAAGCCGCGCTTCTTCAGTTCGTCCGACGTGGACTTGGCGAGCCCGCCGCGTGAGGTCGCGTTGAGAACGTTGACCGTGATGCTGCCGGGTTCGGGGAGCGCGCCCGGGGCGTGTCCCTTGTCCTTGCCGTCCTGGGCGCTGCCCTTGTCGCCCTTGCCGTTCTTCGCCGCCGTCGCGCTCTTGGACGCCTTGGGCGTCGTGCAGTCGGAGGGCTTGGCGCGGTCGTCGGAGGCGCTGGCCGAGCCGCCGCCCGCGAAGATGTCGATGAGCTGGACCGTCCCCCACCCGATCACGGCGACGGCGACGACCGAGGCGACCGAGGCGAGAATGATCTTTCCTCGCCCCCGGGACCTGCGCATACGTGGGTAACGGTCACCCTTGATGCGGTACTTGCCGCCCATGCCGGGAGGAGTGAGCATGCTCATGTGCGCAGCGTAATGCGCACAGGCGGCACTGCCTACTAAATGATCAATGGCTCGTTGTCACGCGCACCTGAACGGGCCAACCGGGTGCTCGGCTGCCGCTGTCAGTCCAGCTCCAGTACGCGTGCGTGCAGCACCTGGCGCTGCTGGAGCGCGGCGCGCACCGCTCGGTGCAGGCCGTCTTCCAGGTAGAGGTCGCCTTGCCACTTCACGACGTGCGCGAAGAGGTCGCCGTAGAACGTCGAGTCCTCCGCGAGCAGGGTCTCCAGGTCGAGCTGGCCCTTTGTGGTGACGAGCTGGTCAAGACGCACCGGGCGTGGGGCAACATCCGCCCACTGGCGGGTGCTCTCCCGGCCGTGGTCGGGGTACGGCCGCCCGTTTCCGATTCGCTTGAAGATCACACGGAAAGCCTACCGGGCCAGCGGTACCGGGCGCAGCCTTGTGACGATGGTGCAATCCAGTGGAATCCAGAAGAAAGCGGGCAGGCTGTCGGGGAATCGCCACGCGGGGGTGCGGTGCGCGGGTGCGTGCCGGGGTGCGCTCATAGTTATGCACAGGCTGTGGACAGCGAAGACGGAGCTGAGGGGTCCGCCTCCGCTGTCCGGTACTCGGTCAGCGGACGAGGCGTTCGCCCTTGTACAGCGCGGAGGTTGTGGCCTTTTTTGGGGCCTTTGCTCCTTCTGTGGCCTTTGCGCTCTCTGCGGGCTTCGCTTCCTCCAGGGTCTTCGGGTCCTTCGGGTCCTTCACTTCCTTCGGGCTCTCTGTGCTCTTGGTGTCCTTCGCCGTCACCTCCGGCAGGGAGCGGGTGTCCCATGCGTAGTGACCGACGGCGTTGGCGATGGCCTTCACGTTGGCGTCGAAGGCGCGCTTGCTGATGTTCTTGAGGGTGTCGCATGCCTGGTGGTAGCAGCTGTCGAAGGCGGTGCCCTCCGTACCGCCCCACAGCTTCCGCTGCTCGGCGGTCTTGACCTTCTCGGCGCCGGTGAAGGTGCCGCCCGAAGGGATGCCGGCCGCGATGAACGGGCCGTAGTCGGAGCGGCCGTCGAAGTCCGTGCCGCGCGTCTCCAGGCCGCGGGTGGCCAGGAAGTCGGACAGGTCCTTCTCCAGCTGGCCCGAGCCGGCGGGGCCCGGTCCGGAGCCTGTGCCGTCGGAGTCGTCACCGTCGTAGGCGAAGACTCCGAAGTTGGGGCTCGCGATCATGTCGAAGTTCAGATAGAGCTGGATCTTCTCGCGCTCGGCGGCCGGCAGCTTCTCGACGTAGTGCTCGGCGCCGAGCAGGCCCAGCTCCTCGGCGCTCCACAGCGCGAAGCGGACCTTGTTGGCGTGCTTGCCCTTGCGGTCGGCCTTGGCGAGCTGGAGCGCCGTCTCCAGGATTCCGGCCGAGCCGGAGGCGTTGTCGTTGATGCCGGGGCCTTCGGACACGGAGTCGAGGTGGGCGCCGAGCATCACCACGTTGTCGGGGTCGCCGCCGCGGGTCTCCGCGATGACGTTCGGTGTGGTGCGCTGCTCCTGGTGCTCGCGCAGCTCCAGGTTGATCGTGACCTTGCCCTCGTCGTTCTTGGCGACGAGCGCGGAGAGCGCTTCGCCGTCCGCCTTGGTGAGGCCGCCCGTGGGGACCCGCGCGTCGGTGGGGCTGCCCAGGGTGCCGTTCAGGGCGCCGTCGATGTTGTTGTAGATCACGGCGCCGACAGCGCCCGCCCCGGCAGCCGCTGCCTGCTTCTCGGCGAAGGAGCAGCCGCCGCGCTTGATGAGGGCGATCTTGCCGGTGAAGGTGCCGGACGCGTAGTCGGCCGCCTGGCAGCCCGGGCTCTCGTCGGCGCCGCCGCCGGACGGGGAGACCTCGGCCACCGGGGCTTCCAGGCCGCCCCTGGGCGTGCTCTTGGTGTACGTCATCAGAGTGATGGGGACGTCGCGCTGTTCCGGTTCGAGGACCTTGAGCTTCTCGGCGAGCGTCTCGCGGTAGGTGAACTCGAACTTCTGGTACGTGACCTTGTAGCCCGCTGCCTTCAGCAGCTTTCCCGCGTACTTCGCCGAGCGTTCGTGCCCGGCGAAGCCCGCTGCGCGGTTGCCCTTGCTGGCGTCGGCTATCGCCTGGAAGGCGCGCAGGTGCTTGCCCGCGCCCTGGGCGCCGGTCTTGTGGACCAGCTTGTGCGCCAGCTTCCTGCCTTCCTTGCCGGGGTCGTGGCCGCCGGACGCGGTCGCTGAGCCCGTCGAGGCGCTGAGGAGCAGCGGGGCCGCCAGTGCGGTCGCCGCGAGTGCCGCGACGGCTCTGGCCCGGGTGGCCCGCTTCGGCCGGGTGGGTCTGTTGCGGAGCGGTTCATGCACAGTCGTGGTCCTTCCGGTGTGACGGCAGGGACGGCACTGTTCGGCGTGGGGGGCTCCGTGTCCGGCTCGCGGACGCGCTGGCTCGGAAAACTAGCGTCCCGCGAGGCGGGCGGGAACGCCTGTTTTACGCATTGCCATCCGGGGCCCGTGCTGCTTGCGTGGCCGCGCTTGGGGGTACGCGTACCGCGGCGCCCCCTGTGCACGGGGGCGCGTCCCCCTACCACGGGAACGGTGGAGAAGAGGGCCGCGTTGGTAGCGTGTAGCGTCCGCATCAGCCTTTCGATGCCCTCGGCGCGTTCCACCCTCACTCCGCGCCCCTGATCAGGAGCCCTCCGTGACCCAACTCGCACTTGGACCAAGCTGGCTGGATCCGGATTTCCTCATCCAGACGTTCGGCCCGATCGGGATTCTGGCGATCGTCTTCGCGGAGTCGGGTCTGCTGATCGGCTTCTTCCTGCCGGGTGACTCGCTGCTGTTCACCACGGGTCTGCTGATCGTCACCGATCAGTACCTGCACCTGCCGCTGTGGCTGATGTGCCTGCTGATCGTGATCGCGGCGGTCCTCGGTGACCAGGTGGGATACCTGTTCGGCAAGAAGGTCGGGCCCTCGCTCTTCAAGCGACCTGACTCGCGCCTGTTCAAGCAGGAGAACGTCGAGAAGGCGCACGAGTTCTTCGAGAAGCACGGCCCGAAGTCCCTGGTGCTGGCGCGGTTCGTGCCGATCGTGCGGACGTTCACGCCGATCATCGCCGGTGTGAGCGGGATGAGGTACCGGTCGTTCGTCCTGTTCAACATCATCGGCGGCACGCTCTGGGGAGCGGGAGTCACGCTTCTGGGCGCCGCGCTCGGGCAGATCGAGTTCGTGCACAAGAACATCGAGGCGATCCTGGTGGGGATCGTCCTGCTGTCGGTCGTGCCGATCGCCATCGAGTATCTGCGCGCCCGCAGGAAGAAGCCGGCCGCCGACGCAGGGGCTGCGGGTCCCCCCGCTCCTCCGCTGGGGGCCACGCAGGAGGCGGGAACGCTGCCTCCCGGCCCGCCCGGTCCTCCTCCGCCCGCGCCCGGTGCTCCCGGAACCGCCGGGCCTCCCGGTGCCCCCGGCCCGCCCGGGCCTCCGCCGCCCGCACCGCCCGCGGCGCCGCAGAACCGTAACGGGCGCGGACGGCACGCGCGGCGGTAGCCGCCCCCCGTCTACGTGAACCGGCGGTGCGGGACACCCTGTGAGGGCGTCCCGCACCGCCGGTTCCGTTTTTTGGCGTGGTGGAGCGGTGGAGGGCTGACGGGGGGCGGGCTAGCGGGAGTTGGCGGGTTCCGCTTCTTTCCTGTGCTCCGGTTCCTCCGGGGTCAGGCCGGCGGGGAGGAGCCTGGCCAGCCAGTGGGAGCGGCCCGCGGCGAGGGGGGCGACCACGGCGAGGATGAGGACGTAGCCCGCGATGAACGGGGACAGCCGGTCGTCGAGCCCCGCGACGGCGGCCATCGTGGCGAGGATGAGCGCGAACTCGCCCCGTGCCAGCAGGGTGGTGGCGACGTTCGCCGCGGGCTGCGGACCGAAGCCGTAGACCTTGGCAGCGCACAGGCCCGCGAACACGTTCATCAGGATGGTCAGCGCGACGGCGATCAGAACGGGCCACAGCACGACCGGCAGGTCGCCCGGGTCGATGGAGAGCCCGAAGCCGAAGAAGAAGATCGCGCCGAACGCGTCACGCAGCGGGTGCACCAGTTCGCGGATGCGTTCGCCCGACGTGGTGTTGCCGAGCATCAGGCCGACCATGAAGGCGCCGATCGCGTCCGCGACCCCGAACTCCTCGGCGATGCCCGCTACCAGTACGGCCGCTCCGAGGAAGGAGATGACGAGCAACTCGTCGTCCTTGGTGTCGAAGAGCTTGCCGATCACCTTCGTACCGAAGCGCGCCGCGAGGGCCAGGACCAGCAGGAAGCCGAATGCCTTGCCGATCTGGAGCATGGCCGAGCCCATGCTGTCGGCGCCCGCGAGCACGGGCTGGAGCGCCGCGAGATAGAGGGCGAGGAAGACGTCCTCGACGACGATGATGCCGAGGATCGGCTTGGTCTCGGGGTTGCCGATGCGGTTCAGGTCGACCAGCGTCTTGGTGACGATCGCCGAGGAGGAGATGCCGAGCACCCCGGCGAGTACGAGCGCCTCGGAGGTGCCCCAGCCGACGGCGAAGCCGAAGGCGAGGCCCGCTCCCACGTTCAGTACGAGGTAGAGGCCGCCGGCGAGCGCCATCTTCTTTCCGCCGGACTTGAGGTCGTCCATATGGAACTCAAGGCCGAGGTAGAAGAGCAGCAGTACGAGGCCGAGTGCGGAGAGCATCTCCAGGTCGTGCGGGTCGCTCAGGAGCACGAAGCCCGGGGTGTTGGGGCCGAGAAGTATCCCGGCGAGGATGAAGAGCGGGATGGTCGGCAGGCCGATGCGGTTGCCGAGCCGGGCCAGGACGGCGGCGGCGACGAAGGCGCCGCCCATGGCGAGCAGGGTGTCGGCGTGGCCCATGGGTCACGCCTCCCTGGGGAGATGAGCGGTTATCGGGGACAGGGGCGCTGCGGGGTGGCCGGTGTGGCCGGGCGTCGACAAGCGGATGGCTCCTCCTGGGCGTCCGGTACTCAGTCAAGAGAGCGTCAAAAAAGCGTTAATAGTTAGTTTACCAAAGGACTATTCGGGCTCCGGGCGCAACGGGAGCACGGCGGTCCCGGAGGCACACGAAAAGAGCCCCGTCCCGCTCCGACGGGGGCGGAGCGGGACGGGGCGTGGGGGGTGGTTTCCGGGGGTCTCTCAGCCCCTCGCGGCGCGTAGCCGCAGGAAGCCCCGCTTGGCCCAGGGCCACAGGAGCAGCGCGGCGATCGCCGCGTAAACCACAAGGGAGAACGGGGTGTTGACCAGTCCCGTGATGCTACCGTCGCTGATCTGGAGCGCCCTGCGCAACTGCTGCTCGGCGGAAGGGCCGAGGATGACGCCGATGATGGCGGGCAGTACGGGGAGCCCGTAGCGGCGCATCATCAGGCCGATGAGCCCGATGATGAGAAGGATCACGAGATCGATCGCCTCCCCGCCCACCGCGTAGGCGCCGACGGCGGCGAAGAAGAGAATGCCCGCGTACAGATACGGGCGCGGTACGCGCAGCAGCTTCGACCAGACAGGCGCCAGCGGCAGGTTGAGGACGAGCAGCATCACCATGCCGACGAACAGCGAGGCGATCAGCCCCCAGACCAGTTCGGGCTCGCGCTCGAAAAGCAGCGGTCCCGGCTGGATGCCGTACTGCTGGAAGGCGGCCAGCATGACGGCCGCGACCGCCGTCGTCGGCAGCCCGAGCGTCAGCATCGAGACGAGCGTGCCGGCGGCGGAGGCCGAGGCCGCGGACTCGGGGCCGGCGATGCCCTCGATGGCTCCCTTGCCGAACTCCTTCTTGTGGCGGGACAGGCGCTTCTCGGTGATGTACGAGAGGAATGTGGGGATTTCGGCGCCTCCGGCCGGGATCGCCCCGAACGGGAAGCCGATCACCGGTCCGCGCAGCCATGGCTTCCAGGTGCGGCGCAGTTCCTCGCGGCCCAGCCAGGGCCGCCCGACCGGTATGGACTCCCCGCCGCCGCGCCGCAGGTGAGCCGCCACCCACAGCGCCTCGCCGATGGCGAAGAGGCCGACGGCGACGATCACGACGTCGATGCCGTCCGAGAGCTGAAGGCTGCCGAACGTGAGGCGCTGCTGGCCCGTCATCTGGTCGAGTCCGACCAGCCCGATGGTGAGGCCGATCAGCAGGGAAGCGAACCCGCGTACCCGGGAGGAACCGAGGACCGAGGTCACCGCGATGAAGGCCAGGACCATGATGGCGAAGTAGTCCGGAGCGCCGATGTCCACGGCGAGTTCGGCCACCGTGGGTGCGAGGACCACCAGCAGCGACGTACCGATGATGCCGCCCGCGAAGTGGCCGATGGCGGCGGCGGCGAGCGCCTGGGAGCCGCGCCCTGCCTTGGCCATCGGGTTGCCCTCGATGGCGGCGATCACCGCGGAGCTCTCACCCGGGGTGTTGAGCAGGATCGAGGTCGTCGAGCCGCCGAACATCCCGCCGTAGTAGATCCCCGCGAACATGATGAAGGCGCCCGTCGGATCGAGCCCGTAGGTCACCGGCAGCAGCAGCGCGACGGCCATCGCGGGGCCGATGCCAGGCAGCACACCGATGGCCGTTCCGAGCAGCACGCCGAGCGCTGCCCACAGCAGGTTGAGCGGCGTCAGCGCCGTACCGAAGCCGTCGATCAGGGAGTTGAGGGAGTCCATGGGTCAGAGCACTCCCATCAGGGGGCCGCCGGGAAGAGGGACGCCGAGCAGGGTGTGGAAGAGGACATAGGTGCCCAGCGAGATCCCGGCCGCGATGAGCGGATCGCGGGTGAAGGTGTGGGTACGGCTGCCGAGCGTGAAGGCCGAGCCCCAGAACAGGAGCGCGCCGGCCAGCGGGAAGCCGATCGGTTCGATCAGTGCGGCGAACGCGAGGAAAACGCCGACAAGTAGTGCGACGGTTCGCCAGTCGCCTGGCTCGTCCTTTACTGGGGCCCCTTCTGCCCCGGCCCTCTTGGTCTCTGCGGCCCCTTCGGCTCCTTCCGTCTCTTCGGGCCCGTCCGGCCCGCCGGCTCCCTCGGTGTCGCCACGGCCGCCGCGCAGCACGTCGACGGCGAGGACGAGCGCGACGACAAGCAGTGCGACGCCGACGACGAGCGGGACCGTGCGCGGCCCCACGGGCCCGCGTACGGAGGCGACCGTGTCCATGGTGAACGCGTCTGTGAGGACCAGTACGCCGACCACCAGGAGCAGCCCGCAGACGCCGAGTTCGGAACGCCCCTGCCAGCGGGAGGGGCGGGGGCGCTCCGGCTGACCGGATTCCTGGGGGCTGCCCGGCGGGGTTCCCGGAGTGGGTTCCGTGCTCACCCTCGTTCTCCGTTCGCTTCTGCGCCCGCGCGGCTGTGTGCGGCTCTCGTCGCTGTCCGGCCCGTGTGGCCTGTCTGTCTTTCCTGCCCTGTATGTCCTGTGTGCTCTGTGCGCCTTGCCTGCGGCCCGGCAGTCGCGCGTGCGGCGCTCACTGGCCCAACTCCTTCAGGACCGTGTCCACGCGCTTGTCCTCTCTGGCCAGGAAGCGGCCGTACTTGTCGCCGGAGAGATAGGCGTCGTCCCAGCCGTTGACGCGGAGGGACTTCTTCCACTCCTTGGATCCGCGCAGCTCACGTACGAAGTGGGTGAGCTTGGTGCGCTGGGCATCCGAGAGGCCGGGTGGGGCCATGAGGCCGCGCCAGTTGGTGAACACGACGTCCAGCCCCGACTCTTGGAGGGTGGGCGCGTCGAATCCCTTGATCCGCTTCTTGCCGGTGACGGCGAGCAGCCGCAGCTCGCCCGACTCGATCTGGTCGCGGTACTCGCTGATGCCGGAGACGCCGAACTTGACCTTGCCGCCGAGTACGGAGGCGAGCAGCTCGCCGCCGCCGTCGAAGGGGACGTAGTTGACGGACTTGGGCGCGATACCGGCTGCGCGCGCCATCATCATCGGGGCCAGGTGGTCGGGGCCGCCCGCCGAGGAACCGCCGCCGACGGGGAGGGAACGGGGCTTCTTCTTCCAGTCGGCGAGCAGTTGGTCGAAGGTCTTGTACGGGGAGTTCTTGGCGACCACCACGATGTTGGGCTCTTCCACGAGCCGTGCGACGGGGGTCGCGTCGGCGAGCGTGGAGGGCGACTTGTTGGTGTGGACGGCGCCGACGACGCCGAGGCCCATGGACATGGTGAGCTTGCCGTTCCCGCGCTCGTTGACGAGCCGGGAGAGGCCGACCGTGCCGCCGGCTCCGGGGAGGTTGAAGACCTCGATGTTGTGGTTGAGCCCGGCGTCCTCGGCGTTCTTGGCGGCCGTGCGTGCGGTGATGTCGTAACCGCCGCCTGGGGTGTTGGGCACCATCATCCGCAGGCCGGGGATGTTGGTGCCGGTGTCGGCGCCGCTGCCCGTGGTGATCAGCGGTGGGACGACGAGCAGCACCATGCCGGCGGCGAGTGGGGCGAGCAGAGTGCGCGGGCGCAGCGGACACACCGCCTTTCGACGGGACGGGGAGTGTGGCGGCCCATATGCTGCCCCGCCTGCCGGGCGGTGTCTGCCCGCGTGCAGAAAGAAAAAGTATTGGTCGTTGTGGTCATTGTGGTCACGCGCGGGACGTCCCCTGGCGTGTGGCTTTCTCTGCGGGTCTGCGGCTCCGCGGGTCCGCGGTCGCGGGGAGTCGGAGGGGTGGAGGGGTGGAGGGGTCGAACTAGCCTTCCGCCAGCGCGGGGCAGGCTCTGATCGCCTCGTCGACCGAGGCGTGGGGAGGAAGGACTTCCATCAGGTCGAGTGTGCGCAGCAGTCTGCCGATCGGTCGGGGAGCGCAGGCGAGCCCGAGCCAGCCCCGTTCCGCGTGCGCCTTCGCACGTGCGTGCAGCAGGACCCGGACCGTGGCGCAGTCGGCGAACGTGACCGCGCACAGGTCCACGACGACGTAGGGCGGGGTACGGGAGGAGAGGGCATGGGACAGAGCGGACTCCAGTGGGGGGAGCGTGGCGATGTCCAGCTCTCCCCCGGCCCGTACCAGGCGGAAGCCTTCGCGGTCGGGAGGAGTGGGGGTGCGGGAAACAGCGGCCATGAGGAGCCCCTTCGGCCGATGAGCGTGCACGGCGAGCGCCGTGCCGGGCGGCCGGGGTCTGGGGCCGGACTGGCACTGTAGGTGCCGTGCCCTCATGAAGCAGGTGGAGAACCGATACCGCTGGATTTCGCCCCCGCTAACTCATTCGATGGGGTGACGTACAGCGGAAACGGGCACTCGGAGAGGCCGGGACAGCTACGGGCACGGGAGTTGGAGCAACTCCGGGTGCGGCGGGCCGTATCCGTTCACCCGGGGGGCGCGCTCGGTGACGAGTGAGCGAGGACCGCGCTCCGCTTCCACCGCTACGCTCACGACAGCGAGCCCCGCTCCGGCGGCACGCACACCGCAGCGAGAGGGGGAGGGCGACGATGGTGGCCAGCTCCGGGATGGCCGCGCTCCTGCACGGCCTCCGGAACCCCACGGACGCTTCCCTCCTCATCGGAGGTGACCCCGACGCCTGCGCCGCCGTGCTCGGCGTGGACGGAGCGGCCGTCTCGGTCGCCTCGGACGGGCGCCAGAGCGAACTCGTGTGGTATTCACCGGGGGTGAGCGCACGCTTTGACGACCTTCAGTTCACGCTGGGGGAAGGGCCGGGCGTGGACGCTTTGAGTACGGGGTCGCTGGTGCTGGAGCACGATCTGACCCGGGTCGAGCCGTCCCGGTGGGCCGTGCTGCTCCCGGAGGCGGCTGCCCTGGGTGTGGCCGCCGTCTTCTGCTTCCCGTTGCGGATCGGAGCCGTGCGCGTGGGTGCCCTCACCCTGCAACGTGCCGTCCCGGGGCCGATGGCGGATGCGGCGATGGAGGACGCGCTCGTGCTCGCTGCCGCGCTCACCTCGGTCGTCCTGGACGGCGGCGCGCGGCCGGGTGTACTGGAGGAACAGGACGCCGGGCTGCACAGGGCGGTGGTCCATCAGGCCGGGGGCATGATCAGTGTGCAGGCGGAGGTGCCCGTGGCTCAGGCACTTGTGCTGCTGCGCGCATACGCGTACCGCCATGACCGGTCGGTCATGGCGGTCGCCGAAGACGTTGTGGCGCGACGCCTGCGCTTTCGAGACGGCGGAATGGGACGTGACCCGTCCGCCGACGTGAGGGGATGACGAAATGGCACGCGAAGAAAGCGTGTTGGAGGCAATGGTCGAGGCGATCGACACGCTGACCGAGGACTTCGACGTGATCGACTTCCTGCACCGGCTCTCGGGACGGTGCGCCGAACTGCTCGATGTCACGGAGGTCGGCATCGTGATCGCGGACCAGTACGGCGTGCTCAGGACCATCGCGGCCTCCAGCGAGCGCACCAGGCTGCTCGAACTCTTCGCGCTCCAGCACGAGCAGGGGCCCTGCGTGGACTGCTACCGCAGCGGCGCAGCCCGTATGGACATCGACCTGACCTCCCCGGAGGCGACGGCCAGCTTCGGCAACTTCGCCGAACGGGCCCGCGAGGCCGGGTTCGTGACGGCGCACGCACTGCCGATGCGGCTGCGGAACCAGACGGTCGGCGCCATGGCGCTCTTCCACACGCGCGCCAGCTCCCTCGCACCCGCCGACGCACGGGTGGCGCAGGCGCTGGCCGATGTGGCGACGATCGCGATCCTCCAGCAGCGCACTCTCACTCAAACGAGCCAGGAGAAGGCGCAGCTCCAGCACGCGCTCAACAGCCGTATCGCCATCGAGCAGGCGAAGGGCGTGCTGGCCGAGCGCTGGAACATCAACCTGGACGAGGCGTTCGACGTGCTGCGCTCCTACGCCAGGCCCCGCCATGTACGGATCACGGAGGTCGCCCAGCAGGTGGTCGCCGGGTCCCTGAGCGCGCGGGACCTGCGGGCCTGACAGGCACTTACGGGGGTCGGCGCGTGGCCTGCGCGCGGCACGGGCCGGGGCGCCGCACACGGGCCTGCCGCGCGGCACGGGCCGGGGCGCGGCCCGTGCGCGTCGCGGGGTGTGATGTCGGTTCAGTTCGCGACGTAGCGCGCGAGGTGGTGGGCCGTGCGGGTGTCCGCGGTGGCGATCAGGTCGGCGGGGGTGCCGGCGAAGACGATCTCGCCGCCGTCGTGGCCGCCTCCGGGACCGAGGTCGATGATCCAGTCGGCGTGCGCCATCACGGCCTGGTGGTGCTCGATGACCACCACCGAATTGCCGTCCTCGACCAACCTGTCCAGCAGCGCGAGGAGTTGGTCGACATCGGCGAGATGCAGACCCGTCGTCGGCTCGTCCAGGACATAGGTGGACGCCTTCTCGGACATGTGGATGGCCAGCTTCAGCCGCTGGCGTTCGCCGCCCGAGAGGGTGTTGAGCGGCTGGCCGAGACGCAGATAGCTGAGGCCCACGTCCGAGAGGCGGTCGAGGAGCGTACGGGCCTGGCCCGAGGGGAAGAAGTCGCGGGCCTCGGCGACGGACATGCCCAGGACCTCGCTGATGTTCTTGCCGCGCAGCGTGTAGGTCAGCACCTCTGCCGTGAAGCGTTTGCCCTCGCACTGCTCGCAGACCGAGGCCACACCGGCCATCATCGCCAGGTCGGTGTAGACGAGCCCGATGCCGTTGCAGTTGGGGCAGGCACCGGCCGAATTGGCCGAGAACAGCGCCGCCTTGACGCCGTTGGCCTTGGCGAAGGCATTACGGATGGGGCCCAGCAGTCCCGTGTACGTGGCCGGGTTGCTGCGCCGGGAGCCGCGGATGGCGGACTGGTCGGCGACCAGCACGCCGTCCCGGCCCGCGAGATAGCCGTGGATCAGCGAAGTCTTGCCCGAACCCGCCACGCCCGTGACGACGGTGAGCACGCCGAGGGGTATGTCGACGCTCACGTCCTTGAGGTTGTGCAGCCCCGCGCCGCTGATCGACACCGCGCCCTTGGGCTCGCGCACGGTCTCGCGCAGCGCGGCGCGGTGGCCCAGATGGCGGCCGGTGAGGGTGCCGGAGGCGCGCAGGCCCTCGACATCCCCCTCGAAGCAGAGCGTCCCGCCGTCGGCGCCGGCGCCGGGACCGAGGTCGACCACGTGGTCGGCGATGGCGATGACCTCGGGCTTGTGCTCCACGACCAGCACGGTGTTGCCCTTGTCGCGCAGCCGCAGCAGCAGGCTGTTCATGCGCTGGATGTCGTGCGGGTGCAGGCCGATGGTCGGCTCGTCGAAGACGTAGGTCACATCGGTGAGGCTGGAGCCGAGGTGCCGGACCATCTTGACCCGCTGGGCCTCGCCTCCGGAGAGAGAGGAGGAGGTGCGGTCCAGGCTGAGGTAGCCCAGCCCGATCTCGACCAGCGAATCGAGCGTGTGGCGCAGCGAGTTCAGCAGCGGTGCGACGGACTCGTCCTCGATGCCGCGTACGAACTCCGCGAGGTCGCTGATCTGCATCGCCGAGCACCGCGCGATGTTCACCCCGTCGATCGTGGACGAGAGCGCGGCGGCGCTGAGGCGGCTGCCGCCGCATGCGGGGCAGTCGGTGAAGACGACCGCGCGGTCGACGAATTCGCGGACGTGGCTCTGCATCGAGTCCCTGTCCTTGGACAGGTAGGTGCGCTGCACACGGGCGATCACACCGTCGTAGGTGAGGTTGGTGGTTCCCACCTTGACCTTCGTCGTCGGCTTGTACAGGAGCGCGTCCCACTCCTCCTGGGTCAGGTCGCGCACCTTCTTGTCCGGGTCGAAGAAGCCCGAGCTGACCATCACCTGCCAGTACCAGGAGTCCACGGCGAAGCCGGGCGCCTTGATCGCACCCTCGCGCACGGACAGATCGCGGTTCACGATCTCGTCCACGTCGATCGCCGACGCCTGGCCCAGCCCTTCGCACTCGGGACACATGCCCTCGGCGCTGTTGAAGCTGAACGCGGTGGAGGTGCCGATGTGCGGGGTGCCGAGGCGGCTGAAGATGATGCGCAGCATCGTGTACGCGTCGGTCGCCGTGCCCACCGTCGAGCGGGAGTTGGCGCCCATCCGCTCCTGGTCGACGACGATCGCGGCGCTGAGATTGCGCAGCGAGTCGGTGTCGGGCCGGCCCAGGCTCGGCATGAACGACTGCACGAACGCGGTGTACGTCTCATTGATGAGCCGCTGCGATTCGGCCGCCACCGTCCCGAAGACCAGGGACGACTTCCCCGACCCCGAGACCCCGGTGAAGACGGTCAGCCTGCGCTTCGGTATGTCGAGTGAGACGTTCCGCAGGTTGTTCTCGCGTGCCCCCCTGACCTCGATCACGTCATGGCTGTCGGCTGCGGTCCGTACGGGCGGGCTGGACGGATCCGTCGGCATGCCTGCTCCCTGCTTCCTGCTTGCGCGGTGAGCTTGCGAGCCTAGACGCGACCACTGACAACGGGCCCTGAGCTGGGGAGTGTTCAGCCCCTTCTGCTGGTGTCGCGCTTCGGGGGAGACCGCGCTGCAGGCCCGTGTACTACCGGCATGCGGTGCCCGGCCGACCGCGACAGGGGTGCCGCCCGACGAGCGGGCAGCACCCCTGTGGGTGTGGCGCGGCTTTACCGCTTGGCTACCGCATGGTTACTGCATGGCCAGCTCCGGAGTGGTGTTCCAGTAGGAGACGGTGGACTCGTCGCCGAGGGCGAGGCCGGCGCCGGGCGCTGTGAGGGTCGCGGTGGCGCCGGTGCCCTGCTGGTTCCGGTTGGCCAGCTCGACGGTGAGCTTCTTCTCGCGGTGCATGTCGGCGCCGTTGCCCTCCTCCAGGCCGAGCGAGGCGTAGGCGGACTTGCCAGGCTCCAGCGAGACGACGGACTGGGGCTTGCCGCCGCCGACGGCGATCGGGGACTGGGCGTTGGGGTAGCCGACGAAGGGGTAGCCGTACAGGTCACAGCGGGTGCTGCCGGAGTTGGTCGCCTTGAGCAGGATGACCGGCATGCTGCCACCGGTCTGCTGGAACCGGACGGTCGTGGTGGCGACGGTGCACGTGGTGCGCTTGACGTTCGAGGCGGCTCCCTCGGTCTGCGTGTCCACCTTGCCGTTGCCGCCGTTGCCTCCGCTCTGCGTGCCGCCGTTGCCCGATCCACCGCCGTTGCCCGACGTACCGGATTCGGTCGACCCTGAGCCGGTCGAGCCGGAGTCCTTCGTGTCGGAGTCCCCCGAGCCCGAGTCCTTCGCGCCCGATTCCTGCGTCGGTGCCGCGGAGGACGAGGAGCCGGCGTCGTCGTCCTTGCCGCCGCCCTGGCAGGCGGTCAGCGAGAACGCGGCGGCTGCGGCCACGGCGACGAGGCCGGCGGTACGGACGGTGCGGCGGGTGCGGCGAACGGTCTTCACGAGATCCCCCATGGGTGTCGGGTGCGGCATGGGCCGCCCGCTTCCCTGGGCGTCCCCGGCC
Source organism: Streptomyces iconiensis (assembly GCF_028657195.3). Classification (GTDB taxonomy): domain Bacteria; phylum Actinomycetota; class Actinomycetes; order Streptomycetales; family Streptomycetaceae; genus Streptomyces; species Streptomyces iconiensis. The sequence continues at coordinate 68,104 of NZ_JANCPR020000006.1, forward strand.
GGAGTCAGGCTCACTGGTCGGTACGTGCAGTGAGATGACGGCCGACCGGGGTTTGTTCACGGGATTGTGTCCGCACTCTGTAACAGGCAGTCGGGCCTCGCCACCGTGCGTTGGGGCGCCCCTCGCGGTTCGGGGGTGGGCTTCATGTGTGGGATGTGCGCACGCCCCTGATGAACGTGTTCCAGGCGGTGGGGGAGAAGGCGAGCGGGGTTCGGGCGGGGTCTTTGCTGTCCCGGATCGGGATGTTGTCTTCGGGTGCGTGCGGCGGGGCCCATTCGATGCACTGGCCGCCGTCGCCGTCGCCGTCGCTGTAGCTCGACTTGGTCCAGTCGTGTTTCTCGTCCATGGGGTTCTGCTACCCATGAAAATGCCCCGCCACTGTGCGGTGGCGGGGCCTCAGTTGTGGGCGGGGCGTTCACACCTCGGATGTGCGTACGCCCTTGATGAATGCGCTCCAGGCGGTGGGGGAGAAGGAGAGCGGGGTCCGGGAGGTGTCCTTACTGTCCCGGACCGGGACGCTGCCTGCGGACGCGTGCGCCGGGGCCCACTCGACGCACTGGCCGCCCTGGTTGTCGCTGTAGCTGGAACTGATCCACTGCGTGGCGGGCATGCTCACTCCTGACGGCGCTGATGTTGGCAATGGAATCATGCGGGCTCAGTGAACATGCCCGCAAGTGATCAAAGTTGCCGACGGCGTTGGTAATTGTTCGCTCTGCGTCGTACGCCCTTCCGCCCTGTGGCCCCTCCACATAGACCACTGGCTTACCATCCGGAAGCTCCAGCACGGTGTACGGCGTACCGAAGGCATAGGAGGTCGCGGAGTTCGGAAGAACTTGCACGACAAGGGTCCGGTGTCTCTTCAACTGGCACAAGATGGAGTCCAGTTGCCCGGCCATGACGCGAGCCGATCCCACTCGGGTCCACAGGCTCGCCTCGTGCAGTACAACCCACACCCGAGGCGGATCTGGACGCTCCAGGATCTCTCGCCGACCCATGCGGCTGGTTACCTGAGCTTCTAGTTCTTCCTCCGATGGGGGGTCCCACCTTGCCTGGAGTACGGCCCGCGCATAGCTCTCCGTCTGGAGCAGGCCCATGATGTGAAGGGCCGAGAAGTCGCGGATGGAGGACGCCTCCCACTCCGCGTCGATGTACGGCGCGAACCAACTCGGGTGCTCCCCCTCGGTGATCCGCTTGAGCTGGCGAGCGAACAAGTCCCCGGTGCCGAATGCCCTGTCGCATCCCTCGGCGAACCGTTCGGACGGGGCGACGAGACCCGCCTCCACCTTGCTCACGTGTCCTTCGCTGTACCCGGCACTTCTGCCCAGGTGCTTCTGTGTGAGCCCGCGCGCTAGGCGCACCCGTTTGACGTCTTCCCCGAATGAGGGAGGCACGGCCTTATGCAAGGCCGCGCTCCCGCGCTTCTTTCCTGGCACCGCTGAACAGCTCCCATGCCTGTGAGAGGTGGTGTGCCGCCATACGTGGCACTTTCACGTTTCCGCGCAAGTGAGGTCATCGTAACCACGGGCGTGTTGTCCTCGCTACACAGCGTGAAAGGACTTGACATGCCAACTGACTCCATCCAGGCGTCAGATGACGCGGTGTCGGAGCTACGGGCCGCCCTCGCGGACGTAGGAGTGATCCTGCCGTCCCTCGGCGTGGACCCCGTCGGTGTGGCCGCCGAAGGTGGTGAGCCGCCGTTGATCGTGCTGGGCCGGTGTACGGCCGGTACCGCGTGGGCGCTGGTCGCCGCGCTCAAGGGGGCGGCGGGGTGAGCGGGGACCGGGTGGCCGCCGGGCTGGTGGTCGCGGCGGTGGTGGACGAGTTGGCGGCGGCGTTGGTCGCGTTGGAGTGCCCGGCGGACGTGACCGTACGCGGTGGGGAGGGGCCGCTCGGCGGGGTCGTTCTTGTGGTGGGCCTCGCGGTGGGGGACGCGGCGCGGCTCGCGTTGGGGCTCAAGGAGTGGGAGGCGGCGAATGGGTAGCCGGATGACGCTCCGGGTGGGGAAGGTCGGTCCGGACGGGGTGGTGGAGTTCGGGCCGGTACGGGTGGTCAGCGTGGAGCCTGATCCGACCGGGTGGCGCGCGGACGTGGGCCGGTTTCCGCCGTGCGCGTGTCCGCGACACCGTGCGGACCCGTATCAGGGGGAGCGGCCCGTGCGGACGGTCGCCGAGTGGTGGGCCTGGACGCGCCGTTGAGGCGGAGCCTCAATGGGCGCGGGGGCTGTGAGACTCGTGGCGCCTCGGCGCCGTGCGCCGAACTCAGAGCTCGGGGGCGTGCGGCGGCAGCCGAAGCGCTTCCGGGGCGGGGGCAGCGAGCAGGGCGTCCGCGAGGGCGCCCTCCTCGGGGTCCTCGCCTTCCAGGGCGTGCGGTATGCGCACGTACGCCTCGTAGCCGCGCGGTACGAGGGAGCCGGCCACATGGCGTGCGAAGTCGCGGATCTCCGTGGTGAGCCAGGCATGCTCCGCAGCGGGCAGCTTGCGTACGGGGGCCAGGGGTGCGGGCACGGAGAGGGGCTTCGTGCGGCCAGTAGGCGAGCGCGTGCGGGGCGGATTCACGCGGTTTATGGGCGGCTGCGGGGGCCGTCGGGGTGGGCTGCCGCGCTCACCAGCAGTTCGGAGCCGAGCGGGGTCAGGGTGTGGTGGGCTGTGCGGCCCGTACGGTGCGTCGCGACGAGTCCGACGCGGCGCAGTACGGTCGCGTGTTCGCTGGCTGACGCGGGCGACAGGCCCGCGCGGCGCGCGAGCTGGCCCGTGGAGACGCCGTCGGCGATCACCTCCAGTACGGCGGCGCGGCTGTGCCCGAGCAGCGCGGCGAGCCCGGTGTGCGGCCCGTTCAGGGAGGTGAGGGGGTGCGATGCGGCCTCGTAGTAGAGCGTCGGCTGGTCGTCGGAAGGGTCGCACGGGATGTACGAGGAGAACGCCGCGGGCGCGAGCAGCAGCCCCCGTCCGTCCAGGTGGTAGTCCTGGAGATCGCCCGGCATCTCGATCTCCAGTACGGGCGGGCGCCAGCGCATGCCGGGCCGCAGGGAATTGAGCACTACTTCGATGCCGCCCTCGCGCAACTGGCGTGCCCGTAGGGCGTGATCAGCCCCGAGCGCGCGGGACAGGCCGCGCCAGTAGGGCGCGACGGCGACACGGTGGTAGGCGCGGATCGACCCGGCCAGCCGCGTGGCAGCGGCACGGTCGCCGTCGGCCAGGTCGTGCGTCCAGGCGGGCAGGGCGCGGTGTGCGGCGACGTACGCCAGGTCGCGGCGCAGGGCGACGCGCGGGGTCGACAGCAGTCTGTCCAGCTCCTCCTCCAGCGAGGGCAGCCCCTCGTGCGGGCGGAGGAAGCGGGGCACGGGGTGGGACGCGGCACCGGCCGTGAGCGCGCCGAGCGCCCCCGCCTCGGGCGGGACCCCCGCGGCCCGTACCGCTCTGCGCCACAGGTCGAGCCCCGGCGTCCCGGGTCCGTGCGCGAGGCGGTGGATGCTGAAGGTGACGGCGGCGAGCGGGCTGGGCGCCGGTGCGAGCCGGGTGCGTGCCAAGTCGCTGACCGTGAAGTGAATCCGCATCCTTGTTCTCCTCCCGCATTCCGGAAGTCCCGTAGGTGCTCCGTTCGTTCGGTGCCCTATGGTCGCCCGTTGCTCCGTTCGTACAGCCGCCTGTGTGCATCTTCCTCCGAGAACCTTCGGACAGGGCCGAAATGTCTTCCATGGGCGGCCGGTTCGGGCCACCGTGGCGGCGGGGGAACAGAAGGAAAGCGGGAGGAGTGGCGATGGACACGGTGGACCGGCGGGCACGTGTGCTGACACGGGGTACGAGGGTTGTCACTGTGGCGGCCTGCGCGGCGGCGCTCCTACTGGTCGCTTCCGCCGGTGCCGGGGCACGGGGAACCGGGGACGTCGGCGGCGTCCCCGGTGAGGGCTCCGGCTGGCACGGGCCCGTCGTCACTCATCCCGCGCAGCCCAACGTCGACTCTCCGCGCGGCGCTGTGTGCCCGTTCCCGGTGAAGGGGCGGTTCCCGGTCGTCGACATGACGCAGAAGACATGGTTCAACGACGCCGGGGACCCCGTCTACGCGATCGTCAGCGGGCCCCTCGTGATGGACGCGACCAACCTCGACACGGGCAAGACCGTACGCCGCGACATCTCGGGAACCGGCACCCTCTCGTATCCGGAACCCGGCTCGGACACGCACATACTCTCCGGCGGCGACTGGGGCACGTTGCTGCACACGGGCGACCGTCCCGTGCACAACAAGTGGCTGATCTCGCGCGGCTTCATGGCGGTGAAGTATACGGAGTCGGGCGGCACGACACAGCGCGAACTACTCGCGCTCGAAGGACGCTACGAGGACCTGTGCAGGACGCTCGCCGGGCGTCCCAAGGACTGAGGCTCCGGGCGCTGCGACGCCGAACGGGTCACCAGCCCGTGAGCAGCAAGTGGTTGACCAGTAGTGCGACGGTTGCCTGCGCCGCCAGCCACCAGCGGATGCCGCGCACGGGCAGCAGCGCGGCGCAGGGGAGCAGCCACAGGGCGAAGGGCAGCCAGATGCGTTCCGTCTCGGCCTTGCTCATTCCCGAGAGATCGGCGACGGCGACGGTGACCAGCGCGGCCAGGGCGAGCAGGACGAGGCGGTCCCGCGCGGTGTCGTGCCCCCGGCGCAGCCGTACGAGCGCGTGCGGGCCTCCTGAGAGCGCACGCCGCAGCCCTGCGGCCGAGGCGAGTCCGACGACGGCCACGGTGCAGGCGGGATTGGCCCACACCCAGTAGCCGTACGGTCTGATGGCGGCGGCGCCCTGGTAGTAGCGCTCGTGCAGCAGGTTGAACCCCTCCCACCAGTTGAAGCCGGCGAGCGAGAAGGCGAGGGCGACGGCCGCCACTCCCCCCAGCGCGTACGGCAGGGGGCGCGCGTTGCGTGCAAGGAGCAGCACGGTTGCGGCGATGAGGGCGCACAGGGTGAGCCCGTAGGAGAGATAACAGGTCAGGCCGCCGAGCAGCCCGGCGCACAGCGCGGCGGCGCGCGGCACCCTGGTCGCGCCGGTCGCTGCCAGCGCCAGCAGCGCGAGGGACCAGGCGGCGACGCCTGCGAAGTAGCCGTCGGCGGAGACGCCCATCCACACGGCGCCGGGTGCCAGCACGAGGAACGGCGCTGCGCGACGGGCCCGTTCCTCGTCGGTGAGGACGCGTACGGCGATCAGGAGCGCGGCAGCGGCCGAGGCGCCGACGGTGACGCACCAGGCGGCTGCCCAGGCGCCCCCGCCGAGGCCGACGCGGTCGAGCCCCACGAAGGTGAGCACGGCGGCCGGCGGGTGACCGGCCACGTGCGGGGGCCAGTTGGCCGGCGCGTCCAGCAGGATGTGGTCCGTGAAGCCGCGCAGCGCGGCGCCGGCGTCGGCGAAGCGGTCGATCACCGTCAGGTACTCGTACCGCGTCGTGAGCCGCTCCGCCACGCCGCGCCGGGGGCCGTCGATCAGGGCCAAGAACCACGTCCATGCCATCGCGGCGCCCCAGCAGCCCAGTACGAGCCTCCGCCACGGCAGCCGCGCGGCGAGCGCCGGGCCGTGGAGAACCACGGCGGCTGCGAGCAGCAGCGCGGCCGGGGTACCGGGGCCGAGGTGCGGCTTCCAGCGGGCGTAGAAGGGCGGCCAGCCCACGCGCAGGGTGCCGTGCTCCGCCTCGATGGCCGAGCCGATGAGCACCGCGACCGTGACGAGGAGCAGCGCCGATCCGGCGGCCAGGAGATCCGGGACACGGGAGGGCGCGGGACCGCTGCCGGCTTCGCCGAGGACGTGGGGGCGGCCGGAACCGCCGGACTCGTGGCGTCCGTTGGGTCCCTGGCGCCTGTTGGGTGCGTCGGGTGCGTCGGGTGCGTCGGGTGCGTCGGGCCCGCTGTGTTCGTCGGGCCCGCTGTGTTCGTCGGGCCCGCTGTGTTCGTCGGATTCGTCGGATTCGTCGGGTCTGTCGGGCCCGCTGTGTTCGTCGGGTCCGTCGGGTCCGTCGGGGAGCGGGCCCGACGCGGCATCGGTGGCGGAGCCAGGGGCGGGGTGGGGCCGGGAAGGGGCGTGAGGGCCGGTACGGGGGTCTGCTGGCACATCGGCACGGTAGGGCGTGGGTGAGGGCTGCGGAGGGGGCACGCGGAGGACGTCAGCGTTTCGTCATGGGTCGTGACGCCGCCGCACGGGTCGTTGCCGCATACCGTCGCGGCATGGGTGAAACCCGGACCCTCCCCTCGGATCCCCGCTTCTGGCGCAGCCCGCTGCGCGGCCCGTGGCTGACGGCCGTGCTCGGCACCGTGCTGCTGGGCGGCGTCACGCTGCTGTTCGTCACGGGCCTGCTCTCGTACGCCGCGTACAACCCGGGCCTCTCCCCGGTGAACGACAAGACGCCGGGGCGCGGGCTGCTCGGCTTCTTCCTGTTCCCCTGGCCGACCGACCCGCACTGGCTCTACCGGCTCACCCAGGGCCTGCATGTGACGGTCGGTGTCGCGCTCGTACCGGTGCTGCTGGCGAAGCTGTGGTCGGTGATCCCGAAGCTGTTCGCGCTGCCGCCCGCGCGTTCCGCCGGGCACGCGCTGGAGCGGATCTCCCTGCTCCTGCTGGTGGGAGGCGCGCTGTTCGAGTTCGTGACGGGACTGCTGAATGTGCAGCTGGAGTACGTCTTCCCCGGCTCGTTCTATCCGCTGCACTTCTACGGTGCCTGGGTGTTCGCCGCCGCGCTCGTCGTCCACGTAGCGCTGCGGTTTCCGCGTGCCGTACGGGCACTGCGCGGTGGACTTCCGCGCGGCCCAGCGCCCGAACCCGACTTGGGGACGGGGCTGGTGGCGCCACGCCCCGCGCCGGCCACCCTCTCGCGGCGCGGCGCGCTCGGCCTGGTCGGCGGGGGCTCGCTGCTGCTGTTCGGGGTGACGGCGGGCCAGAGCATCGGCGGTCCTCTGCGTCACACGGCGCTGCTGGCACCGCACGGTGGCGGGAACCCGGGCGGCGGTCCCGGCAGCTTCCAGATCAACAAGACCGCGGCCTCCGTCGGCGTGACGGCGCGGGGGACGGGAGCGGACTGGCGGCTGCTCGTGACGGGCGCCAACGGTCGTGAAGCGCGGCTCTCACGAGAGCAGTTGCTCCGGCTGCCGCAGCACGAGGCGGCCCTGCCGATCGCCTGTGTGGAGGGCTGGTCCACCTCCGACCAACTGTGGCGGGGCGTGCGGCTGCGTGACCTGGCGGCGCTGGCCGGGTACGGCGGGGCACCCGATGTGCTGGTGGAGTCGCTTCAGCGCCACGGGTCGTTCCGCTCCGCCGCACTCCGCGACAACCAGGTGCGCGATCCGCGCGCGCTGCTGGCCCTGCGTGTGAACGGCGACGAGTTGACGCTCGACCACGGCTACCCGGCGCGCATCATCGTGCCCGCCGCACCCGGGGTGCTCAACACCAAGTGGGTGGCCGCGCTGCGCTTCGGCGGCGTTCCATGAGGGCGCCGCAGACCGGGGGACTGTTCCGGCGGTGGTACGGGGAGAGCCCGTGGCAGTGCGCACTACTGGTGGCCTCGTTCGTGCTGACCGGTTACGCGGGCGTACGGCTGCTCGACGGGGACACCCTGGGTGTCCTGGTCTGGTTCGTGGGAGCGGCGCTCCTGCACGACCTGGTGCTGCTTCCGCTCTACTCCCTGGCCGACCGGCTGCCCCGGCTCGCCGGGCCCTACGTCAACTATCTACGGGTGCCGGCCGTGCTGTCCGCGCTGCTGCTCCTCGTATGGTTCCCGCTGATCAGCGGCCCGCCCGCGCGGTACGAGGGCGCTACAGGGCTGCCCGGAGGCGGCGGCTTCGCGCTGCGCTGGCTGCTGATCAGCGCGGCCCTGTTCGCGCTCTCGGGCCTGCTTCTGTTCACCAGTAGAGCGCGGCTACGGCGTGCGTCCGCGCGGGCACGGCACAGGTCCCGCTCGGGCGGGCGCGAGGTGGTGTGATGACCACGCGGTGGGCGTGAGGTGGCGCGGTGGTGCGTGGTGGGGCGAGGCGGTGCGGTGACCGCGCGGTAGGTCGTACGTCTCCTTCTGCGCGTGCGCGTGCTCAGGTGCGTGCTCAGGCGCGTCGCAGTGCCACGAACGTGCGTCCGCCCGATGCCCACTGGCCCTCCGCGCGCCACCCGTAGGGCAACGCGTACCGCAACAGTGCCGCCGTTCCCACGCGTGCCCAGGAGAACGGTTCCCCGTACGCCGTCGGACGCGAGGTGTTCTGCGCGCTGTCGTCGACCACATGGACGCGGGTTCGCTCGTCCACGTCCCCGGGTGCCGTCTCGGCGAGCAACACACCATGGGGCGCCAGTACTTCGTGCGTGCGCGCCAGTAGTGCGCGGGGATCGCCGCCTATGCCGACGTTGCCGTCCAGGAGAAGGACGCTGCCCCATGTGCCCTCGCGCGGCAACGGTTCGAAGAACGAACGGCGCAGCGCGGGTCCGCCCGAGCGGACGGTGCGCCGAACGGCCTCGGGGCTGATGTCGATGCCCAGCGCGTTGCCGCCCCGGGCCTTGAGCGCGGCGACCAGGCGCCCCGGGCCGCAGCCGACATCCAGGACGGAACCCTCGCAGCGGCGCAGCGCCGACAGGTCGGCCGTATCGGCTTCCGCGCACCACCGTTCGACCTCCAGCGGCAGCAGCCAGCCGTCGGCCCTGCGCAGGAAGAGCGGGCCGCGGCCACTGCGCAGGGCCGCCGCGTAGGGCCCCGCCTCCCACGGCGCGTGCGCGGCGGTGGCGGTCATCGGACCGTGGTCCGGCGCAGGCGTTCCGCGGTCGCGGCGAACCGCCCGTGCGGGGCCTCGGCAGCCGCGAGCGGCACGTCGGCCGCCGTGTCGACGTCGCGCAGCGCGGGCAGGTCGCGGACGCGCAAGCCCGCACCGGTGAGGCGGGCCCGTTGTGCGGCACCAGTCGTGGGCGTGGACATCGGAACGCCCCGTAGCAGCGCGGGGTCGGGCGCCGCGAGGCCCAGGGCCCAGAAGCCCCCGTCGCACGCGGGCCCGAACCATGCGTCGCACGCCCGCCACGCTCCCGGACCCAGCACGGGAGCCAGCAGCTCGGGCGTGACCTGCGGGGTGTCCATGCCGAGCAGCAGCGCGGGGCCCGTGCAGGCACCGAAGGCAGCGGCGAGCCGCTCGTCCAGTCCCCCGGCGCACTGCGGCACCACCTCGAAGCCGGACGGCAGCCACGGCCCCGGTTCGCCCGCGAGGACGAGGACGCGGCGCAGCGCGGGCATGGCGCGTACGGCGTCGAGGGTGTCGCACAGCGCGGCCTCGGCCAGTTCGGCGGCCTCGTGCGGGGTGTAGGGAGGGGTGAGACGGGTCTTGGCCTTGCCGGCCACGGGCGCCTTCGCGAGGACGAGCAGCGTGGCGACGGGGGCGTCGGTCGCGGGGCTCTCCGCGGAGGCATCGGTCATGCGGCGCCTCGGGTGGGCGTCGGCTGCGGGCCTCATCGGGTGGGCGTCGGCTGCGGGCCTCATCGGGTGGGCTCCGTCGAAGGGCCGGGTACCTGCGGCTGGTTGAGGACGGCGCGCATGTCACGTACGGCGTGCCAGGTGCCGCGCCAGGTGCCGGTCACCTTCGACTTGCCGGTACGCGGGCGGTAGGGGACGTTCCGCTCCTCGATCCGCCAGCCCGCTTCGGCGGCGCTGACGACCATCTGGAGGGGGTAGCCGCTGCGCCGGTCGGTGAGGCCGAGCGCCAGCAGCCCTTCGCGCCGCGCCGCACGCAGCGGCCCCAGGTCACGGAGGCGAACTCCCGTACGGCGCCGGAGCATGCGGGCCAGTACGTGGTTGCCGGCGCGTGCGTGCACCGGCCAGGCGCCCAGGCGTTCGGGCCGCCGGCGGCCGAGTACGAGGTCGGCGCTGCCCTCGCGTACCGCCTCGGCGAACGGCAGGAGCAGCGAGGGGTCGAGGGAGGCGTCGCAGTCGCAGAAGCAGACGATGTCCGCATCGGCTGCGAGCAGCCCCGCGTGGCAGGCGGCGCCGAACCCGCGCCTTTCCTCCCGTACGACGGTCGCGCCCAGGGAACGGGCCGTCTCGGCCGAGCCGTCCGTCGAACCGTTGTCCACAACGAGCGCACGCCACCCCTGTGGGATGCGTTCCAGCACCCACGGGAGCGCCGCCTCCTCGTCCAGACAGGGCAGGACGACATCGACGGGGGGCGAGGGCGAGGGCCGGGGAGAGGGCGCGGAAGCGGAGGAGGAAGAGAGGGAGGGGGAGGAGGGGGCGGGGAGAGATGCGTGCTCGGGCGTCGGAGAGATCACGTCCTCAGGCTACGAAGAGAAAAGCCGCAATCCGGACTTCGCGTCCTTACGGAATGCGAACGTCCCGTGGAGCGAGCCGTGTTGGCGCCCGAGAGGGCCGCAGCCGCGCGTGTCCGACGCCCCGTCGCGCCGCGCGCCTTCGTTCCGCTTCGGCTCTTCCTCCGCCCCCCTCGCCTGCCTCGCCCCCTCGCGCCCTCGCCTGCCTCGCGCCTCGCAGGCCGCGTGTCTCGCGCCGCGCGCCTCGTGCCCGGTGGATCGCAGGCCGCGTGTCTCCCGTGTCTCCCGTGTCTCGCGGGCCTTACAGAACGCGGACGGTCTTCCCCTGTCTGGGCCGGTCCGTGGCCTGCGGTGCGAGGCTGGGCGGATGGAGAAGCCCTCGCTCTCGCCGCACCAGCCCTCGCCGTCCCCGCCCTCGCCGCCTCCACCCCCGCCTTCGCCGGGCCGTGTCCTGGTCGTGGACGACGACCTCACCGTCGCTGAGGTCGTCGCCGGTTACCTCGGCCGTGCCGGCTACGCCGTCGACCGTGCCGACAGCGGTCCCGCGGCGCTCGCGCTGGCCGCGGGGCACCGGCCCGACCTGGTGGTGCTGGACCTGATGCTGCCGGGCATGGACGGTTGGGAGGTCTGTCGCCGCATGCGTGCGGAAGGCCCTGTTCCGGTCATCATGCTCACCGCGCTCGGCAACGAGGACGACCGCGTCCTCGGGCTGGAGGTGGGGGCCGACGACTACGTCACCAAACCGTTCAGCCCCCGCGAACTGGTCCTGCGCGTCGGTTCGGTACTGCGCCGCAGCCGCCCGGCCGGAGGTCCTGAGCCGCAGGGCGCCCTTCTGCGCTCCGGAGGGCTCGTCGTGGACCCGGAGGCCCGGCGTGCGTTCAGGAACGGCGGGGAACTCGCGCTCACCGTAAGGGAGTTCGATCTGCTGGCGTTCCTGCTTCGGCATCCGGGACGCGCCTTCGGGCGCGAGGAGCTGATGCGGTCCGTGTGGGGCTGGGACTTCGGCGACCTGTCGACGGTCACGGTCCATGTCCGCAGGCTGCGGGCCAAGGTCGAGGACGACCCCGCAGGACCCCGGCTGATCCGGACCGTGTGGGGCGTGGGCTACCGCTTCGACGGCGCGACGAGCGAGGGCTGAGCGGCGTGCGGGAGCTTCTGCTGATCGCCCTGTTCGCTTTCCTCGGCGCTGCGGCTGCCGGGCTGCTGGGAGCGCTGGTGCTACGGGTGCTACGGCACCGTTCGCTGGTCGTGTCGATGACGATCGTCTCGGGCGTCGCCGTGACCGCCATGTTCTCGGGAACGCTCGCGGTGGCCTGGGCGATGTTCCTCTCGCGGCACGACCTCGTCGTCGTCACCACCGTCGTCGCCATGGCCGCCGTCGTCTCCCTCGTGACCGCCGTGGTGCTGGGCCGCTGGGTGGTGGCGAGCAGCAACGCGCTGACCCGCGCGGCGCGTTCGTTCGGCGAGGGCGGCAGCTTCTCGGCGCCCGGCGGCGATGTGACGGCCGAACTCGCCGCTCTCACCCGCGCGCTCGATGCGACCAGCGCCAAGCTGACCGCCTCGCGGGAGCGCGAACGGGCTCTGGAGGGCTCGCGCCGCGAACTCGTCGCCTGGATCTCCCACGACCTGCGTACCCCGCTGGCCGGGCTGCGTGCCATGGCCGAGGCACTGGAGGACGGGGTGGTGGAGGACAGGAGCCGCTATCTGCGCCAGATCCGGGGCGAGGTGGAGCGGCTGAACGCGATGGTCGGCGACCTCTTCGAACTCTCGCGCATCCACGCGGGCACGCTCACCCTGACCCCGCACCGCGTCGCGCTCGACGAACTGGTGGGCGAGGCGCTGGAAGGCGCCGACCCGCTCGCGCGGCAGCGCGGCGTGAAACTCGTCGGCGGCGCTGAAGAGGCGCTGACCGCCGCCGCCGAGGTGGAGGTCGACCCGCGCGAGATGACGCGGGTACTGGGCAACCTGCTGGTCAACGCGATCCGCCGGACACCGGCCGATGGCACTGTCGCCCTCGCGGCACGCCGTACAGAGGACGCCGTCGTGCTCTCGGTGACCGACGGCTGTGGCGGGATACCGGAGGACGACCTGCCGCGCGTCTTCGAGACCGGCTGGCGCGGCGCCCACGCGCGCACGCCCCCCGGCGCCGGGCTGGGCCTGGCCATCGTGCGGGGCATCGTGGAAGCGCACCGGGGCAGCGCCTCCGTACGCAATGTGGCGGGCGGCTGCTGCTTCGAACTGACGCTGCCGCAATAGCTGCCGCAATAGCTGCCGCAATAGCTGCCGCAATAGCTGCCGCCAGAGTCGCCGTAATAGCTGCCGCCAGAGCTGCCGCAATAGGGCTCGCTGCCCCGGCCGTCTCCGCGCGGGGGGCGGCCTCCGCTCTACAGGGGTACGGCTCTGCCAGAGGTGGCCCCCCAGAGGTGGCCCCCCAGGGGTTGCCCTTCCAGGGGGCGGCCCTTCGAGGGGGGTGATCGCCAGGTGGTTCGCTGCTCGCTCGCGGCCCTCGGCTCGCTGTCGGCGTACGCGTCAGCTGTTGACCGGGTCAGCTGGTGACCGGCGTACGCATCTCCGCGGCGGCGAACTCCCGTACGCCCTCCGGGAAGCCGGTGCGCGCACGCCACCCCAGCTCGGTGGCGATCCGCTCCGAGGAGGCCGTGATGTGCCGTACGTCCCCGAGCCGGAACTCCCCCGTCACGACAGGAGCGGGCCCGCCGCACGCCTCGGCCAGCGCGTGCGCCAACTCGCCCACGGTGTGCGGGTGACCGCTGCCCACGTTGTACGGGGTGAAGCCGCCCGGCCGGTGGCCGCCGCCCGGCTCGTGGAGCGCTTCCAGAGCGACCGCGTTCGCTTCCGCCACGTCCCGTACGTGCACGAAGTCCCGCCGCTGCGCTCCGTCCTCGAAGACGGCCGGGGACTCGCCCCGGGTGAGAGCCGAGCGGAAGAAGGCGGCCACGCCCGCGTACGGGGTGTCGCGCGGCATACCGGGTCCGTAGACGTTGTGGTAGCGCAGCGAGACGGCGCGGCCACCCGTCGCGCGCGCCCAGGAGGATGCCAGGTGCTCCTGGGCGAGCTTGGTGGTGGCATACGTGTTACGCGGATCGGCGGGCGCGTCCTCGCCCACGGCGCCCGGCGCCAACTGTGCCCCGCATACGGGGCACTCGGGTTCGAAGAGCCCGGCCCGCAGCGCCTCGACGGCGCGTGGCCCTGGACGTACGACCCCGTGGGAGGGGCACTCGTAGCGCCCCTCGCCGTAGACGACCATCGACCCGGCGAGCAGGAGCGTGCCGACGCCGGTCTCCGCCATGCCGGCCAGCAGGACGGCGGTTCCCAGGTCGTTGCAGCTGACGTAGTCGGGGGCCTCGGCGAAGTCCTTGCCGAGGCCCACCATGGCCGCCTGGTGACAGACCGCGTCCACGCCGCGCAGCGCGGCCCGTACGGTGCCGGCGTCGCGTACGTCGCCGGTCAACTGCCGTACGCCGTCGGGCGGCAAGGGCGGGCAGGGCAGCGAGGGCGGCGAGGGCGGGGAAGGCGGCCCGGCGTGCAAAGGGTGCATGGGGTGCGCGGCGTGTGCGGGGTGTTGGGGGTGTTGGGGGTGTTGGGGGTGCGCCAGGTGCCCGGCGGGATCGGCCTGCTCGGCGGGCTCGGCGGGCTCGGGGCGTTGGCGGCGTGCGGCGTGCACGGCCGGGAGCAGCGCGTCGAGGACGACGGGTTCGTGCCCGCGCTCCGTCAGAGCCGTGACGATCTGGGACCCGATGAACCCGGCACCGCCGGTGACCAGTACGCGCATGGAGGTCACGCTAGATGCGGGCCGTGCGGCTCGCGCCGCGCGACCCGCACGCGTCACCGCACCGTAAGAACCCGCCGGCGCAGCAGCCCGGCAGCGCTGATCAGCGCTGCCAGCAGCGCGGCTGCCAGGGGTACGGCGAATCCGGCGCGGTACCCGTCGAGTTGGGCAGCGGCCGAACCGGAAGCGGTCACCGCGACATTGGCCGCCGCGGCGCCCGACAGGCCGAGCGCGGCCCCGAACTGGAACGAGGTGTACAGGAGGCTGCCCGCAACCCCCTGTTCCTCCGGCCTGATGCCGTCGGTGGCCGTAATGGTGAGCGGACCGTAGGCCAGGGCGAAGGCGACGCCGATGAGAACGAGGCTCGGCAGCATCGCCAGATACGTCCAGTCGGCGCCCACGGGCAGGAACAGCGCGTAGGCGAGCGTGGCCAGCTCGAGCCCCCACACGATGACGCGCGCGCTGCCGTACCGGGCCACCAGCCGGGGCGTGAGCGTGGGGGACAGAACCGCGTCCAGCCCCGTCACCAGCATCGCCATGCTCGTCTGGAACGTGGACCAGTCGCGCAGTTCCCGCAGGTACAGCACGACGAGGAACTGGAACCCGAAGAAGCTGGCGGCGAAGAGCAGCGCGGACAGGTTGGCGCGTACGAGAGGTCCCGAGCGGAGCATGCCGAGACGGATCAGCGGCGCCGCCGTACGGCGTTCGACGGCGACGAAAGCGGCCAGGAGCGCGAGCCCGGCGGCGAGTGTGCCGACGGTTGTGAACGGGCCCGTGTGGGTGGCGCGTTCGATACCGAGTACGAGCACCACGAGCGCGGCCGTGATGAGCACGCCGCCCGCGAGGTCGAACCCGCGCCGCGCGCCCGGGACGCGGGGCGTCTTCGGTACAAGGATCAGCGCGGCGACGAGGATCAGCGCCGAGAGGCCGACGGGTGCGAAGAACACCCAGCGCCAGCCGATCGAGGTCAGCAGCCCGCCGAAGACCAGCCCCGTCGAGAACCCCGCCGCGCCCGTACCGGAGTAGATGAGCAGCGCCTTGTTGCGCCGGGGCCCCTGCTCGAACCCGGTCGTGATCAGCGAGAGTCCCGCCGGGGTCATGAACGCGGCGGCGACCCCGCTGACGAACCGCGCGACGATCAGCGTCCAGCCGTCCGTCGCGAACCCGCCGAGCCCCGAGAACGCCATGAACACCGCCAGCCAGAGCACGAACATCCTGCGCCGTCCGAACAGGTCGGCCGCACGCCCGCCGAGCAGCATGAAGCCGCCGTATCCGAGCACGTAGGCGCTCATGACCCACTGGAGCTGGCCGGTGGGCAGACCGAGGTCGGCGCGTATGGAGGGCAGCGCCACGTTCAGCATGGCGATGTCGATGCCCTCAAGGAAGATCGCGCCGCACAGGACCAGGAGCACACCCCATTCGCGGCGTTTCATTCCCATGTGGTGAACGGTGGGCGGAGTGGCGTCTGTGGGAGGAGAGAGGTGGGTTGTCACAGCTCCCACCCTCGGCGCCCGGAAGCGGGGGAACAACGGCGAAGTACGCGATGTTCGTTCAGTCAGGCTTACCGATCAGCGGCGTAGGGGCCGCGGCCGGGATGTCCAGCGACGGCGGAAAGCGATGTCGGCAGGCGGCGCTGGAAGGCGACGTCGGAAGGCGACGCCTGCGTTGGTGGTGGCCGGAGACGGTCAAGAGGCGGGATTGGGAGGCGGCCTCCGGGGACGGCGTCGGAAGGCAGCTTCGGGAGACGGCGTCGGAAGGCGGCGCTGGGTGATGTCGGGGGCGGCCTCGTGAGGCGGCCCCGGGGGCGTGGGGGAGGGAGGCTGCGGGATGGAGCGCGACGAGGTGGTGTGTTTGCTGATCCTCGCGGAGGAGCTGCACTTCGGTCGTACGGCCGAGCGCATGCGGCTCTCCCGCGCCCGCGTCAGCCAACTCGTCCAGCGCCTCGAACGCCGCGTCGGCACACCCCTGTTCGTCCGTACGAGCCGCCGCGTCGCCCTCACGGAGCTGGGCAGACAACTGCGCGACGACCTCGAACCTCACCAGCGTGCGATGGAAGCGGCGCTCGCGCGGGCCGCGGCGAGCGCGCGGCGGCCGGGCGGCGTGCTCCATGTCGGGTTCTCGGGCCCGGTGGCGGGCGAAGTGGTGATGCGAGCAGCCGACCTGCTGGCGCGCGGACACCCCGGGCTGGTGGTCGACGCCTGCGAGGTGCCGATGAGCGAGCCGTACTGCCAGCTGCGTGAGGGCGACTTCGACGTCCAGCTCGTCGAACTGCCAGCAGCGGAAGACGACTTGGACGAAGGCCCCGAACTGTTCGCCGAGGGCCGCGCACTGGCCCTGCCGTCGGGGCACCCCTTTGCCGCCCGGGAAACGGTCACCCTGGAGGACCTGGCGGACCTCGGGGGCGTCCCGCTGTTGACGGGGCGTGCGGAACTGCCGCCCGATTGCCGAGAACAGTTCGCGCCCTCCCGTACCCCATCGGGCCGCCCCATCGCGGCCGGCCCCGCCGTCACCAGCCTCCAGGAGGCGCTGGTCCTCGTCGCCGCCGGCAAGGGCGTGCTGCTGACGGGCGCCCACGCCACCACGTACTTCACCCGTCCCGGCGTCACCTACGTCCCCCTCGCCGACGCCCCACCCCTCGGCTACGGCCTCGTCCGGCGCACGGGCCACGACAGCGCGGCACTACGCGCCTTCGCGCACGCCGCCGACCGGGCGGCCCGGTCGGCCCGGTCGGCGGGGTCGGCAGGGTCGGCGAGGGCGCTGGGCTCGGCGGAAGCGGTGGGCTCGGCGGAAGCGACGGGGGGTGACTGTGTGGGGGATGCCTGTGTGGGCGGTGCCGGGCCGGAGCGGGGTGCTGTTGCGCGGCAGGCCGGGGGAAGTGGGCCCTCCTCTCCTACGGGTCAACGGTCCCCGGCGCCTGGATCGTCTCCGGCGGCCCCGGTGGCCCCGGTGGTGTAGGCGATGTAGGTGGTCCCGGTGGTGTAGGCACCGGCGCGGGTCGCCGCGCAGGCGGCCTCAACCACGCGGTCGGCTGCCGCCTCGCCCAGCGGGCTGCCCCGGCGAGCAACTGGTTGTAGAGCGGCGCCGACACGGCGCATACCACCTCGAACGGGTCGGTGTCAGCCGGAACTTCGCCGCGCTCCACGGCCTGCCGTACACGCGGCGCCCACTCCGCCACGCGCACTTCGTGGAAGCGGCGCAGCGCTTCGGCGGTCTTGGGGTCACAGGTGGCGGCGGCGATCACGGACTTTAACGGGGTGCCCTGACGGGCAACGGCGAGGGTACGCCGTTGCCGTGCAGGGTGATCCCCCAGCCGACCCCGGTTGCCCCGCCCGGTCCGCGTTCGTTGCCGGGTGCACGAGGTGCGCGTTGGTGCGAAGGTCACCGAGGAGCGTCCCGGTTTCCGTGCGCGGAAGGGATTGTTCCGCCATGTCCGTGAGCAGGTCGGCCAGGAGTGCGATGATCGTGCACCGACAGCCAGTTCGGTTCGTTCGTCGTCTTCCAAGAGTTCCGAGGAGTGAACGGAAATGGTCATGGAATACCGGCAGTTGGGCAACTCCGGCCTGAAGGTACCCGCGCTGAGCCTGGGGGCCGGCACCTTCGGTGGTCAGGGCCCCCTCTTCGGTGCCTGGGGCGACACCGACGCCCAGCAGGCACGCCGCCTGCTCGACATCGCGCTGGACGCCGGCATCACGATGTTCGACAGCGCGGACGTGTACTCCGATGGGGCCTCCGAAGAAGTGCTCGGCGAAGCGGTCAAGGGCCGCAGGGACCAGGTGCTCCTGTCCACCAAGGCGGGCCTGCCCATGGGCGAGGGCCCACACGAGGCGGGTACCTCGCGCGCCCGGCTGATCAAGGTGGTCGACGACGCGCTCCGCCGCCTCGGCACCGACTACCTCGACCTTTTCCAACTCCACGCGTACGACGCCTCGACTCCCGTCGAAGAAGTCCTCGCCACCCTCGACCAGCTCGTGCGCGCAGGAAAGATCCGCTACACCGGCGTCTCCAACTTCTCCGGCTGGCAGGTCATGAAGTCCCTCGCCACCGCCGAGAAGTACGGCTACCCCCGTTACGCCGCACACCAGGTCTACTACTCCCTCGTCGGCCGCGACTACGAGGGAGAGCTGATGCCCCTCGGGCTCGACCAGGGCGTCGGTGCCATCGTCTGGAGCCCTCTCGGCTGGGGCCGGCTCACCGGAAAGATCCGGCGCGGCACGCCCCCGCCCGCCCAGAGCCGTCTGCACGGATCCGCCATCTTTGGCCCGCCCGTCCCCGATGAACTTCTCTACCGCGTGGTCGATGCGCTGGACGAGGTCGCCGAGGAGACCGGAAGGACGGTTCCGCAGGTGGCCCTCAACTGGCTGCTCCAGCGACCCACCGTCTCCTCAGTGATCATCGGAGCGCGCAACGAGGAACAACTGCGGCAGAACATCGGCGCCCTCGGCTGGACCCTCACACCGGAACAGATCGCGACGCTCGACGTGGCCAGCGCGAAGGACGCGGCGTACCCGTACTTCGCCTACCAGCGCCAGCAGGGCTTCGTACGGCTCAACCCCTCACCTGTGCCCCTCACTTCACCGCTGGTGTAGGCACGCGCCCCATGTCCCGCCCCGCCCTCTCGGCCAGGCCGTTCTGATGGCTCTTGAAGCCGTCCACGGGCGGTTGCCGGAGGGACTGACGCGACGGCCACCGCCTCGGGAGTCACCTTGCGTGGTGCCGATCGGTCGGATGATGTCCGGCCAAGAGCCATCAGAAGCGGGCCTAGTCGCGCGGCTGTGCCTCGGTGAGGAACTCCAGCACGAGCGGGGTGGCGACATGGGCGAACTCCTCGAAGTACGCGTGCCGGGCGCCCTCCACCAGGCGCAACCGCGCGTCCGGCACACGGTCCGCGAGCAGCGGTGCGTTCGCGGTGGGGTTGAACGCGTCGTCCGTGCCATGGATCACCAGCGTGGGAGCGGTGATACAGGGCAGCGCGTCCCACGCGTCGTGCCGTGCGCTCGCGCGCAGGTGGCGGCGGCGCGCGTGGTCCGGCATCGAGGGGTCCCCCAGCGTGTGGAACGGGCCCTCGTGCCGGGCCGCCCACGCTGGCGTGTACATCAGTTCCACCAACGCGCGGTGTGCAGCGGCCTGATCAGGGTCCGTAAGGGCACGCAGCACCTCTGGCCCGCGCTCCACGCCGTGGCGAGCACCCGGCGAGGTGCAGCCCAGCACCAGCCGCTTCACGCGCCCCGGATGATCGGCCGCGATCCACTGAGCGACCCGGCCGCCCATCGACGTTCCGTACACGTGCGCGCTGGCGATTCCCGCGTGATCCAGCACCGCCATCGCGTCCCGCGCGAAACCGGGCGTGCTGTACGTATCCGTGTCCGGCCGGTCGCTCTTGCCCGTACCCCTGTAGTCCATGACGACGGTCGTGAACTCCGCCTCGAAACCGGCCCGTACAGAGTCCCACCAGTGGTGATTGTTCGCCTGCCCGCTGAGGAGGAGCAGGGGCGGGCCGGAGCCATGGGTCTCGTAGTACAGCGCGGCACCGTCGGCAGCTGTCGCGTAGGGCATGCGCTCACGCTCTCACGGTCTTTTGCCCTGTCCTGGTGGGGCCCGGGCCCCACCGGAGGGCGTGGGTGGCCACGGCAGCCGTGAACGACGCGGTGGGTCAGGCCATCGACTATTGGGCTGGGCCGGACGAGGACCGGCACCGCATCATGAACGAGTCCCAACAGGCGTGTTTCTCTTCCCTGTTCACGAGCCGCACGCTCGACCGACCGCCTCATGGGTTGCGTGCGCGATGGCTCGGTGGCGTGTGTGCTCGGCTGCCTCTTGAGGCGCGACCTCGACTGCCTCATGACGGGTGGTTCCGAGTGCGCGTGGGGCGCGTATCGGCTCGCGCTGGGCCGACTCGCTCCGCGAGGTATTGCTCGTAGGTGGTGGTGCCCGTGGCATGGGTGGGGGCGAGATTGTCGCCGGCCCGGAATCTGCGGGCAGCGGCGCCGGGGAGGGGCACGGGGAGTACGCGCTTGTGGAGGGTGGTTGTGGCGAGGTCGCGGGCGGTGTGGATCTCGGGACCTCCCATGTCGGGCACCCGGCCGGCGGGAGCGGCCATGGCGAGTTCGGCGAGGCGGGCTGCGACCTCGGTGACCTCGATGGGCTGGAAGCGGAAGCCCTGGGGGATGAGGACGCAGGGCAGACGGCGCTGGGCGGTGAAGACGCGGGCGATCAGGTCGTGGAACTGGGTGGTGCGCAGGAGGCTCCAGGGCAGTCCCGAGGTCTCGATGAGGCGCTCGGAGGCGTACTTCGCGCGGTAGTAGGAGAACGGCAATCGGTCGACGCCGACGATGGAGATGTGCACAAGATGCGGATTGCCGCCCGTGGAGCGCGCGGCTTCGACCAGGCGACGGGTCGCGCTCACCTCGTGCCGTGGACTCGTCGCGCAGTGCACGATCGTGCCCGCGCCCTCGACGGCTGAGCTGAGGCCCGCGCCGGTGGCAAGGTCACAGCGGGCCCACTCGTACGGTCGCTCGTCGTCGACGGGGCGTGGCCGGCGGCTCATCACCCGCACGGAAGCGCTCGCTTCGAGGAGGCGTTCCACGAGAGGGCGTCCCAGCGTGCCGGTCGCACCGGTCACGAGGACGGTCTCGCTGGTGGGAGGAGTGTCTGCTGGCTTACCCATCGGGTCCTCCGGGGCTGGCGGGTGGCTGGTGTATGCGTCCTTTCCCTATTGACCCGGCAGCGGGCGCGGATGTGACAGTGAGGCCAACTGCTGCTGTATATAGATCAGTTTGTCCGGATTCGCCATGACGTGCAGAGTGCTGATCCGGCCGCCGGAGACGTCCACGGCCAGCACTCCGAGGAGCTGTCCGCCCGCGAACCCGAGCAGGGCGGGTCCGCCGTTGACCACGGCGGGCGTGAGCTCGATCTGCGTGGCGAAGCGCTGCATCCCGCCCGTGAGGTACCGCGCCACCCTCGTGCGCCCGACGATGGGGCGGCGCGCTGTGCCGACCGTGCCGCCGCCGTCTGCGTACGACACCACGTCGTCGGCCAGCAGCCGTTCGAGACCGGCGAGATCACCGTCACGGGCTGCTGCCAGGAAACGGGAGAGGAGGTCGCCGCCCGGTACGGAAGAGAGCGGCCGTTCAGGTCGTTCGGGCCACTCGCGCTGTACGGCTCGCTTGCGCTGTTCCGGCCGCTCGCGCTGTTCGGCACGTTCCGTCCGTTCAGGCTGTTCCGTCCGCTCGGTCCGCTCGGTCCGTCCCGTCCGTCCCGGTCGACCGGGCTGTTCGGTTCGATCGGGCCTTTCGGCCACGTCGTCGCCCTCGGAGACCGTACGTTTCGCGCGCCTGTAGAGCTGCCGTGAGTGCGGCTCGGTGACGCCGAGCACGTCGGCGACCTCTCGGTGTGCGTAACCGAATGCCTCGCGCAGGACGAACACCGCCCGCTCGGGCGGCGTGAGCCGTTCCAGGAGCACAAGCAGTGCGAGCGAGATCGCGTCGCGCTGTTCGGCCACCTCCACGGGGTCGGCCGACGGGCCGGAGGGGGAGGTTCCGACGCGGGTGAGGACCGGTTCCGGCAGCCACTGGCCCACGTACCGTTCGCGGCGTACGCGTGCCGAACTGAGCTGGTTCAGGCAGAGATTCGTGACCGCCTTGGTGAGCCATGCAGCCGGTGAGACAACCGCCGCGCGGTCCGTGCCACGCCAGCGCAGATACGTCTCCTGTACGACGTCCTCCGCCTCGCTCGCCGTCCCCAGCATCCGGTAGGCGACCCCGAACAGAGTGCTCCGCCACTCCTCGAACACGGCTGCCCCGTCCGGGTCGGAACCCGTTCCCTGTCGCATGTTCTCAGTTCACCACGCGGTTTGGCGCGTGCCTCCTGGGCCTCCGCACCGTTACGTCTCACGGCGGCCGGAGCCGGGTGGTTCACGGCGTCCCGGAGAGCCGGGCGGTCCAGGGGACCGGACAGCACCGAACGGGACGTCGCGTGGCCGGCAAGTAGTCGAGCGGACGGCAAGTAGTCGAGCGGACGGCAAGTAGGAGTGACGAGGAGCGTGGCAGTGACCAGGAGCATGACCAGGAACGCGGGCCGAGCCCTGCCCCGTACGGCGGTCACGGCGGCGCTCGCCGCCGTGGTGCTCGGCGGCGGCCCGGCGGCGAGCGCCGCAGGCGCCGAGCCCCCTGGTGACGGCGGCTGGAAGGGCGAAGGGCTCAGCCTCGACGCGGAGCAGAACAGAGCCGCCGACACGTATCTCGCGCGGGCGCGCGCTGCTGAGCGTTCCATCAGCCCGCAGGTGCGCGCAGCCGCGCGGCGCAGCGGCGCCGAACTCGTCGGCTTCGATCACCGCCTGAAGTCCGCCGACTCCCTCAAGCGGAAGGTCGCCGGTTCGCTTCGGGAGGCCCCGGGGCAGACCGCCGAGGAGGCACTGGCCCGGTTGAACGACTCGATCCGGTACACGCTTCAGTGGGAGGACGCGCGGTACACATGGGGCGTCGCCTCCGCGTCGTCGACTCTGGCCGACTGGGGCAACGACTCTCTCAAGTGGTCAAACACCTGGTCCCGCGAGCGCGCCTACAAGGGCATCAATTCCGCCTGGCGCTCGCCCCGTTCGGGGCACCCGTTCGAGGTCCAGTTCCACACCCCAGCGAGCAAGCGCGCGCAGGAAACGACCCACAAGTTGTACGAAGAACAGCGGCTTCCCGGCACGCCCCCCGACCGTGTCCGTGACCTCCAGGCCCAGCAGGGCGCGGTCTTCGCCGCCGTACCGGTGCCGGAGGGCGCCAGGGAACTGCGGGCTCCGGCTACGCGGGTGCCGACGGCGCGAGCTACGGGTACGCGGCCCCCGGGTACGCGGGTACCGCAGGCCGAGCGTTCGGAGCGCCTCGTACAGCCGGTGTAGTTCGCTCAGCCCGCTCGTCCCTTACAGCCCGCACAGCATGTGCGCTGGGGCCGGTGCACGGGGTCGCCTGTGGGCCTACGCCTCGCGGTCCGACGCACCATGACCCTTCGCCCCACGCTTCGGCCGGCATCGAAGCGTGGGGCGCCTACTGTCCGGCGCATGAGCCGCACCCACACACTCGATCGCTACGAGGACGTATACGCAGCCCTCTCCGACCCGTGTCTCGTACCGCCGCTCCCCTCCCCTGCCTCCCCTGCCTCCCCTGCTTCCCCGACTTCCGCTGTTTCCCCGGCTTTCCCTGCCTCCTCTGAGGGGGCGCATGGCCCGGCGTCCGTGTCGCCCATCGCCTCTTCTGTGGTGTCCTCCTCTGCCGAGCGTCCCGTCGAGCCGCTGGATGGAGGCCCACCGTGGGGTGTGGCGTGGCTGCGGGGCGCCGTAGTCCGGTTCGCGAGTGGGGACACGCATGCGCGGCGACGCGCGTTGGCGGAGAGGGAGTTGGCCCGGCTGGACCCCGAACGTATGCGCGGAGCAGCCGCCAAAGCGGCGGCCAGTACACCGGACCGCTGCGAACCGTCCGCGTACGACGATCGCGGCCTGGTGGTCCGCACGCTCGCCGGTGCGTTGGGCCTGCGGCAGCCCGAGGCGGTCGTGTCGGCCGTGACGACCATTGCCCGCGCGTACTTCGGCGGCTCCGATGCGCACGCCGACGCGGCTGTGAACTGGTTGATGGGGCAGCTACTGGTCGCCGACACCCAGGAACGGGCGCCAGGGGTGGGCGAGTCCCGGGTACGGGAGTTCGCAGTATCGGAGCCCGCGGCACGGGCATGCGGGGCGCCAGCGTCCGGGATACGGGCGCCCGGCGTGCGGGGCCCGGGGCCGGGGGAGCTTGAGGTGGCGGCGGGGCGGATCTGCCTCCTCGTACAAGCCTGTGACGCTACGGCCACGCTACTTGCGCACGCGCGCAACGCCCTTCCGGGCTGCGGCGGTGACTTCGCGGCTCTCTTGGACCGCACCCTCCGGTACGACCCACCCGTACGGTTTCTGCGCCGCATCGCGGTGCGTGCCACCCGTGTCGAGGGCACGGACATCGCGGAAGGCGACTACGTGCACCTCGATATCGTCGCCGCCAACGCCGATGGCGACCCTGTAGTCGACAGCGACGCGTTTGCCGCTGTCAGCACGGCCCCGGAGCACTCACACCTGTCCTTCTCCGCAGGTCCGCACCGCTGTCCCGCCGCCGCACACGCCCTCGCGCTGGCTGAGGGCGTGCTCAGCGGACATTCCGTGCGGGCTGCACACCTGATCGAGGAGCGCCGATGAACCCCCTGGCAACCCCGTTCGCAGCCCTGCACCGTGCCCAGAACGCGCCGCTTGTCCTGCCCAACGCGTGGGACCACGGCTCGGCGACGGCACTGTACGCGCGCGGATTCGCGGCGATCGGCACGAGCAGCCTCGGGGTCGCGGCAGCCGCCGGGCTGCCGGACGGTGCAGCGGAGACACGGGAGTTGACGGTGGGGCTGGCGTGGGCGCTGGGGCGGGGCGGGAAGGCGCCGTTCCTCCTGTCAGTGGACGCTGAGGGTGGTTTCAGCGACGACCCGTCCGAGGTGGCTGCCCTGGCGACGGAGTTGGCCGCTGCCGGTGCCGTCGGCATCAACCTGGAGGACGGCCGCACCGACGGCACGCTCACCTCAGCCGACGCGCACGCCGCGAAGATCGCGGCGGTCAAAGAAGCCTGCCCGGACCTCTTCGTGAACGCGCGTACCGACACCCACTGGCTCGGTACCGAGGTGAACCGCACGGTGCAGCGCCTCCTCACCTATGAACAGGCGGGCGCCGACGGGGCCTTCGCGCCGGCCCTCACGGACACGACAGGCGTCCGGGCCCTTACGGAAACTCTCACCGTCCCCCTCAACCTCCTCTACAGCCCGGCACTTCCCGATCTTCGCGCGCTCGCCGCACTGGGCGTGCGCAGGCTGAGCCTCGGCTCTCTCCCGTACCGCCAGGCACTCACGGCCGCAGCGGACACCGCGGCAGCCGTCCGCGACGGCCACGACGTCCCGGTTCCGTCCTTCACCTACGCGCAGGTGCAGGGCTTCATCCGTACGGGTTCTGTGCGGGCCTGAACCGGGCCTCATCCGGTGTCGTCCTGGACCGAGGTCGTGCGCGGTCCAGGACCGAGACCCGGGCCCGGGCCGCCGTACGGGCTCCAGGCCCTCGTCCGGTGCGTTCCCGCCCCCGGATACGCATGGGCAGCCGCAGCCCCGTTCCCTTCAGCCGGCTGAAGGGAACGAAGGGAACACAGCCTCCTGGGCCATGTCGACGGCGGCCAGAAGCGCACCGTTGAGGACGCCGTCGTCGCCGTAGCTGCTGGCCCGTACCTCGGTACGCAGGGGCGTCACCTCTGCCAGCTGCCGCTCGACGCGGGCTGCGAGCGGGGCTCCGCCCGCGTGGCCGAGCGCGCCACCCAGCACGAGGCAACCGGGGTCGAGCACAGCCGTGACGGCTGCGGCGCCCAGCATGATGCGCGTGGCGAGCGCGTCAAGAAACGCCGCCTCCGGTCCGGGCCCCTCCCCTGAACCGACCCCCTCTCCGCGCCCGCCTCCTTCAACGGCCGCGCGTAGGGCCTGTTCAGCGCCGAGTGCCGGGTCCATGCCGTGCTCGGCGGCGAGCTGCCGCACGGCGGCGTCGCAGACCAGCGAGTGGAAGCCGCTCTCACACGTGGCAGCCGAAGGCAGCGCTTCGGCACCGGGTACCGGCAGGAAGCCGATCTCGCCCGCGCCGCCCGAGGCGCCACTGCGCAGCGCCCCGTCGAGAATCACCGCCGCGCCAGGTCCCTCGCCCAGCCAGAAGAACACGAAGGAGTCACGGTCGCGCGCTGCGCCTGCCCGCAGTTCGGCGAGGGCCGCGAGGTTGCTCTCGTTCTCGGTCCTGACGGCCGCGCTCAACCGGTCCTGGAGCAGCGCGATCAGTTCGCGGTGCCAGTCGAGCCCCGTCGCGGTGCGGAGGCGGGCCGTCCGGGGGTCGATGAGACCCGGCACGCCGACGGCGACGCTGTGCAGGCGTTCGACTCCGGCCTCGGCCGCTGCATGGTCGAGCAGCTCGGCGGTGCCTCGTACGGCTTCCTCGGGCGGGGCTGCCGGGTCGACGAGCAGCTGGGCTTCGGCGAGTTGGGTACCGAGGAGATCGGCGACGCGTACGCGTACTCCGTCCGTTCGCATATCCAGGGCTGCCAGGTGCGCACGGTCGGCAACGATGCCGTACAGCCGTGCGTTCGGCCCGCGTCGCCTGGCCTCCGACTCACCGGCGGGTGCGATAAGGCCGGCGGCGGCGAGCCGCTGGATGAGGTCGGCGACGGTGGGGCGCGCGAGGCCCGTGAGGGTGGTGAGCTGGCTCGCGGAGAGCGGCCCCCGCTCCTGGAGCAGCTTCAGCGCGAGGCGGTCGTTCATGGCCCGGGCGGTGCTCGGTGAAGCGGGTGGCATGCGGGGATCCTCTCAGAATTACCTTTCAGGAAGGGTCCCTAATAATTTACGGTACAGCTGCGCACGCGGGCCTGCGGCGTGCCAACTGGCCGGAGGGAAACGGAAGATGACAGCAAGTAGTGCGTCGATGGGTGGCGGGGCCCCGGCGGGCGACATACGCGGGCTACGGCGTGCTCGGTTCGCCGTAGCCGCCGTCTTCTGCGTGCACGGCGCTGTGACAGGCAGCTTCGCCACCCGCGTCCCCTGGATCCAGGAGCACGCGGGCGTATCTGCAGGCCAGTTGGGGCTCGCACTCGCGTTCCCTGCCATCGGCGGCTCACTGGCGATGCCCATGGCGGGGGCGGTCAGTCACCGTTTCGGAGCGCGGCCCGCGCTGCGCGTCCTCCTTGCACTGTGGACGCTCGCGCTGGTGCTCCCGGCCCTCGCGCCGAGCCTGCTCACCCTGTGCTTCGCCCTCTTCGTCTACGGCGCGACGGCGGGCATGTCCGACGTCGTCATGAACGCGCTCGGCGTCGAGACCGAACGCCGCCTCCACCGTTCGATCATGTCGGGACTGCACGGAATGTGGAGCATCGGAGCACTGATCGGCTCCGTCGGCGGTACCGTCGCCGCGCACCTGGGCGCCGACGCGCGCCTCCACCACACCATCGCCGCGCTGGTCCTCACCACGCTCGGGCTACTCGCCTGCCGGTCTGTTCTCGACGTGCGCACCGAACCGGAAGCAGAACCTCCGCCTCGCTTCGCGCTGCCGCCCAAGTCGGCGGTGCTCATCGGCGGTGTCGCTTTCTGTGCGGTCTTCGCCGAGGGCGCCAGCCTCGACTGGTCGGCCGTCTACTTGCGCGACATCCTTGGCACGTCACCCGGCCTCGCCGCCGCAACCACAACAGCTTTCGCGCTGACCATGGCCGTCGCGCGGCTGGCGGGTGACGCGATCGTCGACCGGTTCGGCGCCGTGCGTACCGTGCGTTTCGGTGGCCTACTGGCCGCCGCTGGCGGGGCGTTGGTGGTCACGGCACCCATTCCTGCCCTCGCGCTGACGGGTTTCGGCCTGATCGGTCTCGGTATCGCGGTCGTCGTCCCCCTCGCCTTCGCCGCCGCGGCCCGTTCCGGCAAGGCCCCGGCCCAGGCCATCGCGGGCGTCGCCACCATCACGTACACGGCAGGTCTCATCGCCCCCCCCCTCGTCGGCGGCATCGCCGATCTCACGTCCCTCACCCTCTCGTTCACCGTCGTCACCCTCCTCACCTGCGGCCTCACAGCAGGCGCCGGCCTGCTGCGCCCGGCACCCGCCGGGGACGTCGCTGTTCCGGGTGACGCGGCCATTCCCGGGGAGGCCGCCGCCTCGGGGGAACGGTCGGCTTGACCGCAACGGTCGCTTGAACCGCAACAGTCGGACGCCGGCCGGGCGCCCCGCTCGCCAGGACCCCTTAACGTCACCTGCACGAGAGCCGCCGGGGAGGCAGGAAGCCGGTGCGGCAGAATCCCTGTGCAGCAGAAACCCTGTGCAGGAGGAGCGCTGGGCAGGGGGAGCGCTGGGCAGTAGAGGTCCCGTGCGGGAGGAGTCTTGTAGAGGAGAAGTCCCGTACAGGAGGTAGTCCGGTAGAGCCGGTGTGGAGGAAGCCCGATAGCAGGAAGCAACGGAAGTCGGTGCGTCGGGAACCCGGCAAAGGGACGTCCCGGGCCGCGGGACGGAAGGAAACCGGCAAGGTCGCCTCCGGGGCAGCGGGGCGGAAGGAAACCGGCAAGGGGGCCTCCGTGGCACCGGGACGGAGGGAAACCGGCTACGCGCGGGAGGAGTTCGTCCACCATGCGGATCGAAGACGTACTACGCAGGCCCACCACGCCGCTCACGGCGACGCCCTACCCGCTGCGGGTCCCGCGCTTCATCGACAGGGAGTACTTCAACGTCGTCTATCGCACCGACCCCGACGCTCTCCGCGCGGCCGTCCCCGAGCCGCTGCTGACCGGCGAACCTCTGGTGCGATTCGAGGTGATGCGCATGGGCGACGTCGACGGTTACGGCTCCTACACCGAGTGCGGCCAGGTGCTGCACGCCTCCTACGAGGGGGAGGAGGGCGAGTACCTCCACGCGATGTACCTGGACAACGTCGGCGCCATCCTCGCCGGACGCGAGTGGGACGCCTACCCCAAGTCCATCGGCTCGCCAAGGCTGTTCGCCGAGGCCAGCGCGCTGATCGGAACCCTCGACTACGGTTCGCAGCGCGTGGCGACGGCGACGATGCCCTACAAGCACGAGCCCATGGACCCCGCGCGCGCCGAACGGCTCCTCACCGCACCGACGTTCGCGCTCAATGTCGTTCCCGGCTACGACAAAGGGTTGCGCGCCTGTGACCTGGTGCGCACCCAGATCACCGACCTCACGGTCAAGCAGGCATGGCAGGGCCCCGCCCGCCTCCAACTGTTCGAACACGTGATGGCCCCGCTCGCCGATCTGCCCGTGCTGGAAGTGATCGAGGCCAGCCACATCCTCACGGACCTGACGCTCGCCCCCTTCACTCCGGTGTACGACTACCTAGCCTGAGGGGCGAGCGCCTACGCGTGCCGCGCCCCAGCTCGCCTCGCTTGCCCTTCCGGTCCTTCCGGTCCTTCCGGTCCTTCCGGTCCTTCCGGGTCTTTCCGAGGCAGTGCGTTCCGCTCGCGTTGTGCCGTCTATGTCTCGTTCGCACCGTGTCGTGACCGTCCCGGTCGTATTGCGTCGCATTCCATGCGTATGCGTGCACGTCACATACCAAGCCACCGCCATCCCCTCACTCTCTGGAGCAGAGGAGTATCTACCGCCATGGATCCCGTCCTCTCTGATTCTGTCCTCCCCGCGCATGACTCCCGCCCCGTCGCCGTGGTCGGTGCCGGCACTCTGGGGCGCCGTATCGCGCTCATGTTGGCGTCCCGGGGCGGCACCGTCCGTATCCATGACCCCTCGGCCGCACAACGCGACGCGGCGGAGGAGTACGTGCGCCAGACACTTCCGGGGGTGGTCGCCGCGCGCGAAGGCGCCTCACCCGGGGCGGTCCGTACGACCGGTGATCTGGCCTCCGCTTTAGCCGACGCGTGGCTGGTCATTGAGGCCGTGCCGGAGGAACTGGGCCTGAAACGCCGGGTCTTCGGCGACCTGGACCGCCTATCGCCCCCGGACGCGGTGCTGGCCAGCAACTCGTCCTCGTTCGCCAGCCGCTTGCTCATCGATCACGTCACCCGCCCCCAACGGGTCATGAACGCCCACTTCTACATGCCCCCCGAGCAGAACGTTGTCGAGATCATGACCTGCGGCCACACACGTCGCGCCCTCCTCGACCATCTCCTCACCGTCCTTCCCAGCTACGGCCTTCATCCTTTCGAGGCTCGTCAGGAGAGCACCGGCTTCATCAACAACCGGATCTGGGCAGCCATCAAACGAGAAGCGCTCCAGGTCGTCGCCGACGGTGTCGCCACGGCTCAGGAGGTCGACCGCCTCATCGAGCTGAACACCGGGGCGCCTGGCCCCTTTCGAGCGATGGATGCCATCGGCCTCGATGTCGTCCTGGCCATCGAGAACCACTACGCCAGCCAGAATCCGCACCTCCCCAGCTCGCCCCGCACCCTCCTCCACACCTATGTGGACATGGGGCATCTCGGCGTGAAGACGGGACGCGGCTTCTACGACGACTACCCCAACCCTTGATCACTCCGGTCTCTCACCGCCCCCGTCCCCCTGTCACACCGGAGCGGCCTCGCGGGTCAGCCCTATGACATGCCGTGGACGGAGGGGGACCTGAGCAATGGAAGAAAACGAATCTCTGGCGAAACGCTTCGAGGAACACCGTGGCCGCCTGCACGCCGTGGCCTATCGCCTGCTCGGGTCGTCGGGGGAGGCAGAGGACGCGGTGCAGGAAGGCTGGCTCCGGTTGAGCGGCGCTGACACCGACGAGGTGGAGAACCTGAGCGGATGGCTCACGACGGTCGTCGGCCGGATCTCCCTCAACATGCTGCGCGCGCGTGACACGCGCCGCGAAGACCCCTGGGGCACCCACGGGCCGGATGCCGACGTACCGCATGAGGACGGCGCGGGGCCCGAGGACCATGCGGTGCTCACCGACTCGATCGGTGTGGCGCTGCTGGTGGTTCTCGACACCCTTACTCCCGCTGAGCGTCTCGTGTTCGTGCTGCACGACCTCTTCTCCGTTCCTTTCGACAGCATCGCGCCCATCGTGGAGCGCTCCACGGTCGCCACCCGGCAGTTGGCCAGCCGGGCACGCCGCCGCCTACGCGGCGCGTCACGCGACTCCCCTATCGAGTCGGCCCGCCAGCGAAAGGTGGTGGAAGCCTTCCTCGCGGCCTCCCGCGGCGGCGACTTCACCTCCTTGCTCACCTTGCTCGACCCGGACGTCGTGCTTCGCATCGACGGCGCCGCCGCCAGCACGGGCGCACAGGGTGCGCGCGGTGCGACCGCCGTCGCCAACGTGTTCGCCGGCCGAGCCAAGGCAGCACGGCCCGCGTACATCGACGGCAAGGTCGGGCTGGTCTGGTCAGCTGACGGACGGCCCCGCGTCGTCTTCGGCTTCACCCTCACCGGAGAAAGGATCGCCGCGATAGACATGCGTGCCGACCCCGGCCACCTCAGCGAACTGAGCCTTGAACTCATCACCACCCCTGACCCGTGACCCCTGACCTCCGACCGTCACAGGGAATTGCGGACGGGGGACCGCCACTAGGAATTGCGGGCGGACGGGCGGACGGGCGCGGCGACTGCGGTCGCCGGCACGGCGGTAGCGGGGAAGGGATAGCGGGACCGGCGGTATCGGGAGGGGAGGGGTAGGGGTAGGGGGCCAGGCAGGGCCGGGGCGTGCTTAGTTGAGCTGGGCTAAGCAGTGGGGAGGCTGGGGCCTTGGCGTGTGGCGTGTGGTGGGTGACGTGGGGGGCGGGGACTGGGCACCGCGCCTCGCAACGGCGGGGTACTTCCCGCACCGTCCGGTGGGGCGGGGAAGCGCCGGTCGCCGCTGCTCCGCAGGGGCGCCCTCCCCTACCTTGCGACGCACGGCATCGGACCTCGCTCTCCGATCCAGCCTGATCCAAATGAGAGACCCCAGCGTGGGCCGGAGGGCAGGGAGCACCCAACTCTGAGGGCCCGAGGCCGGTCGGGCTGGGGCACCCCGGCTGCCGGGGGTGCCGGGGTGGGAGTTCGTGAGCTATTCGAGGGCTTGGTGAGCAGTGGGCCCCCAACTCGCCCGTGCCGGTGAGCGTTTGGCCTTGGCCGCCTTGGCCGCCTTGGCCGCCTTGGCCGCCTTGGCCGCCTTGGCCGCCTTGGCCGCTTGGACCGCATGGGTCTCCTGAGCCCCTTGGGCCGCTTGCACCGCCTGGGCCAAGTGGGCCGCTTGCACTGCCTGGGCCGAGCGGGCAGCGGTGCTGCGACGCCGTAGGCTTGCCATGCCTCGGCGGTCAGTTGGCTCTCAGGTTTTGGAGGGCCGCCGAGGCCGGGGGCGGTGGAGGGCCGAGCCAGCACGAGGCCGCTGGGCAACACGGGCGTTCGCGGAAGCGGAAGTGGCGGCGGGAACGGTCAGGGCATCTGGATGAGCCCGAAGACATTGCCGTCCGCATCACTGACCTGGGTGATGAGCTTGGCGCCGCCCAGGTCCTCTATGTCCTGGACTGTCTGCTCTCCGCCCACACGCAGAGCGGCCACGTGGCCCGGATGTCTGCGACGTGCCAGTAGAAGACGGGGCCCGGCACTCCCTTGGAGTGCACGTTCGGATCGAGCCTGACGTCCTGCCCTCATGCGGTGGCCGACGTAGTGCGGCGCGTCCATGGACGGTTCCATGCCCAAGAGCTGATCGGCCAGCCCCTTTGCTTGCGCGAGGTCTTCGACGGGCCAGATAGCTGTCTTCATGCCTTCGTCCACTGCACTCACGTGTGCTCCTCGTATGCGGCGCTCAACGTTGCGGTCGTTGCCGGGCGTTCGTCCCTCAGCTATATGACCCGTCGGAGCAACGGAGTGTGACCGTCTCGCCGCTGTCACATCTCCGGCTCGGCGCGGGTCATATCAGTGACCGCCCGCAACTCCGAGAGAGAAGAGAGACGATGACCTCACCGATTCTGGTCACCGGCGGCACAGGGACACTTGGACGACTCCTGGTGCCACGCCTCACCGACGCGGGTCGCCAGGTGCGCGTGCTCAGCCGAAGCCGTTACGAGAGCGGAGACGGAGCCGAGTTCGTTCAGGGAGACCTGGCCAAGGGAGAAGCACTCGAATCCGCTGTCGACGGCGTGCGGGTCATCGTGCACTGTGCGAGCGACAAGAGGGGCGACGCCCAGGCGACCCGCAATCTTGTGCGCGCGGTCTCTTCGCACTCGCCCGCACCGCACTTGGTGTACGTCTCCATAGTGGGAGTCGACCGCATCTCCCTGGGCTACTTCCGCTCCAAGCTCGAATCCGAACGCATCGTGGCCGACTCCGGCCTGCCGTGGACGACCCTGCGCGCCACTCAGTTCTACGACCTGATCCTGAAGGGAGTCAGCTCCGCCGCGAAGCTTCCCCTTGTGCCCATACCGTCCGGCTTCCGTGTCCAGCCGCTCGACGCCGATGAAGTGGCAGCCAGGCTCGCCGACATAGCCCTCGACCCCCACCCCGCAGGACGAGCACCCGACATCGCGGGGCCGGAAGCAACGACCGCCGCAGACCTCCTCCGCACCTACCTGCACACCACAGGCCGCCCGAACCGCAAGATTCTTTCCCTCCGAATGCCGGGCACCCGTGCCATCCGTAACGGCACGCTTCTCCCTCAAGGGCCCCTCCACACCACCACCCGCACATGGTCCGACTTCCTCGCCAAGACCCCTGCACCCGCCTGAGCCTCCGTGCCACGGTGTGGCCGCTGCCCCGCGATGGGCCCGCTTCGCCGGGGGAGCTTGCCTACGATCACCCCCTGACCCGGCAGCCACCACTGGATGCCCGCCCGGCAACCGAACGGCCCAAGCCGCTCGATCCGAGTCCAAGTCCGCGAAGGCCGCGCACAGTCCGACCCAAGCCCGAATTCCGATTCCGAAGCCCGGCTCCACACCGAGGGCCAAGCCCAGGTCCAAACCCAGGCCCAAATCCAGGCCCAAATCCAGGCCCAAATCCGAGCCTGAGCGCCGCTCAGCTCGGGCCTCGTAGCGGCGCTTGTTGCCGGTGATCCCGGTACGTGTGCCGGTGCTCGCGTCATGCTCACGAAGCCTTGCCGCGACGCGGGTCGACTCCATTGGGGCCGTCCGCAGGGTGGCCGCGGAACGCGTCACGCACGACATCGCACTGTCCGCCTGATCCGTCGGGGTCGCGGAGACGGGGTGCTTCGGGGGTCCGATGCTTCGTATCGGGCTCGGTCTGGTTCTTTGACCGACTGCCTCACCCTGCCCGGTCCCACCCTGCCCGGTCCCACCCGCCCCTGCCCTGCCCGCTCGTCTCCGCGTCGCCCGTCTGCGTCTTGCCTGGCCGGTGTCGGTCTGGGGCGTATCGCCGTGCCCCGCGCGGAGTAGTGCGACTCTCAGGCGGTCGGTCCCGAGCCGCCCCGGCCCGTCTGCCAGCCCTGGCGCAGGGCGCTGGCGCACCAGCCGATGAGCACGGCGTTCACCAGGGCTCCGATGATGACGGGAATGACGAACATGGACACGTCGTCCGGGAGCACGATCATGATCATGCTTACGGGCGCGGTCGCGATCAACGGCCACACTCCGGCGAGGGAGGCGTCGGCGGTGTCACGAGAGCTCTCCACCAGGGCCCAGATCAACAGGCCAGCGCATACAGCGAGATAGACGCGAGCGAGAACCGTGCTGAGCGCTCTGCGCAGGAAGCGTCCAAAGCGCTGGGCGGGACGGGAGGAAGCGGAATCGGTCATGGCGGTGGGCTCCTTATGCGCGGTGCTCATGGTTTCAACGTTCGTCTCACTGGCGGATCGGACCGGACTGGTTCGGACGGGGCGGGACCGTGCCCGACTCGCTCCGTGCCGGACTGACCTGGACCGGGCGGACCTGCACGGCGGTGCACCGGCCGCGGCACGGCACATCAGT
The DNA here is from genome assembly GCF_028657195.3 of Streptomyces iconiensis. Taxonomy (GTDB): domain Bacteria; phylum Actinomycetota; class Actinomycetes; order Streptomycetales; family Streptomycetaceae; genus Streptomyces; species Streptomyces iconiensis. Next base: position 102,534 of record NZ_JANCPR020000006.1, read on the forward strand.
TGCGCTCGGCCACACAGCCGCACGGCACCAGGTTCGAAACGGGACAGTCGTGGGTCAGCCCAGACAGAGCAGGGCAAGACAGGACGGACAGGACGGGGCAGGGGGACAGAGGAGGGGGACAGAGCAGGCAGGGGAGGGGGTCAGCTGTGCGGTCTCGGTGGGTTTGCCCGGGCGAGGCCCAGGTCGTAGGCGAGGATCGTCGCCTGCACTCGGTCGCGCAGTTCCAGCTTGCGCAGCAGCCCGTTCACATGGGACTTGACGGTGCCGACGGTGATGTCGAGTTCCTCGGCGATCTCCGCGTTGTTCAGTCCCGAGGCGACCAGGGTGAGGACGAAGCGTTCACGGGCGGTCAGCCGGTCCAGGACCGACGAGTCGTGGCCGGGTCGCCGTCCCGCGGAAGGTCCGGCGGCGTAGTGACCGATGAGGCGGCGGGTCGCCGAAGGGGCGAGGACACTCTCGCCCGTGGCCACGACCCGGATGCCGTGCAGCAGTTCGGCGGCCTGTACGTCCTTGAGGAGGAACCCGGATGCGCCGGCACGTAGGGCGTCGAAGACGTAGGCGTCGAGGTCGAAGGTGGTGAGTACCAGAACGCGGGACGGGTTCTCGCGCCCGGTGAGGATCCGGGTGGCGGCGATGCCGTCGAGGCCGGGCATGCGTACGTCCATGACGATCACGTCAGGCGCGAGCCGTTCGGCGAGGCTCACCGCTTCGGCGCCGTCGCCGGCCTCGCCGACGACCGTCATGTCCTCCTCGGCGTCGATGACGGCGGCGAAGCCCGCCCGCACGACGATCTGGTCGTCCACGACCATCACCGTCAGGGTCATCGGGCTTCCTCCTCGTCTCCCCGGCGCGGGGTGGTGGACCCGTCGCTCGGGATGGTGGTCAGGGGCAGGCGCAACAGGAGCGTGCCCGGCTGTTCGATGGCCAGGGTGCCACCGAGCGGCGCGACCCGTGCCTCCAGCCGCTCCCTCGCGGGGAGGCGGATGGCGCGGGGGACGCCGGTCGCGGTGAGGGTCAGGTCCTGGCCCTCGGTGTCGAACACGAGGGTGGCAGGGTCGTCGCCACCGGCCTTCAGCACGGTCTCGGCAGCGCGGTAGGCGGCGAGGTCCACCCCTGACGGCAGCCGCTCGGGCACCCGTTCGGTGAGCCGTACCTCCACCTGTCGGCCGGTGGCTCGGGTCTGGTGGGCGAGCAGGTCGAGGGCCTGGAGCGTGGGCTGTGGCTGGAGCTCGCCGTACTGTTCCCCGGCCCGGACCGTCTCCAGCAGGGCCCGCATGGCGGCCAGCGCTTTGCGTGCGCGCTTCGCCGTCTCCGGGAGCCGTCCCGCGTCCGCCTGCTCGACCACCTCGGCCGTGCGGGCCAGCACGGTTGTCTCCAGGCCGACGGTGATGCGGCGGCGTTCGGCCCATGCGTCCCGTACGGCCTCCTCCGTCCATGTGGCCACACGGTTCTCCTGCGTGTCCTGGGCGGCTTGCCGGCGCCTCCCGTACCGGGTGCCGGCGTACCAGGAGGCGGCAGCCGCCAGCGCCGCCGCTGCGGTCGTGATAGCGGCGACCGCCCAGGCAGATGTGGCGGTTCCACGGTCGAGTACGGCGACGGTCACCGCAGCCGCGTGCACAAGGGCGGCAACGACGGGGAGGACGAAACGCGGTACGCCCACGTTCTGGCCGCGCGCCGCCACCGTGGTGAGCGCGACACAGGTAGCGAGCATGCTCAGGCCGGGCGGCAGGAGCACCGGCCCCGTGTACTCGCTCACGGACATCGCCGCAGGCCAGGCCCCGGTGAGGACAAGTAGTGCGCTCAGTGCTGTACGGGGAGCCCGTCGCAGCCACAGCAGCGCGAGCGCCTGTGCTGTGGCGAGCAGCGCGAAAAGCGCGCCGGCGGAGACGCCGGGCCCGGTCGGCGTCGTGTTCCTCTGGATGACGAGGAACGGCAGCAGCGGCTGGAAGCACAGACCCGCGGCGGCGACGAACTGTGCGAGACGGTACGTGCGCGGAACGGCTGCCACAGGTGACGCCGCGGTCCGTCCCGGCAGGAGCGCCCGTACCTCCCAGCCCCCATCCGGTGTGGGCCCACTGGTGAGCGTGCCGCCCGCCTCCCGCGCCCGGCCGCGCAGAAGGTTCTGGCCGCGCCCGCCGCCCAGTCCTTCACCGCGCGGTGTACGAGCGGAGGAGGCGTCCGGCGGATCGTTGTGCACTACTAGTTCCGTGTGCGTGTCCCCATAGGTGCATCGCACGGTGGTGGGGGCGCCGGAGGCATGGCGTACTGCGTTGGTCAGCGCCTCGCGGACGATTCCGTACACGGCATCCCCGATGGAGCCTTCAGGCAGCGCGTCGGTCTGGCTGGTCACCGGCTGGCCGAGGGCGCGGAAACCGGCCACGAGTTCCCGTAGCCGCTCCTCCGGCAGCGGCAGGTCGTCCGACGAGGGCGCGGGCGCCCTGACCGCGCTCAGCGCCCGCGTCACCTCGCGGCCTGTCTCGGCGGCGAACCGCACCGCCTGCTCGGCCAGTTCCGGGCGGCGCTCACGCAATCCGAGCGCCGCCTCAACCGTCACGACCACCGCCGTCAGGTGGTGAGCGCTGACGTCGTGCAACTCCCTCTCCATCCGGCCCCGTTCCGCCGCCGGAAGCCGGTGCCGTTCGGTCTCGGCCCGGCGCAGACGGCGCTCGGCGGCCTCCCGGGCGCTCCGCTGCCGCCGCACCTGAAGCCCCGTGCCGGTGGCGGCTGCGTAGAGCAGGGCTGTGAGGACAAGATCGAGCCCCTGGCTGCCGCCGAGTCCGTGCAGGCTCAGGCCGTGCACGAGCTGCCAGACCACCAGCGTGGCCACACACAGCAGCCCGGTGGTGGTGTCCCGTTCGGCGGCAACCGTGAACAGGGCCAGTGCGACACCGGCGGTACCGAGCACAGCCACGGCGCCGGCGGGCAGCGGCCCGGCGCCGACCGCGCACGCGGCGGCGACCAGGATGAGGACGGGCACCGGGTGAGTGCGGCGGGCCATGAGCGCGGCGGCGACCAGGCCGCCGACGAGGGCGACCGAGAGGAGTTCCGCCGCCGTCGGCGCGCCCCCGCGCAGCAGCGCGAACCCGGGCCACGCCACGGCCTGGGCGCCGAGCAGCAGGGCCGGGAGGAGCCGGTCGTCGGTTCGTTCCTTCAGGTGCCTCATCACGTGTATCAGGCTATGGACACACGGGGGCCAAGAGCATCGGGCCGCGGGTCGAGCACCGCCTCTAACCGGAGATATAGACCGTCCTCCCGCGCTCATCCCCGGTCGGTGCCCACCCCGATCGGTGCTCGCCCCCCGGTCGGTGCTCGCTCCCGATCGACGCCAGGTCCCGGTCGACCCCGGGCCGGGGCCGAGGCTTGGCCCCGGCCTCGCCCCCGGCCCCGGCCGCCTGTAGGGGCGGGCGAACGCCACGAGATGGGGGCGACTACTGGGGGAGCGTTCGGCACCGCGTACTTGTGGCGACCCGTACGAGCTCGTGTCGGCCCTTATGGGAGGGAAGAAAACTGGCCCGTCGATTCCGTTGACTTCTAGTAGGCCGCTTCACCATTTCGCCACTTGACCCGCCAGTAGGGCATCGGAAGGAAGTAGCGCACCAGTAGGGGCACGAATCGCGTCGGCAGCGCGCCAGTAGCGCACGAGTAGGGCCCCACCGTCGTCGCGGTGGGGCCCTGTGTTCCCCCGGTGAGGCCGGGCGGTGAACGCACAGGAGGCGTACCTCGGAGGCGAAGGCGTGAGGCGTGCTCGCGAGGCGGCGTATTCGCGAGGCGCCGCACCCTATGCATCCCTTCACGCTTTCCAGGGCCCCTATCGGGAACGCGTGCCCCTACTAGGAACACGTGCCCGTACCGAGATCACGTGGCGATACCGATAGCACGTGACCGTACCGGGAACACGTGGCCACCCAGCCACCCCCACGCAGCTACCCCCCACTGGCTGCCCGGCCGGGTCAGTCGTCGTGGGAGCCAGAAGGCAGTTCGCGGATGTCCAGGTCCTTGGCGTCGTCGGTGCCGAAGCCGTGGTCCAGCAGCTTCGCCGCGTCGTTGTACCGGTCCTTGCTGTCCATCACCGTACCGACGACGGTCTTGCCGCCCCGGTTGGCCGCGAACACAAGGCACTTGCCTGCGCGGCTGGTGGTGCCGGTCTTGAGGCCGATGGCTCCGTCGTACGCGCCCAGTAGCCGGTTGGTGTTGGTCCAGGCGTAGGTGCGTGTGCGGCCGTTGGCGGCCGGGGCGTCGCCCTTGTACTTCTTGGTCTTGACGACCTTGCGGAAGGTGTCGTTCCTCATGGCGTGCCGGGCCAGCTTCGCCAGTTCGGTCGGTGTGGTGGCGTCCTTGCCGGAGCCGTCGAAGGTCTCGTACTTCGTCTTGCGGAGATGCAGTTCCTGGGCCTTCGCGTTCATCTTCGAGATGAACGACCGGACACGCTCGGCGAGGGTGTCGCCGGTACCGAAGGTGTCGGCCAGCGCGTAGGCCGCGTCGGCTCCAGAGGGCAGCAGGGACGCGTAGAGCAACTGGCGGACCGTGACCTTGTCCCCTGTCTGGAGGTCCGCCGTGCTGGCGTGGTGCTTGGTGACGTAGTTCCGGTACTGCTGCCGGACGGGAACCTTGCGCTCCAGGTCGACATTCTTGTTGTCGAGGACAACGGAGGCCACCATGATCTTCGTCGTGCTGGCCTGGGGGCGCACCGTATTGGCGTCCTTGGCGTAGAGCGAGTTGCCCTTCCCGTTGTCCAGCAGCGTGGCGCCCTTGGCCTCGACGGACGGCGGGGAGTCGCCGAACGGGACGGCCTGCGCGACTATCGCGGTGGCGGCGATCAGGACGCCGCCGGTGGCGAGGGCTGTGATGCCCTTGCGTCCGGTCAGGATTCTGGCGTTCATGGCGAAAAACTCCGCATCTGCGGGATTGGTCGGTTGTGGGACTGAGCGCCGTGGATGCCGGTTGACTACTGGTACCGGCCTTCCGCGCCGGAACCAGGACCGTTCGCGGCTTCAGCACGTGTGGAGCCCGAGGGCTGCCGACACGTATTCGGGGCGCGATGGCTCTGCCGTGCAGCACCTGGAGCACGACAGCTCCGGTGCGCTACGACGCTCGTATATGCCGCTCCCGTCCCTGGGCCTGGTGGATCCCGGTTGACCCCGGTGGACCTCGGTGGCCCCCTGAGGCCCTTTGGACCGGACCCCGTTGGACGAGGACCGCTACCAGGGGCCCGTTTACGGGGACCCGCTAGGAGGACTCGTTACGAGGAGCACTACGAGGACCACTACGAGGACCGTTACGAGACACCGGTACGGCGGCGAACCCGTTCTGGCGTCTCGGTCCGCCGACCTGGTACGGGAGGGACGGCACCGGGTGGTGCTCGCGGGCCGGCGGCACGCCAAGTGGGCGCCGGCTCCGTGCGCGCGGCGAGGCAGAGCGGGGCCCAGGCAGCCCCCGTGAACCTCCCACGCATGCCTCTCCGTTCGGGTGAGGAGGGCGCGCGGTGAGCACGCATACCTCGGTCATCTCGGATGTGCCCGTACCGGCGCGACGGCGTTCGCGACTGCGGCGTCGAGGACGGTCGGACAACGGGTTCGATGACGGACCCGGCGGAAAAGTTCACGGCTCTCCGGAAAAGTGCGAGCCCGCCCGACCGCCGCGAACTCATCGGACCGCGATCCCGTCCGACTACGCGTCCGCCCGACCGTGAGCCCACCGGACCGACAGCCGCCCCAACGCTCCAGCCGCGCGGCCACCAGGCGGTACGGAACCAACTTCGGCGAACTACTGGCACGCAAAGGCGCTTCGACCATCCAGTAGTGAGCGATTACCCGTCACCCCGAGCCGTCGAAGGCGAAGGGGCCTACGCCTACTCCCTCCGGGGTGCTAGCCGCATGGGCAATGGCGGCTGTGCGCGGCCATCGTGGCGGCAGAGGGTTCCTCGCCGAGCGGTGACGGCCCGGCCCACGCCACAGGCTCTACGCCGCACGCGCACGCCCCGCACGGCCGAGAGCCGACTGCCACGTCAGGGGACCCACTGCCTCGTCAGGGAGCCGGAAGTCCACACGCAGGTTTTTCACGTTGGGGGAAACAGTGAAGCAACCCATGGAACACGCTCTCGCCCGCCGCACCATGCTCGCCGGCACAGCAGCAGCCGGAGCGGCGGGCCTCGTAGGGGGAACAGCGGACAGGGCCGCCGCCTACGGGGAGAGGCGGCTGGCTGTGCAAAGCGCGGCGGGACAAGAGGCAGCGGGGCAAGGGACAGCGAGGCAGGGAAGAGCGGAGCAAGGAGCAGCGGGGCAAGGGACAGCGGAGCAAGGAGCAGCCGAGCAAGCGGCAGCAGAACAAGGCCCGTTGGCCCGGAGCGCGGTGGACACACAGACCGCGCACCTGGAACGCGCGCTGATCGCCCTGCGGCGTGACCTCCACCGGCACCCCGAGGCGCCGGGCCAGGAACGGCGTACCGCACGCGCGGTGGCCCGGGAACTGCGAAAGGCCGGGCTGGCCGTCACCACCGGAATAGGCGGCCACGGCGTCGTCGGCGTCCTACGGGGCGCGCATCCGGGCCGGACCGTCGCTTACCGGGCCGACATGGACGCGGTGCCGGGCCGCGACATCGTGGGAGGCGGCGCTGCGCCCGCTCATGTCTGCGGGCACGACATCCACACCACGGTGGCCATCGGCATCGCCCTGGTCCTGGCGCGGCTGCGGCAACACCTGAGCGGAACGGTGGTGTTCCTCTTCCAGCCGGCCGAGGAGGCACTGACCGGTGCGCGCGCGATGCTGGAAAGGCGCGTGCTGGACCGCACCCGCTTCCACGCCCGCGTCGAGGAGATCCACGCGCTGCACTGCGGCCCGTTCCCGCTCGGGCAGTTCGCCGTGACCCCCGGCTACGGGCTGCCGGGGCAGGACCGTCCGGAAGTGGCACTGTCGGGTACGGACGCGCCCGAAGCGGCGCGGCGACTGGCCGCCGACATCGGCGCGCTCGCCACGGTGACACCGCCGCAGCAGCCCGCCGACCTGGAGCGGATGGTCGCCGATGTGCAGACGCCCAACGGGCCGCTGGCCCGGTTCGTGGCCGCTCGGGCCAGGGTCCAGGAGGCTGCTGACGGCGTCGACGGTGCGGCCAAGGTGGAGGTGGCCTCCCGCTGCTGGCCGGAGGAGCGCTACGTGGAGGTACGCGAGGACATCCGCCGCCTCGCCAAGTCGTACGCCGGGGCCAGGGTGAGCTTCCCCCGCGAGCCCTTCCCCGCCATGGTCTGCCCCGAACAGGACGCGCGCAGGCTCGCCCGCCATCTGCGCCACACGCTCGGCCGCGACGCGACCACTCGCCTGCATGCCGCCTTCCCGTTCAACGGGGACGACTTCGCTCTCTACTTGGACCGCGTGCCTGGCACCTACACCTTCCTGGGAGTCCGCACCCCCGAAGCGCCCATCACCACCAGCTATCCGCACTACCCCGACTTCACCCCGGACGAGCGCGCCATCGGCCTCGGCGTACGAGCGATGGCCGGCTGGCTCGCCACCCGCACCCATGGCACCCACCACCTGTCCCACGGCCACGCCCACACTTTCCGCACAGGGGAGTGACGAATTCCAGCCGCCGGGTCACCACCGCTCTTCCATCGCCCCCGTTCAGAAGAAGACAACACGATGTAGCCCGGAAGCCCGGAAGCCCGGAGTCTCCGAAGCCCAGTGAAGAGAACGGTGAAGAGAAAAGCGCCCCGCACGCACGACCAGCCCGATGCGCGACTTGCTCAGTACCCCGGACCGGCTCCTTGTGCCCCGGACCGGCTCCTTGTGCCCCGGACCGGTTCCCTCCCTCCGGACCGACGAACTCCCAGTTCCTGCGGCACCCGCACGCCGCCCGGTGGAGGCGTACCGCACCGTTCTCTATCTCTGGTTGCAGGAAGTGTTCGTCCCAGAGCCTGAGGACCACGCACTCCGGCGGCCATAGGCTCGATTACGTCGATGAACGCATCGGCAACCGGTTGTTCCCGGTCCTTTTGTTCAGCACTCAACGCTTTCTTCGCGTTTCCCGGGAACACCGCACCGGCGCCATTCACGCATTCCGGATCACGTTTCTGAGGAGAGAATTCCCATGTCCAAGCGCATCGTTGTTCCGTCACTCATTGGTGCCGTCGTTATTGGCGGCCTTGCGATCGGTGGCGTCGCATCAGCCACCGCGTCCAGCGAACCGACCATCGAGAACGGCTCGGCCCGCTATGCCGCCCCGACCGCCGACACCGACGGCTCGCTCACCTACACGGCGAAGGTGACCGACGACTCGGGGATCCGGAACCTCAAGGTCCTGGCCTGGCCGAAGAGTTCGGACCTCAAGCCCACCGCCAAGGAAATGGCGACCGCCGAACGCGCCACCTGCAAGAAGTCCACGACGGAGACCTCCGAGTGCACCTACACCCTGAAGGTCACCCCGAAGGAAGCCGCCGACCTGCCCAAGGGCACCTGGCACATCTCCGCACTGGCGACCGCGAAGGACGGCGACACGGCCTTCGCCCCCGACGCCGCGACCTTCACCGTCACCCGCTGACCCCTCCGGGCCCCCACCAGAAGCCGCGAGGGCGCGAGGGCACCCCGGAGCCCACCCACCTGGAACGCGCCCCGGTAGGCGTTCGCTGAGAGCGAACCCCGCAGTTGCGAGGGCCCTCGCAACTGCGTGAGGCCCGCCAACTACGGGGCCCGCAACTACGTGGGGCCCCACCCCCGAAGCGATGGGGTCCCGCGCTGAGCCCGCTGAACCCGCTGAGGCAGAGCGGGGCAGAGGACGCGGGCTTCGAACTCGCGAGAGGGCTGCCCACCCTTCGTCCGGGAAGCCGGTGGTGTGCTCGTTCCTCTCGGCCAGCAGGCGGGCGATCGGCGCCAGCGGCGTCGTACCGGCCGGCGCGGGCCCGGCGTCCGTCACTTCGGCGGGACCCAACGCGGCAGCGGGCGGGTCACCAAGTCCTGCGCGGCAGGGCGCAGAACACCAACGCGTCGCCGCGTGCAAGCGGATGGCGCGGTCACTTCGAGATGGTCGGCTCGATCCAGTCGCGGTGGGCGGTCAGGTCGGTGTAGATGCCGGGGCCGGTGGCGCACTTCGGATCGGCGTCGCCGTCGCGCTGGTGGCCCCGATCAGTTCCCACTGCCCGGGACGGCCCTTGATCTGCGGCCCGCCCGAGTCGAGGACGCACGCCATCGCGTTCTTGGTGGGGCTGTCGGTGCACAGCTCGTTGTCCGCGTCGTAGTTCTCGCTGCATCGGCCGTCAGGGACGATCCTGGTGTCCAGTTCCTGCAGGCGGACCGGCGGGTTTGGGCACTCGCTGCCGCCCTCGCAGGTCATTCCCCAGCCGAGGATCCGAGTGTCGGTGCCCGTCGGCGCGGAACACCAGCAACCCCTTCGCGCGGCACGGAACACCAGCAAAAGCGCCCCCAGCAGCCGCAGCCGCGCTGCCGCCCCAGCCGCAGCCCCGGAGCGGCGTGTTGTTCCTGGTCGGCCCCGACCGCGGCACGCGTCGGCACGCGTCGGCACGCGTTGGCACGCGTGTCGGAGCGGCCCGCGCCGGCGGAAGTCCGGTGCCCCGCGTTCACAGAAGGCCGGTAACCAGCGGGCGCTGTCCGGTTTACGGCTTGCCGCGGCACTCCCGGCGCCCGAGCATCAAGCGTCACTGAACAGCTCCACCTCCCCGCGTCCACCCTTGCGCGGGGAGCCCGCACGTTCCGTTCCCATCTCATACGGAATCCGGAGCACTCCATGTCCATACGCACTGCACGAAGATCTTGGGTACGCCACCTCGTCACGGCCTGCGCAGCCATGGGTCTGCTGATCCCGGCGGGCGCGTCCGCGCTGGCGGCGCCGTCCCCGGCACCGGCCGCAGCCTCCCCCTCAGCCCTGGCGGCGCCCGACATCCCGGTGGCCAACGTCAAGGCGCACCTGAGCCAGCTCCAGTCCCTGGCCACAGCCAACGGCGGCAACCGCGCCCACGGACGCCCCGGTTACCGCGCCTCCATCGACTACATCAAGGCCAAGCTGGACGCGGCCGGGTACACCACCACGCTCCAGTCCTTCACCTCGGGCGGCACCACCGGCTGGAACCTGATCGCCGACTGGCCCGGCGGTAACCCCAACACAGTGCTGATGGCGGGCGCCCACCTCGACTCGGTCACCTCGGGCCCCGGCATCAACGACAACGGCTCCGGTTCGGCGGCCGTCCTGGAGACCGCGCTCGCCGTTTCCCGCGCGGGCTCGGCGCCGGAGCAGCATCTGCGTTTCGGCTGGTGGGGCGCCGAGGAACGCGGCCTCGTAGGCTCGCGGAACTACGTCAGCAGGCTGCCGGCGGCGGAGCGCGCGAAGTTCACCGGCTATCTGAACTTCGACATGATCGGCTCGCCGAACCCCGGTTACTTCGTCTACGACGACGACCCGAAGATCGAGAAGGTCTTCAAGGACTGGTACCTCTCCAAGGGCATCTCCACGGAGATCGAGACGGAGGGTGACGGGCGCTCCGATCACGCCAACTTCAAGAACGCGGGCATCCCGGTGGGAGGTCTGTTCACCGGGGCGAGCCGGACGAAGACCACGGCGCAGGCGCAGAAATGGGGCGGCACGGCGGGCCAGGCATTCGACCGCTGCTACCACTCCTCCTGCGACACCACCAGCAACATCAGCGACACCGCACTCGACCGCAACAGCGACGCGCTCGCCCACGCCATCTGGACACTCGGCGTAGGCAGCGCCACCGCCCCACGGACGAAGACGACCTCCTAGAGGCAGGAGCAGGAGCAGCAGCAGGCGCACGCAGGCCGGAGAAGGCCGCACCGCACCGGCCTCGTGCGCATGCCCAGCGGCGCGCTCGCTCCTCGCGAACCATGAACTGACCGCTGCCGCACAGACCCCTGCGACCATCGAACGATCTTCAGGACCGAGCCCCCCGGGCCAGTTCACCGAGCGGCCAAAGCCTGATCACCCCACCGCTCCCGGAAGCCCCCCGAAGCTGAGGCGCCAACTGCGACCAAGACCGCACCAGGAACTCAAGACCGCACCAGAAACTACGTAGGGCCCCACCGCCGGAGCGGTGGGGCCCTACGTTCAGCCCGGTGAGGCTGGGCGGAGGATACGAGATTCGAACTCGTGAGGGGTTGCCCCCAACACGCTTTCCAAGCGTGCGCCCTAGGCCACTAGGCGAATCCTCCGCCGCAAACTGTACAAGACTCCGAGGACTGCTCGCGAACTCGTATCCGCTGCTGGGGATCGGGTACTGTGGGCGCAGCCCCTCACGTGGCGCTATCTGACTGAACTCCCCCAGGGCCGGAAGGCAGCAAGGGTAGGTTGGCTCTGGCGGGTGCGTGAGGGGCGTTTGTGTGAGCGGGGCCACTTGTCACCCATGGCCTATATCGTCGGGGGTGTGTCGTCCCTCGCCCTGTACCGCCGCTATCGCCCCGAGACCTTCGCCGAGGTCATCGGGCAAGAGCATGTGACCGATCCCTTGCAGCAGGCGCTGCGCAACAACCGCGTCAACCACGCGTATCTATTCAGTGGGCCGCGCGGCTGCGGAAAGACGACCAGCGCGCGCATCCTGGCCCGTTGTCTCAACTGTGAGCAGGGGCCGACGCCCACGCCGTGCGGTGAGTGCCAGTCGTGCCGTGACCTGGCGCGCAACGGGCCCGGGTCGATCGACGTGATCGAGATCGACGCCGCCTCGCACGGTGGTGTGGACGATGCGCGGGAGTTGAGGGAGAAGGCGTTCTTCGGACCGGCCTCCAGCCGGTACAAGATCTACATCGTCGACGAGGCGCACATGGTCACCCCGGCGGGGTTCAACGCCCTGCTGAAGGTGGTCGAAGAGCCGCCCGAGCATCTGAAGTTCATCTTCGCGACGACCGAGCCCGAGAAGGTCATCGGGACCATCCGGTCGCGCACCCACCACTATCCGTTCCGGCTCGTGCCGCCCGGGACGCTCCGTGACCACTTGGCCGAGGTGTGTGAGCGCGAGGCCATTCCCGTCGAGGACACGGTGCTGCCGCTGGCCGTAAGGGCCGGTGCGGGTTCCGTACGGGATTCGATGTCGGTGATGGACCAGTTGCTCGCCGGCGCCGGTGAGAACGGTGTGACATATGGCATGGCCACCGCGCTGCTCGGCTATACGGACAGCGCGCTGCTGGACGATGTCGTGGACGCGTTCGCCGCGGGGGACGGTGCGCGCGCGTTCGAGATCGTGGACCGGGTCATCGAGGGCGGGCACGATCCGCGCCGCTTCGTCACCGACCTGCTGGAGCGGCTGCGGGACCTGGTGATCCTGGCGGCCGTTCCCGACGCGGTGGAGAAGACGCTGATCGACGCTCCCGACGACGTGCTGGAGCGCATGCGCGCGCAGGCATCCGTCTTCGGCGCCGCCGAATTGAGCCGCGCCGCCGACCTGGTGAACACCGGCCTGACCGAGATGCGCGGCGCGACCTCGCCGCGGCTCCAACTGGAGCTGATCTGCGCACGGGTGCTGCTGCCGGCGACGTACGGCGACGAACGGTCCGTGCAGGCGCGGCTCGACCGGCTGGAACGGGGCGTCGCGCTGGGCGCCGCCATGGGGGCGTCCAGCGGCGTTCCCGGCCCCGGAGGGGCTGTTCCCGGTGCTGCTCCCGGCGGTGTGCCCGGGACCGGTGCGGGCCCTGTGGGTGGTGGCGACTCCGCCCCGGCCCCCACCGCTCCGCCTGCCACCGCAACAGCCCCCGCGCCCGCGTCTGGCCCCCCACCCGCGGCTCCGCCCGCGCCCGGCCCGGCCACCGAACCACCCGCAGCCGCAGCGCCCCAGGCGTCCGAGCAATACGGAGCGCCCGACCAGTACGGAGCCCCCGACCAGTACGCATCGCCGTCCGCGGCGGCCCCGGCTCCCGACCCCACGCCCGCGCCCGCCGAGCCCGAGCGGCGTCCCGGCGCCTGGCCCGGGGCCACGGCTCCCGGCACGGGCGGTGCTCCCGGTGCGGGGTCCGGCGCAGGGCCGGGCGCGGACGCGGGTGCCGAGGCGCCCCGCCGCCCGGGGGCATGGCCGGGCGCTGCCGAGGCGCCGGCCCCGTCGTCGCCTCCGGCGGCGCCCACGGCACCGGCTCAGGCGGCACCCACGGCACCGGCCGCTTCCGCGGCCCAGGCTCCCGCTCCGGCGGCCCCTGCCGCCGCGGCCGGTGGCGGTGGCGACCCCGCGCAGATTCGCCAGATGTGGCCGCAGATCCTGGAGGCGGTCAAGAACCGTCGCCGCTTCACCTGGATCCTGCTCAGTCAGAACGCGCAGATCGTCGGCTTCGACGGCACCACGCTCCAGGTCGGCTTCCCGAACGCGGGTGCGCGTGACAGCTTCGCGAACGGCGGCAGCGACGAGGTACTGCGTCAGGCGCTCAACGACGCGCTGGGGGTTCAGTGGAAGGTCGAGGCGATCGTCGATCCCTCTGGCGGTGGTTCCGGGGGCCCTAGCGGGCCCGGGGCCGGCGGCGGCTCCGGGGCAGGAACCGGAGGGTCGGCCCGGAGCGCGGCGACAGCGCCCGCACCGGCGCAGCCCCAGCAGCCTCAGCCGCCCCAGCAGTGGTCGGCGCCCGCCGCACCGGCGCCCCAGGCGCCGGCACCGGAAGCCGCAGCGCCGCCTCCCCGGGCCGCGCCTCCCGAGCCTCCGGCTCCGGCCGCTCCGCCGCCGCCCGAGCCGGAGGAGGACATGCCGGCCGAGGACGACCCCGACCTCGACGAGTCCGCCCTTTCCGGCCACGATCTGATCGTTCGCGAACTGGGGGCGACGGTCATAGAGGAAATCCCGCACCAGTAGGCGTTCATGGCAGAGCCGTACCAGTAGCCGTTCACAGGGGAGTCGCACCAGTAGTCGTTCACGGGGGACGGGGAGCCGTACCAGCAGTCGTTCCCCAGGGAGCAGCCGCACCGGTGCACGGCAGCGCTGTACTGGTGGGCGCCCACGGGAGAGCCCCACCAGTAGTCGTCCACGGAAATCCCGTACCAGTAGTCGTTCACCGAAGTGCCCCACCAGTAGGCGTCACGGAAAAAGTCCGCACCGGTAGTCGTCACACGGGCGGAGCGTGAGCGGGCCCACAGGCAGCTTCGTACGTGACTTCGGGGCACGGCCCCGGTGCCGGGCCGGGGAGCACGTAGGCTCGTAGCTGTTTGGCAGGAAGCTTGGTCAAGAAAGCTCTGGAATGTCGTCGAGTGAGCCAGGAGCGATGTCGTGATTCCCGGTGGTGGGCAGCCTGACATGCAGCAGTTGCTGCAGCAGGCACAGAAGATGCAGCAGGATCTGGCCGCGGCCCAGCAGGAGCTGGCCGAGACGCCCGTCGAGGGCTCGGCCGGCGGTGGCCTGGTGAAGGCGACGGTGACGGGCTCCGGCGAGCTGCAGGGTCTGGTCATCGACCCGAAGGCCGTCGACCCGGAGGACACGGAGACCCTCGCGGACCTCGTCGTCGCCGCCGTACGCGACGCGAACCATGCCGCGCAGGAGATCCAGCAGGAGAAGCTCGGCCCCCTCGCGCAGGGCTTGGGCGGTATGCCTGGCCTCCCCTTCTGACCCTTCCGGGTCAGCGGCTGGTAGGGGCTCGTACGGGCAACTAACGTACGGGGAGCAGGAGTCCGAGACGCACGGCAGGGCAGGCAGGCGCGGCGGTCCGCCGCGCGGAGAGCAAGGCGAGGAAGAGCAGGAGCGCATCCGTGTACGAAGGCGTGGTCCAGGACCTGATCGACGAGCTGGGGAGACTTCCCGGCGTCGGTCCCAAGAGCGCGCAGCGGATCGCTTTCCACATCCTCCAGGCCGAGCCCGCCGACGTGCGCCGGCTCGCGCACACGCTGACCGAGGTCAAGGAGAAGGTCAGGTTCTGTGCCGTGTGCGGCAACGTCGCGCAGGAGGAACGGTGCAGAGTCTGTCTCGACCCGCGCCGGGACCCGGCCGTGATCTGTGTGGTCGAGGAGCCCAAGGACGTCGTCGCGATCGAGCGGACGCGTGAGTTCCGTGGCCAGTACCACGTACTGGGCGGAGCGATCAGCCCGATCGAGGGCGTCGGCCCCGACGACCTGCGGATACGGGAGTTGCTTGCCCGACTCGCTGACGGCACGGTCACCGAGCTGATCCTGGCGACGGACCCCAACCTGGAGGGCGAGGCCACGGCCACGTACCTCGCGCGGATGGTGTCCGCCATGGGTCTGAGGGTGACGCGCCTGGCGAGCGGTCTTCCCGTCGGGGGAGACCTGGAATACGCGGATGAGGTCACCCTGGGGCGTGCCTTCGAAGGAAGGCGGCTCCTGGATGTGTGACGTGAGGCGGGACAGCCGAAGAGGCCGAAGAGACAGCCACCTCGCCGGCCCCTCTCACGCCGCCCATGCCACCCATGCCGACGCCCCGACGTTCCGGCGACCGCCGCTACGGGGCCCTCAAGGGGAGAAGGTTGCCCGATGTCTGATGCGACGCTGAACACGATCCAGGACGACCCCAACGACTTCGCCGTCCAGATCTCGGATCAGGTCGAGAGCTTCATCGTCTCGGTCTCCGAGGTCGCCAAGGGCGATGACCCGGACGCCGCTGTTCCGTACCTCCTTCTGGAGGTCTCGCAACTCCTCCTCGCGGGTGGGCGGTTGGGCGCACACGAGGACATCGTTCCGGACGAGCGGTACGAGCCGGACATCGGTGCCGAGCCCGACGTGGACGATCTGCGGGAGCGGCTGGCCACGCTGCTGGATCCCGTCGACGTCTACTCCGAGGTCTTCGACCCCTATGTGCCGCGCACGGCGCCCGTGGCCTGCCGCGTCTCGGACGATCTGGCGGATGTCGTGACCGACCTGCGGCACGGTATGGCGCACTACCGCGCGGGGCGCGTCAGCGAGGCCCTCTGGTGGTGGCAGTTCTCGTACCTGTCGAACTGGGGCCCCACCGCCTCCGCCGCCCTCCGCGCACTCCAGTCCCTCGTCGCCCACGTGCGCCTCGACACCCCCCTCGACGAGCTGAACGGGCTCGACACGGACAGCAACGCCACCGAGGACCGTTCGCTGGAGGACGAGGCCGGCGCCGTGATGGCCGCCGAGATCGCCGAACCACTGGGCATCAAGAACTCCTGAGCGACGGCTCCAGGTTGAGCGACAGCCCCAGGTTCTCGGCCAGGGCCTCCTGGCCGAGCGGGGTGAGTGTGAGCGCGCGCGTGGTGCCGACGGGCACGAGCCAGACGGCTTCGAGCGCGTGGGAGCAGAGCGCGGCGCCGACCGCACCCGCGAGGTGGGGGCGGCGCTCCGTCCAGTCCAGGCAGGAGCGTACGGAGGGCCTGCGCGTGCCGGAGGCAACGGTGACGCCGAGCCCGTCGAGCCAGTCGGTACCGGCCCGGGTGAGGCGCAGCCCCTGCTCCCAGTCGAGGAGTCGGCGCCCGGTCATCGCGTCGGTGACCGCGACGCCCACGGTCCCCGCGAGGTGGTCGTAGCAGGTGCGTGCGTACGCGAGAGCCCGTTTGCGCCCCGAGGCCGACAGCGAGGGCGCCGGTGCGGCGGGGCGCTCGGGCGCGAGCGAAGCGAGGTTCTCGACGAGCGAGGCGATACGGGAGTCGGCGAGGCGCACATAGCGGTGCCGTCCCTGGCGCACCTCGCTGAACAGCCCGCCGCGCACAAGGGCGTTCAGGTGCTCCGTCGCCGTGGACGGCGCCACCCCCGCGTGCCGCGCCAGCTCCGTCGCCGTCCACGCCCGCCCGTCCAGCAGCGCCAGGCAGAACGCGGCCCGCGTCCCGTCGGCCAGCAACCCCGCGACGGCCGCCAGCCCGGGCGCCGCGTCCCGCTCGGTGTCCATACGCACGATTGTGCCCCGCGCTCACTTCGCCCCCGGCCGAAGCGTCGCTCAATCCGCCATGGGGGAGACGCGCCGTAGCGCCGCTCACCCCCGCTACGGCAGTACGCCGGCCTCCCGCGCCGCCGCCAGCCAGGAAGGGAACTCCGTCATCAGGTTCTGGTACAGCGCGTCGTCGGACAGGGACTTGGGTGAGGGGCCTGCGGGGAAGAAGCCCGCGTTGTCCACGACGCGCTTGGCGGGAACGGGGAGTTCGTCGAGCTTGCGGAGGAAGTCGAACTGGGTGCCGTCCGTGTCGCCGAAGCCCACGAACTGCCAGAAGAGCGGAAGCCGGGCCGCCGAGCACAGCAGACGTTCGGCTGCGGCGCGTGACGAAGGGCCGCCGTCCGTCTGGAAGATCACCAGTGCGGGGTCGGTCGCGCCGGACGCCTCGTAGTGGTCGATGACGGCCTGCATCGCCACGTGGTAGTTCGTGCGGCCCATGTGACCGAGCCCGTCGTGCAGGTCACCGATCCTGTTCTCGTAGGCGTCGACACCTATCTCGGCGATGCCGTCCACATCGGTGGAGAAGAAGACCACGGGAACGGTTCCGTCGTCGTCCAGGTTCGCCGCGAGCCCGAGTGCCTGTTCGGCGAGGTTCTGGGCCGTGCCGTCCTTGTAGTACGGACGCATGCTGCCCGAGCGGTCGAGCACCAAGTAGACGGCGGCGCGCTGCCCGGTCAGTCCCGCCTTCTCCAGGGAGACCTTCGCCGTCTTGTAGAGGTCCACCAGCCCCGGTGCCCGTGCGCTGATCTTCTCCAGGCTGACGGCGGGAGCCCCGCCCCCTGTGCCCCCGCTGCCCGCGTCTGTCGCGCTCGGACGCTTCACGTAGTCGATGGCCACGTCGGTCTCCTGTTGCTGCTGGTCGAGTGCGTTTCCGTACGTGGCTGGTGTCCGTACGGGGCGAGTGTCCGTACCCGGGCACGCGCGCATCCGTACGGTACGGGTGTACGCGGCGTGACCTGGGCCGTGGTGGGGCCGTCAGGGGGAGTCGTCGTGGGCCCCCTCACAGCGTGAACAGGATCACGTTTTCGTGTGGTCGGGGAAGCAGCGGGCAGGGGTTTCGCTGGACGGGTGTGGGCCCCGTCCGGTCGTTACACTGAGCCGATCAGTGGATCCCGCCCTTCCGGGCAGCGTCGCACGGAGTACAGGGGTCCCGAAGAGTGATTCGAGGAGCGAGCACACGTGGGCCTTGTCGTGCAGAAGTACGGCGGCTCCTCCGTTGCCGATGCCGAGGGCATCAAGCGCGTTGCCAAGCGAATTGTCGAAGCCAAGAAGAACGGCAAGCAGGTTGTCGTGGTGGTTTCGGCGATGGGTGACACGACGGACGAGCTGATCGATCTCGCTGGAGAGGTCTCTCCTGTCGCCTCCGGGCGCGAGTTCGACATGCTGCTGACCGCCGGGGAGAGAATCTCCATGGCCCTGCTGGCGATGGCGATCAAATCCCTCGGCCATGAAGCACAGTCGTTCACCGGTAGTCAGGCCGGTCTGATCACCGATTCCGCGCACAACAAGGCGCGGATCATCGACGTGACGCCCGGCCGCATCAAGAGTTCGGTCGACGAGGGCAACATCGCCATCGTCGCCGGTTTCCAGGGCGTGTCCCAGGACAGCAAGGACATCACCACCCTCGGCCGCGGCGGTTCGGACACCACGGCGGTCGCACTGGCCGCCGCGCTGGACGCGGAGGTCTGTGAGATCTACACGGACGTCGACGGCGTCTTCACGGCCGACCCCCGGGTCGTGTCGAAGGCGCAGAAGATCGACCGGATCTCCTTCGAGGACATGCTGGAGCTGGCAAGCTCCGGTTCCAAGGTGCTGCTGCACCGGTGCGTGGAGTACGCACGCCGCTACAACATCCCTATCCACGTGCGGTCTTCCTTCTCCGGCCTGAAGGGCACGTGGGTCAGCAACGAGCAGCCGGACGGGCAAGGGGAAGAGTCGATGGAGCAGGCGATCATCTCGGGGGTCGCGCACGACACGTCCGAGGCGAAGGCCACGGTCGTGGGGGTGCCGGACAAGCCGGGCGAGGCCGCGGCGATCTTCCGCGTGCTCGCGGACTTCGAGGTCAACATCGACATGGTGGTGCAGAACGTCTCCGCCGCTTCGACGGGCCTCACGGACATCTCCTTCACGCTGCCCAAGTCCGAGGGCAAGAAGGCCATCAGCGCGCTGGAGAAGGCGCAGGGCTCGATCGGCTACGTCTCGCTGCGCTACGACGACCAGATCGCCAAGATCTCCCTCGTCGGCGCCGGGATGAAGACCAACCCCGGTGTGACGGCGACCTTCTTCGAGGCGCTCTCCAACGCAGGGGTCAACATCGAGCTGATCTCCACCTCCGAGATCCGGATCTCCGTGGTGACCCGCGAGGAGGCCGTGAACGAGGCGGTACGCGCTGTGCACACGGCCTTCGGCCTGGACAGCGAGACCGATGAAGCGGTTGTTTACGGCGGTTCGGGACGTTAAGGCGGCCCCGCGACGGACGGACGTACGTAGCCGGATCTACGCACGCGCCTACGCGCGGCCGTTCGTGAAACAGATGTGACCGCCGTGTGTGCTTTGTCCACTGGTCAGAGTGACGCTCTCTGACAGACAATTTCGCTCCCCGCCCCCTGCAACCGGCAGGCTGGCGGGGAGCGTCTTTGTTCGCCACCAGGTCCCGCGAACGGCGGGGGAGCAGACCGGGACGTCTGGTGAAAAACGGGGTTTCGAGGAAGAGCTGGTACGCATGAGGGCATATTGCGCGTTCGCTGTCACAGTGCCTTTGGCGTACAACCCTGACGGGGGGAAGCGTGTCAAACAGGCGTGGCAGAGGTATTCGGAATCGCAACGGCCCCTGCGGGCACCGGCGGAAGCGTCGGGGGCATGCCCGTGATTGCGCCCTGGCCTGCCGCTCGCCCCGCACGCCCGCTCGGACAGCGTGGGGATACTGACGACGCGATGGCAGCGGGCACCACAGTCGACCATCTGACCGAGACCTATCGCGCCCACTACAAGTCGCTGCTCGGGCTCGCGGCTCTCCTCCTTGACGACACCGCCTCGTGCGAGGACGTCGTACAGGAGGCGTTCATCCGCGTTCACTCGGCGCGCAAGCGTGTGCGCGACCCCGAGAAGACCCTCGCCTATCTCCGGCAGACGGTCGTCAATCTCTCCCGCTCCGCGCTGCGCCGCCGCATCCTCGGGCTGAAGCTGCTCTCCAAGCCGATGCCCGACATGGCGAGCGCCGAGGAGGGAGCGTACGAACAGCTCGAACGGGACGAGTTGATCAAGTCGATGCGAGGTCTGCAGCGACGCCAGCGCGAAGTACTGGTGCTGCGCTATTTCGCCGACATGACCGAGGCGCAGGTGGCCGAGACTCTCGGGCTCTCACTCGGTTCCGTGAAGGCGTACGGCTCACGCGGTATCGCCGCGCTCCGCACCGCCATGGAGGCCGCGTCATGAACGAGGGCCTGGGAAACCCGGGCGAGGGGCGGCACGGAGACGACACGTCCGGCAGCGGCACCTCACCCGAGGGCACGCACAGCACGCACCCCGGAAGCACGTCCGACGGCACGTCACCGAACCCCTCGGCCGACGGCATGTCCGCGGCGGGTGGCGACGAACCCCGGACACCCGGCGGACACCCGGCGTCCGGCACGCACCCGGCGCCGGACGAGCCCCTGGCGGCCGAGGAGGAGGCCATCCGGCGGCTCCTCCGGGACAGCGTCCGCGATCTGGAACCCTCGGAGGACTCGCTCGACCACCTCCGCCGTGCCGTGCCGGCACGCAAAACACACCGCCGCCAGGCCCTCGTCGGCGCCGTCGCCGCCGCGCTCGTGGCGGTGGTCGGCGTCCCTACGCTGCTCTACGGCGGAGTGGTGCCCGGAATCGGCGACGACAAGCACCCGTTGACCGCCTCCAGCAGCCAGGGCCAGACGCACGGTCCCGACGGCGGAACGGGTGAGCACGACGGCGAGAGCGGCGACAAGACGGGCAAGGACGGCAAGGGCGAGGGCAAGGACAAGGACGGCAAGGGCAAGGGCTCTGCCGAGCCCTCACCTTCCGGCGGTCCCGGCAACGGCAGCGCCGACCCCAGCGAGACGCTCACCGCCAGCGCGCCCACCTGCGGCAGGGACCAGCTCGGTGAGGGCTCGGCGCAGACCGGTGAGCCCGACGGGCAGGGCAAGGTCTACGGCAGCTTCCGTGTCACCAACACCTCGGGCGACGCCTGCACGGTCGAGGGCGAGGGCATGGTCGGCGCCAATGTGCAGGGCGGCTCCGAACGCGCCCGCGTCGCCATAATGGATCACACGCCGGGCGACCCGGCGCCCGGTCTCGGTGACCCGGCGGCTGCCAGCGACGAACTGGTGCTCCGGCCTGGTGCCTCGTACCTCGTCAAGTTCGCGTGGGTGCCCAAGGACGGCGGCTCCGGCTGCTCCAGCGACAGTCCGTCTCCGAAGAACAGTCAGGCGAACAACGAGGTGTCCAACCCCGACACCGCCGGCGGCACAGGCGGCGACGACAGCGCGGGCGGCGACTCCGGCGGCGGCGCCGGCGGTACGGGCACGACGCCGGGCGAGGGCAGCGCGGGAACGGGCGACCCGGGCAACGGTTCGGGCGAGCCCAGCGTCGTGGTCTCCCACACCCCCGAGGTCGGCTCACCCGCAGCCGCGGGCACCAAGCTGGACGGCGCCTGCGGAGGCACGGTCTACCGCACCGGAGTCCTGCCGGCGTCGTAGGTCCCCGCACATCGGCACGGCCGGACGGCTTGCACGGCACGGTGCGCACATCGGCACCCCCGTATAGCCCGCATGGAACGCCCGCACGAAACTGTCCCGGGCCTGGGGCCCGGTTCCTCCTTCGGCTCCGGCTCCGTATAAGCAGGGCCCGCCCGCAGGGGCGGTGTCGGCGGGCACGTACCGTGGGAGGCGTGTACCGGTTTCTGCTCACCCCGCGGTGGTGGGGGATCAACATCTTCGCCGTATTGGCGATTCCGGTCTGTCTGCTGATGGGCAGCTGGCAGCTGAGCCGCTTCGACGCGCGTGTCGACCGCCATCAGGAACAGCAGCAGCAGGCCGACAAGTCGGCGCACGCCAGAGCGGAGCCCCTCGCTGACCTGCTGCCCGTCACCGAGGCCACGGTCGGCCGCACCGCCGAGGCCACGGGCCGCTACGACACCGGTCACCCCCTCCTCGTCCCCGACCGCACGGTCAAGGAGAAGAAGGGCTTCTACGTCCTCTCCCTGCTCCGCGTCGACAGGGCCGGGAGCGGGGACGGCACCAAAGCCACGGACGGCGCGAAGGCCGCAGGCGACGCGGACGGCAAGCAGGCGAAGGCGCTTCCCGTCGTACGGGGTTGGCTGCCCGGCAGCGCCGACCCCGCACGCGTGCCCCCGCCGCCGAAGGGCGAGGTCACCGTCAAGGGCGTACTCCAGGCGTCGGAGTCGCAGAACGACGCGGTCTCCGGCGCCTCGGGCGGACTCCCCAAGGGGCAGCTCGGCTTCATCAGCGCCGCGGCGCTCGTGAACGTGGTGCCGTACGGGGTCGAGAACGCCTGGGTCACGCAGCAGCATCCCGAGAAGCCACTGAGGCCGGTGCCGCCGGTCGCACCCGACAACACCGGCCTCGACATGAAGGCGTTCCAGAACCTCGGCTACACCGCGCAGTGGTTCGTCTTCGCCGGATTCGTTCTCTTCATGTGGTTCCGCTTCTTCCGCAGGGAGTCGGAGATCGCCAGGGACACGGCACTCGGACTCATTCCGGCCGGCCCCGAAGGGCCGACCGGTCCCGGGGATCCGGCCGACCCCGAGGACCCGGCCGGACCAGGGAGTTCGGCCGGACCCGAGGACCCGGCTAGCCCTGAGGACCCGACTGCTAGCCCTGAGCAGCCCCAGGAGCCTGAGCGGCCCCAGGAAGATGACGCAACGCGAAGTCGATCTCCAGCCTGACCTGCTTGATCCGCTCCTCCACGACGAGCGAGCCGTGCCCGGCGTCGTAGCGGTAGACCTCGTGCGGGTGACCGCGCTGCTCCAGGCGCTCCACGTAGTTCTCCACCTGACGGATCGGGCAGCGCGGGTCGTTCACGCCCGCCGAGATGTAGACCGGGGCCCGGACCTTGTCCACATAGGTGAGCGGTGACGATGCCTCGAAGCGCTCAGGGACCTCCTCGGGCGTGCCGCCCAGGAGCGTCCTGTCCATGGACTTCAGGGCTTCCATCTCGTCGTGGTAGGCGGTCACGTAGTCCGCGACCGGCACGGCGGCCAGCCCCAGCGCCCAGGTCTCAGGCTGTGTACCCAGGCCGAGCAGCGTGAGGTATCCGCCCCACGAACCGCCCGCCAGCACCAGCCTGTCGGGGTTGGAGAGGCCCGAGCCGACGGCCCATTCGCGTACGGCCTCGACGTCCTCCAGCTCGATCAGACCCACGCGGTGCTTGAGCGCGTCGGTCCACTCGCGCCCGTACCCGGTCGAGCCCCTGTAGTTGACGCGTACGACGGCGAAGCCGTGGTCGACCCAGGCGGCCGGCTGTCCGGCGAAGGAGTCCGTGTCGTGGTGGGTGGGGCCGCCGTGCACCTCGAAGACCGTCGGGAACGGGCCCTCGCCCTGCGGCTTCTGCACCAGCGCGTGGATCTTCCCGCCAGGCCCCTCGACCCAGGCGTCCTCGACCGGTACGGAGCCCGGCGCCTTCATCCCGGGAGGGTCCAGCACGGTCGCGCCCGACGTGGAGCGCACCTGAGGCGGCAGCGCGGCCGACGACCACAGGAACTCCACGGTGCCGTCAGGGCGCGCTGTCGCCCCCATCACGGAACCGGGCGGCGTCTCGATACGCGTGCGCTCGCCGGTCTCCAGGTCGTAGCGCCACAGTTCGTCGCGCGCCTGGAAGCTGTGCACGATCAGCAGCGCGCCGGCGTCCGGATACCACTCCGCCAGTACGTCGCCCGGAAGCTCCAGGTCCAGTTCCTTTGTCGTGCCCGACAGCGGGTCCCACACCATGGGCTCCCACCGGCCCCGCCGCTGGTGGCCGACGAGCAGCCGGGGGTCGCCGTCCACGGGCGCGAAGCCCAGGACGCTCAGGCCCAGGTCCTTTGTGCCGCCCTCGCTGTCGTCCAACTCGGCGACGGTCGAGCCGTCGGGGTTCACGACGCGCAGCGCGGAGTGCATCGCGTCACCGTGTTCGGTGTGCTCGATCACCAGTAGTGAGCCGTCACGCGAGAGGTCGCCGATCCCGGCTGACTCGCTGTGCCGGTAGATCTCCACCGGCTCCCCGCCCCCGGGCCTGACCACATGGACGGTCGAGCCGTCCTCGTCGGTCGAGCGGCCGACGACGACCGTGCCGTCCCTGCCGATCGCGAGCCCGGCCGGGTACGAGGCGGGCAGCGTGGCGACGGGCTCGTCCTCGCCTCCGGCGAACGGCTGGCGCATCCACACGCCGAACTCGTCGCCATCGGTGTCGGAGAACCACCAGACCCACTGGCCGTCCGGTGTCAGCGTGCCATTGGTCGTTCCGTTGGGCCGGTCCGTGACCTGCCGCTGCGCACCGGTCGTACGGTCCCAGGCGTACAGCTCGAACGTGCCCGTGGCGTTGGACACGAACAGCGACCGGTCGGGCGCGTCCTCGGCCCACTCCGGCAGCGAGACGCGCGGCGCCCGGAACCGCTTTTCCCAGTCGGGCATTGCGTTCTGATCCATGCGCTCCATTGTGTCGCGCGCACGGCGAAGCGTTCGGGCTCGGGGGAATTCCGCCCTCACGAACGCGGAACGGGGCCCGGGAGCGGGGCGCACACGGGCCCCGCGCTACGGCCCCGCACACGGTTCCGCCCGCCCCGGGCTGGGGCGGGCGGGCGATCCGGCGTGCGTACGGCGGCCCGTGTACGGATCGCGCATGTACGGGCGTCACGTGCACGGCGTCACGTGCACGGCATCACGTGCACGGCCTCACGTGCGCGGGCGTCACGTGCACGGGCCGCAACCGGGGTGCGTGCCCGGCCGTAGGTGCACCGCACACGGCCGCACACGTCCGGCTCGGCGCCGCTGAGGTACGCGCCCGGCTCCGCTCGGCGGAGCCACGTGCCGACGGCTCAGAGCCGCAGCAGCCGCTCCGTGTGCTCGCGGTAGCGCTGGAGCGCGAGCCGCAGCGCCTCGGTGTCGGCGGGGCCCTGCTCGGGAGCCGTACCGTTGCGCCAGCTCGTACGGATCGACTGCCGCAGTTCGGCGAGGAGTTCGGTCAGCCGGGTGGCCGCGGCGTCGAACGCGTTGTCGGCCTCCTGTACGGCGCCATGCGGGTTCTCCACGAAACCGTTCACGGCCTGCCGGAGCTGAAGCTCCAAGCGCTCCCGCTCGTCCTGCGGAAGCAGCAGCGCACCACCCACCGGCTGCTCGCTCCGCGTGCTCCCCGCGGCTTCCCTCTGCGGTATGTGCGTCTTCTCGTCCATGCGCACTCGTCTCCCTCCCTCACGGCCCCTTGAGCGCGTTCCGGCGCTGCGTCCACGGCATACGGCTCCGGCCGTGGCGCCCGGCGTGCTCGTCGGGACTGTGCACGCCCTCGCGCGCGGGGTCGGACCGTGCCGTCGTCAGCGCGTCGAAGAGCCCCCGTGCCTCCATCACGGCCTCGCGCATCTCCTCGGTGTTGCTCCGCGCGGCAGCCGCGGCGTGCAGCCGCAAGTAGCCGCGCACATGCGGGCCGTGGTGCACCGAGAGCGCATCGAACCTCTCCTCGAACGGCTGCTCGCCGCCCGGGTACCCGCGGTCCTGCGCCAGCTGCACCAGCAGCGACTCGGCCTCGGCGATCGCCTCGTACGGTGACTCGACGAACCGCTCCTGGAGCCCGGACCACTGCGCTACGTAGCGCTCCCGCACCCCCGGTGGCAGCGGACGTTCCCGCAGCGCCCCATGGCGCCGCACCCGCTCGCCCAGCTCCCTCTCCGCTGCCTTGGCGTCACCGTTGTGCCGCTCGACGGCCCGGTCGTACTCGGGTCCGAAGCGCCGCCTCAGACCACGGCCTCCGAGCCCTCCGGATCGCGACCTCATGGTGTACGCGACCGCACCCGCGACAACGAGTACGGCGATAACGATCAGAACAATGGTCAGCATGTCGGCTGCCCTCTCAGGCCCCCGAGCCATCCACCCGGGCGCCGCTCCATCGGTTTCCGACGGGACACACCCCGAGTAGCCACCCCCACCCCCCTACAAACCCACCGGGCCCCGCCCCACGCCCCCAACCCCCGCCAGCGGTACGGGAGATGACCGGCGAGGCGTCGGAAGACGTCACGTAGCGGCATCGCCGTATCGGCGTGCCAGTAGTGAACAGCGGTGTCGGCGTGCCAGTAGCGTGCAGTGCCCGTCCGCGTACAAGTGGCGTGCCAGTAGTGAGTGGAATCGGGCGGCTCCTCGGACCTCAGTCGTGCGGCAACGCTGCGGGCACCGGCACCCGGGCACCCCGAGACCCCGGTGGTGGAGACTCAGGTACCGGAGACCCAGCGGTGGAGCCGACCGCCCGAGCAGCGGACCGCGCTCACACCGGCCCGGATTCCCCCTCCGGCCCGGAGTCCCTCTCCGGCCCGGAGACCCCTTCCGGATCCTCCGGTTCCTCCGGATCCTGGACGGCGAAGAGGTAGACCCCGGCGTCTCCGGCCACGGCGAGGCGCTTGCCCGAGGGGTCGAAAGCGGCGTCCCTGACCGTTCCGTTGACCTTGACCCAGCAGATGTGCCGCATCCCTTCGAGTGCGAAGAGGCCGACGAGCCCGGGGTCGGCGACCACGGCCGCATGCCTCTCGCCGGCCGTGATCCGCCACACGTGACCGATGGAGGGCCCCGGCTGTCCCGTGAGGGATTCGGTCGTCCATTGGGCCTCGGGATGCTCGTGTGCCGCTCCCGTCAGATGCCAGACGGCGAAGTACTTGATCTGCCAACTCCCGTCGGCCGCTGCGGCGACGACCTTCTCGCCGGAAGGCGTGAAGCACACGGTGTACCACCGCCGCGACCAGTCGGCCGGGCCCCACCGGGCCCCGTCAGCAGCGTTCGACCGCTCTCTCTCAGCCGCGTTCGAGCGATCCCCCTCAGCCGAGCACGATCGCGCCCCGTCAGCCGAGCACAATTCCGCGTGCGCCTCACCCCGGGAGAACACACGCAACGGCTGAAACCAGCGTCCTAGCGCGTACGTCCGCTCATCGCGTGCGAACTCCACCAGGATTCCAGGCGTACTTGAGGATTCCCCGTCCCGGAGCGCGCCCACGTCCTCCGGCCAGCGGCGCCGGTCCGCCGGGTTCCTCCGGAGGGAGGGAGCAGCGCAACTCCGCATGCCCGTATGCGGTTCCAGCGAGTCGAGAGAGAACCACTCCCTCCCGATCGTGTGCAGCAGCAGTGTGCGGCCGTCCGTATGCCACATCACGTGCGTGAGCCGGTCGTTCGGCCGTCCGTCCCCGACGTTTCCTGAACCACCCTGGAGGCGCCACAGCTTGATGATGCGCTGGTCGTTGGTGGTGGCGACGCGGGAACCTTCCGGATGCCATGCCAGGACATCGCTGACGGAGTGGTCCACTCCAAGAGCCGTGTTTCCCAGCAGTTCCGGCTGGGCTCCCCGCGCGAGTGAACGGTCGGAAGGCATCTGCCGGACCTCAAGCAGCGCCGGGGTGCGCAGAGCCTGCCGCAACGCCAGGCGGCTGCCGTCGGGGGACCATAGAGGGCCGTTGTTGTTCCGCCACTCGTCGTCCTGCCACAGGATGCCGCGCGCGAACGGATCGACCACGAGGGTCGTACGCGCCTTGAGCGCCACGGTGTGTCCGGACGGGCGCCACCTCAGGCCCCTGCCGGCGCCCCACAGCGCAGGGTGGCGCCAGGTCTCCGGAGGCCCCGGTTCCGGCGCGGAGGGGGCGGGCCAGCGCAGCAGTGCACCCTCGTCATGGTCACGCCTCGGTCCTCCGGAGACGTGAGCGATGAGGCCGTGCTCAAGGTGCCAGTCGAGCGCGTCACACCCTCCGAGCCCTTCCTGGCCTGCGCCGGGAAGGCGCCTCGGAGCCGCTCCCGAGCCGGGCTCCCACATGCTCACGTTCCCCGCCTCGACAACGGCCAGCGAGGTGCCGTCCGGAGCCCAGCAGAAGTCAGGCACTCCGTACACCGGACCGCCGGACACCGGCGTGGCGTCCAGCTCCGTGCCCGTCCATGGGTCGTAGACCGCGAGCGCGTACACCTGGGGCCCGTAACCGTCGACCGAGGACCGTGGCGCCGGCTGCAGATGAGCGAAGCGGCTGGTGTCGCCTATGACGGCGAGCCGGGTGCCGTCCGGACTCCAGCGGACACCTTCCAGGACCGCGCCCCGGATCCGCACGGTGCGCACACGCTCCCCGTCGGCGGAGACGATCTGGAGCGCCGGGTCGTACCCGACCGTGGCCAGCAGATCGCGGTGAGGATGCCAGTCGATGTCGAAGCACCGGCCACCCTGGCGAGCGGGGAACGACCGCAGCAAGGAGCCGTCGTCACGGTCCGGCAGCGGATACCAGGCCACCAGGCCCCCGCCGGAACCGGCCAGTCCGGCATGGCGCACCTGCCCCCGCAACGCGGGACGCCCCACCATACGACTCTCGAATGTCAGCCCGACATCATGTGGCGACCCGCCCCCGCTGAACAAGTGCCCCTCCTGCCGCAGCAGTTCGGTGAGGCCACGCGTATAGGCTGCGCCGCTGTCATCGGGGCGTGCAGCGGCGTACAGCTCAAGGTCGGCCTCCAGCCCTGTAGGCCCCGACTCGGCGAGCCGTACGGCCAGGAAGCGCATGTCCCGCAAGAGGTCGGCCAGTTCGGCCGCCCGCCCAGCCTGCCGCAGGTGGAAGGCCAGACCCCGGAGAAACGGCCGCTCTTCCTCCGGCAGGCGATGCCAGCCGGCCGCGGGCCGCATGGAGTCGAGGAGCCGGGTACTCGCGCCGGCCATGGCCTCAGGTTCGGCATGGCGAAGCGCGTCGCGCGTGACGTCGTGCAGCCGCAGTCCGTCACCGTGCGGAGCGGAAGCCAGGGAACGGCCCACGAAGCCGTCGGCCTCCGCGCGGACCCGCACCTCGCTCAGTCCCCACATGCGCCGCAGGAGCCAGTACGGGACCACTTCGCCCTCCGGAAAGGCGGCCAGGGAGACGAAGCGGTCCCTGCGCCCAGGCCCACCGGCATGAGAGGCAAGCTCCCCGAGGCTCAGCTCCAGCGTCCGGGCGATACCGCGCGGCACATCGGTGTCGGACAGTTCGTCCAGCGTCGCGAGGCCATGCCCGTCCAACTCCGCGAGGAGCCCGGCCACGGCTTCGGAGGCGCCCATGGCATGCCGCTCGGACAGACTGCGCAGTACCCCCGAGAGCATGTCCAGCGCGAGAGGCCAGTGACCGGCCCGCCGCACCAGCGGTGCCAGCGCTTCCGGTTCCGCCGCCAGGCCGCTGCCCAGCAGCGTGACCCCCTCGTCGTCACTCATGGCGTCAACGGCGACCGTCACGACGTCCCCGTCCAGCATCCGCGCCCGCCGCGTCGTGACCAGGACGGTGACCTGGTCCCCGGCATCCAGGAAGGGCCCGATGTCCCCGGCACTCCACACATCGTCAAGAACCAGCAACATGCGTGTGCCCGCGACCGAGGAACGGAAGGCATGCGCCGCAGAAGGCACATCGGCGTACGTTCCCGGACCAGAACCAGTCATCACCGAAACGAGACCGCTGAGGGAAGCCACGAGGTGTCCGGCACTCGGAGCCTGGCCGAGCTGCGCCCACAGCACCCCGTCAGGAAACCTCTCGCGCACCTCGGGCCGCCGGCACGCCCACCCCGCGAGCGTCGTCTTCCCGTAACCACCGGCCCCGCACAACACCACCCTGCCGACCCCGCACCGCAGCGCCTCCACGAGCTCCCGCTCGACGCCGACGCGGGACACGAGCCGCGACGGCGGAACGGGCCCCATGTCAGGCACCGCCGTCACGTGCGGCGACGCCCCTGCCTGGTGCACCACGATGTCGCCGTGCACCACACCGGCCTGGACCACACTGAGCGCCTCACCCGAGAACTCGTTGTGCGCCCCCGGCGCGACCCCGCCGCCATCCCCTTGAGCGTCTCCCCCGTGCCTGCCCCTCATCACCCCGAAGTCTGGCGCCAAGCCCCCGCGGGAACAAGCGCCGCCCTGAACCCGCTCCGACCGAGCAGGACAAGCGCGGCACCCCGGCTCAGGCGAGGTCTTCCACGAGCAGGTCGAGGGTCGCCTCCTCGTGCAGGGCGACATCGAGGGTGGCCATGGCAGGGGCCAGGCCAGGGTCCCAACTCGCCGCGACAGGCGATCCCGCGAGGGAGAGCTGGGGGATGTCCTGGGCCTTCGTATGGGCGACCAGTTGTTCGTAGTCGTCGGCGGTCATGCGCCAAGGGCGGGCGCCGTACCGGCTGATGACGCGGTTGGCGAGAGTGATACCCGGCCAGTCGAAGTCGCCGTGATAGGCGAAGGCGCAACCCGCGGAGGCCAGCGCGTCGAGCACGGTGAGCACGGCGGTACTCGCGTTACCTGAGGTGCACACGAGGGGCTCGGTGCACCGGGCGTCCGCTGCCGCTTCCACCACGTGCGGGTTCTCGCAGATGCGCACGAGCGTGCCCGGCGGCATGGAGAGGTGCGTGCGGCGCAGCTCCCGCAGCGTCAGGTGGGTCTCGACACCGTGAACAGCCCGCTCACGAAGGGCTTGCTCGCGCCAGCCGTCACCCTGTGGACGCAGACCGTAGGCGAGCACTGTGCTGGACACCTCGTCCGGGGTGACGGCCGCCAGACGCCACAGCGCGCGGCGCCCGGCTGCGTCCTCGGGAAGTTCGGTTCCGTGTGCGAGGGCTATTCCACGGAGTACGAGGCGAGTGAGCCAGGCCCCTTCGTCGAGCCCGTGTGCCGTTCCGGTCGTCTCGGCGGCCAGCTCTCCGCGCCCCCGCGTGCGGGGCGAGCCACCGGGGGCGAACAGCAGGGTCAGGATGTGGACCGCCTGGTGAAGTGTCCGTACGGCGGCCTCGGGCCCGACACCCTTGGGGATGCCGGCGCGGCGCAGGGCCTCGAACCACTGCGGAGTCCAGTCGGCCGACGCGAGTGGGGAGGACTCCACAGCGGAGGCGCAAGACGACCACACCTGGTCCCGGCGGGCTGCGGCCTCGGACCGGGCAGCCCGGCGGTCCACGAGGGTAGGGCCGAGTGCGTTCAGGACCTCCACCAGCCCGCAGCCGGCGGAGGAGGCGCGCAACCGTGCGTCCAGCTGGTCCAGCCGTACGGTGACGGCTGTGCCTGTGAGGGTGCGGCCGAGGAGCAACGACAGGGCTTCCCGCTCCTGTTGGGCGAGCGGACTCAGCCGCAGCGAGCCTGCCGCCCGCAGGCCGTTGCTCTCCAGACGCTTCCGCACCGCCGCCCATAGCCCTGTCAGCCCTGGCCTGGTCAGCCAGTCTCCGGCCTGGGGCGGGAGCACGGTCATACGGGCATCAGACGCCGGTGGCGCCCGTTCCAGGTGTAGTGGAGGCTGGCCACGCCCCGCACCCGGGAGTCCCGTAGGCACTCGTAGATGTGCAAGGAAGGCACTTCGGGCCAGTTCCCCATGAGCCGTTCGCTGGTGAGGACGAAGTCCAGGTCCAGATCGACCAGAATCCGGCCGAGCCGTCCGTGCGTGGGCTCATCGACCTTGGCGAAGGCGTCGTCCAGAAGGATCAGCCGTGGCGCGTGCGGCGTGCTCTCGCCGAGAGTCGTGAAGTGAGCGGCTGCGGCGGCGAACAGCACCAGATACGACAGCACGCGTTGCTCGCCCTGGCTGAGTCCTGTGCGCCCGGTGAGCTTGCGCTTGCGTCCGGGCGCCGCGTCGTCGACGACGTAGGTGTGGAAGCGGAACCAGTCGCGGTAGTCCAGTGCGGTACGCAGATGAGCGGCGTATCCGGCGGACGGATCGGCCTTGCGCGCGTCTTCGATCCGGCGCTGCAGCACCTCACGCAGTTGCTCGCCCTGTTCCCTGGTACGGAGCCCTGAGGGGCTGCGCAGCAGTTCGACGGCGGCTCGTACGTCGGCGTCCACGTCCTCGTGGAGCCGCCACTGCAGCTCGATGCCCAGCCCATGGGAGGTGCGTACGGTGCTCAACGTGTCGTTGAGCGCGGCGACCAGGTTCGCCGCTGCGATGACCTGGGCCGAAAGGTGGTCACCCAGCTCCCCCGTGAGGAACCGCTGGAACACCTCCCGTTCGCGTTCGGTGAGCCGTCCCCGGGCCTCGGCAGCCTGCGCGGCGATCCGTTCTCCGACGAGGGCGACGTCGTGCGGGCCGTGATCGTCGACCAGGCGGCAGATCTTGACCCCCTCGTGCTCCTCAAGCTGGGCGTCGTATCCGCCGGCGAGCTGGTCGCGCAGCTCCGTGTGCCGGTTGAGCAGGGTGGTGTCGGAGATCTCGTGTCCGGCCGCGCCCAGCGCTTCGCGTACGGCGTCGGTGAACTCCTGGAGATGACGAATGCGCGTGCGAGCCTCGGCTCCAGCGTCGTCGATCGCACCGAACTGGGAAGGCGCAAGGGCAAGTTCAGCACCTCTGACCACATCCGGGCGGGCCACGATACGGCGCAGGACGCGCCCGGCGCCGATGACCGACTTCTCCTGAGCCGTGAGCGCCTGGAGGTGCTGTTTCTCGTCCTCTTCTGCCCGTACCGCCCGGTCATGCAGGCCGGTCAGCTCTTCTCTGGTCGCGCGCAGCTGCCCATTCGCTGCCGCGATGCGCTGCTCGGTCGACTCCTCCCTGTTCAGGATGTCGTCCTCGGCGGCTCCGACGGCCTCTTCGAGTGTGCGAAGGGCCGTGCGCGCGGGGGCCAGCTCATCGATCCGGCGGCGGTACTGGCGCTCGGCTTCGAGGCGTTGCCCCTGAACGCGCTGGTACCCCTCGACCTCCACCCGACTGCCGATCAGCTCTTCAGCCGTACTGAGAACGGCCCGGCGGAGCCGTTGGACCGCGCCGCTGAGAGCGGTCAGCGAAGTGCGTACGAGGGAGAGGTCTTCCGACATGGCCGGCAGATCGTGGGCGCTGGCGGTGGCCTCGGCCTCAGCGCGGGCTGCGACCATACGTGCGCGCGCTGCCTCCGCTTCCCGCGCCGCCTTCTTCGCCTTCGCGGTCAGCTCTTTGCAGGCGCTCTCGGCGTCTTCCAGCCGCGCCCATGCGGTGGCAAGCAGACGTGCCCTCGGTAGCTCACGCAGAGCGGTGGCCAACGCTTTGCGCTCTCCGTCGGCCTCGGCCAGCACGCACTCCTGGGCGGACAGACGCTGTTCCACTTCGTCGATCCGTCCGGAGAGTTCGGCGAGTTTCCGGCGGCGTGTTTCGGCCCGTACCGCGGCGCCGACGTACTCGGCGTTCTCTTTCGTGTGACGTCCTCGGGCAGCGCCCAGGCGCCAACTCCCGTCGTACCACACAGCGCTCGCGGCCTCCGTCTCACCTGCCGGGGCGAGCGCGACGGCGGACAGCCCCCGCTCCACCTGTTCCCCGCTCAGAGCGCTCCCGGCGGGCACGACGGGGCGCAGCACGGTAGCCAGGGTCTGCCCTCCTGGGGCGGGAGATACCGGATCGAGCAGGGTGTCGCGGGTGCCGGCGTCGAGGAACGTGCCCTCGGTGGTGATCCAGGCATCCAGGAGCCCGCTCGCCTCCAAAGCGGCCTCCAGGCACGCGCGTTGGGAGTCGGAGACGGACTCGGCGAAGTCCACGACCTGGTAGAGCGCTGCCCCCGTTCCTGGCGCCCGCTCCGCCGCACGGTGGTGTGGAACGGGCGGCTGCGGGTCGGTGCGCTGTTCCCACTCCTGTTTCGCCCGTACGAGGCGGTCGCGCTCGTCCGTGGTCCGGCCGATGTCCAGAGCGAGGCCGTCCCGGCGGGCGGCCAGCTCCTCGGCGTACGGAGTCAGCAGCGAGCGGACGCGCTCCTCGACCTGAGCATCACAATCGGCGGCCAGCACGCGTTCATCGAAGGGCGCGTCCGGCGACGGAGCAAGACTGATCAGCGCCCGTACGGTGTCGAGTGAGGGCATGCCCGCGCCCCAGGAGCCGGGGCTCATACGGGTCAGCCACTCCGCGATGTCGCCGGCGTACTCCGCACTCTTCTCGGTCAGGGCCTGCTGGCATGCGTGCACCCCGGCTTCCGCGGTCTCTGCCGCCTCGTCCAGCCGTTCCCGTTCGGCATCCGCCCGAGCGGCTCCCGATTGAGCTTCCTGGGACCGGGCGATGAGGCGCTCCACCTCTGTGAGCATGCGAGACCGGTGCTTCGCCACGGATTGGCCATCCGCCAACTGCTGCTCCCACGAACGGAGTGCGGTCTCGGCGGCGTTCATGTCCACGGCGGTGACGTTCCCGTGTCGCAGGTGCTGCGTGTCTCCGTCGGGGCTCGTCAGTTCGGACTCGGTCGCGGGCGCCAGGACGGTCAGCGGGACGGAAGGGGCCTCGCCGAGATGGCTGTGTGCGATGCCGGCTCTTTCGGCCTCGGACACCACATCCCGGTGCTCGTCCGCCAGCGCGCGGAACCGGCCGCCGAAGCGGTTGCTGCCCTGAGCGAGCACGTCCTTCGCGGATTCCTCGGCGCTGTGGCTGCTCAGCAGCGAGGTATGGGCCGAATCCGCCGCGGCGTGCAGTGCCCTCACCGTCCTGCGGCGTTCGGCCAGGTCTTCCAGACTCCGGTAGCTGTCGCTCGCGTGCAGGGCTTCCAACTCGGCGCGCGCGCCGTCCAGTTCGTCCTGCAGCGACGCCAGTCGTACTTCCGTCTCGGACTCCTGCTGTGTGAGGCTCGCCGTCGTCTTCACGGCGTCCCCTGCGGCCCTGCGCCGTTGTGCGAGCAGCTCCAGCTCCTTGCGGACGTCGTCGGCGTTCCGGCGCAGCACGCCCCTCAGATATCCGCTGTAGCTGCTGAGGAAGGTACGCAACGCGTCGTCGGTGCGCTCAAGGCGTCCCAGCTGGTCCCGTACGGCATCCAGGTCGTGGAGATTGCGAGCGACCTTCTCGACGATCTCTTCGTCCAGCCCGGGAAGTGTCTCGCTCAGCAAGGAGATCAGCCCGCCGGATTCGATCCGGTCTCCGACCGTAGGGCGCCGCAGCCTGTGCAACAGCTGGGTGAGGTTGCGGTAGCGCGTGCTCTCGGTGATACCGAAGAGCTTCCGGGCCACACGGGCCCGGTGTTCCACGGCGTGTTCCGTCACGTTGGCAGGGCCGACAGCTTCCTTCAGCGCGTCGATGGGCAACGGCTTGCCGGCGTCCACCAGAGAGAGGCCCTCTCCCGCACGCAGAGAGGTGATGAAGAAGAACGGGGCTGCCTTCTTAGTCGACTGCGAGGCGCGAAGGGCGGCGCCGAGAGTGACGAAACTGTCGCTTCCGTCCCCTGCGCTCCTGTGGAACTCGACCCAGAGGTACCCGAGCCGGTTGGTTCCCTGGAAGCCGTCGAGCATGAGCCAGGCGAGCGTGGTCCGGCCCGTGCCGGTGGCGTCCAGGGCGCGGGCGTCGCCGTCCAGCAGGTACGGGAGCAGCATTTCCAGGGCTTTGGACTTACCGGCGCCGTTCTTGCCGCGCAGCAGGAGCCGGCCGTCTCCGAAGAGGAACTCCTGCTGGTCGTACTGCCACACGTTGACGATGCCGGCGCGATGCAGCCGGTAGCGCGAGCCGGGCGAGTGCGAGGACCGCTGGAGCGGGATGGGCGCACTGCTGAGGGGCGTCATAGCGGCAGCTCCTGCTGGGTGACAGAGCCTGGCTGCGTGGCAGCGGCCTTGCGTACGGTGACGTGCGGG
Source organism: Streptomyces iconiensis (assembly GCF_028657195.3). Lineage (GTDB taxonomy): Bacteria > Actinomycetota > Actinomycetes > Streptomycetales > Streptomycetaceae > Streptomyces > Streptomyces iconiensis. The sequence continues at coordinate 138,065 of NZ_JANCPR020000006.1, forward strand.
GAATAGCGGGAAGCCGCAGCGAGCAGCACCCATCCGATACCGGCCCCCCGGGCTCCGGAGACGTCGGTGACGGGTCGTCCATCGGGGGCAGCCTCTGGATACCTCGGCGGCAGCCCTTCTCCCGCGGAGCGGAGCGGGTACCGGGGTGCCACCAGCTGCATCCTGACCAGCAGGTCCAGTACCGCGTCCCGTAGTTCGGGAAGGTCCTCGACGTAGCCGCGCTGCCAGTTGCCTCGCCGACCGTACTCCTCGACAAGTCCGGCGAGAGTACGCTCCACCAGTCCTTCCGGTATGGGTACCCCGACCACCAGTTCGCCCCCGGTGGCAGGGTGTCCTGGCCGCTCCGGTCGCAACCGGTCGACCAGCCGCTCCACCAGGAGCAGAGCAGCCTGCGCGACGGTGCCCGTGCCCGGAAGGCGGAGGTCGGTCAGCTCGTCCTCCGGGTCCACCAGCGCGACGCCCTCGGCCCGGATTTCGGCCTCCAGGCCGAGCAGTTCGGAGAACGCCTGGGCCTCACGGCGCTGCCGGGTCCGCAGCCAGTCACGCTCGCTGTCGGTCAGCTCGTCGAGGTAGACGACCGGCGTCTCCACCAGCTTGCGCCTGACGTACGTACGCGGGCCTCCGAACCCCGGGTCAGCGCCCCGCCGCACCAGGTCAGCGCCGTCCCGGCTCTGTGCGAGAGGCCCGGCGACGAGGGCACGTGCGACCTCACGGTCCACCGTCAACAGGGCCTCGCCCGCGTCCTCATGGGCGACCGCGGCGACGCTGCCGTCCGTCTCGACCAGCGCACCCCAGTCGACCAGTTGTCTCAAGGCCGCAGCCAGGGTTCGCTTCTCCGCTTGCCGGCCCGTTCCTTCCAGTTCGATCCCGGCGTCTGCCGCGGCGGCCTTCAGATCCGCGACGAGCCGGGAGAGCAGCATCTGTTCCGGAGCGGTGACCAGCACGGAAAGCGCCAGCGCGAGGCATGCGTAGGTCCGAGGTGTGAAGGGGGTGCCGGTGGAGCGCACGAGCCGGTGCCCCGACCGGTGGCCCAGACCCGCTTTGAACAGCCGTGCGTATCCCGTGTCCACCAACAACTGGTAGCCGAGAACCTGTTGGAACCGCTGTGCCAGCCACTCGGCATGCCTGCGGATGAGCGGGAACAGATCGGCGTGCCGGCCCTTTGCCGTCACCAGCGGATGAGCCAGCAGCAGCCGGGCCGCGCTCCGGCGCTCGGCGGCGAGGGCGACATCGTGAGCAGAGGGAACGGTCACGACGTACTCACCCCTGTGCGTGCCGCGCCCTGGACGGCATCCAGGAGACCTTCGACGGTCACGTCCAATTCCTCCAGCGACAGGTCGCCGTCGACCGAGTGGAGAACCGTGCTGCTATGGGGCGTCCGCCGGACCGTGAGCCGGATTCCGAGTTCCGCTTCCTCTGTCCAGGCCCCGTCGATCTCGAATGCGCCGTCCGCGCGGGTGCCGCCTTCCTGACCTCGCAGCAGTTGCGCGTTCCCCAGCGCACCGGCCAGTAACTCCAATAGAAGGGCCAACGCGGGCGAAGTGAGCCGGGCACGCGCGAAATTGCCCGATGCACCGCGCAGTTCGTCAGCGGCTGCCTGCCGGGCCGTAGCCCGCTCCCGCGCTTCCCGTTGCAGCAATTGCTTCTGCTCGGCATGGTCCTCCACCGACGACGTACGGCCACGCTGCGCGCGGCTGCCCCGTTCGCGCAGCGCCACCGGAACCTCAACCACGGGCCCCGTCCACCAACTGGTGTGGGCGGGTACTGCCTCGTCGACCTCTGGCGGCACGCCCAGGTGCCGGGCGCCGTACAGGCCGAAGGCAGCGACCGCGATGTCGTGCGCGTCCTCCGGAGTCGCCTGATCGAACCAGCGAGCCAGCTTCAGCAGGTCGTTGCGCCGTGACATCTCTCCCGACGCCGAACGCAACATCCGCTTGGCGTTGGCCAGAAGAGACTGCAAGGCACGCATCGTGGCATCCCTGAGCTGGTCCACCTGGCTTCCTTGGCCATCAACATCGGTGAACCAGCCCCGCAGTCCTTCCCAGTCCGTGAGTTCACGGCCCCGGCTGCGCTGTACCCGGGTATCCGGAAGCCCCTCCACCGCGACGGACAGGCCGCCCGATGCGGCGTCGATGCGCGCCAGTAGCGCAGGCAGTTCCGGCCACAGCACGTCGAGCGTGGAGGCAATCCGTGGAGCCCGGAAGGACACCTCCTCGGTGATCGCCTCCACATAGTCCAAGAGCAGGTCCTTGAAGCCGTGATACTCCGCGCTGTCCAGGTCGTACCGGGCCAGCACCTGCCCCAGGTAGGCATAGAAGTCGCGGATGGAATCCGCGAACTCGGTGAACTGCACGAACAGCGTGCTGATGCGCTCCAGCGCCTCCTGAGGATTCGCACCACCTGGCCGTTGAACGAGTTCGGTCAGCTCCCGCAACCCCCGTTCGACCAGCGCCAGCAGCTCGCTGCTGACCTCGCGCGCCGCATCCGCCCCTGCCAGCACCTCATCGGCATCCCGCTGGATCCGCTCCCCGATCTTGGACAACTGATAGCGGGACCGGGCACGTTGATACTCGCGGATGCTGGATGCCGTAACGGTGTGACTGCTGCGCAGCAGATTCCCCCAGCCGGTCAGCTGTTCCAACCGCGCTGCCAGCTGCTCCGCATCCAGACCGGCCGCCGCGCCCGCGGTCCCCTCCAACTTCGCCAGCACATCTGGGACCGATAGATCTGTCAGCAACGTCATGCAGAACACCCGCATGATCCCCACATATTCAAGACGCTCGGGAGCGCTCAAATACGAGTACGTATTGAGCCGCTTCCACACCTCTCCACCGCCGACCCCCTGAGCCGACTCCAGCCCCTGTTCCGCCATGACCACGAGGCTACGTATCCCCGCTGACAACGGGGCAACCGGACCGAATGTGACCGAGGACTGACGCTGAAGCGTCGTAGATGCCCTGGCGACAACGACTCCGACGCGGTGCCGAGCCGAGCCGCCGCCCACCAGTCCGTGCACCACTGCCGCCCGCCAGGCCAGACCCTGAGGAAGCCACCGCATCCAGCCGCCGGCTCACCGGTTTTCTGGTCGTCCCCCTCCGGCACATGGTTCTCCCCGGTCCTGCGCCGCAGGTTCTCCACGTCAGTCAGGATGCCGACCAGCAGTGTGTGCAGGTCGTCCAGTTGATCCACTGGGACGATCGGAGTGTGGTCCCCGACCTCCGGCTCCAGCGCGGGCAGGTGGCCGCGGAGGACAGCCGAGGAGGAGGTCCCGAGCTGGGAGCAGGACGAGGCGGCTCTGCTCGGGGAGTGAGGGGGCCTGGAGCAGTGACTGTCACCGCGCGCAGCAGCCAGGTTTGCTGCTGCGCAAGTCTTGAAACGACCTGAGCCGGACAAGGCGGGAGCCCTTGCAAGCTCGTCCGGGAGAGCCCGGACCAAGGCCCGCTCCAGGCTTCTCCCAAACGATCCCCGGAAACGAGTCAGGGGCCCGATCCGCAATGCGGATCAGGCCCCTGACCTGGTACTTCTCTGTCGGGGTGGCGGGATTTGAACCCACGACCTCTTCGTCCCGAACGAAGCGCGCTGCCAAGCTGCGCTACACCCCGAAGCAACGTCGACTACTTTAGCCCAGCTGAGCGCTGAGGCGAAATCCGGTTTCGGGTCGGGGGTACGGCCGCGGGGCCGGGGTGACTAGTCGTCGCGTGAGGTGAGGGTGAGGAGGGTCGCCTCCGGGGGGCAGGCGAAGCGGACGGGGGTGTAGCGGTTGGTGCCGCAGCCCGCACTGACGTGGAGGTGCGACTCGTGGCCGCCCGCGCGGTGCGTGGAGAGGCCCTTGACGCGGCGGGTGTCGATGTCGCAGTTGGTCACGAGCGCGCCGTAGAAGGGCACACACAGCTGCCCGCCGTGGGTGTGCCCGGCGAGGATGAGGGGGTAGCGGTCGGCCGTGAACGCGTCGAGTACGCGCAGATACGGGGCGTGTACGACGGCGAGGGACACGTCGGCGTCCTCCTCGGGGCCGCCCGCGACCTCGCTGTAGCGGTCACGCTTGATGTGCGGGTCGTCGAGCCCGGTGAGGGCGATCTCCTGGCCGCCGCCGAGCTTGACGCGCCCTCGCGTGTTGGAGAGCCCGACCCAGCCGGCGGAGTCGAACGTGTCCCGCAGTTCCTCCCACGGGTTGTGCAGGGCGCCGACGACCGGGCCGTTGCCGTTCAGCCCGTGCCGGCCGCTCGCCTTCTCCACCAGATACTTCGCGGGGTTACGCGGCTTGGGCCCGTAGTAGTCGTTCGAGCCGAAGACGTACGCACCGGGGAACTCCATCAACGGGCCCAGCGCGTCCAGTGTTTCGGGGATGCCCTCGGGGTCGGAGAGGTTGTCCCCCGTGTTGATCACGAGGTCGGGGCGCAGTCCCGCCAGCGACTGGAGCCAGCGCTGCTTCTTGCGTTGACCGCTGACCATGTGGATGTCGGAGATCTGGAGGACGCGCAGCGGATGCATGCCGCGCGGGAGGACGGGCACGGAGACCCGCCGGAGCCGGAACGAGCGGACTTCGACGCCTGCCGCGTACCCGACGCAGGCTGCGCCGAGTGCTGTGATGCCGGCTGCTGTCTTCAGGGGAATGCGGTATCGCGCGCGCATTGCCCCATGGTCGCAGACCCGCCCCGAATGGCGCAGCGGGTCCGGTAGCACGCCCTCCGGTTTCCTCCGCGGCAGCGCTGAGGCATCCGGCAGAACCCGGGCACATGCCCCTGTACGCCCTCTACGACCGTTTGTCCCGGGCGAGCTTTGGCCTTGCCCTGGCACACTGACCCCATGACCACGCTCAAATCCCGGCTGCAGGGCGACCTCACCGCAGCGATCAAGGACCGCGACGAGCTGCGTTCCGCCACCCTCCGGATGACCCTTTCCGCCATCACGAACGAGGAGGTCGCGGGCACCAGCGCGCGCGAACTCTCCGACGACGAGGTGCAGAAGGTGATCACCCGCGAGGCGAAGAAGCGCAGGGAGGCGGCTCAGGCGTTCGCGGACGGCGGCCGTGCGGAGCAGGCGGAGCGGGAGCGGGCCGAGGGCGAGGTGCTCGCGGACTATCTGCCGCGGCAGCTCACCGACGAGGAACTGGACGTGCTCGTCTCCGAAGCCGTAGCCGAGGCGAGGGCCTCGGGCGCCGAGGGCCCGCGTGCGATGGGTGCCGTCATGAAGATCGTCAATCCGAAGGTCGCCGGCCGCGCAGAGGGTGGCCGGGTGGCCGCCGCTGTCAAGCAGCACCTCGCGGGCTGATCGGCCGGCCTGTAACGGGCCCGCCCGCACGCAGAGCGCAAGTAGTACACAGGTAAGGGGCGCCCTCCCAGAGAGGGCGCCCCATACCTGTGCTCACTCGGCCCACAAGGCCACCGGCCCTCCGAGCGCCGGATGCCGGACCTGCGGGCGACAGACCCCACCGGGTGCCGCGCCGACGTCGCCAGCCATCAGGCTTCGCCAGGCATCAGGTTTTGCAGCCCAGGCGCCGGATTCACCAGGCGCCGGGGACCCACCGACCCGTCCCCGGACTCACCAGCCCCCACAGCCCCACCGGCTTACGGCCGGCATGGCCCACCCGCTGACGGCCGACGCGGCCCAACCGGTCTACGGCTCAACCGGCCTACGGCCACTCGCCGTTGCCGCCCGGGTCCCAGCCCCCGTCGGCGCCGCCGGTGTCCCAGCCTCCTGGGCCGCCGCCGTTGCCGCCGTTGCCGTTACCACCGGGCCAGCCGCCGTTGCCGCCGTTGTCGCCGCCGCCGTTGTCGCCGCCTCCGATGATGTCCGGCGGCACGTCCACGTCCGGCGGGGGGTTGTCCGGTTTGTGGTCGTCGGCGTCATGCTTCGGCGGCTTCGGCTTCTTTTTCTTCTTCTTCTTGTCGTCGTCCTTGATGGGCACGTGGTGGAACTTCGGCGCCTGCTTGTCCGCGAGCGCTCCGGCCATCGCGTCGCGCCAGATGGGCCCCGGCACCTCGCCACCGAAGACCTTGTCGTAGGGCACGCCGCCGATGGTGATGTTGGTCATCTGCGTGCGGTGTGCGGGGTCGCCGACCCAGACGGCACCGGACAGGTTCGGGGTGTAGCCGACGAACCAGGCGGCGTAGCGCTGGTCGGTCGTACCCGTCTTGCCCGCGCTGTCCCGGCCGCTGAGCCCCGCCTTCTTACCGGTGCCGTCCTCGACCACGCCGCGCAGCAGAGTGTTGACCGTGTCGGCGGTCTTCGTCTTCATGGCGCGTTCGCACTGGGTCTTCGGCACCTTCAGACGCTTGCCCTGCGGGTCGGTGATCGACTCGATGGCTACGGATGTGCAGTGAACGCCCCGGTTGGCGAACGTCGCGTAGCCCTCGGCCATCGTCAGCGGCGACATCTCCTGCGTACCGAGGCTGATCGAGGGCACCTGGTCGATCTTCTTGCCGTCGGCCCGCTCGATGCCCATCTTCTTGGACATGTCGGTGACAGGGCAGATCCCGACCTGGCTGATCAGCGAGACGAAGTAGGTGTTGACCGACTTGGCGGTCGCTTCCTTCATCCGGTACGGGCCGACCTCGCCGCGGTTCTCGTTCTCCACCGGAGCCTTGCCGCTCCAGTTCCCCTTGCAGGTCGTCACGGGCGAGGGGTACTGCATGCGGTACGGCGAGGGATAGGACTGGTACGGACTGGTGCCGCGGTCGAGCGCCGCGGCTGCGATCACGGGCTTGAAGGTAGAACCGGGCTGATACCCGGCGCCGCCGCCCATGTCCTGGTCGACGGACAGGTTGATCTCCGTCTCGTTCTTCCCGAACCCGTACGGGCGCGACTGGCCCATGCCGCGGATCTTGCCGGTGCCGGGCTCGACGATGGAGACGGCCGTCGCGACCTTGTCGGACTTGTTCACATGCTGCTCGACCGAGTGCTTGACCGAGTCCTGCGCCTTCGGGTCGAGGGTGGTCTTGATCGTCAGACCGCCCTGGTTCCAGCGCTTGGCGCGTGCCTTGGAGGTCTTGCCGAAAGTCGGGTCCGAGAGGAAGACCTCGCGCACGTAGTTGCAGAAGAAGCCGGCACCCTTGTCCGCGGTGATGCAGCCGTTCTTGGGCTTGCTGACCGAGAGTTTGATCGGCTTCTTCTTGGCGGCCTCGGCCTGGGAGCGCGAGATGTCACCCTGCACGGCCATCCTGGCGAGCACGGCATTGCGACGCTTCTTGGCTTCCTGCGGGTCATTGACCGGGTCGTACCTGCTGGGGGACTGGACGATCCCGGCGAGCAGCGCGGACTCCTCAAGGGTCAGCTCCTTGGCCGACTTGGAGAAGTAGCGCTGCGCGGCGGCCTCGACGCCGTATGCCTGCTGGCCGAAGAAGGTGATGTTGAGGTAGTTCTCCAGGATCCGCTTCTTGCCCAGTTCCTCCTCGACCTGGATCGCGAACTTCAGTTCCTTGATCTTCCGGCCGATGGTCTGCTGGGTGGCGAGGGCGACCTTCTCGGGGTCGTTGCCCGCCTCCTCGACAAAGACGTTCTTCACGTACTGCTGCGTCAGTGTGGACGCGCCCTGGGACACCTCGCCGGACTGTGCGTTCCTGTTGACCGCGCGCAGGACACCCTTGAGGTCGACAGCGCCGTGCTTGTAGAAGCGCGCGTCCTCGATGGCGACGATCGCCTTGCGCATGTAGGGCGAGATGTTCTTGAGGTCGACGACCGTACGGTCGCGCGAATAGACCTTGGCGATCTCCCCGCCCTGCGAGTCCAGGATGGTGGTCCGCTGGCTGAGCGGCGGTCGCTTCAGGTTCACGGGGAGCTCGTCGAAGCCCTCGACCGTGCCCTTCGCCGCCAGTCCGAGAGTTCCGACGGCCGGCAGGGCGAGCCCCGCCATCACCGCTCCCGCCAGCACACTGACGCCGAGGAACCTGGCGACCTGCTGGGGGCCGGTCAGCCCTCCGCCCGCGCGCTTCTTAGCCATGGGGAAGAGCCTACGACGAGTGCAGCCCGGGAATCCCGTGGGGAAGCGACGCAAACGCCGGACAGCGGCCGGAGGGGTCACCTAAGCTGTGATCGGTTCTCGTTCCCACACCTGTCACTTCGACGGTCTTCCGTCACAGTCCTTACCGTTACCTTCCGTGTCACTCCAGTGAGTGATGAGAACTGCCGGGAATTCCGTCATATGCCAGGAGAAATCCATGTGGCATCTGCCCGGCGCTGTCCGACAGCCGCTCCCCGGCCGTCGGTATCCGGTGCGACCCTTCTGAACTGCCCGAATGTAGCCGGAACGTCGCGCTTGTCGTTCGCTCACTCCGTTGGGTGATCTGCCGCATACGCATAGTCCGTTCGGGCCATTCAAGATTGGGCCCGAAGGGGGTGTTGCGCCATGTCCCGCTTCCGTAACGTCCTCAACTGGCAACGGTGAATATGCCGTTCGCCGCCGTGGGGGAGCCTCGATTCGGGAGAGGACGGCACCGGCTATGGGCTGGGTTACAGACTGGAGTGCGCAGGCAGCATGCCGCACTACGGATCCGGACGAACTATTCGTGCAGGGAGCGGCACAGAATCGCGCCAAGGCAGTGTGCACCGGGTGCCCGGTGCGCACAGAGTGCCTGGCCGACGCCCTCGACAACCGTGTGGAGTTCGGTGTCTGGGGCGGAATGACCGAGCGCGAGCGGAGGGCGCTGCTGCGCCGCCGGCCGACGGTCACTTCCTGGCGCCGACTTCTGGAGACGGCGCGATCGGAGTACGAGCGCGACACGGGCGGAGTGCTGCCCGAGGACATCGAGAGCGAGCGGGACTACGCCGCCGTGGGGTAGGCGTGCAGCCGTCCACCACAGGCAGGCCCCGCGCGCGGCACCACAACTGAACAGGCTGCAAAGGGAGTTGAGCGCGCCAGTAGAACGCGGTCAAGGTGCTTGTGAGTACCTCACTTGTGAGGCCCTCATCGGTTGGGCTGGCGGGTGGTCAGTTCGCAAGCAGCTTCCCCGGAAGCAGCCGGGTTTCGCAGTAAGAGCAGAAAAAGCAGCAAGAAGAGCACCACAGAAGTTGAGCAGAGCCGAGGCGACAGAGGCTTCTCACGTGCAGGGGCTTCTCGGACGGGCTCCCCACGAGGCAGGTGGAAGCCCTCACGACATCACGTACGGCACGAGGCACACCGAGGCACAACGAAGCGACGAGGCATTCCGGCCGACCAACTAGTCGGCGGAGTAGGGCTGTTGCGCCAGCCGCTCAGCAATGGTGCGCAGGCCCGTCAGGTCGTGTACGTCCCCCGGTAGTGCGGCCACTTCGGTCACGGGCACCTCAGGGTGCAGGGCCGTGAAGCGGTCGCGCGTGCGCCGTTCGCGGGCGAGCAGGCGCATCCGTTCGGCGTGCAGGCGCAGCAGCCCAGCGGCCAACTGGCCTGCCTCGTCCTCCGGTTCGGCGGTGGGGGCGCCTGGCTGCTCCTGGCTGGGGGTGTCAGTCTGCTGCGCGGCTTCTTCGCTCTCCTTGGCCGCGCCGTTCCCCGAGGGCATGCTGGGTGTCTTCGCGGTGGTGCTGGGCGTCTTCGCCGTACAGGCGGTGGTGTCTTCTGCGTGGGGTGTACGGGATGCTCGTGCGGTGGTGACGGACCCGGCGGTGCCGGGGCTCTCGGCGACGGGGGAGCCGTCCTCGGGGTCCTCAGGACCCGCCGACAGGGCTTCGTGCCCGTCACCATTCCCACGGCTGCGATCCACAATGCCGCCGTCCTCAAGATTTTCCGCGGCGGCGAGCGCCCGTTCGGCGCTCAGCCGCGCCGCTTCGCTGCCGTGCATCCTGTTGAGCACGAGCCCGGCCAGAGGCATCCGGTCGGCGGCCAGGCGCTCCACGAAGTACGCCGCCTCGCGCAGCGCGTCCCGCTCCGGCGCCGCGACCACGAGAAACGCCGTGCCCGGCGCCTGGAGCAGCCGGTACGTCGCGTCCGCACGCGTACGGAAGCCACCGAACATGGTGTCCATCGCGGCGACGAACGTCTGCATGTCGCGCAGCAGCCCGGCGCCCAGGAGCTTGTTGAGAGCCCCCGTGAACATCGACAGGCCCGCCATGCCGAGGTTCACGAACTTCATGCCCGCCCGGCCGCCGACCCGCGCCGGCGCCATCATCAATTTGATGAACTTGCCGTCCAGGAAAGACCCCAGGCGCTTGGGCGCGTCCAGGAAGTCCAGTGCCGAGCGCGAGGGCGGGGTGTCCACGACGATCAGGTCCCACTCGTCGTCCGACCTGAGCTGCCCCAGCTTCTCCATCGCCATGTACTCCTGCGTCCCCGCGAAACCGGCCGACAGCGACTGGTAGAAGGGGTTGTCCAGGATCGCCTTGGCGCGGTCGGGCTCCGCGTGCGCCTCGACGATTTCGTCGAACGTACGCTTCATGTCGAGCATCATGGCGTGCAGTTCACCGCCCGCCGAGGTGTCGACCCCGGGGACCTCGCGCGGGGTGTTGTCCAGCTCGGACAGGCCCATCGACTGCGCCAGGCGCCGGGCGGGGTCGATGGTCAGTACGACGGTCCTGCGTCCCCGCTCGGCCGCGCGTACGCCCAGTGCCGCCGCCGTCGTCGTCTTGCCGACACCGCCCGAGCCGCAGCAGACGATGATGCGGGTCTGCGGATCGTCCAGCAGCGGGTCGATGGCCAGTGGCTCGATGGCCAACGGGCCGCCGTCCCCTGCCTCGTTCGGCGTGGCTATCGCCTCGTCAGGTGCCCCCATCGAAGCCTCCTCTTCCCCCGGTCTCACGCGCGCTCACTCTCCGCTGCCTTCGTGGCGGCCTGCGCCCGCCCGGCGTGTGTCTGTCCGGCGTGCGCTGCCCCGGTGTGCAGCTGCCCGCGCAGCTCGGTGGCGAGGCGGTAGAGCCCCGCCAGCTCAACACCCTCGCTGAGCAGGCCGAGTTCATGCACCGGCAGGTCCTGGCCGTGCAGTTCCCCGCGCAGTCCCCGCTCCAGCCTGACGCGTTCTGCGTGCTCCCTGCCCTGTTCGAGCAGCGGTGCGACCAGCCGTTCGGCGTGCCCGCCCCGGCGCGCGCCCCCGAGACCGGCGCGGGCGAAGGCACGCGCGATATCGCCCGTACGCTCCCCGGCCGTGAGCAGATGCTCGGCGCCGAGGAGCGGGGGACGCACCATGTTCACCACCACGGAGCCGGTGGGCAGCCCGGCAGCGCGCAGTTCGTCGATGCCGTCGACGGTCTCCTGTACGGGCATCTCCTCCAGCAGCGTCACAAGGTGGACCGCCGTCTCGGGGGACTTCAGGACGCGCATCACGGCCTGTGCCTGGTTGTGCACGGGCCCGACCTTCGCGAGCCCGGCGACCTCCTCGTTCACGCCGAGGAAGCGCGCGATGCGGCCCGTGGGCGGCGCGTCCATCACCACGGCGTCGTAGACGGGGCGCTGCCGCTTGTCCCTGCGGCGCACCGCCTCGCACGCCTTGCCGGTCAGGAGCACGTCGCGCAGCCCGGGCGCGATGGTCGTGGCGAAGTCGATGGCGCCGAGCCGCTTCAGCGCACGACCCGCGCTGCCCAGCTTGTAGAACATCTGGAGATAGTCGAGCAGCGCGCGCTCGGCGTCGATGGCCAGCGCGAACACCTCGCCGCCGCCGTGCGAGACAGCGATCTTGCGCTCCTCGTACGGCAGCGATTCCGTCTCGAAGAGCTGCGCGATGCCCTGTCTGCCCTCGACCTCGACGAGCAGTGTGCGCTGTCCTCCGTCCGCCAGCGCGAGCGCGAGTGCGGCGGCGACCGTCGTCTTGCCGGTCCCGCCCTTGCCGGTCACTACGTGGAGCCTGCTCACGGCTGGGAGCCTAACCAGCCCGGGGCGCACATACGCGCGGGGCTCCGTGCGAACCCTTGGTCCGGGCGGTGCGGACCGGGCCGACCGCCGCTCTCCGGGAGGGCGTGGGCAGCCGTTAGGGTCGTCACCATGACGAAGTGGGAATACTCAACCGTGCCGCTCCTCGTGCACGCGACCAAGCAGATCCTCGACACCTGGGGCGAGGACGGCTGGGAGCTGGTCCAGGTCGTGCCGGGTCCGAACAACCCCGAGCAGCTCGTCGCCTACCTCAAGCGGGAGAAGGAGGCGTGAGTGCCGTAGAGGACAAGCTCGCGCAGCTCGGGCTGACCCTGCCGAAGACGGCCACCCCGGCCGGTGCCTATGTGCCCGCCGTACGGTCCGGCAACTACGTGTACACCGCGGGCCAGCTCCCCCTCGTGGAGGGCACCCTTCCGCTCACCGGAAAGGTCGGCGGCGAGGTCACGCCCGAGGAGGCCAAGGAGCTGGCGCGCACGGCCGCCCTGAACGCGCTCGCCGCCGTGAAGTCCGTCGCGGGCGACCTCGACCGGGTGGCGCGCGTCGTCAAGGTCACCGGATTCGTCGCCTCCGCACCGGACTTCACCGGGCAGCCGGGTGTCATCAACGGTGCGAGCGAGCTGCTCGGCGAGGTACTGGGTGACAAGGGCGTGCACGCGCGCAGCGCCGTGGGTGTTGCCGTGCTGCCGCTCGACGCACCGGTCGAAATCGAGATCCAGGTCGAACTGGCGGACTGACCGGCCCCGCTCACGGGCCCCGCGAGCTGCCGCCGGTCCGCCGCCTCTCGAACATCGAGGCGGCGGGCCGTAGCATCCGCCCATGTCGTCCACCCAGAACGGCCAGTGGTACCCACCGGAGTGGCCGGAGCGTATCCGTGCCCTGGCAGCCGGCGAACTGACGCCGGTGGCCCCGCGCAGGGCCGCCACGGTCATGCTCCTGCGGGACACTCCGCGCGGCCCCGCCGTCCACATGCTGCGCCGCCGCGCCTCCATGGCCTTCGCCGGGGGCGCGTACGCGTATCCGGGCGGCTCCGTCGACCCGCGCGACAGCCGTGCCGTCGACTGCGCAGGCCCAACGGGAGCCGAGTGGGCGCGGCGCTTCGGCACGGACGAGGACACCGCGCGCTCCCTTGTGTGTGCCGCCGTACGCGAAACCTTCGAGGAGTCGGGCGTCCTCCTGGCAGGGCCCGACGAGCGGACAGTCGTGGCCGACACCACGGGTGAGGACTGGGAGACCGACAGAGCGGCACTAGTGGCGCACGATCTGTCCTTCGCCGACTTCCTCGACTACAGGGGTCTCGTTCTGCGCGGAGATCTCCTTGGCGCGTGGGCCCGCTGGATCACCCCTGAGTTCGAACAGCGCCGCTACGACACATGGTTCTTCGTCGCCGCGCTGCCCGAGGGACAGCGCACCCGTAACGCCTCCACCGAGGCCGACCGCACCGTCTGGGTCAGGCCGGAAGAGGCCGCCTCCGGGTACGACAGCGGCGAACTGCTGATGATGCCGCCCACCATCGCCACCCTGCGCCAGCTGGCCCCGCACGCGACGGCAGCCGACGCGCTCGCAGCGGCCGGGGCCCGCGACCTCACACCGGTCATCGCACGGGCCCGCCTGGAGGGCGGGGAGATCGTGCTGAGCTGGCCGGGACACGACGAGTTCACCAAGAGGATCGGTACGGCATGACGAACGCCGCAGCACTCCCCGGACAGCCGCGCGGCGGCGCCATCGAAGGACAGGCCAGTACGCGCGCGCACTGTGTGCTCGCGCCCAACCCGTCACCCATGACGCTCGACGGCACCAACACCTGGATCGTCGCCGAGCCGGGTTCCGGCCTCGCCGTGGTCATCGACCCGGGGCCGCTGGACGAGTCCCACCTGCGCAGGGTCGTCACCATGGTCGAGGAGGCCGGCAGGCGCGTCGCGCTCACCCTGCTCACCCATGGGCACCCGGACCACGCCGAGGGCGCCGCGCGCTTCGCCGAGCTGACCCGTACGCCCGTACGCGCACTCGACCCGGCGCTCCGTCTGGGAGACGAGGGGCTGGGCGCCGGGGACGTGGTCACTACTGGTGGCCTGGAACTTCGTGTGGTCCCCACACCGGGGCACACAGCCGACTCGCTCTCCTTCCACCTCCCCGCCGACGCGGCCGTGCTCACGGGCGACACGGTGCTGGGACGGGGCACCACGGTCGTCGCGCACCCGGACGGCAGGCTCGGGGACTACCTCGACTCCCTGCGCCGTCTGCGCTCGCTGAGCGTGGACGACGGCGTCAGCCGCATCCTGCCCGGCCACGGGCCCGTCCTGAACGACGCGCAAGGGGCCATCGACTTCTACCTGGCGCACCGGGCCAACCGGCTCGCACAGGTCGAGTCCGCCGTCGAGGCGGGGTACCTCAGCGCTCCCGAGGTTGTCGCGCACGTCTACGCGGACGTCGATCGCACCCTGTGGCCGGCCGCGGAACTGTCCGTGCGCGCGCAACTCGACTACTTGGGAGAGCACGGCCTGATCTAGTCCGGCACGCCCCTACATGTAAGGGGCACCCTCCTGGAGAGAGCGCCCCTTACACATAGGGATCCGGAAGGTCAGCGGGAGCGCTTCGCCAGTCGCTCGATGTCCAGCAGGATGACCGCGCGGGCCTCCAGCCGGAGCCAGCCGCGGCCGGCGAAGTCGGCGAGCGCCTTGTTCACGGTCTCGCGGGAGGCGCCGACCAGCTGGGCCAGCTCTTCCTGCGTGAGGTCGTGGACCACGTGGATGCCCTCTTCCGACTGCACGCCGAAGCGGCGGGACAGGTCGAGGAGCTGCTTGGCCACGCGTCCTGGCACATCGGAGAAGACCAGGTCCGACATGGAGTCGTTGGTCCGCCGCAGACGCCGTGCGATGGCGCGCAGCAGCGCGGTCGCGACCTCGGGCCGGGCGTTCAGCCAGGGCTGGAGGTCGCCGTGGCCCAGGCCGAGCAGCTTGACCTCGGTCAGAGCGGAGGCGGTCGCCGTACGCGGGCCCGGGTCGAACAGGGACAGCTCGCCGATCAGCTCTCCCGGACCCAGCACCGCGAGCATGTTCTCGCGGCCGTCCGGAGAGGTGCGGTGCAGCTTTACCTTGCCCTCCGTGACCACATAGAGACGGTCTCCCGGTTCGCCCTCGTGGAAGAGGGCCTCACCGCGAGCGAGCGTCGTCTCCGTCATGGAGGCACGCAGCTCAGCGGCCTGCTCCTCATCGAGCGCCGCGAAGAGCGGGGCGCGCCGCAGAACGTCGTCCACGAGTTCTCTCCTTGTCGACCTGCCCATGGGATCCGTGGATCCCATGATGCCGGACGGTGAAACAGTGCGATCAGTCACAGCAATCAGTCACAAGTTTGACGTACGCATGCCGGGGCTCCCAACGCAGGGGCCGGTTGGGGTGCGAATCAGCTGCGTGCGGCGCGAATGTCGGTGGGCCCCCTTAGTCTGGCCGAGTGTCCGATGCCCCGTGAAGCGCACGGGCCAGGAAGGGGCTGGGCGGGTGATGGCTACGGAGGATTCTGCTGTGAGCGAACGCGAGGAGGCCAGGCGAGCGAAGACGGCAAAGAAGTCCACCGCCGCGAAGAAGACCACGGCGAGGGAGGGCTCCGCAAAGAAGACACCAGCGGCGCAGCCTCCCGCGAAGAAGGCGGCGCCCAAGAAGGCGACCGCAGCGAAGGTGCCGGCGACGAAGCCGACCGCCAAGAAGGCAGCAGCAAAAAAGACCCCGGCCAAGAAGGCGACCGCCAAGAAGGCCCCGGCGAAAAAGGGCACCGCCGGTACGAAGCCCGAGTCCCAGGCGTCCAAGGCGTCCCGCGCTGAGCGGATCAACAGCGAGCTGGCGGAGGTGTACTACTACGCGCACCCCGAGCTGGACTTCGAGAACTCCTTCGAGCTGCTCGTCGCCACCGTCCTGTCCGCGCAGACCACCGACCTGAGGGTCAACCAGACGACGCCCGCGCTCTTCGCCGCGTACCCCACACCCGAGGACATGGCCGCCGCGAACCCGGAGGAGCTGGAGGAGCTGATCCGCCCCACCGGTTTCTTCCGCGCGAAGGCGAAGTCCCTCCTGGGCCTGTCCGCCGCGCTGCGCGACTCCTTCGGCGGCGAGGTCCCCGGGACGGTCGACGAGCTGGTGACGCTTCCCGGCGTAGGCCGTAAGACGGCGTTCGTGGTGCTCGGCAACGCATTCGGTGTTCCAGGGCTGACCGTCGACACGCACTTCGGCCGCCTGGTGCGCCGCTGGAAGCTCACCGAGCAGACCGACGCGGTCAAGGTCGAGAAGGAGATCGACGCGCTGCTGCCGAAGAGCGAGTGGACGATGTTCTCGCACCGCACGATCTTCCACGGCCGCCGCATCTGCCACTCGCGCAGGCCAGCCTGCGGCGCCTGCCCGATCGCCGAGCTGTGCCCGTCGTACGGCGAGGGCGAGACCGACCCGGAGAAGGCGAAGAAGCTGCTCAAGTACGAGATGGGCGGTCAGCCGGGACAGCGTCTGAAGCCGCCGGCCGACTATCCGGGCCAGCCGGCGCCGCCGCTGCCCTCCCGCGACCCGGCCGCCACCGGGGCCGCCCAATGACGAACGCCCGTTCCCGGCACGGAGAGTCCCCCACCCCCGTCGAGGTCAGCGACCGCGACCTGCCGGGCTGGCTGGCGCCCGTACGCGACGCCGCCAGGACCGTCGAGCCCGGCCAGCTCAGCCGCTTTCTGCCGCCCGAGGACGGCGGAGGGCGCCCTTCCGCTGTCCTCGTCCTCTTCGGCGAGGGGCGGCAAGGCCCCGAGCTGCTGCTGATGGAGCGCGCCTCCAGCCTCCGTTCCCACGCTGGCCAGCCGTCGTTCCCCGGCGGGGCTCTCGATCCGGGTGACGGTGACCCGCAGGGCGAGGGCAGGCTGCGTGCCGCGCTGCGTGAGGCCGAGGAGGAGACAGGGCTCGATCCCTCGGGCGTGCAGCTGTTCGGGGTCCTGCCGAGCCTGTACATCCCCGTGAGCGGTTTCGTGGTCACGCCGGTGCTCGGCTGGTGGCGGCGGCCCACCCCCGTGGAGCCCGTGGATCCGGCCGAGACGGCGCGGGTGTTCACCGTGCCGGTGACCGACCTCACCGATCCGGCCAACCGTGCGATGGCGGTGCATCCCGCGGGCCACGCGGGCCCGGCGTTCCTCGTCGGCTCGGCACTGGTCTGGGGGTTCACCGCGGGTGTGATCGACCGGATTCTGCACTACGCGGGCTGGGAGCGGCCCTGGGACCGCGACCGCCGGGTCTCACTCGACTGGCACACGTGAGACGGTGTCTCTCCGGTTCTCCGTCCCGCGCGCCCTGCCGTCCGGTCCCGCGCGACGGCTGGGACGGAAGCGGCGTTGGAGTGTCAAGGTGAGTCCGAGGCGAGGCTGATTCGGTGAACGTGCTGGACGTACTGCTGGTTCTCGCAGCCGTATGGTTCGCAATCGTCGGCTACCGGCAGGGGTTCGTCGTCGGCATCCTCTCGGTGATCGGCTTCCTCGCCGGCGGCCTGGTGGCGCTGCTCGTCCTGCCGTTGCTCTGGGACGAGGTCACAGACGGCAGCAGGCCCGGCACCTTCGGAGTGGTGGCGGCCGTGGTCGTCGTGATCGTCTGCGCCTCCGTGGGACAGGCGTTCACCACGCATCTGGGCAACAAGCTGCGCCGGCACATCACTTGGTCCCCCGCACGCGCCCTGGACGCCACGGGCGGGGCGCTGGTCAACGTGCTCGCGATGCTCGTCGTCGCCTGGCTGATCGGCTCCGCGCTCGCCGGTACGTCCCTGCCGACGCTGGGCAAGGAAGTACGGGGCTCCAAGGTCCTGCTTGGGGTCTCCCAGGTGATGCCCCAGCAGGCGGACACGATGTTCGCCGACTTCTCCTCCGTACTCGCCAAGAACGGCTATCCGCAGGTCTTCTCGCCGTTCTCCAACGAGCCCATCCACGAGGTGGCGCCCCCCGATCCCGAACTCGCGAGCAGCCCGGTCGCCCAGCGTGCCAAGCGCAGCATCGTGAAGGTCGTGGGCACCGCGCAGAGTTGCGACAAGGTGCTGGAGGGGACCGGCTTCGTCTTCTCCGGCGACAGGGTGATGACCAACGCGCACGTCGTGGGCGGGGTCAGCGAGCCCACCGTGCAGATCGGCGGCGAGGGCAGGCGCCACGAAGCGCGGGTCGTCCTCTACGACTGGAAGCGCGACATCGCTGTCCTGCGTGTCCCCGGTCTGAACGCGCCCTCGCTGCGCTTCGACAGCAGGGACGCGGCCGGCGGCGACGACGCGATCGTGGCCGGTTTCCCGGAGAACGGCGCCTACGACGTCCGCTCGGCGCGCGTGCGCGGCCGTATCCAGGCCAATGGCCCGGACATCTACCACCGGGGCACCGTCAGCCGCGATGTGTACTCGCTGTACGCGAACATCCGGCAGGGCAACTCGGGCGGACCGCTGCTCACCCGCGACGGCCGCGTCTACGGCGTGATCTTCGCCAAGTCGCTCGACAACGAGAAGACCGGTTACGCGC
This sequence comes from Streptomyces iconiensis, assembly GCF_028657195.3. Taxonomy (GTDB): domain Bacteria; phylum Actinomycetota; class Actinomycetes; order Streptomycetales; family Streptomycetaceae; genus Streptomyces; species Streptomyces iconiensis. The sequence continues at coordinate 156,337 of NZ_JANCPR020000006.1, forward strand.
TGACCGCCGACGAACTGCGCGAGGACATCAAGAAGGGCCGTACGGCCATGCGTCAGGCCGACAGCGAAGGCTGCGCGATGTAGGTCAGCGCGTCCCGCGCCCCGTCACGGCTGTGGCGCCGATTCGCCACGTGCGGTACCGCGCCTGGGCGCGTTGCCGGGCCCAGGCGTTGCCGCCTGAGTGTGAGGGGTGCGGGTGTGCGGAGGGGCGCGGGGGCGCCGTCAGGTCCGCGTATGCCGCAGCCGTGCGCCGACCCACCGCGCGCGACGGCGCAGGATGCGGGGAATGCCCAGATCGGGATGTGGAGGCCGCAACCGGGGTGCGAGGCGCGGTGAAGCAAGCGCCTGCGGGTCCCTCATATGGCTGCGATTACGTGCCACGTCACGGAAGTCGTGCGTCCAGCCCATACCCCGGTCCCTGCCCCTGGCTCAAGGTCAGTAATCGCCCGCGGGGCCCTCAATCAGCCTATGCGGCGGGCACATGTTGGGTGGCGCCGCGTAGTTGCCGCAGGCCGGCTCAGCGATCGGGTTCAGGGTCGCTCAGCCAGTGCACCAGCTCCGTCGTGAAGGCGGCGGGGTCCTCCTCGTGCGGCCAGTGGCCCAGACCGTCGAACAGCCGCCAGCGGTACGGGGCTTCGACGTACTCCCCTGAACCCGCGGCGCTGCGCGTCCGCAGTACCGGATCGAGCGAGCCGTGCAAGTGGAGCGTGGGCACGCGCACGGGCCGCTTCATGCGCCGATAGAACTGCACACCGTCGGGGCGTGCCATCGAGCGCACCATCCACCGGTACGGCTCGATCGAGCAGTGGGCCGTTGACGGAATGCACATCGCGCGCTGGTAGTTGGCGACCGCGGTGTCCTCCGACGGCCCGGCGAGCTTCGGACCTGCCCAGTCCCTGATCAGCCGCCCCACCAACGCGCCCCCGTCGGCGACGAGCTGACGCTCCGGCACCCAGGGGCGCTGAAAGCCCAGGATGTACGAGCCCGCTGCCGTCTGCCGTACGTCACCGAGCATCGCGGCCCGCCAGCGCCTGGGATGCGGCATCGATGCCACGGCGAGCCGCCGGATCAGCTTGGGCCGCATCACCGCTGCGGTCCACGCCAGGTAGCCGCCCAGGTCGTGCCCGACCAGTGCGGCGTCCGGCTCTCCGAGAGAGCGAATGACGCCGGTGACGTCGAGCGCGAGGTTGGCGGGGTCGTAACCGCGCGGTGTGCGGTCGCTGCCGCCCACCCCGCGCAGGTCCATGGCGACCGCGCGGTAGCCCGCCTCGGCGAGCGCGGGCAGTTGGTGGCGCCAGGTCCACCAGTACTGCGGAAAGCCGTGCAGCAGCAGCACAAGCGGACCCTCACCCATTTCGGTGATGTGGAACCGCGCACCGTTGGCGGCCACGTCCCGGTGGGTCCAGGGACCTTCTGCCCTGATCACTGCCGCGGGGCTTTCTGCGAGCGTCATACGGACGAGCGTGTCACACCCTCAAGCTCGCGGCTTTCCTTCCCACCGTCCTGACCCGCACGGGGGTGCGGCTTCACGCTCGACAGGACGGCGGCGGTCTCCTTGGCCGAGGCGATCGACTTGGAGGCGCCCTTGCTCTTGGAGACCTTCTTGAACTTCAGGGCGGCCACCGCGAGCAGGAGCAGCGCGAGCACGATGTAGGCGCCGCCCACGATCAGGAACGACCAGGCGAGGCCGAGGCCCAGATTGTGGATTCCGTAGGCCGCCGCGAAGCTCAGGACCGGAAGCGCGAAGAGGAGGAACACTCCGGCCACGACGGCGGCGCCGCTGCCCATGACGCCGCGTTTCACGTCCTGTCGCAGCTCGGCCTTGGCCAGTGCGATCTCGTCGTGCACCAGCGCGGACATCTCCGCGGTCGCCGCCGCGACCAACTGTCCTAGGCTGCGGCCGTCGTCGGCTGCGCTCATCGCTCTGTCTCCCTTGAGTTGTGTGGGTTCCCTGGGACTTCCCCTGGCTGTGTAGCTGTGTAGCCGTATTACCGGTCAGTCAGGGTCAGATCATGCCGGACCATCGTCCGTCACGTCTGCGCCCCCGGCCACTTCGGCGAGCCTGCGGTGCTCGGCGGCCTTGGCCTCGTGCAGGGCGGCCATACGCAGGTGGTACTCCGGCTTGTCCTGTTCGTAGACGTCCGGGATGCCGTCGCCGTCCTCGTCCCGGTCCTCTTCGTCCAGCAGCGAACGGTACTTCCGCGCACGTACCTTGAGCACCACGCCGGCCAGGACGGCGGCCATCAGGGAGCCGATCAGCACGGCTGCCTTCGCCTCGTCCGCGAGCCCCGCGTCGCCGGAGAAGGCGAGTTCGCTGATGAGCAGGGAGACCGTGAAGCCGATTCCGGAGAGCGCGGCGATGGCCAGGACGTCGGCCCAGCCGAGTTCCTTGTTCAGCTCCGCCTTGGTGAAGCGGGCCGCCAGCCAGGCGCCTCCGAAGACGCCCACGGTCTTGCCGACCAGCAGACCGAACACGACACCGAGCGTCTCCGGCTTGGTGAAGACATCGGTCAGTGCGCCTCCGGAGATCGCCACCCCGGCGGCGAACAGCGCGAAGAGCGGTACGGCCAGCCCGGCCGACAGCGGCCTGACGGCGTGTTCGATGTGCTCGGCGGGCGAGGTGGTCTCACCCGGTTTGAGCGTGCAGCGCAGCATCAGGCCCATCGCGACGCCGGCGACGGTGGCGTGCACACCACTGGCGTGCATCAGGCCCCAGATGACGAGGGCGAGCGGCACGTAGACGTACCAGCCGCGTACGCCCTTGTGGTGCAGGAACCAGAAGACGGCGAGACCGAGCACGGCGGCGCCGAGCGCCGCGAAGCTGATGCCGGCGGAGTAGAAGATCGCGATGATGACGATCGCGCCGAGGTCGTCCACGACGGCGAGTGTGAGCAGGAAGGCCCGCAGCGAGGAGGGGAGTCCGGTGCCGAGCACGGCCAGCACACCCAGGGCGAAGGCGATGTCCGTGGCCATCGGAATGGCCCAGCCGTTCATGTCCCCGCCGCCGCTCATGGTGAAGCCGACGTAGACGAGCGCGGGCACGACCATGCCGCACAGCGCCGAGACGATCGGGAGCGCCGCCGCCTTGGCGTCGCGCAGCTCGCCCGCGACCAGTTCGCGCTTCAGCTCGATTCCGGCGACGAAGAAGAAGACGGTCAGCAGCCCGTCCTTGGCCCAGTCCGCGACGGAGAGGTTCAGGTGGAGCGCTTCTGGCCCGAAGTGGAAGTTCTTGACGTCCTCGTAGAAGCCGCTGGCCCCGGTGTTGGCCAGGAGCAGGGCGAGGACGGCGGCGGCGAGCAATAGCACACCGCCGACGGTCTCGGTACGCAGGGCTTCTGCGAGGAACGTACGTTCCCCCAGCGGCAGCCGTCCGAGGAAGACGGAACGCCGTCCCTTGTCGTGAGGCGGTGGGTTCATGGGCGTGACCTCCGGTAGCGCTGCTGACAGGACACACCTGTGGTGTGTGCCGACCAGACTTCCCGGCTCGCCCCAGTTTTCTTGCCCCGTTCTTTACGCGGCCCTGCCACCCTAACGAACGCGCGCGAGGGGCACCCGGTCGAGCCGGGCGCCCCTCGCGCGCGTACGCGTGTGTGACGCGTGTTCCGTGTGTGCGGTGGTGGTGTGTGTCTCAGTCCTCGCTGGAGGCGCTGGGCAGCTTCTCCTGGATGAGGTCCATCACGGAGGCGTCGGTGAGGGTCTGTGTGTCACCCAGCGTCCGGTTCTCCGCCACGTCCCGCAGGAGGCGGCGCATGATCTTGCCCGAGCGGGTCTTGGGCAGCTCGGCGACCGGCAGGATGCGCCTCGGCTTGGCGATCGGGCCCAGCTGCTTGGACACGTGGCTGCGCAGCTCCTCGACCAGGCCCTCGCTGTCGCTGGCGGTACCGCGCAGGATGACAAAGGCGCAGATGGCCTGCGTCGTCTGCGGGTCCGTCGCCCCGACGACGGCCGCCTCGGCGATCTTCGGGTGCGAGACGAGCGCCGACTCGACCTCCGTCGTGGAGATGTTGTGCCCCGAGACGAGCATCACATCGTCCACCCGGCCGAGCAGCCAGATGTCACCGTCGTCGTCTCTCTTGGCACCGTCGCCCGCGAAGTACTTGCCCTCGAAGCGCGACCAGTAGGTGTCCAGGAAACGCTGGTCGTCGCCCCAGATGGTGCGCAGCATCGAGGGCCACGGCTCGGTGAGCACGAGGTAGCCGCCCCCGCCGTCGGGAACCTCGTTCGCGTCGTCGTCCACGACCGTCGCGGAGACACCGGGCAGCGGGACCTGCGCCGAGCCCGGCTTCGCGGCCGTGACACCGGGCAGAGGGCTGATCATCATGCCGCCCGTCTCGGTCTGCCACCAGGTGTCCAGCACGGGCGTACGGTCGCCGCCGATGTGGTGGCGGTACCAGACCCATGCCTCCGGGTTGATCGGCTCACCGACCGAACCGAGGATGCGCAGCGAGGACAGGTCGAACTTCGCCGGGATCTCGTCGCCCCACTTCATGCAGGCACGGATCGCGGTGGGCGCGGTGTAGAGGAGGCTGACGCCGTACTTCTGCACGATCTCCCACCAGCGGCCCTTGTGGGGGGAGTCGGGCGTGCCCTCGTAGAGCACCTCCGTCGCGCCGTTGGCGAGCGGTCCGTAGACGATGTACGAGTGCCCGGTCACCCAGCCGACGTCGGCGGTGCACCAGTAGACATCGCTTTCCGGCTTGAGGTCGAAGACGGCGTGGTGCGTGTACGCGATCTGGGTGAGGTAGCCACCCGTGGTGTGCAGGATGCCCTTCGGCTTCCCCGTGGTGCCCGAGGTGTAGAGGATGAACAGCGGGTGCTCGGCGTCGAAGTCCTGCGGCGTGTGCTGCTCGGACTGGCGGCCGACGACCTCGTGCCACCACAGGTCGCGCCCCTCGGTCCAGTCGATGTCGTCCTGCCCGGTGCGCTTCACCACCAGGACGTTGCGCACATTCTCGGTCCCGGGCTTGGTCAGCGCCTCGTCGACGGCGGGCTTGAGCGCGGAGGCCGCGCCCTTGCGGTACCCGCCGTCGGCCGTGATGATCACCCGCGCGTCCGCGTCCTCGATACGGGTCGCGAGCGCGTCGGCCGAGAAGCCGCCGAAGACGACCGAGTGCGGTGCGCCGATCCGGGCGCAGGCCAGCATGGCCACGACCGTCTCGGAGATCATCGGAAGGTAGATGGCTACCCGGTCACCGGCCTGGACGCCCAGCTCGATGAGAGCGTTGGCGGCCTGCGAGACCTCGCGCTGGAGGTCGGCGTAGGTGAGCGTCCGGGTGTCTCCGGGCTCGCCCTCGAAGTAGAGGGCGACCCGGTCACCGTTGCCCGCCTCGACGTGGCGGTCCACACAGTTGTAGGCGACGTTGAGCTTGCCGTCCTTGAACCACTTGGCGAACGGCGGGTTCGACCAGTCGAGCGTCTCGGTCGGTTCGGTGCCCCAGCTCAGGCGGCGTGCCTGCTCGGCCCAGAAACCCAGCCGGTCAGCCTTCGCCCGGTCGTACGCGTCCGCCTTCACGTTGGCGTTCGCGGCCAGTTCGGCGGGCGGGGCGAACTTCCGCTCTTCGCGTAGAAGATTGGCCAGGCTTTCGTTGCTCACGACATCTCCCATTCCCAGGGTGTGCGCTGTGTCCCGGGCCATAGCTCATCAGCCGCCCCACCTCTGTGACAAGGGCCGACGACGAAAATGGTGTAGACCTGTCGCCGGTCCTGCTTTCCTGCCCACTCTCCCTCATCCCTCCCCCCTCTCTTGTTCCGCCCCGCCTCGGACCGCAGGTGTCTCGGGGCGTACGGCGGCGAACACAGGACGACCCACGTCCGTGCCGTTCAGATCGAGCACGTAGGTCTGGGCCTCCCCGACGTGGAAGTACATCCCGTGCAGCTCAAGAGCACCCTCCCGCACCCTGCGGGCCACACATTCATGCGCCGACAGGTGCTCCAACTGCTGCACCACATTGGCCAGACAGAGCGCCTCGACCTCGTCCGCCGTCTCCCGGTCGGCGATGCCCGCGCCGTCCGGCGCGGCGAGCCTCTCCAGGCTCGGGCGGCCGTGCCGCAGCCAACGGCCCAGAGGTGAGTCGCTGTCCGGGTCGGCACCCTGGCTGTGCAGCGCCTGCATCGCGCCGCATCCGGAGTGGCCGCACACGGTCACCGACCCGACCTTGAGCACGTCAACCGCGTACTCGATCGCGGCGGCCACCGACTCGTCGCCCGTCTCCTCGCCCGGCAGCGGCACCAGATTCCCGACGTTGCGCACCGTGAAGAGATCGCCGGGGCCGCTGGAGGTGATCATGCTGGTGACCAGCCGTGAGTCCGCGCACGTCAGGAAGAGCTGCGAGGGCCGCTGACCCTCCTTCGCCAGCCGCGCCAACTCGTCCCGTACGAGTGGGGCCGTCGTGCGCTGGAAGTTGCGTACGCCGCCCAGCAGTTGCCGGCGCCGGGGAGTGTGCTGCGTGTGCTCGTCGTGCGGCCGGGTGCACTGGTGGTTGCGCCAGGGCGTCCACGGCTTGCATGTGTGCGAGCCCGGCGGCTCCGCGATGTGCTGCCCCGCGCGCCCCGTCACTTCCACGCTGCCGCCCTGCGCCGTGTGCGCCACGCGCCAGTCGTCCAACGCCTCGTACGCCGCATGGTCCATAAACGATCCGTCCAACTCCACCACTGCCTTGGCTCCCTCCGGAACCCGTGCCAGCGCCCGGCTCAGCCGCGGCACCGCCAGGAACGTCAACTGCCCCCGCACCAGCACCCGATAGACACCGACCGACCCGTCCGCCCGGCCCCCGGCCTCCCCCTCGTACTCCTTGTCCTCGTACTCCTCCCTCTCGTACTCCTCGTCGGCCGCCTGGACACCGGCCTCCTCGCCCGCTCGGGCTCCGCCTACCGCACCGCTCTTCCCGCCGGCCCCGGCTTCTCCGTCCGCCCCGTCCGGCTCCTGCGTCCCGACCGGCCCGCCTTCTCCGACGGCCTTTTGGCGGACCATCCCGTCGCCGGCCGTGCCGTCGCTGACCGACACCGCGCTGTGCGCCTTCTCGCTGACCGTCCTCTCGGTGCGCGGTTCCTCGCTGTGCGTCTGCTCGACGGAGATCCGGGTGCGCGCCAGCCGGTGCAGCGCGAGCACCACCCCTACGGCGATCCCGATCCCGACGCCCTCCAGCACGCCGATGAACACCACGGCCACCGTCGTCACGCCGAACACCAGGGCCTCCCGGTGCCGGGTGACACTCCGGATGTGCGTGAGGTTCACCATCTGCACGCCGACGACCATCACCAGCGACGCCAGTGCCGCCAGCGGAATCTGTTCCAGCGGCCCGACCAGAAGCGCGGCGGCCAGCAGTACCCATACGCCCTGTAGCAGCGCGGAGTTACGGCTCACGGCTCCCGCGGCGATGTTCGCCGAGCTGCGTACGGCCACGCCGGTGACCGGCAGCCCGCCGAGCCCTCCTGAGACGACGTTCGCCACGCCGTGCCCTCGTAGCTCCTTGTCCAGGTCGCTCCTCGGCACCCTCTCCTCGCCCCGCCGCGCGGCCGTCAGCTTGTCCGCCGCGACCGCGGAGAGCAGCGCCTGCACGCTGGCGACCATCGTGAGCATCAGCACCGCCGTGGCCATCCCGAGAACGGGGCCCTCCGGCATCTGGGGCAGTGCGTGCGTATGCCAGGAGGGCAGGTCGACGCGGGGCAGCCGCATGTCGGCGATCGTCGCAGCGATGGTCGCCAGCCCCACGGCCGCCAGCGCCGGCGGCACCTTGCCCGTGTACCGCCCGATGGCTCCTCCGTGCTCCTTGAGCCACGGCCAGGCCAGCAGGACGACCACGGTGAGCATGCTGATGGACAGCGCGGCAGGGTGCACCTCCACCAACTGCCGCGGCAGTTCCAGCGCGTTGGTGAGGGGCGAACTCGCGGGGCTCCCGCCGAGCATGACGTGGAGCTGGGCGAGCGAGATGGTGACGCCGATCCCGGTCAGCATTCCGTGCACGATCGCGGGGCTGACCGCGAGCGCCGAGCGTGCGATCCGCAGACATCCCAGCGCGATCTGTGCCAGCCCTGCCATCACGGTGATGGCACATGTGGTGCGCCAGCCATACGTCTGGATCAACTCGGCCGTGATGACGGTGAGTCCGGCGGCCGGCCCCGTCACCTGGAGCGGTGCGCCACCCAGCCACCCGCACACCAGGCCACCCACGGCGCCCGCGATCAGGCCGGCCTGAAGCGGCGCCCCTGCGGCCAGCGCGATACCGAGCGAGAGCGGCAGGGCGATCAGGAAGACGGCGATCGAGGCGGAGAAGTCGGCACCCCAGCGTCTGCGCGACCAAGGGCCGCCCGGCTTGGGGTCATCGTCTGCGTTCGGTCGGTGTGCGGAGGCATGGCCCTTGGAGCGGTCGGCATCGCCGCTACGCAGAGGGGTGCAGGCGGACATCGTGTCTCCTTCGGTGGATGGCACGGTGCGTGACCGTCTGGGTACTCCCAAGCATCGGTAAATGGAGCGTAATAACGAGTAAAGGCATGGAGAAGCGTGAGGTGGCCGTATGGGCCCCTTACTTCCGCCCATCGAGTGAACGACACGACAAAGCCGCTTGTCCTATTTGTCTGCTTTACGTCTCATGTCACGTTTGGTTCGCGTGTACCCGCCGGTCCCGGACCGGTGACCGGCGAGACGAGGCGAGAGGACGAGGTGAGGCTGATGACAGCCACTCGAAGACGACCTGCTGACCCCGCGGTGGTCATGGCAGCGCTGGCGCTGACCCTGGTCGTCGCTGGGTGTTCCGGAGGTACGGCGGAGCTCCCTGAAGGGGCGCCCCACGCGGCGCCCAAGGAGAAGCCGCAGTCGAAGGTCAGGCTCATCGGGGACGGATCCACGTCCTTCATCGGCCGGCAGCCGCGCCAGCCGAACCCGCGTCAGCTGAAGCCAGGGAAGAAGCCCCCGCAGTTCGTCGTCTTCTCCTGGGACGGTGCCGGCGAGGACAGCAAGAAGCTCTTCTCCCGCTTCCGAAAGGCCGGGAAGAAGTACGGCGCCGCGCAGACCTACTTCCTCAGCGGTGTCTACACGCTGCCCGAGAAGCAGGCGAAACGTTACTCCCCGCCTGGTCACGCCCAGGGGGCCTCCGACATCGGCTACCTCAAGGACAAGAACATCCGTGCCACGCTCAAGGAAGTCCACAAGGCGTGGCTGGACGGCAGCGAGATCGGCACCCACTTCAACGGCCACTTCTGCGGGCCCGGCGGCGTGGGCGACTGGTCGGTCGAGCAGTGGAAGAGCGAGATCCGGCAGGCACGGTGGTTCGTCGAGAACTGGAAGACGACGACCGGGTGGAAGAAGGCCAAGCCTCTCCCGTTCAACTACGCCAGGGAGATGGTCGGAGGCCGCACCCCCTGCCTGGAGGGCCAGACCAACCTCTTGTCGGCGGCCCGGCAGATGGGCTTCCGCTACGACTCCAGCGGCAACGGCAAACAGGTGTGGCCCGCCAAGCGCAACGGGCTGTGGGACATGCCGCTCCAGCAGGTCCCCATGCCGGGGCGGAAGTTCGAGACGCTCTCCATGGACTACAACTTCCTCGTCAACCAGTCCGTGACCGTCAACGGGCCGGCCGAGAAGCGGCCCGCCTACAAGCGGCAAATGCGCGACGGCCTGCTACAGGGCTTCAAGCGCGCCTACACAGGCAACCGCGCCCCGCTGATCATCGGTAACCACTTCGAGAACTGGAACGGCGGCGTCTACATGGATGCCATCGAGGACGTCATGAAGACCGTCTGCACCAAGAAGGACGTCCGGTGCGTCTCGTTCCGGCAGCTGGCCGACTGGCTCGACACCCAGGACCCCCGCGTGCTCGCAAAACTGCGCACCCTCCAGGTGGGCGAGCGTCCCGCCACGGGCTGGCGCTCCTTCCTCACCATCGACCGGACGCCGGCCCAGGCACGGTGAGGGAAGGCGCGCGCTGAGAGAGGCCCCGTTCCGGCACGGCACGCCGGAACGGGGCACGAGGGGGCAGCGTCCGGAGGTCAGGCCGGCTGCGGGGCGCTCCTCCCACGGGGAGCGCCCCCGCGCGGCGCGTCCTGTCCGCGTGTGACGTCTTCACGCAGGACGAACGACGGGTCGACCTGCGCGGCCAGATCGACCCCGGTCTTCGCGTTCCCCCAGCTCTCCGCGTTGCGCAGGTGGAAGTGGACCATCTGACGGGTGTAGCGCTCCCAGTCGCGCCGCTCATAGACGGCGTCCGCCGCCTCGTGAAGGGCCTCCATCGCACGGGAGTTGGGCTCCTCCAGTTCGGCGAACGGACGGGCACGGCCCTTCTCCATGGCGCGCACCCAGTCGGAGTGCCCGACGGTCACCAGGAGGTCCTCGCCGACCTCTTGGCGCAGGAAGTCGAGGTCGTCCTCGCTCTGTACCTTGTTGCCCACGACTCTCAATGGGACGCCGAAGTCCCGGGCGTACTCCTTGTACTGGCGGTAGACCGACACGCCCTTACGGGTCGGTTCGGCCACCAGGAAGGTCATGTCGAAGCGGGTGAACATCCCGGAGGCGAACGAGTCGCTGCCCGCCGTCATGTCGACCACCATGAACTCCTCGCGGCCGTCCACGAGATGGTTCAGGAACAGCTCGACCGCACCGGTCTTGGAGTGGTAGCAGGCGACACCGAGGTCCGACTCGGTGAAGGGTCCGGTCGCCAGAAGCCGGATCGCACCACCGTCCAGGGCGACGGTCCGCTCGCACGCCCGGTAGACCGGGTTGTCCTCGGTGAGACGCAGGACGCGGGAGCCCTCGCCGGGCGGCGTCGTCTTGATCATCGTTTCGGCCGACGTGATCCGGGGGTTGGACCCCCGCAGGTACTCCTTGATGAGCGGCAGATGGGCCCCCAGCGCCGGTAGCGCCGCCGCCTCGTCCTCGTCGAGGCCGAGCGCCGCCCCCAGGTGCTGGTTGATGTCGGCGTCCACGGCCACAAGGGGGGCGCCGCGTGCGGCGAGGTGGCGGATGAACAGTGACGACAGCGTCGTCTTGCCGCTGCCGCCCTTCCCTACGAAAGCGATCTTCATGTTCATTAGCGTAATGCGCGCAAGGGGCCGCTCATGGAGCCGTGAGTGAAGAAGACCACTCGAACGTGGGGTTGGGGCGCCCCGGAGGGTGCGTAGGGTCGAACCCATGAGTAGCTCCGCTGGCCCCGCAGGCCGCGCGTCGGCGCCCGGAACCCCCGCCGCAGACCCGCTCGCCCCCCTGGCCGCACTGCCGGGTGTGCCCGAGGCTGTGGAATCCGTACGCAAAGCCGTCGACAGGGCCTACGGGCATCGCGTCATGCGACGCCGCAGCAGTGAGGTGAGCGCGGAGGCCGCGCTGCGCGGAGCCCGTGCTTCCGCGGCGCTGGACGGTGCCGACTGGGCGCTGGAAGAGGTGCGGCGGCGCAGCGACTTCAGCGTCGACGGCGAGCCCCGCACCGTTGGAGCGGCCCTGCGCGTGACGGCCGAGTCCGGCCAACTCCTGGATGTGTGGCAGCAGTCGCCGCTGCGCGTGCTCGCCCGGCTGCATCTGGTGGCTGCGGGGCGCGTCGCGCCGGACGAGACCGTGGGCAGGCCCCGGCACGCCGGTGAACAGGTCGAGGGCCCCGACCTCGGGCTTGCCCTGCCCAGTGGTGACGAGGTGGCGGCCCGCCTCGACGGTCTGACACAGCTCGTGACGGGCGGTACCTCGGTGCCCGCGCTGGTCACCGCGTCGGTGGTGCACGGCGAACTACAGGTGCTGCGCCCCTTCGGCTCGTACAACGGTCCAGTGGCGCGCGCCGCCGAACGGATAGTGCTGGTCGGCAGCGGTCTCGATCCCAAGGCCATCTGCCCGGCCGAGGTCGGACAGGCCGAGCAGGGACGCGATGTCTACCTCCATGCCCTGCGCGGTTTCGCGTCCGGGACCCCGGAGGGGCTGGCCGAGTGGATCGCTCACTGCGGTCGCGCCGTCGAGCTGGGCGTACGGGAGAGCACGGCGGTCTGCGAGGCGCTCCAGCGCGGCGCCGCCTGACGGGTCCGTCTCCCTTCGGCGGGCGGGGCGCTGTACGAGTGCCGTACCGGGCGACTACTGGTGTCGCGTATGCGGCCAGAAGGCGTGCGAGCGGGAGGCTCCCCGGGGGAGCGACTACAGGAGCGGCTTCGGAGGCGGCGGGAGGCGGGGGCTCCGGAGACAGAAATGCGGCGGCTCCCGCTTACGGGTGCCGCCGCTGACATGTCCACCGGGTTACCAAGCGTGCTCCATTTTGGCCCATCAGGTCGGGACTTTGCCCGTTTCCTGCTGGGACCGGCCCGATACGCGGGCTACGCGTCGCGTGGGTGCCCAGTGTTCATGCATCCGGTCCGTGGGGCCTTGTGCGCAGAAACGGGATCCTCTCGGATGCCGCTGGTCTCGCGGGCCGTTGATTCCTTTGTACTCCGCGGCGGGGCCAAGCGGAAGCCCTCTCCACAGATCTTTACTTTCCGCTTCATATACGAGGAAAAGGACTTGTTCTGGCGAATGCCTCAAAACACATGGAGAGGCGTACGCCGGCGGCCACGGCGCCGATTGTTGAACCACACCAGTCCAGCCGTCGCCGCTGCGGCGCCCACGGCGACGGCTGTGAGCGCCACAGTGGGCCGGGACGGCATGGAGAGTGCGGGCATCCGCTGTTTGAGCCGTACGGGCCGCGAGAAGGACAGCACGGGCCATTCGCGCGTCACGGCCTCCTTGCGCAGTGCCCTGTCGGGATTGACCGCGTACGGGTGGCCCACGGCCTCCAGCATCGGCAGGTCCGTGGCCGAGTCGCTGTAGGCGTAACAGCGATCCAGGTCGTAGCCCTCGGACGCGGCCAGCTCGCGGATCGCCTCGGCCTTGGCGGGACCGTAGGCGTAGTAGGCGATCTCGCCGGTGAAGCGTCCCTCCTCCACCACCATCCTGGTCGCGACGACGCGGTCGGCGCCGATCATCTCGCCGATCGGCTCCACCACTTCGGCCCCCGAGGTCGAGACGATGACCACGTCCCGGCCCGCGAGGTGGTGCTCCTCGATGAGGGACGCGGCCTCGTCGTAAATGATGGGGTCGATCAGGTCGTGGATCGTCTCCGCGACGATCTCTTTGACCTGGCCCACGTCCCAGCCGCGGGCGAGAGCCGAAAGGAACTCCCGCATCCGCTCCATCTGGTCGTGGTCGGCGCCTCCGAGGAGATATACGAACTGCGCGTAGGCGGTGCGGAGGACCGCACGGCGATTGATCAGGCCACCTTGGTAGAAGGACTTGCCGAAGGTGAGCGTGCTCGACTTCGCAATGACCGTCTTGTCCAGATCGAAGAAGGCGGCTGTGCGGGGCATCGCTAGGTTTTCCACGAGAGCGAGCATAGGCGCCAACCATTCGGCGTAAGGTGTGGCGCGTGGGTTTGCCTGAGAAGGCTCTCGGGTACACCATGGAAGTCACGGATCGTTCGCGACCGTGCTAACCCGGCCCGACTCCTCCCCCCCCGAGTCGGCCGTGGGGACGACCCCCGCTCTCCCCCCCGGCGGGGGTCGTCGCATGTCCAGACGCTTTTTCAGAGGCCAGGCCCGGTGGGCCTGGCCTTTTTTGATCATAGGGAAGCGGTCGTTCCGATTCCCCTGGTAAGTAACTGAGGGTAATCGCGGTGCTGCTCTCTGAAAGTCACCGGTATGGGTGGCCGAGTTTTTCACAACCGCCGAGTTGTCCACAGTTTTGGACCATGATCCCCACGTTTTCCCGCTTCGCCGCACTGTGATTCCCGACGGCGTCCGCAGCTGTTTGCGGATGCGAGGGGGTGCGCGGTGAAGGGGGCCGGGATCATGGCCGAAAACATTCTGATTGTCACCGAGGACGAGGAACTCCTTGATGACCTACTGCGACTGTGCGCAGCCGCCGGTGCTGAAGCCGAGGTCGCGCACGGCGCTCCGGAGTACGGCGCCGGCTGGGCGAGTTGGAGCGGCGCCGCCTCCTGGCAGCGGGCACCGCTGGTGCTCGTGGGCGACGACTGCGCGGCCTCGGCCGGGTTCGCCGGGCCGGACGACACGGGTCCCGGAGCAGCTCTGCGCAGACCTGGAGTACTGCTTGTCGGCCGGGACCTCGACGACTCGGGTGTGTGGCAGCGCGGCGCCCGTATCGGGGCCGAGGGCGTGGTCGTGCTGCCCGACGCGGAGAGCTGGCTCGCGGGCCGGATCGCCGACGCCGCGGAGGGAGTGGGCCGCCCCGCGCTGACGGTCGGAGTGATCGGCGGCCGGGGTGGCGCGGGAGCCTCCACGCTGGCGTGCGCCCTGGCGGTCACGGCGGCGCGTGCCGGGGAGCGGACGATGCTCATCGACGGTGATCCGCTCGGCGGCGGGCTCGATGTGCTGCTGGGCGGAGAGAGGACGGAGGGGCTGCGATGGCCTGCCTTCGCGGAGTCCCGGGGCCGGGTGGGAGGCGCCGCGCTCGCCGAATCGCTGCCGAGCTTGCACGACTTGAGCGTGCTCAGCTGGGACCGGGGGGACTCCGTGCTGATCCCGGCGGACGCGATGAAGTCCGTGCTCTCCGCCGCAAGGCGGCGCGGTGGCGTGGTCGTCGTGGATCTGCCCAGGCGTGTGGACGAGTCCGTGGCCGAGGCGCTCGTGCAACTCGACGTGGGGCTGGCGGTCGTCCCTGCCGAGCTGCGTGCTGTCGCGGCGGCCCACCGTATGGCGTCACGGGTGCAGATGGTCCTGCGTGACCTGCGAGCCGTGGTGCGGACGCCGGGAGGTCCGGACGGGTCGGCCGGCTATGGGCCCGGGCTGGACGACGAGGAGGTCGCGCGCCTGCTCAGCCTGCCACTCGCCGGTGAACTGCCATGGGAACGCGGCCTGTTGGAGGCCATCGACCGGGGGATGCCGCCCGGATACGAGAAGGACGGAGCGCTGGCCCGGTTCTGCCGGGGCTTCTGGGACCAGGCGCTCAGCGGGGGAGAGGTGGCGGCATGAGTGCGGCGGACGGAACGGAACGGGGAACGGTCGTCCGGGGAACCGCCGTCCGGGCCTGGCGGCCGGGTTCGGGTGCGGCGCTGCTGGACTCCGTACGGCGCAGCCTGGCGGAGTCGGGGGCTGAGCCGACCCCCTCCAGGGTCGCGGCGGCGCTGCGGGCGCACGGGCGGCTGATGGGGGACAGCGCGGTACTGGGGGTGGTGGAGTCGCTCCGTTCCGAACTGGTCGGTGCGGGGCCCCTGGAGCCGCTGCTCGCGGAGCCGGAGGTCACCGATGTGCTGGTGACGCGACCCGACCAGGTATGGGTCGACCGGGGACGCGGGCTGGAGCTGACAGGTGTGCGCTTCCCGGACGCCGCGGCCGTCCGGCGCCTGGCGCAGCGGCTGGCGACCTCGGCCGGACGGCGACTGGACGACGCGCGGCCCTGGGTGGACGCGCGGCTGCCCGACGGGACGAGGCTGCACGCGGTGTTGCCGCCCGTGGCCGTCGGGTGCACCTGCCTGTCCCTGCGGGTGGTGCGCCCCCGTGCCTTCGGCCTCGGTGAGCTGGTGGCGGCGGGGACGGTGCCGCCCGGTGGGGAACGGCTGCTGAGCGCCGTGCTGGACGCCCGGCTGTCCTTCGTCGTCAGCGGCGGCACGGGCTCGGGCAAGACGACGCTCCTGTCCACGCTGTTGGGGCTTGTGAGGCCCGAGGAACGAATCGTGCTGGCCGAGGACTCGGCCGAACTGCGCCCCGACCACCCGCACGTGGTGCGGCTGGAGGCCCGCCCGGCCAACCAGGAGGGCGTGGGCCGCGTGGAGCTGCGGGACCTGGTGCGCCAGGCACTGCGGATGCGGCCGGACCGGCTGGTGGTCGGCGAGGTGCGCGGCCCCGAGGTGACGGACCTGCTGGCGGCGCTGAACACGGGGCACGAGGGCGGGTGCGGAACGGTGCATGCGAACGCCGCCGACGATGTCCCCGCGCGGCTGGAGGCGCTGGGGACGACGGCCGGGCTCGACCGGGCGGCGCTGCACAGCCAGTTGGCCGCGGCCCTCGATGTGGTCGTGCATCTGGTGCGCGGGCGCTCGGGGAGGCGGTGGATCGCGCAGATCCACGTACTGGAGAGGGACGCGAAGGGGCTGGTGACGACGGTTCCGGCAGCCGTCTGGCGCGGGCCGGAGGAGGGAGAGAACGAGGGCTTCGTGACCGAACGCGGGTGGGGGCGGCTGGAGTGGCTGTGCCGGCGCGGTATGGCCGATGGTCCCCGTACCGCCCTCGGCGGGGTCGTGGAAGGGCCCGGTGACGGGCGGGGGAGGGGGAGCGGGTGCTGACGGGGGAGTTCGGCGGGGCGGGGTTGCCGGGTGCCGAGTCGGCGCCGTTGTACTCGGCCTATGCGGCGACGGTGTGCGCGGGAGCGGCTGCTTGGCTGATGACAGGGCGCGACGACGGGGGACGCAGGGCGCGGTTGTTGCTCGCCGGTGGGGGTGAGGCGGCGGGGCCCCGGCGGCCTGTGGAACTCCCGCGCTGGTGGCGGGAGTTGCGCGCCGACGCGCGGGAGCGGTTGGGCGGGCGTGTGGGCCGCGAGTGGTGGTGTGTGCCCGCTGGGGTGCTGCTGGCGGTGCTCGGAGCGTCGTGGATTCCGCTTGTCGCCGGGTTCGTGGCGGTCCCGCGGGTGCGGCGGTGGCTGCTGAGGCGGGAGAAGGACCGGGTGAGGAGGGCCAGGGAGTCGGCCGTCGTGGAGCTGTGTGCGGCGGTGGCGGGTGAACTCCGGGCCGGCTGGCAGCCGGACAGGGCATTGCTCGCGGTGGAGCGTGCGGACGGTGCCGTGGTGCGGGGTTTCGGGGACGAGGGGGCGGCTGTGCTGGCTGCCGCGCGGTTCGGGGGAGATGTACCTGGCGCGCTGCGGGAAGCCGGGCGGTTGCCGGGCGCCGAAGGGCTGCGTGGGGTCGCCGCGTGTTGGCAGGTGGCGGTCGAAGGCGGGGCGGGGCTCGCCGAAGGACTCGACCAGGTCGCGGGGGCACTGCGTGCGGAGCGGGACCAACGTGAGGACGTGCGCGCCCAGTTGGCCGGGCCACGCTCGACAGCGTTGGCGCTGGCGCTCTTGCCGGTCTGCGGGCTGTTGCTGGGCAGCGCGATGGAGGCGGACCCGGTGCACGTGCTGCTGCACACCCCGGCCGGGCTGGTGTGCCTGGCGGTGGGGCTGGCGCTGGAGGCGGCGGGGCTGGCATGGGCGGGCCGCATCGTGCGCACGGCCGACGGGAACGGACGGAGCACCGCCGGATGAGGGAGCTTTGGGGCATGTGGGGACCGGCACGGTTCCCGGGTGAAGAAGAAGTGCTGGCGCCTGGAGTTCTCCCCTGGCTGGCGGCGTGGGTGTCGGTGCTGGCCGCAGCCGCCTGCGTGGCGGGCGGGCTGGTCGTCTGGTGGCGGGACCTGGGCGCCCGGCGCCGCGTGTGGACGGTGCTGGGAACGCTGTCTCCGGGCCCGTGCGGGAGTACGGAGGGAGGCGATCGCACGCCTGGCCCCGGGGATGCCGGTACGGCTGCGGGGGAGCACTGGCCGCTGCTCTCGCGGGGCGGGCCCGGGTGGCTGCGGTCGGGGCGCCGGTGGCTGAGGTCTCGGACGGCGCGGGACGGGGCCGGCGCGGTGGGCGCCGGGGTACTCGGGGTGGTCCTGGTGGGAGGCGCGTGGGGCTGGTTCGTGGGCGCGGTGGCGGCTTTCGGTGTGCGGCGTTGGCTCCAGGGGCGCGCGGACCGGGACGGAGGAGAGGGCGCGGCTGAGGAACGTAAGGCTGAGGCGCAGCTTCCGTTGACGGCGGAACTGATGGCGGCCTGCCTGGCGGCCGGTTCGGGGCCGGGACAGGCGGCGGAGGCTGTGGGCCATTCGGTCAGCGGCCCGTTGGGAGCCCGGCTCGTACGGGCCGCGACCGAACTGCGGCTCGGGGGCGAACCGGCCGTGGTGTGGGGGCGGTTCGGGGCGCACAGATGGAGTGCGGGGTTCGCTCGCTGTATGGAGCGGGCCGGGGCGGCCGGGGTCCCGGCAGTGGAGCCGGTCACGCGGCTGGCGGCCGAGTTGCGCGGTCAGCGGTCGCGCGCCGCGATAGCCAGGGCACGCCGGGCGGGTGTGCTGGTCACGGGGCCGTTGGGACTGTGCTTTCTGCCCGCGTTCCTGGTCATCGGTGTGGCGCCCGTCGTACTGGGACTCGCGCGCTCGCTGTGGTGAAGCAGCTGCGAGGGGTGAAGAGGCGGTGAGGGCGGTGGCGAGAGCGGCGTGGTGAGTGTGGCCGAGGGTGAGCGCGGAGGCGTACAGGGCGAAGTCACGGAGGGAGCAGCGATGTTGGCAAGGATGCGACGAGCGGGTTGGGCCGTGGTGCGGGGGTCGCGGGGCGACAGAGGGATGAGCACGGCCGAGTACGCCGTGGGAACGATCGCGGCGGCCAGTTTCGCGGCCGTGCTGTTCAAGATCGTCACAAGTGGCTCGGTCAGCGGGGAACTCCAGCAACTCATCGGGCGGGCGCTCGACGGGAGTTTCTGACGGGGACGGGGTCCGAGCGGGGACGGGGGAGGGGCGTGAGATCGGAAGTGCGCAAGGGGCGCCCGGTGCGGACGAGGGGCAACCGGATCAGCCGGGTCTGCCGGGCCCGAAGGGATCCGTGCGCTGGCTATGTGACCGCTGAGACGGCGGTGGTGATTCCGACGCTGGTGCTGCTGGTGGCGGCGTTGCTGTGGGGGCTGATGGCAGCGGCGATGCGGATCCAGTGCGTGGACGCGGCACGTGCCGGAGCACGTGCGGCAGCACGTGGCGAACCCGCCGCTGGTGTCGCTGCCGCCGTGCGGTCGACGGCGCCGCGGGGAGCCCGGATCGAGACGCGGAGCGAGGGGGAGTTGGTGCGGGTCGTGGTGAGGGCCCGAACGGCGGGACCCGGGCCGCTCACCGTTGAACTGCGCTCGCAGGCGGTGGCACTGGACGAACGGAAGGCGGGTGAAGCGAATGCGGGTGAGGCGAGCGCGGTCCGGGCGGCGGGATGACCGGGGATCGGCAACGGTGTGGGCGGCACTGAGCGCCGTCGTGCTGTGCGGTGTCTTCGGCGCCGTGCTCGGACTCGGCCAGGCGGTCGCGGTCCGTCACCAGGCCGGGGCAGCGGCGGACCTGGCGGCACTGGCCGCCGCCGACCGCGCCCTGGAGGGGCAGGACCGTGCCTGTGCCCTGGCCCGGCGGGTGGTCAGAGCGCAGGGGGCGAGCCTGGCCAGATGCGCGGTACGGGGCGAGGTTGCTGACTTGGACGCGGGGGTGAGTTGGGGACCGTTCGCCACCCGGGTGCGGGCACGTGCAGAGCCAGTTGACGCGGCGGCGGTGCGTTCCGGGGAGCCGGCGCCACAGGCGCGGCCGTCGTCGACGGGCGGTGCCAATGCCAATGTTGTATTGGACGGGTCCGGCGCCGTGCTGGACGCGCCACGTGTGCCCAACGGGCGCTCGGTGACCGGGCGTTCGGCCAGGAACCGGGGCCCGCCAGCGGAGCGCCATGGTCCGCGTGACTGCGGCACGGTGGCTCCTCCCTGCGCAGCACGGGCTGTGCGGGGCACGGAGGAGGCTCGGGTGGCCACCCCGGCCACCCTGGTCCGCAGCCTGCCCAGTTGACCGCTGAACGGTCGGCCGAGTGGTCCGGCGTCCGGCGCTCGGTGTCCGTCGCCCGGGACCCGGGGCCCGGGGTGCGCCTCGGTCGCGGTCGCCCCTGGCCGCCAGTTCGCCGTCGGACGACCGTAAACCGGGAGCCGTCTGCCGCCGCACCCAGGCGCACGCACCTGCCGTCCGCTCGCCGTGCTGCCCGTTCGGCCCGGCCCCCCGGCTCGCCGTGTCATCGGTGCACACCGCAGTGCCGCTCACCGGTCACCGGGGCGCAAGTGCTCGGGTCGCAGGTGCTCAGGACGCAGATCCTCGGGTCGCAGGGTCGCAGGGTCGCAGGGTCGCAGGGTCCTCGGGCGGGGGGCGGGTCAGGTGGCGGACTTGAGGAGTTCGGTGAGGAGGCGGATGGCGCCGGCCTTGTGGAGGGGGTCGTTGGCGTTGCCGCACTTGGGGGACTGGACGCAGGAGGGGCAGCCCGCATCGCAGTTGCAGGCGGCGATGGCGTCCCGTGTCGCGGTCAGCCAGGCGCGGGCCGTGTGGAAGGCGCGTTCGGAGAAGCCGGCGCCGCCCGGCTGGCCGTCGTAGACGAAGACCGTGGGAAGGAGAGTGTCAGGGTGCTGCGCGATGGAGACGCCGCCGATGTCCCAGCGGTCGCAGGTGGCGAACAGAGGCAGGATGCCGATGGAGGCGTGCTCGGCGGCATGCAGGGCGCCGGCGAGGATCTCCGGGTTGATCCGGGCGGCATCGAGCTGGTCCTCGGTGACCGTCCACCACACGGCGCGGGTACGCAGGGTGCGCGGGGGAAGGTCCAGTTTCGACTCGCCGAGGACTTCGCCCGTCATCAGGCGGCGGCGCAGGTAGGAGACGACCTGGTTGGTGACCTCGACGGAGCCCAGGCACAGGCGGGCGTCCCCCCAGGGGATCTCGGCCTCGGTCTCCAGGATGGCGAGGGCTGTGGTGTCGCGGGCCATCGTCGTCCAGGGCGGGCTGGACTCCTCGACCAGGGCGGCGGAGTCCTCCAGATCGAGCTTGCGGACGACATAGGTACGGCCCTGGTGCAGATGGACGGCGCCTTCGTGGACCGTCGTGTGGGCAGCGGCGGCGTCCACGGTGCCCAGCAGGCGGCCCGTTCCCTCCTCGACGACCTGGACGGGACTGCCCCCGCTGCCCCGGATGTCGGTGAGGTCGGCGGCACGCTCCTTGCGGGTCCAGTGCCAGGCGGAGCCGCGGCGGCGGAGCAGCTTGCGCTGTTCGAGCTTCTCCAGGAGCGCGGCTGTCTCGGGCCCGAAGAGAGTGAAGTCGCCCTCGGTGAGCGGGATCTCGGCTGCGGCTGCGCAGAGGTGCGGAGCGAGGACGTAGGGGTTGTGCGGGTCGAGGACGGTGGACTCGACGGGGGTCTCGAAGATCGATTCGGGGTGGTGGACGAGGTAGGTGTCGAGCGGCTCGTCGCGGGCGATCAGGATGGCGAGCGCGCCCTGTCCCTTGCGCCCCGCTCGCCCTGCCTGCTGCCAGAGGGAGGCACGGGTGCCGGGGTAGCCGGTGATGAGGACGGCGTCGAGACCTGAGATGTCGATACCGAGTTCGAGTGCGTTGGTGGCGGCGAGGCCGAGCAGCTCGCCGGTGTGGAGTGCGCGTTCCAGGGTGCGGCGTTCCTCGGGGAGGTAGCCGCCCCGGTAAGCGGCGATACGGGAGGAGAGCCCGCCGCCCCGGCCGACACCGGGAATCGACGCGATCGACCGAGTCCCCCGGGACCCGGCGGGATCGGCCCCGCCCCGGACCCCCTCTTCGGCTCCAGCCCCGTCAGCGGTCCCCTCCCCGCCCCCGGTCGGGAGCGGCTCCCGGGGGGCCGGGATGGCGGAGAGGCGGTCCTGGGCGATGAGGGAGACCAGTTCGGCGCCGCGCCGGGAGCGGACGAAGGCGACGGTGCGGACGCCCTGGACGGCGAGATCGGTGAGGAGTTCCGCGGCCTCGGCCGTGGCGGTGCGGCGTACGGGCGCTCCGCGTTCGCCCTCCATCTCGGTCAGCGGGGGCTCCCAGAGCGCGAAGACCGTCTCGCCCCGTGGCGAGGTGTCCTCGGTGATCTCCACGGGGCGCACGCCGGTGAGCCGTGCCGCACCCTCGCCGGGGGAGGCGGCGGTGGCGGAGGCGAGGAGGAAGACGGGGTCGGAGCCGTAACGGGCGCAGAGCCTGCGCAGGCGCCGGAGGACCTGCGCGACGTGCGAGCCGAAGACTCCTCGGTAGGTGTGGCACTCGTCGATCACGACGTAGCGCAGGGCACGCAGGAAGGAGGACCAGCGGGCGTGCCCCGGGAGGATGCCGCGGTGCAGCATGTCCGGGTTGGTGAGGACGTAGTTGGCGAAGAGACGGACCCACTCGCGTTCCTCGACGGGGGTGTCGCCGTCGAAGACCGCGGGCCGTACAGCGGTGCCCAGGGGGCCCGCCAGGTCGGCGACGGCGCGGCGCTGGTCGGCGGCGAGCGCCTTGGTGGGGGCCAGGTACAGGGCGGTGGAGCCCCGGCCGTTCGGGGCCTCGGAGCCGTCGAGGACGTCGCTGAGTACGGGGACGAGGTACGAGAGCGACTTGCCCGAGGCGGTTCCCGTGGCGATGATCACGGAATCGCCTTCGAGGGCGTGTGCCGCTGCGCGCGCCTGATGCTCCCAGGGGCGTTCGATGCCTGCCGCGCGTACGGCGTCGATCACTTCAGGCCGGATCCGGTCCGGCCAGTCTGCATGGCGACCCTCTCGCGGGGGCAAGTGCTCCGTATGGGTGATGCGCCCGGCGCGGTCGGGCCCCTTGGTGAGGCGGTTCAGCACGTCGCGGGGGTCGCCGCGGGGAACCGAGCGGTTGGGCTCGGCTCGCGGGCTTACGCTCGCGGACCGGGTGTGCTGTTCGTTGGCCATCGGTACCGAGTGTGTCACTGGCGAGGCGGACAATGGCCGCAAGGCGTCGTGCTCGCCTGCTGGTAAGTGATTGAATGCCTCTGCGGCTGCCGATCCGTCCCCTGCCTTTGGGGGCACCTCTCTCCGTCAGGCAGGGGGAGGGAGAACCGAGGGGGCTGACCGCTCGATAGCAAGGTGCTGGAGGATCCGTGGACCTGTCCCTGTCGACCCGTACCGTAGGCGATCGCACGATCGTCGAGGTCGGTGGCGAGATTGATGTATACACCGCGCCCAAGCTGCGAGAGCAGCTTGTCGAGCTTGTGAACGACGGCAGCTACCACCTCGTCGTGGACATGGAGGGCGTCGACTTCCTCGACTCCACGGGGCTGGGTGTGCTTGTCGGAGGGCTCAAGCGGGTGCGTGCCCATGAGGGCTCACTGCGCCTGGTCTGCAACCAGGAGCGCATTCTCAAGATTTTCCGCATCACTGGTCTGACCAAGGTGTTCCCGATCCATTCGTCCGTCGACGAGGCTGTAGCAGCCACCGACTGACGTACCGGAGCCGCCGCGCCCGTCCCGTGTGGACGGGTCGGCGGCGGACCGGCTGGCTGGAATCCGGTCGCTGGGGCACCACCGGCTCTCACAGTCCCCGAGCACGGGCCCCGCAGACGTACACAGGGAAGACCGAGGGGGATGGCATGGCCACCGTGGAACTCCTATTCAGCGCGCTGCCGGAGCACGTCCGGACCGCGCGACTGGTGGCCGCCGCGGTGGCGCGGCGTGCCGGGGTGGACGAGGCCGTGCTCGACGAGGTGCGGCTGGCCGTCGGCGAGGCGTGCACGCGCGCTGTCGGCCTCCACATGAGCAACGGCGTGGACAGTCCGGTGAAGGTCTCGCTGATCGAGGACGAGAAGAAGTTCTCGATCGAGGTCGGTGACGAGGCGCCCCACCCGCGCTTCTCGCTGCCCGGAGGCGGGCGTGGTCCCCGTCCGGCCGGTGGAGGCCGCGTGGAGGCCGAGGGAGCGCTGCTGCCGGGCGCGAGGGACGAGATCCCCGAGCCGGTCGCCGACGAGGACGAGGGCGACGGTGAGATGGGTCTCGCGGTCATCAGCGGGCTCGTGGACGACGTGGAGGTCTCCGCCGACGAGAACGGTGGGGTGATCCGGATGAGCTGGCCCACGACGCCCGAGCCCGTACTCCCCTGAACAACTGAGCCCATGCGCCGGTGTTTCCAGCCGTGACGTCACTCGTCGACTGCTCGCCGAAAGCTACGCCCGTCGCCTCTGCGGCGGGCTTTTTCGATCTTTAGTGCGGGCACTTTCGATCTTCTGTGCGCATTACTGACCAGGGGTTTTCCGGGTTTACTTGATCAGGTTAGAGATCATTTCCCCGGCGTCAGTTGAATTTGCGCCTTCCCTCATGCGAGCGAATTATCAGCTTCGTGCACGGCTGATCTTCGCCGTTCGGGGCGAATTCCCGCTGCTGTGCTCTGTTTTGATCAAGTTGCGCTCCCTACAATCCGTCCACATCTTTGCAGCAGGACGCCTGAGCGTGCTTGCGCGCGCCCATGTGCCAAACGTCAAGGAGGACGAATGGCGGGGCATCTCAGCCCACTTCAGAACTCCCAGCACCTCGCAGCCGCCGCAGAGCTGACCAGTGGCAACCGTGGTCTCGTGATCGTGATCGCGGTTGTGGCTCTGGCGGCTCTCGGCGTCGGCCTGGTGCTGGTACGTCAAGTGCTCGCCGCCGGCGAAGGCACGGACAGCATGAAGAAGATCGCGGCGGCCGTTCAGGAGGGCGCCAACGCGTACCTCGCGCGGCAGCTGCGTACCCTCGGCGTATTCGCGGTCGTGGTCTTCTTCCTGCTGTTTCTGTTGCCGGCCGACGATATGAACCAGCGGATCGGCCGTTCGTTGTTCTTCCTGGTCGGTGCCGCCTTCTCGGCGGCCACCGGGTATTTCGGTATGTGGCTCGCGGTGCGCGCCAATGTACGAGTGGCTGCTGCGGCGCGTGAGGCGACTCCGGCCGAGGGCAGCGATGCGGCGAGTTCGCCGGATCTCACCGCCGTCTCGCACAAGGCCATGAAGATCGCTTTCCGTACGGGCGGGGTCGTCGGGCTGTGCACCGTCGGGCTCGGACTGTTCGGTGCCGCGTGCGTCGTGCTCGTCTACACGGCCGACGCGCCGAAGGTGCTGGAGGGCTTCGGTCTCGGGGCCGCGCTGATCGCGATGTTCATGCGTGTCGGCGGCGGCATCTTCACCAAGGCGGCCGACGTCGGGGCCGACCTCGTCGGCAAGGTCGAGCAGGGCATCCCCGAGGACGACCCGCGCAACGCCGCCACCATCGCGGACAACGTCGGCGACAACGTCGGCGACTGCGCGGGCATGGCGGCCGACCTGTTCGAGTCGTACGCGGTCACGCTCGTCGCCGCGCTCATCCTCGGGACCGCCGTCTTCGGCGACACCGGTCTCGTCTTCCCGCTGCTGGTTCCGGCCATCGGCGTACTCACGGCGATCATCGGAGTCTTCGCTGTCGCACCGCGTCGCTCGGACCGGGGCGGGATGACGGCGATCAACCGTGGGTTCTTCATCTCGGCCGTGATCTCGCTGATCCTGGTGGCGGTAGCGGCGTTCGCGTACCTGCCGTCCAGCTACGCGGACCTCAAGGGCGTCTCCAGCGACAACACGGAGGACATCCTCGGGCACGCCGGTGACCCGCGTGTGCTGGCGATCGTGGCCGTGGCGATCGGGATTCTCCTGGCCGCCGTGATCCAGCAGCTCACCGGCTACTTCACGGAGACCACCCGCAAGCCCGTACGGGATGTCGGCAGGACCTCGCTGACGGGGCCCGCGACCGTCGTACTGTCCGGGATGTCCCTCGGGCTCGAATCGGCCGTCTACACCGCGCTGTTGATCGGTCTCAGCGTCTACGGTGCCTTCCTGCTCGGCGGCGGCACGATCATGCTCGCGCTGTTCGCCGTCGCGCTGGCGGGCACCGGGCTGCTGACCACGGTCGGTGTGATCGTGGCCATGGACACCTTCGGACCCGTCTCCGACAACGCGCAGGGCATCGCCGAGATGTCGGGCGACGTCGAGGGCGCCGGCGCGCAGGTGCTCACGGACCTGGACGCGGTCGGCAACACGACGAAGGCCATCACCAAGGGCATCGCCATCGCCACGGCCGTACTCGCCGCAGCCGCACTGTTCGGTTCGTATCGAACGGAGTTGGGCACGGCGCTGGACGAGGCGGGGCAGGGCACCGGCAAGATGCTGGAGCTGATGGACATCGCGCAGCCCAGCACGCTGGTCGGGCTGATGTTCGGCGCCGCTGTGGTCTTCCTCTTCTCGGGGCTGGCCATCAACGCCGTTTCCCGGTCGGCGGGTTCGGTGGTCTACGAGGTGCGCAGGCAGTTCCGCGAGCACCCCGGGATCATGAACTACACCGAGAAGCCCGAGTACGGCCGGGTCGTGGACATCTGCACGAAGGACGCGCTGCGGGAGCTGACCACGCCGGGTCTGCTCGCCGTGATGGCGCCGATCTTCGTGGGGTTCACCTTCGGTGTGGGCGCGCTGGCGGCGTTCCTGGCCGGTGCGATCGGCGCCGGGACGCTGATGGCCGTCTTCCTCGCCAACTCGGGCGGTGCCTGGGACAACGCGAAGAAGCTGGTCGAGGACGGTCACCACGGTGGCAAGGGCAGCCCGGCGCACGAGGCGACGGTGATCGGTGACACGGTCGGTGACCCCTTCAAGGACACCGCCGGGCCGGCGATCAACCCGCTGCTGAAGGTGATGAACCTGGTGGCGCTCCTCATCGCGCCCGCCGTGGTGAAGTTCAGCTACGGCGACGAGGCGAACGTGGGCGCGCGTGCCGTGGTCGCCTCGATCTCGATCGCGGTGATCGTGATCGCTGTCTACGTCTCCAAGCGGCGCGGGATCGCCGTTGGTGAGGAAGACAACACCGATCGGATGGCGAAGCCGTCGGATCCGGTGGCCGCCTCCTAGGCGGCGGGCGGCGCGCGGCGGTCGTAAGGACCGCTGCGCACCAGCTCAACGGCGGGGCGGGCGGGGCGTGTCGACGCCCCGTCCGCCCCGTGGTGTGTCCGGGGGCGCGGCGCGGAGGACCGACCGGCGGGTGCCCGGAATGCCCGTACGTGCTTTTGGTGCAAATGGCTGCAATCGGGGACAGATGAATCTTCCGACTCGCCGCTGCTCCCTCCCCGGCGTGTATGTTCCGGGCCGAACAGCCATGGAAGGGACCGATCCGGTGAAGAAGAAGCTTGCGGCTGCACTGTCCGGCGGTGCGGCACTCGTACTCGCGCTGACCGGTTGCAGCGACGACAGCGGCAAGAAGACGGACGACTGGGCCAAGAAGGTCTGCGACGAGGTCAAGCCACAGGTCAAGAAGATCCAGGGAGCCAACTCCTCGATCGACCAGGCGTCCCAGCAGAAGGAATCCTCCGCCGAGGTCAAGAAGACCGACTCGGCCGCCTTCCAGAAGATCTCCGACGCGTACAAGTCGCTCGCCTCCGCCGTCGATGACGCGGGCGCACCGCCCGTGGACAACGGAAAGAAGCTCCAGAAGGACGCGGTCAAGGAGCTGAAGGGACTCTCCGGCCAGTACAAGGGCCTCAAGACCACGGTCGACAAGCTCGACACCAAGGACCAGGCGAAGTTCGCCGAGGGCCTCAAGGGTGTCGCCACCAAGCTCGACACGCTCGGCAAGAGCGGCGACAAGGCCCTCAACAAGCTCCAGTCGGGCGAACTGGGCAAGTCGATGGCCAACCAGGAAGGCTGCAAGAAGCCGAGGACGTCCACGAGCTCGTAGGCGGCTCGCGCGGATCCTGTGAAAGACGGGTACGGATCTCGTGCGGCCCTCGCGGGCCCTGTGCGGTCCGTACCGATCCTGTGCGGGCCGCACAGGATCCGGCGGGGGCCGTACGGGTTCTGTGAGGGAGGAGAATGGGGCGGGTGAGTACCGAAGCGCTTCCCGCGGGCGGGGACGAGAGCACGCGGCGACTGAGGGAGTCCCTCATGGTCGCCGGATTCACCGCCGACGGACTGCTGGAACTGCTGGGCGCACCCGCCTACGCCGCACTCGCCCGCGGCGAGACCGTCCCCGCGCTGCGCGCCACGCGCGGCGAGGGCCCGCTGGAGACGCTCGTACGGCTCTTCCTGCTGCGGCAGCCGGCGCCGTACGAGCGTGCGCGTGCGGCGCTGCACGCCGAAGAGGCGCTCGCCGACGGGTGGCTGGAGCGCGAGGGGCCCGGAGGGGACTCCGTACGCGCGACCGTGGACGTCAGGCCGTACAGCGGGCCCGAGGGCCAGGACTGGTGGATCGTCTCCGATCTGGGCTGCGCCGTGGGCGGCGCCGGCGGGATCGGTGCCCGGCGCGAGAACGGTGAGGACGCGCGCGGCGCGGTGCTCGGCGTCGGCGGTGCCTCCACGACGCTGGCGGGGCTCACCGTCCGTACGCCCGTGGCCCGTGCGCTCGATCTCGGTACGGGTTCCGGTGTCCAGGCGCTGCACGCGAGCGCGTTCGCCACCCGGGTCACCGCGACCGACCTCAACCCGCGCGCACTGCGCTTCGCCCGCCTCACGCTCGCGCTGTCGGGCGCTCAGGAGGCCGATCTGCGGGAGGGTTCGCTGTTCGACCCGGTGGAGGGCGAGGAACCGTACGACCTGATCGTGTCCAACCCGCCCTTCGTGATCTCGCCGGCCGCCCGGCTGACCTACCGCGACGGCGGCATGCGCGGCGACGAGATGTGCCGCACGCTGGTGCGAGGGGCCGTCGGGCATCTGGCGCAGGGCGGCTACTGCCAGCTGCTCGCCAACTGGGAGCACCGGGCCGACGAGGACTGGCGGGACCGGGTGTCGGCGTGGGTGCCTCAGGGGTGTGACGCGTGGATCGTCCAGCGTGAGGTCCAGGACGTCGCCCAGTACGCGGAGTTGTGGCTGCGCGACGCGGGGGACCACCACGGCGACCCCGACGCGTACGCGGCCCGCTACGACGCCTGGCTTGAGGAGTTCGAGCAGCGCGGTACCAAGGCTGTCGGCTTCGGCTGGATCACCCTGCGCAAGACGGAAGCGGAACGTCCGTCTGTGATCGCTGAGGAGTGGCCGCACCCTGTGGAACAGCCTCTGGGCGATGTGGTGCTTTCCCACTTCGAACGCCAGGACTTCCTGCGCAGGACGGATGACGCCGCTCTGCTCGGGCACCGTTTCATGCTCGCGGACGAGGTGGTTCAAGAGCAGGTCGGGATGCCGGGCGCGGAGGATCCGGAGTATGTGGTGCTCCGTCAGAACCGGGGTATGCGGCGTGCGACGACGGTGGACACCGTGGGCGCCGGGTTCGCCGGAGTGTGTGACGGAACGCTCAGTGCGGGCCGCATCCTGGATGCCATCGGACAGCTTGTCGGCGAGAGCCCCGTGGAGTTGCGGGAGCGGACGCCAGAGGCGATCAGGCTCCTGGTCGAGCAGGGCTTTCTGACACCGGTCGAGGCGTAGCGGTTCAGCCGACGGCGTTGCGGGCCACGGCCCACGCCACCGCGAGCGTCAGGACCGCCACCGTCCCCCGTGTGCTCAACCTCGGGCGGTAGCGGCGTCCCCGCAGGCCCTCGTAGAGCCAGCGGCCGGAGAGATACGCGGCGGCGGGCAGCCCGATCACGAGCAGTGCCGCGTTGTCGTGCAGCGCGGCGAGCAGGTCGCCGTGCAGGAGGTCGTACGTCATCCGCGTACCGCCGCAGGCCGGACACAGCAGCCCCGTCGCCCAGTTGAAGGGGCAGCGGGGCAGGAAGTGGCCGGACTCATGGGGGTCGGTGCCCCACAGGTACGCGGCGCCCGCCGCTCCCGCCGTGAGGGCGGCGAGCGGCGCGGCTGCCGGGTGGGAGAAGGCGGCAACGAACCGTGCGGGGGCGCGGGGGACGTGACCGTCCGGCAGCTGACTCAGCTGACTCAGCTGATCCGGCCGGCCTGTCGGCCCCGTTACGGTGCGCATCGCCGCTCTCCTCCTCCCGTTCCGCCGTGCGGGCTCAGCTCCGCAGTATGCGTCCGTCGCTGTCGGTGCGCTGGTCGCTGACGAGGAAGATGATGCCGTCGATCAGCGACCAGACGCCGAGGCCACCGCAGGTCAGGAGTTGGGCGATGCCCATGCCGATGTGGCCTGTGTAGAAGCGGCCGATGCCCAGTCCGCCCAGGAAGAGCTGGAGGACTCCAGCGACGATCTTGGACTTGTTGGAGTAGGGCCTCCCGTAAGGGTCGTAGCCGTAAGGGGCGTTCGGGTCCGCGCCGTACTGGCCGGGACCACCGCCCATCGGCGGTGCCTGGTGCGGGTAGCCGTAGGCGGCCTGGCCGGGGCCCGGAGGCGGGGGCTGGCCGGGGCCGGGCGCGCTGTACGGATTCTGGCCGGGCTCCTGTGGGTAGCCGTAGCCAGGCTGGTTGGGGTTGGACACAAGTCCTCCGAGGTCGAGCGGTACCTGGTGCTGTGCCTCAGACATGCTGCCAGAGCCTTCGGGCGGCGGGATGCCTGGTTGTCGGGTTACCGTTCGAGTGGCGTTGCGGACTTTTCCCGTTTGACATGGGGGCGGGAGGTACCGTCACACTCCGCAGCGATACCGCTGCCGAAATGTAAGCACTTGCCGACCGGAGAGAAGAGCAGAAGTTGTCCCCGACCCGCGACACCGCGAACGGCGGGCGTCGACTCGTGATCGTCGAGTCACCCGCCAAGGCTAAGACGATCAAGGGCTATCTCGGCCCTGGCTATGTGGTCGAGGCCAGCGTCGGGCACATCCGCGACCTTCCGAACGGCGCCGCCGAGGTCCCCGCCAAGTACAAGGGCGAGTCCTGGGCACGCCTCGGCGTCAATGTCGATCACGACTTCGAACCGCTGTATGTGATCAACAGTGACAAGAAGGAGCAGGTCAAGAAGTTGAAGCAGCTTCTTGCCGAGTCCGACGAACTTCTGCTCGCCACCGATGAGGACCGCGAGGGCGAGGCCATCGCCTGGCACCTCCAGGAAGTGCTCAAGCCCAAGGTGCCGGTGCGCCGGATGGTCTTCCACGAGATCACCAAGGACGCCATCCAGGACGCGGTGCGCAATCCCCGCGATCTGAACCAGCGCCTCGTCGACGCCCAGGAGACCCGCCGCATCCTCGACCGTCTGTACGGGTACGAGGTCTCGCCCGTGCTGTGGAAGAAGGTCATGCCGAGGCTTTCGGCGGGCCGTGTGCAGTCGGTCGCCACCCGGCTCGTGGTCGAGCGGGAACGGGAGCGGATGGCATTCCGCTCCGCCGAATACTGGGACCTGACCGGTACGTTCGCGACGGGGCAGGCGGGGGATGTCTCGTCCGGAACCGGCGATCCCGGGACATTCGGCGCCCGGCTCACCACGGTGGACGGCCGGCGCGTTGCCCAGGGCCGCGACTTCGGGTCCGACGGGCAGCTGAAGGAAGCCAAGGGCAGCAAGGAAGCGCTGCTGCACCTCGACGAAGAGGGCGCCAGGACACTGGCAGCCGCTCTGGAGAACACGGACTTCGCGGTCCGCTCCGTCGAGTCGAAGCCGTACCGCCGCTCCCCGTACGCCCCCTTCCGTACGACCACGCTCCAGCAGGAGGCGAGCCGCAAGCTCGGCTTCGGGGCGAAGTCCACGATGCAGGTGGCGCAGAAGCTGTACGAGAACGGCTTCATCACCTATATGCGTACGGACTCGACGACGCTCTCGGACACCGCGATCACCGCGGCCCGTGCGCAGGTCACGCAGCTGTACGGCGCCGACTACCTGCCGGACAAGCCGCGTACGTACGCCGGCAAGGTCAAGAACGCGCAGGAGGCGCACGAGGCGATCCGTCCCTCGGGAGACCGCTTCCGCACCCCGGCCGAAACCGGCCTGACGGGGGATCAGTTCCGGCTGTACGAGCTGATCTGGAAGCGGACCGTCGCCTCCCAGATGAAGGACGCCGTCGGTCAGTCGGTGACCGTCAGGGTCGGCGGGCTCTCCTCCGACGGCCGCGACGCCGAGTTCAGCGCCACGGGCAAGATCATCACCTTCCATGGCTTCCTGAAGGCGTATGTCGAGGGTGCCGACGACCCCAACGCCGAACTGGACGACCGCGAGCGGCGGCTGCCGCAGGTGGCCGAGGGCGACCCGCTGCGCGCCGAGGAGCTGTCGGTCGACGGGCACGCCACCAAGCCGCCGGCCCGCTACACCGAGGCGACCCTCGTCAAGGAGCTGGAAGAGCGGGAGATCGGGCGGCCCTCGACCTACGCGTCGATCATCAGCACGATTCTGGACCGGCGTTACGTGTTCAAGAAGGGCACGGCGCTCGTGCCGTCCTTCCTGAGCTTCGCCGTCGTCGGACTGCTGGAGAAGCACTTCGGGCGGCTCGTCGACTACGACTTCACCGCCAAGATGGAGGACGACCTCGACCGCATCGCGGCCGGGAGCGCCGAGTCCGTGCCCTGGCTGCGCCGCTTCTACTTCGGTGAGGGCGACGGCGTCGGATCCGTCGGCTCGGCGGCCGATTCCGGGAACGGCGACGGCGATCACCTCGGCGGACTGAAGGAACTGGTGTCCGACCTCGGCGCCATCGACGCGCGCGGCGTCTCCTCCTTCCCCGTCGGCGAGGGCATCACCCTGCGCGTCGGCCGCTACGGCCCGTACGTCGAGGGCCCCAGCGAGACCGAGGGCGAGCCGGGGCAGCGGGCCGATGTGCCCGACGATCTGCCGCCGGACGAACTGACGGTCGACTACGCCAAGGAACTGCTGGCCAAGCCCAGCGGCGACTTCGAACTCGGCACCGACCCCGAGACCGAGCGCCCGATCGTCGCTCGGGACGGACGGTACGGGCCCTACGTCACCGAGGTGCTGCCCGAGGGCACACCGAAGACCGGCAAGAACGCGGTCAAGCCCCGTACGGCTTCGCTGCTCCGCTCCATGTCGCTGGACACGGTCACGCTCGAACAGGCGCTCAAGCTGCTGTCGTTGCCCCGCGTCGTCGGCGTCGACCCCGAGTCGGGCGAGGAGATCACCGCGCAGAACGGGCGCTACGGGCCCTACATGAAGAAGGGCACCGACTCGCGCTCACTGGAGAGCGAGGAGCAGATCTTCTCCGTCACGCTGGAGCAGGCGCTGGAGATCTACTCCAAGCCGAAGCAGCGGGGAAGGGCAGCGGCCAAGCCGCCGCTCAAGGAGCTGGGCACCGACCCGCAGACCGAGAAGCCGGTAGTCGTCAAGGACGGTCGTTTCGGTCCGTATGTGACCGATGGGGAGACGAACGCGACGCTCCGGAAGGATGACGACGTCGAGTCGATCACCCCGGAGCGTGGGTTCGAACTCCTCGCGGACAAGAGGGCCAAGTCGCCCGCCAAGAAGACGACGGCGAAGAAGACGGCGGCGAAGAAGGCCCCGGCCAAGAAGGCAGCGGCGAAGAAGGCTCCCGCCACCAAGGCGGCTGCCAAGAAGGCGCCGGCCAAGAAGGCGACGGCGAAGAAGGCCCCCGCCAAGAAGGCCACCGCCAAGAAGAGCGCGGAGAGCGCGGACAAGAAGTCCTCCTCCGAGTAGTTCGGAGCAGTCGCAATGGAGGGGCCGGTCCCGGTGCAGAGGGGGCCGGTCCCTGTCCCGGTGGCGGCCCGTACCGGCCCGGGGGCGCGGAGGATCCGGGCTCGCCTCCTGTCACCGTTCAGGGGATTCCGACCCCGGGGCGAAGGGGACAGTTGTTCGGGCAGCGACGCAGGGGGAGGGTCCCTCCCTATACGCTGGCGGAATGACGCGTGCAGAGCAGCCAACGGGCGCGAACCCCTTTCCCCCCACCGCCCCCGACGACTCCCTGGCCGCGGAATCCCGCGAGGGCGCCGTGAGCGCGCTGCTGCGTTTCCCACCGTTGCGACGGCTGTGGAGCGCACAGTTCACGAGCGGGATCGGCGACATGCTGGCACTGCTGGTGCTGTTGCTGCTGGCCATGCAGGCGGCGGCCGTACGCGGCGTCGCCGGGGAACCGGTGTTCGGCGGTGGATACCGCGGAATGGCCCTCGTCGTGGCCGCGGTCTTCGGACTCCGGCTCCTGTCCACGCTCCTGTTCGGAGCGGTACTGATGGGCCCGGTCTCCGCGCTGGTCAACGGCGCGCGGGAGAAGAAGATCCTGGACCGGCGCTGGACGCTGTTCGGGGCCGACGTACTACGGGCGCTCGCACTGATCGTGGCGCCCCTGTGGATCGACTGGACGCCGGGCAGTGCCTTCCTCGTCCTGCTGATCACCATCTTCGTGACGGGCGGAGCCGAGCGGCTCTCGACCGTGACGCGGGACAGCACGGCTCCGGCGCTGCTCCCGGTGGCGCCGCCCGAGGCGGGGGTCGTACGGCCGCTGCCC
This sequence comes from Streptomyces iconiensis, assembly GCF_028657195.3. Lineage (GTDB taxonomy): Bacteria > Actinomycetota > Actinomycetes > Streptomycetales > Streptomycetaceae > Streptomyces > Streptomyces iconiensis. Next base: position 190,100 of record NZ_JANCPR020000006.1, read on the forward strand.
GACCACCATGACGCGCTGCGCCGCCTGTGGCTGCGTACGAGCTTCGTCTCGCTTCCGATCGCCGCCGCCGTGCTTGTCGCCGTCACGCTGGTCGGCAACCTGCTCGGGGCCGGCATCGACTGGTTCGGCACCCATCAGGCGGCGCTTGCCGCCTATGTCGCGGCGGGGCTCTTCGCCGCTGCCGCCTCCGTCGTCTTCTTCCTGGAGCTGCCCGACGGGCCGACGCCGCGCCCCCGTTCGCCGCTGGAGGGGCTGCGCAGGCCCAAGTCCGGCGGCGGAACGGACAAGGGGCGCACGGGTGCCGTACCGCTGCTGGTGCTCGCCGGCGCTGCCGTCGGCGGTGCCGTCGCGGCTGCCGTCGCGCTCGCGCCGCTGCACGCCGCCGACCTCGGCGGCGGGCCCGTCGCCTTCGGGCTGCTCGCGCTCGTGCTGACCGGAGGCACCGTCGGGGGCATCAGGCTCGCTCCCCATACGCTGCCCGCGCTCTCGCGGCGCCGGCTGCTCGCGCTCGTGATCGCGCTCACCGGTGTCGCACTGCTCGCGGCCGGGCTCGTGCCCGACACGGCGACGGTGATCGGCCTCGCGCTGCTCGCGGGGCTCGCGGCCGGTGTCTCGGCCAACACGCTGCACACGCTGCTCGACCAGGAGACCGAGGACTTCCGCAGGTCCCGTACGACCGAGCACCTGCAGGCGGTCGTACGGCTGTCCGTCGGGGTGTGCGCGCTGGTCGCGCCCGTGGTGGCAGCCGTCATCGGGCCCCACAGGGTCGAGGACGGCGCCTTCGTGTTCGATCACGGTGGTGCCTCGTTCACGCTGATGCTCGTCGGTGCGCTGCTGCTGCCCGTCGGAGCGCTCGTACTCGGGCGTACGGACGACAGGCAGGGCGTTCCGCTGCGGCGCGACCTCCTTGAGGCGTTCGGCGCCGGCCGGGCAGCGCAGAAGCCCGCGGGCTCCGGCTTCTTCCTCGTACTCGAAGGCGGCGACGGGGCCGGCAAGTCCACGCAGGTCGAGGCGCTCGCCGAGTGGGTACGCGGCAAGGGCCACGAGGTCGTCGTCACCAAGGAGCCCGGCTCGACGCCCGTCGGCAAGCGGCTGCGCTCCATCCTGCTCGACGTGTCCTCCGCCGGTCTCTCGCACCGGGCCGAGGCGCTGCTGTACGCGGCCGACCGTGCCGAACACGTGGACACCGTGGTGCGGCCCGCGCTGGAGCGCGGCGCCGTGGTCATCTCCGACCGCTACGTCGACTCCTCCGTCGCCTACCAGGGCGCCGGACGCGATCTGTCGCCCACCGAGGTCGCCCGCATCTCCCGCTGGGCGACGGACGGGCTCGTTCCGCACCTGACCGTGCTGCTCGACATCGCACCCGAAACCGCACGTGAGCGCTTCACCGAGGCCCCCGACCGGCTGGAGTCCGAGCCGGCGGAGTTTCATGAGCGCGTACGCGCCGGCTTCCTCACCCTCGCTGCGGCCGACCCGGCCCGCTACCTCGTCGTCGACGCGGGGCAGGAGCCCGAGGGCGTCACCACCGTCGTACGCCACCGCCTCGACCAGGTGCTTCCCCTCTCCGATGCCGAGAAGGAGGCCCAGGAAGAGGCCCGTAGGAAGGCCGAGGAAGAGGCCCGCAGGAAGGCGGAGGAAGAGGCCGCGCGCAAGGCCGAGGAGGAGCGCCAGGAGCGCGAGCGGCAGGAGCAGCTGGAGAAGCTGCGTGCCGAGGAAGAGGAGCGCAAGCGGCGCGAGGCCGAACTGGAGCGCCAACGCGAAGAGGCGCTGCGCGCCGAGGAAGCCCGTAAGCAGGCAGAGGAAGCCCGCCGTATCGCCGAGGAGGAGCGCAAGCGGCGCGAGGCGGAGGAGCGGCAGCGCGAGGAGGAGCAGGAGCGGCTGCGCCAGCGCGCCGCGGAGGAAGCACGGCTGCGCGCCGAGGCCGAAGAGCGGCGCCTGGAGCGTCAGCGCAAGGCCGAGGAGGCGCTGCTGCGCGCCGAGGAGGCCCGGGCGGCGACCGCGCGGGCGCACTCGATGCGCAAGGACACGCCTTCGGCTTCCGCCGGGACCGGTTCGGAGGCGTCCTCCGCCGGGGCCTCCGGCGGAGGGGCGACCTCCGGGGCGCCCTCGCACTCCATGCGCAAGGGGACGACGGCGCCGGACGGGACCGAGGCCGATACGGCGCAGATTCCGCAGGTGTCGCCCGAGTCGGGCTCGGCCGGATCGCCGGAGTCGTCCGGCGACGAGGAGACGACTCTGCTGCCGCAGGTGTCGGACGACTCGGGTGCTGCGGGTGCCTCGGGTGTCTCGGACGCCGAGGAGACGACCGTGCTGCCGCGGGCCTCGGACGACCCCGAGGAGACGGCGCAGATTCCGCACGCGGCGCCGGGTTCGGACGCCGGCGGTACCGGGGCGGGAGAGGGCGCCGGTGACGAGACCACTGTGCTGCCCCGTTTCCAGGCACCGGGAGAGGCGAGCGAACCGGGCGAGGACCGTACCCGGGAGCTGCCGCAGGTGGACGAGTCCGGGCGCCCCCGCCCCGCATGGGCGGAGGAGACCCCGCTCGACGACGTGCCGTCGTTGGCCGACGAGTTGCTCGGGCTTCCCGAGGACGGCGAGGACCGGGGAGACGAGTCCGGGGGCGGACGCCGGTAGCGGTCACCTCGACGGCGGCGGCGGCGGTCGGTCCCGGAGACGTGCCCGGACGCCGCTGACGGGGCCGGACGCCGGTCACCGGGTGCGGGGCCACCGCTGGTGGGACGCGCGGTGCGTGCGCCGGTAACGGGCGCTGTCGCTCGTCGGCGCGCTTCCTGCCGGGCGTTCCCACCTGCGCTTTCCCCGGCGAGGGCGTTCCTGTCAGTGGCGTCCGGGACAATGGCGGCATGAGCGTGTGGGACGACCTCGTAGGGCAAGAGCGTCCGGCGGGGCAGCTGAGGGCTGCCGCGCGGGACGCCGACGCGTTCGTGACGGCGGAGGCGGCGGAGCGCGGGTCGGCCGGACTGTCCGGCTCGGCCATGACGCACGCGTGGCTGTTCACGGGCCCGCCGGGTTCGGGACGGCCCACGGCCGCACGTGCGTTCGCCGCCGCGTTGCAGTGTGTGAGCCCGGACAGGGCGCTGGGCGGTGAGCCGGGATGCGGGTTCTGCGACGGGTGTCACACCTCGCTGCTGGGCACGCACGCCGACGTCGAGATCGTCCGTACGGACCTGCTGTCCATCGGCGTCAAGGAGACCCGCGACCTCGTACGCAGAGCACAGATGTCGCCCTCGGCCGGCCGCTGGCAGACGATCGTCATGGAGGACGCCGACCGCCTGACGGAGGGTGCGGGGAACGTCCTGCTCAAGGCCATCGAGGAGCCCGCACCGCGCACGGTGTGGCTGCTGTGCGCGTCGTCGACGGAGGACGTGCTGCCGACGATCCGTTCACGCTGCCGCCACCTGGCACTGCGTACGCCCCCCGTGGACGCGGTGGCCGACCTGCTGATGCGGCGCGACGGTGTCGACCCCGAGACGGCGGCCTTCGCCGCGCGCGCCACGCAGGGCCACATCGACAGGGCGCTGCGGCTGGCGACGGACGAGCGCGCGCGGGCACGGCGCGAGGCGGTGCTGCGGCTGCCGGGCAAGGTCGACGACGTAGGGACCGCGCTGCGTGCGGCCCAGGAGCTGGTGGACGCGGCGGGCGAGGACGCCAAGCAGGTCGCCGGTGAACTGGACGCGAAGGAGACCGAGGGCCTGCGCGCGGCGCTCGGCGGTTCCGAGGGCAAACGGATGCCGCGCGGCACCGCGGGCGCCATGAAGGAGCTGGAGGACAAGCAGAAGCGGCGTGCCACGCGTACCCAGCGCGACTCCCTCGACCTGGCGCTGACCGACCTCATGGGCTACTACCGCGACGTACTGGCACGGCAGTTGGGCTCGAACGTCGCCCTGGCGCACACGGAGGCGGCCGAGACGATCGGGAGACTGGCCGCGAACTCACGCCCCGAGCAGACGCTGCGCCGTATAGAAGCCGTACTGGACTGCCGGCAGGCACTCGACCGCAACGTCGCGCCGCTGCTCGCTGTCGAGGCGATGACGATGGCCCTGCGGGCGGGCTGACGCGGTTGGGCGGGGCAACGTCGTTGGGGGAGCCGGTCGTGCGGGTGGGCGCCGGTGGGCGCAGATGATGTCGGTTGTGCCGGAGCGGTACGACGGTGGCTGCGGTCGGTGCCCGCGCGACGGTCGCCGCGTTCGTATCCGTACGACTGCGGTCGGTGTCCGTGCGACGGTCGCCGCGTTCGCGTCCGTACGACGGTCGCCGCGGTGGGGCACGTACGGCGAGTCGGTGGCGGGCGTACGGCAGTTGGGGCGCCGCTCGGGCCGAACCGGTTGGCCGTGTGGTGCTGGGGACCACTGTGGTGCTGCTCACTCGTCCGGCTGGAGACGGGCGGTAGGGGCATGGCCTGGACCGGTCCGGATACGCTCCCAGCACATGCCGCGAGCGGAGGGACCGCATCATGCACACCACACGTTTCCTCCGCGTTCCGGGTGTCGGGATCGCGGTCGCGGGACTGCTGATCTCGGGCTGTACGAACGGTGGTTCGCCGGAGGAACCGCACTCGGAGGCGTCGGCGACCAGTACCAGCGCCGGGGCGCCGGCGCCGCCGCTCAAGCCGCTGCCCGCGAAGGTGCCCGACGGCCTCAGGCCGTACTACGGCCAGAAGCTCGACTGGCGCGGCTGCGGCCCCGCCGGCTTCGAGTGCGCCACACTCCGCGTGCCGTTGGACTATGAGCACCCGCGAAGCGGTTCGGAGCACGAGGTGCGCCTGGCCGTCACGCGGACGAAGCCGGGCGGGTCGGGGGCGAAGCCGGGCGGGTCGGGTAGGAAGCGTGCCGGTTCGCTGCACGTCAACCCGGGTGGCCCCGGCGGCTCGGCCGTCGAGTACGTGCAGCAGTCGGCCGGTGTGGCCTACCCGGCCGAGGTGCGCGAACGGTTCTCGCTGGTCGGCATGGACCCGCGTGGCGTCGGTCGCAGCGAACCCGTCGAGTGCCTCAGCGACAAGCAGATGGACGCGTACACCCGCGTCGACCAGACGCCGGACGACGAGGGCGAGACCGTCGAACTCTCCGCCGCTTACGGGAAGTTCGGGCAGGGCTGCCAGAAGCGTTCGGGCAAGCTGCTCGGGCACGCGTCGACCATGGAGGCCGCCCGCGACATGGACGTGCTGCGTGCGGTGCTCGGCGACAAGAAGCTGAACTATGTGGGTGCCTCCTACGGCACGTACCTCGGCGCCACCTACGCCGGTCTGTTCCCGCAGCGCGCGGGCCGCCTCGTCCTCGACGGCGCCATGGACCCCTCGCTCTCCTCCCTACGGGTCAACCGGGAGCAGACGGCGGGCTTCGAGGCGGCGTTCAAGGCGTTCGCGCGCGACTGCGTCTCCCACTCGGACTGCCCCCTCGGCGACGGCACCGTACGGGAGGCGGGCGCCCAACTGAGCGCCTTCTTCGAACGGGTTGACCGCAAGCCGCTGGACACCGGCTCCCCGCGCCGCAGCCTCACCGAGTCCCAGGCGACGACGGGTGTGATCCGCGCGATGTACGACGAGGGGTCCTGGCCGGTCCTGCGCGAGGCGCTGACCGCCGCGAAGAAGGGCAACGGCGAACAGCTTCTCGCCCTCTCGGACGACTACTACGAGCGCGGTCCCGACGGCTCCTACAGCAACACCATGTACGCGAACCCGGCCGTGAACTGCCTGGACCTGCCGCCCGCCTTCACCGGCCCTGACGAGGTGAAGAAGGCGCTGCCTTCCTTCGAGAAGGCCAGCCCCGTCTTCGGCCGTGGCTTCGCCTGGGCGGCGATGAACTGCGCCGACTGGCCCCAGGACCCCACCGGCTCCCCGCACCGCATCGCCGCCGAGGGCGCCGACCCCGTCGTCGTGGTCGGCACCACCCGCGACCCCGCAACCCCATACCGCTGGGCCCGCGGCCTCGCCGGCCAGCTCAGCACGGGCCGCCTCGTCACGTACGAGGGCGACGGCCACACCGCCTACCTGCGCGGCAGCCGCTGCGTGGACGAAGCGATCAACGGCTACCTCCTGCGCGGCCAGGCCCCCCAGAACGGCACAACCTGCCGCTGACCAGCCCAGACCCCCGCCTCTCGCCCGGCCCCAGCCCGGTCGGGAGCACCCCCGCAAACCCTGTAGACTTATCGCCGCTGCGGCTGCCACGCTGGCATCCACGCAGCTTGCCGCCTTAGCTCAGTTGGCCAGAGCGACGCACTCGTAATGCGTAGGTCGGGGGTTCGACTCCCCCAGGCGGCTCCGCCTAACCCCAGGCCAGAGGTTCTCTGGCCTGGGGTTTTCTGTATCAGCGGATGCGACGGCGGCGCCTCGCCCTCTCGGCGCGGGTCTGCCCAGTCTCAGTTTTGGTCTCAGACGTGGCCCGGGGCGACGGCATGAAGGCGTCCCCCATGCGCCGCATGGCCTCCTTCGACAGTTCCGACCGACCCTTGACGTACCGCCGCGTCCGGCTGATCTGGTGTGCCGCAGGATCTCCATGATCGTAGGCATGTCCCCCCGGCTTGTTCAGGATGGTGCCGGCCGTGTGGCGGCTTCGGCTGTAGGACGACGATCCAGCAGTTCTTTGAACTCCTCCCAATCCGCTGGCCCTGCGGCCGGTAGCGGTCGGCCCAGCGGGCTGCGGTGGTGTGACTGACTTGTAAGCGTTCCGCAGCCTGGTGCAACGGCCAGCCCTTGCCCACAAGACAACGGGCCGGACGCAGACGGCCGGTCGGGGTCGGCGGAGCGTTACGGTGGATGGTGGGCCTTCTGCCCTCGTCGGTAGATGTCGCAATCCACACCAGCCAGAAGGCCCTCACCTCGTTCGAACACCCTTCAGAGGGCACCCGTCACCAATGTGCCGGGACAACACAGCTACGGCGACACGGTGCTCGCGGACCGCGTCTGCATGGGAGCCGGACCGTGGGCACAACCCCAGACGTCCGACAGGCCGTGTCCTGACACCAGCTCGGCAGACGGACAACCGCGAGCTGTCCGCAGTGCGGGCTCCGGTGGAGCGGGGTGTGGCGTGGCCCGTCTGAAGGACGGGGCATCTTCCACAAAGCCGGGGGCAGACCGAATCGAATGACATCAATCACCGCGCCGTCCTCCTTCTGGAACGGCAACGCTGAAAGGGCACCAGTGGGTGGGGCCTGGTGGTGAGTTGGGTTGAGTTGGCATGATCTTGATCACATGCGTGGGGCCTGAGTTGCTGGTGGTGAGCGAGGGGGCAGGTATGCCAGCGGCACGATTCGACAGTGGTTCGTTACGGACTGCGATGACGAGTGGGGTCCAGATGGGCAAGGCGTTCGCTGCGGGGTCGCAGCGCGTACGGATATCCGGCTGGGGCGGCGAACGGCGGGTGGCCGTATGAAGGACGCTTCGGCTGCTCCCGCACACGAACGGGTCGTTGTCCCCGCGTTCTGGTGCCCGTTGCCGGCGCCGAGTGCACAGTTCTCCCGGCCGGACGAGCTGGAGGCCGGGGCTCTGGAGTGGCTGCGGCTGAGGATGCTGGAGACGGAGCCGACGCAGTTGCGGCGTCTGGAGCAGGCGGATTTCGGCGACTTGGCCGCGCTGACCATGCCGTACGGGCACCCGGAGGCGCTGCTCACGGCGACGAAGCTGCACGCGACATTGTTCTCGCTCGACGACGATGTGGACGAGGGCACGGTGGCGCCGGAGCAGATGGCGCGTCAGGTGGAACGGATACTCGCGCTGTTGGACGGGTCGGCCGAGCCGCGTGCGGACGACTCGGCCCGGGCTCTGGCGCTGCGGGAGATACGTATCGACCTGGAGGGCCACGCCACGCCGCCGCAGGTGCGGCGCTGGGTGGCGGGTATGGAGAGGTATCTGTCGGCGGTGGTGGCAGAGACGGCTTTCCGGCGCTCCGAGCGGCTGCCGAGCCTGGAGGAGTATCTGCCTGTGTGGATGGGGGCCATAGGCATGGCACCCTCCACGGCGCTGATCCCGGTCGTAGCGGGGATCGAGGTGAGCGACGGCGAGTTGGACAGGCCCGATGTGCGGGCACTGACGGAGATGACGTGGGCCCTTGTCGCTCTGGACAACGATCTGTACTCCCGTGAGAAGGAGTTGCACCGCGCGGGTGACGCGCTGAACGTGGTGGATGTGCTGGCTCGCGAGCACCGCACCTCGCTGAGCCGTGCCCAGGACGAGGCTGTGGTGCTGCGGGACCGGGTGATGGCGCTTTTCCTGCGGCTTCTGGAGCAGGTTGCGGCGGATGCGGGGGCTCCCCTGCGGCAGTATCTGGAGGGGCTGGCGCAGTTTGTGCGCGGGCACCTGAACTGGGCTTCCGAGTGCGTGCGTTACGCCGCCGCCGCCGCCGCCGACGTCGACGACGCCGCGGACGCCAAGGCCGGCGGGAACGCGGCGGAGAGGACGGGACGCCCGCCGGCGGCGTGGTGGGCATCCCGTCCCACCGACGACAGCCTGCGCCCGCTCCCGGTCGCTTCGGTCAGGTGGTGGTGGGAGCAACTGGCCGTGTAGGACGCGCGGTTCACGTGGCCCCCGTAGCCGTTCGTCCCGGGTCCTCCGTTCCGGAGTCGTCCACTCCTGAGCTCTCTTCCGGAGCCCCCGTCCCGTCCGGAGTCCCGTCCCTGCGCGGTTTACTGCCGCGCGGGGTAGCGCCGGTGGCGCGTGTTGGCGGCTGGCCCGGTGCGGCCTACCCGTGGGACAGGGCGTGAGGTGTTGCGGTGCCGCTCTGCGGTATCGGCGCGTGCTGGGGCTGGGCTCCGGGGGGACCGCCTACGCCGGCCCTGTGGGGGCGGGGTGTGAAGGTGACGGGGAGCCGGTCGAGGTGACGGGACATCAGGGCCTGGCTCTCGTGGACCTCGCTTGTGGGGACGGCCAGTCGTAGCCCCTCAAGCCGTTCCTGGAGCACGTCGATGCCGGCGGACACGATGCCGCGCGCGAGGTTCTTACCGGGGCACTCGTGGGGGCCTGCGGAGAAGCTCAGATGCGCGTTGTTGCCGTGCATCGGCTCGTCCAGGTCGGGGCGGATCTTCGGGTCGCGGTTGGCGGCTGCCAGACCGTGCACGAGGAGGTCGCCCTTGCGTATCCGCTGCTCGGCCAGGTCGGTGTCCGCCGTCGCCCAGCGTCCGACCAGGCGGGGGAAGGGGGGCGAGTCCCACAGGACCTGTTCGACCGCGGTGGGCAGCGTCATCTGGCCTCCGGCCAGGTGGCCGCGGAAGCGCCGGTCGGAAAGGCTCATCCGTAGCGTGCTGCCCAGCAGGGGTGCAGTGGTGGAGTGCGTGGCGGTGAGCAGCATCCGCAGGTGTTCGGCCACCTCCTGCCGCAGGTGTTCCTCGCCTAGGCGCTCGCCCAGCTTGTGGGTGATCAGCCGGGACGTGATGTCGTGTCCGGGCACCTCGCGCTTGAGCGCGACGAGGTCGTAGAGGAGCCGGGTGATCTGTTCGCTACTGGTCACAGCGGTCGCCGACCCACTGATCGTGTCCCGTACGGAGTCGACCAGGGCCGGAACGTGGGCTTCCGAGAGGCCGAGCAGCCGGGATATGACGCGCAGGGGCAGCAGGTCCGCGAACTCCGAGATCAGGTCGGCCGAGCCGCGCGCCGCGAACTGGTCGATGAGCTGGTGGCTGCGCCACACGACGTAGCGGTGCACGCCGTGACCGCCGGACTCGGACTCCTGGCGGCTGGAGAAGTTGGCGAGGCTCTGGGTGACGGCAGCGCGCAGCCGTGTGTGTTCCTCGCCGTCGGTGAGGTTGGTCAGCGGCTGCCAGGCCGTGAGCGGGGCCAGGGGGCTGCCCTCGTCGAGCTGGATGTTCCAGTGCCGCGAGTCACGCGTGAAGAGGGAGGGGTTGCGCATCACTTCGAGGTTCTCCCGGTAGCCCAGGATCAGCCACGCGGGTACGTCGCCCTGCAGGGTGACAGGGGCGACGGGCCCGAAGCGCTTGCGCAGCGCCTCCTCGGCCGCCGTGTAGTCCGCCTCCACCTCGGGCCCGTACAGTCTCGCGCTTTCGATGCCGCGCGCGTGCGCGGGGCACCCGGGGGGTGGTCCCGACTTCGAGGCGAAATGGGGATGTTCGTACGGCGGCGTGGTCACAAGGTCTCCAACAATCAACCGACAGGCGGCGGGCTCCGGTGCCCGCTGCGATCTTGTTGGAGAGCCTAGGCGTCAACGCCTTCCAGCAGAAGCCGACTTCGGCGGCGGGAGCCCGCCCCCCGGCCGCCCCGCCCCGCCGCCCCGGATCCGCGAGCCTCAGGTGAGGGCCGAGGCCGGTTCCTGCGCCGTGTGGGGGCTGCGCGCGCGCAGGATCACCTTCGCCATGATGCGCGGATGTGCCATCGCGGCGGGTGACTTGAGCATGTGGAAGACGGAGAAGAACGTCCTGAGCACGGCGGGGTCCTTGTCGTGCACAGCCAGGTACAACAGCCTCTGCTTGTACCAAGCCGTCATGCGCAGTGGCGCGCTCGCCTTCCGCCCGCCGACCACCGCCGCCCACACACGGTCCTCGCTCGTCGCCATCAGCCACGGAACCTGGGCCAGCCGTGCCACGCGGCGCTGCACGTGGTGTGCGAGCCCGTCAAGCGACTCGCGTCCGGCGAGTGCCTTGCCCAGCTCAACGGCCTGGAGGACCGCTACGGTCATGCCCTGCCCGTAGACCGGGTTGAACGCGCAGTACGCGTCGCCCAGCGCGACCAGCCGCTCAGGCCGGCGCGGCAGCTTGTCGTACTGGCGGCACCTGTTGCGCGTGTCGAGGTGCTGGTGCGACGGGCCGACGGGCTTCGCGTCGGCCAGCAGGGCGCGCAGGTCCGGGTTGTCCAGCGACTCCGCGTACGCGCGCCACTCGTGGTCGTCCAGCGGCGGCTGCGTCCCGCCGGCGCCGAACAGGGTGACGAGCCAGCGGTCCTGGCCGATGTCAGCGGCGTAGGTGCCCCCGGGGCGGTCGGGTGCCTGGTTCATCTGCTGCAGTCCGTGTACCCCGGGTACCCCGGGCGCTTCGAACACGCGGCTTACGTAGGTGAGGCCGCCGTCCACGATCTTCTCGGCGGGCTGCGGGTACCGCACCTGCTGAAGCCAGTCCGGCAGCCGTGAGGCCCGCCCGCTGGCGTCCACGACCAATGCGGCTTCCAGCAGCTCCTGTTCACCGCCGCAGCTGATCACCACGCCGTCCACACGGCGGTTGTCCGCGTCCATGTGCAGGCCCTCGACGGCCGTTCCGTCGCGCACCGTCACCCGGGGCAGGTTCAGCACGCGGCGCCTGATGGCCGCCTCCAGGTCGTCGCGGTGCGCTGTCTGGACCTCGATCCCGATCGTCGCCGCCGGGAGCGTGCCGGCCCACACCTGTGTACGGGCACTGCCGTGGTCGAACACGGGCGCTCCCCCGGACCGCAACTCCTCGCGCAGGCCAGGGAAGAGAGCCTCCAGGTGCTCGGCCCCGCGCGCGAGCAGGCCGTGCACGTGACGGGCCTGCGGGGTGCCGCGCCGTGGAGACGAGTCCTCGGGCAACTGTGCCCGTTCCACCAGAACCACCGCGTCGAAGTGCTGGGACAGCACGGCCGCCGTCGTCAGTCCGCAGATACCGGCGCCTATGACTATCGCAGTGCCCTGATGCATGCCTCACCTCTCCACCGACAGTTGAAGATCAAAGCCTGCCCCGGTCCGGTGGCGGAAATGCGTGTTACCGACCCGGCCGTGTTCAGAACTGATCGGTTACGTCGGTTGGGTGGGGTGCCTTCTGGTGGGCGATACGGCGGCTTGCTACGGCGGCCCTGCTACGGCGACCTGCTACGGCGACCTGCTACGTCCCGGGCAGGAGCCGGGGGAGTGGGGCGGGCTGCTCCGCAACGGGGTTCAGTTCGGCGCCGGTTGGCAGTGGGGGCACCAGAGGGTGGTGCGGCCTGCGATGCGGGTGGAGCGCAGGTGGGTTCCGCAGCGGGGGCAGGGGGCGTTGTGCGGGGCGTCGCGGTGGCCGGTGAGCCAGGTGTCGCGGGGTGGTACCTGTCCTGCGCTGACCGAGGAGCGCAGTACGCGGCGCATGGTGCGGTACAGGTTGGCGCGTTCGTCGTCCGAGAGTGAGGCGGTGGAGCGGGCCGGGTGCAGCTTGGCCTGCCAGAGGATCTCGTCGGCCAGCAGGTTGCCGAGGCCGGCCAGGAGCGACTGGTCCATGAGGGCCGACTTGAGCCCGCCCCGCTTTCCGGCGAGTGCGGCCTCGAAGTCGGTGCGGGAGACAGACAGCGCGTCGGGGCCCTGGTCGAGGAGCTGGGCGGCGTCGCGGTCCTCGGCGAGCCAGAGGCCCTTGAGTTTGCGCATGTCGCGGTAGCGGAGCTGGCGCTCGTTGCCGAGGGTGAACAGGACGCGGTCATGAGCGTGGAGGTCCTCGTCGGCGCGGGCACACACGAGGCGGCCTGTCATGCCGAAGTGCAGCAGCACGGTGGGGCCTCCCGTACGGGCGAGCAGCCACTTCCCGCGCCGTTCGGGCTCCGTGAACCTGCGGCCCTCCAGGTCGCGGCGGAACCGCTGGGCGCTGACCTCGTGCAGGACGCCCGTGTCCCGTACGTCGACCCGCTTGATCGTCCGGCCCTGCGCACAGTCGGCGAGGACCCGTCGGAAGCCCTCTACATCGGGGAGTTCGGGCATGGCCGCACCTCGCTACCGGTGGATCGCGCTTTCCGTCCAGCGTACGAGGGGTGGCGGTCCGGCGCCTGCCGGTGGGGGAGGGGCGGAAGCCGGGCCGGGAGGGCTGGGCACGCTGGGGAGCGGTGCGGGGCGGGGTGCGTGCGTCCGTGGCGGCCAGGCGGCCAGGCGGCGAGGGGGTCTGGTGGCCGAGCGGCCGAGCGGCCTCGTGCCGTGGCGCGTTCAGCCGGTCGCTGTGACGACGCCGTTCCGGTGGGCGAAGACGACGGCCTGGACGCGGTCACGCAGGCCCAGCTTCGTCAGGATGCGGGACACGTACGTCTTCACCGTCTCGTGGCTGAGGACCAGCTGCGCCGCGATCTCGGCGTTGGACAGCCCGGCTGCGATCAGTTCCAGCACCTGGTACTCACGCGCGGTCAGGTCGGTGAGCGGTGTGTGTGCGTTTGTGCGGGGGTCGGTGCCTGGACGTATCCGGTCGGCGAAGCGGCCGATCAGCCTGCGCGTCACGGCGGGCGCCAGCAGCGAGTCCCCGGTGGCCACGGTGCGCACAGCGTTGATCAGGTCCGCCGGCGGTGCGTCCTTGAGCAGGAAACCGCTGGCTCCGGCGCGCAGGGCCTCGTACACGTACTCGTCGAGGTTGAAGGTGGTGACCACCAGCACCTTGATCGGTGCGCCGGCGTCCGGCCCTGCGAGCAGCCTGGTTGCCTCGATGCCGTCGAGTACGGGCATCTGGATGTCCATCACGACGACATCGGGGCGCAGCCGCACGGCCTGTTCGACGGCGGAACGGCCGTCACCGGCCTCCCCGGCGATCTCCACATCGGGCTGCGCGCCGAGGATGGTGACGTAGCCGGCCCGCACGAGCTGCTGGTCCTCGCAGATCAGCACGCGGATCGGGGTGGTGGGCCCGGTCGGGCCGCCGGTCCTGGCAGTGGGGGCGGTGGCGCCCGGCCTGCCCGTGGAGTCGTTACCCCCTGTGAAGCGGGTCGGATCGGTCATGCCGCACCCCGCACCGGAATACATGCTTCCACGGTGAATCCGCCTCCCTCGCGCCCGCCTGCCCGTAGTTCACCGCCGAGCAGGCCGACCCGCTCCTTGAGTCCGGTCAGGCCACGGCCCGGTGTCGTGGCGCCGACCTCGGGGCCCGCGGTGCGCACCTCGATCCCGACCGTGTCGGTGCTGTAGCGGACCAGGATCTCCGAGGGGCGACCCGGGGCGTGCTTACGTGCGTTGGTCAGCCCTTCCTGGGCGATGCGGTAGACGGCGAGTTCCACTCCGCCGTCCATCGGCCCCCGTTCGCCCTCTTGCGTCATCCGCACATCCTGACCCGCCCTGCGGGTTTCGTCGATCAGGTCGTCGAGCAGGCCGACCGCCGGGGTGCCGGGTGCGGGCGGCGAGTCGGACGCGTCCAGTACGTCGAGGAGGTGGCGCAGTTCGGTCAGTGCGCGGCGGCCGGTGTCGCTGACGGTGCCGAGTCCTTCCGTGACCCTCTCCGGGTGGTCCAGCAAGTACTGCGTCGCTTCGGCCTGTACGACCATCGCGGTCACATGGTGGGTCACCACGTCGTGCAACTCCCGTGCGATCCGGGCCCGTTCCCTGGAGACGGCCAGCCTCGCCTCGTAGCGGCGCCGTGCGGCCTCACCGGTCCGCCAGACGCGTATCCAGGCGCCCGCTCCCGCGAACCCGAGCAGGAAGAGGGAGAAGGCCGCGAAGTCCCAGGGCCCCTCCGGCGAGCCCAGAGCGGCGAGTACCGCCGACAGCGCCGCGTAGACCACCGCGAACGCCGCTGCGCCGACGAGCCGGAAGCGGACCTGGTGTGCGCCGAGGCTGTAGAGCGCGAGGTACAGCCCGTAGCCGGCCACCGTGGGCGGGTAGCCGAGCGCCTGGTGTACGGCGAATGCCGCGGTGACGAGCGCCAGACAGAGCAGGGGCCGGCTGCGGCGCAGCAGCAGCGGAAGGCTCTGCGCGACGGTCAGCAGCACGCCAGGTGCGTCGAGGGCGCGTTCCGGCATGCTGCCGAGGACCACACCGGCGTCGGCGAGCTGGGGTACGAAGGCCAGCACGGTGACGCCGCCCGCCAGCACCCCGTCCTGGACGGTGGCCCGCCGGGAGTGCCAGCGCCCGACGAGCGCGCTCCACCGCGCCGTCTCTCCTGCCTGGTCGCCCTGCCCCGTCAGAGGCGGCCGTTCCGGTTGCTGCGTCTGTCGTGTCCGGTGCGGCTGTTCCGCCCGTTTCATCTCGTTCACCTGCGGCTGTTCCGTCCTGTCAGGCATGAGGGCGCGCGGGGGCCTGGTGTGCGCGGGGGCCTGGCGTGCGCGGGAGACGGTGTGCTCTTCAGGCCAGTATCTGTCCGCTACTGGTGCGAGTGTGCCCAACACCGTCCGCGGTCCCGGCGGGGCGCCGGGCGTCCGGTGCAAGTGCCCGGCACAAGCGTCCCGAAGAAGCGTCTCCAGGAATGAGTGTTCCTCCCCATGCCCGTACGTCCGCCCACGCCCGTACGTCCGCGTATCACCGCCGCCCAGCGCCGCGACCGCCTCGCCGTACGGCACCGGCTCGTTCCGTACGCCAGGGGCCGTACGCCGGAGGAGGTCACGGACGCGGTGGTGGCCCTGCACGCGAGCGACCCGGCTTCCGTGCACCTCTCGGCTCTGGCGCGGCTGGCGGACCCGGGGTTCGCCGTGGACAAGGTGCTGGACGAGGCGCTGTACGAGGAAGCCTCGCTGGTACGCATGCACGGGATGCGGCGCACCCTCTTCGTGGTCACGGACCGGCTCGCTCCCGTGCTCCAGGCATCCACCATGCACAGGATCGCCGCGACCGAACGCCGTTCGCTGGACGCCTTCGTGGCCGGGGGCGGCCTCGGCGCCGGCCTGCTCGCCGGGGCGGAGCAGGCCGTGCGTGACGTTCTCGCCGAGCACGGCAGCCTCAGCGCTGCCCAACTCGGCGGGTACGTACCGGCGTTGCGCGAGTCGGTGGTCGTCGCGCCCGGCAAACCGTACGAGAGCAGGCAGACGGTCGGGCTCCATCTGCTGCGGGTGATGGCCATGGAGGGCACTCTCGTACGGGGCAGGCCGCTCGGTTCCTGGGTCTCGGGCCAGTACATGTGGGCCCTGGCGGAGCCGCACGGCCCGGCGGCCGAGGACGAGGCGCGCGCCGCACTGCTGCGTGAGTATCTCGCCGCCTTCGGTCCGGCCACCGAGGCCGACATCAAGTGGTGGACGGGCTGGCCCGTCACGGCCGTGCGCAAGGCGCTGTCCGCCGAGCGCGCCCAGCCCGTCGACCTGGACGACGGCGGCACGGGCTGGCTTCTGCCCGACGACGCCACAGCTCACGCCACAGCTCACGCCGGCGCCGCGCCCCGACCGGAGCCGTGGGCCGCGCTGTTGCCCTCCCTGGACCCCACCGCGATGGGCTGGAAGCAGCGTGACCACTACCTGCCGGCAGCGCACACGGCCGACCTCTTCGACCGCACCGGCAACATCGGCCCCACCGTGTGGTGGAACGGCCGCATCGTCGGTTCCTGGACCGTCCTCCCCGACGGCCGTGTCAGATGGGGCGTGCTGGAGGATGTCGGACGCGACGGCACGGCCGCGATCGAGAGCGAGGCGGCCCGCCTCCAGGATCTCCTCGCCGGCGCCCGCTTCACCCCCCGCTTCCCCACCCCTCTCGAACGCCGCCTCGCCACCGCTTCCTGAACCCCGGCAAACCCGGTCAGTAACCGTTCCCGGCCGCAGCGTGACGCCTTCGCCGGCCGGGGCGGGCCGGGCCTGACGGGTGGTCCAGAGGGCTGGTTAGACTGGTTCGAGCGAAGGGGAGTAGTCCCGAGATACCGGTGGGTCGACATACTGGTGCGTCCGTGCAGCGGACGGACCCGGCTACCGGGCCTCCGTACCTGGTGCGGCGGTGGACGAGACCTTCGGCCATGGCATGACGACGCCGGCAGCTGCCGGCGTCACCCGTCGTGCCGGGTCGAGCGGTCCTCCCGTCGCGCCGAGCAGGGCGTTCTCGTGAAGGTCCGGGGACCCGGCCCTCAGCAGAAAGCCTCTTCGTATGTCTCTCGATCCTGTCGCGATCGCCACCGCCTTCGGGCTGATCTTCCTCGCGGAGCTGCCGGACAAGACGATGTTCGCCTCCCTGGCGATGGGGACGCGGATGCGGCCCCTCTATGTCTGGTTCGGCACCTCTACGGCGTTTCTCGTGCACGTCGCCATCGCGGTCGGCGCCGGCAGCCTCATCGGGCTGCTGCCGAACATGGCGGTGAAGCTGGTGTCGGCGGCGCTGTTCGCCTTTGGTGCCTTTGTGCTGCTGCGTGCCGGCGGCGACGGTGAGGGGGAGGAGGGGGCCGACGGGGCAGGCCGGGCCGTGACCGGGTTCTGGCCCGTCTACACCACCGCCTTCATGGCCGTGTTCATCAGCGAGTGGGGCGATCTGACGCAGATCACCACGGCGAACCTCGCCGCAACCAACGGCCTCGCCGCCACCGCGATCGGCGCCGCGGCGGCGCTGATGTCCGTATCGGCGCTGGCGCTGCTGGTGGGACGGTTCATCGCGAAGCGCGTTCCGCTCAAGACGGTGCAGCGCATCGGCGGGGCCTGCATGGCGGGGCTCGCGATCTGGTCGCTGGTCGAGGCGTTCACGGGCTGAGGTCCTACGGGCGCGCCGCCGGGCGTCCATGGTGTGCAGCGACGTTGGGTTTTGGGGGCTCCTGTCCCTTGCGGGGGGTGGGGGGTCGGCTCAAGCTGTGCCGCATGGATCTGGAGCTGCGCCACCTGAAGGTCATCTGGGCCATAGCCGAGGCGGGCAGCCTCACCAGGGCAGCTACGGGACTGGGGCTGGCTCAGCCGGCGCTCAGCGCGCAGTTGAAGAGAATGGAGCGCTCGCTCGGCGGCGAGCTGTTCGTACGGGGGCGCAACGGTGTGCGTCCCACGGCGCTGGGCGAACTCGTGCTCGACAGGGCGCGGGTGCTGGTGCCGGCCGTCACCGAACTCCAGGAGGAGGCACGGCGGTTCAGCCAGGAACGTACGGAGCGTACGGGCCTGCCGCGCTTCCGGCTCGGGGGCACGCACGGGCCGCTCCTGGGCGGCCTGGTCGACCGGCTGGCGACGGCGCACCCGAGCGCGCCGGTGACGACATACACCTCGTGGTCGGCCCGCGAGCTGGCAGGGCTGCTGATCGAGGGGCGTATCGACTACGCGCTGACGGGGGTGTGCGGCGAGAGCCATCCGCCCGCCTCGGGGCGGCTGGTGTGGCGGGAGGTGGCCACCGACCCCGTGTTCGTGATGCTGCGCGACGGCCATCCCCTCGCGGGGCGCGACGAGGTGCCGTTGGGCGAGCTGGCCGCCGAGCGGTGGGCGAACGTGCCGGGGGACGGCTGCTTCGCGGAGTGCTTCGCCGCCGCGTGCGCCCGGGTGGGGTTCACACCGGACGCGGTGTACGAGACGGACACGGCCTCGTGCGTACACCTGGTGCAGGTGGGGCGGGCCGTCGGGCTGTGCAGGGCGACGTTCCCGCCGACGACGGGTGTGGTGACGCTGCCGATCAGCGGTTCGCCGCTGATATGGCGGCATGTCATCGGTTGGTACCCGGATTCGCCCGCCGCGAGCGAGGGCGGTACGGCGCTGGCGCACGCCCGCGCGGTGCATGACCAGGCAGCGGAGGCGAGTCCGAGCTACGCGCGGTGGAGGCGGGCGCATCCGGGGGAGCCATGAGACCCATAACACGGTGGGAGGGGGCAGGTTGGGAGGTCCAGACCTGTCGTGTACGCGGCTACGGTTTCGCCAACCCCCGACGAAGCCAAGGAGAACTCCATGGCAAGCCCCGTGAAGAGTTCCATCCTCCGCAGACGTGCCACAGCGGCAGCGGCGGCCACCCTCGCCGCCGGCGCACTCGTACTGGCCGGGATCACCAGCTCGGCCTCAGCGGGACCAGGCACCCCCGACCGCGACACCCGCGCACAGTCCGGCTCCTCCGACCTCTCCCCCGGCCTGCTGAAGGCCATGAGCAAGGACCTGGGCATCACAAAGGCGCAGGCCAAGACCCGTGTAGGCAACGAGTCCTCCGCCTCGGAGACGGCCGAGCGGCTCCGCTCCTCGCTCGGCGCCAGCTATGCGGGCGCCCATGTCACCGGCCCCACGGCCGACCGCCTGGTCGTCGCGACGACCCAGGCGAAGGAGACCGCACTCATCGAGGCCGCGGGCGCGACGGCGCGCGTGGTGAAGCACAGCCTGGACCAACTGGACGGAGTCAAGAAGTCGCTCGACCGTACGGCCAAGAGCACGGCGCCCAAGGGCGTACCCGTCTGGTACGTCGATGTGAAGGGGAACCGCGTGGTCGTGGAGGCGGCCCGTACCGCTTCGGCGCACGCCTTCCTCGACCGGGCGGGGGTGGACCGCTCCGAGGTGACGGTCCGTCACTCCGACGCGAAACCGCGGACGTTCGCCGATCTGCGCGGCGGCGACGCGTACTACATGGGTGGCGGCCGGTGTTCCATCGGCTTCTCCGTGACGCGGGGCGGCAGCCAGGCCGGCTTTGTGACGGCGGGCCACTGCGGCACACCGGGCACGAGCACGACCGGCTACAACCAGCAGGCGCAGGGCAGCTTCCAGGGCTCCACCTTCCCCGGCCGTGACTACGCGTGGGTCGCGACCAACAGCAACTGGACGGCGCGCCCGCTGGTCAACGGCTATGGCAACGGCGATGTGACGGTGACGGGTTCGACGGAGGCCGTCGAGCAGTCGTCCATATGCCGTTCCGGCTCGACGACGGGCTGGCACTGCGGCATCGTGCAGCAGCGCAACACCAGCGTCTCGTACCCGCAGGGCACGGTCTCCGGTGTGACCCGCACCAACGTCTGCGCCGAACCGGGCGACTCCGGCGGCTCGTTCATCTCCGGCAGCCAGGCGCAGGGCATGACATCCGGCGGCTCGGGCAACTGCCGCCAGGGTGGTACGACCTTCTTCCAGCCGGTCAACCCCGCGCTCTCCGTGTACGGGCTGACGCTCGTGACCAGGGACGGCGGTCCGACCGATCCGCCCACCGACCCGCCCACCGATCCGCCCGTGGGCACCTGGTCCGTGGGCAAGAGCTACAAGGCGGGCGACACGGCGACGCACGGCGGCAACTCCTACCGCTGCCTCCAGGCGCACACCGCACAGCAGGGCTGGGAGCCGCCGAACACCCCCGCACTGTGGGCGCGTTCCTAGTCCAGGAGACGACGCACCGCAGGTGCACTGCCCTCTGGTCGGCGCACGCACAAGCCACCCCGGTGGGGGGTAGTGGAAGGGGCGCCCCGGGCCTGTCCCGGGGCGCCCCCGCGTGCGTGTGACGGGCCCGCCTGCTCGCCCTCGCCTCTGCGTGCTTGCTCGCCGGCCCGCGTTCATGGCACGTCCGACAGGTGGTTCAGACGGGCCAGGCGGTCGGGGTCGGCGAGGATGTTCAGCTCGGTGATGCCGTGCGGTCCGACGGTGAAGTCCATGACGGACATGGCCCGTCCCGCCACGACGGTGAGCACCCCCGGCACCCCGTTGACCAGCGCGGGACGCGCGTGTACTGCCATGCGCTGGAAGGAGAACGCCTGATTCGCCACCGCACGCGCTCCCCTGATGAGGCAGGAGGAGTCGGCGGCCCCGGTGTCGGCGCGGAGCGTGACCTCCGGGTCGAGCAGCCCGAGCAGTGCCTCGAAGTCGCCGGAGCGCGAGGCCGCGAGAAAGGCGTCGACCACCCGGCGCTGCCGGTCGGGGTCGGGCATCGTGCCCACGCCCCGCACCCGCCGTCTGGCCCTGCTGGCGAGCTGGCGGGTCGCGGCAGGGGTGCGGCCGAGCATCGGCGCGA
This sequence comes from Streptomyces iconiensis, assembly GCF_028657195.3. Classification (GTDB taxonomy): domain Bacteria; phylum Actinomycetota; class Actinomycetes; order Streptomycetales; family Streptomycetaceae; genus Streptomyces; species Streptomyces iconiensis. Next base: position 210,556 of record NZ_JANCPR020000006.1, read on the forward strand.
TGTCGTCGAACGGTACGGCGAAGGTGTCGTGCAGCACGAAGGCGAGGCGCTCGGCGGGTGTGAGCGTCTCCAGCACGACGAGCAGCGCGAGCCCGACCGAGTCGGCCAGCAGCGCCTGCTCCTCGGGGTCGGAGTCCTCCAGCGCGCCGACCAGCGGGTCCGGCACATGCGTACGGGTCTCCAGCGGCTCCTCGGCGCGGGAGGCACGCGAGCGCAGCAGGTCGAGGCAGACGCGGCTGAGGACCGTCGTCAGCCAGCCGCCCAGGTTCTCCACCTCGTCGGCGTCGCTGCGGCCGAGCCGTATCCAGGTCTCCTGGACCGCGTCCTCGGCCTCGCTGACGGAGCCCAGCATGCGGTAGGCCACGCCGCGCAGCCGGCCCCTGTGCTCCTCGAACCGGCCCGCTAGGAAGTCGTGTGGGTCCATCGGTCACCTTCTCCGTTCGCCGTCCGTCACTGAAATGACGCGTGGGACGCGAGGAATGTGACACAGAGGGCGTGCGTTGCGGTGCGCCGTGCCTGTGCCTGTGCCTGCCCGTGCCCGTGCCCGTGCCTGTGCCCGTGCCCGTGCCTGTGCTCGTGCCTGCGTGTGCCCGGGTGCGGCGGCGTGCGGTGGCAGGTTGCAGGTGGCGGGGTGCTTCGGGGGTTGCGGCGTGCGCTTCGGGAGGGAAAGTTCACGCGTGAAACATCTGTTAACCTTTTACGAGTGAAGAAAACCCGGCGGCACGCCCTGGCACGGCACCCCCGTCCGCCTCTGCCCGTACGCGGCGCCGTACGGCTGCGCGGTGGCGGCGATGCCTGGCACAAGCCCGCCTTCAGCGCTGCGCTCGCCGTCGTCCTTCCCGACCTGGTGCTGCTCGCGCTCGGCAGGACGGACCTCATCCTGTACGTGACGGCAGGATCGATGTGCGCGCTGTACGCGCACGGATTCCCCTACGCCGCGCGGGCACGGACCCTGGTCTGGGTCGTCCTGGGGATGGTCGCGAGTGTCGCCGTGGCACTGACGGCCGCTGCGCTCGTCGACTCGGCCGCACTGCTGGTGCTCCTGGCCTCGCTGCTCGCCGCCGTGCACAAGGTGGCGTGCGACGCCACGCGTATCGGCCCGCCGGGCAACCTCATCTTCACGTTCCTCGCGGCCAGTTCGTTCTTCTCCCCGCAGCACCTGGCCGACGTGCCCTTCCACACCGGCCTCGCGCTCCTGGGCGGGGCGCTGGCCTGGCTCATCTGCATGGCACCGGCGCTGGTGCGCCCGCGCGGCCCCGAACGCATCGCCACCGCACGCGCGTTGGAGGCCGCAGCCCGCCTGCTGCGTACGCCCGTGGGGGACGGCGCCGCAGGTGCGCGGGCCGACCGGGCCGCCAGGAGCGGGACGGCGGCGGCCGTCAACGCCGCCTGGCACACCCTGTTTCTCGTCTCCGGCCGCTCGACGGCCGCCGCCGTCTCCCGCGCCGGCCTGGAACGCCTGCTCGTACGGGCCGAGTCGGCGCTGAGCAGCGGGGCAACCGGAGCTGAAGCGTCCGGAGAGGCGGAGCTGCTGCTCGGGTGGGCGCGCGGACTGCGCGCCGGCGCCCCGCTGCCCTCCGTACAGCTCACCCCCGCCCAGGCCGAGGAACTGGCCGGGGTCGCCGTCGAACGCGAGGCCGGAGCCGCGGGGGAGGCGGGGCACAACGTCGGCCGGGAGGCGGGGCACGCCGTCGAGCGCGGGGCAGCGCACACCTTCGAACGCGGGCCAGGCCCGGCACGCGGGGCCGGGTGTGCCACCGCGCGGTCCGGGCCCGGCGTGGCGGTGGAGGGCGGGCGCCTCGCGCGTAACCGGCCCGCCTTTCCCGCGCGCCGCTCCTACGTACTGCACCGCCTGCGCGAGCCCGGCTCGCCGCTGCGCCCGCTCGGGCTGCGGGTCGCCGCAGGGTGTGCGCTGGCCGGGTGGGCGTCGCTCGCCGCCGGGGTCGGCCACCCCTACTGGGCCGTGGTCACGGCCGCCTCCGTCTTCCAGGCCAATACCTCGCTGTCCTGGCAGCGCGCCGTACAGCGCACCCTCGGCAACCTCCTGGGACTGCTCGTCTTCGCGCTGCTCCTCCCGGTCATCGGCCTCGGCCCGCTCGCCATGGTTCTGCTCGCCTTCGTCCTCGTGATCGGCGCCGAGGCTCTCATGCCCCGTAACTACTGGCTGGGCAGCGTGTGTGTGACGCCCATGGCGCTGCTGCTCAGCGAGTTCGGCGCCGACCACCCGGCGGGGGAGCTGATGGGGGACCGGCTCATCGACACGGTGCTGGGCGCTGCCGTCGGGGTGCTCGTGTGCCTGCTGGTCACCAACAGGCGCGCGGCGGGCCGTATCGACGCCGCCCTCGCACGGGTGGCGCACGCGCGCGACGAGGCGGCGCTGGCCACGGGCTCGCCGGACGTACCGCGTCAGCGCGCGTGCCTCTCCAGGGACCGGCTGATCGCGGCCCTCGGCGAACTGCGCGAGGCCATGGAGACCGCCTCGGGCGAGTGGTGGCAGCGGGCACTGCCGGAGGAGCGCGTCGCCGTGGCCGAACGCGAGGGCCACCAGGCGCTGACCCGTCTCGCACACACGCTCGGCGCCCGAGTGACGACGGGGTGAAACCCGTCCGGGTGCCGGACGGCAGAATTGAGCGGTGAACGGGAGACAAGAGCACGGCCGAGAGGGGCAGCACGTGCCCGAGGACACCGGATCCGGCAAGGCCGCCGGAGGTGCCGGAAGTGGCAGGGACATCGTCGAGCGGGTCCTGACCCAGTGGCAGCGGGTGAGGCCCGACCTCGACACGGAACCCATGGCGGTGATCGGGCGCATCAACCGCTGTGCCGCGCTCCTGCAACAGGCGTCGGACGCGCCACTGGCCCACGAGGGCTTCTCACGCGCGGAGTTCGACATCCTGGGGACACTGCGCCGCGAGGACCAGGAGCTGACCCCGGGACAGATCGCGCGCGAGACCTTCGCCTCGGGTGCCGCCGTCACCAAGCGGGTGCGGCTGCTGGAGGAGAAGGGCCTGGTGGAACGGCGGCCCGGCACCCGTGACCGCAGGGTCGCGCACCTGTCGCTCACCCCCGGGGGCCGCGAGCTGATCGACCGCCTGATGCCGGAACAGCTGGCCTACGAGAAGTCGCTGCTGGACGGCCTGAAGCCGGGCCGGCACGAGGAAATCGCCGACGCACTCGGCGACTTGCTGCTGCTGCTCGAAGGGAGGGTGGGCGCTCAGCGTCCCAGGTAGCCGTCCCGGGCCCCGGTAGCCGTCCCGGTCCCGCGTCGCCCCAGTCTCGCGTCGTCCCGGTCCGTCCCGGCGCTCCACCGGCCCCTGTGCCGTTACGGGCAGTCGTGCCAGGCGGTCCAGGCGCCGTCGAGCGCGGACTCCAGGGGAGGCGCCGAGGGGCCGAGGTGGCGTACGAGGGCTCCGGGGCCGGCGAGCCGCGTGAGATACGGGTCGTCCGGGTCCCCGGGACGCTCGGTGCCGAAGTGGGTCACCGAGCCGAGGAACCGTGCCCCGTGCAGGATGCCGGGCAGCTCGCGTTCGCCCGGATCGCTGAAGTCCAGGTCCTCCACGAGGAGTTCGGCGCCGTCGTACGAGGCACGGGTCACCGTGCGTACGGCGCCGCCGCGCTCGCCCGAGCGGCCCAGCACCAGCAGTTCGCGCCAGAGCATCCCGGCGCCCCGCGCGAGGTCCGCCTCGACGGAGCGGTGCACGCGGGCGCCGGAGGAGACGACGAACGGGCGCGCGGCCCAGCACAGCCGCGCGCCCTCGCCGAGCGTGACGGTGGCCGACCAGGTCGCGGCGCCGCCGCGGTGGTCGTAGGCGACGAGCCCGGCCGGTTCGATGAGTTCGAGCCGTGCACCGGGCCCGACGGTCACCCGCAGATCGAGCGCGTCCCCGGCGAGGAGCCCGGCGCGGGTGCCGACGAGCGCGAGCCGCAGCACACCGGGCTGCGAGGCCACGGGGCGCGGTGCCAGGAAGGTGCCGGTGGCCAGTTCGCGCGCGACGTGCCGGTCACCGTCGCGCTCGACGGCGATGACGGTCGGCTCGCTCGGCTCTCCCGGCTCTCCCGGCTCGCTCAGGGGTTCCATCAGGGGTGCGCGTGGCCGTGCGTGTGGCCGTGCGCCGCACCGTGCGCGAGGCCGCCGCCGCGCCCGCCCGTCTCACCGTGGCCGTGGCCGGACTCGCCTTCTTCGTGCCCGTGCCCGTCCTCGCCGTGAACGTGCCCGCCTTCGTCGTGAACGTGCCCGCCTTCGTCGTGAACGTGCCCGTCCTCCCCCGCGTGGCTGTGCGGTGCCATCGGGCCCGGGTCAACGGGGGTGTGGCTGCCCTCGCGGTGGCGCGCGAGCAGCGACCGTACCCAGGCGGCGAGTTCGGTGACGGAGGGTGCGTCCTTCCGGGAGAGCGCGAGCACGGGCAGCCCTGAGCGGGCGCCGCGCGCGTCCTCGACCATGCGTTCCACGTCGACCTCGACGTACGGCGCGAGGTCCGTCTTGTTGATCACCAGCAGGTCGGCGCCCGAGATACCGGGACCGCCCTTGCGTGCCACGTCGCCGCCGCCCGCGACGTCGAGGCAGAAGATCTGCGCGTCGACCAGCGCCGGGCTGAAGGTGGCCGTGAGGTTGTCGCCGCCGCTCTCGATGAGGATCAGATCGAGCGGCCCGTACGCCTCCTCCATGTCCTCGACGGCGTCCAGGTTCACGCTCACGTCGTCCCGGATCGCGGTGTGCGGGCAGGCGCCTGTCTCCACGGCGCGGATGCGCTCGGTCGGCAGGACACCGGCCGAGCGCAGGAAGCGCGCGTCCTCGTCGGTGTAGATGTCGTTGGTGACGACGGCCATGGACAGCTCGCCCGCCAGCTCGCGGCAGAGCGTGGCCAGGATCGAGCTCTTGCCGGTGCCCACGGGCCCCGCGACGCCGAGGCGCAGGGGTGTGCGAGGTGCGGTGCCGTTGTCGGTCGACTCGGTCGAGTTGGGGGAGGAGTGGGGGGAGGAGCTGGGTGAGTTACGCAAGGAAGAGTCTCCGTTCTGTTCGTTCGTGTGCCAGCGCCCACTGTTCGACGAGGGGCGCCGAGCGGGCCGGGAGCCCGGCGGGGTCGCTCACGGCGACGGCCTCGGCGACCGCCGCCTCCACGCCGGGCGCTGCCTCGACGAGCCAGGCGGCCGAGTCGAGCGGGTCGCCGGGCAGCAGCTTGAGCGCGGCCGAGGCGACGGCCTGGAGGTCGTCGTAGATCACGGTGCGGGCCAGCTCGGCCGCCTCGACACCGAGCACGGCCGCCAGCGCGCCCGTCACCACGGGCCGCAGCGGGCGCAGCACGGGCGGGCCCGGCAGCACCGCCGTTTCCAGTGCCGTGATCGCCGGGTGGCCCGGCGCGAGCCGTCGCGCGAGGCGGTGCACTCCCCGGCCCAGCGCGGCCCCGGCGGCCCGCAGGGGCGCAGCGGGCGTACGGGCAGCGAGCGCGCGCTGTACGGGGCCGTAGTCGATGGCTCCTCCCGGCCCGGGAGCGGCGGCCGTGCGCGCCGCGAGCACCGCTGCCGCCGCCTCCGTCACGCACACGGTGCGCACCCTCGCCCGCAGCAGCGCCGGGATCTCCTCGCGGCGCAGCCCGGCAGCGACGGCGGGTTCCAGGCCCGCGCTGTACGCGTACGAGCCGACCGGAAGCCTCCCGTCCGCCAGCAGCAGCGCGGCGAGCCGCCCGGCTCCTGCGATCATGGCGCGACCAGCGGCGCGGTCACGCGTACGAGAGGGCCGACCGGACGTGCGGCCACCGGCACTCTGCGGGGAGCGGCTGCGAGCGCGGCCATCAGAACATGCTGTACCGCTGCGCGAGCGGTACCTCCCGGACGGGTTCGGGCCGCACGAGTTCGCCGTCGACGCGGATGTCGAAGGTCTCGGGGTCGACGTCGATGACGGGCGTCGCGGTGTTGTTGCGCATATCGGCCTTGGTGAGCCCGCGCGTGGACCGTACGGGCATCAACTCCCGTACCAGGCCGAGGTGTTCGGCGAGCCCGTCATCCAGGGCCGCGGGCGAGACGAAGCTGACGGACAGGTGCGGGCCCGCTGCGGCAGCCGCCGAGGGGCGCAGCAGAACGGGCTGGGTGGTGGGGATCGCCGCGTTCGCGTCGCCGACGGGCGCGTGCACGATCATGCCGCCCTTGAGGACGGCCGAGGGCCTGATACCGAAGAACGCCGGGTCCCACAGCACCAGATCGGCCAGCTTGCCGGGTTCGACGGAGCCGACGACGTGGTCGACACCGTGGGCGACGGCCGGGTTGATCGTGTACTTGGCGACGTAGCGCCGTGCGCGCTCGTTGTCGGCACGCAGGCCGCCGGGCAGTGCGCCGTTGCGTGCCTTCATCACATGCGCGACCTGCCACGTACGGCTGATGACCTCGCCGATCCTGCCCATGGCCTGCGCGTCGGACGAGGTGATGGACAGCGCGCCCAGGTCGTGCAGCACGTCCTCAGCCGCGATGGTCGAGGCCCGGATGCGGGACTCGGCGAACGCCAGGTCCTCGGGGACGCGCGGGTTGAGGTGGTGGCAGACCATCAGCATGTCGAGGTGTTCGGCGACGGTGTTGACGGTGTGCGGCAGCGTCGGGTTGGTGGAGGCGGGCAGCACGTTGGGGTGCGAGGCGACGGTGATGATGTCCGGCGCGTGCCCGCCGCCCGCGCCCTCGGCGTGGAAGACGTGGATGCCCCGCCCCGCGATGGCGTCCAGGGTGCGTTCGACGTAACCGGCCTCGTTGAGGCTGTCGGCGTGCAGCGCGACCTGGAGCCCGTACGCGTCGGCGGCGCGCAGCGCCGTGTCGATGGCGTGCGGGGTGGCGCCCCAGTCCTCGTGCACCTTGTAGCCGCCCGCGCCCGCGAGCGCCTCCTCGCCCAGCGCGCGGTCTCCCGCCGGACCACGGGCGCTGCCCTTGGCGAACAGCAGTACGTTGAGCGGCAGATGGTCCAGCGCCCTGTGCATCATCGCCAGATGGCGGGCGCCCGGCGTGACGGTCGTGGCCTTGGAGCCCTCGGTGGGGCCCGTACCGCCGCCGATGACGGTGGTGGTGCCGGTGGCCAGGGCCTCGTGCAGGGTGCCGGGGATCAGGATGTGGACGTGGGTGTCGACGGCGCCGGCCGTCAGGATGCGGCCCTCGCCGGAGACGACGTCGGTGCCGGGCCCGATCACCAGCCCTGGGTGCACAGCGTCGGAGACCTCGGGGTTGCCGGACCGGCCGAGCGCGACGATCCGGCCGTCGCGCACGCCGACGTCGGCCTTGATGACGCCCCAGTGGTCGAGGACGACGGCGTTGGTGATCACGAGGTCGAGCGCGCCCTCGGAGCGCGGGGTGGGGGCCTGGGCCATGCCCTCGCGGATCGACTTGCCGCCGCCGAAGACCGCTTCGTTCCCGGCGAACTCGCCGCCGCAGAGGTCCTCCTCGACCTCGATCCACAGGTCGGTGTCGCCGAGCCGGATCTGGTCACCGGCGGTCGGGCCGTACAGCGCCGCGTAGGCACTTCTGTTCAGCTCAACCAATTCCGGCTGCCTCCGAATTCCACGATAATGACCTCCATGTCCACGCCGGGCTCAAAACGCAGGGAGGTTCCGGAAGGATTGTTGAGCCGAAACCCACGAGCGGATTCCCGGTCGAATTCCAGGGCCGGATTCGCATCCGGCAGATGCAGATGGCTGCCGATCTGCACGGGGCGGTCGCCGGTGTTGACGACCGTGAGGGAGCGGGTACGCCGCCCGGGGTTGAGGGTGACGGAGCCGGTGCCCGTCCGGATCTCGCCGGGGATCACGGGATCGGCTCCGTGATCGTGACCAGCTTGCGCCCGTCCGGGAATGTGGCCTCGACCTGCACGTCATGCAGCATTTTGGGGATGCCGTCGAGAACGTCGTCCCGGCTCAGCACCGTCCTGCCGCGCGTCATCAGATCCGTGACGGACAGCTCGCCCTCGCGGGCGCGCTCGATCGCCCAGCAGGAGAGCAGAGCGACGGCCTCCGGGTAGTTCAGCCGGACTCCGCGAGACAGCCTGTCCCTTGCCACCATTCCGGCGACGCTCAACAGCAATTTCTCCGTGTCGGACGGAGTCAGCAGCATGGGAAACCTCCACGGAAGTGGTCGGCGAAGTATTTTCCGTGACCACGAAAGACGTCTCTCTTATAGCTCCGCCCGATGTGTCGCGGCAAGTTGGTTCGCGCCGCAAGAAGTCCGTTTTTAGCGTTATGACCGTCTAAATACGGGCAAAGGGCGTGAAAGGCCAAGGTAAAGAGTTGGCCATGCCGCCAGCTGCGCATGCCGCCTGCCGCCGCGCCGCCGCCTGCCACGTATCCCGCCTGCCGCGCCGCCGCGCCGTGGCCCTCCACCTCGGCCTTCCGCGCCCTTCCGCGCCCTCAGCCCAGGCCACGGCCCGAGCCGCCCTGCCCACACCGCGCCGGGCCGCACCGTGGCCGCATCCCGGCGTGGCGCTACGACGGCGCCCGCACCGCGGCGCCTCACGCCACGGCGCCCACTACGACAGCGCCCGCACCGCGGCGCCTCACGCCATGGCGCCGCGCTACGACAGCGCCCCGCTGCGGCCATGCCACCGCAGTGGCACCACGGCGCGGCACACCACGCGGCGCGGCTCACGCCCCGCCGCGCTCACCGCACGGGGCGGCTCGCCACATGGCGGCGCTCACCGCACGGGGCGGCTCACCGCACGAGGCGGTGCACCACACGGCGGCGCTCACCACACGCGGCGGCTCAATCACGCGGCGGCTCACACCACCGCGCCCGTCCCCTTCGGGTCCTTCTTCTTCTCCGACGGCTCCCGTTGCTGTTCCGGCTTCCACCGTTCCAGGAGCACCGCCAGCGGTGTCGCGGAGAACACCGTCGAGGCCATGCCCACCGTGACGCCGGCGAGCAGTGCGACGGAGAAGTCCGTCAGCGAGTCGCCGCCCAGCACCGCCAGCGCTGCCAGGATGAACATCGCGCCCATACCGGTGTTGATGGTGCGCGGCAGCGTCCGCAGGATCGCCGAGTCCGCGAGGTCGGGCAGGGGCGGTGCGGCGGAACCGGCCGCGCGGCGCATCCCGCGCAGGCGGTCGAAGACGACGACGGTGTCGTTCACCGAGTACCCGATGACCGTCAGCAGCGCCGCCAGGAACACGCTGTCCACCGGCTTGCCCAGCCACGCGAACAGCCCGACCACCAGCAGCACGTCCTGCATCATCGCCACCACGGCCGCCGTCGCCATCGTCCAGCGGAAGCGGATGCTCAAGTAGACGAGTTGCGCGGCCACCGCGATGCAGAGCGCGATCAGCGCCTTGTCGCGCAGCTCGCTGCCCAGGCTCGGGCCCACGAGCTCGTCCCGCTCGACCTTCACCTCACCGCCCACCGACTCCAGGTCGGTACGGATGCTCTCCTGCTGGTCGTTGGTCAGCTTCTCCGTCCGTACGGTGATCCCGTCGTCCCCCGACTCCTGGACGACGGCGCGCGGGAAGCCCGCGTCCGTGACGATCTCGCGCGCCCTGTCCACATCCACCTGCTGGCTGGTGGTGTACTCCACCAGCCGTCCGCCGGTGAACTCCACGCCGAACTCCAGCCCGCGCAGCCCGATTCCGGCGAGCGCTGCCAGCACGATCCCGGACATCACGCCGAGCCACAGCCCGGGCCTGTGTGCCAGCCGCGGCCTGCGTTCGGCCAGCCACGCCCGTACGCGCGAGGCGCCGGCCATGCCCGTCAGCTTCGGCCGCCGTTCCACGAAGCGGCGCCCCACCGCGAAGTCCGCGAGGACGCGCGTGATGACCAGCGCCGAGACCATCGAGGCCAGCACGCCGAGGGAGAGGGTCACGCCGAAGCCCTTGACCGGGCCCGTCGCGAAGAAGAAGAGCAGTCCTGCGGCCAGCAGCGTCGTCACGTTCGAGTCGATGACCGCGCTGTACGCCTGCTGGAAGCCCGTACGCAGCGGCTTGCGCAGATCCCTGCTGCGGTCACGCAGGCTGGGCCGCGTGTACTCCTCGCGGGCCCGCTCGAACACAAGGACGTTCGCGTCCACCGCCATCCCGATCGCCAGCACGAAACCGGCCAGCCCCGGCAGGGTGAGCGTGGCCCCGATCGCGACGATCGCCGCGTACGAGATCAGCCCGTACAGGGCCAGCGCGACGGTCGCGAGCGCGCCCAGCAGGCGGTAGACCACGATCACGAACAGGCCGGTGCACAGCAGGCCGATGATCGCGGCCTGCGCGCTCGCCTTGATCGCGTCGGCGCCCAGCGCGGGGCCGACCGTCTGCTGCTCCACCACGTCGACGGGCACCGGCAGGGCCCCGCCCTTGACCAGGGCCGCGAGGTCGTGGGCCTCCTCGTCGCTGAAGTTGCCCGTGATCTGCGTGGAGCCACCGGCGATACCGGTGCCGCACGCCACGTCGTCCTGGATGTTGGGCGCCGAAATGATCCGGTCGTCCAGCACGATCGCCACCCGCCGCTTCTGGTCCCCCGACGGCTGGCACGCGGCCTCACCCGTGAGCTTCGCCCACTTGTCGCCCGCCCCGCCCTTGAAGTCGACGGTGATGCTCCAGCCGGCGCCCGTCTGGTTGTCGAACTCCGGCTTCGCGTCCTTGACGCCCTCGCCCGTGAGCGCGGACGGCGCCAGGCGCAGGGAGACGCCCTTCGCGTCCGGATCGGGCAGCACCTTCGAGTCGTCCTCGCCCTTCCCCTTCTCTCCCTTGTCCCCCTTCTTCTTGTCGCCCTTCTCCCCGGCCTTCTCGCCGGGTGCCGTCACCCCCTCCACCGGGTGAAAGGTCAACTGGGCCGTGCGGCCGATCACTTCGGCGGCCTCGCGCGGGTCCTGGACGCCGGGCAGCTCGACCACGATCCGGTTCTCGCCGGACCGCGACAGCGAGGGCTCGGCGACGCCCAGCGCGTCCACGCGCTGCCGCAGCACCTCCAGCGCCCGGTCGGTCGCTGACCCGTCGGCCTTGATCCCGGGCGCGTCCTTGGTCTCCAGCACGATCTGCGTACCGCCCTTGAGGTCGAGCCCCAGCCGGGCCGGGGTCGTCAGGGCGAAGAAGAGGGAGACGCCCACCACGGCGAACGCCACCAGCGCCCGCCACAGCGGCGCGCGCGAACGTTTCGGGGTACGGGAAACCCCCGGCTTACCGGCCTTTCCTGATGCTCCGGACCTACGGGAAGGACGGGATGTACTCGGTGTACGGGACAAGACGGCTCCACGTGAACAGAGCGCGCCACGGGCAGCACAGCAGCGGCACGTGCGCGCGAGAACAGGGGCTGCCTGCACAGGGGCGGTGAAGCGCGCGGCGGAGAGAAAGGTCCACCGCAGCGCCGTGCGACGGCGCGTGACGGCGCGAGTGGAGCCCGGCGGAAGCGGGGCAAGCCGTCAGCGTGACGTCCGGTTCACCGGCAGTGAGCAGGCAAGGGGCTCGTCAACTGCTCGGCGTGGAAGGAGGCCCGCGCGGAGCGCGCGGGGAGTGTGCGGGGCGGGGCGGTGCCCGCTCCTGGCGGGGGGTGACGGCCGCCCGGCCCGCCAGCACGGGCGGGGCACCGTGCGCGGCGGCAAGCAGCGCGGGCGGGTGTGCGGGGTGCGCCGGGGGCCGCACCTCATGGGGGGCCGTGGCCGTCGCGTCCTGCGCGGCGACCGTGCGCCGCAGCTCCTGGCGGGAGTGTGTCTGGCGTGCGTGCCCGCCCTGCTGGGAGCCGCTGGCCGCCGTGGCGTTGACCGGCGCGTGCGCCGCACCGGCACCCGAGGCTCCGGACGCCGCGCCGGCGAGCAGCAGAAGCGTGCCCCAGACGAGGGCGAGAAACACGGAGAGTGAACGCCGCAGACGCTGACGCATCCGGCTCCCCCTTCTCCGCCTTCTCCGCGGTAGTCGCTCCGGTACCAGGGCCGGTCGTGACGGCTCACCCTAGATGACCCGCGCGCTACGGGTCAGTCGCGGTCGGCCCCCGTTCGGGTCCTGACCTCGCCGCCCTCGCCCTCACCGCCGCCTCCGCTGCCTCCGCCGCTTCCACCGCGTACGACGAGCGCGTCCAGCAGCTCCTCGGTCGCGGCCGTGATCCGCTCGACGGCCAGGTCGAAGGCGGCGGCGTTGTGGGCGGCCGGCTGCCGGAATCCGGAGACCTTGCGGACGTACTGGAGCGCGGCTGCGCGCACCTCGTCCTCGGTGACGGATTCGGCGTAGGGCGGACGCAGCGTCCTGATGCTTCTGCACATACCGCCGACGGTACGTTCACGCCGCGTGAGAGGGGAGCCCAGCGACGGCCCCGGCGCTTGTCCCGTGCGCCCGTTCGGGTGACGAGGAGTACCATGAAACTGCCGTGACGTGCGTATATGTCGCTTACGCACCCACCCGGAACCGTGCGCTCGCGGGCGTACCGGTGGTGTGAAGGGAGGCGGGCCATGCAGACGATCTCGGGGCTGCTCGGTGAGCTGACACCGGAGCAGCGTGAACGGTTGCGCGCGCTGGGGCATGAGGTGTCGTTCGACGCCGGTGACCGGATCTTCGAGGAGGGCGGCAGGGCCGACCGCTTCTGGATCCTGCACACCGGGTCGGCCACGCTCGACATGCATGTGCCGGGGCACAGGGATGTCGTCATCGACCACGTCAGGCACGGCGAACTGCTGGGCTGGCACTGGATGTTCAAGCCCTACGTGTGGACGCTGGGCGCACAGGCGGAGAGCCCGGTGCGCGCCCTGGAGTTCGACGCCAAGTCCGTACGCGTGCTGTGCGACGAGGACCTGGAACTCGGGCTCACCCTCACCCGCGCCGTCGCCTCCACCATCGGCGACAGGCTCCAGCGCTCACGCGCCCGGCTGATCGACCTCTTCGGCCCGTACGCACCGAGGGACCACACGCCCGGAGCCGTCTGACCGCCCGGAGCGGTCTGACCGCCCGGAGCGGACCGAGCAGAGCCCTTCGGTCCGACCCCGCTCCCGCCCGCCAGCCCCGTCCGTCCGTCCGTCAGCGCGTGCGGGCCGTGAACGGGCTGATCCGGCCCGCCATCATCGCCGCGAGCCCGTTCACGGCGCTCAGCTCGGGCTGCTCCGCCAGGTGCACGGACATGCCGGTGGCGTCCCGCAGCCGCTCGTCCAGGCCCGGCAGCAGCGCGCTGCCGCCGGTCAGCACCATGCCGCGCTGGGCGAGGTCGGCCACCAGGTCGGGCGGGCAGCGGTGCAGCACCGAGCGGATGGTGTCGGTGAGTCCTGTCAGCGGGGGCTGGATGGCGGTGCGTACGTCGTCAGGGTCGATGCAGACCGTGCGCGCGAGCCCCGTCACCACGTCCCGCCCGAGCACCTCGGCTCTGTCGGCGACGTCCACGCCCCCGGTCAGCGCCAGGTGCAGGGGGCGTACGGCCTGGTTGGGCAGGAGCAGTTCGTGCCGGTTGCGTACGTACTCCACGACCGCGTGGTGAATGGTGTCGCCGCCCAGGCCGACCGTTCCCGCGGCGACGATCGAGCCCAGCGAGAGCACGGCGACCTGGGTGGTGGCGGCGCCGCAGACCAGGATCATCGCGGCCTCGGGGCGTTCGACGGGCAGCCCGCAGCCGATACCGGCCGCCGTCGGGGTGTCCACCAGCTCCACGCGGCGCGCGCCCACACCGGTCAGCGTCTCCACGGTGGCCCGGCGTGCCAACGGGTCGGCGTCGTGCGGGATGGTGGCCACGGCGCGCAGCAGCACCCTGCGCCGCCGCAGGCCCTGCAGCTTCTCCCCGACGAGCGCCCTGAGCATGCGCCGCGCCATGTCGATGTCCACGACGGTGCCGCCCGAGACGGGCCTGACGACCCGGATGTGCTGCGGGGTCCTCCCGGCCATCCGGGCCGCCGCCTCGCCGACGGCGATGAGGGCGCCCGTGCTGGTGTTCACGGCGACGACGGACGGCTCGTCGACGATGAGCCCCGCCCCCTTCACCTGGACGCGGGTCCTGGCCGCGCCCAGATCTACGGCGATGGAGCAGCGGATCAGGTCCTCAAGGCTGGAGCTCATGGCGCGCGGGTCCTTCCCGGGAGGCGGTGACGGCCTGTGGACCGTCCGCCGGACGGTCCACTGCTCAGCGTGTGCCGTTCAGGACGGGCGCGCGCGCCGGAGTGGCCCGGGCGGGTGAGAGGGGCCGTACCGGGGCCTGTTGAGGAGGTGTCAGGCGAGCGCCACCGGGCTCGGTTCGCCCTTGCCGCCCTCGCCCTCGCTGAACTGCGTACGGTGCAGCTCCTCGTACCGCCCGCCGCGCGCGAGGAGTTCGGCGTGCGTGCCCTGTTCCACGATGCGGCCCTCTTCCATGACGAGGATCAGGTCGGCTGCCCGTACGGTCGAGAGCCGGTGCGCGATCACGAGGGACGTACGGCCCTCCAGCGCCTCGCCCAGCGCCTCCTGCACGGCGGCCTCCGAGGTGGAGTCCAGATGCGCAGTCGCCTCGTCGAGCAGGACGACACAGGGCTGAGCCAGCAGCAGCCGCGCGATCGTCAGCCGCTGGCGCTCGCCGCCGGAGAGGCGGTAGCCGCGCTCGCCGACGAGGGTGTCGAGGCCGTCGGGCAGCGAGGCGACGAGCCCGTCGAGCCGCGCCCTGCGCAGCGCGGCCCACAGTTCGTCGTCGGTGGCCTCCGGGCGGGGCAGCAGCAGGTTGGCCCGGATGGTGTCGTGGAAGAGGTGCCCGTCCTGGGTGACCATGCCGAGCGTGCGGCGCAGCCCGGCCGCGCTCACGTCGCGTACGTCCTTGCCGCCGAGGCGCACGGCGCCGCTGTCGACGTCGTAGAGCCGGGGCGCGAGGGCGGCGAGCGTGGACTTGCCCGCGCCGGAGGAGCCGACGAGCGCGACCATCTGGCCGGGCTCTGCGCGGAACGAGATGCCGTGCAGCACCTCTTCACCGCCCCGGGTGTCGAGGGTGGCGACCTCTTCCAGCGAGGCGAGGGAGACCTTGTCGGCCGAGGGGTAGCTGAAGCGGACGTCGTCGAACTCGATGGAGACCGGCCCTTCGGGCAGCTCCTCGGCGTCCTCCTTCTCCTCGATGAGCGGCTTGAGGTCGAGCACCTCGAAGACCCGCTGGAAGCTGACGAGCGCGCTCATCACCTCGACGCGTGCGCTGGCCAGTGCGGTCAGGGGTGCGTAGAGCCGGGTGAGGAGCAGTGCGAGGGACACGACGGCGCCGGGCTCCAGGCTGCCGCGCAGGGCGTAGAAGCCGCCGAGGCCGTAGACGACGGCGAGGGCGAGCGCTGCGACGAGGGTCAGCGCGGTGAAGAAGACCTCCTGCACCATCGCGGTGCGTACCCCGATGTCCCGTACACGGTCGGCCCGTTGCGCGAAGGCGGCCGACTCCTCGCGCGGCCGGCCGAAGAGCTTGACGAGGGTGGCGCCGGGCGCGGAGAAGCGCTCGGTCATCTGGGTGCTCATCATCGCGTTGTGGTTGGCCCGTTCACGCTCCAGGCGGGCCAGCCGTGCGCCCATCTTCCGTGCGGGCAGCACGAAGACGGGGAGCAGCGCGAGGGCGATGAGGGTGATCTGCCAGGAGAGGTTGATCATCACGACGAGCGTGAGCAGCAGCGTGACGAGGTTGCCGAAGACCTCGGACAGGGTGCTGCTGAAGGCCCGCTGGGCGCCGATCACATCGTTGTTGAGGCGGCTGACGAGGGCGCCTGTGCGGGTGCGGGTGAAGAAGGCGACGGGCATCCGCTGCACGTGGTCGTAGACCGCGGTACGCAGGTCGAGGATGAGGCCCTCGCCGACGCGGGCCGAGAGCCAGCGGGCGAGCACGCCGACGCCGGCCTCGGTGACGGCGATGAGCGCGATGATCCCGGCGAGCCAGAGGACGGTGCCGGCGGCGTCGCCCCGCACGATGGCGTTCACCACGCGCCCGGCGAGCAGCGGGGTGGCGACGGTCAGGGCCGCGAGCACGCTGCTGAGCAGCAGGAACGCGACCAGCTTCCGGTGGTGGCGGTGGGCGAAGCGGTAGATGCGGCGGACCGTTGCCACGTCGAACGGATGCTGGTCCTGGTAGGTGTGCTTCGAGTTGTAGAGCGCGTTCCACGCGGTCATCTCCATGCTCATACCGGGAAGGTAGAACTTGAAGTGAGATTTAAGTCAACAGTGTGACCGTGCGGCGCGGAAGACGGCCCGGACAGGTGGACGGGGTGTCTCCTGCGTCCCCGGGGGTGGAGAGGGGCGGAACGCCTCTCACGCGGTCGCCGTCCAAGACCCCGCGTGACGACCGCAGAGCAGTGCGCTACCCGCTTTGACCGGCTGTGATGGCCTCACGACAGGCCGTCGTGCACGTGCATCGGCACATGCATGAGCACGTGAACGCGGTTATGATCCCGGGCAGTTGACAGTTTTCCGACTGCTCAGCCCGCACCCCCACACCTGACTAGTCCGGGAGATCCAAGTGCCTCACGCGTACAACGGCATGGCCGCCAGGGACCTCCAGGGGGTCTCGTGGCGAAAGAGCCGGCACAGCAACTCGCAGGGAACCTGCGTCGAGTTCGCCAAGCTGCCGGACGGAGACGTCGCCGTGCGCAACTCGCGCTTCCCCGACGGACCCGCACTCGTCTACACCCCCGCGGAAATGGAGGCGATGCTGCTCGGCATCAAGGACGGAGAGTTCGACTACCTGATACGCGACTGACTACGCCGGGCCGCGGCCACGGACGCTTCCCGGAGACCCCGGACCTGTCTGTCGGTCCGCCGCTCGCGGCGAACCCAGGGCGCTCATACCGGCCGGAGCCGGAAGAGCGCCCACACGATTTTCCCGGCCAGCGGCCCCGAGAGCGGGTGCCAGCCCCAGTTGTCGCTGAAGGAGTCGACGAGGCACAGTCCTCTGCCCGACTCGGCGGCGAAGCCCGCCAGTTCCGCGAAATCGGCGGTTCCGTCGTCCTCCGCCGCCGGAGCGGCAGTCACGGCCGTGGTGTCCGGCGGCTTGCTGCTGGGGTCACGTACGGCACACACCAGCCGGGCGGACCAGCGCATCAGATGCAGCCTGACAGGCGGGTCGCCCTCGTCCCCCGACGCCGCCCCGTGATCGGCGCCGGGGGTCAGGCCGTGCCGCATGGCATTGGTCACCAATTCGGAGACAACCAGCGCCACGTCATCGAATTCCTCGGTGATCTCCCAGCGTTGGAGCGTTCTGCGGGTGAAGTCCCGGGCGCTCTTGACCGCTTCGTAGCGCGGCGGCAGCGCACAGGAGGCGGAACCGGACACGGAGGCGGCGTCCAGCATGGGGAGGCCCTGCCATAAGGGCTCCAGCACCGTTGATCCCTCGGTCCCCATGACGGGCCACTCCTGGCGTTAGCGGCAGTGATGATCCTGTGTGGATCCTGTCGGCTGTGCTCCCCCGCCTGGCGCGGGCGCCAAAGTGCTCCGCGTACCCGTCAACTGACAT
Source organism: Streptomyces iconiensis (assembly GCF_028657195.3). GTDB lineage: Bacteria > Actinomycetota > Actinomycetes > Streptomycetales > Streptomycetaceae > Streptomyces > Streptomyces iconiensis. The sequence continues at coordinate 227,893 of NZ_JANCPR020000006.1, forward strand.
GGCACTGGGTGCACTTGTGCGATCCCCATGGTTCCCAATGCCCACAGCAGATGCAAGGGCAGATGCACGTGCACGCGATACTTTCGATCGTGTGTAATCGGTCGGGCACGCAACGGAGCGCAAAGATGGCACACTTCCCTTCAAGCAGGGGTGGAGGGCTGATCGAAATGGTTACAGAACCGGCAAATCGCGTCACCGGAGGCGCGAAGGGGGTGAGCAGTTCCAGCGGGTCCATGGTTCGCAGAATCCTGCTCGGGTCCCAGCTGCGGAGGCTCCGTGAGGCGCGCGGGGTCACCCGGGAGGCGGCCGGTTATTCGATTCGTGCTTCCGAATCCAAAATCAGCCGGATGGAGCTGGGGCGCGTGAGTTTCAAGGCGCGGGACGTCGAAGACCTGCTCACCCTGTACGGCGTGACGGAAGACGCCGAACGTGAGCCGCTCCTCGCCCTCGCCCGTGACTCCAGCATCGCCGGCTGGTGGCACAACTACAGCGATGTGCTTCCCGGTTGGTTCCAGACCTACGTAGGACTGGAGGGCGCCGCCTCCCATATCAGTACCTACGAGGTCCAGTTCGTGCACGGTCTGCTGCAGACGGACGACTACGCACACGCTGTCGTCACAGCGGGGCACAAGACCGCGGTACCCGAGGACGAGGTCGAGCGCCGGGTGGCGCTGCGCCTGGAGCGCCAGAAGCTGCTCCTCGGCGAGAACGCTCCTGACCTTCTCTGTGTCCTCGACGAGGCCGCGCTGCGCCGCCCTTTCGGCAGCGACACCATCATGGACGGCCAGCTCAAGCACCTCGCCGAGATCTCCGAGCGCCCCAACGTCACGCTCCAGGTCGTCCCGTTCGAGTCCGGCGGTCACGCGGCCGAGAGCGGCGCCTTCACCCTGCTGCGCTTTCCCGAGTCCGACCTGAACGACGTGGTGTACCTGGAGCAGCTCACCAGCGCGCTCTACCTCGACAAGCGGGACGAGGTGGGGCAGTACGACCAGGTGCTGGAGCGGCTGGTCGATATCGCCCTGTCCCCCTCAGCCAGCCGCGATCACCTTCACAGAATCCGCCAACTCAGGTGACTCCCCGGTACGATGACGTGCCATCAGCATCTCCTTCCACCACCTGAAGGTTCTTTCCACAACGAAGGCTCCTTCCGCCCCCCCAGAAGGAATGGCATGTCCTACTTCACGGATCTGGCACTCCAGTGCATAGACGGCGAGTGGCGTCCCGGGACGGGTTCCTGGGACATCATCGACTTCAATCCGTACAACGGCGAGAAGCTCGCCTCCATCACCGTGGCCACGGTCGACGAGGTGGATCAGGCGTACCACGCGGCCGGCAGAGCCCAGCGTGAGTGGGCCGCGACCAATCCGTACGCGCGCAGGCGCGTCTTCGAGCGCGCGATCCGCGTCATCGAGGACAGCGAGCCGCAGATCACCGAGGCGATCATCGCCGAGCTGGGCGGCACCCGGCTCAAGGCGGCCTTCGAGATCCACATGGTCAAGGAGTTCTTCCGCGAGGCGCTCCAGCTCTCCCTGTACACCCTGGGCGAGATCCTGCCGTCGGCCGTCGAGGGCAAGGAGAACCGCGTCTACCGCAGCCCGGTCGGTGTCGTCGGCGTCATATCCCCGTTCAACTATCCCTTCCTGCTGGCCGTGAAGTCCGTGGCGCCCGCGCTCGCGCTGGGCAACGCCGTGGTGCTCAAGCCGCACCAGTCGACGCCGGTGTGCGGGGGAACGCTGATCGCGAAGGTGCTGGAGAAGGCCGGGCTGCCGCCCGGTCTGGTGAACGTCGTGATCACCGACAGCGCCGAGATCGGTGACGCGCTCATCGAGCACCCGATCCCCAAGGTCCTCTCGTTCACGGGCTCCGACCGCGTCGGCCGCCATGTGGCCACCGTCGCCGCACGCAACTTCAAGCGGACCATACTCCAGCTCGGCGCCAACAGCGCGCTGCTCGTGCTGGACGACGCCGATGTGGACTACGCCGTCGACGCCGCCGTCTTCAGCCGCTACGTCAACCAGGGCCAGCTGTGCATGGCGGCCAACCGGATCATCGTGGACCGCGGCCTGGAGCGGGAGTTCACCGAGAAGTTCGTGGCCCGGGTCGCCGCACTCGTCGTCGGTGACCCCGAGGACCCCGCGACGCACATCGGCCCGCTGATCAACTCGCGCCAGGCCGAACGCGTCACCGCGCTCGTGGAACAGGCCGTCGCCGGCGGGGCCACCGCGCTCCTGCACGGCAGCGCCGAGGGCAACCTCGTCTCGCCCAGCGTGCTCACCGGACTGCCCCCCTCCTCACCGCTGTTGCGCGAGGAGATCTTCGGGCCCGTCGCGCTGATCATCCCCGTCGACGGCGAGGAAGAGGCCGTACGCGTCGCCAACGACACGCCCTACGGCCTCGCCGGCGCCGTCCACAGCCGGGACATCGAACGCGGTATCGCCGTCGCGCGCCGTATCGAGACGGGCATGGTGCACGTCAACGACTCGACCGTCGCCGACGAGCCGCTGGTGCCCTTCGGCGGTGAGAAGCACTCCGGCCTCGGCAGGCTCAACGGCACGCAGGTCGTCGAGGCGTTCACCACCACCAAGTGGATCTCCATCCAGCGCGGCCGGAGCGAATTCCCCTTCTGAGGAATCCGGTTGGGGCTTGAGGACAGAACCTGACCGCAACGCCATCTAGCTTGTCCGTCATGAGGGGCGCCCGAGCCGGGCCCCCGCGAAGAGAGGTGGCGAACAGCATGCCGGTGGTCGTTGAGGCAGAGGCACGTGGCGACGAGCGCGGAGCGCTCCTGGCGTATCTGGAGGCCCAGCGGGGCGGTCTGCGCAGGGCGCTCCACGGCCTCACCGAGGAGCAGGCCCGCAGCGCGCCTTCGGCGAGCGAACTGTCCGTCGCCGGGCTCCTCAAGCATGTGACCATGGTCGAGCGCCGCTGGGTGCTCCTCTTCCAGGGCATCAAGCAGGACGCGGCAGCGGAGAAGGAGGCGTGGGAGAGCACCTTCAGGCCCGGCCCCGAGGAGACCAACGAGGCGCTGATCGCCTTCTCCGAGGAGGTCGCGGCCGAGACCGAGGCCGCCGTGCGCGCGGTCGCCTCGCTGGACGAGACCTTCGTGGTGCCGCCGGCGCCCTGGGACAAGGGCGGCGAGTTCTCCTGGCGCTGGGGCCTGCTGCACCTCATCGAGGAGGCGGCACGGCACGCGGGGCACGCGGACGTCGTCCGCGAGACCCTCGACGGCAAGGGCGCCTTCGACCTCGTCTTCGAGACCGGCGCCATGCCCGAGCCCGACTGGTCGGAGATACCCGGCGGGCAGTGAAGGCACCTGCCCTCCCTTCTGGTCAAGGCTTGACTAGAGTTCCCCGTACACCGACGCACGCGGGGGACCTGGGAGGACGGGAAGAGCGATGTCGCCGATCCGGCTGCTGGTTCTGGGAGCCGTGCGCCTGCACGGCCGTGCGCACGGCTACCAGGTCCGCAACGACCTGGAGTACTGGGGCGCGAACGAGTGGTCCCATGCCAAGCCGGGCTCGATCTACCACGCGCTGAAACAGCTCGCGAAGCAGGAGCTGCTGCTCGCGCACGACGTCGCGCCCAGCACGGCAGGCGGCCCGCCGCGTACCGAGTACGAGCTGACACCGGCGGGCGAGAAGGAGTTCATGCAGCTCCTGCGCCACTCGCTCACCGCCATCGACGAGAAGCCCGACGTGCTCACGGCCGGCGTCGGCTTCCTCGTCGAACTGCCGAGGGCGGAGGCACTCGCGCTGCTCAGGCAGCGGGTGGCCGCGCTGGAGGAGTGGCGCGCCGAGGTCACCAAGCACTGGACCCCCGAGGGCAGTACGCCCGAGGAGTGGGGGCACATCGGCGAGATCATGAAGCTGTGGGTGCACACGGCCGACAGCGGGGCCGCATGGGCGCGTGACCTGATCGCACGCCTGGAGAGCGGGCTCTACGTGATGGCCGACGAGGGCGAGCGCGATCTGACGGGTCTGACGGCCGACTCGGCGCAGGCGGCCGACTCGTAATCAAGTTTGACCAGTGGGTGATTCCCCGCTACCTTCCGAACTGCTAGTCAAGTTTGACTACGCGGATGGGGAGGAGTTCGCATGGGGACGGACGACGCCGTGGTCGTTGAGGGACTGAGGAAGGACTACGGCAGCAAACAGGCACTGTCGGGGCTGGACCTGACCGTGCGGAGCGGCACCGTGCACGGCCTGCTCGGGCCCAACGGCGCGGGCAAGACCACGGCGGTGCGCATCCTGTCCACCCTGCTCAGGCCGAGCGCGGGACGCGCCGTCGTGGCCGGCTACGACGTGGTCGCGCGGCCCGACGAGGTACGCCGCAGGATCGGACTGCTGGGCCAGCACGCCGCCGTGGACGAGGAGTTGAGCGGACGGCAGAACCTGGAGATGTTCGGGCGCCTCTACCACCTGGGAGCCAGGCGTGCCGCGGCCGAGGCCGAGGCACTGCTGGAGCGCTTCGGCCTCGCGGACACGGGCCGTAAGCCGGTCAGCGCCTACAGCGGCGGCATGCGGCGCCGCCTCGACCTGGCCGCCTCGCTCATCGGCAGCAGTGCGCACGGGGACGGGGACGGGGCGGGACAGCGCGTCCTCTTCCTGGACGAGCCCACAACGGGCCTGGACCCGCGGGGCCGTAACGAGGTGTGGAACGCGGTGCGCTCCCTGGTCGGCGGCGGCACGACCGTGCTGCTCACCACGCAGTACCTGGAGGAGGCCGACCAGCTCGCCGACACCGTCGCCGTCATCGACGCGGGACACGTCGTCGCCGAGGGCACCCCGGACGAGCTGAAGGCCAAGCTCGGCGCCGACCGTATCGACGTGGTGGTCCGCGACGTGGCGCAGCTGGAGGCGGCGGCGTCCGTCGTCGGCATGGCGGCCGGAGCCGCTGAGGTGACCCGCGATCCCGACAGGCGCCTGCTGAGCGCGCCCGTCGGCGACCGTATGGCCGCACTGGCGGGGGCCGTACGCGGACTGGAGGCGGCCGGGATCGACGCGGAGGACATCGCGCTGCGCCGCCCCACGCTCGACGAGGTCTTTCTGCACACCACGGCCAAGGAGGCGGGCGCCGCATGACCGCGCACGTGCTGACCGACTGCTGGACCATGACGCGGCGGGAACTGGCCCACTGGCAGCGGCGGCCCGTCCAGGCCGTCGTCGCGGTGGCCTTCCCGCTGATGATGCTGGTGATGTTCGTGTACTTCATCGGCGGCGGCATGCGCGTCGGGAACTACCGCGAGTTCCTCGTCCCCGGCATGTTCGCGCTGACCATGGCCTTCGGCCTGGAGGCCACCATGGTCGCGCTCACCCAGGACCTGAACAGGGGCGTGATCGACCGCTTCCGCTCGATCCCCATGGCGCAGTCGGCCGTGCTCGTCGGGCGCAGCCTGCACGACATGCTGGAGTCCGCGGTCAGCCTCGTCGTGCTCGTGGGCGCCGGGCTCCTCGTCGGCTGGCGCTGGCACAGCGGGCTCGTCGAGGCGGCGGCGGCCGTCGGGCTGCTGCTTCTGCTGCGCTTCGCGATGCTGTGGGCCGGCATCTACTGCGCGCTCGTCGCGGGCCGCCCGGAGCTGGTCCAGGCCGTGCAGATCCTCATCTGGCCGGTCGCCTTCTTCTCCAACGTGTTCAGCTCGCCCGCGACGATGCCCACATGGATGGGGCACGTCGCCGAGTGGAACCCCATGTCGGCGACCGCCCGGGCCGTACGGGAGCTGTTCGGCAACCCCGTATGGGGCGGCGGTGACTCCTGGGCGGGCTCGCACGCCACGCTGCTCGCCGTGCTGTGGCCCCTGGCGCTGCTCGCGGTCTTCTTCCCGCTGGCCGTACGCAAGTACGCGGCGATGGGGAAGTGATCCCGCGCCCGGCTGAGAGGGTGCGGCGGTACGGGTGCCGGGCACGGCTTGCACCTCACGCGACGTGAGGACACATCGTGGACCTCCGTAACCGAAAGAAGGAGGCGGTCGTGGTGGACGAGGGCTATGCCGTCGGGCAGGTCGCCGGTTTCGCCGGGGTTTCGGTGCGCACGCTGCACCACTACGACGAGATCGGGCTGCTGGCCCCCAGCAGGCGCACGGCCGCGGCACACCGCCGCTACACCGACGCCGACCTGGACAGGCTCCAGCGGATCCTCTTCTACAGGGAACTGGGCTTCCCCCTCGAAGAGATCGCCGCCCTGCTCGACGATTCCCTGGGGGCACCTCCCGACCGAAGGCTGGGGGAGGATCCGCACGGCCATCTGCGCCGCCAGCACGAACTGCTGACGGAGCGTATCGACCGCCTCCGGACGATGGCAGCGGCCGTCGAACGAGCGATGGAGGCACGGAAGATGGGCATCAACCTCACCCCCGAGGAGAAGTTCGAGGTGTTCGGGGACTTCGACCCCGACGCACATCTGGAGGAGGCGGAGCGCCGCTGGGGCAACAGCGGTACCGGTGAGAGCAACGCGTTCCAGGAGTCGCGGCGCCGCACGGCGCGGTACACCAAGGACGACTGGAAGGCGTTCAAGGAGGAGATGGACGGTATCCACCAGCGCATCGCCGGCCTGCTGGCCGCCGGTGTACCCGCCGACGCACCCGAGGCGATGGGCCTCGCCGAGGAACACCGTCTGTTCATCGCGCGCACCAGTTACGCGTGCGGCCACGGGATGCACGTACAGCTGGGCGAGATGTACGTGGCCGACGAGCGCTTCACCGCGACCTACGAGGCGATCAGGGAGGGCCTCGCGGTCTACATGCGGGATGTGATCGCGGCGAACGCGGAGGACGCCACCCGCACCGGCCGCCGGGTCTGACCCCGCGCGTTCCGCCGCACGGCTGCATCTGGGGCGCGGACGTGGCGAGGTGCCGGTACGGGACGGCGTATGCGAAGTACGACTATTCGCGTACGCCGTCCCGGAGCATCGCCACCCAGACGGTCTCCGACGACTCCCGGACGACTCCCCGACGACCCTGCGAGGACCCCATGCGTCGGAAGCCCACGCCCCACCTCCCGCGCCCGCCCGCTTCCCTCGCCGCCGCCGCACTGGTCGCCGCACTGGTCGCCGCGCTGCTGAGCGCGGCCACCGCGCCGGCCGCCGCCTCGGGACCTGGCCGATCGGTCCTGCCCCGTCACATGCCGAGTTGTGCGGGCGGTACGGGCCACGCTGTCTTCGCACAGCCCTGCGCCCACGGCCCCGGCGCGCTCTCCGCCACCCACGGCGCACCCCGCGCCCACCCCGTTACGGGGCGCCAACTCGCCGCCGCCTCCGGCTCCGTCGCCGCCTCGGCAGCACAACTGCCCGCGCTGGGCGCGGCGCTCGCCGGGGCCGGTCTCGTTCTCCTGGGCCTCGCACGTCACATCCGCAAGACCCGCTGACTCTTTTTAACCCCTGTCACGGAGGGGACCTTTAGGGAAAGCATTGCGCTTCTACTGTGAGGCATCACCCTCCCGCGGGGTGGAACCGGACCCACGGGACACTACGTCGAGCATGTGGCGCCAGTGGAGGCACAAGGCTTACCGCGCGTAAGGCGCAAGAGTGTAAGGAGCGGACAGAACGTGGTGGGGCAGCCCAGAGGAAACGGCGACGCCGCAGAGCAGGGCGAGGGACCGGAGGACGGCAAGCCGCTCTCCGACGAGGCGCGGAGCGCGTTCACGCCCCCGCTCGGGGTGCCCCTGCCGCCCCCACCGGAGGACGAGCACCCCACCTCCGAGTTCTCCGTTCCCCAGGGCCTGGTGGCGCCCTCGGCGTGGGAGCACGGCAGCGCGTTCACCCCGCCCGAGGGCATCCCGGTCGTCGGCCCCCTCGCCAAGCCGGGCTCGCCCTGGCAGGACCGGATGCGCACGATGGTGCGGATGCCGCTCGCCGAGCGGCCCGTGCCCGAGCGCGCCGGGCGCGCGGAGAACGCCGGTGAAGCGGAATCGGGCCCCGCCGCGCCCCGCGTCCTCGACCTCATCCTCCGCATCGGCGAGCTGCTGCTGGCCGGGGGAGAGGGCGCCGAGGACGTCGAGGCCGCGATGTTCGGCGTCGCGCACGCCTACGGGCTCGACCGCACCGAACCCACGGTGACCTTCACCCTGCTGTCCATCACCCACCAGCCCTCGCTGGTCGACGACCCGGTGACGCTCAGCAGGACCGTACGGCGGCGCGGCACCGACTACACGCGCCTCTCCTCCGTCTTCGGGCTCGTCGCCGACATCACCCAGGGCGACGTCACGCTGGAGGAGGCGTACCGGCGGCTCGCCGAGATGCGCCGTAACCGGCACCCCTTCAGCAAGGGCGCCCTCACCGTCGCCTCAGGTGCGCTGTCAGGCGCCGCCTCGCTGCTGGTCGGCGGTGACGCGCTGGTGTTCGTGCTCGCCGCGCTCGGTGCCATGCTCGGCGACCGGCTCGCCTGGCTGTGCTCGAAGCGCGGGCTGCCGGAGTTCTACCAGTTCGCAGCCGCCGCCATTCCGCCCGCCATGATGGGCGTGACCGTCGTGCTGGTGAACTCCGACTCCGAGTACCGGATCAAGGCGGCGGCCGTCATCACCGGTGGACTCTTCGCGCTGATCCCGGGAAGGGCGCTGGTCGCCGCCGTACAGGACGGCCTCACCGGCTTCTACATCACCGCGGCGGCACGCCTGCTGGAGGTCATCTACCTCATCGTCGGCATCGTGTGCGGCGTGCTGCTGGTCCTCTACGCCGGCGGTGAACTCGGCGCCGAGCTGACCCCCGACGCGGTGGAACACATCAACAGGCCGGTGACCCAGCTCCTCGCCGCGATGCTGCTGGCGCTCGCCTTCTGCGTACTGCTCCAGCAGGAACGTCACACCGTCATCCCGGCCACGCTCAACGGCGGCGTCGCCTGGCTGATCTTCGGAGCCCTCACCCAGGCACAGGTGCCGCCCGTGCCCGCGACGATCGTCGCCGCCGGGCTCGTCGGGCTCTTCGGACAGCTGATGTCCCGCTACCAGTTCGTGTCCTCGCTGCCCTACATCACGGCGGCGATCGGCCCGCTGCTGCCGGGTAGCGCGACCTACTTCGGGCTGCTCAACATAGCGAAGGGCGATGTGAACCAGGGCTTCGAGAAGCTCGCCACGGCCGGTGCGCTCGCCTTCGCCATCGCCATCGGCGTCAACCTCGGCGGCGAGCTGGCCCGGCTCTTCATCAAGACCCCGGGCCTGGAGACCCCGCTGCCCGGCCGCCGCGCCGCCAAGCGCACCCGCGGCTTCTGACCCACGCACAAGCGCCGGACGGGGCTGGAGGTGACTCCAGTCCGTCCGGCGCTTTGTGGATGAGCGCGGCGATTCCCTGCCTGAAGGGCCGGAGCCCGGGGCGCGGAACGGGTCAGTGCCCCGGCTCAGTGACCGCCGTTGGCCTCAAGGCGCTTGACGGACGCCTCGACCTCGGCCTCGGCCTCGGCGCGGCCGACCCAGTTGGCGCCCTCGACGGACTTGCCGGGCTCCAGGTCCTTGTAGACCTCGAAGAAGTGCTGGATCTCCAGCCGGTCGAACTCGCTGACGTGGTGGATGTCGCGCAGGTGCTCCATCCGCGGGTCGGAGGAGGGGACGCACAGCAGCTTGTCGTCGCCACCCGCCTCGTCGGTCATGCGGAACATCCCGATCGCGCGGCACTTGATGATGCAGCCGGGGAACGTGGGCTCCTCCAGCAGCACGAGGGCGTCCAGCGGGTCGCCGTCCTCGCCCAGGGTGCCGTCCACGAAGCCGTAGTCCGCCGGGTACACGGTCGATGTGAACAGGTGCCGGTCCAGCCGGATACGCCCCGTCTCATGGTCGACCTCGTACTTGTTCCGGGAACCCTTCGGGATCTCGATGGTGACGTCGAACTCCAAGGGAGGCTCCTCCGTTTAGATCATTGAGCGATCAGCACTCGTGTGCCCTGGGGGCCGTCCCCCAGAAGAACTCCAGTCTGGTGATTAAGTGTCCCCCACGCACATGTGTGCTCGCGAAAGGGGCTGGTCGAGGGTGCCTGACACCACATCGAGGGTGCGTGACACCACGAACCGGGCGTATCGCGCGACCCGGGACGGCGCCGCTCGCGTGGTCGGCCGGATCCGCCGGCGCTGGCGCACCACGACACCGCAGGAGCGGCAGACCGTACGGCTGGCGGCGGGTTCCGCCGCCCTGGGACTGGCGGTCGCCCTCACAGCTGTGGCCGTGACGGGGCCGTGGGACTCCGGTCAGCGTACGGCGGAGCGCACCTGGGCAGCGCGGGAAGGCCAGGGGAGTGGCGGGAAGCACACTCCGGGTCAGGACGGCGGGCGCGCCGGACTCACGGCACCGCAGGTGCTCGCGGCTGCGGGACCGGCCCAGGGACGGGGCGGCAGCGGCGGCAAGGGCGGCACCGGGAACGGTGCCGCGCGCGACGACGCCTCCCAGCGCGCCGACCAGGTGCCACCGCCCACCTCCTCGGCCCTCGCCGACACCCTCGAACCGCTGCTCAAGGACGGCTCGCTCGGCTCCGTACGCCGTGCCTCGGTCGTGGACGTGGTCACCGGGCGGCAGATCTTCTCCGAGCGCGCTTCCGAGCCCTCGACCCCCGCCTCCACCGTCAAGCTGGCCACCGCCGTCGCGGCGCTCACCGCCGCCGGAGAAGGGCACCGCGTCGCCACCCGCGTCGTCGCCGACGGCGACAAGGTGACACTGGTCGGCGGCGGCGACCCCACGCTGACCGCTGACGACCTCGCGGGACTGGCCAGGGACACGGCGGGCGCGCTGAAGAAGCGCGGCATCGACAAGGTCACCCTCAGTTACGACACCTCCCTCTACTCCGGCACCGACCAGCACCCCATCGGCCCGAACGAGAACCTCGCGCCCGTCACCCCGCTCATGCTCAACGAGGGCAGGCTCGCGGGCACCTCCAGGACCGGGTCCGGAGGAGAGGCCGAGCACGGCCCAGCGCCCCGCACCGACGATCCCGCAGGGCAGGCCGTGGAGGCGTTCGGCAAGCGGCTGGCCGGAGAGGGCGTCCGGATCCGGGGCACCGCCACCGCACGCGAGGCACCCGGCGCCGCCGAACAGGTCGCCGTCCACAGGTCGGCCACACTCGGCGCCCTCGTCGAGCGCATGCTCACGCACAGCGACAACGACATCGCGGAGGCCCTGGCCCGCCAGACGGCGCTCGCCCAGGGCGAACCCGCCAGCTTCGACGGCGCCGGCCGCGCCGTCGAGCGCGTACTGCGACGGCTCGACCTGCCGCTCAAGGGCGCCCACTTCGCCGACGGCAGTGGCCTCGACCGCGACGACAGGGTCTCGGCAGGGCTCCTCACCCAGCTCCTCAGCCGCGCCGCCGACCCCGGGAAACCCGCGCTGCGCCCGGTGCTGACGGGCCTGCCCGTCGCCGGGTTCACCGGAACGCTCGGCGGCCGGTACGGCGGCGAGCGCGGGGAGCCCGGCGCCGGGCTCGTACGCGCCAAGACCGGCACCCTCACCGGGGTCAACACCCTCGCCGGCACCGTCGTGGACGCGGACGGCAGGATGCTGGCCTTCGCCTTCATGACCACGGGCACCCAGGAGCGGGACGCGGCCCAGGGAGTCCTGGACCGGCTGGCCTCGGCCCTCGCCAACTGCGGCTGCCGCGACTCGCCTTCGGCGGGCTGAGCGGGCGCGGCGCACACGCCCTCTCCTCCGTGCGGGGCCCGCCGGACGTTCCCTAGGGGACGAGTGGTCCCCTGGTCTCCTCCCGCGAGAAGCGCACGGCACGTACCGTGAAGGAATGACGAGCCTCGGTGGTGTGGAGATGGTCGACTGGAATCTCGCGGTCGCGACCGCGACCCGGCTCGTGAAGCCGGGGCCCGAAGTGAGCAGGGAAGAGGCGCGCGGCATCGTCGCCGAGCTGCGGCGGCACGCGAAGGCGTCGGAGGAGCACGTACGCGCCTTCACGGGGATGCACCCCGCCAACCCCGAGGAGGCGGACACCCCCGTCCTCGTCGTGGACAGGCCCGGCTGGGTGCGCGCCAACGTCGCGGGCTTCCGCGAACTGCTCTCGCCCCTGCTGAGCAAGGTCGAGGAACGGCGCGCGAGCATGCCGGGCGGTGCCGTGTTGGGTGCCGTGGGCGGCAAGGTCACGGGCGTCGAGGTCGGGATGCTGCTGTCCTTCCTGTCCTCGCGCGTACTGGGCCAGTACGAGACGTTCGCGCCCGCGACCCGTGAGCTGCCCGGCGCGACGGAGGGCGGCGGACGGCTGCTGCTCGTGGCGCCGAACATCGTGCACGTGGAGCGCGAACTGGACGTGGAGCCGCACGACTTCAGGCTCTGGGTGTGCCTGCACGAGGAGACGCACCGCACCCAGTTCACGGCCGTGCCCTGGCTGCGCGACCACATCAGGATGGAGATCCAGTCCTTCCTGGAGCAGACGGACATCGACCCCTCCACCCTCCTGGAGCGCCTCCGCGAGGCCGCCCAGTCCCTTACCGGCGGCAAGCCGGACAGCGGCGAGGAGTCGGGCACCGAGGAGCGCGGAAGCTTCGTCGAGCTGGTGCAGACCCCCGCCCAGCGCGAGATCCTCGGCCGCCTCACGGCCGTGATGTCCCTGCTGGAGGGCCACGCCGACTACGTGATGGACGGGGTGGGGCCGCAGGTCGTGCCCTCGGTCTCGGAGATCCGCGAGAAGTTCCAGAAGCGCCGTGCCATGGGTGCCGGACGGCTCGACCAGGCACTGCGCAAGCTGCTGGGCCTGGACGCGAAGCTGCGCCAGTACCGCGACGGCGAGAAGTTCGTGCGCGCCGTGGTGGAAGAGGTGGGCATGGAGGGTTTCAACCGCGTGTGGACCTCGCCCAACACGCTGCCGACGAAGGCGGAGATCGCCAAACCGGCGGACTGGATCGCGAGGGTGCACCGAAAGGCCGACTGAGGCGACCGGGAGCCTCGCCAATCACCCTTCTGAGGGACCGTGAGGGCCGCGTACGCGTGCGATGCTCGGGAAACGCAACTCGTCTCTGTCACCATCTACCTACACAGTGTGATCAGAGTGAGTTTCCACTCCCAGCAGAACCCCGCAGATCCGCGGATCCCCCCTCAACTCCCGCAGATCCCTTGACGAGGAAGTGAATCGGACATGGGTCCCCACCCCGCGGTCGCCGCGATACGTCTGGCGGTTCGCCGCACACTCCACGACGTGCTCAGCGCACACGTGACGGCTCCCCTCCAGCCGGTCGTCCCTCTCCCCTCTCCCGAATCCCCCGCTTCCCCCGCCGGGCCGCCGCTCGTCCTCGTCGCCTGCTCGGGCGGCGCCGACTCCATGGCTCTCGCCTCGGCGCTCGCCTTCGAAGCCCCCCGCCTCGGCCTCCGCGCCGGAGGCGTCACCGTCGACCACGGCCTTCAGCAAGGCTCGGCCGAGCGTGCCCAGGACGTCGCCGCCCGCCTCACCGACCTCGGACTCTCCCCCGTGGAGTCCGTGGCCGTGCACGTGGGCCGCACGCACAACGGGCCCGAGGCCGCGGCACGCGAGGCGCGGTACGCCGCCCTCGACGAGGCGGCCGAACGGTACGGCGCGGCGGCCGTCCTCCTCGGCCACACCCGCGACGACCAGGCCGAGACCGTTCTGCTCGGGCTCGCGCGCGGCTCGGGCACCCGTTCCCTGTCCGGTATGGCGGCGGTCTCAGGCCCAGGTGGCCGCTACCGCCGCCCGTTCCTCGCCGTGGACCGGCAGTCCACGCGCAAGGCGTGCATGGTCCAGTCGCTCCCCGTCTGGGACGACCCCCACAACGCCGACCCCGCCTACACCCGCTCCCGCGTGCGCCACGAGGCGCTCCCCGCGCTGGAGAAAGCTCTCGGCAAGGGCGTCGTCGAGGCCCTCGCGCGCACGGCCCAGCTCTCCCGCGACGACGCGGACGCGCTGGACACCTGGACCGACGACGCGGAGCACACGGTCCGTACGGAGAGCGCGGGCGCCGCCTCCGGGGTGTCACGCGAGCTGGACACGGCACGGCTGTACGCGCTGCCGCCCGCGGTGCGGCGGCGCGTGCTGAGGCGGGCCGCGATCGACGCCGGTGCTCCCGCGGGTTCGCTCTTCGCCCGGCACATCGAGGAGATGGACCGGCTCATCACCGCCTGGCGGGGCCAGCGTGCGCTCAACCTCCCCGGGCGTGTGGAGGCGGTGAGGCAGGGTGGCAGACTGGTCGTCCGGCATGGCTCACCGAAAAACTGACCGGCTCGACGGAACCTGATCAGCCGGTTTCTCGGCGGGGCCGCGACAAGACCGGACCTCGACGAGCGAGAGCGGCACGGGTGGACGAGAAGGACATGGGCACCGACCTTGAGTCGGTGCTGGTCAGCAAGGAAGAGATCGACGCGAAGCTGGCCGAGCTGGCAGCGAAGATCGACGCGGAGTACGCGGGCAAGGAACTGCTGCTCGTCGGGGTGCTCAAGGGCGCCGTCATGGTGATGGCGGATCTGGCACGGACCCTGTCGAACCCGGTGACCATGGACTGGATGGCGGTGTCGTCGTACGGCGCCGGCACCCAGTCCTCCGGAGTGGTCCGCATCCTCAAGGACCTGGACACCGACATCAAGGGCAAGCACGTCCTGATCGTCGAGGACATCATCGACTCGGGACTGACGCTGTCCTGGCTGCTGTCGAACCTCGGCTCCCGCGAGCCGGCCTCGCTCAACGTGTGCACGCTCCTGCGCAAGCCGGATGCGGCCAAGGTGGCGATCGACGTGAAGTGGGTCGGTTTCGACATCCCCAGCGAGTTCGTCGTCGGCTACGGACTCGACTACGGGGAGAAGTACCGGAACCTCCCGTTCGTCGGCACCCTCGCGCCGCACGTGTACGGCGGTTGAGTACCGGTCGGCGCAACCACCCGCACGGGCTTGCGGCCCGGGAACACAGGGCCGGGGCGCGTCGTTGGAGCATCGGAGGACGGTTGTGGTTGACCGTCCTCGGCGGCGCCGGGTGACAATGCTGGGGTACCGTCCGAAGGTCAGGCTTTTCAACTCACTGTGGCAGGAGGGACGGGGCGCACGCGCTCCGTATGGATGGACGTGAAGCGATACTTCCGCGGGCCGGTCATGTGGATCGTGCTGGCCGTCCTTGCCGTGGTCGTGTTGATGCAGGTCGTCGGCTCGTCCGGCGGCTTCAAGACGGTGGACACCGGCCAGGTCGTACAGGCGATCAACCAGGACAAGGTGAAGTCCGCCGAGCTCACGACTGGCGATGAAAAGATCGTCAAGCTTGAGCTCAAGGACGGCGCCAAGGTCGAGGACAGCGACAAGATCAAGGCGAGCTACATCGACGACCAGGGCGTCGACCTCGCCAAGACACTTCAGCAGAAGTACGACCAGAAGGAGATCCCGAAGGGGTACACGGTCGCGCCGCAGAAGCAGAACCCGTTCGTCGGGATGCTGCTGTCGCTGCTGCCGTTCCTCCTGATCATCGTCGTCTTCCTGTTTCTGATGAATCAGATGCAGGGCGGCGGCTCCAAGGTGATGCAGTTCGGCAAGTCGAAGGCCAAGCTGATCACCAAGGACACACCGAAGACGACGTTCTCCGACGTGGCAGGGTCCGACGAAGCCGTCGAGGAGCTGCACGAGATCAAGGAGTTCCTCCAGGAACCGGCGAAGTTCCAGGCCGTCGGCGCCAAGATTCCCAAGGGTGTGCTGCTCTACGGCCCGCCCGGCACCGGCAAGACCCTGCTGGCCCGTGCGGTCGCGGGCGAGGCGGGCGTGCCGTTCTACTCGATCTCGGGTTCCGACTTCGTCGAGATGTTCGTCGGCGTGGGCGCCTCGCGTGTCCGTGACCTGTTCGAGCAGGCCAAGGCGAACGCACCGGCGATCGTGTTCGTCGACGAGATCGACGCCGTCGGCCGCCACCGCGGCGCCGGCATGGGCGGCGGTCACGACGAGCGGGAGCAGACGCTCAACCAGCTGCTGGTCGAGATGGACGGCTTCGATGTGAAGGGCGGCGTCATCCTGATCGCCGCCACCAACCGCCCGGACATCCTGGACCCGGCGCTGCTGCGCCCGGGCCGCTTCGACCGGCAGATCGCCGTCGACCGTCCGGACATGCAGGGCCGCCTGGAGATCCTCAAGGTGCACGAGAAGGGCAAGCCGATGGCGCCCGACGTGGACCTGAGCGCGGTCGCACGCCGTACGCCCGGCTTCACGGGCGCCGACCTGAGCAACGTTCTCAACGAGGCGGCGCTGCTCACCGCGCGTGGCGATCACAAGCTGATTGACAATCACTATCTGGACGAGGCGATCGACCGCGTCGTGGCCGGACCGCAGAAGCGGACCCGGATCATGAGCGACAAGGAGAAGAAGATCACCGCGTACCACGAGGGCGGACACGCTCTTGTCGCGGCGGCCTCACCGAACTCCGACCCCGTTCACAAGATCACGATCCTGTCGAGAGGCCGTGCTCTGGGCTACACGATGGTGCTGCCCGACGAGGACAAGTACTCGACGACGCGTAACGAGATGCTCGATCAGCTCGCCTACATGATGGGCGGTCGCGCAGCCGAGGAGCTGGTCTTCCACGACCCGACCACGGGTGCGGCCAACGACATCGAGAAGGCGACGGCGACGGCCCGTGCCATGGTCACGCAGTACGGCATGACCGAGCGGCTCGGCGCCATCAAGTTCGGCTCCGACCAGTCCGAGCCCTTCCTGGGCAAGGAGATGGGTCACCAGCGCGACTACTCCGAGGAGGTCGCCGGGCTGGTGGACGAGGAGGTCAAGAAGCTGATCGAGACGGCGCACAACGAAGCCTGGGAAATCCTGGTGGAGAACCGCGACGTCCTCGACAACCTCGTGCTGGCCCTGCTGGAGAGGGAGACGCTGAACAAGGAGGAGATCGCCGACGTGTTCTCCTCCATCGTCAAGCGCCCCAACAGGCCGGCGTGGACCGGTTCCTCCCGTCGTACCCCGTCCACCCGGCCCCCGGTCTCGGCGCCGCCGGCCGCTCTCACGAACGGCTCAGGCAACCTGGAGCTGGGCAAGGAGATCGGTCCGCGCGACTCCGACGCGATCGTGGAGCCGGTGGATCCGGAGAACGGATAACCGCACGTGGTGCGGGCCCGGCGCCCGCACCCCGGAATGTCAGCCGCGTCCCTCGGGTTCTAGCCTCTGAGGGGCGCGGCTTTCTGCTGTGTACGGAAGAGGAACGAGGGACCACCACATGACCGACCCGGTGACGCTCAACGGAGAGAGCGCGACAGGCGAGTTCGACGAGAAGCGGGCCCAGAACGCTGTACGCGAACTGCTCATCGCGGTCGGTGAGGACCCGGACCGCGAGGGTCTGCTGGAAACCCCGGCCCGCGTGGCACGGGCGTACAAAGAGATCTTCGCGGGGCTGCGGCAGCGCCCCGAGGACGTGCTGACGACGACGTTCGACCTCGGGCACGACGAGATGGTGCTGGTCAAGGACATCGAGGTCATGAGCCAGTGCGAGCACCATCTGCTGCCGTTCCACGGCGTCGCGCACGTCGGCTACATTCCGTCGTCGAGCGGCAAGATCACCGGCCTGTCCAAGCTGGCCAGACTCGTCGAGGTGTTCGCGCGCCGTCCCCAGGTCCAGGAGCGGCTCACCACGCAGATAGCCGACTCGCTGATGCGCATACTCGAACCGCGGGGCGTGATCGTCGTCATCGAGTGTGAGCACATGTGCATGTCGCTGCGTGGCGTGCGGAAGCCCGGAGCGAAGACGGTGACCTCGGCGGTGCGCGGCCAGCTCCGGGACGCGACCACCCGCTCCGAGGCCATGAGTCTCATCCTCGCGGACTGACCCCGGCCCCGGGGCGCGGCTCTCAGGCGGTCGCCGCCGGGGGGTGGTCGTCGTCGTGGTCCTCAGGGAGGCGGCAGACGCGCTCCAGGAAGACGGCCGCCGCTATGACGCCGATGCCGGCGACGACGGAGAGTCCCGCATAGAGCGCCTGGTTGCCGCGCGCCGGTACGTCGGCGCGCTCCAGGACCAGGAAGAGGCCCGTTCCGCCGTACATCCCGGACACCAGGGCCGCGACCAGCGCGCTTGCCTGGCCGAAGAGCACGGCTCTCGCAGCCATCATCGGGTCCACCCCTTTGGCCCCCGGCACCCGCTCACGCTGCGCCTTGAGGCGCGCGCGCAGCGAGAGCGCGGTGGCCAGCAGGATCGCCGCGATGGCACCCAGCACGATCGGGGCAGCGACCGGGACGCTGGGCAGCGTCCCGAGCGAGTCCCAGAGTCTGGCTCCCGCCCATGACAGCACCCCGGCGACGACGAAGAGTCCCGCCAGGGTGCGGATTCGGAGTTCCTTCACGGGGCTCCCAACGCTTAGGCGGGCAAGCTGAGTTCCAGGTCGGGGCGCGGGATCACGCCTTCCGTGCCGAGTGCGGCGAGGAGCTGGTTGACGGTACCGCGTCCCGGGACCTCGGCCGCCGGGTCGATGTCGTGCCACGGCACCAGGACGAAGGCACGCTCGTGCGCCCTCGGGTGAGGGAGCGTGAGCTTCGGATCGTCGGAGACGACGCCCTGGTAGGCGACGATGTCCACGTCGATCGGCCGGGGGCCCCAGCGCTCGTCCCTGACCCGCTCCAGCGCCTCCTCGATCGCGTGGCCCCGCTCCAGGAGCGAGTCGGGCGGGAGGGTCGTCTTCACGACGACGACGGCGTTGAAGTAGGTGGGCTGGTTGTGCGTGCCCTCGCCCCATGGCTCGGTCTCGTAGACCGGGGAGACGGCCTTGACCTTCAGCCCCGGGGTGTCGGCGAGTGCGTCGACCGCGCTCTGGAGGGATTCCAGCCGGTTCCCGAGGTTGCTGCCGAGGGACACGACGGCGCGCTTGGGGTTGTGCAGGGTCGCGTCCGCCGCATCCACCTGCTGCACCACAGAAGCGGGCACCGGCTGTACGGTCGGGTCACTGTTCGGCGTCATGCGCGGCTCCGCTTGATAGTGATGGTCACGTCTTCGAAAGGCACGGTGATCGGGGCCTCGGGCTTGTGCACGACCACCTCGACCTCGCGCACGGCCTCGTGCCGCAGGCATGCGTCGGCGATCCGCTGGGCGAGGGTCTCGATCAGGTCGACAGGTTCACCCGTGACGATCCCGACCACCTCCTCAGCCACGATGCCGTAGTGGACGGTCTTCGCCAGGTCGTCGCCGTCGGCCGCCGCCCGGGTGTCGAGGCCCATGTCGAGGTCGACGACGAAGGTCTGGCCCTCCTCGCGTTCCCTCTCGAACACGCCGTGATGCCCACGGGCCCTGAGGCCGCGCAGTGCGACGTGGTCCATGTGCGTCACTCCCGTCGGTCGTACGGACACGGCGCCGCTGATCGCGCCACCGAATCGAATCTACCTGCGAGCACACGAGTCTTTGGCCGAGGGGGCGGCAAGAAACCCTCCCCCGGCCACCCGGCAGGACCATGGACAGTTCTCACCGGCGCTGTTAAGTCCGCTGCTCAACGGCTCGCGGCGCCGCATACCCCACAGCACCGCACGTCACTCACGCATTCCCGGCGCGGTGCCTCGAACGAGTGGGGCGACGACAGGATGAGGTGACCGGAAGGTGACCGGAAGAGTGGGTGAAGGGTGAGTGAAGAAAGGGGCGTGGCCTCAGAGTTCGATGTCGCCCTGGCCCGGTTCCTCGTCGTCGTCCGAGTCGTCCTCGTCGCGCTCCACAAGGACCGGGGAGCCGTGGTGCGACCACACCTTCCACTCGCCGTCCTCGGTGCGCCGGAAGACGTTCGTCGCCACGACGAGGCCGCCGACCAACGGTCCGGCCGAGCCGTCCTCCTCGGCCGGACCGCCGCTGAGGATGTTCTCGGTGCAGCTCACCAGCGCGGTGTCGCCGAGCACGGAGATCTCGGTGTCCGTCAGGAAGAACTGGATGTAGTCCGTGTTCGCCATGATCAGCGCGTACGAGCGGAGCACCTCGCCGCGCCCCGTGAGCACGGGCCAGCCGGGGTGCACGACGCTGACGCCGCTCTCGCCCGCCTCCTGCTCCTCCAGCCACATCCGCGCGAGCGCGTCCATGTCGCCCCGCTCGACCGCGTCGTACAGCGCGGTGTTGGCCGCCTCGACCGCTTCGACATCCGTACGGGCGGCGCTCACGTGGTGGCCTCTGTGTCCTTTGTGCGCTGTGCGTCCGGCGTGCCTGGTGTGCCGGTCGCGGCTGTCGGGTCTGTGCGGGCTGTCCCGGCCGCGGGGCCCGCGGCGTGTGCCGCGGCGTGCGCGTCGTCCACGGCACGGACGACGCGGACCGCGTCGGCGCTCGGGCGTACCTCGTGGACGCGTACGGCCCAGGCGCCCTCGCGTGCCGAGAGGGCTGTGACGGCGGCTGTCGCCGCGTCGCGCTCCCGGGCGGGTGGCGGCGTCGCGCTCCCCTCCGAGGCCAGCACACGGCCCAGGAACCGCTTTCTGGAGGCCGCGACGAGCACGGGGCGGCCCAGCTCGGCGCGGAGCCGGGAGAGCGAGGCGACGAGGGCGAGGTCGTGTTCGGCGCGCTTGGCGAAGCCGAGGCCGGGGTCCACGACGATCCGGTCGGGGCGGATGCCGCCCTCCGTAGCCCTGTGAACCGCGTCGCTCAGCTCGGCCACGACCTCGCCGACGACATCGGCGTAGACGGCGCGGTTGTTCATGTCGATGCTCTGGCCGCGCCAGTGCATCACCACGAACGGGACACCGGCCTCGGCGACCGCGGGGACCATTCCGGGGTCGGCCAGCCCGCCGCTCACATCGTTGACCAGCACCGCTCCGGCCGCGACGGCCTGGGAGGCCACCGAGGCGCGCATGGTGTCGACGCTGACGACGACGCCCTCGTCCGCGAGGCCCCGTACGACGGGCAGGACGCGGCGCAGTTCCTCGGCCTCGTCCACGCGGGTGGCTCCTGGCCGGGTCGACTCACCTCCGACATCGACCAGGTCAGCGCCCTGTCCGACCAGGTCGAGGCCGTGTTTGATCGCCGCCTGGGTGTCGAACCAGCGGCCTCCGTCGGAGAACGAGTCAGGGGTCACATTCACCACGCCCATTACGGCGCAGTGGTCCCACTCGGGAAGCCCGTCCACACGACCACGCGTCCTGGCACTCATGCGCCCAGGGTAGGGGTATCGGCCAAGAGGCGCGGTCGCGGGCGTGCCCCGCGCGCTCGCGGGCGCTCTCCGTGACCTGCGAGGCCGTACGGAATCAGGTGAGCCAGCGCTCCGGTCCCGCGCTGCGACGGCCCGTTCGGGAACGTTCCGCCTGGGCGCTCACGACGGCGTGTGCCTCGCCGGCGTCCCGGAGCCGCGCCACAGCGGCCCCGTTCGCGCCGTGGTCGACCCAGACGTCAGCGAGGCCCTGACGCCGGGCCCAGGGGCCCTGTGAGAGGCGGACGCTCTGGACCTTGGCGTGCGGGACGAGCGTCGTACGCCGGGACAGGAGGCCCTTGCGCGTGACGAACACGGTGGGTGTCGTCCCGTGTCCGAAGCCCCGCCGGAAGACCGGGGCGCACCAGCGTGCGCGTACGGGCGCGGGCGCGGCCGAGGCGACGGCGGCGTCCAGACCGACCCCGGGCAGCACCCTGGCCAGCACGTCGGCCGCCGCGTCCCAGGCGGCGACGGGGATGAGCACGCTGGTCTCGTCGCCCTTGCCGCCGGCGACCTCCAGTTCGACCCGCACCCAGCCGCGCCGCCGCCACAGCAGCGGCTCGACGATGCGTACGGCCTGCACCCGGCCCGGCGGCACGGTGGCGTGCGCGCGGTCGAGCAACCCGGAGTCCAGGCGGAGGCCGTCGGGGGACTCGGCGACGGTCCAGTCGTACTCGCGCACGAACCGGCCGGCGCCGCTCGCCCAGAAGCCGCCGGCGAGCGGGATCGCGGTGGCGAGCGCGGGCCAGAGGCTGTCCGTCGCCAGGTAGATGAATACGGGTACGACGACGGCGACGGCCAGCATGGTCCAGGCGCCGCCGCGCAGCAGGATGCTCAGGACGAGGGTGCGCGGCTGGACGCGCAGAAGGGCCCGCGAGGGAGCCTCGCCCGCCTCGGGTGCCGCCTCGGGAGCCATGCCGGCCGCGCGGGCGAGGAGTTCGGCGCGCAGGGCCACGGCCTCCTTCTCGCTGAGGAAGGCCAGCTCGTCCTTGGAGTCCGTGCCGACGACGTCCAGCTTGAGCTTGGCGACCCCGGCGACGCGGGCCAGCAGCGGCCTGGAGACGTCGACGGCCTGGATACGGTCCAGGCGGATGTGCGCGGCGCGGTGGAACAACAGGCCGGTGTGGATGCGCAGTTCGGTGTCGGTGACGAGGTAGCTGGTGCACCACCAGGTGAGGAAGCCGTAGCCGGCTGCCAGCGGCAGCAGCACCGCGAGGCCCAGCAGGACCCAGCCGGCCGTCAGGTGCGAGGACCAGTCGCGGGCCCGTTCGAAGTCGTGCGCGGTGAAGGCGAGCAGCCCCGCGAGCGGGGCCCACGCGCGGCGCCAGGGCGTGACGGGGTGAAGCCTGCGTCCCTCGGGGCGGCGGGGCAGATAGCGAGGGCCCGCCTTCCGGCCGCCCGCTGTGTCCGCCGTGGCTGGCCGGTCCGCCATGGCCGGCCCGTCTGCCGTTGCTGGCCCGTCTGCCGTGGCTGCCGCCTTCGGTCCGTCCGGTCCCTCCGGTCCGTGTGGCGCGTGCGGTGCGTCTGCCGCGGGTGCGGGTTCTCTCGCGTCGTCTTCCATGCCCGGGGCCCGTCTCACAGTCCGGCCGAACGGGCTTCGCCCAGCTCGGTCAGCCGGTCGCGCAGCCGTTCGGCTTCGCCGGGGGTCAGCCCCGGGATGGTCGCGTCGGTCGTGGCGGCAGCGGTGTGGAGCTGGAGCCTGGCCAGCCCGTACTTGCGCTCCAGCGGCCCTGAGGTGACCTCGACCAGCTGCATGCGCCCGTACGGCACCACCGTCATCTCGCGCCACAGGACACCGCGTGCGACAAGGAGGTCGTCGGCGCGCTCCGCGTACCGCCAGGAGCGCCAGTTACGGGCGAGCGCGCCCCAGCCCCACAGGGCGGACGCGAGGGGTATCAGCGCGAACAGCGCCCAGGCGGGGCCCGCGGTCAGGCCGAGCGCCAGGGCGACGGCGACGGTGAGCGGCAGCAGCGTGCACAGCAGGACGAGCCTGCGCAGCAGGAGCAGGCCGTGTTCGACAGCGCGCCACTCCCCGGCCGTGATGCCCTCGGCCTCGGTTCCGGCCCCGCCGGTTCCGTCGGTCTCGGTGGCGGCTGTGTGACCGGCTGCTTCGTCGTGGCCTGCTTCGTCGTGGTCGGCTGCTTCGTCGTTGGGGCCGGAATCCGGCGCTGCTGCTGGTGTCCCCGTCATGTGTTCAGCGTAAGAGCCCCTGTGACAGACCTTGTCCCCCTGGAGAAGGAAGCTGACAGACTGAGCTTCATGACTCAGACGGAGACGACGGCCACGACGGTCAGCATCGGCGGTGCCGCCGAGAGCACGGACATGGTGCTCAACATCGGCCCCCAGCACCCGTCGACGCACGGAGTGCTGCGGCTGAAACTGGTGCTGGACGGCGAGCTGATCAGCGCGGCCGAGCCGGTGGTCGGCTATATGCACCGGGGAGCGGAGAAGCTCTTCGAGGCACGTGACTACCGCCAGATCATCGTCCTCGCGAACCGCCACGACTGGCTGTCGGCGTTCTCCAACGAGCTGGGCGTGGTGATGGGTGTCGAGCGGATGCTCGGCATGGAGGTGCCCGAGCGTGCCGTGTGGCTGCGCACGCTGCTGGCCGAGCTGAACCGGGTGCTCAACCACCTGATGTTCCTCGGTTCCTATCCGCTGGAGCTGGGCGGGATCACGCCGGTCTTCTACTCCTTCCGCGAGCGCGAGGAACTCCAGAACGTCATGGAGGAGATCTCCGGCGGCCGGATGCACTACATGTTCAACCGCGTCGGCGGCCTCAAGGACGACCTGCCCGCCGGGTGGCGTGACCGTGCCCGGCAGGCGGTGGCCGCCGTGCGGAGCCGGATGGGCACCTTCGACAAGCTCGTACTGGGCAACGAGATCTTCCGGGGCCGCACCAGGAACGTCGGCGTACTGAGCCCTGAGCTGGTGCACGCGTACGGCGTCAGCGGACCTCTCGCGCGTGCCTCGGGCGTCGACTTCGACCTGCGGCGCGACGAGCCGTACCTCGCCTACGGCGAACTACAGGACACCCTCAAGGTCGTCACGCGCCAGGAGGGCGACTGTCTGGCGCGCTTCGAGGTGCTGCTGGACCAGGTGCACAACTCCCTGGACCTCGCCGACGCGTGCCTGGACCGTCTCCGCGACCTCCCGCCCGGGCCCGTCAACCAGAAGCTGCCCAAGGTGCTCAAGGCCCCCGAGGGCGCGACGTACACCTGGACGGAGAACCCGCTCGGGCTGAACGGCTACTACCTGGTGTCCAAGGGCGAGAAGACGCCCTACAGGCTCAAGCTGCGCTCCGCCTCGTACAACAACATCCAGGCGCTGACCCAGTTGCTGCCCGGGACGCTGGTCGCTGACATGGTGGCGATCCTGGGGTCGTTCTTCTTCGTGGTGGGAGACATCGACAAGTAGCGCGCAAGTAGCGGGCGGCTTGTGGCGAGCGCAAGCGGGCGGCTCTTGTCGAGCGCGAGTAGTAGTGCGGTGGGGCGCCAGTAGCGCGTGACATCTGTCGTGCGAGCAGGTGGCGCACCAGGAAGCGGCGTACTACGGGGAGACCGCTCCGCTTTCGACGCCGAAGAAGTCGAAGCTGCCGGTGTCAGCGGCGGTGCCGTCCGGCTCTGCGGGACGGGGTGCGGGCGGTACGGCAGCGGCGGCGCTCGTACGGGCCTTGCGCTCAGCGGCGAGCTTCTCGCGCTCGGCCTCCTCCTCGCGCTCGCGCTCGCGCTGCTTCTCGCGCTGCCTCTCGGCGCTCCTGGCGAGGTTGTTGAGCGCCTCGTTGGCCTGGAGGTACGTCAGCGGGGTGGGGGCTCCTGAGCTGTGCCGGTGGTCGGTCGCCGACGTGGTCAGCGCCTTGGTGGGCTCGGCGGCCTCGATCTCCAGCTGCCTGCGGCCCTCCAGCGCGCTGGCCCGCTCGGTCTCGGCGTACGCGTAGCGGCGCAGCAGGTCGGCGTGCTCGGAGCGGAGCCTGGCCAGCTCGGCGCGCTTCTCGCGGAGCTTGCCGTCCAGGCGGGTGCGGATCTCGCGCAGCTCCTCGTTCTCGCCCTCCAGCTCGGCCTGCTTCTCCTCGGCCCGCCAGGCGGTGCTGGCCTGCTGTGCCTTCAGGTCGCCGACGCGGCGCCCGGCGGCGCGGTCCCACTGGCGCAGCAGTACGGCGCCTGTGACGGCGACGGCGGCCGTCACCGCGGTGAGCCCGCGCAGCACGACGGTCTCCGTATCGCCGAGGCCCGTCTCTCCGACCAGCCAGGCGCCACCGGCGCAGACCAGCGCCGCCCCTGCGACGACGGCCGGGAGCAGGAGCCGGTGCAGGGGCGGGGAATGGCGATGACGTCCACGTGGCATGGCCTGGAATGTACCGTGTGCGGTTCCGCCGGGGACACCCGGCCACGGCGCATTGTTACCGCCTCATCACTCCGTAGGACCCTCCGGGCCCGGTGTCTTCTCAGCCCAGTTTCTTCTGCTTGAGATAGTCACGCGCCACGTCCTCGGGCTTCTCACGATCCCTGTCCACCTTGCGGTTCAGCGCCGTGAGGTCCTTTGTCGTGAGGACCTGGGTGAGCCGTTCCAGGGCTTTCTCGATCTTCTTGCCGCCGGCCGACTTGGCGTTGACGACGGGCAGCACGTTGTCAGCGTTCTGCAGGTGCTTGTCGTCCTTGAGGAGTACCAGGCCGAACTGGTCGAGGGTCGCGTCCGTGGTCGTGGTGAGCACCAGTTGGTCCGTACCGTCCTTGACCGCCTGCTTCGACTGGCTGGTGCCCACACCCTTCGGGTCGATACCGGCGACGTCGATCCCGTAGGTCTTCTCCAGGCCCGGCTGGCAGAACGGGCGCGTCTCGCACTCGTCGCCGGCTGCCACGGTCACCCGCTGCTTGGAACTGCCCAGGTCGGAGAGGGTCTTGAGATCGTGCTTGGCGGCGTAGTCCTTGGAGACGGCGAACGCGTTCTGGTCCACGGCCTTGCCGTGCGGGAGCACCTTGAGCCCGCGCGGCTGCGCCAGCTTCTTCAGCGCGGCGACCGTCTTGTCCGGGTCGCTGGACGCGACGGGTTCGGCCTTGGGGCCGTTCTTCTTCGCGTTGAGGAACTCGGCGAGCGTGGCGGCGTACTCGGGCACCACGTCGATCCGGCCCTTCTCCAGCTCGGGCGCGTACAGCTCGCGGTTCTTGGCCTTCTTCACGGTGGTGCTGTAGCCGGCGTCGTCGAGCACTCCGGCGTACAGGTTGGCGACGATCTCCGATTCGGTGAACCCGGCCGAGCCGACGACCAGCTTGTCCTGGCTGTCCTTCTCCTCAAGCCCTTCACCGCCGCAGGCTCCGAGCAGGGCCGTGAGCGTCGCGGCTGCGCCTACGGCGAGGAGGCGTCGCGAGGTACCGGTGAGCCGCGAGGACCCGGCGCTTCGTGAAGGCCGGGCGCTTCGCGAGGGTTCGGGGAAGGGCGGACGGGGGCTACTCATCAAGACCACCATTCGTCAGGGTGCGGTGTGTGTGGGTGCCGGTCGTTCGTGGTCGCTCGCGTGCTCCTGGTCGCTCACCGGTACGGGCCCGGCGGCGCTGAGCCGCTGTGCCCCCGGACGGCGCCGCATCGGGCTCAGCGCGCGCTCGGCCGCGGTGAGCAGCCCCTGGAGCAGCAGCGCCATCGCGGCGACCAGGAGCGCGCCCGAGACCACCTGGGGTGTGTCGTAGTTGCCGAACCCGGCGGTGATCAGGCGGCCGAGGCCGCCTCCGCCGGGCAGCGCGGCGAGCGTGGCCGTGGCGACGAGCTGTACGGCGGCCGTCTGGACGCCGGTCATGATCATGGGGAAGGCCAGCGGGAGTTCGACCTGCCGCACGGTCTGCCAGCCGGTCATTCCCATACCGCGCGCCGCCTCGACGACTTCGCGGTCGGCCTCGCGTACGCCGGTGTAGGTGTTGGTCAGCAGCGGCGGCAGCGCGAACAGGACGAGGGCGATGAGCGTGGGCAGATCGCCCTGCTTGCCCAGCGGACTCATCGAGAGCAGGACGAGTACGGCGAACGTGGGTACCGCGCGGCCCGCGTTGGAGATGTTGACAGCGAGCGCCCCGCCACGGCCGACGTGCCCGAGCCACAGGGCGATCGGTACCGCGAGGACGCAGGAGATCACGAGGCAGGCGAACGTCAGGTAGGCGTGCTCGCCCAGCCGCTGGAGGATTCCGCCGTCGGCTGTCCAGTGCTCCGCTTCGGTCAGCCAGCTCCATACGCCGCCGATGATGCCCATCAGAGCCTCCCCGCGGCCCGCGCGTCGGCGGAAGCGGTCGCCGGCCGCCTGGTACGTGCGAACAGGCGGCGGCGCCTGCCCTGTCTGGCCCACGGCGTGAGCGCCCATTGCAGCCACAGCAGCGCCAGGTCGGCGACGACGGCGAGGAGCACGCAGAGGGCCGAGGCGGTCAGCACCTGGGCCTTGAAGTAGCTCTCCATACCGTCGTAGATCAGGTTGCCCAGGCCGCCGTAGCCGACGATCGCGCCGATCGTGGCCAGCGAGACGGCCGTCACCGTCGCGATCCGTACGCCGGCGAGCAGCGAGGGGAGGGCGAGCGGCAGTTCGATCTCGAACAGGAGCCGTCCCGGCCCGTACCCGGCGCCGCGCGCCGCGTCCCTGGCCTCCTCTGGCACCGACTCCAGCCCCGTGAGGATGTTCCTGACCAGCACCGTGAGCGAGTACAGCACCAGGCCGGCCACCACGACGGAGGCCGAGAGTCCGAAGAGTGGCAGCAGCAGCGCGAACATCGCGAGTGAGGGGACGGTGTAGAGCACCGTGGTCAGGCCGAGCGTGGGTCCTCTGGCGGAGCGCCAGCGGCGGGCGGCCAGCGCGAGCGGCAGCGCGATGAGCAGAGCCAGTCCGACGGATGCCAGAGTGAGCCAGACGTGTTCGAGCGTCGCGTCCACGAGTTCGCCCTGCCGGGTGCTGACGTACGTGCCGCAGATCCAGTCGTTCGCCGTCATGCAGTTGTCGCCGGCCGCGCTGTGCAGGCTCTGCGCGCCGTGCACGTCACTTGTCACGCCGAGTACCCCGCTCATGGGGCTCACCTCCCGTCACCTCCCCCACCGGTGTCCGACGGGCCACCAACGTCGGGCGACCCTACCTCTGCGACCTCGATGATGCGTGAGACTTTCGGGGTGACGGAGCACGGCAGCGCGCACGCCGGAGAACCGGACGACGCAAGAGCCACGGAAGAGCCACGGAAGAGCTGGGGGACGACCGCATGATCCGCTTTGAGAATGTGACGAAGCGCTACCCGGACGGGACGCTCGCTGTCGAGGAGCTCTCCTTCGAGGTGGCCGAAGGAGAACTGGTCACGTTGGTCGGCCCCTCGGGATGCGGGAAGACGACGACCATGAAGATGGTCAACCGGCTCATCGAACCGACATCCGGCCGCATCTTCGTGAACGGCGAGGACATCTCCTCCGTACCGCCGGTCCAACTGCGGCTGCGGATCGGTTACGTCATCCAGCAGGTCGGCCTCTTCCCGCACAAGACGGTGCTCGACAACGCGGCCACCGTTCCGCATCTGCTGGGCTGGTCCAAGTCCAGACAACGGGAGCGCGCACGCGAACTGCTCGACCTGGTCGGGCTCGACCCCTCGGTGCACGGCAACCGCTACCCGGACCAGCTCAGCGGCGGTCAGCGGCAGCGGGTCGGCGTCGCACGCGCGCTGGCGGCCGACCCGCCCGTACTGCTGATGGACGAGCCCTTCGCGGCCGTCGACCCGGTGGTACGCGAGCGGCTTCAGAGCGAGTTCCTGCGGCTGCACTCGACGCTGCACAAGACCGTGCTGTTCGTGACGCACGACATCGAGGAGGCGGTCAGGCTCGGCGGGCGCATGGCCGTCTTCGGCGAGGGTCGTATCGAACAACTCGACCCGCCCGCACAGATCCTGGGCGCCCCAGCCACCTCGTACGTCGCTGACTTCGTCGGCGCCGACAGAGGGCTCAAGCGGCTCTCCGTCACGGCCGTGGAGCCCAGCGACCTCGAACAACCGCCCGTGGCCCACCTCGACGACCGGGTGGACAAGGCGGCGGAGCGCATGCGCGAGGAAGGCGCCCGCTGGGCCGTCGTCCTGGACGACGCCGACCAGCTGCACGGCTGGATCTCGGCGCAGATGGTGAACGACGTGCTCGCGGGCGAGGCCGCCGGCGCGGCGGACGCCGGCGAGGGCGAGGGCGAGGGCGAGGGCGAGGGCACGGGTGTCCCGTCCGACGCCGTGCCCGCCGTGACCGTACGGGAGTGCGCGCGGCGGATGGAGGCGTGGCTCCGCCTGGGTACGCCGCTCAAGTCGGCGTTCAGCGTGATGCTCCAGCACGACGCCGGGTGGGTCGCCGTGCTCGACGAGGCCGACAGGTTCGTGGGCGTCCTCACACCGGCGGGCCTGCACGAGGCGCTGCGCCGTTCCGTCGCAGCCGACGAACTCCAGGTGCCGCGCGACGAGGCGGAGGTGGAGACGATCGCGGACGCGTGAGCTGCGCGCTGGCCCGCACGGGGCTGGCTCTTTCCTCGGCTGTCGGCGGCTGTCGGCGGCTGTCGGCGCGCGTGGCGCTGTGCGTGCGCCGGCGGCGTTGTCCGGGCGGCTTCGGGGCTGCCGCGCCGTCGAGCCGGCCTGCCAGCTCGGGACTGCCGTCCTCGTCAGCCGGGCTTTTCCGCCGCTGTCTCCAGGTCGGCCAGCGCGTCCAGTACGCCGCGGTGGAAGGTCGGGTAGGCGTAGATCATGTTCCGCAGGAGGGAGACGGGGACGGCTGCGCGTACCGCGACGGCGAGCCCGTAGAGCACTTCGCCGCCCATGGGGCCCGCGCTCGTCGCGCCGACGAGTACCCCGCGGTCGGCGTCCTCGACCAGCTTCACCAGCCCGTCGTTGCCCGCCTTGTGGATCCAGCCACGGGTGCTGGACGGCACCTCGGACTGCCCGGTCCTGACGCTCAGCCCCTTGTCGCGCGCCGCCTGTTCCGTCAGTCCGACCGCGCCGATCTCCGGGTCGGTGAAGGTCACGCGGGAAACCGCCGAGTAGTCGGCTCCCGGGCCCTCCTGGCCGAGGACGGAGCGTACGGCGATGTCCGCCTGGTACATCGCCATGTGTGTGAAGGCGCCCTCGCCCGTCACGTCGCCCACGGCCCACACCCCGGGCGCCGCACGCATGTGCGCGTCCACGTGCAGGGCGCGGGCTTCGGGGTCGAGGCCGAGCGTGTCCAGGCCCAGCGACTTCAGCCGCGGGCGGCGGCCCGTGGCCACCAGGAGCCGCTGCGCGCTCAGTTCCTCGCCGTTCTCCAGGGTGAGGGTGAACGTGTCCCCGGAATGCCGTACGGCCGAGGCCCGCGCTCCCGTTCTGACGGTCACGCCCTCGGCGTCCAGTACGCGCTCAAGCAGCGCGGCCGACTCAGGCTCCTCCGGCGGAACCAGCCGCTCCGACGCCTCGACGACCGTCACCTCCGTCCCGAAACGGGAGAACCCCTGGGCCAGCTCCACGCCGACGGCACCGCCGCCGAGCACCAGCAGGGAACCGGGTGCCTCGGGCGTCGAGATCGCCTCGCGGTTGGTCCAGTACGGCGTCCCCTCCAGCCCTTCGACCGGGGGCACCATGGGGCCGCTCCCGGTGGCCACGACCACGGCACGCCTGGCGCTGTACGTCTCCCCGCCCGCCTCGACCTGCCCGGGACCGACGATCCGGCCGCGTGCCCGTACGAAGGTGCCGCCCTTGCCCGTGAACCGTTCCACCGCGCTCGCGTCGTCCCAGTCCGTCGTCGCCTCGTCCCTGATGCGTGCCGCGACCAGCGAGAAGTCCGGCTCCGCACGGGCAGGACCGGCCATGCCGGGCGAGCGTCCGACCTCGGCGAGCACGTTTCCCGCGCGGACGATCATCTTGCTGGGTACGCACGCCCAGTAGGGGCACTCGCCGCCGAGCAGTTCGGCCTCGACGCCCACGACATCGAGCCCTTCCTGCGCCAGCCGCCCGGCGACTTCCTCGCCCCCCGGCCCCATTCCGACGACGATGACATCGCACTCGCGTGCCATGGGCCCGGCCTCCTCGGCTCGACAGATGGTGTGTGTCCGGCAGGGCGACGGTGAGGTCTGCCACATGCGCTCACGCGAGCATACGAGCGAACCAGGACAACGGCATCCCCACCACGGACCCCCGGCCGCATATGCCCCGGAGCTGCGGGTGCCCCGGCTCCCGGTGCCTACGCTCCCGGTGCCTACGCTGCGGGCACCTCGGCTGCGGGCGCTCGGCTGCGGGCACCTCGGCGTGAGGGCGGGCGTTACGGCGTCGGCAGGGGTGAGGCGATGCCGACGGGGCAGACCAGCCAGTCGAAGGAGCCCAGCCCTTCCCTGGCGGTCAGTTCCGCCGCCTCTCCGGCAGCGCTCAGGGCCCGTACGTACGCGGCCGGATCGCTGTGTGCCAGTTCCAG
This sequence comes from Streptomyces iconiensis, assembly GCF_028657195.3. Taxonomy (GTDB): domain Bacteria; phylum Actinomycetota; class Actinomycetes; order Streptomycetales; family Streptomycetaceae; genus Streptomyces; species Streptomyces iconiensis. Next base: position 259,319 of record NZ_JANCPR020000006.1, read on the forward strand.
AGGCGGCCTGCCCCCGCGTACGCCGAGCCGGTGCAGTGCCTCGCGCTGGGGGAGCAGCACCCCTCCGCCCTCCGCCACGAGTGCGGCGGCGTCGGCGCAGGCGTCCAGGGCGACATGCGCCGTGATGTCGTGGCGCCCGTCGGGGACGGGGCGTGTCTGGCGCCCCTCGCGGTATCCGGTGAGCGTTCCGAAGGGTGGCCGGGTCGCGCGGGTGTGCCCGTAGTCGACGGCAACGGCCGCACCCGCGCGCAGGGACCGTACGGCCGTGGTCCAGGCAGCGTCGCGCGGGTGCCCGATCTCGGCGCGCGAGCCCGGCTCCGTGCCCTCCAGGGGCCACCAGCGGGCCAGCCACCGCGCGTCCTCGCCCGCGACGGGGGGCCCGGGGTGCTCGTTGCCTTCCCCGTCCACCTGTACGAGGAGCGGGGTGCCCTCGGGGCCGGTCTCGGCGATGTCCAACGGCACGTTGTCCAGCCACTCGTTGGCGAACAGCAGCCCGGTGACCGTTCCGGGGCCCGGCAGATCGGGGCACCAGTCGATCCGGTCGTCCAGACCGGCGGGGCGCGGGCCGCGCTCGACCGCGCACGCGCGCAGACGGGCCGCGACACCGGCACCCGCCGGGCCTGCCGCCTCGGCCGTACCGGCTCCGTCGCCGCCGCTCGCCGTACCGACCCCGCCGCCGTCCGCCGTACCGGCCGCCAGCTCCTTCAGCACCCCGGAGAGCAGCTCTCCGCGCCCCGCGCCCACGTCCACCAGGTCGAGGCGGTCGGGGTGGCCCAGTGCCTCGTCCACGCGCAGCAGCAGCCGGGTCACCGCGCGGGCGAAGAGGGGTGAGGCGTGCACGGAGGTGCGGAAGTGCTCGGCGGGGGCCTCGTGGGTGAAGAAGCCGAGGGGGCCGTAGAGGGCGTGCTCGGCGGCCTCCCGCCAGCCGCGCTGCTCGGGGATCATGCGCCTCACGGTACGTGCGGACGGGTGTCCTCCACCTTGGGGAGTACACGGGGGCCCTATGGATCGGCCGTCCGGTTGACCTCTGCACGTACTTACCCTGCATACGCTGGGTTACGTGAACCGGCTCTACGACTTCATCCGCAGGCACCCCACGTGGGTGGACAGCCTATGGGCCGCGTTCCTGCTGCTGATGTCGTCGGCCTGGCTCCTGGCAAGCCTGACCGCGCCCGACGACACGACCGGGCTGCCGTACGGCCCCAAGGAGCAGATCGCCGCCATTCCCATCGCGCTCTCCATGTGCGCCGTGGTGGCGCTGCGGCGGCGGGCTCCCGAGAAGATGCTGCTGCTGGCCACCGGCACCGGGGTCGCGCAGGTCATCGCCGACGTAGAGCCGTTCCCCGGGAACTTCGCCTTCCTGGTCATCATCTTCACCGTCGCCTCCCGGCACACCCGCTGGGCCTCGCGCTTCGCGCTGGCCGGCTCCCTGCTGGCGCCCGCCATCGACCAGGCGCGCTGGCCCGGACCGCAGCACGACCTCACGGGCCAGATCTTCGGCACCCTCTTCATGACGCTGGCGTTCGTGATGGCCTGGGTGCTGGGCGACTCGCTGCGCACCCGTCGCGCCTACTACTCCCAGTTGGAGGAGCGCGCCACCCGCCTGGAGAAGGAGCGCGAGGCCCAGGCCAAGGTCGCCGTCGCGGCCGAGCGGGCCAGGATCGCGCGGGAGCTGCACGACGTGGTCGCGCACAACGTGTCCGTGATGGTCGTCCAGGCCGACGGCGCCGCCTATGTGCTGGACACGGCGCCCGACCAGACCCGCATGGCGCTGGAGACCATCTCGGGCACAGGACGCCAGGCCCTCGCCGAGATGCGCCGCCTCCTGGGCGTGCTGCGCACCGGGGACGGGGGCAAGCGCGAGGGCGGGGAGTACGTGCCGCAGCCCGGTGTCGAGCAGATCGCCGACCTGGTCGAGCAGGTGCGCGGCACCGGGCTCACCGTGGCCTTCAAGGTCGAGGGAACGCCGCAGCCGCTCCCCAGTAGCGTGGAGCTCACGGCGTACCGCATCGTGCAGGAAGCGCTCACCAACTCCCGTAAGCACGGGGGCCCCGAGGTGGGCGCGACCGTACTGCTGCGCTACGAGCCCGACGAGCTCCGTGTGTACGCGGAGGACGACGGCCGGGGAGCGCAGCGCGAGCTGTACGAGGACGGGGGCACGGACGGGCTCGGGCACGGTCTGATCGGAATGCGGGAACGTGTGGGCATGGTCGGCGGCGCCCTGGAGGCGGGGCCCCGCCCCGGCGGTGGCTTCCGCATCGCCGCCGCGCTCCCCCTCAAGGGCACCGACTGACCGCCTCAAGGGGCACCGACTGACCGCCTCAAGGGGCACAGACCGACCGCCTCAAGGGGCACCGCCGACCGAGTCCGTACAGCGCGACCGGCCGGAGGGCCCGTACCGCAGCACCACCGTCCACGTACCGCAAGAAGGGACAACGCATGACGATCCGCGTGATGCTCGTCGACGACCAGGCGCTGCTGCGCACCGGCTTCCGCATGGTGCTGAGCGCACAGCAGGACATGGAGGTCACGGCGGAGGCGAGCGACGGCGCCGAGGCGCTGTCCATCCTGCGCGGCACCGCCGTGGACGTGGTCCTTATGGACGTGCGGATGCCGAACGTCGACGGAGTCGAGGCGACCCGCCGCATCTGTGAGGAGGGCGAGGGCGGACCCGGCGACCCCAAGGTGCTCATCCTGACCACGTTCGACCTGGACGAGTACGCCTTCTCCGCGCTGAAGGCGGGTGCCAGTGGCTTCATGCTCAAGGACGTACCGCCCGGCGACCTGTTGGACGCCATCCGCGCGGTGCACAGCGGTGACGCCGTGGTCGCACCCAGCACGACCCGGCGGCTGATCGACCGCTTCTCCTCGATCCTGCCCGCGACCACGTCCGAGCCGCTCACCAAGGAGCTGGAACGGCTCACCGAACGCGAACGCGAGGTGCTCACGCTCATCGCGCAGGGCCTCTCCAACGGCGAGATCGCCGGCAAGCTCGTCCTGTCCGAGGCGACCGTGAAGACCCACGTAGGCCGCATCCTCGCCAAGCTCGGCCTGCGCGACCGCGTACAGGCCGTGGTCCTCGCCTACGAAACGGGCCTGGTACGCGCAGGCGGCACCACCAACTGACAAAACGCCCCCAGAAGGCGCCCCATAGGGGCGCGGGGAACTGCGCGCCAAGCCCCGCACAACCGGCACGCCACCACTCAGCGCCGCGAACACGGCGGATGGAACCCACCCGGTGCCGAGCACATCGCACGGCACCGGCTGACAAGACGCCCGCAGAAGGCGCCCCATAGGGGCGCGGGGAACTGCGCGCCAAGCCACACACAACCGGCACGCCACCACTCAGCGCCGCGAACACGGCGGACGGAACCACCCGATGCCGAGGCACACAACACAGCACCGGCACACAACACGGCACCGGCACACCAAAAGGCGCAAGGCTCGCGCAGCACTACCGCAGGACGGTCTCCAGGAAGTCGCTGCCCAGCCGGGCGACGACCTTCAGGTCCATCTGGTACTGCACATAGCGCCCCCTGCGGCGCGACGTGATCAGGCTCGCCTTCTTGAGGACCGACAGGTGCCGGGAGACCTCCGGCGAACTGAGCCCGTAGTAGTCGGCCAGTTCACCGGTGGTGTACGGCGCCCGCGCCAGGTGCCGGCACAGGCGCATCCGCATCGGGTGCGCGAGCGCCTCCATACGCAGCATGAACTGGTCGACCGAGGTCGGCCCCGGCAGCTCGGGCGCGGCCACCGGATAGTGCACTACAGGTCGCCAGGCGTACCGGTGGAGCACCAGGAGGTGCGGCCACTGGTAGACGGACGGGATGAAGGTGACACCGGCGCCCACGGCGGGGTCGACCGCCGTCGTCCGGGCACTGGAGAGCTTGTCCACATCGATACGGGTGCCCGCCTCGTCCACGGACAGGGCGGGTGAGACCGCCTCCAGCGTGGCTGCCAGCCCCTTGCGCCGCAGCAGTTCGCTCTTCTCCCGCGCGTCAGCGGTGAGCTGGAAGCGCACCCGGTTCCAGGTGTCGGCGAAGAACGCCTCGTCGCAGTCTTCGAACAGGCGCCGCACCCAGGCCCGTACGGCGGGCGGGTCGTCCAGGAGCCACTTGGTGAACTGGCGCTGCTGCGGACCGCGCGCCGAGGCCAGCTCCATGGCGCGCTCGCGCATCGAGGGGTCGGAGAGCGGGGAGCGCAGCTGTGGTGTCCCGTACAGCGTCGAGCAGGTGAACTCCAGGGAGGCGGAGACGAACTCCTCGTCGTCCAGCCGGTCCAGGATGTCCAGGTCGTCGGCGAGCGTCTCGCCCGGCTGTGCCGAGGCGTCCCGCAGCCCGGCGAAGCCCAGCAGGACGTCGGAGAAGGTCGTCCTCCACAGGAAGTCCGCCTCGCTCAGCCGGTCGGCGAGGTCCTGCTTGAGCCCCGCGTTCACCGCCGTGGTCCACCCGCAGACGCCGGGGTGGTGACCGGGCTCGGACAGCGTGTGCAGCGCCGTGCCCAGTTCAGCCAGGGGCGAAGGCGCGAAGACGATCCGCTCGGGCGGCAGACCCGCTATCTCGATGGTGACGCTCATGCCCCTATGGTGCGCCGCAGGTCAAGCGCGGGGCGCGTGGATTGACGAGGCCCGTCAATCGGCGGGGCGCGGATTGACGTCCCTGGTCAATCGGCGTGCTTCCGTGCGCTGTCGGACGCAGCGTCGTCGGTATGAGCATCCAAGAGCAGTACGCGATCGACACCTGGCGGCTCCGCGGTGCGGGACAGGCCGAGCCACCGGCCCCGGGCTCCCACGAGGCCAAGCTCCTGCGTGCCTGGTGGGTGGCCCGCAGGGAGGCCAAGGCGCTGCGCGACGGTACGGGGGGAGCGGCATCCCCGCCGGCGTCCAGGTGGACGTCCAGGCGGACGTCCCGGCGCCTCCGACGGCCTCCGCGCAGGGCTTAACATGGCGTGGTCACGTCCGGTACCGGCAGCACCAGCGGACCGGAACGCATACGGAAGGCCACTCCGTGAACACTCAGCAACCCCCTGGCGGCCCCCACGAGCCGCCGGCACCGGCACGGGCCGAGGACCGCCCCGCACGGCTCTCGGTCGGCGTCGTCGGCGCCGGCCGCGTCGGGCCCGCGCTCGCCGCGGCACTGCGGCTGGCCGGGCACCGCCCGGTCGCCGCTTCCGGCGTCTCGGAAACCTCCAGGCGCCGCGCCGCCGATCTGCTCCCCGACGTACCCCTGGTCGAGCCGGCCGAGGTCCTCGCGCGCGCCGACCTGGTCCTGCTGACCGTGCCCGACGACGCGCTGCCAGGGCTGGTGTCAGGACTGGCGCAGACGGGGGCCGTGCGACAGGGACAGCTCGTCGTGCACACCTCCGGGCGCTTCGGTACCGGAGTGCTCCAGCCCGCGCTGCGCGCAGGGGCGCTGCCGCTCGCGCTGCACCCCGCGATGACCTTCACCGGTACGGCCGTCGATGTGCAGCGGCTTGCCGGGTGCTCCTTCGGTGTCACGGCGCCGGAGGAGCTGCGGCTGGCGGCCCAGGCGCTCGTCATCGAGATGGGCGGCGAGCCGGAGTGGGTAGAGGAGGAGATGCGCGCCCTCTACCACGCGGCCCTCGCCATCGGTGCCAACCACCTCGTCACCCTGGTCACCCAGTCCATGGAGCTGCTGCGCGCCTCCGGCGTGCAGGCGCCCGACCGGATGCTCGGCCCGCTGCTCGGCGCCGCGCTAGACAACGCGCTGCGCTCCGGCGACTCGGCGCTGACGGGACCCGTGGCGCGCGGGGACGCGGGCACCGTCTCCGCACACGTCGCCGAGCTGAGCAAGCACGCGCCGCAGACCGTCGCCGGTTACCTCGCGATGGCCAGGGCGACGGCCGACAGGGCGCTCGCACACGGGCTGCTCAAGCCCGAACTGGCCGAGGCCCTGCTCGACGTGCTCTCGCACGGCCAGGCCACCGGTGAGCCCGGCGCCGGCGGGCACGGCAAGACCGGCGGAGACGGCAAGACCGGCGGGGACGGCAGAGACGGCACAGACGGCGGGCAAGGCGACGACGGAGAGCACGGGGGGACCGGCGAATGAGCCCCGTGCCACCTCCCGCCGTCGCCCGTACGGCGGCCGAACTGCGCGCCCTCCCACGCTCCGGTACCGACACCGGTACCGGCACCGGCACCGGCACCGCTGCCGGTGAGCGTGCCGTCGTGATGACCATGGGAGCCCTCCACGAGGGCCACGCCGCACTGGTGCGCGCGGCCCGCGAACGGGTCGGGCCCGGCGGCCAGGTCGTCGTCACCGTCTTCGTCAACCCGCTCCAGTTCGGCGAGGGCGAGGACCTGGAGCGCTATCCGCGCACCCTGGAGGCCGATCTGGCCGTCGCGGGCAAGGAGGGCGCCGACGTCGTCTTCGCGCCCCCGGCCGAGGAGGTGTACCCGGGCGGCGAACCCCAGGTGCGGATCACGGCAGGCCCGATGGGCGAGGTGCTGGAAGGCGCCGTACGCCCGGGGCACTTCGACGGGATGCTGACGGTCGTCGCCAAGATGCTGCACCTGACGGCGCCCGACGCCGCGTTCTTCGGCCAGAAGGACGCCCAGCAACTCGCCCTCGTACGGCGCATGGTGCGCGATCTGAACTTCCCCGTACGCGTGGTCGCCGTACCGACCGTGCGCGAGGACGACGGGCTGGCTCTCTCCAGCCGCAACCGCTACTTGTCCGCTGCGGAGCGCGCACACGGACTCGCGCTCTCACGCGCGCTCGCGGCCGGTGAACGCGCCCTGGGGCAGGGCGGCCAGGACGCCGGAGCCGTGCTGCGCGCCGCGCGTGACGTCCTCGCCGCCGCCTCGGGGCTCGTCGTCGACTACGTGGCGCTGGTCGACCCCGGGAGCTTCACGGAGATCCGGAGCGGGAAGTGGGAGGGCGAGGCCGTGCTCGCCGTCGCAGCGCGCGCCGGCACCACCCGGCTCATCGACAACGCCCCGCTCCACTTCGGAAAGCGGAACCCATGACGGAGCACAGCGACCGGATAGGCGCCGAGCCGCTCACGGCGCCCGCACCCGGCTGGACGGTCGAGGCCGACGTGGTCGTGGTCGGTTCCGGCGTCGCCGGCCTCACGGCCGCACTGCGCTGCGCCGCCACGGGAGCCCGTACGGTCGTCGTCACCAAGGCCCGCCTCGACGACGGCTCGACCCGCTGGGCGCAGGGCGGCATCGCCGCGGCGCTCGACGAGGGCGACACCCCCGGCCAGCACCTCGACGACACCCTGGTCGCGGGCGCCGGGCTGTGCGACGAGGAGGCCGTACGCACCCTCGTCACCGAGGGCCCCGACGCCGTACGCCGCCTCATCGCGGCCGGCGCGCGCTTCGACACGACCGGGGAAACCGGCGCCCTCGCACTCACCCGCGAGGGTGGCCACCACCGCCGCCGCATCGCCCACGCGGGCGGTGACGCGACCGGCGCCGAGATCTCCCGCGCGCTGGTGGAGGCCGTACACGCGCAGAAGGACCTGCGCACGGTCGAGAACGCCCTTGTGCTCGAACTCCTCAAGGACGGCGCCGGCCACGCGGCGGGCGTGACCCTGCACGTCATGGGCGAGGGCCAGCACGACGGCGTCGGCGCCGTACGCGCACCCGCCGTCGTCCTCGCCACCGGTGGTATGGGGCAGGTGTTCGCCGCGACGACGAACCCGCCCGTCTCCACGGGAGACGGCGTCGCGCTCGCGCTGCGTGCCGGGGCCGAGGTGTCCGATCTGGAGTTCGTCCAGTTCCACCCCACGGTGCTCTACCTGGGCCCGGAGGCGGAGGGGCAGCAGCCGCTGATCTCCGAGGCGGTACGCGGTGAGGGCGCGCACCTCGTCGACGCGGACGGCGTCCGCTTCATGGAGGGCCGGCACCCGCTCGCCGAACTGGCGCCCCGCGACATCGTGGCCAAGGGCATCATGCGGCACGCCGCCGCCCGCGGCACCGACCACATGTTCCTCGACGGCCGCCACTTCGGCGCCGCGATGTGGGAGACCCGCTTCCCGACGATCCTCGCCGCCTGCCGTGCCCACGGCATCGACCCCGTACGCTCCCCGATCCCGGTGGCGCCGGCTGCGCACTACGCCTCCGGCGGCGTACGCACCGACCTGTACGGGCGCACGACCGTGCCGGGGCTGTACGCCTGCGGCGAGGTCGCCTGCACGGGCGTGCACGGTGCCAACAGGCTCGCCTCCAACAGCCTGTTGGAGGGCCTCGTGTTCGCCGAACGGATCGCGGAACACGTCACCGAGCGGGCCGCGGAACACGTCCCGGGGCACCCCCACGCCGCCGACCCGGCCCCCAACGCCGGGCAGCACACGCCCACTTCACCGGAAGCGGGGGACGCCCGCACGCCGGGGAGCGCCCGCACGCCGGGAAGCACCCGTGCGCCCGGGAACGAGGGGGCTGCGGGGAACGTGGCGAACGCCACCACCCAGCACGCGACGTCGCTGCTGCCGGCGGAAGCACGTCACGCGGTGCAGAGGATCATGACCGGTGGTGCGGGAGTGCTGCGTTCCGCGCGTAGTCTCCTCAGCGCCGCCGGGCAACTCGCCGCGCTTCCGGCCGAACTGGCCGACAAGCCGGCCGAGCCGGGTGTGGACACATGGGAGGCGACCAACCTCCACCTCGTGGCCCGTGTCCTCGTCGCAGCCGCACTGCGGCGCGAGGAGACGCGGGGGTGCCACTGGCGCGAGGACCACCCGGACCGTGACGACACGCGCTGGCGGCGCCACCTCGTCGTGAGCCTCCCGCTCACCGTCCGTACGACACAGACGACCGCGTTCCCGCCGGTCGCGCCCAAGGAGAGAACGTGACCAGCCCGGAACCAGTAGACCTGTCCCTCCTCCAGATCGGCGGCCCCGCGACGACTGCCGAGCCGCCCGGCCAGGGCGGCTGCGGCGACGGCTGCGGCTGCGCCGCCGGCGAGGCCGAGGGCGAGGGCGCCGATCTCGATCCGCTCGAATGCGGCCTCGACCCCGACCTGGCGCAACTCCTGCTGGACTCGGGCCTCGACCCGGTCCAGGTCGAGGACATCGCACACCTGGCCGTTGAGGAGGACCTCGACCGCGGCGTGGACGTCACCAGCGTGGCCACGGTCCCCGAAGGGTCCTTCGCCACGGGCGACTTCACCGCGCGTGAGGCGGGCACCGTCGCGGGGCTGCGGGTCGCCGAGGCGGTCCTGTCGGTGGTGTGCACCGACGAGTTCGAGGTGGAGCGGCACGTCCTGGACGGCGACAGGGTCGAGGCGGGCGACAAGCTGCTGACCGTACGCACCAACACCCGCGACCTGCTCACGGGCGAGCGCAGCGCCCTCAACCTGCTGTGCCGCCTCTCGGGCATCGCCACGGCGACCCGCGCCTGGTCCGACGCGCTGGAGGGCACGAAGACGCGCGTACGGGACACCAGGAAGACGACGCCAGGGCTGCGCGCGCTGGAGAAGTTCGCCGTGCGCTGCGGCGGCGGGGTCAACCACCGCATGTCGCTCTCGGACGCCGCGCTCATCAAGGACAACCACGTGATCGCGGCCGGCGGTGTGGGCGAGGCGTTCGCGCGGGTGAGGGCCGAGTTCCCCGACATCCCGATCGAGGTCGAAGTGGACAGGCTCGATCAGATCACGCCCGTTCTGAACCAGGGTGCGGATCTGATCCTTCTCGACAACTTCGGCCCGGAACAGACCGCCGAGGCAGTCGCGCTGGTCGCGGGCCAGGCGAAGCTGGAGTCCTCGGGCCGCCTCACGCTGGAGAACGCGCCCGCATACGCGGCGGCCGGCGTCGACTTCCTCGCCGTCGGCAGCCTCACGCACTCCTCCCCGATCCTCGACATCGGCCTGGACCTTCGAGAGGAATCGGCCTGATGCTGCTGACCATCGACGTGGGCAACACCCACACCGTTCTGGGCCTGTTCGACGGGGAGGAGATCGTCGAGCACTGGCGCATCTCGACCGAGGCGCGTCGTACGGCGGACGAACTCGCCGTGCTCCTCCAGGGGTTGATGGGCATGCACCCGCTCCTCGGCGAGGAACTGGGCGACAACGTCGAGGGCATCGCCATCTGCTCGACCGTCCCCTCGGTACTGCACGAGCTGCGCGAGGTGACCCGCCGCTACTACGGCGACATCCCCGCCGTCCTGGTCGAGCCAGGGGTCAAGACGGGCGTGCCGATCCTGATGGACAACCCCAAGGAGGTCGGCGCCGACCGCATCATCAACGCGCTCGCCGCCGTCGAGCTGTACGGCGGCCCCTGTGTGGTCGTCGACTTCGGCACGGCCACGACCTTCGACGCGGTCTCCGCACGCGGCGAGTACGTCGGCGGCGTGATCGCACCCGGTATCGAGATCTCCGTGGACGCACTGGGCGTACGCGGCGCACAGCTCCGCAAGATCGAGATCGCCCGCCCGCGCAGCGTCATCGGCAAGAACACCGTCGAGGCCATGCAGTCGGGCATCATCTACGGCTTCGCTGGGCAGGTCGACGGCGTCGTGAACCGCATGGCGACCGAGCTGGCCGACGACCCGGACGAGGTCACGGTGATCGCCACCGGCGGCCTCGCGCCCATGGTGCTGGGCGAGTCCAGCGTCATCGACGAGCACGAGCCCTGGCTCACCCTGATCGGCCTGCGGCTGGTCTATGAGCGCAACGTAGACCGGAGCTGACCGAGACCGACCGCAGCCGCCCCAAGCTGATCGCAACCGCCCCGAGGCGACTGGACGCGAGCCGAGCCGACTGGACGACCGGTCCGACTGGCTCCCACCCAAGCCGACCCGCAACGAGCCGAATCGGCTTCCGGAAAGCCCGATACGAATCCGGCAGAAAAGCAGCACGCAAAGGGCGGCGCCGCTCACAAAGCAGTCATAAAGCGGGCGTCATACGCCACGCCGTGCCTCCGGGCGATAAGCACATTTAGCGGATACGCGCCGTATCGTCGCCGCATGCCAACGCCCTACGGTTCCCGAGGAGGCGTGGCGTTCAGCGCGGACGAGCTGCGTGTGCTCGGCGGCGCCCTCGCCATCGCCCTCCAGTCCGACCCCGCGCCCGAGGAGGCGCGGGACTACTTGCGCCTCGCCGAGGCCGTGGAGGAGACGGTGCGCGAGGGATACAGGCTGCGGTCCTTCCTGCTCGGCGACCTCGCCCGGTACCGCGAGGCGCTCCCCGGTGCGGCGCCCGGCTACCTCGACCAGCTGGAGGCGGCGCTCACCACGGGTTACCTCCCCCGCCCCGACGACCTCGCGGCGCTGCGCACGCTGTGCGGCGAGGCCGCGGGAGAGCCCGAGACGGACCGCCGCCTCGCGCTGCTGCACCGCTGCGAGAGCCTCGCCGAGAGCGCCGTGCGCGCCCGCCTCCGCGGCCTGTCCGGTTCCCCTGCCGTGCCAGGGCCCGCCTGCGTTCCCGCAGGCCGCACGCCGCAGCACGACGAGACGGCCCCGTCGCCCGCGACGGCCGGGGACGAGCCCACGCGGAAGCCGGCCCCCGAGCCCGAGCCCGAGCGGAAGCCCGAACCCGAGCGCGAACCGGAGCCCGGTGCCGAGCCACAGTCGCCGCCCTCCCGGCCCGTCCCCACACCGGGCGAGGTCTTCCCGCCCCGCAGGCGCTCGGCGCCGCACCCCGGGCGCGAGGCGCCGGACACACCGGATACGCCGGAAACACCGGAATCGGAGCTGTCGGAGACATCGGAAAACGTGCCGCGGGAAACGCAGTTGAGGGAAACGCCGGAGTCGCCGGAGCCCGAGCGGGAGAGGCACCCGATTCCCGCCTGAAGCCCCCGCGTTACGCTGGACGCCTGCTCACCGAGGAGGCCCAGCCATGGACTACGTCGCCGCACTCACCCCGCCGTTCGTGATGGCGGTGGCATTCACTGCGCTCATCGTGACGATCGTCAAGAGCCAGGGTGGCGCCAACAAGGCCAAGGAAGACGGCGCCGTCGATGCCGCACTGGCCGAGGCCAAGTCCACGCGCCAGAAGTCCGAGGACTGACTCGATTCGGACATCTCCGACTATTATTCTTCCGTGCCGAGGCCATTGGGAGAGTTGGAAGATGCCGTGATGACGCGGGTATGGCGATGGAACCGCCCCGTCACCGTCAGGGAAGTCCTCGAAGATCTGCAGAAGGAACGCACCGTCGCCTACACGACGGTGATGACCGTAATGGACAACCTGCGCCAGAAGGGCTGGCTCCGGCGGGATCAAGAAGGCCGGGCCTATCGATATGCGGCGGTCTCCACTCGTGCCGCCTACTCGGCGGCTCTCATGAACGAGGCGTGGTCGACCAGTGACAACCCGGCATCCGCTCTCGTGGACTTCTTCGGGATGATGTCGCCGGAACAGGTCGAGGTGCTGCGCGACGCCTTGCGCGTCGTACAACTGAACGGCGTCCATCTCGACGCCCCCGGCGGAGAGCCGGGCGACCAGGAGCGATAGCGTCCGTTCATGCGAGAACGCGTACCGCTATCCGAAGTCACCATCCGCAGGGCACGCACGGCCGATGTCCCCGCTCTGCGCGGGCTCCTTGACGTGTACTCGCGCGACCGCATCCTGCTCGACAAAGCCACGGTGACGCTTTACGAGGACATCCAGGAGTTCTGGGTAGCGGAACAGGACACCGATGCCGAAGTTGTCGGCTGCGGTGCCCTGCACGTCATGTGGGAGGACCTGGCCGAGGTCAGGACGCTCGCCGTCGCTCCGACCCAGCGCGGAACCGGGGTCGGGCACATGCTCCTGGAGAAGCTGCTCACGACGGCGCGGTGGATCGGTGTGCGGCGTATTTTCTGTCTCACCTTCGAAGTGGACTTCTTCACCAAGCACGGCTTCACCGAGATCGGCGAGACACCTGTGGACGGCGATGTCTACAGCGAGCTGCTGCGTTCCTATGACGAGGGAGTCGCGGAGTTCCTGGGTCTCGAACGAGTGAAGCCGAACACCTTGGGCAACAGCCGCATGCTGCTGCATCTCTGAACCGTCGCACAGAACAGCCACCACTATGTCCGAAAGATCCCGCCAATCCCAGCGGGTGGACGGGCAAACTCAGCCGAGGGTTTGTGTTTCTCCGGGAAAAGCGGTTTGCTTTCGTCGGCAGTATCAGTAATCCGTTATCGATGACGAATGGGAGTAGCCGGTGGCACAGAAGGTTCAGGTTCTTCTTGTCGACGACCTCGACGGCGGCGAAGCCGACGAGACAGTGACGTTCGCACTGGACGGGAAGACCTACGAGATCGACCTCACCACCGCTAATGCGGACAAGCTCCGTGGCGCTCTGGAGCCCTATCTGAAGAGCGGGCGCCGTACCGGTGGCCGTTCCGCACGCGGAAAGGGCGGCCGTGCCGCTTCCGGCGGTGGCAGCAGCCAGGACACCGCGAAGATCCGCGCGTGGGCCAAGGAGCAGGGCTACGAGGTCAACGACAGGGGTCGCGTCCCGGCCAGCATTCGTGAGGCCTACGAGAAGGCCAACGGCTGAGAGGGCCGGATGCCCAACCGGGCCCGGTGGCACTCCGTCGCCGCAGCACCGACAAGCCGTACGAGATCCACGCCGGGAACCGGCGCTCCCGGCTCGCACCCCGACTCGGGAGGTCGCAGCCACAGGGCGGCGGCCTCCCGAGGGTCGTAGGCGGAGCGGGCAGTCAGCTCCAGCTCGACCCCGCCCCACTCCAGCCACTCCAGCAGCCCCGGCAGCTCTTCGGCGCTGCCGGACGGCACCAGCAGCAGGACGCGCTCGCGCACCGGGTCGTAGGCAACAGGGCCGGTGCGCAGTCCCCGGCGCCGCAGCAGCGCCCTGCCGGCGCGGGCAGGCACCTCCAGTACATCGGCGACCCCGGCCGGCCCCGCGCTCTCGGCGCCCTGGGGCCCGGCGCGTGGAATCGCGAACGTCATGCACGGTGCAACCGGCCGAACAGCGGTGACGTTACGCAGAGTTGGCTTCCACTACTCTCTGTGCCCAGATGGGCGGGGTGCTCGTGTCTCCGCGAAGTCTGTTCGCCATCAGCGGATGAGCTGTGCCGTATCGGCGGTATGCCGCATGGAGTGTCACCGCCAGCGGGTAAGAAGGCACTAACGGAGACGGAAGCCCAGGTGACAGCGGGCGGAGCGGGGGTGAGGTACGACGGGGTCGAACGGGAGCGGGCGTGTCGGTGCGGGGGCGTTCGCCGTCGGCGTAGTGGATCCAGGTGAATACGCCTGGCCTGCGGGAACATCGTCTCGCACCATCGGGTTGGAACTGTTGTCGGCTGTCCGGGACAGGAGGCGCATACGCGACTGGGCCGGTGTCGGCAGTTGGAATGAGCGGTCCCCCGTTGCGGGACTAAGCTGCGGAAGGACAGCGAGGGGAGCGTCCCCTCACTGCCTGACCGCTCTGAGGAGCGAATAACGATGTTCGAGAGGTTCACCGACCGCGCGCGGCGGGTTGTCGTCCTGGCTCAGGAAGAAGCCCGGATGCTCAACCACAACTACATCGGCACTGAACACATCCTCCTGGGCCTGATCCACGAGGGTGAGGGTGTCGCCGCTAAGGCACTGGAGAGCCTCGGGATTTCGCTTGAGGCTGTCCGCCAGCAGGTGGAGGAAATCATCGGGCAGGGCCAGCAGGCGCCGTCCGGTCACATCCCCTTCACCCCCCGTGCCAAGAAGGTGCTGGAGCTCTCGCTCCGCGAAGCCCTTCAGCTGGGCCACAACTACATCGGCACCGAGCACATCCTGCTCGGTCTGATCCGCGAGGGCGAGGGCGTCGCAGCCCAGGTCCTCGTGAAGCTCGGCGCCGACCTGAACAGGGTGCGCCAGCAGGTCATCCAGCTCCTTTCCGGTTACTCGGGTGGTAAGGAGGCCGCCACGGCAGGCGGCCCCGCTGAGGGCACGCCTTCCACCTCGCTCGTCCTGGACCAGTTCGGCCGCAACCTCACGCAGGCCGCACGGGAGTCCAAGCTCGACCCGGTCATCGGGCGCGAGAAGGAAATCGAGCGGGTCATGCAGGTCCTTTCCCGCCGTACGAAGAACAACCCCGTGCTCATCGGCGAGCCCGGCGTCGGCAAGACCGCCGTCGTCGAGGGGCTGGCGCAGGCCATCGTCAAGGGCGAGGTGCCCGAGACCCTCAAGGACAAGCACCTCTACACCCTGGACCTGGGCGCGCTGGTCGCCGGCTCCCGTTACCGCGGTGACTTCGAGGAGCGCCTGAAGAAGGTGCTCAAGGAGATCCGTACGCGCGGCGACATCATCCTGTTCATCGACGAGCTGCACACCCTGGTCGGCGCCGGCGCCGCCGAGGGGGCGATCGACGCGGCGAGCATCCTCAAGCCGATGCTGGCCCGCGGTGAGCTGCAGACGATCGGTGCCACGACGCTGGACGAGTACCGCAAGTACCTGGAGAAGGACGCGGCGCTCGAGCGCCGCTTCCAGCCCATCCAGGTCGCGGAGCCGTCGCTTCCGCACACCATCGAGATCCTCAAGGGTCTGCGCGACCGTTACGAGGCGCACCACCGCGTCTCGATCACGGACGCCGCCCTGGTCGGCGCCGCGACGCTCGCGGACCGTTACATCTCGGACCGCTTCCTGCCGGACAAGGCCATCGACCTGATCGACGAGGCCGGCTCCCGGATGCGCATCCGCCGGATGACAGCGCCGCCGGACCTGCGCGAGTTCGACGAGAAGATCGCGAACGTGCGCAGGGACAAGGAGTCCGCGATCGACTCGCAGGACTTCGAGAAGGCCGCCTCCCTCCGGGACACCGAGAAGCAGCTTCTCGCGCAGAAGACCAAGCGTGAGAAGGAGTGGAAGGCCGGCGACATGGATGTCGTCGCCGAGGTGGACGAGGAGCTGATCGCGGAGGTCTTGGCCACGGCCACCGGCATCCCGGTCTTCAAGCTCACCGAGGAGGAGTCCTCGCGCCTGCTGCGCATGGAGGACGAGCTGCACAAGCGCGTCATCGGCCAGGAGGACGCCATCAAGGCGCTCTCCCAGGCGATCCGGCGTACGCGTGCGGGCCTCAAGGACCCGAAGCGGCCCGGTGGTTCGTTCATCTTCGCCGGTCCTTCCGGTGTGGGTAAGACCGAGCTGAGCAAGACGCTCGCCGAGTTCCTCTTCGGGGACGAGGAAGCGCTCATCTCTCTCGACATGTCGGAGTTCAGCGAGAAGCACACCGTCTCGCGGCTGTTCGGCTCCCCGCCCGGTTATGTGGGTTACGAGGAGGGCGGCCAGCTCACCGAGAAGGTGCGGCGCAAGCCGTTCTCCGTGGTTCTCTTCGACGAGGTCGAGAAGGCGCACCCGGACATCTTCAACTCCCTGTTGCAGATCCTGGAGGACGGTCGGCTGACCGACTCCCAGGGCCGGGAAGTGGACTTCAAGAACACGGTCATCATCATGACCACGAACCTCGGCACGCGGGACATCTCCAAGGGCTTCAACCTCGGCTTCGCGGGACAGGGCGACACGAAGGCCGGCTACGACCGGATGAAGGCCAAGGTCAACGACGAGCTGAAGCAGCACTTCCGGCCCGAGTTCCTCAACCGTGTCGATGACACGGTGGTCTTCCACCAGCTGACCAGGGAGGACATCATCCGCATCGTGGACCTGATGCTCCACCAGGTCGATGAGCGGCTGAAGGACCGGGACATGGGCATCGAGCTGAGCACCGATGCCAAGGAGCTGCTCGCGAAGAAGGGTTACGACCCCGTGATGGGTGCCCGGCCGTTGCGCCGGACCATCCAGCGCGAGATCGAGGACATCCTCTCCGAGAAGATCCTCTTCGGTGACCTGCGGCCCGGACACATCGTGGTCGTGGGGACCGAGGGTGAGGGTGAGGCGAAGGCGTTCACGTTCCGTGGGGAGGAGAAGGCGGCGCTGCCGGATGCTCCGCCGGTGGAGTCCGCTGCTGGGGGCGGGCCCAACCTTTCCAAGGAGGCGTAGGCAGTTGCGGCTGGCGCCTTAGCCTTTGCGCTTGTGCCTTTGCGGGGTCGGCACCTTCGGGTGTCGGCCCCGCGTTTTGTTTGTCAGGTGGCCCTGTGTGGGCCTTGCCAGCTCTTATGGGGCTGCGCCCCGTGCCCCCTGTCGTGGTTCCTGTTATTTGAAGCCAGTTTCCGTTCCTTATGGGGCTTCGCCCCTTGCCCCGTTGGCCTCGCCGGCCGGGCGTCGGGGGGCTCCGCCCCCCGGCAATCCCCCCGCCAAAAGGGGCTCCGCCCCCTCTG
>NZ_JANCPR020000060.1 GCF_028657195.3 Streptomyces iconiensis
CGAGAGCAGACCGTCGACCGACTCGCGGTCAGTGGTCAGATCCTCCGCGAAACGCCGGTCACCCGCAGCGTCAGGCACATACTTCACACAGACAACGATCCTCAAGCTCACGCCGGCTCTCCTACTGGTGCTGAATGGACTGCTTGTCGAACGTAGTTGATGACCGCGAGGTTATGACACTCCGTACCCTCTGTAAAGGTACTCAGTGCCAAATCGCCGTTCCGGTGCTAGGTTCCGGGCATGACTGAGGTGCGCAGACGACGTAAGGGCGCGGGTGCGGCCCCTGCTGAGGCGGCTGCCAAGGCACCCATGCGGGAGGTGCTGGCGGAGGCCGCGTTCCAGCTGTTCATGGAGCGGGGATTCGAGCAGACGACCGTGGACGACATCGTGGCGCGTGCGGGCGTGGGGCGCCGTTCCTTCTTCCGCTACTTCCCCTCGAAGGAGGACGCGGTCTTCCCCGACCACGAGAGCTGCCTGGCCGAGGTGACCGCTTTCCTGGAGGGTGCGGACACCCGTGGGGGAGAGGAAGCGGGCGAGGAGGCGGGCGCCGGCGAGGGCGGCGAGGACCCGGTGCGCAGGGTGTGTGACGCGGCGCGGATCGTGGTGCGGATGTACGCGGCCAACCCGGAGTTCTCCGTACAGCGGTACCAGCTCACGCAGGAGGTTCCCGGGCTGCGGACGTACGAGCTGTCAGTGGTGCGCCGCTACGAGCGCACGCTGGCCGGGTTTCTGCGCCGGCGGTACGAGGGCGCGACGGACGGGGCGCTGCGTGCCGAGGTGATCGCCGCCGCCGTCGTGGCCGCACACAACAACGGGCTCCGTACCTGGCTGCGTTCGGGCGGCGAGGGCGACGCTGAGGCGGCCGTCGACGATGCGCTCGGGCTCGTACGTGCCGTGTGGGGGAGTACGGGTGACCATGCGCGACCTGCCGCCCGCACGGCGGCTGGTTCCGGCGCGGCCGGCGCCTCGGGTGCGGCTGTTGCTTCCGGTTCTGCTTCCGGTTCTGCTTCCGGCGCGTCAACTGCCGCCTCCGCCGCCCCCGTTGAGGACGGCCCTGCCGCTGAGGCGGGTTCCGCCGCTCCTGCCGCCTCGGCCGGGCGGGCGGACGAAGGGGACGTGATCGTCATGGTGGCCCCGAGGGGTGCCCCGCTGTGGCGGGTGGTGCAGAAGGTCGAATCGGCTCTCGGGGAGAGCTGACCGGGGGACGTCAGGGCACTCGGTACCGTTCCGCAGCGACACCCAGTGCCCCGCACCCGGACCCCCGCACCCGGACCCCCGCACCCGGGCCCCCGGGCCCCCGGGCCCCGGGCGGGCCCCCTGTCCCCAGCGCCACCAGCCACAAGCGCCACCAGCCCTCAAGTGACCCTTGCCCCAAGCGAACCGCCCCTGCCTCAAGCTCGGCTTCTGCCAAGGGCCCGTTCAGGCTCCCTCGCCCAGTTCCTGGAGGCGGCGTTCGCGGGTGGCGCGGTACTCGCCGGGGGGTGTGCCGAACTCGTTGCGGAAGGCGAGGTGGAAGCCCACCGTGCTCTGGTAGCCGACGTGTTCGGGGATCTCGCTCAGGGGGATGGCGGTGCCGGTGAGCAGTTGGGCCGCCTCCTTCATGCGCCAGGACGTCAGGTGGCGCGCTGGGGTGTCGCCGACGAGTTGCCGGAAGAGCTTGGCGAACGCCGACCGCGACATGCCGGCTTCCTTGGAGAGCGAAGTCACCGTCCAGGGCCGCCAGTAGGCGGTGTAGATCTGGGTGAGGGCCTTGCTGATGCCCGGGTGGCGCAGGGCCTGGAGCGCGGGGGAGTTCTCCGTGAGCTGTTCCAGGGCGACCCGCAGCGACAGGGCGAAGATCATCTCGAAGGCACGCAGCATGATCAGGCGGGTTCCCGGCCCGGTGCGGTCGATCTCCGCCGTCAGCGACTCCAGGGTGCGCAGCAGCAGCGTCTCCCGTTCCAGGGCGTGCACGCGCAGCACGATCACCCGGGGCAGCGCGCGGTAGAGCGCGGGTTCGCTGGCCGCGTCGTAGTGCAGGCTGGCGCACAGCATCGCCGTGTCGGGTGCGTCGCTGCCGATCCGGATGATGCGGGACTTGCCCGCATGGGTGTGCGGCAGCAGCGTGTTGAGGGCCACGGTCTCGCGGTCGGGGGCGTCGGCGAAGGTGTGCGCTGTGCCGTGCGGGAACACCGCGAGGTCTCCGGGGTGCAGCCGAATGGGCTCCGAGTTGTCCTCAAAGGATATGGAGCACTCGTTCTCCAGCATGTAATGGACGACCGCGCAACTGTCGTCCGTGCCGCGCACGGCCCATCTGCCGCCGGCCAGCCATTTACTGAAGAACACTCCCTGCAGACGCAGGGGCCGTAACAGTTCACTGAGCACGTCGTCACCTGACATGGACAAACCTTAAGCCTCGGCAGCGCATCGTTTATTGATCGCGGTCGCTGCGGGAGACACCTTGTTTCCGGGACTGCCGTCCTGCAGGGCGGTGAGCAGGGGGTGGACGAGCGGGGGGTGGGGAAGGGTGAGGTGGCGCCTCGTCCGTTTCCGTGGTCTCCGTGGTCTTCGCGGCCCCCGCCCCGGCACGCGACAGGGAACCCGGCCCTCAGGGCCCGGGGCAGCAGCCGCGCCGTGAGCCGAACCGGCGCGGCCCGACGAACGAGAGCACGCGAGGAGAGAGATGATCCGCACCGGCCAGGAGTATCTGAATTCGCTGCGTGACGGGCGCGCGGTGTGGTTCGACGGTGAGTTGGTCAAGGACATCACCGAGCACCCGGCATTCCGTAACACGGCCCGTTCCCTCGCGCGTCTTTACGATCTCGCGAACGAGGACGCGTTCCATGAGTCCCTCACCGTCGTTCCGGAAGGAGCGGGCGAGGAGGAACGTATTCTCCGCGCCTACCACGTTCCGCGCACGTACGAGGAACTCGTCGCGCGGCGAAAGGCGTTCAAGACGTGGTCGGAGGCGAGTTTCGGATTCCTGGGACGTTCTCCCGACTACATGGCGGCCGGGATCGCGGGATTCCTCGCGAAACCGGAACTGTTCGCGACCCCGGGTTTCGACGGCTCCGACAATGTGCGCGCCTTTCACCGGCGCATGTCGCGGGGGCATCTCTACGAGGCGTTCACCATCAGCAACCCGCAGATCGACCGTACGAAGCCGGCCTCGGAGCAGGAGGAGAACGACCTCTTCGTGCGTGCCGTCGAGGAACGGGACGGCGGAGTCGTCGTGCGGGGCGCCAAGATGGTCGGGACGGCCGCCGTCTTCGGTGACGAGATCATCGTGGGCACGATCGAACCGCTCGCCCCGCAGGACGTCGACTACGCGCTCTGCTTCTCGATACCCGTCGACACCCCCGGCCTCTCCTTCGTCTCCCGCGCCTCCTACGAGGCGAACGCGCGCAGCGTCTTCGACAACCCGCTCTCCTCGCGCTTCGACGAGAACGACGCCCTGCTGGTCTGCGAGGACGTCTTCGTACCCTGGGAGCGGATGCTCGTCTACCGCAACGTCGAGGCCAACCTCGGCATGTGGTGGAGCACCCCCGCGTACAACAACTTCGTCCACCAGGCGTCGACCCGCTTCTGGACCAAGCTGGAGTTCCTCACCGGCCTCGCCATCCTGATAGCCAAGGCCAACAACACCTACGAACTCCCGCCCGTCCAGACCCAGATAGGCCGCCTGATGGGCTGGCTGAACATCGCCAAGTCCATGGTGCTGGCGGCCGAGGCCGACTACGAGCACACCGCTGCGGCCGAACCCTCCGTGCACCTCAACCGCGAGATGGCCTCCGCACACCGGGCGATGGCGGGTGACCTCTACCCGCGCTTCCTGGCCGAGATCAAGATGCTGGCCGGCGGTGGCCTCATCCAGCTCCCCGCCTCCGGCTACGACCTGCGTCACCCCGAACTCGGGCCGCTGGTCGCGAAGTACATCCGCTCTCCAGGGCATCCCGCCGAGGAGCGCGTCAAGCTGCTCAAGCTGGCCTGGGACGCGCTCGGTTCCGAGTTCGCCTCCCGCCACGAGCAGTACGAGCGCTTCTACCACGGCGCCCCGCACGTCTACTTCCCCGGCATCGTCAGGGACGGCCGCCCGGACCTGCTGGAGGAGTTCGCGCGCACGTGCCTGGACGGCTACCAACTGGACGATGTCCGGGGCCACGGCGGGGACAGCCGCAGCGGGGACAGGTGAAGACCGTGGCACGCAGCGACCAATGGCGCTCGCTCGCCCTGCTGGCGTGCGCCCAGTTCGTCCTGATACTCGACACGGCGATCATCAATGTGGCCGCGCCCTCCATCGGGCGTGACCTGGACATCGCGCCGGCGCAGCTCTCGTGGGTCGCCAACGCGTACCTCGTCTCGTTCGGCGGGCTCCTGCTGCTCAGTGGCCGCGCCGCCGACTTCGTGGGGCGGCGCACGCTGTTCACGGCCGGGCTCGGTGTGCTCGCCATCGCCTCCCTCGCCGGCTCACTGGCCACCACGGCGCCGCTGCTCATCGCCGCGCGTGCGGGGCAGGGCCTGGGTGCGGCGATGGCGGCGGCAGCCGCGTTCGCGCTGCTGCTGGCGCTGTTCCCCGAGGGGCCCGACCGGCACAAGGCGCTCGGTGTCTTCGCGGCCATGGCGGGCGCCGGGGGAGCGGCGGGCACGGTGCTCGGCGGCATGCTGACCAGCTGGCTGGGCTGGCAGTCCACGTTCGCGATGAACGTCACCGTCGCGGTCGTCCTGATCGCCTGCGCCTTCCGGCTGCTTCCCGCCGCGCCCCCGGCCAAGGCGGCGCGCGGCTTCGACCTGGCGGGCGCCGCCACGGTGACGGGCGGGCTGGCCCTCCTCGCCTACGCGCTGGTCAACACCGCGCAGACCTCCTGGACGGCACCCGGGACCCTGCTGACGGGCGGGGCAGCCGTCGTGCTGCTCGCCGCTTTCGTGGTGATCGAACGGTTCGCCGCCGTCCCGCTGGTGCCCCCTTCGGTCTTCCGCCGGCGCACCCTGCGGCGTGCCAACATCCTGGCCGGGCTCTCGCAGGTCTCGCTGTTCCCCATGTTCTTCCTGGTGAGCCTCTACCTCCAGGCCGTACTGGGGTACGAGCCCGTCGCGGGAGGCTCGGCGCTGCTGCCGCTGTGCCTGGTCGTCATGGGCGTCGCCTCCCACGCGGGCCGGCTGATCGGCCGGCTGGGGCTGCGCACGGTGATGTGCGGGGGCTTCCTGATGGTGGCAGGGGGCATGGGCTGGCTCTCCCTGCTGTCGGCCTCGGGGCCCTACGTGAGCGAGGTGCTGCCCGCGACCCTGGTCATCGGGGTGGGCCTGCCGCTGGTCGCCGTCACCACCAATGTCGCCGCGACGGCCGATGCGGGGCCCGAGGAGATCGGGCTGGCCTCGGGACTGGTCAACACCAGCCTCCAGTTCGGCTCCGTCATCGGCCTCGCCGTTCTCTCGGCCGTCGCCGCCGCCCGGTCGGACGCCGTGGGGTCCACCGGTGCCGAGGCGCTGACCGAGGGCTTCGCCGCCGCGTTCCTGACGGGCGCGGCCGTCGCGCTGGCCGGAGCGCTGCTGAGCCTCGCCCTGCGCCGGCCGACGGCGCCCGGAGTCTCCACCCCACTGGGCGCGCCCGGCGAACCCGGCGCGAGGACGCCGGCATGACGGGCTGGACGCACGTTAAAGCCGCGTCGCCTTTCCTTAATTGAATACCTGTTCGCGTGCGGAGAGGCTCGCTCCAGCGCGTACAGGACATACGAACCGGAGGTAGCACCACATGACCGAGGCCCGCTGGAAACACTTCCTGGTGACCGGAGCCACGGGATTCCAGGGAAGCGCCGTCGCAAGGCTGCTGACCTCCCAAGGACACACCGTGCGCGGATTCGCGCGGCATCCGCAGAACGCGTCAGGCGTCGCGCCGAACGGAACGGAGATGGTTCTCGGCGACCTCGCCGACCGTGAATCCGTGCTCCGTGCGTTCGAAGGAATCACCCATGCCTCCGTGGTGATTCCGCTCGCGTACGACCGTGAAATCGTGCTCAGTTACGCACGGAACATCGCCGACGCCGCACGCAGCGCGGGTGTCGAAAGGCTCGTCTACAACACCAACACGCCCATTCCCGGCGCGCGTACACACCGCCCGGGTTTCGAGACGCGGCGCGACGCCGAGGCGATCCTGCGCAAGAGCGGCGTACCCACCGTCGTTCTGAGCCCGCCGGTCTATCTGGACAACCTCTTCAGCCCCTGGAACGGTCCTGGGCTCGTCAACGACGGCGTGCTCGCCTACCCGCTCCCCGCCGAACAGCGCGTCTCCTGGCTCTCGCACGCCGACCTCGCGAAGGCGACCGTCGCGGCACTGGAGCACGACGGGCTCGACGGCGAAGTGATCGCACTCGGTGGCCCCCAGGCGCTCACGGGCCACGAGCTGGCCGACCAGTTCGCGCGGGGCCTCGGCAGGGACGTGCGGTATCTCTCCCTCGAAGTGGAGCAGTTCGAGTCGGGGCTCGCGCAGCTGCTGGGCAACGAGGCGGCTGCCGGTGTCGCCAGCATCTACCACCATGTCAGCGACGGAAGGGCGACCGACCTGCTGGCCGTCGACGCGGCGGTGCTGGAACGCAGGCTCGGCATCCGCCTGACACCCACCGTCGACTGGGTCGCACGCCAGCCCTGGCAGCAGTGGTCAACGGTCGGTGCCTGACACTGGGCACAGCACCCGGGCGCGGCCCGTACACCACGGTGTACGGCCACGTCCGGGGAAGTGAACGCCATCGGCCCGTCCGACGGCTGAACGGGCCGGGCCCGCGGCCCTGTCCGACCGCACCACCCGGACCCCTCAGCCCGCCCGCGGGAGGCGGCGCACCACCGCACGGCACCGAACGACGCGGCACCGAACGACACGGCGCTGAATGACACGGCACCGAACGACGCGGCGTGCACGCGCACGACGCAATCCGGACGGCGCCCCGCACACACGACGCACCGCACACGAGCACATCGCACCGCACACCCGCACACCGCACGCATCGCACGGCACAGCAACGGATCGCCCAGTACGTACGGCAACGGATCGCGCACGTTCCCAGGAGACGACCCAGCTCATGAGTCCGATGATCGATCATGGCAGTGACGCGCAGACGGAGAGAGTCCGCGCGATGGACCCCCTCCGAGCCGACGGGGCGTGTCAGGCGTTACGCACATGGAACGGGACCGCGGACATCGCGGCGATGGCAGCCGCGCTGCGTACGCTCGTTCCCGCTCTGCCCGAGGCCGGGGCATACTCCGCCGACGAGGCGCTGGCGGCGATGCGCGACCTCGGGATCTTCCTCGGCTCCCTCAAGCGGCACGGCACCGAACCCCTCTCCCTGGTGCCCGAGGCGCTGCCCGTACTGACCGAACTCGGCCGCCGCACCGGCATGGTGCCCCGCGACACCGTGCACCACTACTGCACCTGGAACCCCGTCGGCGAGCGGCGCCGGATGTACACGGGAGACGCGCAGGAGGCGCACCTCCAGGACTCGGTGCGCATGGTCTTCCCCAGCCTGCGCGACGGTCTGGAGAAGGGCAGCAGCCTCTCGGAGACCGATCCGCTCGACCCGAAGTTCGCCCTGCTGATGGACGAACTCGCCGCGCTGCTGGAGTGCATGGTCGAGTCCATCACGATGGTCATCGACCGGGTGTCGCCCCACTGGTTCGCGCGCGAACTGCGCCCCTACTTCGAGGAGATCACCGTCGGCGGACGCGTCCTGCTGGGGCCGGCGGCGGCGCAGGTACCGCTGTGGCTGCTCGACCAGGTCGTGTGGGCCTCCGACCACGCCGAGCCCGAGTACGCCGAGTTCCTGCGCGAGTCGGTGCCCTACAGCCTGCCGCGCTGGCGGGCCTTCTACGGCCACTGGAGCGTCGTACCCTCCGTCGTCAGCCGCCTCGTGCAGTGCTACGGCGACGACCCGGAGGCCGCCGAGCTGCGCCACCCCCAACTGCGGCTCTCGGCCGAGGCGTTGATCCGCATGCTGCGCGTCGTCATCGTCTTCCGCGGGCGCCACCTGGGCATCGCGCGCCAGGCGTACGAGTCGGAGGTGCGGCTCTACCCCGTGGGCAGCGGCGGCGCCGGCGTCGACCTGCTGCGCCAGATACTCGACCTCACCCGGCAGACAGCCCGGATGAGCGGCGGCGCGGGCGTGCCCCGCCACGACCAGGCGCACCCGCTTCCCCGCACCTGCGCGGGCGCCAGGGCAGCGCAGTCACGGGCGACGGCGAGCACTCCGCACGGCTCAGCTGTACCGGCCTCGGCCCCGTCCGCGGTGCCGGCGCCGTCCGCCCCGTCCGACCAGCCGGCTCCTGTACCGGCCCTGAACGGCAAGGAGGCACCGTGGAGATCCTGATCGCCGGCGCCGGGGTCGGCGGGCTGACGGCGGCGCTGAGCCTGCACGCCGCCGGGTTCGAGCGCGTCCGGCTGGTCGAGACAGCGCCGCGCATCGCGCCCCTCGGTGTCGGCCTCAACATCCTGCCCAGCGCGGTGCGCGAACTGGACGAACTCGGCCTGTACGGCGCGCTCGCCCAAGTCGCCGTGCCCACGGGCGCGCTGTCCTACTACAACCGTTTCGGCTCCCTGATCTGGAACGAGCGGCGCGGACTGAGCGCCGGGTACCGGTGGCCCCAGCTGTCCGTTCACCGTGGCGCGCTCCAGCGCGTACTGGCGGACGCGGTACGCGAGCGGCTCGGCCCCGACGCGCTCACCTGCGACGCGAGAGTGGAGGAGCTGTGGGCCGTGGACGGCGGACGGGTCACGGTGGGGCTCTCGCATCCCATGGCGGGCGGCCGGTCCACGGCCGGTGCCGATGTGCTCATCGGCGCCGACGGCATACGTTCCGGGGTACGCGCCGCGATGTACCCCGACGAGGGCGACCCGCCGTGGAACGGGCTCATCGTCTGGCGCGGCATCACCTGGGCGCCGCCCTTCCTGGACGGCCGCACGATGATCATCGCGGGGGACCTCAGGCGCCGCGCCGTCGTCTACCCCATGTCGGCGGCGCCCAACGGCCGCCCGGTGATGATGAACTGGGCCGTCGCGCGCGCGGCCGACCCCGGTGAGCGCCTGCAGCCGGCCGACTGGAACAGGGCGGCCGAACCCGCCGCCTTCCTCGGCCACTTCGCCGACCTGGACTTCGCCTGGCTGGACGTCCCCGGGCTGGTACGCGGCGCCGAGCACGCCTACGTCTACCCGATGGTCGACCGCGACCCGCTGCCCCGCTGGACCGCCGGCCGCGCCACCCTCCTCGGTGACGCCGCACACGCGATGTACCCGATGGGCTCCAACGGCGCCACCCAGTCCATCATCGACGCACGCGTCCTGGCCCGCGCACTGGCCACCCACGAGGACGCCGACGAGGGCCTCGCCGCCTACGAGTTGGAACGCCGCCCCCCGGCGACCCGGCTCCAGGAGAAGGGCCGTAAGCGCGGCCCTGAGATCGTCATCGACATGGCGCACGAACGTGCCCCTGAGGGATTCGACCGCATCGAGGACGTCATCCCGCCCGACGAACTGGCCAACATCTCGGCGCTCTACGCCCAGCTCGGTGCCTTCGACCCGGAAACGGTCAACAACCGGCCCACCTACAACGTGCCCCTTCACAGAAGAACCCACCACTGCGGGGGAACCCGCTGACCAAGGCGACCCCGGGTGCGGCAACGCGGCCGTACCGGCGGGGAGTTGGGCGCGTGGCAGGGCGGGCAGGGGTTCTTGAACCATGAACGGCACTCTTGACCGTGGGCAGACAGCCGGTAAAGTCTAGACCAATTGCGGAGCGCGAACCCGGGCCGGCCGGGTCGCGGCTGTCAGGACTTCACGGGGCTGCCGTAATCCACGCCGGTGACGGAGACGTCTTCGTGCCCGCTCTACCCCCCACTCGATGAGGCTGTCGCCACGGTACGGGTGAGTGACGGTCTTCACCGTGAAGGAGTTGACATGCACAAGAAAAGGAAGCTGGCCGCGCTCATCGGGGCCGGAGCCTCTCCGCTGCTGGTCCTCGGCCTCTCCGTGACCCCCGCCAGTGCCCACGGCTACATCAGCGACCCGGCCAGCAGGCAGGCGCAGTGTGCGGCGGGCGTCGTCGAGTGCGGTTCCATCAAGTACGAGCCGCAGAGCGTCGAGGGCCCGAAGGGCCTCCAGGACTGTGCGGGCGGCCACGACGAGTGGGCCGAACTCCGTGACGACAACCACGGCTGGAACGTCGCCAATGTCGGCAGCTCCGCGACCTTCAACTGGAAGCTGACGGCGGCCCACCGCACCACCACGTGGGACTACTTCATCGACGGCCAGAAGATCGCCTCCTTCGACCAGGGCGGCCAGCAGCCGCCGTCCGAGCTGTCCCACAAGGTCGACTTCGGCGGCAAGAGCGGCAAGCAGACCGTGCTCGCCGTATGGAACGTCGCCGACACGGCGAACGCGTTCTACGCCTGCGTCGACGTCAACATCGGCGGCTGACCCCACCGTCGTCCCGTGACGACGCCCCTTGCCTCCGTCCGGCGCGCGGGGCAGGGGGCGTTGCGGTGTTGCGTCTCCGCCCACGTGGGGGCCGCACCCGGAAGTGCGCGACCGGCCCCGAACAACCCCAGGCCCGCGACGCGCGACCAGGGTCACTCCCTCCCCGACGCGAACCACCGGACACGAACTAACGCTTCTGCGCCCCCAGCCGGCCCGCCAGGGCGAGCATCGCGAGGCCGGTGCCGGCATCCAGGAGGCGCTGGGCGCGGCGGGTGAGGCCGAGGCGCTTCAGCCGGGCACCGATCGCCGCGTAGCCGCACGCGCAGCAGAACTCGACGGCGATGTAGGCGACGCCGAGTGCCAGCAGGGGCGGGGCGACGTGCGGGGCGCCGTCCGTGAGGAACTGCGGGAGGAAGACGGTGAACAGGAGGAGGGCCTTCGGGTTGGAGGCCGCCACCACGAACTCCTGCCGCGCCAGCTTCCACGAGCCCATACCTCCGGGCTTCCCCGGCGTCGCCGTCAGCTCGGTCCCGGACCGGTGGGCGCCCCGCACAGCGGTGGGGCGCGTGCCTCGTACAGCCGTGAAGCGCGTGCCTCGTACGGCCGTGAAGAGGGAGCGGCAGCCCAGCCAGGACAGATAGGCGACGCCGCACCACTTGACGAGCGTGAAGACACGCTCCGAGGTGGCCAGGACCGCGCCCAGGCCGGCGGCGACGGCCAGGACCATCAGCGCGAAGGCGGCGAACCGGCCGAGGGAGGCGTGGATCGCGGGCCGCGGGCCGTGGCGGACTCCGTTGCGCAGGACCAGCAGTTGGTTGGCGCCAGGTGTCGCGGCCAGGAGGACGGCAGCGGGCAGGAAGGCGAGCCATTCGACGTCAGGGATCATCCGTCACGGATACCCGGTCTCCGGCGTGCGTCCCGCCGCCCCGTGTCGCATCGCCCCGTGTCCCGTCGGCCGGTGACGGGTCGGCCGGTGACGGGGCGGCCCGCGCCGTGGGGGCCGGTTGTGGTGGGGGTTCGGGGTGTGGGGTGCCGGAGGCGGTCGCTTGGGTGCGGGCGCGGTCCATCTCGCGCCATTCGGGGCGCAGTCCGGCCAGGTTCGTGGTGAGGAAGTAGAGGGCGCCGCCGGTGAGGAGGACGGGGACGAGACCGAAGGCGGCGACGGCGGCGCCGGCTGCCAGGCCGCCCAGGGGGATGCCGGCCCAGGCCAGCGAGTCGCCGAGGGCCTTGACGCGGCCGAGGAGCGGGCGCGGGACGCGTTCGAAGGCGAGGGCGCCGAGGATCGGGTTGAGGAAGCCCGCACCGAAGCCGCCGACGGCGAACACGGCCAGTACCACCCACATCGGCTGGTCCGTGGCGAGGATCAGAAAGCGGGGCGCTCCGGCGAGCAGGAACCCGGCGAAGAAGACCGGCCTGCGGCGCATGCGGTGGGCGATGGCGGCGGCGATGAGGCTGCCGCCCATGCCCAGGATGCCCTGGGCCGCGTTGACCTGGCCGATCGCGGCCGGTCCGTGCCCGGAGTCGTGTGCCCACACGGGCAGCAGCACGGACATGAAGGCCGCGTCCAGGAAGTTGACGACCGCGATCAGGACGACGACGGTCGCCAGCAGCGGGTCGCCGCGCAGGAAGGTGAAGCCTTCGCCGAACCTGCGCCAGTATCCGGGCCCGGGGACGAGCGTGCCGTCCGCTTCGGTGCCCGCGTGCGCCTGCGGTACGGGGCGGCCCATGCCGCGCGGCAGGCAGGCGGCGACGAGCAGCGAGCCCAGTGCGAAGCAGGCCGCGTTGACCGCCAGCCCCGCCATCGGGCCGAGCGCGGCGACGAGCGCGCCGCCGGCGGCAGGGCCGACCGTGGAGGCGAGCCGTTCGATGGTGCCCTCCAGGCCGGTCGCCCGCTCCAGCCGGATACGGCTGCGCTCGGCGGCCTCCGGAACCATGATCTGCTTGGCCAGGTCGCCGGGGCCCCGTACGGCGCCGATGACGGCGACGAGCACGAGCAGCGACGGGAACGACAGCTGGTCCGTGGCGTGCAGCACGGGGATGGCGACGGCCGCAGCCGCGCTCGTCAGGTCCGTCGTCCAGGACGTCACCCGGGGGCCGAACCGGTCGACGAGTGGCCCGGTGAGGGCCTTGACGACGACGTACGGCGCCATCTCGCAGAAGGCGACGACTCCGGTCTGTGTCGCGCTGCCGGTGGTGACGAGGACGAACCAGGGGATCGAGATCGCGGATATCCGGGTGCCGGTCAGGGCGACGGCGATGGCGGTGAGGAGCCCGGCGACCGGCCGGAGGGTACGCGGGCCGGCCTCGACGGGCTTGCCGGCCGACGCCTCCGGTATGCCGGATGTCCCCTTCGGCCCAGCCGTTTCCGCTGTGTTCTCTCCGGCTGTCTTTGCTGTTCCGGGGGTCTTGCCGCGTCTCACGAGGCGTCGGTGTCCTCTTCGGGGTCGGGGAGGAGATAGGTGATGAGTTCGACGCGTTCGGCGTCTGCCGGTGCCTCGGCGGCCTGTTCGGGGGTGTCCTTGCGGTAGCGGGCGATGACCTCGCGCAACTCCGCGCGCAGCGAGGCCGTCTCGCCCGGGGTGAGGCGCAGCGGGAAGTCGCTGAGGTCGGAGACGTCGCGCCAGGTGTGCGACATCGTCGTGAAGGCGTTCAGCGCGCGCTGCACCTGGAGGGCGTTGGTCGCGGTGACCCCGCGCAGGTAGGCGAGCGTCGCCTCGGGGTCGTGCTGGAGCATCTCCGCGCTGTCGAGCCAGGTCTCCTCGTGCGCTGCCTGCCACCACCGCTCGCGCCCGTTGCCCCGCTCGCTCAGCTCCTCGACGAACCCCACGGCGTGCAGCTGCCGCAGGTGGTAACTGGTGGCGCCGGAGTTGAGGTCGAGGCGCAGCGCGAGCTGGGTCGCGGTGGCGGGCCCGTGCTTGCGCAGCAGGCCGATCAGCTGGACGCGCACCGGGTGCGCGAGTGCGCGCAGGCCCTTGGTGTCCAGCACAACGGCGTTCGGGTGCGGTGTCTCCATAGCGCGCACCCTAGACTCCAAAGAACTCTTTGCCAAGAATCCTTTGGAGTCCTGCCGGGGGCCCGGCCCAGGAGCCCTTCTGCTGACCCCGCCTCCTACGTCAGGCCGAAGCCCCCTACGTGCCGATGCCCCCTACGTCAGGCCGTAGAGCCGGGTCGCCGTCTCCGCGGCGATCATGGCGGTGACGCGCGGGACGTCCTCGGGGGACCAGGCTTCCGCGGCCGTCCAGGTGTCGGTGAGGGTGGTGAGCGCTTCGCGGAAGAGCTGGGTGCCGACCACGTACAGCTCCGGAAGGCCGTAGGCGTCGGTGGAGAACAGGAGCTTGCCGAACGGGGTGAGTTCGAGGAACTCGGCCAGCACCTGCCCCGCGCGGGCGCCCGTATGGGAGAGGGTGAGGCCGAAGTCGACGTAGACGTGCGGGAAGACGGCCGCGAGATAGCCGGCGCCCCGGTGGTACGGATAGCAGTGCAGCAGCACCAGTGGTGTGCCGTAGGAGGCAGTCGCGCGGACGAAGTCCGTGAGTAGCAGCGGGTCGCAGCGGTCCAGGCGCAGATCCGGGTCGCCGAAACCGGTGTGGAGCTGGAGCGGCAGGCCCGTACGGACGGCGGTCCACAGCAGGTGCCGCAGCAGTACGGGGTCGGACAGCCTGCCTCCCGGCACCCGGGAGCCCAGCCAGCGGTCGGCTGCCGTGTAGATCTCCGAGGTGCTGGGCGGGTGCGGCTCGAAGTGCAGGCCGTAACGGTAGGCGATCACCGACTTGAAGCCGCGCGCCGTACGCACCGCCTCCCGTATGCCGTCGGAGAGTTCGGCCAGGAAGGAGTGTGTGTCCCGTGCGGTGTCGGCCGCGCGTTCCGCCAGCCGTTCGAGGCGGACGATCTCGTGTGCCTCGCCGCCCGATGTCTCGGCCAGTTCGCCCGGGGTGAGCAGATTGCCCGGCAGCCCGGTGTCCACGAGGAACGTGGAGATGCCGCTCGCGCGCAGCAACCTCCTGGTCGTCTCCGGCGTCCCCAACTCGGCACGCCTGTCCAGGTACTCGCGCGGCGGGCAGTGCGGTTCGAGCCCGAGCACCGGGGCACACCAGCGCCGCACGGCGAAGCCGAGCTGGGTGTCGAAGAAGGAGACTCCCGGGGGCGGGGGCACCTGCGCTTCGGTCAGGTACGACTCGAAGGTGCCTCGGTCGGGACCTGACCTGAGCACACCGTGACAGTGCTGGTCGACCAGGAGCGGGAATCCGTGCATTCAGTACCTCCCTCGGGTGGCCGCCGCGATTTCCAGCGGGGTCGCGCCGTCGAACAGCTCGCTCTCGGCCCTGCGTACGGCGGCGACGGCGCCGAACAGCGCCTCGCCCAGCGCCTCCCGCAGTACACCGGAGCGTTCGAAGTGTCCCAGCGCGACAGCCAGGCTGGTGGGCAGCCGGGGCTGGATGCCCTCGTCCACCGGGTTGCCCGTGATCGGCGGCGGCAGCCGCAGCCCCGCGCCCAGGCCCGCCAGCCCTACCGCGATCACGGAGCCGGTCAGCAGATACGGATTGGCCGCCGCGTCCACGCACTTGACCTCAGCGTTCGCCGCCTCCGGTGCCCGCTCGCCACCGGCGACGAAGCGCAGTGCCGCCTCCCGGGTCTCCAACCCCCAGCACTGATGGGCGCCCGCCCAGCGCGAGGGCCGCAGCCGCAGATAACTCGCGGGGGAGGGTGCGCCGATCGCCAGCAGCGCCGGCAACTCCCGCAGCACGCCCGCCAGGAACGCCTCGCTCTCGGGCTCCATGCCGAACGGGCCCTCGCCGCCCGCGCACAGGTTGCGTCCTTCCCGCCACAGGCTCAGGTGCAGATGCCCGCCGTTGCCCACTCCACCGGGTTCCACCACGGGTGCGAACGACGCCGTCAGCCCGTGCCGCAGCGAGACGGCGCGGATCGTCTCCCGTACGAGCACCGTCAGATCGGCCGCGCCGACGGGATCGGAGGGCGCCACCGACACCTCGAACTGCCCCTGCGCGTACTCCGGGTGGATCTGCAGCACCTCGACACCCTGCGCCGCCAGGGCCTCCAGGATGTCGCGCAGGTAGTCCGCCATCTCGGCCAGCCGCGCCATCCCGTACGCGGGCCCCGTGCTCGGGTACTCCAGCTCGGCGCCCGTCTGCGGCAGCGGACCGCGGGTGACGATCCATTCCGTCTCCAGGCCCATCCGCAGCTCGATCCCGTGCTCGCTCAGCGCCCGTTCGGCCATCCGCCGTGCGAACCCGCGCTGGCAGGCCACGTAGGGCGTGCCGTCCTGTTCGTAACGGTCGACCGGCGCCCACGCCCAACCGGGCTGCGCCGCCAGCACCGTGACCCGGTCCAGATCGGGGAAGAGCCGCAGATCCCCGTCGGGGCCGCCGATGTGCGGGCTGGAGGTCGCGGAGTCGTCGACAAGGTAGACGTCGAAACAAGGGGACATGCCGACACCCATGCGTACCGTCTCGGCCAGGCGCCCCACGGGGACCGCCTTGACCCGGGTGATGCCCGCGTTGTCCACCCAGGTGAGCGCCGTCCCGTGCACTCCGGCGGCCGTGAGCCGCGCCGCAGCGGCGCGTGCCCGCTCCTCCGCGTGGCCGTAGGGCGTGGAGCCGAGTGGTTCGGTGGTCTCTTCGGTCATATGTGCCGCCGTCCGCCGTGAGGTTCCCATGCACGTGGCGTTTACTCCGCGCGCGCTCCCCGGGCAAGGCGGGAGCACCGCGTGGCGCCCTTCACAGGAACGGTATGTGCCCCGGGCACGGAACATGGGCACTGACGTGCCTGACTCCAGGCGGAGTTGGGCAGGGTACCCCCGTGCGGTGTCAGTGAAGCGGGGAGGGAAACTGAGAAGGTGGCGAGACCTATGCGGCTACGGTACGGGAGCGGCGGCATGCACATCACTGACGTCACCGACGGCGGTCGGCCGGATGCCTCCGTCGTCGGGGACGACGGCGGAGGCGGCGCGGACGACGGCGCGGCGGAACAGGCGTGGGAGGGCACGGTGGCCTCACCCGCCGTACCCCGGATGGTGCTCGGCACCCGGCTGCGGAGGCTGCGCGAGGCGCAGTACATATCGCGCCAGGAGGCGGCCGAGACCATCCGTGTCACGCTCGGCAGGATGGAGGAGATGGAGCAGGGGCGCACCGGCTTCGCACAGCGCGACGTGGCCGACCTGCTCAGGATCTACGGCGTCACGGACGAGAACGAGCGCGCCATGATGGCCGCGCTGGCCCAGCAGGCCAACACCCCCGGCTGGTGGCAGTCGTACCAGGGCATCGTGCCCGCGTGGCTGCACACCTACATCGGCCTCGAACAGGCCGCCAGCGTCATCCGCACCTACGAGGTGCAGTTCGTCCCCGGCCTGCTGCAGACCAGGGAGTACGCGCGCGCCGTGATCGAACTCGCCCACGGTGACGCACCGGAGACGGAACTACGGCGCCGGGTCTCCCTGCGCATGCGCCGTCAGCAGATCCTGTTCGGCCCCAGGGCCCCGCACCTGTGGGCCGTCGTCGACGAGGCGGCGCTGCGCCGTCCCGTCGGCGGCCGGGCCACGATGCGGGCACAGCTGCGGCACCTGGAGGCGATGAGCGAACTGCCGCATGTGACGGTGCAGGTCATGCCGTTCAGCGAGGGCGGTCACGCCGCTGCGGGCGGCCCCGTCACGCTGCTGCGGCTGCCCGAGAGCGAGCTGCCCGACGTGGTGTATCTCGAACAGCTCAACAGTGCCACGTACTTCGAGGACGCCCCCGACATCGAGTCGTACCGCCGCGTCACCGACCGGCTGGTGACCAGCGCCACGCCACCCGCCGAGTCGACCGAACTGCTGCGGCGGATAGGCGAAGAACTGGGCGGGGAGCCGGTCTCGGAGCGGGGCGCGAAGCCGGAGGGCCGGCCCGCGCGCGGACGCTGACGGGCGGCAGCCGCGCGGCCCGTTCGGCGCGGCACCCCGGGCCCCTGCCGACCGCCCTCTGTCGGCCCCCTGTTGGTGACCCGGCAGGGGGCGACAGGGGGACGTCAGTCCGGTACGCGTTCGAAGACGGCGGCCAGGCCCTGGCCGCCGCCGATGCACATCGTCTCCAGGCCGTACCTGGCACCGGTGCGGCGCATGGTGTGCGCGAGGGTCGCCAGGATGCGGGCGCCTGTGGCGCCTACGGGGTGTCCGAGTGAGATGCCCGAGCCGTTGACGTTGATCCGGCGCTCGTGGTCCTCCTCGGTCAGCCCGAGCGCACGCGTGCAGGCGAGGACCTGCGCGGCGAACGCCTCGTTCAGCTCGATCAGGGCGATGTCGGCCGGCGAGAGGCCCGCCCGCTCCAGCGCGTCCTGTGTCGCCCGCACGGGGCCGAGGCCCATGATCCTGGCCGGCACGCCCGAGCGTGCGAAGGAGACCAGCCGCACCAGCGGGGTGAGACCGAGGCGTTCGGCCGTCTCTGCGCTGGTGACCAGGCAGGCCGCGGCGGCGTCGTTCTGGCCGCTGGCGTTGCCAGCCGTGACGGTCGCGCCGGGGTCGCTCCTGCCCCGTACGGGCCGCAGCCCGGCCAGTTGCTCTGCCGTGGTCCCCGGGCGCGGGTGTTCGTCGGCCGCGACCACGGTCTCGCCCTTACGGGCACGCACCGTGACGGGGACCGTCTCGGCCTCGAACAGGCCCTTCTCCAGCGCCTCGGCCGCACGCCGCTGGGAGCGCAGCGCCAGCGCGTCCTGGTCCTCGCGGCTGATCCCGAAGTCGCGGCGCAGGTTCTCCGCCGTCTCGATCATGCCGCCCGGCACCTGGTGGTGCTCGCCGCCCGCCGTGACCCGGCCGCGCGCGAGGGCGTCATGGAGCTGGAGGCCCGGGCCCTTGATGCCCCAGCGGCCCTCGTGCGTGTAGTACGGCGCCGCGCTCATCACCTCGACGCCGCCCGCGATGACGACCTCGCTGAACCCGGCCCGTATCTGCATCGCCGCGTCCAGCACGGCCTGGAGCCCCGAACCACAGCGCCTGTCGATCTGCGTGCCGGTCACCGACTCGGGCAGCCCCGCGTCCAGCGCGGCGACCCGGCCGATCGCGGGGGCCTCGGCGCTGGGATACGCCTGGCCGAGGATCACCTCGTCGACGGCGCCCGGCTCGATGCCCGTACGCTTCACGACCTCCGCGATCACCGTTGCGGCGAGCGTGGCGGGAGGCACGCTCGCGAGCCCGCCGCCGAAGGCGCCGATCGGGGTGCGCAGCGGCTCACAGATGACGATGTCGGACATACGGGGCCTTTCTCGGAGCGGAACGGACCGAACGAGCGGAACGGGTGGGAAGGACAGGGTTGGGTGGCCCCCGGATTCCGCTGAGCCACGGCTCCGCGCCGGAGGGCGCGGCTCCACGAGCGAAGGTAATGCGCTCCAGGGCCCTGATCAACGCCGCCTGCCGGGCCGCCCCGCATCTCGCCGTCCCCGCTGCCCCGTCGCCCCCTGCCCTGGCGTCACGCCGCCCCACCGCCCCCGGCCGCTCGGGACCGGGGCGCTGCGCGAGGATGTGGGTTCCGACCGGGTCTACCTGCGCTGAGGAGAGGGAGCCGTCATGCGGATCAGGATGGTGGGAGCGGGCACGATGGGCCGCGGTATCGCGCAGTGGGCCGCCACGGCGGGCCATACCGTCGAACTCGCCGACGCGCGGCCCGCGTCCGTGACCGAGGCGGTGGACGCCGTACGCAGGCTGCTCGAACGCGCAGCCGAGAAGGGGCGGATGAGCCGCGAGGAGGTCGACAGCGCGCTCGGCCGGCTGGTACCGCTCGACTCCCCGTACGCGCGGCCCGCGGCCGACGAGGAAGCGCCGGACCTGGTCATCGAGGCCGTCATCGAGGAACTGGACGTCAAGGCCGAGCTGTTCACGGGGCTTGAGCGGGTGCTGCCTGCCGCGACCGTCTTCGCGACCAACACCTCCTCGCTGTCCGTGACCGGGATCGGATCCCGCCTCGCAGACCCCGGGCGGCTGGCCGGGCTGCACTTCTTCAACCCCGTACCGCTGATGAAGGTCGTCGAGGTGGTTCCGGGAGCGGCGACGCGGCCCGGCATCCCGCCGCTGCTCACCTCCCTCGTCGAGGGCTGCGGCCACCGGGCCGTCACCGTCGCCGACACCCCCGGCTTTCTCGTCAACCACGCGGGGCGCGGCCTGGTGACCGAGGCGTTCGCGCTGCTGGAGGAGTGCGTCGCGGGGCATGCGGAGATCGACCGGATCGCGCGCGACGTACTGGGGCTGCGCATGGGCCCGTTCGCGCTCATGGACCTCACCGGACTCGATGTCACCGCCTCGGTGATCGACAGGGTCTGGCGCGGCTTCCACCACGCCGACCGGCTCCGGCCCTCGTATCTGACGGCGAACCGGGTGGCGGCCGGGCTCTACGGCCGTAAGTCGGGGCGCGGCTTCTACACGTACGACGGTGAGGACCCCGCGGTCCCCGAGCAGCGGCTGGGAGCGGGCGACGCCTCGCGTGCGGTCGCGGTCGTCGGCGAGGGCGCTGAGGCGGACGCGCTGCGCACCGCCGTGGGCGCCGCGAACGGCGTTCCCGGGGGCGGCGCCGACGCGGCGGATGGGCGGCTGCATCTGGTGCCCACCTGGGGCACCACGGTGGCGGCGGCGGTCGCGGAACACGGGCTTCCGGCCGAACGTACGCTCGGCGTCGACCCGTTGGCGCTGGGCACGCGACGCCGCGTGCTGGCGGTGACACCGGCGACGGACGACAGGGCGCTGCGGGACGCCGCCGCCGTGCTCGCGCGTGACGGGCAGGCGGTCAGCGTCGTACGGGACACGGCGGGCTCCGTCGCGCAACGGCTCCTCGCCTCCGTCATCGGCGTCGCCACCGCGCTCGCGGAACGCGGTATCGCGGCGCCCGCCGACATCGACCTCGCCGTCACACTCGGCCTCGGCTATCCGCACGGGCCCCTGGCCTGGGCCGACACCCTGGGCGCCGGGCGGGTTCTGGCCCTCACCGAGGCGCTGTACGCCACCACGGGAGACCCCCGCTACCGGCCGACACCCTGGCTCACCCACAGGGCACAGCTGAACCTGCCGGTCACCACACCGATGCGTCCACTGCCGGAGTGAAGTCCCGTGCGGGGGAGGCCCGTTCGGGTCAGGGGCCGCCGCTCGCCGGGCGGGGCCACGGCTCTCGTGCGCCGGGCGGGGCCCCGGGTGCGGCGTGCACGCCGGGGCCCCGTGGCGTCACATGTTGGGCGGGGACTCGTCCTTGAAGATCTTGGTGACGAGCTTTCCGTCCCGGGTGAGGTAGCCGTGCAGCATGCCCTCGCTGCTGTGCGGTGCGTCGAACGTGCCCTTGCCGTCGAGCGCGATCACGCCGCCGTCGCCGCCGAGCTTCGGTAGCCGTTTCACCAGCACCTCGTAGGACGCCTTGGCGACATCCTTGCCGCCGAACTCCATCAGATGGGAGATCGTCGCCGTCGCCGCGCCCCGGATGAAGATCTCACCGTCGCCCGTGGCGCTGGTGGCGACGTTGCCGTTCTTCGCGTACGTACCGGCGCCGACGACGGGCGAGTCGCCGACGCGGCCGGCCATCTTGTTGGTCATGCCGCCCGTGGAGGTCGCCGCGGCCAGGTCCTTGTGGCTGTCCAGCGCGACGGCGCCGACCGTGCCCTTGGCCTCTTCCTTGTCGGGCTTCTTGCCCTTGGCCTTCATCAGGTCGTCCCAGCGCCGCTGGGTCCAGTAGTAGTCCTGCGTCACGGGCTTCAGGCCCTGTTGCAGTGCGAAGTCGTCGGCTCCCTGACCGGCGAGCATGACGTGTTTGGTCTTCTCCATGACGCGGCGGGCGGCCGTGATCGGGTTGCGTACGTGCTTGACGCCCGCGACGGCGCCCGCCTTGAGGTCGGAGCCGCGCATGATCGAGGCGTCCAGCTCGTGCCCCGCGTCCGCGGTGAAGACGGCGCCCTTACCCGCGTTGAACAGCGGGTCGTCCTCCAGGACGTTCACGGCCTTCTGTACGGCCTCCACGCTGTCGCCGCCCTTGTCGAGCACCTTCTGCCCCGCGCGCAGGGCGCCCGCGAGGCCGTCGCGGTACGCCTTCTCCTTCTCCGGGCTGGTCTCGTCCCGGGCGAGCGCGGTACCGGCACCGCCGTGCACGGCGAGGACGACATCCCGCGCGTCGGGCTTCGCCTTGCCGGGCACGGCCTTGGCCTGAGCCGCGGTGGCGGTCTGCGCGGTGCCTGTCGTCCTGCCTGCCGTCTCGCCTGTTGCCTCGTCCCCTGGGACGGCGACCAGCGCCACGGTGAGGGTGGTCGCCGCCGCTACGGCGGGAATGAGCCACGATCTGGGACGTATGTGCATGGGTCCTCCTGATCCACGACGACCTTGGTCGCGGCGAACCTTACTGGAGGCGCAGCGCTGCGAAAGCCCCCGCGGGTACGGCGGGTTGGCGCGGGGGGACGGGTTCCAGTCGTTGGTACGGGGTGTTCTGTGGGGGGCGGGGGTCGGTCTCGTTCTTGTTGGGCCACAGGGACATGGCGCGTTCGGCCTGTGCGGTGATGGTGAGGGAGGGGTTCACGCCGAGGTTGGCGGAGACCACGTCATAGTCATACGGCTCATCCGGCATACAGCGCCTCGATGTCGTCGCCGTAGGCCGCTGCCACGGCCCGCCGCTTGATCTTCAGCGAGGGCGTGAGCAGCCCGTTCTCCTCGGTGAACTCGCCCGCGACGATGCGGAATCTGCGGATGGACTCGGCGACGGAAACGGACTCGTTGGCGTGGTCGACGGCCTTCTGCACGTCGGCGATCATTTCCGGGTCGTCGCGCAGCTCCGCGAAGGTGGTGTCGCTGGGCCGCTTGCGTACGGAGAGCCAGTGCGTGACGGCCTCGGGGTCGAGGGTGACCAGCGCTGCGGCGTAGCGGCGCCCGTCGCCGACGACCATGCACTGGGCGACGGGCGGGCGGCTGCGCAGCCGGTCCTCCAGCGGTGCGGGCGAGATGTTCTTGCCGCCGCTGGTGATCAGGATGTCCTTCTTGCGGCCGACGATGGTCAGATAGCCGTCGGCGTCGAGCCGCCCGAGGTCGCCCGTGGCGAACCAGCCGTCGCTGAGCACCTCGTCGGTGGCCGCGGGGTTGTTCCAGTACGAGCCGAAGACGATGCCGCCCTTGAGGAGTACCTCGCCGTCTTCCGCTATGCGCACGGCCGTTCCCGGTACGGGACGTCCGACGGTGCCGGGGCGGGGCCCGAGCGGCGGAATGATGGTGGCAGCCGCCGTGGTCTCGGTCAGGCCGTAGCCCTCGTAGATGACGATGCCCGCCGCGTAGAAGAAGAGGTTGAGCCGCCGGTCCAGGGGCGAGCCGCCGCTGATCGCGTAGTGCAGCCTGCCGCCCAGCTCCTTGCGTATGCGCCGGTACACGAGCAGGTCGTAGAGGCCCCACGCCAGGTAGAGGCCGAGCCCGGGGCCCCTGCCCGTCTCCAGGAACTTGCCGAGGTACGCCTCACCGAAGCGCACGGCGATGCGGTCGGCGCGCTCGAAGGAGGCGCCGCGGCCCATCTTCTCCGCCGTTTCGCGCCCGGTGTCATGGATCTTCTCGAAGAGGTACGGGACACCGACGATGAACGTGGGCCGGTACGAGCGCAGTTCGGGCCGCAGCTCGTCCGGTTTGACGCTGGGGCAGTGCCCGAACTCGATGCGCGCTTTCAGGCAGGCGATCTGGATCGTGCGCCCGAGTATGTGCGCGAGGGGCAGGAAGAGCAGGGTGGAGGCGGTCTGGCCCGTGACCTCCTTGAAGAGCGGGTGCAGCAGCTCCACGGTGTTGGCGGCCTCGGCGTGCAGATTGCCGTGGGTGAGGACGCAGCCCTTCGGCTTGCCCGTGGTGCCGGAGGTGTAGCAGAGGGTCGCCACGGAGTCGGGGCCGAGCGACGTGCGCCGCTTGGTCACCTCCTCGTCCGCCACCTCGCGTCCTATCTCCGCGAGTTGGGCCGTCGCGGGCTTCTCGCCCGGCGGCGCGTCGATCTGCCACACATGCGGGCGGTGGGGGAGTGCGGCGAGCGCGGGCTCCGCCGTCACGGCGTTCTCCGCCGTCTCGGCCAGCAGGAGCAGCGCACCCGAGTCCCGCAGGATCCACTCGATCTGGTCGGTGGACGAGGTGGCGTAGATCGGAACGGTCTGCCCGCCGGCCGCCCATATGGCGAAGTCGAGAACACACCACTCGTAGCGCGTACGGGACATGAGCGCGACCCGGCCCCCGGGCTCAAGTCCCGCGGCGATCAGCCCCTTCGCCGCCTCGGTGACCTCACGGGCGAAGGCGGCAGCCGTCACGGGCTGCCAGGTGGCGCCGGACTTGCGGCGCATCACGACGGCGTCCGGGGCCTCGGCGGCGTTGGCGAACGGGATGTCGGCCGTGCTGCCGGTGGTGGCGGGGGTGACGAGCGGCTCGGCGCGCACTTCCCGTACGACGTCGCCGTCCTTGATCACCGTGAGCGGGCTGCGCGCTGCGAGGTCGCCGCGCCGCTTCGCCGTCCTCAGATCCTTCCTGACGCCCATTTCGGCTCCTGTTCGCAGGTGCGGGTGTGGTGCCTGGGGTGTGCTCGGATGCCTTGACGTGCTCTGACGTGCTCTGACGTGCCCAGATGCCCTGACGTGTGCCTGCCACGTCCTGCCGCGTATCTGCCACGTGCCTGTCTGCCACGTATTTGCCACGTGCCTGCGACGTGCCGGGGGTGTTCCGGGATGCCGGTGTTGTCGGGAGGGGGCGCGCGGGTGGTGCGTGGGGGTAGCGGGCCTCCGAGCGTGCTGACGGAAGAGTCAACTTACTTGTGCGTAGGGAGAAATCAATGCCCTGGACGCAGCCAACCTTGATCGTTGTTTGAGGGGGCCCGTGCCGTGTCGGGAGCGGCGTGCTCAGCCGGCGATGAAGAAATCTTTCCCATTGCTCCGGCACAGATAAGAACGACGCGCATTCACAAGGCTGTTCCGGAAATCAAGGAATGGGTATTGCGCAGTGGGTTACCCGCTCGTAGCGTTCGTTTCACCGGGGCGCCGCCTTTCCGTCGGCGTCATGGCTCGCGAGTCATTTCCCAAGGCCACATTCGTGGTCAGGACCCCGTGGCCTCGCCCCCCTTGGCCACGGGGTCCGCTCATGCGTGGAAGAGCCGCCACGACACTCAGGAGCTGATATGAAACGCATGCTGTCCGGAACCACCCGCGGTCGCAGGGCCGCCGGCCGCGCCGGTGTGGCGATAGCGGCCACGCTCGGCTGTTTCGCGCTCACCACGGTGAGCGCGCAGGCCGAGGGGTCCGGCGAGGCGGGAGCCGCCGCACCGGTCCGCCTCGACTACCCGCTCAGCGGCACCACCCATCTGAGCGGCCCGGGGAGCGACCTCACGCTGGGCCCCGGCGCACTCAAGTCGTCCACCGACATGACCACGGGCGCCCTCACCGCCGAGACCCAACTCCCGGACGCACAGGGCTCGTTCAAGGCGCTCGGCATCCCCGTCTCGGTGACGACCGAGTTCATCGAGGAGGAGCCGACGACGGGCACCCTCGACCTGGACGCCGGCAGCGTCAAGACCACCTCGCGGCTGACGCTGCGCCTGAAGAACCTCAAGGTCGCGGGGCTGCCCATGCCCGTGGGGCCGCACTGCAAGACCAGGACACCCGCCGTCATCGACCTCGCCTCGGAGGACGGGTTCAGCGTCTTCGGCGGCGGCAAGCTGAGCGGGACCTACACGATCCCGAAGTTCGAGCACTGCCTGCTGGCCACCCCGGTCATCAACAGCATGGTCCCCGGTGACGGCAACACCATCACCCTCACCCTGGGCAAGGCCACGGCGCCCGCACCGTAGGCAACGCCTCTGCCCGCACGTGCAGCCCCGCAGCCCAGCACCACCGATCAGTCCCGTGGGCCCCGTCGGTCAGCCTCCGTCGTGGCCCCGGGGCATCTCCGGCTCCCGGCCCGGCGCATGCGTACCGGCCGGGGGCACGGACGGTACGGGCGGGGACATGGGCGGTACGGGCGAAGGCATGGGCGGTACGGGCGGAGGCATGGAGGGCCCGGCCAGGCGCATGGAAGCCGACGGCGCCGCATGGCCCGTGAGCGGCGTCGCCACGGGGCCAGGGCGCTGCGTCGCGGCAGGGCCCGAACGCGTCGCGGCGGAGCCCGAACCCGCTGCCGGCGGGGCCGAACGCGTCGCCGCAGGGCCCGTCGCCGCAGGGCCCGAACGCGAGGCCACGGCCGCGGCACGCCCCCGCAGGTGCAGCGCCCGCAGCGCCATCTCCGTGGCGAACCGCTGGTCGGGGTCGCTCAGCTGCGTGCCCAGCACCTTCTTCAGCGCCCGCATCCTGTAGCGCACCGTCTGCGGGTGCAGATGCAGCAGCTCCGCCATGTGCGCCGCCGTGCCGCGCGTGGTCAGCCACGTCCTGAGCGTGTCGACCAGGCGCTCCTTCTGGCCCGCCGTCAGCCCGGCCAGCGGTGCGAGCTGCCGGGTGGCCAGCCGCTCGGCCAGCGCGGGGTCACCCAACAGCCAGAGCGTGACCAGGTGTTCCTCGCACCTGATGAGCCCCGCCTCCTGGACGACACCCGACTCGGCGAGGCCCAGCGTCTGCCGGGCCC
Organism: Streptomyces iconiensis; assembly: GCF_028657195.3. Classification (GTDB taxonomy): domain Bacteria; phylum Actinomycetota; class Actinomycetes; order Streptomycetales; family Streptomycetaceae; genus Streptomyces; species Streptomyces iconiensis. Next base: position 25,992 of record NZ_JANCPR020000060.1, read on the forward strand.
AGCGCAGCGAGTCGGCGGCTCCCGCCAGCGGCACCGTCGCGCCGATCACCGCACGCCTGCCCTCAAGCGCCGCCTCCAGCATCGCCTGCCGTGCCTCGTCCACGGGCCCCGGCACCAGCAGATGGGGCCGCTGGTCCTCCAGGTCGACGAGTACGTCACCGTCAAGTCCCCTGATACGCAGGTGACTTCGCTCGCCCGGGGGCGCCAGCGCCACGAGCGTCACCTCGGCGGGTACCGCCCAGCCGATACGCCCCGCGAGGTCGGGGACCGCGGGGTGCGGCACGGCTGAGCCGGCGAGGATCAGCCGCAGCAGCCGCCCGCGCTGGGACTCCCACTCGTCGGCGCGCGCGCCCTTGGCCTCCACGTAGCCCTCGCGGCACAGCGACTCGATCACGTCCGTGTACGCGAAGACGGCGTCGGCGAACGCCACGATGAGGGAGGCGGGGAGGCTGTAGCGGGTGCCGACCGAGTTCGCGCGCCGCAGCCCGACGCGTGCGCTGGTGCGCATCGCCGACTGGAGACAGTGCAGCCCCCTGCCCTCGTGCGCCTCGAACCTGCCCAGCCTGCGGCACATCTCGTCCCGCTGCGCCGTGGAGGCCCCGGGATTGGCCACCAGCTCGACGAAGCTGGTGAGGTTCTGCTGGACGCTGTGCAATAACACAGTTCTGTACGGGCCCTCCAGCAACGGTCTGTACTCCGGCACCGCCTGGCCGATCTCCTCCACCATCTCCTCCGCCACGGTGGGGAGTTCAGGCCACATGATGGCCGCGAACTCCTGCGGGAGCGGGCCGGGCGCCTCGGTCAGGCCGGGGGACACTGCTGTCTGCACCATGGACGTACCCTCCACTGCCGGCCTCGGGGCGTGGCGAACGTGCCAACCGGCCAGGGTGGGGGACGAGTCCGGTGTGCGCGGCCTGCGCGGCCGGCGGTCTCCGATCTGAACGCGGATCCCGGCTCCCGGGCCCGCGCGGGGGCAACACCTGGGCCTGTGCTGTACGGCCTCGGCGCCTCGTGCACCGCAGACCATAAACCAGCCGAGGCTCGGAGCGCAGCCCTCCGTAACCAGGAGGATGGGGGATACACGCGGGAGTCACCACGCTGGCACCGGCGGCGCGACCCGTCACCTGGTACGGACCGCTATGCGCACTCAGTGATGAATTTTTTCCTGCCCCTACTGCGCGAGTGACAAGAAACGCGGTTCTCCGAATTGTGCGCGAACCGACCTTGCACAGAGGTATTGCACGGCTGCGTTACTAGTGCGTAACGTCATTCTTGCCAGGTGCCCTGCAGGGCATACGGAAAATGGCGTGGCGCAGCGTTCCGTGCGAAGAGTCACGGCTGTGCTAATTGCTGCCCCGGTGCGGAGTACAGCTCTTCTGGATACCCAATCCGATGGAGGGAACCTCACGTGCGCAAATTCACCAAGCGGGCCGCTTTCGCGGCTGTCGCCGCCACCGCGGCACTCGGCTTCACTGCGGCCACCGCGTCGGCCACCACGGCCGACACCTGGACCGTGGCCCCGGGCGGCGCCTTCACGGCGACCGCCTCGAACCCCACGCTCTCCGTACCCAACGCCACGCTGAAGTGCACCAGTTCGACCGCGACGGGCACGCTCAAGACCGGTTCAGGCAATGCGGGCGCCGCCATCGGCAACATCGCCACGCTGAAGTTCACCGGCTGCTCCCTCGCCGGCATCAACTTCAACGTCACCGTCGCCAACAACCTGAAGATCAACGCGAACTCGGTCAGCACCACGAACCCGAACCAGGTCGTCGGCTCCGTTTCCGGCGTCACCGCCAGCATCGCCGACACCGGCGGCATGTGCAGCGCGACCTTCGCGGCCAGCGGCGGCGGCCCCGCCACGATGACCGGCTACTACGACAACTCCACCCACCGCCTCGTCATCAACGGCGGCAACCTCAAGGCCACCAGCGCCAACTGCCTCGGCCTCATCAACGCGGGCGACAGCGCCAACTTCAACGCGTCCTACCTCACCAACCCCAACCAGACCATCACCAAGGACTGACGTCCTGCCCGCTGTCCGCCCCGCCGCTCCAGAAGGCGGGGCGGACACCGCTCCCCTCCCCGGGCGCCCAGCGCCCCTCGCCCCCTCCTGTCCCCGAGGAGCCCCGTGAACCCGAGCGCCAGGACCCGACGCCGTACCGCGCGGCTTGCCGCCGTGGGTGCGGTCGCGCTGCTGGCTGGCGCATTACCCGGGACGGGGTCGCAGGCTCGGGAGCAGGAGGCGAAGGTGACCGCCGCCTACGACTGTGCGCTGCCGAAGGGTACGGCGCGGATCGAGGCCGTCTTCACGGGGAACTTCCCGGAGTCGGCAGCGCCCGACAAGCCGTTGCAGCCGGGCGAGTTGAGCGCCGAAGTGAAGGTGCCTCGCGGTGCGCTCGCCGACGTGCTGCCCGAAGGCGCGGTGTCCGTGACCTCGGAGGCGGCGCTCACGGTGCGGGTGGCGCAGGGTGATGCCTCCGCGGACGCCGACTGGTCCGGGCTGAAGGCCCCCTCGACACCGGTGCCGGAATCCGGCGATCTCACGCTCGCGCACAAGGGAGAGGTGCCGCCGGTCACCGTCGCCGCCGAGGGTGACGTGACCTTCACGGCCGGAGACCTCGCCCTCGAACTCGACCCCAAGGCACCGAAGGCGCTGCCGTCCGACGGGCCCTCGACACTGCCCGCCGAAGTGGCGCCCCGCATCGTGTGCAAGGCGGCGCCGGACCAGGATCTCCGGCTGGCCATCGTGAGGGTGGGGGGTGACGCGGAGGGGCCGGGGTCGCCCTCGCCCTCTGCCTCCGGCGAAGCCCCCCGCCCCTCGGCCTCGGAAGGTGGGGAGGGGCAGGGGCAGGGGAAGGAATCCGCAGACCGGCGTGAGGCCGGGATCGACGTGGGTGCGGAGGCGATGCCGCCGCCGAAGCCGTGCGAGTCCGAGCGGCCGACGGGGAATATGGACCGTTCCAAGTTCCCTGTGCCGCCCAAGGGCTCGACGACAACCGTGAGCCCGATGGGCGGAATCCACTGGTGCGCGGTCCCGGTTGCGGTCTCGAACGTCCTGAAGCTCAGGGGCGCCATGGTCATCAACGACCCACGTGCCGGGGCGGCGACCGCTAATCTCGCGGTGCAGAAGGAATGGGTGAACGGCCCCGAGGACAGCTCTTACAACCAGCTTCGAAGCCTGGGGGAAATCGATCTCCCAGACTCTAGAGCCACCTTCTTGGATTTCGACTTCATGCCCGTTACCGCGAAGATCGAGTTCACCAGCTCGCCGATGACGATCGTAACGGAGCAGCGTCATAACGATCTTCCCAATTATGCCTACATCTATATGAGCCAGACATTGCGCATGCACGATGTGGAAGTCAACGGTACGGCACTTCCAGTCGGGCCCAACTGCCGTACTGCAAAACCGATTTCCCTGGAACTCAGAGGGAAATCGGACGAGTACAGTGTTTTCGGGGGTGGCACCCTGCGGGCCAAGCTTGATATCCCTCCGTTCACCGGTTGCGGGACAGGCGGGGAAAACCTCAACCCGCTTTTCACCGCCTCCATTTCGGGAAGCGGAAACTACCTGAAAATGGAACAGGGGATGGTGTGCAACGTCTTGCCCACCACGGGGAAGTGTCCGGCTCCGCCGGAGGTCCCCGAACTGCCCAAGTAATTCAGGCGAAGCTCACAGCCGAAGAACGCCGAAGAACAGTGCCGGGAGGTGTCATGGGAATCGAAGTAGCCGTCGAGGGTCTCACCAAGTCCTTCGGCAGGAAGAACATCTGGCAGGACGTGACCCTCACACTGCCGGCGGGCGAGGTCAGCGTCATGCTGGGGCCTTCCGGTACGGGCAAGACCGTGTTCCTCAAGTCGCTGATCGGGCTGATCAAGCCCGAGCACGGCAGCGTGACCGTCGACGGCGTCGACATGGTCAACAGCAGGGAACGGGACGTGTACGAGGCACGGAAGCTGTTCGGGCTGATGTTCCAGGACGGCGCGCTGTTCGGCTCGATGAACCTCTTCGACAACATCGCCTTCCCCCTCCGGGAGCACACGAAGAAGAAGGAAACAGAGATCCGCCGCATCGTGATGGAGCGGCTGGACATGGTCGGCCTCGTCGGCGACGAGGGAAAGCTGCCCGGCGAGATATCCGGCGGCATGCGCAAGCGTGCGGGACTGGCGCGCGCACTCGTACTCGACCCGCAGATCATTCTCTGCGACGAACCGGACTCGGGCCTCGATCCCGTACGCACCGCGTTCACCTCGCAGTTGCTCATAGACCTGAACGCGCAGATCGACGCGACGATGCTCATCGTCACGCACAATCTCGACATCGCCGCGACCGTGCCCGACAACATGGGCATGCTCTTCCGCCGGAATCTGGTGACGTTCGGGCCGAGGGAAGTGCTGCTCACGAGCGAGGAACCGGTTGTCGCGCAATTCCTCAGCGGCAGTCGTACGGGGCCCATCGGAATGTCGGAGGAAAAGGACGCGGCGACTCTCGCACGCGAGGCGGACGGAAGCGCGGCGGGCGCGGGGCCGCTGAATGCCACGTCACGCGAACTCGTCCCGCAACTCGAACCCACAGCGGGACTCCCCGAACGGAAAGCGGTCGCGCGGCGCAGGGAACGCGTGAAAGGCATGCTCGGGCAGCTTCCGCCCGCCGCGCGCAGCGCGATCGAGGCGAGCATGCCGCAGCCGCTGCCGAAGCGCTCCAGTCAGCGGAACGGAGGGCCTGGTGCCGACGTCGGCACCGTCGATCCCGAGGCGCCGACCCTCGCCGTCGACACCTCGTCCGAACCGGTGGACGCCCCCACCAACGCCGCGGACACCCCCTCCAACGGGGAGCGCACATGACCACGACCGAGCCCGAACCCCCGGCGTCCGGCGGGGACCCGTCCGGCGGAAATCCGGCCGACGGGCACGCGGCCGAGGGAACTCCGGTCGGCGGGCACGCGGCCGACGGCATCCCCCGCGAGGGCAAGGGCGCCGAGGACGGTAACCCGCCCGGCGGCACGCCGGGCAGCGGCACGCCGACAAGCGGTACGCCCCCGCACGGCCTGCCCACCCCGCCCAGCCCGCACGCCGGAAACGGGGCGGCGGCCCCCGTCGCCAAGCTCCCCGCGAGGGGCCTCGGTTTCCTGCGCGAGCCCGGCAAACTGTTCGCGCTCGCGCTGGCCGTGCTCCGGGCCATCTTCCGCAGACCGTTCCAAGTGCGGGAGTTCATCGAGCAGTTCTGGTTCATCGCGAGCGTGACGATCCTCCCGGCCGCGCTGGTCTCGATCCCGTTCGGCGCCGTGGTCGCGCTCCAGGTGGGCTCGCTGGCGAGTCAGATCAGCGCGCAGTCTTTCACGGGCGCTGCCAGCGTCCTGGTCAACATCCAGCAGGCCAGCCCGCTGATCGTCGCGCTGCTGATCTCGGGTGCGGCCGGCTCCGCCATCTGCGCCGACCTGGGCTCGCGCAAGATCCGCGAGGAGCTGGACGCCATGGAGGTCATGGGCGTCTCGCCCATCCAGCGTCTCGTCGTGCCGCGCGTACTGGCCACCGTCTGTGTCGCCGTACTGCTGAACGGCATGGTGTCGGTCGTCGGCACCCTCGGCGGCTACTTCTTCAACGTCGTGCTCCAGGACGGCACTCCCGGCGCCTACCTCGCCAGCTTCTCCGCGCTCGCGCAGCTACCCGACCTGTACATCAGCGAGATCAAGGCGCTGATCTTCGGGTTCATCGCGGGCATCGTCGCCTCCTACCGGGGCCTGAACCCCCGTGGCGGCCCCAAGGGGGTGGGCGACGCGGTCAATCAGTCCGTCGTCATCACCTTCCTTCTCCTCTTCTTCGTGAACATGGTCCTCACCGCGATCTACCTCCAGCTCGTCCCCCCGAAGGGAGCCTGAGCGATGGCACTCCTCGACAAGGACGGGACCGGCGCCGGTGCGGGCGCGGGCAAGCAGGGCAGGTCAGGCAAGCAGCCGCGGGCCGCGAAGGAAGCGGGCGGCGGGCGGCGCCCGCGCCCCTGGCGGCTGTTCGCGTGGCTCGATCAGCCCGGTGACCAGCTTCTCTTCTACGTACGCGCGCTGCTGTGGGTGCCCAAGACGCTGTTCCGCTATCTGCGCGAGGTCCAACGGCTGCTCGCCGAGGTCGCGTTCGGCAGCGGCGGGCTCGGCGTCATCGGCGGCACCGTCGGGGTGATGACGGCGATGACGCTGTTCACCGGCGCCGTCGTCGGCCTCCAGGGGTACGCGGCGCTCAACCAGATCGGGACCGAGGCGTTCACCGGCTTCATCTCCGCCTACTTCAACACCCGTGAGATCGCGCCCCTGGTCGCCGGTCTGGCACTGTCCGCCACGCTCGGCGCCGGGTTCACCGCGCAGCTCGGTGCGATGCGCATCAACGAGGAGATCGACGCGCTCGACAGCATGGGCGTCAGGTCGATGCCGTACCTGGTCACCACCCGCATCATCGCGGGCGTCATCGGCATCATCCCGCTCTACGGCATCGGACTGCTCAGCTCCTACCTGTCCTCGCGCTTCATCACCGTTCTCTACAACCAGCAGTCGGCCGGCACCTATGACCACTACTTCGCGCTGTTCCTCTCGCCCACCGACGTGCTGCTCTCCTTCCTGAAGGTCCTCATCTTCAGCGTCATGGTGATCCTCACCCACTGCTACTACGGCTACCGCGCCACCGGCGGTCCCGCTGGCGTGGGCATCGCGGTGGGCCGGTCCGTACGGAACGCGATCGTGCTGATCAGCGTCACCGACTTCTTCCTCAGCCTCGCCATCTGGGGCGCGACGACGACCGTGAAGGTGGCCGGATGAGTACCGTGCTGCGCCGGCGGCTGGCCGGAGTCGTCTTCCTGGTGGTGCCCGCGCTGCTGATCTGGCTCGCGGTGGCCGTCTACGACAAGCAGTTCACCGACGAGGCCGACCTCGTCGTGCGCACCTCCGAGGTGGGCAACGAGATGCACGTCAACGCCGATGTGAAGCTGCGCGGCGTGGTCGTCGGGCAGGTGCGCGAGATCAGCTCCGACGGGCGCGGCGCGCGGCTGCGGCTCGCCATCCAGCCCGGCAAACTCGACGGCATCCCCGCCGATGTGACCGCGCAGATGCTGCCCACGACCGTCTTCGGCCAGCGCTTCGTGGCGCTCGTACCGCCCCGGGACACGACGGGTCAGGCGATACGGGCCGGCGCCACCATCCCGCAGAACCGCAGCCGCAACGCCATCGAGCTGGAGCAGGTGCTCGACAACCTGCTGCCGACGCTGACCGCCGTGCAGCCGCAGAAGTTGTCGGCCACCCTCACCGCCGTCTCGCAGGCGCTGGAGGGCAGGGGTGCGAAGCTCGGCGCCAACCTCGTCACGCTGGACGCCTATCTGAAGAAGCTCAACCCGCATCTGCCCGCGCTCAACCGCGACATCACGGAACTGATGCGGGTCAGCAATCTCTACGCCGAGGCGTCCCCCGACATCCTCACCGCGCTGTCCGACTTCGCGACCACCAGCAGCACCCTCGCCGAGAAGGCCAAGGACCTGGCAACGGCCTACGGGGCAGCGACGGGCACGGCACGCGCGATGACCACGTTCCTGCGTGCGAACAAGGACAACATCATCCGGCTGTCCTCGGCGAGCAGGCCCACGCTCCAGCTCCTCGCCGAGCACGCGCCCGCCTTCCCCTGCACGCTCCGCACCCTCACCCAGTTCGTGCCCGTCATGGACAAGGCGCTGGGGAAGGGCACCGACCAGCCGGGGCTGCATGTCGACCTGAAGGTCGTCCCCTCGCGCGGAAAGTACGTGCCCGGCAAGGACACCCCCCGCTACGGGGCCGGCGGCGGGCCGCGCTGCTACTCCGTCCCCTACCTCGGCCCCGCCGGCGGTACGGCGCCCAAGGGCGCGGCGGCGAGCGCGGCACCCGAGGGCGCCACCATCGCCGATGCGACGGGCGGCGTCGGGATGCCCAACTCGCCCCAGGAGAACCGGCTCGTGAACGAACTGCTCGCCTCCGCCGACGGATCCGGCTCCCCCGACGGGTCCGGCTCCCCGGACGGGTCCAGCTCCGCCGAGCGGCCCGCAGTGGGGGAGAAGGGCAAGCCGTCGGCCCGGCGTCCTGGAGACCTGCCCGACTGGAGCAGCGTCCTGGTCGGCCCCGCACTCCGCGGTACGGAGGTGACCCTCAAGTGAAGCGCAGCAGCCTGGCCGGGCCCCTCGTCAAGTCCCTCGTCTTCGTGCTGGTGACCGCGCTGGCCACCACCGTGCTGGCCCTCAGCATCTCCAACGCGGGCGTGGGCGACACCGATACGTACCGCGCGCGGTTCAGCGACGCGACGGGACTGGTGGAGGGCGACAGCGTACGGATCGCCGGGGTCAAGGTCGGCAAGGTGGAGAAGATCACCGTCGTGGACCGGCGCGTCGCCGAGGTCAGCTTCTCCGTCGAGAAGGACCGCGCCCTCCCCGGCACGGCCCACGCCTCCGTGAAGTACCTCAACATGGTCGGCCAGCGCTATGTGGACCTCGCACGCGGCACGGGGCCCGTGGGCACCCGGCTCCGGGCCGGCGACACGATTCCGCTCTCGCGTACGACACCGGCACTGGACCTCACCCAGCTGTTCAACGGCTTCAAGCCGCTGTTCGAGGGGCTCTCGCCCAAGGACACCAACCAGCTCGCGGGGGAGATCATCCAGGTTCTCCAGGGCGAGGGCGGCACCGTCGGCTCGCTCGTCGAACACATCAGCTCCCTCACCACCACCCTCGCGGGCAAGGACAAGGTCATCGGCTCCCTCATCTCGAACCTCAACACCGTCCTCAAGACGGTCAACACCCGCGAGAAGGGCTTCAACGAACTCGTCGGCAGCCTGCGCGAGCTGGTGTCCGGGTTCGCCAAGGACCGCGAACCGCTCGGTGACGCCGTCACCGCCATGGCCGGGCTCACCACCACGACGGCCGACCTCCTGCACGACGGAAGGAAACCCCTCAAGAAGGACATCCGGGAGCTGGGCAGGCTCTCACGCCAACTCGACAAGGGCACACCGCAGTTCGAGGCGTTCCTGCGCAACGCGCCGAAGAAGATGAGCACGGTGGCCCGGCTGTCGTCCTACGGCTCCTGGTTCAACACGTACCTGTGCGAGGCGAAGGTGCACGGACTGCGCACGTCCGACGGCAGCAAGCCGTCCACCGGTATCGGCATCACCCAGGCGAGGTGCCGGCCATGAGACGCCCCCGCCTGGGAAGCCCCCGTACGCGGCGCCCCCACGTGAAGGCGCCGCGCCCGGAGCGATCGCGTACGGAGCGGTCGCGTACGGACGGTCCGCGCCCCGACCGGTTACGTGCGAACCGGTCGCGCCCGCGCCTGCCGAGGCTCAAGCCGATGCGTGAGCGCAACCCCATCGGCGTGTGCCTCGTCGGCCTCGTCGTCCTCGCGCTGCTCGGTACCGTCGCCTACCGCGCCGACGACCTGCCCGTCATCGGCGGCGGGACCTCGTACACGGCCGACTTCACCGAGGGTGCGGGGCTCCGCTCGGGCAACGAGGTCCGGGTCGCCGGGGTCAAGGTCGGCAAGGTCACCGATGTCGCGCTCGACGGGGCCAAGGTGAAGGTCACCTTCCGGGTCAAGGACACCTGGGTCGGCAACGCCAGTACGGCCGCCATCAGCATCCGCACACTGCTCGGGGAGAAGTTCCTCGCGCTCGACCCCCTCGGCACCGGCCGCCAGAACCCCGGACAGCGCATCCCGGCGAGCCGCACCACCTCGCCGTACGACGTGACGCAGGCGTTCACCGGGCTCGGCCGCACCTTCGAGGAGATCGACTCCAAGCAGCTCGCCAAGAGCTTCCAGGCCGTCTCCGACACCTTCCAGAACACCCCCGCACACGTACGCGGCGCGGCCGAGGGACTGTCCGACCTGTCCCGCACCATCTCCTCGCGCGACAGCGAGCTGACCCAACTCCTGCGCGGCAGCAAGAAGCTGACCAGGACCCTCAAGGGCCAGCGCGCCGACTTCGCGGCTCTGCTCGCCGACGGGAACCTGCTGCTCGGGGAGATCCGCAAGCGGCGCACCGCCATACACCAGCTCTTCACAGGGACCCGCGACCTCGGTACCGAACTCACCGGCGTCGTGGAGGACAACGACAAGCAGCTCGGCCCCACCCTGGAGGCCCTGGACCGCGTCACCGACGTTCTGCTGAAGAACCGCGAACGGCTCGACAAGGCACTGGAAGTCGCGGGCCCCTACTACCGCCTGGTCGGCAACACCCTCGGCAACGGCCGCTGGTTCGACAGCTACCTGTGCGGCCTCGTCCCGCAGCGCTACCTGTCGCAGAGCGCCCCGTCCGACACCCCGTGCCGGCCGCCGAAACCGGGAGGCCGACGCTGATGAGGCGACCGCACGCCAGAAGGCTGCCGAGGCGAGCGCACACCCCAAGCACGACGGGACGAGCGCACACCCCAAGCACGGCGGGGCGACCGCGGGCCCGCAGGCTCAGGACCGTCGCGCTGATGGCCGCGGGCGCGCTCGTGCTCGGCGCGGGCGCCGGGGGAGCGGCCGTGCTCACAGACGGCTCCGACGGCACCCGGGTCACGGCGTGGTTCGACCGCGCCGTCGGTGTCTACGAGGGCTCGGACCTGCGCGTACTGGGCGTACGCGTCGGCAAGGTGGACGCCGTGGCGCCGCACGGCAAGAGGGTCGAGGTCACCCTGCTCGTGGACAAGGGAGTCACGATCCCCGCGAACGCGCGCGCCGTCGTCATCGCACCCAGCCTCGTCTCCGACCGCTACGTGCAGCTCACCCCCGCCTACACGGGAGGCCCCCGGCTCGCCGAAGCGGCGGTGCTGCCCTCGGGGCGCAACTCCGTTCCCCTGGAGGTCGACCAGCTCTACGCGAGCATCACCGAACTCAGCGACGCGCTCGGTCCCGGGGGTGCCAACGCCGAAGGTGCACTGTCCGGGCTCCTGGACACCGGGGCCAAGAACCTGAAGGGCAACGGTAAGGCGATCGGCGAGTCCATCGAACAGTTCGGCAAGGCGGCCAAGACCCTCAACGGCAGCAGTACCGACTTCTTCGACACCGTCGCCTACCTGCGCTCCTTCACGGCGATGCTCAAGAGCAACGACAAGCGGGTGCGCAAGGCCGAGCGGCAGCTCGCCGACGTCAACACGTTCCTCGCCGACGACAAGGAGAACCTCGCCAAGGCACTCGAACAACTCGGCACCTCCCTGGGCAAGGTGAAGAAGTTCATCGAGGACAACAGAGGCAGCCTCAAGAAGAACGTCAAGAAGCTCGCGCCGCTCACCCGGATCCTCGTGGACCAGCGCCGTTCGCTCGCCGAAGCGCTGGACACCGCGCCCCTGGCCGCGGGCAACTTCCTCAAGGCGTACAACCCGCGACAGGGCACCATCGACAACCGCGCCAACATCAACGAGCTGAGCATGGGCGGCCCCCTGGCACCCTCGGCCGGCGCCGCCTCAGGAACCGCGGGACTCGTCCCCGTCGACCCCGGACGCCGCGAGGCACTGCCCGCCGTACCGCTTCCCGCCGTCGGCCCGGTATACGGCTCACCCGACGGTGACGGGCCATCGGACGGCGGCGGCTCACCCGGTGGGGACGGACCCAACAGCCGTAAGGGGGCGGCCCGATGACCGAGCCAGGACCGGCAGGCCCGGCCCGCAGCAACCGGAAGACCCGCGCCGCCACGGGCCTCACGGCGGGCGCCCTCGCGCTCCTGCTCGGCTTCACCCTGGTGAGCGGCGGCATCGGAGGCGGCATCGGACTGCCGCGCTTCTCGGGCCTGGAGGACCTTCCGCTGCCGGGCGGCGCCGACCTCGGCGACCGCCCTTACACGGTGACGGCGGAGTTCAAGGATGTGCTCAGCCTCGTTCCGCAGTCCTCCGTGAAGATCAACGATGTCTCCGTCGGCAAGATCAGCAAGATCGCGCTGGCGGACGACGGCTGGACGGCGAAGGTCACGATGCGGGTCAACGGCGATGTGCGGCTGCCCCCGCACCCGTACGCGCGCATCGAACAGTCCAGCCTGCTCGGAGAGAAGTACGTCCAGATCCTCCCGCCGCCCAAGGGCGGGGGCACCCAGGGCGGCGCCGACCCCGAAGCCGGGTCCGGTAGCCAGGACATCGAGCCCGCCGCGCATCCCGCGGGGGCCAGCACCCACATCCCGCTCTCGCGCACCAACCGCAACCCCGAGGTCGAAGAAGTGCTCGGCGCACTCTCGCTGCTCCTCAACGGCGGCGGCGTCAGCCAGCTCAAGACCGTCACCCGCGAGCTGAACAAGGCACTCGACGGCAACGAACCGGAGGTCAGGTCCATGCTCCGCCGCGTCAACAAGCTGGTGGGCAGCCTCGACGCGCACAAGGGCGACATCACCCGGGCACTCGACGGCGTCAACCGCCTCTCCGCCACCCTCTCGGCACGCAAGAAGAGCATCGGCACCGTACTGACGGACGTCAGCCCGGGGCTGACCACCCTGGAGGACCAGCGCGGCCAGCTCATGACGATGCTCAGGTCCCTCGACACCCTCTCCGGAGTCGCGGTCAGCACCGTCAACGCCAGCAAGGACGACATCGTCGCCGACCTCAAGGCCATGGGCCCCGTGCTCCAGCGGCTCGCCGACTCGGGCCAGGACCTGCCCGACTCCCTCCAGGTGCTGTTCACCTACCCGTTCACCGACGAGGTGCTGAACGGTGTCAAGGGCGACTACCTGAACGTGTATCTGAACCTCGCGGCGCAACCCGGGACGACGCTCACCCCGCCGCTCAAGGAAGAGCCCATCCCGCAGGACCCGGGCGCACCCGCGGCGGGCACCCCCACAGGAGAGGTCGCCGCGCTGCCGCTGCCCGCGGTCACCACCCCACCCGGAACGGCCGGAGGTGGGCGCTGATGCTCACCCGTGCCACGGTCCTCAAGAACATCGCGTTCTTCGCGCTCGCCGTCGTCGTCCTCGGCGTCATCGGAGTGCGCTACGCCGACATCGGCCACTACTTCGGCTACCGCGACCACTACACCGTACGCGTCGAACTCTCCCGTACGGGCGGCCTGTTCGAGCACTCCAACGTCACCTACCGGGGTGTCTCCGTCGGCCGCGTAGGCCCCATCGAGCTGACCGACGGCGGCGTCGAGGCCGAACTGAGGATCAAGAAGTCGGCACCGAGAATCCCCACCGACCTCAAGGCCGTTGTCGCCAACCTCTCCGCCGTCGGCGAGCAGTACATCGACCTGCGCCCCGGTACGGCGGAAGGTCCCTTCCTGCACGAAGGCTCCGTCATCAAGCAGCCCGAAACCGGCCTGCCCGCGCCCCCCACCAAGGTCCTTACGAGCATCGACGGCCTCGTCTCCTCCGTGCCCCTGAAATCGCTGCGCACCGTCGTCGACGAACTCGGCACCACGTTCGAGGGACGCGGCGACGACCTGGAGGTGCTGCTCGACACCGGCAGCGAGTTCCTGGAGGCGGCCGACGCGGCTGCGCCCGAGACCACCGGGCTCATCGTGGACGGCGAGACCGTCCTGCGCACCCAGCGCGAAGAGGGCGCCGCACTGCGGGAGTTCGCGACCGGGGCCAGGGAACTCATGGGCCGGCTGAAGAAGTCCGACCCCGATCTGCGCCGGCTCATCGCCGCCACACCCGGCGCCGCCACCCAGACCACCGGGCTGCTCCGCGACCTCGACCCCGGCCTCAGCGTGCTCCTCGCCAACCTCACCACCACCGCGGAACTGGCCGTCACCCGGCAGCGCGGCATCGAAGAACTGCTCGTCAAGCTGCCTCAGGCCGCCGCTGCCGGCTCCACGGCCATCACCAGGAAGGGCGCCTCGTTCGGCATGTCCCTCACCTTCTTCGACCCGCTGCCCTGCACTTCCGGATACGGCGGAACCCGCTACCGCGACGGCCTCCGGACCGGCGCAGCACCCCCGCTCAACGACCGCGCGCGCTGCGCATCCCCGGCCTCCAGCGGCAAGAACGTGCGCGGCTCTGCCCACGCCCCCGGCGGCGGCCCGCTCCCCGCACCCGCCAGACCCGGCGCCTTCCCACTCGGCACGCCCGGCCTCCCCGCCGACGGACCGCGGGACATGGCGGGTCTGCTGGGAGTGGAGGACCGATGAGCGCGCGGACGGGCACGGAGACGAGTGAAAGCCCGGTGCCGGGGCGGCAGTTGGAGCGGGGGAGAGAGGAGTCCGGATCGGACGGGACGAGGGCGGGGGAGCCCTCAGAGATGGAGCCCTCAGAGGCGGAGCCCTCAGAGGCGGAGTCCGGGCCGGACGAGCCCGGACAGGTGGAGCAGTCCCGCACGCCGCGCCGTGCGCCCGGTGCGTCCGGGGCGCCCCGCGCATCCGGCACGCTCTGGCTGGCCGGAGCGCTGGCCGCGGCTCTCCTCTTCGTCGCCTTCTCGGGCTGGATCCACTGGACGGCCCGTTCCGACAAGGACCTCGCCTACTCGCAGGCCAGGGACGAAGCGCTCGCGGCGGGCCGCACCCACATCGCGACCCTCAACTCCATTGACGCCAAAGGCATTCGGGCCGACATGAAGGACTGGCGCGAGGCCACCACGGGCCCGCTGCGCGACGAGCTGCGCCGTACGGAGAAGAAGAGCGCACGCACCCTCGCCGAACGGGGGACCAGCGCGCGTGCCCGTGTCACCGCAGCCGCGCTCACCAGCCTCGACGAGAGAGCGGGTACGGCCGCGCTCATCGCGACGGTACGGATCGAGGCCACGACCCGCGCGGGCGCCCCCGCCACGGACCGCAAGCGGTTCGAAGCGGGCCTGGAACGCACGCCCGACGGCTGGAAGCTGGTCTCCCTCGCTCCCGTACCGGTGGGGAAGGGGTCCTGATGACACTCACCGGCCTGCGCGGAAAGCTGAGGAGCCCGAGGGAGCATCTTCGGGCGCGTGCCCGCTGGTACGCGGTCGCCGTCCTGGTCGCCGCACTCCTGGGCGGCACCGCACTCCTCGTCGGCGCCGCGCGGCTGACCGGCAGCGAGGCGGCCAGGAACAAGGCGCTGACCGACACCGCCGCCACGAGCCGCGTCTCAGGAGAGGTGGGGGACGCGCTGGCCCGGATCTTCTCCTACACCCCGCAGGGCGTCGCCAAGACGGAACAGGACGCCAAGGGCGTGCTGGACGGCAGGGCGGCCCGCCAGTACGAGTCGCTGTTCGGCCAGGTGAGAGAGCGCGTGGCCGAACAGAAGCTGACGCTGGCCACCCGCGTGGTCAGCTCCGGCGTGACCCGGCTGCACGGCGACCGCGCCGAACTCCTCGTCTTCCTCGACCAGACCAGCACCCGCGAGGGCCGCAAGCCCAGCACCGCGGCGGCACAGCTCTCCGTCAGCGCGGAACGGCGGGACGGTGACTGGCTGATCGTCGGCATCAAGGCCAGATGACGAAGACGCGCGCCCCGTACGGAGCGTATGGAGGCGAGCAGCTCGGGCGGAACGAGTGGCACGGACGGACGAACGGCGGAACGTGCGCCGGTAGAGCGAGAGGAGACACGGGTGGAACGGGTGAGACGGGCCAACCCCGTACTGCTGGCGGCCATGGCGCTGGCCGTCGCCGCTGTGTGCTGTGCGGCGTGGGCGGGCTGGTCCTGGTACGGCGCTGCGCACGACGACTCTCTGGGGTACGCCACGACGCGGGACAAGGTGCTGGCCGCCGGTGAACAGTCCGTGCAGAACCTCAACACCCTGGACCACCGCAGGCTCAGCAGTGGACTCGAGGCCTGGGAGGAGTCGACCACGGGTGCGCTGCGCGGGCAGCTCAAGAAGGGGCGCGGCCAGTTCGAGAAGCAGATACGCGCGGCGAAGACCGTGACCTCGGCCAAGATCCTCTCCAGTGCCGTCGCCGAACTGGACGAACGGGCAGGGAAGGCGGGCGTCCTCGTCGCCGTCCGCACCACGGTCAGCGCGCCCAAGGAGAAGCCCGCGACCAAGCAGACCCGCATGCGCGGCGAACTCACCCGCACCGCCGACGGCTGGAAGCTCAGCGCGCTGGAACAGGTCCCGGTCGGCTACACGGCCCCCGACTCCGCCGACTCCGCCGACCCCGCCGACCGCGACTGAGCAGGAGGAAGGAACCCATGTCGACCACGCGTCACCTCCTCAACCGCCGGCGCAGAATGGCGGCTCAGCCCGGCGGGGCCGAGGAGACACCCGCCGAAAAGAGCGCCACGAAGACCGCGACCGCCGTACGCGAACGTGACCGCGAAGCCGGGCGCGACCGCGACCGCGGTCCCAAGTCCGGACGCGAACCTGGGCGCGAACCCGGACACGAACCTGGGCGTGATCGCGGGCCCGCACCCCGCACCGCCGCCACGAAGCCCGCGTCCACAAGAACGCCCTCCGCCAAGGCCGGGGCGGAGGCCGCGCCCGTGGCGGAACGTACGGCGCGGCGCGGCACCCCGCGGCGCCTGCTCGCGCTGTGTGCCGTGGTCACCGTCGCCTGCGGGGCGTTCGCCGCGTGGGGCGCGAACGAGGCGGGCGCTCTCCGGGATGGAGCGGCGGCACGCAACACGGCGCTGGCGGACGCGGGCCGTACCAGCGAGGTCAAGGGCGAGGTGACCAGCGCCGTCAACGCCCTCTTCTCGTACGACCACGCGGGCCCCGCCAAGAACGCACGCGCGGCGGAACGGCTGCTGACGGGGCGCGCGGTCAAGCAGCACCGCGCCCTTCTCGCGCAGGTGCGGGCCCAGGGCGGCAAGCAGCGGCTCGTGCTCACCACGACGGTCACCGACAGCGCCGTCGCCGCGCTGGAGGGCAACCGTGCCCGCGTACTCCTCTTCGCCGACCAGCACAGCGCCCGTACGGGCAAGTCGGCCCAGAAGGAGAGCAAGAGCGACAAGGGCACCAGGGGCAAGGGTGGTAAGAGCAGCGACAAGAACGCCGCCGCCGACGCCACCTACGCGGGCGCCATGCTCTCCGTCGACGCGGTGCACGAGGCCGGCACCTGGAAGATCGCCAACATCGACACCCTCAACTGATCCCATCGACACCCTCGACTGACCTCATCGACACCCACGACTGACCACGCTCAACTGACCACGCGGTCAGCCCAGTTGACGCGGGAGGACGGCACATGCCCAAGGAGCACCGGCGCGGCGGACGGCACACCCCGGCGCATACGCACCCGGCCGCGCCCATGGAACCCGGCCCGCCCGGGGCCGCGCCCACCGGAGGCCGGTCGCCGGCCCGCGTGCGCCTGCGGCGCGGCGCCGCGAGTACCGCGCTGGCGGCGCTCGCCGTCGCCGCGCTCACCGCCTCGCAGGCACCCGGTGCCGCGGGCGCCAAGGACGCGCGTAAGCCGTGGGCATCCGGGCTTGCCGACGTGCCGTACCAGTCGGGCACCCCCGACGACGGCTCGTACCACACCGAACTCCCGCCCCTGGCGACCCGCGAGAGCAACCTCGCTCCCCGCGTCCTGGACGCCAGGGTCAGGGCCGAGTCCGGGATACCCGCGACCGTCCTCAAGGCGTACAAGAACGCCGAGAAGTCGATGGCCGGAAGGTCACCCGGCTGCGGGCTGCCCTGGCAACTGCTCGCCGCGATCGGCAAGGTCGAGTCGGGCCAGGCGCGCGGCGGCGACGTGCGGGCCGACGGCACCACTCGGAAACCGATCCTCGGCCCCGTGCTCAACGGCGGCGGCTTCGCGCACATCAAGGACACCGACGGCGGCGCGTACGACGGGGACAGCACCTACGACCGCGCGGTGGGACCCATGCAGTTCATCCCCTCCACCTGGAAGGGCTGGGGAGCCGACGGCAACGGCGACGGCAAGAAGGACCCTCACAACATCCACGACGCCGCGCTCGCAGCCGGACGGTACCTGTGCGCCGGCGACCGCGATCTGTCCCGAAAGGCCGACCTGCGCCGGGCGATTCTCAGCTACAACCACTCCACGGCCTACCTGCGTACGGTCCTCGCCTGGCTCGACTTCTACCGCACCGGCGCCCACACCGTTCCGGACGGCGAGGGCGTGCTCCCCTCCAGCCCCGGCGCGGGCAGCGATCCGGAACCCGGAACCAAGAAGGGCGGCAAGGGCGGCAAGAGCGGCGGCAACAAGGCAGGAAAGACCCCCGGCAAGGGCGGGGGCGGCGGAAAGGGCGGCGGAGGAACGGGAAACGGGGACGGCAGCGGCGGCGGTGGCGGCACGCGCCCCGGCGGCGGGAAGCCGGGCCCAGGAGACCCGGGTCCCAAGCCCACCGACACCGTCTCACCAGGCCCGACCGACCCCGGTGACCCCACTCCCACGGACCCGCCGGACTGCCAGGACGACACCACCTCGCCCTCGCCGGACCCCACCGGGTCCGAGACCACCACACCGTCACCGTCCCCCAGCCCCGGTGACAGCGGCGCTCCGTGCGAGACCGGGAAAGAGTGAGAGGAGACCTGGTGAGGAAACGGCGAAGCGGCCACGCGTAACGCCCGGCCCGTTTGCCTGCCGAGGGCCTGGTGTGGATGAGTGTGGGGGTACGTACGTACGATCGGAATCGGCCATCGGGCCTCCACCCCCCACGCACACATCAGAGCAGCAAGCCAGGAAGTAGGGCGAACACATATGGGCCTCGGGTCGTTCCTGAGGAGGAAGCCGCGAACCGCAGCAAACGGAGCCAACGGGGGCTGGTCGACCGTCGGACTGCCGGAGGGCGCGGGTGTCCTGAGCGTCGAGATCTCCGATCCGCTGGGCAACCCGCTCCCCGGCGCCGACATCACCCTGACCGACGCGGCCAACGGCAGACGCGTCGTCAAGGCCACCACCGACCCGTACGGCCGCGTCACGGCAGCCCTTCCGCACGGCCGTTACGCGCTCATGGCCACCGTGGAGGGCCTCCAGCCCGTGCACCGCACGATCGAGGTCGTTGCCGGTGTGCACCCCCAGCCCGAACGTGTCCGCATGGAGGCCGGACAACAGCCCACGCTGCCCCAGCCGGGAGTGTGGATGTTCGACCCGCCCCACACCGCGATCCGCTTCGTGGCCCGGCACGTGGGCATGGCCAACGTGCACGGCCGCTTCACCCGCTTCGACGGCGGCATACGCGTCGGTGAGCGCGTCGAGGACTCGTACATCGAGATCACCATCGACGCCGCCAGTATCGACACGGGCAACAAGTCCCGTGACGAGCACCTGCGTTCGGCCGACTTCCTCGACGTCGAGCGCTACCCGTACCTCCACTTCGTCAGCAACAGGCTCACCCACCGCACCGGCACCAAGTGGACCCTCCAGGGCACCCTGACCCTCCACGGCGTCAGCCGCACCCTGAACCTGGAGACCACCTACCTCGGCGCCGTCAACGGCGGCTACGCCGAAGAACTCCGCTGCGCCGCCCTCGCCACGGCCGAACTCCACCGCGAGGACTACACCCTCAACTGGCGCAATATGCTCGCTCGCGGCATCGCCATCGTCGGCCCCACCGTCAAGCTCGAACTCGACATCCAGGCGATGTACCGCAACGAGGGCACCCCCACCCCGCCCGAGTAACCCCCGGCCGGCGGGGATTCCAGGACGCAAGCGGGCCGGTGAGGCAGTCGGGACTGCCACCGGCCTGCCGCATCGCCCGACGCCTCGCGGGGAGGTGTGTGCTGGGAAGAGTTGGAAGAGAGGGTCGGCGGGTCAGTGCCAGACCTGTCGTTCCTGGCTGCGGGGGTCGTCGACCCGGGTCCACTCGGCGTCGATGCGCATCGTGGCCCGGCGCATGCCGTCGTACGGTTCCCAGCCGGGGTCGCCGGTCCTGGCGAACCTGACCCATGCACCGTGCATACGGGCGGCGAGATCCGCGGGGGTCCCGTCGGGGCCGAGCAGGGCGGATGGTCCGTGCAGCCGCGGAAGCTGGGCGGCATCGAAGACGAAAGGCAGCTCGACCGCGTGGGTGGCGCCGAGCTGCCCGTCCAGGGCAGGGGAGCGCCAGGCGAACTCGTAGGCGTAGGTGGCGGATTCGCCGTGGGCGGCATGTGCGCCGGCCAGCGCCCAGCTGCCCGCGCCGAACAGTGCGTCGCCCAGGATGGCGGAGCGCAGCTCGCCGGAGGAAGCGCCGGGGCGTGCCTTCCGGTACGTCTCGACGAGCCGCGCCGGCTCCGGGTGCGAGCGCGCCGCCACCTCGTCGACGTCCCCGTCGGTCGAGGTGGCGTACTTGTCCACGGGGGCCAGGTAGAGGTTTCCCTCCTCGGTGTTGGTCCCGATGAGCAGGTCGATGTCGTGGCTGAGGCCGGCGGCGACGGACGCGGCGGGCTGCGTGTCGAGGACCAGGCTGAAGGGGCTGAGTCCGACCAGCGGGTCGTGGTGCGTCCCGGTCCGCAGGTCGATGCCCGCGAGTTGGTTGGCGGCCTCGACCAGGCGGTCGTCGGAGAGGTCGGCGAAGGCGTCTGCCTGGGGTTCGATACCCAGCGCCCCGGCCGCTGCCCGGGTGACGCGGGCGGCCTGCTCGGTGCTGAACGCTCCCTGGCCGCTGCCGCTTTGCACGATCGCCCGGCGGACGAGGCCGGCGGCTTCGGGGGTGGCGAGGACGCCGCCGACGATGGTCGCCCCGGCCGACTGGCCGAAGAGGGTGACGTTGTGCGGGTCACCGCCGAACGCGGCGATGTTCTCCCGCACCCAGCGCAGCGCGGCGACGACATCGAGCAGCCCGCGGTTGGGCGGCGTACCGGGGATGTCGAGGAACCCGGCGATGCCCAGCCGGTAGTTGAGGGTGACGAGGACGACGCCGTCGCGGGCGAAACCTGAGCCGTCGTACAGCGCTGACCGCGTCGATCCGGCGACGAATCCGCCGCCGTGTACGAACACCATGACGGGCAGGTCGCCGCTCGGGGCTGCGGGCGTCCAGACGCCGGCGGTGAGGTAGTCCTCGCCGCGGCTCCAACCCGGGCCGAAGTAGGGGGACATGTCGACGCTGCCGAGCTTGCGCTCGGACTGCGGCGCGTTGGGCCCCGGCGCGGTGGCGTCCCGTACGCCGTTCCACGGCTCGTGCGGCTGGGGTGGCGCGAACCGGCCGGCGCCGCGGGGCGGGGCGGCGTAGGGAATGTTGAGGAAAGCGGTGGTGTCGCCCTGGCGCAGGCCGCGGACGGCTCCCTGCGCCGTGGTCACGACGGGGTCGGGGTGGTGGCTCATGTCTCGTGTCTTTTCCGTGGACTCGGACGTGTTCGGCGTACGGGGCAACCTGCTCGGTGTACGGGGCACAGCGGGACTCAGACCTGCTCGGCGTACGGGGCGAAGGGTGCCCAGCCCTTGATGGCGAACCTGTCGCCCTCGCGTGCCACTTCGGCGGCACCGTGGCCGCCCAGATGCGCGGGGATCACGAGCGCGTTGTTGTCGGCCGCCCAGCCCAGCACCTTGCGGCGGGTGGCGCGGGCGCCCGCGGGGTCCTCGCAGAAGCAGCTGTTGGCGTCGGGTTCGAGGATCTGCACGGGGTTGTGCAGCATGTCGCCGACGAACACCGCGCGGTCCGTCCCTGAGGTGAGGGTCAGTACGGACGAGCCGGGCGTGTGTCCGGGAGCCGCGTCGAGGCGGAGGCCGGCGTCGATCTGGTGGCTGTTCTCCCACAGCAGCGTCTGGCCGGCCTTGTGCACCGGTGCCACGCTGTCCTCGAAGACATTCTGATTGCCGCGACCGAGCAGCGGTTTGTGGTCGTTCTCGGGATTCCAGAAGTCGAAGTCGTCCTTCGGCATCAGATAGGTGGCGTTGGGGAAAGTGGGAACCCACTGCCGGCCGTCCAGATACGTGTTCCAGCCGACGTGATCGATGTGGAGATGTGTGTTGATCACGATGTCCACGTCCTCGGGCGCGACCCCGGCGCGCGCGAGATTGGCCAGGAAACCGGTTTCGAGGCGGTTCCAGACCGGCGCGTACGGGCGGTCCTTGTGGTTGCCCACGCCGGTGTCGACCAGGATGGTCCTGCCTCCGCTGCGCAGCAGCCAGGTCTGGATCGCGGAATTGACGACATGGGTCTCGGAATCGAAGAAGTGCGGGGCAAGCCAGGAGGAGCCGCCGTTCCACACTTCCTTCGTGCTTTCGGGGAAGAAGGTGTTGGTCGTCATGTCGACGGAACCGAAGTACTCCCATACCCGGGTGACCGTGGTGTTTCCGAGCGTGATGGTTTCCATGGAATGTCCTTGGGACAGGGGAAGATTTCCCTGAACCGTACGAGCGGCCTCGGCGCGCGCGGTATCCGTAAGGTGACTGCACCTGTGCGCACGGTCCGGCGCGAAGCCGGGCCGCTTGTAGCCTGGAGCGGCCAGGACAAGGCAACTCCGATCGAAAGCCGCAATTCCGGGAGACTCCGTGGACGAGCACACAGGCGACCGCGGTGCGGGCAGGGAAGCGGAGCCGGACCACCCGGGGGAGCCGATCGTCGGCCGGGAAACGGAGTTGGCACGCCTCTTCCGCGCGGTGGACCCGATGCCGGCCGACCCGGTGCTGATGCTGGCCGGCGAGGTGGGCTCGGGCAAGAGCGCGCTGCTGGAACACGCGGTACGCCGGGCCGCAGCAGGCGGTGCCCGCGTACTGCGCGCCGAGGGGCGCGAGTCGGAGTCGAGCCTGGCGTACTCCGCACTGCACCAGCTGCTGCGGCCGGTGCCGGCCGAGGTGGACGCGCTGCCGGAGAGGCAGCGCGCCGCGCTGCGGGACGCCTTCGGCGAGGGCCCGTCCGCTTCGGGACCCGACCTCATGCTGGTCGGGGTCGCCGTCCTGAGCCTGCTGTCGGACATGGGCGAGCACCAACCCATGCTCGTGGTGCTGGACGACGCGCAGTGGTTCGACCGTGCTTCCCTGGACGCGCTGTCCTTCGTCGCCCGACGGTTGGAAGGCGAACCCGTCACGATGCTGGTCGGGGCCCGCGGCGGCGATCACGTTCCGGGATTCGACCGGAACGTGCCGACGCTCACCCTGGAACCGCTCGACAACGCCGCGGCCGGTCAACTGCTGGACCTGCAACCGGAGAGCCCCACAGGACGCACCAGGTCGCGCATCCTCGACCAGGCGGGCGGCAACCCGCTGGCGCTGGTCGAACTGGCGAGGACGGCATCGGCACAGGACCCGCCGGCGGGGCTGCCGGCCGCGGGCCCGCTTCCCGTCGCCGACCACCTGGAGCGCATCTTCGCCGCCCGCCTGAGCAGCCTCCCCGCCTCCACCACGAGGGCTCTGCTGCTCCTGGCCGCCATGGACAGCGCCGACTCCGCGATCGCCGTCCCTGCGGGGCTGCCGCCCGCCGAGGACCCGGCCTGGCTGCCGGCCCGGCAGTCCGGGCTGGTCCGGCGGACCGGCCCGGACATCCGGTTCCGTCACCCGCTGGTCAGGTCCGCCGTGTATCACGCCGCGTCCTGGGGCGCCCAGCGCGAGGCGCACCTCGCGCTCGCCGAAACGCTGCGGGACGAACCCGACAGGCGCGCCTGGCACCTTGCCGCCGCCTGCGCGCACCCGGACGCGGCCGTGTCGGCGGAGCTGGAGCGGACCGCGGGACGGGCCCGCCGCCGCGGCGGCCATGCGGCGGCGGCCCAGGCCCTGCGGCGTGCGGCGGATCTCGCACCGCTGCGCGAGGACAGCGCCCGGCTGCTGGTCGAAGCCGCCGCCGCGGCCGTGTTCACCGGAGACATCGCCTGGGTCGAGGAGTTGGTCGCCGCGGCACGCACGCGCACGGATGACGTGGCCCTGCTGGCCACCGCCGCCGTACAGGCGGGACGGCTGGCGGTCCTGACCGTGCGCCACACCGTGGTCTTCTCCCGACTGGCCGCCGCCGCCGAGCAGTTGGCGGCCTCCCGGCCCGCCGCCGCGCTGGACCTCCTGAGCGGCGCCGCCGTGGTCCGCTTCTACTCCGGGGAGGACACCCAGCGCCACCGCATACAGGAGGTCCTACGGCGCCTCCCCGCGAACGCCTCGTACGCGGGCTTGCGCACCTGGGTGGCGACCGTCTCGGACCCCTTCGACGGCCGGGCCCGACTCGTCTCCTCGCTGCCGCGGTTGGCCGCGGAGGCGGAAGACCGGCCGGAGCGGCTCACCGCCGTCGGGATCATGGCGTGGCTTCTGGACGAGACGCCACAGGCCGTCCGCGCCTTCGACGAAGCCTTCGACCGCTGGGAAGCGCAGGGAGCCTTGCCCGAAGGGCTGGGCGGCGCGGTCGCCTGGGCCTATGTGGAGCGAGGACGGTGGGAACAGGCCCGTGCGGCCTGCGCCCGCGTCACCGCTGTCGGCCGGGCGGCCGGCCTCGACCACGCCGTGGCGTGTGCGGCCACGGTGGAAGCCACCGTGCTGGCCTTCCAGGGCGACGCGTCCTCGGCCAGGACCCGGGCCGAGGACGCGCTCACACAGGTCGATCCGCTGGAGAGCCGCTCGGTCGCCGTCTACGCCCGCCGTGCGCTCGGTGCCGCGGCAGCCGCTGAAGGCGCCTACGAGACCGCGTACGACCAACTCCGCATGCTCTTCACGGCGGACGGTACGCCCACGCATTACCACGCCTGCTACCCGGCCCTCGCGGATCTGGCCGCCGCCGCCGTGCGCTGCGGACGCCGCGAGGAGGCCGTCGCGATCGTCGAGCGCTCGGCGTCCGCACTGGCGGACAACGCTTCACCTCGTCTGCGTGCGCTGATCAGCCGGGCCCGTGGCCTTCTGGCCGACCCCGAGGACGCCGAACCGCACTTCCGGGCTGCTCTGGCGGACCCGGTACTTGAGTACTGGCCCTTCGAACGGGCACAGACCCTGCTCGACCTCGCCGAATGGCTGCGCCGCCGGCGGCGCGTCGCCGAGGCGCGAGGGCCGCTCACCGAGGCACTGGAGGTCTTCCGCCGCCTGGGAGCGCGCCCGTGGATCGAGCGGGCCAGGGCCGAATCGCGCGCCGCCGGTCTCGACGTCACGGACGCGGCCCCCGACGCGCTCGCCGGACTCTCCCCGCAACAGCAGCAGATCGTCCGGCTCGCCGCCCGCGGGCTGACCAACCGTGAGATCGGCGAGAAGCTCTTCCTCTCCCCGCGCACCGTCAGCTCGCACCTCTACCGCAGCTTCCCCAAGCTGGGCATCACCGCCCGCTCCCAACTGCGCGACCTCATCGAGGGAACCCTCGCGACGGCGGCCCACCAGGAGTAGGGCCCCGTCGCAGGTTCTCCCCGCCGCCCTCCCCCGCACGGCGCTGCCACCGAGCACCGGCCCGGCCACGGCCCACGTAACCATCAGCCCCACCCGGCACCGCACCGGCCGCACGGAACAGCACGGGCACGGTCGCCCGGCTCACGCGCCGGTGCCCGCCCCTGGGTCGGGGGCCAGGTGCAGGCCGGCTCGCTCGCAGAAGTCCTGGAGGGTGATCTCGCGGTCCTGCATGCTCAGACGGCCGAATCGGGTGGCCGGCTCGTCGGCGTCGTGCGGGGTGACGGTGCCGACTCCGAACCGGTAGCGCAGGTGGAGCAGTTGGCCGTCGGAGGTCCAGGCGTCCCACGTGAGGGGTGCGGCTGAGCTGGTCTGTACGACGCGTACGAGCTTCACGGCCGGTCCTCCTTCTCGGTGCGCGGTCCGCCGCCCCCGCGGGAGCGGAGTTCGGCGGGTGTGCGTTCTTCCCAGGTGACCTTGGGGGCGCGGCAGCGCGGGGCGTAGGCGGGAGCGGAGGCGTTTGGCATCTCCCGGATGTTCCCACACGGGTCCCCCGCACCCGCGCGGAGGCGGATGCGGACATGAACGGAGCCCAACCTCGGCCGGCCCCGGCCGAGGGGCCCACACCCGACGGTCTGCGGTCCCGGTCCGGCGGTACCCGGGACTGCGGTCCTCGGTCCGGCGGCTCTCACGGCGAGTGCCCCGCGTGCCGGGCGGGCCGTGTCGCTGGTACGGGGCGGCGGAGCACGGATAGCTTCGGCCCATGCAGATGACCGAGGGGGAGGCGCGGCGGCGGTTCGCGGCGGCGCGTGTGCTGCGCCTCGCGACCGTCGGAAGCGGTGGTACGCCGCATGTCGTCCCGGCGACGTTCGCCGTGTCCGCCGATTCGGTGGCCGTCGCCGTGGACCACAAACCCAAGCGGCACACACGCCTCCAACGGCTCCGCAACATCGAGGCCAACCCCCACGTCGCGCTCCTCGTCGACCACTACAGCGACGACTGGGCCCGGCTGTGGTGGGTACGGGCCGACGGCGAGGCGCGGGTGCGGACGAACGAGGAAGTGGTGGGCCTGGTCGACCAGTTGGCCGCCAAGTACCCGCAGTACCAGCGGATCCGGCCCGCCGGCCCCGTCATCGAGATCACCGTGCGACGGTGGAGCGGCTGGCAGGCGGCGTAGGCCCCACGGTCACGAGTGCGCTCAGACCTGCTCGAAGTGGAACGCCTTGATGAAGCAGTCGCGGGGCTGGGAGACCGCGAACTGCACACATTCCACGAGCGACTGCGCGGTGAGCGGGCTCTCGGCGTTCCGTGGGGTGGAGTTCCATTCCTCGGACAGCGGGGCGGCGTTGTCGAAGTCGGGCGGGTAGAGCGAGATGACCCGGACCCCCTGGGCGCGCAGGCGCTTGGAGAGGATCTCCGAGAACCCCGCCTGGGCGCTCTTGGCAGCGTAGAAGGCGTCGTGAGCCTCGGAACGGTGGTGCCCGGCCGTGCCGCACGCGGAGACCAGTGTCACCACGTCCGGCTTGTCGGAGGCGAGCAGGAGGGGGAGAAAGTTCTTCACGGTCAGCACCGTGCCCGTCGCGCCGGAGGCGAGGGTGTCCGCGATCTCTTCGTCGGAGGCCGCCAGGAGATCCGGCCCGTCGAGGTAGCGGGAGCCGTTGTTGATCAGGATGTCGATGTGCTCGGTATGGCGGGCGACCCCGGCGGCGAAGTCGCGGATCGAGGCCGGGTCCGTCAGATCGCAGGCGAAGGCGTGGACCCGTTCCGAGCCCCGTGCGCGGATCTCGTCGCGGACACGTTCGGCGGCAGCGACACCGCGGGCGGAGAGGAAGACCTCTGCGCCGAGGTCGGCGAACCGGATCGCCAGGGTGCGGCCGAAGTCACGCCCGGCAGCCGTGATGACCACACGGTGGTTGTCGAACCTCATCGTGCTGCTCCTCCTCCTTCGTCAGCGGGCAACGGACGGCCACGCACCGAGGGGCACGCCAACGGGCCGTAAGCGGAAGGGCGTTCGCACGCCGTACGGCACGGAGGGCACACGGGGTGTGTGTTCGGGACGCCTGGCATGCCCGCAACTCTACGATCACGGCCCGGCACCGGCGCGACGCGCCACCTGCCGCGCCTGTGCCACCGACCTGCCGCACCCATGCCTCGGGGCCCCGGCACGCTCCATACGAGAGGCGTTAGCGGTGTGCGAGGCCGTCGATCATCAGGCTGAGGGTGAAGTCGAACCGGTCGTGGCCCTTGCCTGCGGTGAGTTCGGCGGCATGGCGGGTGGTGTGGGGGAAGGTCTCGGCGGGCAGCGCGGTCAGGCGGCGCTGGAGTTCGTCGGTGTCGACGACCCAGTCCGCCTCGTCGTGGACCTTGCGCTGGTCCAGGACGGAGATCTCCAGGCAGTAGGCGGCCACGTACAGCAACAGCGCGTCGATGGCCCAGGAGGCGGACTGCGGGGCGACGCCTCCGGCGAGCAGGATCGCCAGCATTCCTTCGCTGACGCGCAGGATTTCGGGGTCGGTGGGAGCCATGGCGAGCGCGGCGCGGGAGATTCCGGGGTACTTCAGGTACTGGTCGCGCATCTGGACGCACATGCCGCTGACCTGCTCGCGCCAGGCCGCGGGTTCGGGCTCGGGGAGTCGCAGCTCGGCGCACAGCCGCCCGATGAGCAGCTCGTCGAGGTCGGCCTTGTTGACCACGTGGGCGTAGAGCGAGGCGGGCCCGGTGTCGAGCGCGCCGGCCAGCCGGCGCATGGTCAGTGCCTCGTAACCCTCTGTGGCGATGACGCCCAGCGCGGTGTCGACGACCTGTTCCACGGTGATCGGGGCCTTGCGGCGCCGCGGCCTGGGGGTGGCTTCGGCTTCGGGGTTCGGCGGCCGGTGGCGTGCCGCGCGTCGCTCTCTCGGATTCACCGGACCACTATAACTTGACGCGAACGCTGTTCGTACGTAGAACGGTGTTCGTGAACAGGGATATGGAACAGGCAGTGGACGTGACCGTGGTCGGAGCCGGCCCCGTGGGCCTCGTGCTCGCCGCCGAGCTGGCGCTCTCCGGGGTGGCGGTGCAGGTGCTGGAGCGCAGGGCCGAGCCGGACGAGGGAATGAAGGCGGGGGCGATCAACGTGCCGACGGCCGAGGCGCTGGACCGCCGCGGCCTGCTGCCTGCCGCCGAAAAGGTGCAGCGAGAGGTCCTGGAGCGGGTGGGGTCGTTCGCGCCCAAGGCCGACGACGGGCGGCCCGGCGGCGACAGGCGGGCACAGGAGCCGCGGTTCACCGGGCACTTCGCCGGAATGGTCCTCGACGCCGACCTCGTGGACTGGGCCGACGCCGACCTCGCCGCGCACACCGCCGGCGCCGGGGCCAGGATGGTGCCGCAGCGTGAGCTGGAGGCGCTGCTGGCCGGCCATGTCGCGCGGCTCGGCGTACCGGTGCGCCGCGGGGTGGAGGTCACCGCGCTCGAAGACACCGGCGACGGCGTGCTCGTCGGGACCACCGCCGGCACGGTGCGCACCGGATGGCTGGTCGGATGCGACGGCGGGCACAGCACCGTACGCCGCCTCGCGGGCATCGACTTCCCCGGTACCGATCCCGAACTCACAGGGCACCTGGCGGTCGCCGACCTGGACGACCCTTCGGTGCTCGTGAACGGTTGGGCGTGGTCGCCCGAGGGCGCTTACCGTTACGGGCCACAACCGGGCCGGGTGGTCACCGTGGAGTTCGGCGCTCCCACCCACCACTCCGACCCCCGGCTCCGCCCGCGCGGTGGGACCCCCCAACCGCCGGTCACCGCTGAGGAGTTGCAGACCAGCCTGCGCCGGGTCTCGGGCACCGACATCACGGTGACCGGACTGCGCGGCGCCGCGACCCGCTGGAGCGACAACGCCCGCCAGGCCGCGAACTACCGGTCGGGACGGGTGCTGCTGGCCGGCGACGCGGCGCACGTGCACTCGCCGTTCGGCGGCCAGGGACTCAACCTCGGGGTCGGCGACGCGATGAACGTCGGCTGGAAGCTCGGTGCCGTGGTCGCCGGATGGGCACCCGAAGGGCTGCTCGACACCTACGACGCCGAACGTCGCCCCATCGGCGCCTGGGTACTGGACTGGACGCGGGCCCAGATCGGGGTGATGCGCGGGGACGCCAAGTCGGCCGCGCTCCGCGAAGTCGTCGCCGATCTGCTGAGCACCCGGGACGGCACGACGTACGCGGTCAAGAAGATCTCCGGTGTCACACAGCACATCGACCTGCCCGGCGACCACCCGCTGACCGGCCGCTTCGTCCCCGACCTATGGCTGAAGGACGGCTCCCGGCTGGCCGACCACGGCCACGACGGCGGATTCCTCCTGCTCGACCGCACCCCCGACGGCACCTTCACCCGCCTGGCCACGGCCTGGACCGGTCGAGTGCACAGCGTGCCCGACGCCCCCGCGACACCGGCCGGAGTACTGGTACGCCCGGACGGCGTGGTCGCCTGGGCCTCCGACGTGCCCGACACGACGGCCACCGTCACCACCCTCGAAGCCGCCCTGCGCCGCTGGGCCGGCCCCCCGCCCCCCTCACCCGGCACAAGCCATTGAACGGACCCGCTGTCCGCACCGCGCCCCCCGTAGGCGTGCCGCGGGCCGACGCACCGGCGACATCCAGGTGAAGGCCGCGGAAGGGACCGCTCCCCGGGCCACGGAGACGCGGAGACACGGACTCCACGGCCGCGAACACGCAGCCTCGCGGGAACACGGACTTTGCGGGAGATCGGACTCGCGGGCACGGAGACACCGACTCAACGGGCCCGAGGAGAACCCCGGCACGGCCTGGCATGTCGCACGTACGCCCAGGCGTGCGACGGGTGACGCCTGGGCGTACGTGGGGCCGGTCCGTGGCCGCTCAGCGACGGACTCGGCCCCATACCCCCCCACTGTCCCGGGGTCCGAGGCGTGCCCCGGGGGTGATGCTCCAGAGTGCCCAAGCCCGGCCGCCGCCAGCAGGGGCCGAACGGCCCTGTCTGATGAGTCAGAAGTCCACGGCACGTCTCCATCCCCCAACTCCCTTGCCCCGCGACTCCCTTGGGGGCACACTCGGGCACCCGGACACCGACACGATGTTCGCCGAACCGACGGCGCTCGGTACTGGCGGCGACCGGTTGCTCCGGGGGCCCACGACGAAGACACTGGTGCACCGTGCCGCGGGCGTCGCGCAGCCCTTGTTTCACGTTCATGCCCGAGCAGCGCTAGCGTCGGGCCTCATGATCGTATGGCTCAACGGCACCCACGGTGCAGGCAAGACGACGACCGCTGCGCTCGTGCAGCAACTGCTCCCGGATTCACGGGTGTTCGACGCCGAGAAGGTCGGCGAGACACTCATGGACATCACGCCGGGGCTGCCCTGGACGGGCAACTTCCAGGACTGGCCGCCGTGGCGTCCTCTCGTGGTCGAGACCGCCCGCAGGGTACTCGACTACACCGGCGGCACCCTGGTGATGCCCATGACCGTCCTGGTAGAGCAGTACTGGCGCGAGATCAGCACGGGCCTGGCCCAACACGCCATACCCGTACGGCACTTCGTCCTCCACGGCGACCAGGACACCCTCCGCGGACGCATCGAGGGGGACACTCTTCTCGGCCCTTCCCCGTTCCGCCTCACATACCTTGAGCCCTACGCCGAGGCCGCCCGCACGTGGCTGCACCGGGAGGCCGAGGTCGTCGACACCACGCACCTCACGCCCGCCCAGGCAGCCGAGCAGATCGCGGAGTCCGTCAAGAGCTGAGGCCCACCAGCCAGCGCTCCCCTTCGAGCGGGAGGCCGTACGGCGCCGCCCGCGTCCCAGATCAGGGCATTGCGGGCCAGGGCGTTGGGGGTCAGTGGTCGTGCGGGCCGTCGTGGTGTACGGGGCCGTGCGCTGTTGCGCAGTGCGGGGCGCCTGCGAGGGCGGGGGTGTTCAGGGTGTCGAGGGGGACGGCGTGGTCGATCTGGAGCGTCGAGTGCGTGAGTCCGTACTCGGCGCTCAGCATCCGGTCCAGCTCACGCCGCACCCGGTGGCAGTCGCCGCCCGGCTCGACGAGTACGTGTGCGGAGAGCGCGGGCTCGCCGGAGGTGATCGTCCATATGTGCAGGTCGTGGACCTCGGTCACGGACTCGGAAGCAGCGAGCTTGTCCCCGACGGCGTCGGGGTCGAGCCCGACGGGCGCCGCCTCAAGGAAGATCCGGCCCGAGTCGCGCAGCAGCCCGTACCCCGCCTTGAACATCAGCGCCACCACCATCAGTGTCGCGATGGCGTCGGCCCGCGCGAACCCGGTCAGCAGCACGACGAGGCCCGCGATGGCGGTGCCGATGAAGGCGAACAGGTCATTGAGGATGTGCTGGTAGGCGCCCTCGACGTTGAGCGAGGAACGGTTGGCCTTCGAGAGGCACCAGGTGGCGACGAGGTTCACGACGATCCCGGCGAGCGCGGTGACCAGGACCATCCAGCCCGTCACCTCGGGCGGGTCGATCAGCCTGCGCACGCCCTCATACCCGAGCCACGCCCCGGCCAGTATCAGCGTCAGCCCGTTGGCCTGCGCGGAGAGGATCTCGGCGCGCTTGAGCCCAAAGGTGTAGCCGCCGCGTGCCGGCCGCGCCGACAGCCGCATCGCGACCAGCGCCAGCACGATGGACACCGCGTCCGTCAGCATGTGCGCCGCGTCCGAGAGCAGCGCCAGCGAGCCGGCCATCACCGCGATCACGGATTCGACCACGATGAAGACGGTGATCATCGCAAGCGCCAACGACAGCCATTTGCGGTCGGCGTCGGCCGAAACCCCGTGCGTATGCCCCCCATGACCGTGACCGTGCTTGTGCTCGTCGTGCCCCTGCCCGTCCCGCTCCTGCCCGTGCCCGCGCGCTGCGCTCACCACTGTCCTCCCCACTGGAACCGCCCTGACGGCGACCAACTGGAGGCAGTGAAGCGCACAAAGACCAAAAGGTGCAAAGGCTGCACCGGTGACCGTTGTCAATACCGATAACACCCCCCTGACCTGCACCTTTACCCCGACCAAGGAGGCCCCCAAGCGGCCCGGGAAACTACGCGCCAAGCCACACAGCCCCCGCACCCCGCGACCAACGACCAGGGGCACCCC
>NZ_JANCPR020000061.1 GCF_028657195.3 Streptomyces iconiensis
ACTCCCCCGGCCGTATCGGGACCAGCCCCGGTGTCAAAGTCCGAGGGGGGCAAGTTCGAGGCCGCCCTGGGGGGCCTGTCGGTCGGAGGTTGGGGGAGGAGTGGGGCAGGGGGTCAGAGGGCGATGAAGAGGACTGTCAGGGCTAGGAGGACTACTAGTAGGGCGCTCAGGACGCCTAGGCGGGTGCGGCGTTCTGGGGTGGGGCGGTGGTGGCGGGCTGAGCCGGCTCGGGGGGCGCCAGGGGAACGGGGGGCGCGGGCGGTGCCGTGGGCGCCGCCTGCCAGTTCGTCGGCTCCGGGTACGCGCATGCTGGTGTGGGTGTCACGGTTCGAGTCGGGGCCTGCGCCGCTGTGGACGAGCGGTACGGCACCGGCGGCGGGCACCGGGGCTGGGGCAGTGGTCTCTTCGGGGGCGGGGTTTTCGGGGGAGAGAGAGTCGTCCTCGTACATCTCCTCGGTGTGCTCGTCGATGTCCAGCGGCGGCAGCCCTGCGACGGAGGGCAGGAGTTCCCGTAGGCGGGAGGCCAGCTCGGCGGCGCGCAGGCGGGAAGCGGGGGCCTTCGCGAGGCACTGGTGGATCAGCTGCCACAGCTCGTCGGGGATGCCGGGGAGAGGGGCGACGCTCTCGGTGACGTGGCGGCGCAGGACGGCTCCGGGGTGGCCGCCGCCGAAGGGGGTGAAGCCGGCGAGGAGTTCGTAGAGCACGGTCGCCAGCGCGTAGATGTCGACGGAGGCACGCGGTGGCAGCCCCTCGACGATCTCGGGGGCGAGGTAGTCGGGGGTGCCGATGATCGCGGTGGCGCGGGTGCGGCGGGGTGAGTCGATGAGCTTGGCGACGCCGAAGTCGGTCAGGAGCGCGGGGGGTGCTCCGCCGGGGCCGGCGGGTGCGAGGGCGTCGAGGAGGACGTTCTCGGGTTTGACGTCGCGGTGGACGATGCCCGCTGAGTGGGCGGCGGCGAGGGCGTCGGCGATGTCGGCCGCGATGGCGACGGCGGCCTCGGGGGCGAGGCGCCGCTCGTGTTCGAGGCGGGTGCGCAGGTCGGTGCCGCGCACGAGGTCCATGACGAGGGCCAGGTCGTTGCCGTCGACGACGAGGTCGCGCACGCCGACGACCCGGGGGTGGTCGAGGCAGAGCAAGGCGCTGCGTTCCTGCACGAACCGTTCGACCAGGTCCTGGTCGGAGGCGAGGTCCTCGCGCAGCAGTTTGACCGCGACGGGTCCCTCGGGGCCCTCGCCGAGCCACACCGTGCCGGCGCTGCCGCGGCCCACGATCTGGTGTGCGGTGTAGCGACTGCCGATCTTCCGTGCCATGGCGACAAAACTACGCGGCGCGGCGTGCGTTGGGATCCCCGGATGCCGTTAACCGTCACTTCTGTGGTGGAAATCCCCTGCTGAAGTCGACAAATCAACGGAGCCACCGTTCAGTTGGGCCTCCGTGCGGCTGCCGCCCCCGCGCGGCAGCCGCACGGTCAGCCGAGGTTCTGCACGGAGTCGACGATGTTGCTGACGACCTCCTTGCTGGACTCCCAGAAGTTCTTGCCGTCCGCCCACCACTCGGGCAGCGGCGTGAGGTTCCAGGCCAGCACGCAGATCACGGCGATGATCAGGATCATCACGAGGCAGCCCTTGAGGCAGCCGAGCCCCGGGATCTTGACGGGGTTGGCGCTGCGCTGCCTCGGCTCGCGGCGCTGCCTGGGCTCACGCGGGGGCCTGGGCTCGCGCTGCGGGGGCCGCTGGGGCTCGCGGCGCTGCGGTGGCGGCTGCGGGGGCGGCTGCGGGGGCGGCTGCATGGGCGGGCGCTGCTGTTGCTGCTGGCCGTAGCCCTGGCCGTACTGCTGCTGCCCGTAGGACTGCTGCCCGTACGGTGCCTGCTGCGGAGGCGGCGGCGGGGCCGCACGGCGGTGCGGGCGGCGGCGCAGCGGGTCGAGGCTGGGGTCGACGGGCTGGACCTGGGTCTGTTCGTTGCGGTCGCGCGCCGCGCGCATCTGGTTCTCCCAGGGGTGGGGCCCCTCGGGCTGCTGCGACTGGTCCGGCGCGTTACCGGGTACGGGCGGCATGTGCTGGGTGGGGGCCGCGTCCGGGTCTCCGGGCACGCCCTGGCCGCCGGGGCCGCCGGTGTGCGGCATGACGTTGGTCTCGGCCGCCGGGTCGTAGCCAGCGGCGGCGGCTCCCGCCGCGGCTCCGGCGGCGCCCGCCGCTGCCGCGCCCGCCGCGCCCGAGCTGTGCGGGAGCACCTGGGTGGGCTCGGCGTTGCTGCCGCCGCCCGTATCGGGCACCTGTGCGGGGGTGGGGTCGGGTGCGAGGAGCCCGCCGACGCCCATCGCCGCCGCTGCCGCCTGGGGCGTGGCCGAGCCACTGATGCCGCCGGCGACGGTACGGAGGGCGCGGGCGAGGTTGTCGGCGCTGGGGCGCTGGTCGGGGTTCTTGCTGAGGCAGCGCTCGATCACCGTCCACAGCGGGTCGGGAATGCCCGCGGGGCGCTCGGGCTCCTGTGCGAGGTGCTGGTGGAGTACGGCGAGCGCGCTGTCGCCGCTGAACGGCGGGCGCCCGCTGACCAGCTCGTACAGCAGGATGCCCGCGCCGTAGATGTCGACGGCCGACGTCTGCGGGCGGCCCTCGGCGGACTCGGGTGCGACGTAGGCGGGGGTGCCGACGAACTCCTGGGTACGGGTGAGGCCCGGTGAGTCGGCCAGGCGTGCGATGCCGAAGTCGGTGAGCATCGGCCGCATGCCGTTCTCGTCCTCGGTGAGGAGGACGTTGGCCGGCTTGAGGTCGCGGTGCACGACACCGTCGGCATGGCTGGCGGCGAGCGCGTCGGCGACCTGAGCGGTGACGAGGCACGCGGCGACCGACGAGAACGGACCGTTCTCGCGCAGGTAGCGGTGCAGGTCGGGACCCTCTATCAGGTCCATGACCAGAGCGAGCAGGTCGCCCTCGACCACGAGGTCGCGGGTCCTGACGATGTTGTGATGCGTCAGCCGGAGGAGGACGGAGCGCTCCCGCAGGAAGCGCATCACCACATCCGGGTCGTTCGCCAGTTCCTCCTTGAGTACCTTGATCGCGACGGTCTCGCCGGGCTGCCCGGCCACCGCCGCCTCGGAGCCCGCCGTCTCGCGCTGGCGAGCCCGCCAGACGGTGCCCGTAGCGCCGCGTCCCAGCGGCTCTTCGAGCAAATACTTGCTGCCTACCGGCCGCACGTCATGCGCTCCCTGGTCTCGTACTGCTATCCCGCCCACAATAGTGCCGCCGCGGACAGGGGTGCCCGGTCGCGCGTGCTCGGCACACACATAGGAGCCGGGGCGGCTCCCCCGGAAGACGCGTGCCGCGCGCTCATGGTTGCGGTCATGCGCGGTCCCACGGAAGAGAACGTTCCGAGCTGGTCCGATGCGTTCCCGAAGCGGCGCCGAGTGGTCGGTCGGCGGATGCTTGCCCGGTCACTCATGCCCGAGAACGGCCATTCCATGGCTTCTTGCGGAGAATTCCTGCGCTGTTACGGACGGTCCGGTTCTCCTCACAGTGGGCCGCCGAGTGAACGGATTTCTTCGGCACGGCTTCCGAACTGGCCCTCTTAGGGGGTGGCCGGACTCATCAAGATCATTAGAGTGGCGGAGACGGGGCGAGTTGTCAGCCGTGGGTGCGAGTATGCATCCAGCATCAACACATACAGACACAGTGCAGTGGACGAGCGAGTGCCAGCGCGCGAGCGCGGCGGGTGGGCGGCCCGCCGTGGCACACAGCGCGGACGGGACCTGGAGGGACCGATGCAGATCCGGCTGACTGTCGCCCTGGCGCCGCGCGGCGTCCGGGGTGCGGGGGGCACCGGTGGCACGGGCACGGCGGGCCGGGCCGTGCCACCGCCAGGCTCCCCGGGCGGGTATGCGAACGTGCTGGTCACGGCACCTTCGGGCACCGTACTCGCGGCAATCACGGGCGCGCTGGCCACCTCGGCCGCCTCCGCCCTCGCCGCCTCGGCCACCGGCGCGGTGGCCGGCGCGGGGCAGGGTGCCGAGGAGGGGCCGCAGGAGCCCGTTGTCGTCTTCGCCGGGACCCGGCGCCTGGACCCGCACCGCCAGATCATCGGCGAGCCCCCGCTGCTGGACGGCGCCGTGATCTCCCTGCACGCGCCGGTCACCCCCGCGGCGCTGCCCGCGCACGGTGCGGCGGTCTCGGCGTACGGCTCTGCGAAGGCCAGGCTGCACGTCGTGGCGGGCCCCGACGCGGGCGGTATCCATCTGCTGCAGGGCGGCAAGGTCCATCTCGGCCGCTCCGCCGAAGCCGACGTGCCCCTGGACGACCCCGACGTGTCCCGGCTGCACTGCGCCGTGACCGTCTCCGACGGCGGCGCCGTCACCGTCACGGACCTCGGCTCGACGAACGGCACCACGGTGGACGGGGCCCCTGTCGGCGCACCCGCTGTCCTCTTCAGGCCGGGCTCGACGCTGCGCATCGGCGAGACAGCGATCAGGCTGGAGGCCGCGGGCGACCCGGAAGCGGCCGAGGCGGACACGGCGCCGCCACTCGCGCTGCCCATCGCCCCGGACGGCGAGGGAAGGCTGCGCGTGCTGCGCGAGGTCAGGGGGGACAGGAAGGCCGGAGAGGCCGGCGAGGACGGGCGGGACCGCGGAGGAAGCGGGACGGCCTCCGGTGGTGCGGCTTCCGGGCAGGCGCGGGTGCCGGGAGCGCCCGCGCTCCCCGCCGTGCCCTCCGGCGAAGCCGCTGGGCAGGACGGCACGGGCGGACACGCGTACGCACCTGGCGGCCCCTTCCCCGGCGACAGCGGTACGCACGGCTCCGGTTTCGCGCAGCCGCCGCCGTCGGGCGCCGAGGACCGGCGCAGGGCGCGCGGCCTGGGCGCGTGGGCACGCCGGTTCGCGGGCGGGCGTGCCGAGCCGGGCCCGGCGGCGCACAGAAGCGACGGATACGGCCCCTACGGGCAGGACGGCGCCTACGGTCCGGAAGCGCACCCCAACGGGCCCTCCGGCCAGGGGAGTTACGGCCCGGGGAGCGCCGAGGGGTACGCCGCGCACCCCCTTCCCGAGGGCCAGGAGGAAGCCTGGGGCGCTCCGGGCCTCGCACCGGTGACGGGCGACATGGACGCGCGCTGGCCCGATCCGGCAGCCGTACTGCTCACCGCGCTCGGCCCGGGGCCCCGGCTCTGGGAGCGCGAACCCGAACATCCGGACGCGCTGACCGTACGGGTCGGCACCGCGCACCGGGGCGGCGGGCACGGCGACCCGGTGACGGTGGCGCTGCGGCAGGCGGGTTCGCTGGGGCTCGCGGGCCCGCGCTCGCGCCTCGCAGGGCTCACACGTTCGGTGATCGCGCAGCTCACAGCGCTGCACGGGCCGAGCGGACTGGAGGTCGTGCTGCTCTCGGCCGACCGCACGCGCAGCGCCGAGGTCCGCGCCGCCGAGTGGTCCTGGCTGGGCTGGCTGCCCCATCTGCGTCCGGCACACGGCCAGGACTGCGGCCTGCTGATGGCCTACGACCGTGAGCAGGTCGCGGCCCGTACGGCCGAGCTGGTGCGGCGCCTGGAGGCGTACGGCTCGGCGCCTGGAGCGGGCGTGCGCCCCGGACCCGCCGTCCTCGTCGTGGTGGACGGCGACCCGGGCCCCGCAGCGCTGCGCGAGAGCCTGGGCCGGCTGGCCAGGGACGGCGCAGGGGCCGGTATCCATCTGCTGTGCCTGGCCGAGACGCCGCCCGCGAGCCCCGCCTCACCGGTGGCGGCGACGGTCGAGGCAGCGAACGCCGCGTGCCCGGTCTTCCCCGAGTGCGGCGCGCTCGCACTGCTGAGCGGTGACGTGGCGACGGCGGTCCGTGTCCTGCACCGGACTCCGCAAGCGCCCGGAACGCAGGCACCGGGAACGCACGCACCTGGAGTGCCCGCGCCCGGAATGCCCGCGCCCGGATCGCCGGCCTCCGAGGCCGCTTCCGTGGGGGGCACCAGATCTGCCGGGGCTGCCGGGTATGCGGGGTCGGCGGGCTGTGCCGGGTTCACCGCGCCCGCGGGGCCCGTGGCCACGGGGCCCGTGGCCACGGTGGACGCGGTGTCCGCCGCGTGGGCCGAGCGGTTCGCGCGTGCGCTGGCACCCCTGCGGGAACCGGAGGGCGCCGGGCCCCGCGCCGGCGCGGCGCGGCCCGCCGTCGCCCTGCCGCCCAGCTGCCGGCTCCTGGACGAACTGGGCCTCGCGCGTGCCACACCGGCCGCGCTGCTGGCCCGCTGGTCGGAGCGGGGCGGGGACACCTCGGGGCACGCGCCCCTGGTGTTCGGCGCCGGACCGCACGGCCCGCTGGAGGCCGACCTCGCCGATCTCTCACCGCTGGCCGGCGCGGCGGGCGTGCCTCTCTCAGGGAGCCAGGCGAGTTCCCCGCTGCCGGGGCACGCGCTGATCAGCGGCGGTCCCGGCACCGGCAAGACGGAGCTGCTGCGCTCGCTGTCCGCCTCACTGGCGGCCGGTGAGCGCCCCGACAGGCTGGCCCTCGTACTGGTCGACGGCGCGGGCACGGAGGCGGGCGACGGACTGCGCGCATGCGCCGAACTCCCCCATGTCACGGGTCACTTGGCGGCCGGTGACCCGGTGCGGATGCGGGAGTTCGCGCAGGCGCTGAGCGCCGAGCTGAAGCGCCGCGCCGAGCTGATCGGCGACCAGCACACCTACGAGGAGTACGTACGCGCCGCGGCACGTCCGGGCGGTCGCGTGATCGCGCAACGGCAGTCACCCGACCGTTCGGCGCGGGCGGAGCAGGCGGAGCGCGGGGAGCGTACGGAACGCGCCACGGCGGCGCTTCCGGCGGAGGGCGAAGGCGCGGACAGGCGTGCCGAGTTGGCGCCCGGCCAGTCGGCGCGGACAGGCACGGCGCGCGCCGAGGAGCGCACGGCACAGGACGGGGGCACCCTCGACACGCTCTCCCCGCACCCCGCGCGCCGCCCGGCGGGCGAGGACCCGAACCCGAACGAGACACAGGCTCAGGCCCCACCGCAGGCCCACGCCCAGACGCAGCCCCCTGCACAGCCCCAGACGCAGACGCGGGCCCAGGCAACCGCACCGGTATCCGCACCGGCGCGGGAACAGGGGCGGGAACAGGGACCCGGCCAGACTCAGGGCCAGGCGCCGGGGTCCGGCGCCGGGCAGGGGCAGGGCCTGGCACCAGGTCAGGACCAAGGTCCAGGCCCGAGTCAGGGTCAGGGCCAGGCGCCGGTGGAGTCGCGGGCGCAGGGGGGCGTGGGTGCGCAGGGTGCTGATGCCTCTGTGGAGGCCGACACCACGCGCCGCACCCTGCGGCTGAGGCCGCGCGAGGACGGTAAGCGGGCCGGGCGCACCCCGGAGGGCGAGTCGCACGCGACGTCGCGGGTGTTCTCGGTACCTGGCGGCGCCGAGGCGGTGCTGCCCCGACTGGCCGTGCTGGTCGACGACTTCGACACGCTGGTCGACCCCGCGCTCGGCAACCCCGGCCGCCCGGCGGCCGGTTCGGTGGTGCGCGCACTGGACGCCGTCGCGCGGCTCGGCGCACGGCTGGGCGTGCACGTGATCGCGACAACGGGCCGCGCCGACCGCACGGCGGGCACAGCCGTGGCCCAGGGTGCTGCGCTGAGAGCCGAGTTGAGCACCATGGAAGGCGGCGAAGAGGCACCCAAGGGGCGGGGCACACTCACGGTCACGCTCCCCCAGGCACCGGGCGCGGCCTCCCATGGGGCCGGCGCGGTCAACCAGGGAACAGGCGCGCGGGGAACAGGCGCGGAATCCGGCCACGCTGGTGCCGTGGCTGCCCGCACGCCCTCCTCCGCTCCGGGAGGCTTCGC
The DNA here is from genome assembly GCF_028657195.3 of Streptomyces iconiensis. Lineage (GTDB taxonomy): Bacteria > Actinomycetota > Actinomycetes > Streptomycetales > Streptomycetaceae > Streptomyces > Streptomyces iconiensis. The sequence goes on from NZ_JANCPR020000061.1 coordinate 7,801, forward strand.
ACCTTCTCCGGCAACCCCGTCGTCCCCGACGTCCCAGGCGTTCCCGGCCGCGACGGGCCTCCCGTTCCAGGCTGGGCGCGTGACGGGGCGTATCCCCCGTACCGCGACGTTGCGCCCCACGGTCGTCCCGCTCGACTGGACGCGTGCGGGCGATCCGCCGACGCGGCGGCACGTACGGGAGTTGGGCAACGGGCCGACGGATCTGGCCCTGCTCGCCAGCGCCATGGAGCGCGCCGCCGCCTCGCTCGGGCAGCCCGCCGGCGCCCCCGCTCGTACACCGGCGGCGAGCAGGTCACGGAGTGGTCAAGATGACGCCCTTGACAGCTGACGCAGTATTGCGGGGTGTCTTGATCCGGGCGTAGGACTGTCCGCACGGGACGTACGGCGCGGAAGCCGGATGCGTGACGCGTGACGGGGGCCGCGCCTCGGATGGGGACGGACGGTATCCATGCGCATGTCGGGCCGTACGACGCACAGCACCCGCACCACTCGCACCACACGCGCCACCCGTACGACGATCGCGCTGTGCGCGGTCGCCACGCTCTCCCTGACCGCAGCGGCATGCGGCTCCGACGACGGTGGAGGCGGTGGCGGCGGCAACGGTGGCGCGGAGAAGATCAAGGAGACCGTCAAGCTCCCCGATCTGAAGGGGGAGAACCTCCAGGTCGCCGCGGTGTGGACGGGCGCCGAGCAGAAGCTGTTCGGGAAGGTGCTGGCCGAGTTCGAGAAGCGTACGGGCGCGAAGGTCGAGTTCGTGCCCACCGGGGACAACGTCGCCACCTACATCGGGTCCAAGATCGAGGGCGGTAAGCCGCCGGATGTGGCGATGCTGCCGCAGGTCGGCGTGCTCCAGCAGTTCGCCGACAAGGGCTGGGTCAAGCCCCTCTCGCCCGCGACCAAGAAGGAACTCGGCAAGAACTTCTCGAAGGGCTGGCAGGATCTCGGCTCCCACAAGGGCAAGCAGTACGGGGTGTACTACAAGGCGGCAAACAAGTCCCTGATCTGGTACAGCACCAAGGCGTTCACGGACGCGGGCGTGGGTGAGGCGAAGACCTGGAAGGACTTCCTGAGCACGGCGCAGACTCTCGCCGACTCGGGCGTCGAACCCGTCTCGGTCGGCGGGGCCGACGGCTGGGTGCTCACCGACTGGTTCGAGAACATCTACCTGTCGCAGGCGGGCCCCGAGAAGTACGACCAGCTCGCGAAGCACGAGATCAAGTGGACCGACCCCTCCGTGAAGAAGGCGCTCACCACGCTCGGGCAGCTGTTCGGCAAGAAGCAGCTTCTGGTCGGCGGCAGCCAGGGCGCGTTGCAGACGGAGTTCCCCAAGTCGGTGACACAGACGTTCGCCGACCCCTCGGCACCGGGCGCCGGGATGGTCTTCGAGGCCGACTTCGTCGGGGTCAACATCACCTCGGACACCAAGTCGAAGATCGGCAAGGACGCGAAGGTCTTCCCGTTCCCGTCCGTCGACGGCGAGCCCCCGGTGGTGACGGGGGGCGACGCTGCCGTCGCGCTCAAGGACTCCAAGGCGGCGCAGGCCATGCTCACCTATCTCGCCTCGCCCGACGCCGCGGCGGTGTGGGCGAAGGAGGGTTCCTTCGTCTCGCCGAACAAGAACCTGGACCTCTCGTTCTACCCCAACTCCGTCCAGCGGGAGATCGCCAGGGCGCTGGTCGGCGCGGGTGACGACTTCCGCTTCGACATGTCCGACCAGGCACCCGCCGCGTTCGGCGGGACCAAGGGCGAGGGCGAGTGGAAGGCACTCCAGGACTTCCTGACCGACCCGAAGGATGTGGCCGGCGCCCAGAGTGCCCTGGAGGCGGCTGCGGCCAAGGCGTACAAGTAGCGCTCAGCGGGCGGCGGTTCCGGAGAGCCCGCCTCCGCCGCCCCGTGCCTTCCCAGCGCCCCGTGGTCCGGGACCCCCATGGCCCCGCAGGCCCGTCGTCCCGCATCCCGGTGATCGCGTACCGCTGTTCCGGCCTCCGGCCCGGCGGTGGCTCCTCCGCCTCCGCCTCGCCGCCGGCTCCCCTTCGCCTCTGTCCCGCCTTTCGTTCCTTCCCGCAGGCCCCTCGTTCCCGTAAGACCTCGGTTCGCGTAAGCCGCTCGTTCCCCCAGGCCCCGACTTACCGCAGGCCCTCGTTCCCGTAAGACCCGTACAGCTCTCGTATCTCACGCGCCCCACCGACAGGGGAGATCACCGTCATGACGAGCGCGAGTCCGAATCCGCCGGAGCAAGGGCCCGTGGGCCCCGTCGCGAGCGCGCCGGGCGGCCCGAAACCGGTTCCCGTGCGGATATCCGTGATCCGCACCCGGCCCTGGACCGCGGCGGCCTTCCTGCTGCCCGCGCTCGTACTGCTCGGGGCGCTGGTCGCGTACCCGATCGGGTACTCCGTGTACCGCAGCTTCTTCGACGCGGACGGCACCGGGTTCATCGGGCTGGACAACTACACGGAGATCTTCACCGACAGCACCTACCTGACGGCCGTCAAGAACAACCTCATCTGGGTCGTCCTCGCCCCCACCATCGCCACCGTGCTCGGCCTGATCTTCGCGGTACTGACCGAACGGGTGCGCTGGGGAACGGCGTTCAAGCTGATCGTCTTCATGCCGATGGCGATCTCGATGCTCGCCGCCGGCATCATCTTCCGGCTCGTCTACGAGCAGGACCCGGACCGGGGCGTCGCCAACGCCGTCTGGACCGGCATCCACGACACGTTCACCGACTCCTCGGCCTGGCCCGGCGCCCACCCGCGCCCCAACGGCGACCTCGCGCCCTCCGGAGGCGGCTCGTTCACCACCAAGGCGACCGTGGGCTCGGCCGACCCGGCCGCGCTCCCCCTGGTCGGCGTCCCGCCGCGCGAGGCCGCGGGCGCCGGGGCGGCCAAGCAGGCGCAGCCCGCCGAGGACGGCGGCGTCTCCGGCACCGTCTGGCTGGACTTCGTACGGGGCGGCGCCAGCAAGCCGGGAGTCATCGACAAGGGCGAGAAGGCGCTCGCCGGGATCACGGTCGAGGCGGTCAGGAACGGCGAGGTCGTCGCCTCGGCGACGACCGGCGACGACGGCGTCTACACCCTGCCCGCCTCCGCCGACGGGGCTCAACTCCGGCTGCCCGCGAGCAACTTCGCCGCCCCGTACAACGGCGTCGACTGGCTGGGGCCCGCGCTGGTGACGCCGTCCATCATCGGTTCCTACATCTGGATGTGGGCCGGCTTCGCGATGGTGCTGATCGCGGCGGGGCTGGCCGGGGTGCCACGTGAACTCCTCGAACAGGCCCGGGTCGACGGGGCCAGCGAGTGGCAGGTCTTCCGCAAGATCACCGTTCCACTGCTCGCGCCGGTCCTCGCGGTCGTCACCGTCACGCTCATGATCAACGTTCTGAAGATCTTCGACCTCGTCTACATCATCGCGCCCAGCGCCAGCCAGGAGGACGCGAACGTGCTGGCACTCCAGCTGTATCTGTCGTCCTTCGGCACGGGGAACAACCAGGGCCTCGGCAGCGCCATCGCGGTGCTTCTGCTGCTGCTCGTCGTGCCGGTGATGGTCTTCAACATCCGCCGCCTGCGGAGGGAGTCACGCCGATGACCGCGCAGAGGACCACACCGCCGCCACCGCCTCGGCCTTCGTCCACACCCGTGTCCACCGCGAAGACCGCGCCCGCGCGCCCCAAGCGCTCGCCCGCTTCCCGTGTGGCCGCGCTGACGGGGCACTGGGCGGTGCGCTTCGCGCTCATCGTCGTCGGGCTGTTCTGGCTGATGCCGACGGCCGGACTGCTCAGTTCCTCGCTACGGGACCGTACGGAGATCGCCTCCTCGGGCTGGTGGAAAGTCTTCGACCTCAACTCCAGCTTCCCGTGGGTGCTGAACGCCGACCAGTTCACGACGACCAACTACGACGCGCTGCTGTCCAACGACGCGGTGATGGAGTCCCTCGTCACCACCCTGTACATCACGGTTCCCGCCACGGTGCTCGTCGTGCTGATCGGCGCGCTCGCCGGATACGCGTTCGCCTGGCTGGACTTCCCCGGGCGCGACTGGTGGTTCCTGGCGGTCGTGGGACTGCTGGTCGTCCCGGTCCAGGTCGCGCTGGTGCCGGTGGCCAAGCTCTTCAACACGCTCGGCATCTTCGAGACCACGCCGGGCGTCGTCATCTTCCACACCGCCTTCGGGCTGCCCTTCGCGGTGTTCCTGTTGCGCAACTTCTTCGCCGAGATACCCCGCGAACTCCTGGAGGCCGCGCGGCTCGACGGGGCGGGCGAGATACGCCTGTTCACCCGCGTGGTGCTGCCCCTGGGCGGGCCCGCCATCGCCTCACTGGGCATCTTCCAGTTCCTGTGGGTGTGGAACGACATGCTGGTCGCACTGATCTTCGCGGACGGCACCAATCCACCGATCACGGTCGCGCTCCAGCAACAGGTACGCCAGTTCGGCGCCAACATCGACGTACTGGCGCCCGGCGCCTTCGTGTCGATGGTGATCCCCCTCGCGGTCTTCTTCGCCTTCCAGCGGCAGTTCGTCTCCGGGGTGATGGCGGGGGCGGTGAAGTAGGACGGCGGCGGGCGGGCAGGCACGGCCAGAAGGCGAGCGCGACAGAGGGTGCGGGCCCGGCTCGGTGCGGCTCGGGCTCGGCTCGGCACGGTGCGGGCCCGGATCGGTGCGGGCCCGGATCGGTGCGGGCCCGGATCGTGCACAGTGCGGTGCGGGCACGGCGCGGTGCGGGCGGCGCGGCGGGGTGCGTGCGGCGCGGGCACAGTGCGGTAGCGCCCGGCGGCGGGCGGGATCGGCGCGCGGGCGGAGTCTCCTGCTGCTCAGCGCGCGCGTGCCGGGGCGTCCGGCGGGCGGAACACCAGCGTCCGGGTGCCCCAGAAGCGCAGCACCGTCGCGAGTGCCATGCCGACGCCCGCGCCCGCGATCACATCGGCACGGGCCGAGGTGAGGCCGAACCCGTAGTGCGAGACGCCGAGGCAGGCCAACTGCACGGCGGCGCCCGCGAGATTGACGAGGAAGAAGACGGCGAACCGCCGCCACCGCCCACGCGCCCCGGCGCCCGCGTCCCGCGCACGGTAGGGGCCCAGCGCGTTGCCCACGTACGCGACGCCACAGGCCGCCACGAAAGAGAGCGCCTTCGCGGTGAGCGGGTCGAAGCCGGCGGGGCCACGCAACCAGATGAACAGGCCGACATCGGTGACGTACGCGCACACCCCCGCGACCGCGAACCCGCCGACCTCCGCACCGAGCGCACGCACCCGCGCCCGCCCCGGCAGCCCCCGCGCCCCTTCGTCCCGCACCCCCGTCACAACCCGGCGACCGACAGCCCGTAGAGCACTCCCCAGCACAGGGCGATCACGGCCATCGGCCGGTCGCGCAGCAGCACGTCCTCGGGTGCCCCGGCGGCGCCACGGTCGGCGAAGACGGCGTACCGCAACACCGCCAGGATCAGCGGCACCATCGACAACTGGCGGCACAGCGAGGCACCTTCGTCCGCGGAGCCCACGCGCACCTCCAGCGCCCACAGGCAGTACGCGAGCACGGCGACGCCCGCGGCGAGCTGCCATACGAAGCGCAAGTAGCCCACGGTGTACTCGCGCAGCAGCGCCCGCGTGCCGCCCTCGCCCTCTCCCATCAGCAGCGCCTCCGAGTAGCGCTTGGCCGCCACCATGAACAGCGCCCCGAACCCCGCCGTGAGCAGGAACCAGCGCGAGAGCGGAATGCCCAGCGCCAGCCCTCCGCACATGGCCCGCATCACGAACCCCGCCGTCACCACGGCGAGATCCACCACGAGGACACGCTTGAGCAGCAGGCAGTAGGCGATCTGCATGACGATGTACGAGGCGAGCAGTGCCGCCGTCGCCGCGTTGCACAGCAGCGCCGCGACGGCCGTCGCGGCCACGGCGAGCACACCGCCCGCCGCGTAGGCGACCAGCACCGGCACCACCCCGGCGGCCACGGGGCGGTGGCACTTGTCCGGGTGCGCACGGTCGTCGGCGGCGTCGCGCGCGTCGTTGAGCAGGTAGACGGACGAGGCAGCGGCCGTGAACAGGGCGAATACCAGGGCGAGTTGCAGCGCCGTGTCCGGCGCAGTGAGCTGTCCTGCCGCGGCCGGCGCCGCCACGACCAGCAGGTTCTTGATCCACTGGCGGGGGCGCGCGGTCAGCAGCAGCCCGCCGGCCCGCGTCCCCGCGAAACCGGCGGCACGCCGCGGCGCCGCACCGCCCGCCGCACCGCCCGCCGGCCCGGCCGCAACTCCGGCCCCGGGGCTCCCGGGCACGGACTGCTCAGACACGGGCTGCCCGGAAGCGGGGTACCCGGAAGTCGCCTGCCCTACGAACGTGGTCCGTTCACCCATGGAGCCACCTCTCGCCACCCGCCACCGCGGACCCCGCCACACCTGCCGCCCCGACCCGTGGCACCACCGGAGCGCCCGGCACGCCCGGCACGTCCGGCACCCGCGGCACCACCGGCACGCCCGGCGCCCGCGGTACGGGCGGTACGCGCCGCGCGCCGAGCCGCACGGTCAGTGCGCCCAGTGCCGCGCCCGCGATCACGTCCGAGGGGTAGTGCACCCCGACGACCAGCCGGGACACGCAGGTGAGCGCCGCGAGGGCGCCGATTCCGGCCCGCGCGGCGCCAGGGCGCAACGTGCCCAGCGCGAGCGCAGCCGCGCCGGCCGAGGCCGCGTGCGAACTGGGGAAGGAGTGCCGTCCTGCCGTACGTACGAGCGGGGCGCGGCCCTCCAGGACGGGGCGCGGGCGGCGCACGACCCGCTTGATCCCCATGCTGGACAGGTGCGCGGCACCCACGAGTGCCGTGCCCCGGAGCCAGCGCTCCCGCTGCGTACGGTCAGTGGCCGCTCCAGCGAGCCCGGCGAGGAGCCAGACGGCGGCGTGCTCGCCGCACCAGGACAGTGCGCGTGCCGCACCCGCGACCCGTGCGTCCACCGCGCAGTCGCCGAGGGCATCCAGCAGCCGCCGTTCCCACCGTTGCATCGCTCTCGCTGCCACATCCCGACTGTCACGGGATCGGCCTCAACTTGGGGTCACCATACGATCCGACACTCGGCCTTTCACCCTTTCAGCGACATTCAACGCTTAGGCGCACGCCAATCACATTCAGGGGCGATACGGTCACCTTCATGCCCGCTCAGCACCAGCAGAGTTCGCATCGGCGGCGCACGCCGCCCCTCCGTGCGGCACGCCGGGACCGGCTCCTGACCGGGTGGGGCCGCACAGCTCCGTCCGGCGCCGCGACGCTGTCGCGCCCCCGCACCGTGGCTGAGGCGGTAAGCGCCGTTCGCGCGAGCGGCGCGCGGGGCAGCACTCCACGCGGGCTCGGCAGGGCGTACGGCGACGCGGCGCAGAACGCGGGCGGCACCGTTCTGGACACCACGGGACTCGACCGGGTGCGCGCCATCGACGCCGAGCGCGGGACGGTCGTCTGCGAGGCCGGGGTCAGTCTGCACCGGCTGATGGAGGTGCTGCTGCCGCTCGGCTGGTTCGTGCCGGTCACCCCCGGAACCCGCTATGTGACGGTCGGCGGCGCGATCGGCGCCGACATCCACGGCAAGAACCACCACGTCTCCGGCAGCTTCACCCGCCATGTGCGTTCCCTGGAACTGCTCACCGCCGACGGCGAGGTGCGCACGGTGGTGCCCGGCACCGATCTGTTCGACGCGACGGCCGGCGGCATGGGCCTGACCGGCCTCGTGCTGAGCGCGACGGTCCAACTGCTGCCCGTGGAAACGTCGTTGATGTGCGTGGACACCGACCGGCTGCCCGATCTGGACTCCCTGCTGGCGGTCCTGACCGCCACCGACCACCGCCACCGCTACTCCGTCGCCTGGATCGACCTGCTCGCGCGCGGCACGGCCGCGGGACGCTCCGTCCTCACCCGGGGCGACCACGCGCCGCTGGACGCCTTGCCCGCGCGAGCGCGCCGTGACCCGCTCGCGTTCCGCCCCTCCCAGCTCCCGCCGGCGCCGCGCGCGCTGCCCAGCGGGCTGCTGCGGGGCAGCACCGTCGGCGCGTTCAACCGGTTCTGGTACCGCAAGGCCCCGCGCCGCAGAAGGGGCGAACTCCAGAAGCTGTCCGCCTTCTTCCACCCTCTCGACGGCCTTCCGCACTGGAACCGCGTCTACGGCAGCACGGGTTTCGTGCAGTGGCAGTGCGTGCTCGGGCACGCGCACGACGACGCGCTGCGCCGCATCGTGCGGCTCATCTCCCGGCGCTCGTGCCCCTCGTTCCTCGCCGTGCTCAAGCGCTTCGGGCCCGGCGACCCCGGCTGGCTCTCCTTTCCCACCGAGGGCTGGACGCTCGCGCTGGACATCCCGGCCGGGCTGCCGGGACTCGCGGAGTTCCTGGACGTACTGGACGGCGAGGTCGCCGCTGCCGACGGGCGGCTCTATCTCGCCAAGGACGCCAGGATGCGGCCCGAGTTGCTGCCCGCGATGTATCCCCGGCTGGCCGACTTCCGCGCGCTGCGCGCCGAACTGGACCCGCGCGGCCTGTTCACCTCGGACCTCGCACGCCGCCTGTCCTTGTGACTCCCCACCCGTGCCGGTAACTCCCCCACCCGTGCCGGTAACTCCCCGTCCCTGTCACCCCTATCGGGGGAACTTCCCTTCGGGGGAGCCCCCACGAGGAGCCCCGTATGAAGGATGCCTTCGGCACCCCGCAGTCCCTGCTCGTCCTCGGCGGCACGTCCGAGATCGCGCTCGCCACGGTCCGCCGCTTCCTCGCCCGCCGCACCCGTACGGTCTGGCTCGCCGGGCGGCCAACGCCCGCGCTCGACGCCGCGGCCGAACAGCTCCGCGAAGAGGCGGCGGCACGCGGCGCCGAGGTCACCATCCGTACGACGGCCTTCGACGCGCTGGCACCCGAGACGCACGAGGAGAGGCTCGGCAAGGTCTTCGCCGAGGGCGACATCGACATGGTGCTGCTCGCCTTCGGCGTCCTGGGGGACCAGCGCGAGGACGAGAACGACCCGATGGCCGCCGTGCGGGTCGCCCAGACGAACTACACGGGCGCCGTCTCCTCCGGCCTGGTCTGCGCCCGCGCCCTGCGTACCCAGGGGCATGGCTCGCTGGTAGTGCTCTCCTCCGTCGCGGGTGAGCGCGCCCGCCGGTCCAACTTCCTCTACGGGTCGAGCAAGGCGGGCCTCGACGCCTTCGCCCAGGGCCTCGGCGACGCGCTGCACGGCACGGGCGTCCACGTGATGGTCGTACGGCCGGGATTCGTCCGTACGAGGATGACGGCGGGGAGGGCCCCGGCACCGTTCGCGACGACCCCGGAGGCGGTGGCCGGCGCCATCGCGCACGGGCTGCTGCGCAGAGCCGGAACCGTGTGGGTCCCGGCCGGGCTGAGCGCGGTGATGTGCGTGCTGCGGCACCTGCCGCGCCCCGTCTTCCGACGGCTACCCGGCTGACCCGCTCCCCCTTTCCCCTCCCCATCGCCCCTCTCCCCCCTTCCTGTACGGCACGGCGACACCGCAGCGCGCCCCTGTCCCCCTTGGCGCGCGTTGTCCCTGGCCCCAGGGGCGGCGGCGGGCGCGGCTCGGTCACCTGCGCGGTTCGACCCCCGGCACGGTCCGGCCCCCGGTCCGGCGCCCCGTACGCGACGGCGACCGGCGGGGCCCTCGCCGACGGGGCGCCTGGCCTGTCCTCGGTGACCGGTGACCGCTCGGGCGCTCGGGCGCTCGGGCGCGGTGTGGTGACCGGTCCGGCCCCCATGTGCGGCGCTGCGGATGCGCGACGTATACCTCCAGCCTGATTGTGGGATCAATCGGAAAATTCACCTCTGACCCGTCACGCGACCCATCAACCCACTGGATCTGCCGTGCCTCGTTTCAGCGTGATCGTCCCCGTCCACAACGTGCAGGCGTATCTGCACGAGTGCATGGACTCCGTCCTGTCCCAGTCCTTCACCGACTTCGAACTCATCGCCGTCGACGACCACTCACCCGACGGCAGCGGCGCCGTCCTCGACGCCTACGCCGCAGCGGACGCCCGGGTCACCGTCCTTCATCTGCCCGAGAACGTCGGCCTGGGCCGGTCCCGCAACCTCGGCTCCGAGTACGCGAGCGGCGACTACCTGGTCTACCTCGACAGCGACGACACCCTCACGCCCGGCGCCCTGCGTGCCGTCGCCGACCGGCTGGAGGCCACCGGCGACCCCGAAGTGCTGGTGTTCGACCACGCCCGTACGTACTGGGACGGCGTGACGGCGCCCAACGCGCGCGCCGACCTCGTCGCGCAGGGCGAGGGCCCCGGGGTCTTCCGCCTTGAGGAGCGGCCCGAGCTGCTGAAGCTGCTGGCCGTCGCCTGGAACAAGGTCTACCGCCACGACTTCGTCCGGCGTGAGGGCCTCACCTTCCCGCCCGGCTACTACGAGGACACGCCCTGGACGTTCCCCGCCCTGCTGACGGCCCGGTCCGTCACCACGCTCGACCGGGTCTGTGTGCACTACCGGCAGCGGCGCAGCGGCAGCATCCTCTCCACCCCCAGCCGTAAGCATTTCGACGTCTTCGAGCAGTACGACCGCCTGTTCGCTTTCCTGGACGGGCGGCCGGAGCTGGAGCGCTGGAGACCTGTTCTCTACCGCAGGATGGCCGACCACTTCACGGTGATCCACAACGATCCCGTACGGCTGCCGCGCGCCCACCGCGCCGAGTTCCTCCGCCGCGGCCGTGCCTACTGCCGCCGCTACCGCGCGGCACCCGCCGCCACCTGCCCGAAGCAGCCGGTGCGGCTGCGGCTGCGCAGGGCGCTGGTACGGCTCGGTTCGCACCGCACGATGCGGCTGCTCTCGCGGGCCAGCAGGATCTGCGCCTCCCTACTGGCCCGGGCCCGCACCCTGCGCGTGCTGGCACGCAAGGCGGCGCTGCGCGCGCACTACGCGCTCCAACGGCGACGCCCCCTCGACCCGGGGCTCGCGGTGTTCTCCGCGTACTGGAACCGGGGCTACTCCTGCAACCCGGCCGCGATCGAGGCCAAGGTGCGCGAGCTGGCCCCGCACATCCGTACGGCCTGGGTCACCACGCCCGAGTACGCGCACACGCTGCCGCCCGGCGTCACCCGGCTGCACCCCGGTTCCCCGGGCTTCTGGTCGGCGCTCGCCCGCGCCGGCTACCTGGTCAGCAACGTCAACCAGGCCCACGGCTACGTCAAGCGCCCCGGACAGAAGCTGCTCCAGACCCACCACGGGACCCCGCTCAAGCACATGGGCCTCGACCTGCGGCACTACCCGGCGGGCGCCGACGGCATGGACTTCGGCAAGCTGCTGGAACGCACCGACCACTGGGACTTCAGCCTCTCCTCCAACCCGCACTCCACGCTCGTATGGGAGCGCGCCTATCCCTCCACGTACACGACGCTGGAGTTCGGCTACCCGCGCAACGACGTCTTCCAGCGCGCGACGGCCGCCGACGTGGCGCGGCTGCGCGCCCGACTCGGCGTGCCCGAGAGCGCCGTGGCCGTCCTCTACGCGCCCACGCACCGGGACTACCGGCGCGGCTGGCACCCCCAGCTCGATCCGGCACGGCTCGCCCGCACCCTGGGCCCTGACTTCGTGCTGCTGGTGCGCGCGCACTACTTCCACGCCGACCCCGCCTCGCGCGGGAGCGGGACGTCCGAAGCACTGCCCGAAGCGGTGCCCGACGGGCTGATCGACGTGTCGGGGCACCCCTCCGTCGAGGAGCTGTGCCTGGCCTCCGACGTGCTGGTGACGGACTACTCCTCGCTGATGTTCGACTACGCCAATCTCGATCGCCCCCTCGTTCTGCACACCCCCGACTGGGAGACGTACCGTGCGGCGCGCGGCACGTACTTCGACATCACCGCCACCCCTCCCGGGCCGATCACCACCAGCGAGGAGGAGCTGGCCGACGTCCTCGCCACCGGCGCCTACGCAGCGCCGCACTCGCGTGACCTGCGTGCCGCCTTCCGCGAACGGTTCTGCCCCTTCGACGACGGGCTGGCCGCCGAACGCGTCGTACGGCATCTCTTCCTCGGCGAGCCCCTGGAGTCCCTCCCGCCCTTCCTGCCACCCGCCGACCGCACCCCGGCCCCGGCCGCAGCGCTCGCGCCGGCCCCGGCACCCGCCCCGGCGTCAGCGGGCCCGGCATCCCCCTCGTCCCCCGCACCGACCCCGTCTCCGGAACCCCCGTCTCCGGAACCCGCGTCTCCGGCCCTCTCCCCCGCTTCCCCGGGGGCCCCGGCGCCCTCGGCAGCCCCGGCGCCTCCGGCGCACGCGACGCCCCCCTCGTCCCCGACGCCCGAGAAACAGCCCATCGGGTCGGACGGTCCCGACCAGGAGCCGCAGCCGCCGTCCGCCCGCCCCGTGCCCACGAGCTGAGCTCCCCCGCACATCCGAAGGATTGGTGGTCATGCCGCGCTTCAGTGTCGTCGTCCCCGTGTTCAAGGTGCAGGGCTATCTGCGCGAGTGCCTGGACTCGGTGCTCAGTCAGTCGTTCACCGACCTTGAGGTGATCGCGGTCGACGACAGATCACCTGACGGCAGCGGACGGATCCTCGACGAGTACGCGGCGCGCGATCCACGCGTCCGTGTGCTGCACCTGCCCGAGAACGGGGGGCTCGGGCGGGCCCGCAACGCCGGTGTCGAGCGGGCCGAAGGCGACTATCTGCTCTTTCTCGACAGCGACGACAGCTATCTGCCGGGCGCGCTGGCCGCGATGGACCGGCAGCTCACAGCCTGCGGCGAGCCCGATCTCCTGGTCTTCGACCACCAGCGCTCCTACTGGTGGGGCAAGACCGTGCCCAGCATGTTCGGCGAACAGCTCGCCTCCACCGGCACCCGCACCTCCTCCGTGACCGGGAACCCCGAGCTGCTCGGGCTCTTCCACGTCGCCTGGAACAAGGCGTACCGCCGTGCCTTCTACCAGCGTGAGGGCCTCGCCTTCGAGCCGGGCCTGTACGAGGACGCGCCGCTCGGGAACGAGGCGATGATCTGCGCGGAGACCATCGGCTGCCTCTCCCGCATCTGCGTCGACTACCGGCAGCGCTATCAGGGCGCCATCACCTGCTCCCCCGGGCGCAAGCACTTCGACATCTTTCCGCAGTACTCCTCCCTGTTCGGCTTTCTCGCCCGGCGCCCCGAACTGGAGCCGCACAGGCCGATGTTGTTCGAACGGATGATGTCGCACTACCTCTTCTGCCTCCGGCGTGCGGACCGGGTGCGCCCCGCCGACCGGCGTGCCTACTTCCGGCAGGCCGCGCTCCACTACCGCACCCATGTGCCGCAGGACTTCCGCCCGCCGCGGCACGCGGCCCGCGACTTCCGCCTGCTGGCCCGGCGTTCGTACGCGCTGTTCGCCGCGCGCGAGCGGGTACGCCGCGCCGGAGGCGCGGTGCGGCGTGCCAAGGGGCGGCTGCGCTCGCGGCTCGGCAGGACCTACCACCGCTTCTACTACGCCTTCCAGCGCAGGCTGCCGCTCAGGCCCGACCTCGCGGTGTACTCCGCCTACTGGGACCGGGGCGTCGCCTGCAGCCCGGCCGCGATCGACGCCAAGGCGCGCGAACTGGCCCCGCATGTGCGGCCCGTGTGGATCGTGCGCGGGAGCGCGGCCGGCGAGCTGCCGCCGGGCACCGACTACGTCGTGCCGCACTCCCGGCGTTACTGGCGGACGCTGGCCCGCGCGACGTACTTCGTCAACAACGTCAACTTCCCCGACCACGTGGTCAAACGGCCCGGTCAGCGGCATGTGATGACCCACCATGGAACCCCCCTCAAGTCCATGGGCCTGGACCAGCAGCCCTATCCGGCCGCGGCGCGGATGAGCTTCGGCCAGCTGCTGAGGCGTGCCGAGCGCTGGGACTTCAGTGTGACCTCCAACCCGCACTCGTCCGAGGTGTGGGACCGGGCCTTCCCCTGCACATATGAAGACGTCCCGTCCGGATACCCGCGTAACGACCGCTTCGCGACGGCCACCCACGACGAGATCGCCGCGATCCGCGCAAGCCTGGGCATCCTGCCCGGCCGTATCGCGCTGCTGTACGCGCCGACGATGCGCGACTACCGCAAGGACTACGTTCCCTGGCTCGACCTGGAGCGGCTGAGCGCGGGACTCGGCGACGAGTACGTGCTGCTGATGCGGACCCACTACTACTACGGGCGCGATCAGGCACTGCGGGAGCTGCACGAGCGGGGGCTGATCCAGGACGTCTCGCGGTACCCGTCGACGGAGGACCTGTGCCTGGCGGCTGACGCGCTGATCACGGACTACTCGTCCCTGATGTTCGACTACGCCAACCTCGACCGCCCCCTGGTCGTCCACGCCCCCGACTGGGAGACCTACCGGGACACCCGCAGCGTCTACTTCGACCTGCTGTCGGGCCGGCCGGGCGAGACCCCGGGCCCGGTCACCCGGAACGAGGACGAGCTGACCGCCGTCTTCCGCACCGGCACCTGGAAGGGCCCCGAGGCACGTGCGCTGCGCGCCGCCTTCCGGGAACGGTTCTGCGTCCACGACGACGGGCTGGCCGCCGAACGCGTGGTGCGCAGGGTGCTGCTCGGAGAGGACCCCTCGGCGCTGCCGCCCGTCGTTCCGCTCGCTGAGCGCCGTACGGCACCCGCGCCCCAGGCCGGTGACGGGGCACCGCAGCCGCTCGGCTGAGGGGCGTGCCACAGCTCATGGCCGTGCCGGGGCCCGGCTGAGATGCGTGCGCCGTGCCGTGGCCCGGCTGAGGGGCGTGCCGCGCTCGGTCAACCGGCGGGCAGGGCCCGGCGGTTCGTACGGCTCACACGGCGTCCTGGCCGATCTTCTTGCGCGGCGGCCGGCCGCTGGGTACGGGCGCCAGCAGCCACCGCACGAGTGCGAAGCGGCCGTCGGCCGTGCGCGGGGTGCGCTCGGGGTCGGCGGTGATCTCGGCGCACAGCGTGTCCACGTCGCCCCGCCACGCCAGGTTCAGGGTGCGGCGGCGGCGCTCGTCGATCCGCTCCAGCACCCCGGCACCGTGCGCGTCGACCAGGCGCGCGACGCCCGCGCAGACCCTGTTCTGGGCCTCCCGGTCGAGTGCGGGGAAGTCGGCCCCGAAGAGCTGGAACAGTTCCACGTGGAAGTGCCGCCGGTGGAAGCCGTCGCGCAGCGGGCCGGGTTCGAGGAACCGGCAGGTGGTCTCGAAGATCCGCTCGGCACAGCGCAGCCGCAGTTCGGGCCCGGCGCGGAAGGTGATGTTGCTGGAGTCGGCACGGCGTACGGCGAAGTAGTGGTCCTGGTCGGCCAGTACGGAGATGCGTTCCGCGCGGAAGCACGCCTCCATCACGAACGGCTGGTCGCTGAAGGCCGGCATGGACTCGTTGTAGCGGATCTTGTGCTCTTCGAGCAGCGCGCGCCGGAACAGCTTGGTGTTGGACAGCGCCCAGGGAAGCCCGTCGCCGACGAGGCGGATGGCGGGCGAGGTGCGCGTGAACACGCCGGTGGGGACGGTGCGCCGGCCGACGGCCGCCATCTTGCACAGCAGCACGTCGGAGCCGCACTCGTCGGCCATCTCCACCATGCGCTCCAGCGCCTCGGGCGCCAGGTGGTCGTCGGCGCCGAGGAAGAAGACGTAACGGCCCGTGGCCAGCTCCAGGCCACGGTTGCTGGGCGCGGCCGGGCCGCCCGAGTTGGGCTGGCGCAGCGTGGTGAAGAGCCCGGGGTGGAGCGCCGAGAACCGTTCGATCTCCCCCTCGCCGCCGTCCGTCGAGCCGTCGTCGACGACGACGACCTCCATGCGCTGCTCCCCGATGGTCTGCGCGGTGAGCGAGGACAGGCAGCGGGTGAGGTACGGCATGGTGTTGTAGACGGCGACCACGACGCTGACGTCGGGCACCCCGCTCACCGCTGCACCGCCCCGTCGCCGATCACCACACGCCGTACCCCGGCCCACAGCGCGGGGTCCGTGACGCGGCGGCCGTCCACGAGTACGCGTACGGACGGGAGTTGTTCGGCGGCCAGTTCGCGGTAGGCGGCGTGGTCGGCCTGGAGCACGGCCGCCGTCACGGGCTGGCCGGTGTGCGGGGGCAGTCCGAGCGCCTCCAGTTCGGCGGGCTCGTAGAGCGGGTCGGAGACGTACGGGCGCGCTCCATGGCGGCGCAGTGCCTGAACGGTGGGGAAGACACCGGAGAACGCGGTCTCCTTGACGCCGCCCCTGTAGGCGGCACCGAGCACCAGCACCTCAGCGCCCTCCAGGTCGCCGTACGTCTCGGCGAGCAGCTCGACGGCGTAGTCGGGCATGCCCTCGTTGGTCTCCCGCGCGGTGCGTACGAGGCCGGCCTCGGGGTCGTTCCACAGGTACATGCGGGGGTAGACGGGGATGCAGTGCCCGCCCACTGCGATGCCGGGGCGGTGGATGTGGCTGTAGGGCTGCGTGTTGCACGCCTCGATGACGGCCTCCGCGTCGATCCCGGCGCGGTCGGCGAAGCGTGCGAACTGGTTGGCCAGCGCGATGTTGACGTCCCTGTAGGTCGTCTCGGCGAGCTTGGCCAGCTCGGCCGCCTCCGCCGAGCCCAGGTCCCACACCCCGTTGTCGCGTGGCAGGTCGTCGCGTACGTCGAAGTCGAGTACGCACTCGTAGAAGCGCGTTCCGTCCTTGGCCGAGGCGGGGCCGATGCCGCCGACGAGCTTGGGGTAGCGGCGCAGGTCGGCGAAGACCCGTCCGGTCAGGACCCGTTCGGGGCTGAAGACCAGGGAGAAGTCCCGCTCGGCCGCCAGCCCTGAGCCCTCCTCCAGCAGCGGTGCCCAGCGGTCGCGGGTGGTGCCGACGGGCAGGGTCGTCTCGTAGCTGACCAGGGTGCCGGGGCGCAGCCCCGCGGCGACGGCGCGGGTCGCGCGGTCCATCGAGCCGAAGTCGGGCTCACCGCGCGGATCGACGAACAGCGGGACGACCAGGACCACCGCCTCGGCTCCCGCCACGGCCGCCGCGGTGTCGGTCGTCGCGGTCAGCCTGCCGTCGGCGACGGCCTCCTTGAGCCGTTCCTGGAGCCCCTCCTCACCCGGGAACGGCGCCACCCCGTCGTTGACGCTCGCCACCACGCCCGCGTCCACGTCGGCGCCCGTCACGCGGTGCCCCTTGGCCGCGAACTGCACGGCCAACGGCAGCCCGATCTTCCCGAGCGCCACCACACAGATCCGCATTCCCGTCTCCTTCTTGGTGCTCGTTTCCGCCGTGCCCGTGCCGATCCGCCGTGTGCAGGAGGCCGCTGTAGAGCTGGTCGAGCTTCCGTGCCTGCGCCTCCCAGGTCCACCGCTCCAGGAGCCCCGGCCTGTCGTAGGCCGCCCTGTAGTGCGCCGGTTCCGCCAGCACGGCGCGTACGGCGCGCACGTAGTCGGCGGTGTCCTCAGCGCGGAAGACCTCGCCCTGGCCCGTCTCCCGTGTGGTGGCGGCCATGGTGCGTACGTCACTGACCACCAACGGCAGCCGTGCGTGCGCGTATTCGAAGAACTTGGTGATCAGGGCGATCTCGTGGTTGGTCCAGTGGTGGATGGGGATGGCGCCCACGTCGGCCTCCGCCAGAAAGCGCACCACTTGGTCGTAGGGCACGTACGGCAGCACGTGCAGCCTGTCGCCGACACCCAGCCAGGCGGCCCGCTCGCGCAGACGGCGCACGTACCAGGAGGAGGGCCTGTTGACGACGAGCGCCGTGTGCGTGCCCGGCAGCTCGGGCAGGGCCTCGACCATGGTGTCCAGACCGCGCTGCGGCGCGGCGCCACCGCTGTAGACGACGAGCGGGGTGCCGGCTTCGATGCCGCACAGCGCACGCAGGCTGGGCACCTGCTCGGGTTCCCCCGGTTCTGTCGTAACGGCGTCCGGCGCGTTCAGGACGACGGTGGGATCGCGGCCCAGCCCGTGCGTCTCACGCAGGAGGGCCGCCAGCGAGTCGGAGACCGTCACGGCCGCGTCGGCGTACGGCACGTACTCGCGCTCGTGTGCGACATGCGCGGGCAGCCAGCGCGCGTCGTCCCTCCAGGGGCGCACCCCTGGCAGGAACTCATGCGCGTCCCAGACGAGTTGGACCCGGCGCCCCTCGGCGAGTGCCCGGATCTTGGCGCGCGCGCCCACGCCGAGCATCCGGAAGTCGTTGGCGTGTACGAGGTCGGGCCGCAGCTCGTCCACCACGGGCCCGTAGGCCAGCTCGAAGTCGTACAGGTTGGGCCACAGCACCCGCCAGCAGCGGTCCCCCATGGCGCGCTGCCAGAAGGCGACGCTCAGTCTGTCCAGGGGCGTACCGGCGCCGCGTGCCCTGACGCCGTCGTCGAGCTGCCGCTTGCGGAAGCTGACCCAGCGGTGCGCGAACCGGGCGACCGCGCGGGGCAGTGCGAGCCGGACCATGCCGTAGGTGCGCTCGGCCTGTTCCGCGCGGGAACGCGGTGCCGGGGCGGCCAGGAGTTCGGCGCGGCGGGTGCGCAGTTCACCACGCCATGCCTTGATCTGCTGGATGCGGTAGGTCGCCGTGTCCCCCGGCTTGTAGGCCAGTGGGCGGCGGAACAGGGGACGGCGGGCCTCGCGCGGCGGGTGCGCCAGCGGGGTGGGGACGGGCAGCAGCCGCACCTCTGCGCCCCGTGGCCCGCCGATCCGCCACGATTTGGGCCTGCCGTCGGGAGCGCGGCCCAGCAGCGTCACGTCCCAGCCCGCCTCGGCGGCCGAGCGTGCCGTTTTCTGTACGCGGGAGTCGGCGACGACGCCGTTGCAGACGAGCATCACCACACGGCCACGGCTTCCACTGGTGGCTGAGGCAGCGGAATCGTCCGCTGAATCGGTGTCGAACCCCACGGGCCGCCCCTTTCTCTCGCCCCCTGAAGAGCCTAGCTGTGCCTTTCTGGGCGGGTACTGCCAAGGAGGCTTATTCACCCGTTAAGCCTTTAGGACGGTGCGGGAAACGGGTGATAGTGCAATCTCATCCATCAATTCGGGGAATGCTCAACGACCGTCCCCGTACCGATACTCAAGCGCCGTGCGGCGCCGACGTTCGAGCGTCGTCCCCGTGCCGGTCGTGCGCCGTCCCCGGTCGTGCGTCGTCCCCGTGCCGGTCACGCGTCGTCCCCGGTCGTGCGCCGTCCCCGAATGCGAAGGGTCTTCATGCAGACCGTCGAGCAGTTGCCCCAGCAGCCGCACCCGAGCACGGCGGAGGCTGACCGGCACCCTCCTGCGCCGGGACAGGGGACGGCGGCGGGCCCTGGGACGGGGCACCGTCTGCGCGCACTGGACGGGCTGCGTCTGGTGGCGGCCCTCGCCGTTGTCCTGCACCACATGTGTGGCATGGACGTGGTCACGCGGACCCACTGGGGAGCATCGGCACGCGAGCTGTTCCCGGGCCTGTTCATGATCGGTCACTACGGGCGCTTCGGAGTGCAGCTGTTCTTCCTGATCAGCGGCTTCGTCATCTGCATGTCCGCATGGGGGCGGTCACCCGGCCGGTTCGTCGCGGCCCGGGTGACGCGGCTCTTCCCGGCGTACTGGTTCTCCGTGGTCTTCTTCCTGGTGCTGTGGCGGCTGCTGCCCGACGGAAGCCGCACCCCGCCCAGCTACACCGACGCGCTCGCGAACCTGACGATGTTCCAAGTACCGCTCGGCGCACGCCACATGGCGGGGATCTACTGGACGCTCTGGGCTGAACTGTGCTTCTACGTGCTCTTCCTGCTGGTGCTGCGGGCCGGTCTGGACCGCCGGAGAGCCACCGCCTTCTGCTGGCTGTGGCTCCTGGCGAGCGTGCTGGCGCAGCGGGCGGGCGGAGGGGGCGCGCAGCTGCCCCTGGTGGACGTGTTCGCACCGACCATCACGGCGCCCCTGTTCGTGGGCGGTATCGCGATGTACCTGATGTACCGCTTCGGTCCCGACCTGCGACTGTGGGGGCTCCTGGGCGCCGACTGGCTGGTGATGCAGCACGACCTGGTCACCTCGCTGGCAGCCGGGCGTGACAGGCCCTTCCTGACGTGGCAGCCCTATGTGGCGCTCATCATCGTGACGGCCTGCTACCTGCTGATGCTGGCCGTCGCGCTGCACAGGCTGGACCGGGTGCGGTGGGTGTGGCTGACGGCGGCCGGCAACCTGACGTACCCGCTCTACCTGATCCACGAGGAGCTGGGCTGGGCCCTGGTCCGCACCCTGCGCGAGCACCTGGGCCCCTACCCCACGCTGGCCGCCACCCTGACCGCCGTACTGCTCGCCGCCTGGGCCGTGCACCGCTGGGTGGAGAGACCGCTGGCCGGGCTGCTGCGCCGCCGGCTCAGAAGGGAGGCCGACGACCGGGAGGCCGGCCAGGAGACCGGCCAGGACGCACGGCCAGGAGACCCCGGCACGGGCGAACGGACCGCCACGGATACGACGCCGCACGCGAGAACCACGACGCCGCACGCGAAAGCAGAGGCCGAGGCGGAGGCGGAGGCCGACCGGGAGTGTGAGCGTCAGGGAGCCGCCCCCGAGCCCGGTGAGCGCCAGGAGTCGGTTCAGCTCAGGAAGCCGTCGAGCACGCCCGCCGTGTAGCGCCCGTCGTGGTAGGTCCGTACGTACTCCACGGACTCAAGGCCCGTACGGGCCGCCTGCGCCCGGTCGTCCAAGAGGCTCTCCAGGGCAGGACGGAGCGTGTCCGGCGTCGCGTTGACGATGGGCGGTACGGCGCCGACGTCCTTGTGCACCTGCTCGTCCAGGAAGGCGACAACGGGCTTGCCCGCCGCCATCCCCTCGCACGCGAACGTGCCATAGGTGCCGATCGCGAACTGGTCGACCACGATGTCCGCCTCCCGCACCAGCTCCCGCATCCCCGCCCAGGGCAGCCCCTCGGCCAGCCGGAACTCGATCACGCCCGCCCTGTCCAGCTCTTCCAGCACGGGCATCACGCTCTCGGTGCCCTTCGTCCAGCGCCGTGAGGGCGCGTGTACGACGACGGGGCGGGCGCGCTCCATCGCGGGGCGCCCGCAGGCCCAGCCCTCGACGTCGACCACCAGGGGCGCCCAGCGGGCACCCGGCAGGTCGGTGAGCAGGTCGGGTGTCGTGGCGAACAGCGGAAGGCCGCTCTCGGCCGCGACGCGCCTGTTGCGCGCACTGTTGCGCGTCAGTACCGCGAGGGCGTCCTCGGGCGCCGCGTGGAAGAGCGAGTGCCCGTAGCGCTCCATGTGCCGCTGCGGGTCCCGTACGTCGCTGCCGTGCGCGAGCAGCGCCACCCGCAGCCCGGCCCCGGTGAGCGCGGGCAGATCGTTCTCGATGTGCTGCCCGTTGAGCCAGCCGAAGGCGGGGGTGAAGGCGTCGGCGAGATAGTGCGTGTAGGCGCCGAGCGCCCTGTTGACGCGGTCGAGCTTGATGTCCCGGCCGCCCAACTGGCCCCGCGGGATGCGGACATCGGCCGGGTAGCCGGTGAGCGGGCTGGCGCTGGTGTGCATGGTGACCTCCGCCGACACGTCCGGCCGCGCCCGGCACACCGCACGCGCGAACCCGGAGAGCTGCCCCGCGTAGTTGGCGCACCCCAGGCCGAGGCGTACGCGCGTCTGCGCCGCCTCCCCCTGCTCGGGGATGGGGCGCCAGTCGGGGACGGTGACACCGGCCGCGCCCGCCCGCGTGTCCCGTGCGCCGGCCCCGGGCCAGGGGATGTCGCGCGGCGTGAGGCCGGCGGCGCCGGGGCCCGCGAGACGCTCGTAGAGGCGCAGCAGCCCGGCCGACTGGCGCTCCCAGGAGAGTTCGTCCCTGAGCGCCTCCGTGATGTTCCTGGCGAGCTTTCCGCGCTGCTCCAGAGCGAGCCGTACGGCGTCCGTCAGCGCCTCCGCGTCCCCCGACGGGTACACGGTGCCGATCCCGTGCTCCTGTACGAAGGCGCGCACGGTCCGCACGTCGCTGGTGACGAGCGGCAGTCCGGCGTGCAGGTACTCGGCGGCCTTGGTGGGCAGTGAGATCTCGCAGTTGGGCACGTGCCGGAAGCAGATCAGCCCCAGATCGGCGGAGGACAGGTAGTCGGGCACCTGCTCCTGCGGCACATACGGCACCACATGCACGCGCTCACGCACTCCCGCCTTGGCCGCGGTGTCCAGCAGCGCGCGCAGGGACGGGTTCCGCTCGCCGTCGCACACCAGCGCCAAGTGCACACCGGGCAGTCCCGTGAGCGCCTCGACTGCGGTGTCCAGGCCGCGTTCGGGCCCGATCCACCCCGCGTAGACGAGCAGCCGCTCCTCGCGGCCCAGTCCGCACGCCGTACGGACGGAAGCGCCCCCGCACGGCCCGGCGCCGACCGCCTCGCGCACCGGTGCGTTACGGACCACCAAAGGCGTCTCGGGCAGCGTGTGCGCCTCGCGCAGGATGTCCGCCAGCTCGCCTGAGACGGTGACCACGGCGTCTGCGCGACCGATGTACTCCGCCTCGACGCCCGCGAGCGCCGAGTTCCGCGCGGCGTCGGACCACTCGGGGCCCGCGACGAGTTCGTGCGCGTCGTAGAGCCAGGAGGTACGCAGCCCGCGCGCACGCAGCCGCCCCGCGCTCCGCGCCGCCACGGCGATCATGCAGGGCTCGTTGGCGTGGATGACGTCGGGCCGGATCTCCTCGATGACCGGCCCGTACGCCAGGTCCAGGTCGAGCAGCGCGGGCCACTGGGTGCGCCAGTTGCGCGCCGGGCCGCTCCGCGCGGCATGCGCCGCGTCCGCAGCGCCGCGTGCGCGTTCCATCCGGTAGAGCTTCATCCGGCCGCGGTAGGCGTATCTGCCCAGCCGGACCCAGCTTTTGAGCGCCCGCACGCGCAGCCGCCCGGCGAGCCGGGGCGAGGGGGAAGCCGACAGGCCGACGAGCGCGGTGCGTTCGCGCACCCACGCCGTGTGTGCCGCGCGGGTCCTGGCGACGGCGCGGTCGTCGGCGAGACCCCAGCGCGCCAGCCGCGCGAGGGCGCCCCGTGCGGCCCTGTGGCGGGCGCGGGAGCGTTCCTGCATCTCCGTGCCCACGGGGACCTTCACGACCGTCACACCGCCCCGTGTGTACGTCTCACGCCGCGCCGACCCCGCGCGCCCCACGAGGGTGACGTCCCATCCGGCTCTGGCGGCTGCTACGGCGGTCTTCTCGACGCGTGAATCACCCGAGATTCCATTCCCGACAATCACAGCCAGGCGCGGACGGGTCACGGAATTCGCCATACGGAAATCTCCTCGGGACGCGGCGCGGCCATGGGCCGGCGCCAATGTCTCCTTCTGGAGAATTCACCTTGGCAGAGAGTCTGTGGCAGAGAAAGGAACGTCCCCGGTCAGCGCAGAAATCCATCCAGCACACCGACCGTATAGCCGCCGTCGTGATAGGTGCGCACATATTCGACGGATTCCCTGGCCGTACGTACCGCGAATTCACGGTCGTCGAGGAGTGATTCCAGCGCGGGGCGGAGCGTGCGCGCTGTCGCGCTGACGATCGGCGGTGTGATGCCGACCGCGCGGTGCACACGTTCGTCCAGGAAGGCGACCACGGGCTTGCCCGCCGCCATCCCCTCGCACGCGAACGTGCCGTAGGTGCCGACGGCGAACTGGTCGATGACGATGTCCGCCTCCTTGACCAGCTCCCTGACCCGCGCCCAGGGCACACCTGTCGCCATCCGGAAGTCGATGACGCCGCGCCTGTCCATCTCCTCCAGGAGCGGCACCACCTTCTCGGTGCCCTTGGTCCAGCGCTTGGACGGCGCGTGCACGACGACCGGCCGGGCGCGCTCCATGACCGGTTCCGGGCAGGCCCATGCCTCGACGTCGACCACCAGTGGCACCCAGTGGGCGCCCGGCAGGTCGTCCAGCAGGTCGGGAGTGGTCACGAACCTGGGCAGCCCGCTCTCGGCGGCCATCCGCCTGTTGCGCGCGGTCTTGTTGACGAGGGTCTTGAGGACGGCGGCGTCGGCCGAGTGGAAATGGGAGTGCTCGTAGCGCTCCATGTGCCGCTTGGGGTCGCGCACGTCGCTGCCGTGTGCGAGCAGCGCCACCTTGATCCCGGCCGACTGAAGAGAGGGCAGGTCGTCCTGGATGTGACCGCCGTTGAGCCGCCCGAGCGCCGGTGTGAAGGAGTCGGCGATGTAGTGCGTGTACGAGCCGAGGACGCGCCGGGCCCTGTCGAGCTGGAAGCCGAGTTCGCCCGTGCGCTCGCCGACCGTGTAGATGTCGGCCGGGTAGATGACGCTGGTGTCGTGCGTCTGCATCACGACCTCGGCCGACAGGTCCTCGCGCCGGTCGCACAGGGCGCGCGCGAACCCGGCGAGCTGCCCTGCCGAGTTGGCGCAGCCCATGCCCAGCCGTACGGGCGTGCTCTCCAGGGAGCGCCATCCCGGCAGCGCCGGGGCAGCCGTCCTGCCCTGCCCCGCTGGGGCGACACCGGGCTGCTCGGAGACGGACCAGGGCACGTCCCTGGGCGCGAGCCGGGAGGTGACCTCGGGCCCGGCGAGGCCCTCGTAGAGAGCGAGCAGCCCGGCGGACTGGCGCTCCCAGGACAGTTCGGTGAGCAGCCGTTCGGTGATGCGCGAGGCGAGGGTGCCGCGCTGGGCGAGGCCGCGCTGTACGGCAGCGACGAAGGACGCCGCGTCACCGGAGACGAACACCTCGCCCACGCCGGTGCGTTCGACGAAGTTGCGCAGGGTGCGCACACCACTGGTGACCATGGGCAGCCCCGCGTGCAGGTACTCGGCGGCCTTGGTGGGCAGCGAGATCTCGCAGTTGGGCACATGGTGGAAGCAGATCAGCCCGAGGTCGGCCGAGGACAAGTAGTCGGGCACCTGCTCCTGCGGCACATACGGCACCACATGTACGCGTTCGCGCACACCGAGGCGTTCCGCCAGCGAGAGCAGCCCTTGTAGTGTCGCGTTCCGTTTCGCCCCTGCCACGAGTGCCAGGTGCGCGTGCGGAAGTTCGGCCAGTCCCTCGACTGCGGTGTCCAGGCCGCGTTCGGGCCCGATCCACCCCGCGTACACGAGGAGCGGCACGTCCTGGCTCAGCCCGCACGCCTCGCGGACCGAGACGCCCTCTCCCCGGGTGACGGCCTCCCGTACGGGCGCGTTGGCGACCACCAGGGGGTCGACGGGCAGCCCGTACGCCTCGCGCAGGATGCCGGCCAGCTCCTCGGAGACGGTGACCACGGCGTCGGCACGGCCCACGAACTCGGCCTCCACGCCGGGGAAGGCGGAGCGGCGCAGCGCGTCGGGCCACTCGATGCCGCGCACGTATTCGTGCGCGTCGTAGAGCCAGGAGGTGCGCACTCCGCGCGCCCTCAGCCGCGCTGCCGACCGCGCCCCCACGGCGATCATGGTGATGTCGTTGGCGTGGATGACGTCCGGGCCGATCTCCTCGATGACCGGGCCGAAAGCCAGGTCCATGTCGACGAGTTCGGGCCAGTCGGCACGCCAGTCCCCGGTCGGCTGCGGCTCGCCCGTGCGGGCGCGCTCCCACCGGTAGAGCTTTCCGCGCCCCTGGTGCGCGTATCTGCGCAGCCGTACCCAGCCCTTGAGCGACTCGCGGGCCACGGTGGTCCTGAGTCCGCCGTCCCCCTCGGACAGCCAGCCGATACGGGCCGTGTGCTCCCGTACCCAGGCGGCGTGCGAGGAACGGGCGCGCGCCCAGGCACCGTCGTCGGGCAGCCCCCACTGGGTGATCTGGTTGCGCAGCCCGGGGCGGCGGCGCGCGGCGTTGACAACGGCCCGCATGTGCGCGGAGACGGGCACCTTGATGACGGTGACGGGCCCGAGCGTGTACTCCTCGCGGTGCTTGGAGGGGCTGCGGCCCACCAGCGTCACGTCCCAGCCCGCACGGGCCGCCGCCACGGCGGTCTTCTGGACGCGCGAGTCACCCGTGATGGTGTTCCCCACGACGACGGCGACCCGTGGCCTGGAGCGGTGCGAGGAGTGCGAGGAGTGCGAGGTGTGCGAGGTGTGCGGGGAGGCTGCCGCGCGGATACCGGCCCCGCTCATACGGTGTGCTCCCGGGTGAGCGCTCCCGCGGGTACGGCGGTCCCGGAGCTGATCACGGTGGGGGCGACCGGCACCGGGGTCGTCATGCCGCGCACACCGGTGGTCTGGCGTGCGGCCTCCAGTACGGCGGCCGAGACCTCAACGGTCCGCAGTCCCTCGCGAACGGTGACGATCTCGCTGGGCTCGCCCAGTACGGCGTCGCGGAACCGCTCGTGCTCGACCACCAGTGGCTCCCGCTTGGGGAACGCGTAGCGCACCGTGTCGCCCTCTGCGACACCCCGGAAGGCGCGCAGCGCCTCCCATTCGGTGGCTACGGCACCGTTGGCGTGGAAGCTCAGGTCGGCGGTGAGGGTGTCGGCGACGAAGCAGCCCCGCTCGCCCGTGACGGCGGCGAAACGCTCCTTGAGCGGGCTGAGCCAGTTGACGAGGTGGCTGACCATGGTGCCGTCGGTGAGCGAGCCGACCACGGCGACCATGTCCTCGTGCTCCCGGCCGCTCTTGGAGAGCGTGCGCGCCGACAGCGAGGCGTACGGATGCCCGGTGATCCAGCTGGTCAGGTCGATGTCGTGGGTGGCCAGGTCCTTGACCACACCCACGTCGGCGATGCGGTGCGGAAAGGGCCCCTGGCGCCGGGTGACGACCTGGAAGACCTCACCCAGCTCGCCCGCCTCAAGGCGCGAACGCAGCTGCTGGAGCGCCGGGTTGAAGCGCTCGATGTGTCCGACGCCCGCGACGAGCCCGCGTTCCTCGAAGGCGTCCACCAACCGGCGTGCCGCCTCGGCCGAGTGCGCCAGTGGCTTCTCGATGAGCGCGCACACCCCGCTCTCGGCGAGATGCAGCCCGACGTCCTCATGGAACGCCGTGGGGCAGGCGACCACCACATAGTCGACACCGCGCGCGAGGAGCGCGTCGACATCCGGCAGCGCGGCGGCCCCGCGCAGGCAGCCGTGCGGGTCACCCGCCGGGTCGACGGCGCCGACGAACGTGACGCCCTCAAGCCCGGACAGGATGCGCGCGTGGTTGCGGCCCATGGCGCCCAGGCCGATGAGTCCCGCCCTGAGCGCCGTCATCGCCCCACCCCCGCGCTCAGTGCCGCGCTGTTGACGGCGGCCACGATCAGATCCAGGTCGGAGGAGGTCAGCGAGGGGTGCACCGGCAGGGACAGCACCTCGGCCGACGCCTGTTCCGTCAGCGGCAGACAGGCCCCGGCGTGCGCGTACGGCTTGAGCCTGTGGATGGGCGTCGGGTAGTAGACGGCGCAGCCGACGCCGTTCGCCTCCAACTCCCGCTGCACCGCGTCCCGTACGGCGGCGCCACCGGGCACACGCACGGTGTACTGGTGGTAGACGTGCCGCGCTCCGTCGGCCACGGGCGGGACCACGAGCCCGGTGATGCCCGCGTCGAGCACCTTGGCGTTCGCCCTGCGCTGTTGCGTCCAGCCCGCCAGCCGCTCCAACTGGACGCGCCCGATGGCAGCCGCCACGTCGGTCATCCGCATGTTGGCGCCGACGATCTCGTGCTCGTAGCGCTGTTCCATGCCCTGGTTGCGGAGCAGCCGCAGAGTGCGTGCCTGTGCCGCGTCCGGGACGACGACCATGCCGCCCTCCAGGGCGTGCATGTTCTTGGTCGGATAGAAGCTGAAGCAGGCCGCGTCGCCGAAGGCGCCCACAGGGCGCCCGTGCAGCGCCGCCGAGTGCGCCTGGCAGGCGTCCTCGACGAGGGCCAGCCCATGCCGCTGCGCGAGCTGTGTGAGGCGTCCCATGGGCGCCGGGTGACCGTAGAGGTGCACGGGCATCAGCGCGGCCGTACGGGGCCCGACTGCTTCGGCGGCGGCGTCGGGGTCGAGGCAGAAGGTGTCCGGGTCGATCTCGGCGAAGACCGGCTCGGCGCCGACGAGGCGTACGGCGTTGGCGCTCGCGGCGAACGAGAAGGAGGGCACGATCACTTCGTCGCCGGGCCCGATACCGAGCGCGAGCAGCGCCAGGTGGAGCGCCGAGGTGCCCGAGTTCACGGCGACGCAGGTGCGCCCCTCGACGAGTGCGCCGAACTCCTCCTCGAACGCCGCCACTTCAGGGCCCTGCACCACAAGGCCGCCGCGCAGCACCCGTACGGCGGCGTCGACCTCCTCGTCGCCGATCACTGGCTTCGCAGCCGGAATCATGTCTTTTCGCAGCCCTTGCATGGCGGAATGCCCCTCCGGAGTCCCCCGGCAGATTCGCCCTATGTGGTCCCGCATCCGGCGGCGAAGTTGCACTCCGGGCCTACGATTCGCCCATAGGGCGCACACGGATGCCGCCGTACGGGGGCATCACCGGTGAGCCGACCTGACGGACCGCGCGGAGGCGGCTCGGGCCCCGCGGAGGCGGCTCGGGAGCATGGGGCTCGCTCGCATTGCGGGGGATCGTCCGCTCGCACCGCGCGGAGGCGGCATCCGTCAGCGCGGGCGCGGCAGACGTGCCGGGCGCCTCATAGGTCATGGGTCACTGTCACGGGCCACAGGGCTCGCGGGGGCGGCAGCGCGGCCCGCGTGCCGTCAGTCCGCGTGCCGTCAGTCCGCTGGGCGCAGCTGGGGGGCGCCGTCCGGGCCCGTGTGCTCCTCGTAGCGCTCGCCCGTTTCGGGGCACTCCCACAGGCCGGCGCGTACTCCAGGGCTGAGCCTGGTGCCGGCCCTGCCCACCCAGCCGACGCGGCGCGCGGGCACACCCACCACGAGCGCGTGGTCGGGTACGTCGGCCGTGACAACGGCGCCTGCCGCCACCATCGCCCAGCGGCCCACGCGTACCGGCGCCACGCACACCGAGCGGGCTCCGAGCGAGGCGCCCTCGCCGACGGTGACCCCGACGGCCTCCCAGTCGCCCGCGCGCTTGGGGGTGCCTTCGGGATCGACGGAGCGCGGGTTGCGGTCGTTGGTGAGGACCACGGCGGGGCCCACGAAGACGCCCTCGCCCAGCTCGGCGGGCTCGTAGACCAGGGCGAAGTTCTGGAGCTTGCTGCGGGCCCCGATCCGCACGCCGGCGCCCACGTAGGCGCCCCGCCCGACCACACAGTCCTCGCCGAGCACCGCACCCTCGCGGATCTGGGCCAGCTCCCACACGGTCGTGCCGTCCCCGACGAGGGCCTGCCCGGACACCTGAGCGCCGGGCATCGTACGGACGGCTCCGGCGCTCCCCTGCGCCGGGGTCGCGCCATCTGACGGGTTGCGGGGCGCTTCGGGGGACTCGGGCGCTTCGGTGGTGGTCATACGGGGCTCGCTCTCTGTGCGTTCGCGTACGGGCCTGCAGCTGCTCGCTGTCGACGGGGTGACGGCCGTGGAGAGCCCGCCGATGCCGGGGACGGGAGGACGAAGGGCCAGGGGGACGGAGGGACGGAGGGACGGAGGGACGGCCGCTGGTGCCGAGGATGGACGCGGCGCGTGGCGCGCGCAGCCACCGGCACGCCGACCTGCTGCGCGCCCATGGGCCGCACGGGTGACCGGGGACCCGAGCGCGTGCCGTCCGCGAGCGGCCCGCTCACGGGCGGGCGAAGGTGGGCGTTATGTCCCGCTCCGATCAGATCTCCGTCCCCCAAACCGCCCGGGAATCACGGGCCTTCGGCCTGCCGGGCACGCTGGCCCAGTGGTGGAACGCGCTCGCCGTCGGCGCCTGCGGCCTCACCGTTCTGGTGCTCGGCTACCAGCGCCGCTGGACGAACGACGACGCGCTGATCTACACCCGCGCGGTCCGCCAGATCCTCGCGGGCAACGGCCCTGTCTACAACATCGGCGAGCGCGCGGAGACCTCCACCGGAACGCTGTGGCAGTGGATGCTCGCCACCGGGAGTGCGATCCCCGGAGTGACCGACCCCTTGCGGCTGGCCGTCGCGCTCGGACTCCTGCTGACCGTGGCGGGCTACTTGCTCGCACTGGACGGCACGCGCCGGATGGTGCGTACGCGCCGTCCCGCGGGAGCACTGCTGCCCGTGGGAGTGCTGCTCCTGCTGCCGCTGGCGGCGACCTGGGACTACGCCACCTCCGGGCTGGAAACCGGGCTGTCCTTCGCCTGGCTCGGCGGTTCCTGGTGGCTACTGGTACGCGCACGGGCCGCGCTCGGCCGCGCGGCGGTTCCCCGGGCGTCCGGGCCGGCACTGCCGCTGGCCGCCGCCTTCGTGTTCGGCCTCGGCCCGCTCGTACGGCCGGACCTGGCACTGGTCAGCGGGGTGTTCCTGGTGGCGATGTGGCTGATGTGGCGCCCCTCGCTGCGCAGGACCCTCAGCTGGGCCTGCGCCGCAGGCGTGCTTCCTGTGGCGTACGAGATCTTCCGTGCGGGCTACTACGGGGTGCTCGTTCCCCTGCCGGCGCTCGCCAAGGAGGCTTCGGGCACCCAGTGGGAGTACGGCTTCAACTACCTGCTCAACACCCTTGTGCCCTACTGCCTTTGGATTCCCCTGACCCTGCTGGCCGCGTTCGCCGTACGCGTGCTGGTCCTGCGGAGGCGGCGTGACCCGCGCCGGGAACGGAGTCGACGGGGGCCTGCGGACAGGGCCGACGCACTACTGGTGGCCGCCCCCGTGGTGGCGGGGCTGCTCTCCGCGTTCTTCGTCGTGAAGATCGGCGGCGACTTCATGCACGGCCGGATGGTGCTGCCCGCGCTCTTCCTGGGGATGCTCCCGGTCTTTCTGATGCCCTACAGGCGCCCCGTAGCCGTGCTCGCGGGGACCGTCGGTGTATGGGCGGTCGTCTGCGTCGCGCTGTTGCGCCCGCCGCTGGACAGCCCGGACTCGCGCCTCGTCTTCGACTCGCGCACCCTCTACGCGCGCGGTCTGGGCGAGCACCCGGTCAGCCAGTCCGCACACACGGAGCGCCACTCCGGCTTCCCTGACGCCGTACGCGGGACCCGGCGCGCGGGGAAGCACGGCCTGGTGCTGCGCCTGCCGTACGACGCCGGATTCCCCGTCGTACCGCTCGCGCCGCGCGTACGGGCACCGATCGCGGGGGCCGAGGCGCGGCTCGGCAGCGCAGGCGCCGTGCTGCCGCTGGACGGGCGCGTCGTCGACCTCCTCGGCCTGGGCAACCCGCTGGGCGCCCACACGGAGCCCACGAGCCACCGCAAGGCGGGCCACGAGAAGCCGCTGCACCGCGCCTGGGTACTGGCCGACCTCACGGCGCCCGGCACCCCCGTGCCCGAGGGCGTCGAACCGCGCCATGTGGCCGCGGCCCGTCACGCGCTCACCTGTGGCCCCGTCCCCGAACTCCTCGCGTCGACGCGTGCGCCCCTGACCGCCTCCCGCTTCCTCGACAACCTCACGGGCGCCTGGTCCCGCACCCAACTGCGCATTCCGGCCCACCCGGTGCGGGCCGAGCGCGAACTGTGCGGTTAGGGCGCGGGCCCGCTGCCGGCCGGTGTCCGCCGCGCGGCCAGGGTCTGCCGCGGGGCGTCTGCCGGGCGTCTGCCGCGCGGCCAGGGTCTGCCGGGCGGTCAGGGCCTGCCGGAACGCCGGCGCGCGCTCACGAGGGCGCGGGTGACGACGGGGGGCAGCAGGTCGACGGCGACCTTCCGTGCCATGCCGCGGCGCCGGGGAGCCGCCTCGGGCGTAAGCAGCGCCTGACCGCGCGCGTGCCGCGAGGCGGGCACCTCGGGCGCGTCCGCCTTCTTGGCGCCGACGAGCAGCATCCGGCGCCCCGCGACCACCTGCCACTGCAACCAGCACTTGCCGCGCGCCGTCAGCGCCGCGTGCAGCGCGTCCTGCCAGGGCTCCGCCTCCCCCCACGTCCCGTAGAACTTGTGCCCGGACACGCACACGGGCCGCAGCCCGCTCTCCAGGACCGCCTGCCAGGTCGCGCAGGCGACGCCGGGGGTGTGCTCGGAGCGGTAGTCGTCCAGGACGACGATCCCGCCGGGCGCCAGGACCTGCCTGGCGGCGCCGATGTCGCCGTGCACGTGCTCGTACAGGTGCGAGGCGTCGACGTGGACGAAGCGGCAGCTGTCCGGCGTGATCTCGCGCGGCACCACGGAGGTCGGGGCCTGCACGATGCGGGGCAGGTCGTCGTGGAACGAGAGGAAGTTCGCCTCGAAGGCACGCCGGGTGAGCGTCGCGTAGGAGCCGCGCATCTCCCGTCCGTTGGCCTCGTCGGGCGCCTCGGAGTCGAAGAGGTCGCAGACGGTGAACTTCTCCTCGGGCGTATCCAGGTAGGCGCGCATCATGACGGCGCTCTTGCCCATGTAGGAGCCCATCTCCAGCAGGTCGCCCCGCTGTCCGAGCTGCCGCTGCCGTTGCAGGAACCAGTCGAAGAGGATGACGTCCGTGCGGTAGAACCAGCCGGGGACGTCGTAGAAGGAACGCGGTTCGGGCAGCTCCCGTCCGGGCTGCGGCGGCTGCCCGGAACGGGGTGCGGAGGTCGCGGTGGTCATGGGGAGTGGGTCTCCTCTGGTGACGGTGGCGTTCGAGGGGCCTCTGGCCTGTATAGGGGTCAGGAACGGGCGGCGCATCCGTGCACGCGTACGGTCGGGAGACCTTCCGCGCGGCGCCGTCCGCCAGCCACCGGAAGTTCAGCCACCGTTACGGCCCTGACCGGTCGGGGCCACGGCCGCTCTCTCCTTCTCCGGTGCGAGCCACGAGGGGAAGCGCGGCTGGATGACCGGCCACAGGACACGCCGTACGGGTGCGGCGGCCAGGAGCACGGCGAGCGCTCCGGCGAGGAGCGTCGTGGCAGCCGCCGCGAGGAGACCGCCCGGGAGCACCGCCTTGTAACCCCCCAGCCCTTCGACGGACTTGAGCACCAGGCCGTGCAGCAGGAACGGGTAGAGCGTGCAGGCGCCCAGCGCGGTGAACCCGGTGCGCCGTGACGGCACCAGGGCGAGGAAGGCGGCTACGAGTACCGCGCTGACGCCGAACAGCGCGACCCGTACACCTACGTAGAACAGCGGCGGCACCCCGATCTGCGCGCTGCCCAGGTCCATCAGCAGCCATCCCCGCGTCACCTGGGGCGCCACCCACCACGCGCCGGCCGCGCCCGCGACCATCACGGGCAGTGCCCATCTGCGCGCCGCCGGGTTGCGCAGGGGCCGCAGGTGGTCGGAGCGCAGCCGCAGCCCGAGCACGAACCACGGCCACAGCATCAGCACCCGCGAGAGCGCCAGTTCGTTCCCCAGGTCCATCAGTCCGGCCAGCACCGAAAGGGCGGCGGCGAACACCACGGGCCACCGCACAGCGCGCCACAGGGGCGCCGTCAGCCGCCACACGAAGAGCGCGGCCAGGAACCAGCACACATGGCGCGGTTCGGTGGGGGTGAGCGCGTAGGGCTGATCCCAGCAGAGGGTGTAGACACCCGCGTAGGCGGCCTCGAAGACGAGGTAGGGCAGCAGAACACCCGCCAGTAGTCTGCGGATCTGATCGGGCCGCCCGGTGAAACCGCGCGAGAAGTAGCCGCACAGCAGCACGAGGGCCGGCATGTGGATGGCGTACACCAGGAGGTAGGCCGCCTTGACGCCGAGCATCGCGTCGGCAAGGGGCGTCCAGTTGTGCCCCAGTACGACGAGGACGACCAGGACGAACTTCGCGTTGTCGAGGAACGGGTCGCGCCCGTTGTGACTCCCGGCCGCCGAGGCACCGTTGGGCCACCTGAACCGGGGGTGCCGGGCGCCTCCTGGCCGCTCGGGCGCGGGAGCAGCGGCGGGGGCCGCTCCGCCGGGCGAGGGCCCTGGCAGCGCGGGGAGCGAGGTCGATGCAGTCGCTGCTGTGGGGAGTGGAGAGGCGGTCGCGCCACGCGCCGCTCGGGTCTCTGTGGAAGGGTCCCAGGCCATCACGCCGTCCTTGGCTCACTCGTTCCGGGCGAGCGCCGCCCGCGCCGGAGCCTGTGGAGGCCCGGCAGGCGCGGCTCGATCAGTGGCCGCGCGAGCCGTCGTACGGGCGCGGTCGACAGCAGCACGGCGGCTCCGGCCCCGCAGGCCGTCAGCAGAACCGCGCCGAAGGGCCCCCAGGGCCGCAGCGGCGCGTCCCAGCCGTAGGCGTGCGCTGCGGTCGTGAGCAGTCCGTGCAGCAGATACGGGTACAAGGTCACGGCGCCCAGCGCGGTCAGCCACAGGCGGCGCCTCGGCACCAGTGCGAGGAAGGCGGCCGTCATCAGCGCGCCCGCCGCGAACAGCCCGGTCCTGACCGCGAGGTACGGGACCAGGTCGGCGCCCAGCGCGTGCTGCCCGTAGCTCATCCACAGCCAGTGCACATCGGTGCCGGGTGCCAGCGCGTACGCCGCCGCGGCGCCGGCGAGGAGCGGGAGCGGCGCCCACAGCCGGGGCCGGCGGCGCTCGCGCAGCCACGCGAAGTGCTCGGGCCGCAGCCGCAGCCCGAGCACGAACCAGGGCAGGAACATCAGTACGCGGGGCAGCGCCAGGTCGTACCCCATGGTGGTCGTCCCGGCCGCCAGCGAGATGACGGCGGCCACCGGCACGGGCCACGGCACCGTCCGCCACAGGGGCACGGTCAAGCGCCACACGAAGAGCGCCATCAGGAACCAGCACAGGAACGTCGGCTCGGTCGGCGTCAGCGCGAAGGGCCTGCCCCAGGCGAGGCTCTGGAGCGCCGTGTAGAGCGCCTCGAAGAGCAGATACGGCAGCAGGACCCCGGTGAGCAGCCTGCGCACCTGTGCGGGCCGCCCGGTGAAACCCCGCGAGAAGTAGCCGCTGAGCAGCACGAAGGCCGGCATGTGGAAAACGGTGATCCACAGGTAGCCGGCCTTGACCGTGCGCGAGCCCTCGACCAGCCCCATCGGCCAGGTGTGCCCGACGACGACCAGCACGATCAGCAGGAACTTCGCGTTGTCGAGGAACGGGTCCCGAGCACGGCCGCCGCTCGCTCTGCCCGGCGCCACCCGCTCTCCCCTGCCCCCGTGCGCCGGGGGCTCCCCGGGCTCTCCGGGCACGGCTGGAGCGGCGGGCCGACT
This sequence comes from Streptomyces iconiensis, assembly GCF_028657195.3. Lineage (GTDB taxonomy): Bacteria > Actinomycetota > Actinomycetes > Streptomycetales > Streptomycetaceae > Streptomyces > Streptomyces iconiensis. The sequence continues at coordinate 42,600 of NZ_JANCPR020000061.1, forward strand.
GCGCCCGCCGCCCGTTCCGGCTCGGTCGATGATCTCGGAGGCCATTGATCAGACAGTAAGCGCGGTGTCACGCGCTCCCGGCGCGGCATGCCGCCGCAGGCCCGAATGAGGGACAGACCAGCGGATAGGACCCCATATAGCGCCCCGGACATCCCGCAGGAATAATGGCGCAACACAGGCATCACGCGGCCCTCGGCCGTGCTGCCCCCGCACCACCGCACCGCTGCACCACCGCACGCGACAGAAGCGGAGTCCGCGATGAGGATCGTGTTCCTGCTGGACAACGCCTACGGAATCGGCGGGACGATCAGGTCGACGGTGAACCTCTCCAGGGCGCTCGCCGAGCGGCACGAGGTCGAGGTCGTCAGCCTCCGCAGGGGGCGCGAGAAGCCCGCACTCGACTTCGACCCCCGCGTCACCCTGACCCCCCTGATCGACGTGCGCCGCTCCTCCTCGGCGTACGACGGCGCCGACCCGCGCTACAGCCGACCCAGCGAACGCTTCACCGAGGGCGCCGACCACTTCGAGCGCGGCATCGCCACGCGCCTGGGCGACCTCCGCATGGAGGCGCTGCTGCGCGATCTGGAGGCGGACGTGGTGATCGGCACCCGGCCGAAGATCAACGACTATCTCGCCGCCTACGGCACTGAACGCTACTTGCGCATCGGCCAGGAACACCTCACCCACAGGATGCACAGCGCGCACGTACGCACCCACCAGGACGCGGCGATACCCCGCCTCGACGCGTTCGTCACCGTCTCCTACGCCGACGCGGCCGACTACCGCTCCGTGCTCCCGGACGCGGCCACGCAGATCGTGTGCATACCCAACGCGGTGCCGCCCACCGACGTCGAACCCTCCGACGGGCAGGCCAAGCTCATCGTCGCGGCGGGACGCCTGATCAAGGTCAAGCGCTACGACCGGCTGCTGCGCGCCTTCGCGCTCGTCTCCGAGAAGCACCCCGACTGGACGCTGCGCCTCTACGGCAGGGGCAGGCAGCACGCGGCCCTGCGCGCCACGGTCAACGAACTCGGCCTCTACGACCGCGCCTTCCTCATGGGAGCCCGTTCCCCCATCGACACCGAGTGGGCCAAGGGCGCCATCGCCGCCGTCTCCTCCGACGGCGAGTCCTTCGGCATGACCCTGGTCGAGGCCATGCACTGCGGCGTGCCAGTGGTGAGCACCGACTGCCGCTACGGGCCCGGCGAGATCATCGCCAACGGCAAGGACGGCCTGCTCTCCCCGATCGGCGACACCGAGGACTTCACCGTCCGCGCCTACGCCGACGCGCTCCTCCAGCTCATCGAGGACCCCGCGCTGCGCCACAGGATGAGCGAGGCCGCGCTGCGCAAGGCCGCGCGCTACGCGCCCGACCGGATAGCGGGCGAGTACGAGCGGCTCGTGGAGAACCTGCGCGCCGAGCGTCCGGCGGGCAGCCGCCAGGCGCCCGGCTCCCCCTCGCCCGTCGCCGACACGCCCGCACCCCCAGCCGACGCGCCCCTCGCACCACCCGGGGCGAAGACCGCGCGGGTCGCCACGGCAACGGGCGGGGACAGCGCGCCGCCCTCCCTGCGGCCCGGACTCACCCTGCGCCGGGTGGCGGCGCCCGTACTGCGGCCCGTGCTGCCCCTGCTGCGGCTCGCGCTGCGCTTCGTGCGCGGTCAGCGTGAGGGGCAGACGAACGGGCTGCCGCGTCCCGTCGCGCGGGTGCGGGTCGCCTCGGACGGCTCCCTGGTCGTACGGCTGCGCGCCGACCGGCTTCCCGACGGAGAGGCCGCGCTGCTGCTGCGGCCCCGGCACCAGAACGCCAAGGCGCCCGTACGGCTGCCGCTGCCGCCGCGCGGTCACGCGCGGGACGGCTGGACGGAGATACGCCTCCCGCGCTCGGGACAGGACCTGTCCGAGGCGCGGTGGGACACCTATGTGGAGCGCACCAGGGACGGCAGGCGCAAGCGCGTAGAGGCCGAACTGGTGGAGACTGCGCGGCTGCTGACGCTGCCGGCGCCGCTGGGGACCGACGGCGCGCTGGAGCCCTGGGTGCCGTACGCCACCAGCGACGGCTATCTCGCCGTCCGCGCCTGGCACCGCACCGGGCACGCCGAGGTCACGTCCCTCGTACTGGGGCGCAGCGCCTTCACCCTCCACGCCACGCTGTACGGCGAAGCGGCACGCGCCCAACTGGAGGGCCCCACAGGCCCGTCGGACGGCCCCGTGCTGGTCGCCGTTCCGCGCGGAAACCCGGAGCGCGCCTTCGAGCACCCGGGCACACTCGCCCCGGACGGCGCCGGGGGCGAGGGCTCCGTCACCCTCGAACTGCCCTACGAGCTGCCCTCCGCGCTCGCCGAGGGCAGCACCTCCGAGTGCGTCTGGGACCTGTGGCTCAGGCCGGGCGAGGGCCTCGCTCCCGTACGCCTGGCCCGGCTGCTGGGCGACCTCGCCGACCGCAAGAAGACCGATGTCACGCCCCGGGCGCGGCCGGGCGGAAGCGGGTGGTCGGCACGCCTGTACTTCTCGGTCAACAACAACCTCGCCCTCGCACTCCAGCCCGTCCCGGAGGAGCCCGGCGCGGGAGCCGGGCAGGAGGCGGAACAGGATGCCGGGCAGGAGGCCGGGGCTCGGAAGAAGGGGGCTCAGAAGAGCCGTTCGTCGTCGCCGAGCGCCTCAGCGAACGTCTGAGAGCCGTTCAGCTTCCCTTCGGCCTCCACCTCCCCCTCGGCGTCCACAGGCCGCCGTTCGGGCGCCTGCTCCTCCTCGTGCGGCATGTGCGCCGAGTGCGCGGCGGCGGCGAGGGAACGCACCGCACGGTTGAAGCGGACCAGCGACGGCGGCTCGTCGGGCCCGAGCAGCCGCACCTTCAGCGCGGCGCGTGCCGGCGCGAGCGTGTCCCGCTCGGGGTGGCGCACGGTCTCCAGCAGCTCGGCGATCCCGGCACCGTCGGGCGGCAGGATCGTCGCGGCGCGCACGGTGGGGTACGCCGCGCGGAAGGCGTCCTCACGCAGCCCGCTGGTGTTGGCGACGGCGTAGGGCTTCTCGCTGCTGAGGTAGTCGGAGACGACGGAGGACACGTCGGAGATCAGCAGGTCGGTCTGGTTGAAGCAACTGAAGAGCGCCGGCCGGGGGCCGAGCACCACTTGGTGCTCCCCTTCCGGCAGTGAGTCCCAGTAGGCCGCCTCCCAGCGTGCCGTCGCCTCCGCGGCCTCGCGGGCACGTCCCGCATGGGGCGCGGGCTGCCGCAGCATGCGCTCCACCTCGTCGCTGCCCGGACCGAAGTCGGCCCGTGTCAGCTCGTCCAGCGCCCGCGTGGCGCGCTCCAGCTCCCCTGCGGCTTCCGGCGCCGGGCGCTCGTTCACGGGCGCGTGCCGCTCGCTCGCGCGGGCGGCGTTGGCCCGCGCGACCATGTCGCGGATGCGGTGGTCGGCTGCCCCCACGCGGGGATCGACGGAACCGGTCATGGGGTGCGGCTTGTAGAGGAGCCGTACCTTCGGGTCCTCCAGCAGCGCGGCGACGAGCGCCTCGCCCGCGAGCAGCACCGAGGTGTTGCCCGGATCCTCGGTCCAGCCCTCCCAGGTGGGCGCGTACAGGACGGTCGTGTACGTACCGCGCGGTGGGCCCTCGTACGGCCTGATGGGCGCCAGTTGCGGGCGGCCCACCTCCACGACGTCCTTGTCCTCGACCCCGATGTCGGCCACCTGGTAGCGCTCGCGTGCTGCTTCGCCTGCGACCCATACCTGGTCGTATGCCTTGGCGTAGGGGTTGCAGGAGGAGAGTTTGTCGCTTTCTCCGTGGTTGATGAAGGCGTGTTTGAGGGTGGGGATGCGCAGGACCTGGCTGGTCTTGCCGGAGTTGGCGGGGTGGAGGAGCACCTTGAGTGTGGAGTGCTCCAGGTGCATCAGGTGGGCGACCTTGGGGATGCAGACGATGGGTACGTCGGTGGCGTCGATCTTCTGCACCATGAAGCGCTCACGCAGCACGATCAGCGGACGCTCCTCCAGCGCGGCCAGCGTGGAGAGCCACATGTTCGCCTGGTACGCCGAGGACGTTCCCCCGGAGAAGTACATGCCCACGGTCGGCCTGTAGTCGGCCAGCCAGTCGTCCAGCCACGCGAGCGCGGCCTCGTCGTCCACCACGCGCTTGCGCGGCAGCAGCCAGGTCGCCAGGTGAAATGTGCCCACCAGTAGTGCGGCGCAGCAGCAGACGGCGACGATCTCGGCCCACAGAGGGTCACCCGTCCCGGCGGAAACCGCCATCCCCGCAGCCGTCAGCACCCCCACACCGGTCAGCCGCAGAGTGCCGTGCCGTACGAACAGAGCCGGCGGACTCCGGGTCGGGCGCAGCGCGTGGGCGTCGATGTTCCGGGTGACCACGGGCAGCCTGTGCCTGGTGCGGACCGCACCGGCCACGGCCTGGCAGAGGAAGTGCAGGGCCCAGCAGCCCAGCACGGCAACAAGCAACCAGGCGCCCTGTCCCCCGGGGCGCAGCACATCGAGCCTGGCCAGCCCGCCCAGGAACAGCCCGTCGCGCAGCAACTGCCGTACGGGGGCGGTGAACTGGGCCCTCCCGAGGCGCCGCGCCAGTACCCGTTCCCGGTGGACGAGCAGCCCCTCCGTCAGGGCACCCAGCACACCGCCGACCACGACGAGCGCCGTACCGCCTGCCAGGATGCCGAGCACCTGGAGCACGTACACGGCGGCCAGCAGGCCCAGCACGGCCCCGGACTCGGCCGCCGCACGCACCGGCCGTCCGCGCCCGCGCACCTCGCCCGCACCTCTCACCGCCGAACCCACACCTCACCGTAGGCAGGAGCGCCGCACCCGGGCGCGCTGTGCGGGGCCAAAGGAAGCACGGGGAACCGGTTCGAGAAGAAGCACCCTCCCGGGGCGGGAGGGTGCTTCCTGCCGTCAGCCGTGGCTGACGGTCACGCGGGGGTCAGCGGTTGCTGCGCAGCAGCGTCCGCATCGTCCTCATGGCGACCGACAGGTTGGCCAGGTCGAACGTCTCCGAGCTCTGGATCTCGTCCAGCGTGCCCCTCGCCCGTACGAGGATCGCCCGGTTCTTCTCCTCCCATGCGGCGAACCGCTGCTCCGCCGTCGCCGTGCCGTTGCCCGCCGCGAGCACGTCGGCGGTGAGGAGCTGGTGCGCCGCGTAGAGGTCCTCGCGGATGGAGGAGCGGGCCATGGACTGCCAGCGGTCGGCGCGCGGCAGCTCGCTGACGCGCCCCTGGAGCTGGGTGATCCCCAACCGGTCGGCCAGGTCGTAGTAGACCGCGGCGACGTCCAGCAGATCCTTGCCCGTACGGCCCGCGACGGCGACCACGTCCAGCGCGGAGAACGCGGCGGCGAAGCCCGCGACGCGCAGTGCCAGCGCGGACGGCACCCCGGCCCCCGACAGTTCGTCGTAGGTCTTCTGGTGCCACTTCAGGTCGTCGCCCTTGAGCAGCTTGGGCAGCTCCGCCCAGACCAACTCGACGCGCTCATTGAACAGTTCGATCGTGTCGGCCAGCATCAGCGGCTGCGGGCGGTTGTTCAGCAGCCAGCGGGTGCCGCGCTCGACGAGCTGCCGCGAGCGCAGCCTGATGCCGGTGAGCACGTCGGCCGCGACGACGTTGTCCAGCGCCTCGGCCTCGTCCCAGATGTCGCCCAGGCGGAAGATGGCGCGGGCCGCCGTGTGGGCCCGCACGATCTCCTCGGTCGAGGCGCCCGACTCCTCCTTCATCCGGTGCAGGAAGGTCGAACCCCCCGTATTGACCGTGTCGTTGACCAGCACGGTCGTCACGATCTCGCGACGCAGCGCGTGGGTGTCGATCTGCTGGCTGAACCGCTCGCGCAGCGGCTTGGGGAAGTACGCGTACGCCAGCTGCTGGAGGTAGCCGTCGTCCGGCAGCGAGGTGCCGATCAGCTCGTCCGTCACCGTGATCTTGGTGTACGCGAGCAGGACGGCCAGCTCCGGCTGGCTGAGTCCCTGCCCGTTGGCGTGCCGCTCACGGACCTGCCTGTCGGTGGGCAGGAATTCGAGCGCCCTGTCGAGCTTGCCCTCCTTGGACAGCCGGCGCATCTGCCGCTGGTTGGCGAGCAGAAGGCTGGCGGCCTGCGCTCCGGAGTTGGCGAGCGCGGCGTTCTGCGCGTAGTTGTTGCGCAGCACCAGCTCGCCGACCTCGTCCGTCATCTCGGCGAGCAGCGCGTTGCGCTGCTTGACGGTCATGTCACCTTCCGCGACGACCGCGTTGAGCAGGATCTTGATGTTCACCTCGTGGTCGGAGGTGTCCACTCCCGCGCTGTTGTCGATCGCGTCGGTGTTGATCTTGCCGCCGCTACGGGCGAACTCGATCCGGCCGAGCTGGCTGCAGCCCAGGTTGCCGCCCTCGCCGACGACCTTGACCCGCAGGTCCTGGCCGTCCACGCGGATGGCGTCGTTGGCCTTGTCGCCCGCGTCCGCGTTGGACTCCGTCGACGCCTTCACGTAGGTGCCGATGCCGCCGTTCCACAGCAGGTCGACGGGTGCGCACAGGATGGCCTTCATCAGCTCGGCCGGGGTCATCTTGCTGACCCCGGACTCGATGCCGAGGGCCGCGCGCACCTGCGGCGTGATCGGTACGGACTTGGCCGAGCGCGGGTGGATGCCGCCTCCGGCCGAGATCAGCTGGGTGTTGTAGTCGGCCCAGGAGGACCGGGGCAGCTCGAACAGGCGGCGGCGCTCAGCGTACGAGCTGGCTGCCTCCGGGTTCGGGTCGAGGAAGATGTGCCGGTGGTCGAAGGCGGCCACCAGCCGGATGTGCTCGGACAGCAGCATGCCGTTGCCGAACACGTCGCCCGACATGTCACCGACACCGACGGCGGTGAAGTCCTGGGTCTGGGTGTCGTGACCCAGCTCGCGGAAGTGCCGCTCGACGGACTCCCAGGCGCCGCGCGCCGTGATGCCCATGCCCTTGTGGTCGTAGCCCGCCGAGCCGCCGGAGGCGAAGGCGTCGCCGAGCCAGAAGCCGTAGGAGACGGCGACCTCGTTGGCGATGTCCGAGAACGTCGCCGTCCCCTTGTCGGCCGCGACGACCAAGTAGGTGTCGTCCTCGTCGTGCCGCACCACGTTCTCGGGGTGCACGACCTCGCCGCCGACCAGGTTGTCGGTGATGTCGAGCAGCCCGGAAATGAACGTCTTGTAGCAGGCGATTCCCTCCGCCTGCCAGGCGTCGCGGTCCACGCCGGGGTCGGGCAGCTGCTTGCCGACGAACCCGCCCTTGGCGCCGACGGGCACGATGACGGTGTTCTTGACCTCCTGTGCCTTGACCAGCCCGAGGATCTCCGTACGGAAGTCCTCACGCCTGTCCGACCAGCGCAGACCACCGCGCGCGACCTTGCCGAAGCGCAGGTGGACGCCCTCGACGCGCGGGGAGTACACCCACACCTCGTACTTCGGACGCGGCGCCGGCAGGTCGGGGATGGCCTGCGGGTCGAGCTTCATCGACACATAGGTGTGCGGGCAGCCGTCGCTCGCGGTCTGGAAGTAGTTCGTCCGCAAGGTGGCGTTGATGACCGTGAGGAAGGAGCGCAGGATGCGGTCCTCGTCCAGGCTGGCGACCTGGTCGAGGGCGCCGTTCAGCTCCTCCAGCAGCCCGTCGGTCAGCTCGTGCCCGGCGTTGACCCGGGCCGGGTCCAGACGAGCCTCGAACAGGCTGACGAGCAGCCGCGTCGTATGTACGTTCCCGCGCAGCGTGTCCTCGATGTAGGACTGGCTGAAGGTGGCACCGGCCTGCCGCAGGTACTTCGCGTAGGCGCGCAGCACCATGGCCTGCCGCCAGGTCAGCCCGGCGGACAGCACGAGCGCGTTGAGCCCGTCGTTCTCCGCACTGCCGTTCCACACGGCCTTGAAGGCGTCCTGGAAGCGTTCCCTGGCGTCTTCGTCCAGGCCCTTCTTCGTGTCGGGCATCCGCAGCCCGAAGTCGTAGATCCACGCCGCCGTACGGTCCGCACGGCGCAGCTCGTACGGCCGCTCGTCCACGACCTCCACGCCCATCGCCTGCAGCCCGGGCAGCACGGCCGAGAGCGACACGGGGCGGCCGGTGCGGTAGATCTTGAAGCGGCGCTCGCCCGGTGCGGCGCCGACCGGCTCGTACAGGCTCAGCGAGAAGTCGCTCTCGTCGGCGCTCTGCGTCAGGGACTCGATGTGCTGGAGGTCGGCGACGGCGGCGCGGGGCGAGAAGTCCGCCTTGTAGCCCTCGGGGAACGCGTGCGCGAACTGGTGGGCCAGCTCGGCCGCGCGCTCCTCTCCGCACTCCGAGACGAGGGCCTCGTTGAAGCCGTCGGCCCATGAGCGCGCCGCCTCGGCCAGCCGTGCCTCGATACGGTCCGCCTCGGCGTCCGTCACCTCGGTCAGCTCTGCCCCGGGCTTGACGCGGATGACGAAGTGCAGCCGGGAGAGCACCGATTCGGTGTTCCAGGCGGTGAAGTCGACGCTCGTACCGGTCAGTTCCTCGGTGAGGATGTCGGTCAGCCGCAGCCTGACCCCCGTTGTGTAGCGGTCACGGGGCAGGTAGACCAGCGCGGAGTAGTACCGCCCGTACTCGTCCTTGCGCAAGTAGAGCCGCAGTTTGCGGCGTTCCTGCAAGTAGAGAACGGAAGTGACGATCGAGCGCAACTGGTCGGCCGACGTCTGGAACAGCTCGTCGCGCGGATAGGTCTCCAGGATCTGGAGGAGGTCACGCCCCGCGTGGCTGTCGGGCGTGAAGCCCGCGCCGTCCAGCACTTCGGCGACCTTGCGCCGGATGACGGGCACGCGCCGCACCGACTCGGTGTAGGCGGCGGAGGAGAAGAGCCCGAGGAAGCGCCGTTCGCCGACGACGTTGCCCTCGGCATCGAACTTCTTGACCCCGACGTAGTCGAGGTACGAGGAACGGTGCACCGTCGCGCGGCTGTTCGCCTTGGTGAGTACCAGCAGCCGGTGCTCGCGCGCCTTTGCGCGTGCGTCGGCCGGCAGCCTGTTGAACGACGGCGAGACGGGGTGCCCGTCATCCGCGCTGTGGTGCGGGTCGGAGCGCAGGATGCCCAGGCCCGAACCGGCGACGGGGTTGAGGCTCAGCTCCTCACCCTCCTTGCCGCCCTTGCCGGTCGGCTCGGCGTCCAGCTCGTACTCGCGGTACCCGAGGAAGGTGAAGTGATCGTCGGCGAGCCAGCGCAGCAGCTCTCTGGCCTCCTCGATCTCCTGCTCGGGCAGGTCGTCGGTGGGCTCGTCGGGCAGCTCGTCGGCGATACGGAGCGCGGCGCCCCGCATCTTCTGCCAGTCCTCGACGGTCTCCCGTACGTCCGAGAGCGTCTGCAGCAGATCGGTGTCGATCTGCCGGAGGTCCTCGCGGTCGGTCTCACGGTCGATCTCGACATGGATCCAGGACTCGATGAGCGCGTCGTGCGGCAGCTCGTCCCGCGCCGCCTTCGCCTCGGCCACCGAGGAGTGCTCGTCACGGCCTGCCGCGAGCACCTCCAGCAGCTTCCCTGTCAGGTCCCTGCGCACGACCATCTGCGGGTGGATGACGACGTGGATACCGCGGCCCTGGCGGGACAGCTCATTGGTCACCGAGTCGACAAGGAAGGGCATGTCGTCGGTGACGATCTCGACGACCGTGTGCGTGCACGACCAGCCGTTCTCATCGATGGACGGGGAATAGACGCGGACGTTCGCCGTGCCCTGCGGCCGGTCCTGCGCGAGTCGGTAGTGGGCGAGAGCGGCCCCGAGAATGTCGACCGGGTCACGGTCAGTGAGGTCCTCGGGCGCGGTGTGCAGGTAGTACCGCTGGAGATACGCGCCAAGGGCGTCGTCCTCAAGCCCCTGTACCGGGTGGTGTCCCCCGGCCGGGCTCTGTTCAGCCACCCGTGCGGCCTCTGCCAGCCGCTCGGCTTTTGCTTCATCCAGCTTGGTCTGCATGTCCTCTGGCTCCTGTCGCGCGCCGTTGCGTGACGTTGCGGTGGTGAAGGCACGGCGTCGGGACGCGGGGTGTCCGCTCGGGTCCGCCGCGGTGCCGGGAGATACGACCAGCGGCGCCCCGCACGCTGTCGCGCGGGGGGCGCTCTGCGGAGGCGGCCCCGAGGGCGGATCCTCCGGTGGATATCGCGCTGATCACGTAGGTAAGGCTATCGCCCCGGGCCCAGGACCCGTCATGGGCCTTATGTGTACAAAAATGCGAGTGCGGTTTGCCGTTCTGGCAGCGACGGTCCGAAACCGGACCGCACCCTTGGCAAAGCCGCCGCACCGGAGGACGTTGGCCGGTACGGGACCGCCACAGCGCGCGGTTCCGTCCGGACCCATACCGGTTCCGTTCCCCGGGAGGTGGACACGGCATGACCGCGAACATCCTGATCGTGACCGGCGACGCGGCCGAGTCCCTCGAAGTGCTCTACCCCTACCAGCGGCTGCGCGAGGAAGGCTACAACGTGCACCTCGCCGCGCCCTCCCGCAAGACGCTGCGGTTCGTCATCCATGACTTCGAGGACGGCTTCGACACCTACACCGAGAAGCCGGGGTACACCTGGCCGGCCGACCTGGCCTTCTCGGAAATCGATCCCGGCCAGTACGCCGCTCTGGTGATCCCCGGTGGCAGGGCCCCGGAGTACCTGCGCAACGACCCCGAACTGCGCAAGGTCCTCAAGGCGTTCTTCGACGCGGACAAGCCCGTGGCCCAGATCTGCCACGGCCCCCTGCTCACGGCTGCCATCGGGGCCCTGAGCGGGCGGCGGGTGACGTGCTATCCCGCGCTGGAGATGGACATGCAGTCGGCGGGGGCCGAGTACCAGGACGCGGAGGTCGTGGTCGACGGCACCCTCGTCTCCTCCCGCGCCTGGCCCGACCACTCCAGCTGGATGCGCGAATTCCTCACGGTCCTCCGCACCAAGGCTCCCGTGACGTGACCTGGCCCGACGAGCCTGCCTGGCCTGCCTGGCCTGCCTGGACGTGACGTACACCGGCCCGGCACCACACGGGGGCGCGACGGGGCCTGCGGCGAGGACGGGGCGAGGAAACGACGGCTCGCGCGGTCGGCGGTCGGGGGGGGTCAGGGGTCAGGGGTCAGGGGTCAGGGGTCAACGGCCAACGCTCACCCGGTGGCCAGCCGCTCGGCCGTGTCCACGGCCTCCCGCAGGCTGTCGACCACCGGAACGCCCGCCTCCTCCAGGCTGGCCCTGCTGTGGGACCCGCCCGTGAACAGCACCGCGAGCGCGCCCGCGTGCGCCGCTGCCAGGGCGTCGTCCACCGCGTCCCCGATCACCACCGTCCTGGCGGGATCGACGCTCTCCAGCGCCTGGAGGTGCCGCACCATCTGCGCCGCCTTGCCCCCGCCCGAGGGACCGACGGCACCGTCGACGCGCAGGAAGTGCCGGTCGATTCCGTGGTCGCGCAGCAGCGGCAGCAGTCAGACGTGCGGCGCGAGCGAGCAGAGCGACTGCGTGCCCCCGGCCGCCTGCCGGGACGCCAGCAGTTCGGCAGCGCCGTCGGCGAGGCCGGCGCTGGAAGCGCGCTGCCAGTAGTGCCGGTGGAAGGTCTCGTCCATGACCCGCCACTCACTGCCGCTGGGCGCCCGGCCCAGCAGCCGCTCGTAGAAGCGCGGCACGGGAACGCAGTACAGCTCCCGGTATCTCTCCAGCGTGATCGGCGGCATGCCCAGCTCGCCGAACGCCGCGTTCGTCGCGTCTATCACGGCATGGATGTCGTGAAGGAGCGTTCCGTTCCAGTCCCATACGATGTGCGCCGCCCGGCCGTTCACCCCAGCGCTCTGCTGCCCCAAGACCATGCTCCCGACGGTACGTGCCGCCTCTGACAACGCGACAGCGCTTTTCCCCGGCTGCGTACGGGGACCAACCGGGTTTCCGCAGCTCAGCCGGGGTCAGCCGAGCAGTGCCGGGATCTCCTGGACCGCGAACCACAGCAGTTCGTGGTCCTCAGCGCCGTCCACCGCCAGGCCCGCGTCCTCGTCGCCTTCCGCCGCAGCCGCCAGCGCACCGGCAGCCGCCGCCACGTCCCGCTCGGCGTCGTCCGCGTCGACGTGCACGGCCGCCGCCTTCGCCATCGGCACGGCCGCCGCCAGACGCACCCTGCCGACCGCCTCGTCCAGCGTGATGTCCGGGTCCGCCACGACGTCGCCGTCCGGCACCTCGGCGGCCACGACCACGCGGCGCCGCGGCGCCTCACCGTCAGCGGCGAGCAGCCGCAGTGACGCGAGCGCCGCGCGGCCGAGCGCGGCGTACTCCAACTCCTCGTCCTCCTCGGAAGCGTCCGAGGCGTACCACTCGCGGAGTCCGGGGGTCACGGCGTACGCCTCGAAGGGGCCTGGGCCCAGCTCGCCCGCACCGTGCGCCTCGCGGAGAGCGGGCAGGGTCAGAGGGACATAGACGCGCATGGCTGCCGCTTTCGTGTATCGCCGGACCGGGTGCTCCGTCAGCATACGGGCCCTCAACCGGGGGCGCGGCCGTCACCCGCGCCCTCCCAGGAACCGCAAAACCGCAGGTGGACGACCTGCCACGTCAACGCGTCACCGGGCCGCCATCCAGATAGGGGAACTTCCCCAGCGTTCACCCCCGCCTCCACCGACCCATTGCGACCTGAGGGAACACCGGGCTACAACCGTGGTCAGCAGCCGGTTACTGACCGGTAATCCAGCCGGCCCTGCCGGGCCCGGCACGTTCCACGGGGGAGCAGCCCATGACCACGCCTACGACGCCGGACAGCAACGGCACCGACCCGCACGCCCCCGCGCCGGTGCCCGAGCCCCGCCGCGCCGCACCCTCCGGAGCCCGTGCAGGATCGGGTCCCCGCAGGCGTGCGGGGCGCGGTCCAGGCAGGGGCGCGGCGTCCCGGCCGCCCGGCAGGCGCGACAGCCGCCGCCCGGCAGACTCGGCCCTGCGGGCGGCAGCACACCGCGAGCGCGAGCGGCAGCCACCGTTCTGGTTCGCGCGCCGGCTCCTGCTCGTCCTCAGCGGCCAGTGCCCCGTGCACACGCTCCTGGCGCACACCAAGGGCGCCGCCTACGACCGGCTGGCCGCCCTCGCGCCCCTGTCCCCGCTGCGCCCGCGCGGCGCGGACCGCAGCACTCCAGCGGTGCTCGAAGCACGGGGCTGCCAGCCACGCCAGGGCATCATCGAAGCCTTCGCACGCGTCGCCACGGGGTCCGACCAGCGCGCCATGGCCTTCCGCCTGGAACTGTGCCCGGACAAGCGGTGGCGCTGTACGGCCATCGAGATCGCCCCGGGCCACTGAACAGCGAGAGGGGGCGGCCCCAGGGGGGG
>NZ_JANCPR020000062.1 GCF_028657195.3 Streptomyces iconiensis
TGTGGTCCGGGTGGGGTTGGCGCGGGGGGGGGGCTCAGGGCCGGGCTGGAACCGCTGGGGGGGTGGTGAGGGTTCTGGGGGCGGCGTCGGCTGTGGGGGCAAGGGCGAGCGTTCTGGCTGTGGCTGTGGCTGTGGCTGTGGGTGCTGTGGTCGTGGGTCTTGTGGCCGTGGGCGTTGTGGTGGTGGCGGGGCGGGGGTGTGGGCTGCTGTGGGGTTGGCGTACGACACCGTGTGGGTGACCATCCGGCCGCCGGGCGTGCGCCGTGCGGTGCGTGCGAGGTAGCCGTGCGCTTCTAGTTCGCGCAGGGCCGCGGCGATGCGGGTCTCGCCTTCGGGGAAGCGGGCCGTGAGCGACTTGATGTCCACGCGGGTGCCGTCAGGTACCGACTGGATGTGCACGGCCAGGCCGATCGCGAGGAGGGACAACTCGCGGTGCTGGGCGAGGTGGTTGCCGACCACGGTGAAGCGTTCGCGGTGGCGGAACGTGACGTGTACGAGCCCGGAGCGTGGCCTCGTTCGGTGGGCGGGTTCCGGAACGGGGCGTGGGGCGGGGGCGGGCGCGTTAAGCTGCTGGGGAGCCATCGGGAAGCCGTTTTCTTCCTTGTTGGTTAGGCCCTCGATCGGGATTGCAGTCCCGGCCGGGGGCCGTCGCATGTCTGGGTGCCTCGTTCGGTGGGTGGATTCGGGAACTCGATACGAGGTGTGGCGTGGCGCGTTAAGCTGCTGGAGAGCCATCGGGAAGCTGCTTTCTTCCTTGCTGGTTAGGCCCTCGATCGGGATGCCAGTCCCGGCCGGGGGCCGTCACATGTGTGCGGTCGTCTGGTCGTGCTGCTGCGGAGCATATGCCAGCCAACCAGCCCTGTTACCAACCGAGTTGGGGCCGTTCACTCGTGTGAGTGAGGTCGCCTGGTGGGGGCCGGCTGGGGGCTGGCGGGGCTTGGCGAGGTGCTTCGCGGGGTTCTTACGGGGTTGATGTCGCGGGGGACCGGGACGCGGGGGACCGCGATCCGGTGGATGGCGATGCGGGGGACCGCGATGTGGTGGATCGCGATGTGGTGTGCTCCCCATCGGTGGGCTCCGGGGCGGCGGGCTCTGGGTCGGCGGGTTCCGGAGCGAGGGATTCTGGGGCGAGGGATTCTGGGGCGATGGGGTCCGGGGCTAGGGAGACCTCTGCCCATACCGTTTTGCACGGTGTCGGGCCGTGCGTCACGCCCCACCGTTCGGCCAGGGCCTCGACCAGGACGAGCCCGCGTCCCGACTCCGCGTCGGCGGGCGGGAGTTGCGGGGTTGCCGTCCCCGGTGCCCGTTCGCCGAGGGTGTCCGTCACCTCGATGCGGAGCGTGTGGGGAGCGGGGCTGCTGACCCGCAACCGGAAGCTGCGCCCCGGCACGTGCCCATGCGACGCCGCGTTGGCGGCCAGTTCGCCCACGATGTGTGCGGCGGGGTCGGTCGGTAGCCCGCGCGAGGCGAGTTCGGCGACGGTGAGTAGGCGTGCCAGGCGCGCGCCTCGCCGGGTCGAGGAGAGCAGTACGGTGAAGTCCGGCTCGCGGCATGCGAGTTGGGGCCGTTGGTGGTGTGGCCGGATGGTGGTGGTCTCTTCGTTCACCTCACCCAGCGTGGTCGTATGCGCGCGCCGCGGACAGGCGTAACGAGCGCACTCACCGTCATTGTCCGGACTGAGCGGCGAATGGTACGGCTTGTACCCCGTAACCGGGGCACTTTTCCACGCTTTGTAACACGTGCTCGCCGACCGTGCGTACGGTGTCGTTCACTGAGTGCGACCGAGGCAGGTGGGCATGGCTGAGAACGACGGTGACGGGTGGGACGCGGTCCTGGAGGAGGACGAGGACTCCGGCGCTGTGGCAAGGGCGGTGAGCCGCCAGATCAAGCTGTGGCGCGAGGCGGCCGGCCTGAAGCAGGCGGAGTTGGGCTCGGCTCTGGGGTACGGCGTGGACATGATCTCCGCCGTGGAGCGCGGGAAACGGTTTCCGAGGCCGGAGTTCCTGGCGGGCGCCGACGAACTACTGGACGCGGGCGGCAAGTTGTCCGCCATGAAGAAGGACATCGCGGAGGCCCGGTACCCGAAGAAGGTACGGGACCTGGCGAAGCTGGAGGACAAGGCCGTCGAACGGGGTGCCTACGGAGACCACAACATCGACGGCCTGCTGCAGACCGAGGAGTACGCGCGAGCGCTGTTCGCCATGCGGCGCCCGGCGATCGGTGAGGACGAGATCGAACGGCACGTCGCGGCTCGTATGGCCCGCCAGGAGATCCTTCACCGCAAGCCGCCGCCTTCGCTGACGTTCGTCCAGGAAGAGGTGACGTTGCGGCGGCCGATTGGCGGCAAGATGGTTTTGCGACGGCAGCTTGAACACCTGCTGGAAGTCGGGCGGTTGCGGCACGTCACGCTCCAGGTGATGCCGACCGAGTGCGAGGAGCACGCGGGGATGGCGGGCGAACTCCGGGTGCTGAAGTTCAAGGGCGGCAAGGCGTTGGGTACCACGGACGGGCAACTCACCGCCCGCCTTATTTCTGGCCCGGAGGAAGTGCAGATCCTCGAACTGCGCTATGGGATGATCCGCTCACAGGCGCTCACTCCGCGTGAGTCCCTGGCGTTCATCGAGAAAGTGCTGGGAGAGACATGACGGCGTTGAAGCGGTCCTCCGGAGTCAGTGTCGGCCTGGAGTGGACCAAGAGCAGCTACAGCAGCAACGACAGTCCGGAGTGCGTCGAGGTGGCGGCGACGCCCGGCACGGTGCACGTTCGCGACTCCAAGGACGCGGCGGGCCCGCGCCTCACCTTCACGTCCGCTACCTGGGCCGCGTTCGTGTCCCGGCGAGCCTGACGCCCGTACAACTGTGCCCCGCCTCCCGTTGGGCGGGGCACACGGCGTTCGCCCTCTGGGCCGGGCGCCCTTCGGTGTCGCGGGGATCGCCGGTGCCGCGCGGGTTGCGTTGCGGGGGTGCGGAGGTTGCGCGAGGCGTCAGCCGACGCTGAGGTCGAAGTCGGTCACGTACCAGGCGTTCTTGATCTCGGCAGCATGTACCTTGACGTCCAACTGGCCTTCCTTCACTCCGGTGGAGTTGGACAGGATGACCTTCTCCAGGCTCTGGCCGTCGATGGTGACCTTGTCAGCGGGGACCACCGTCTTGCCGTCGGCGACCGGGGTCTTGGCAACTTCCACCTTGGGGTTGCTCGGGGGCGGCTTCGGCGAGAACGCCTCGCGGAACCTCCCGGCGCCGTCCCGCATTTTCACGACATCGGGCTCGTTGCTGTTGCACCTCTTCGGGTTGCCGACCTGCGCGGGCGAGGAACCGGAAGTCGGCCCCGCCATCACGAGGCACGCCTTCTTCGGCTGCCCCTTCACGATCGCCCCGACCCATGAGGCAACCGCCTCCTGAGCTGTGGAGTGCGGGGTGCCGGCGGCCTGCGGGGGCTCCGAGCTGCCGGTTTCCTTGCCGCCGCCGGAGTCCTTGCTGTCGTTGGACCCCTTGCCGTCGTCGGAGTCCTGCGGTGCGGTCGAACCCTTCGCGGCCGGTTCCTTCTCCCCGGAGTCCGCGTCGTTCGAGCACCCCGCGACACCCAGAACCGACACCGCCAACACGGCCCCGGCTATCCGGCCCACGTTCCGCTTCCTGCACCTGTCCCTCATCGGGCAACCTTCCCCTGGACGTTCCTGTGCCGCAAATGCGGCCATGATGTCTTGCCGGGGGACCGTACCGGACGTGCGGACTGAGCAGCCAATTGCCCTTTGGGTAGGGGGGATTGGGAAAATTACTCGGCTCTGGCCCACGCCTTTATCCCGAGCGGAGGGGTGAACCGGCGACTCGCCAGTCCTCGAAGGGGACGGGATGGAAAATTGCGAGGCGTGAGGATATCTTCCTGCTTCTCGGCCCGTTCACGAATATGGCGGGGAGGGAACTTCGGAAAATGTTCCCTGTACTACTTCGATGCAAACGCCAAGTGTGGGATCAGGAGGGGCGATTTGCACTTCGACCTGTCTGGCAGGCCGTACGGTCGCGATCCGCGCGGTCCACGGCTCAATGAGTGATGCGGCGAGCGTGAGCTGCACCTCCTCGCTGGAATCTTGCGAGCCCTTCCACTGGGCGAAGATGTTGCCGATCTCAAAATAGTTGAAACTATTGATGAGTTCTGTCCACTGCTCGGAACTCTCGCCGAACCTTGAGGAGTCGTGTGCCGTACGGAGTCGCTGTGAAATCCCTTCCCTACCGATTCCCTCAAGGTCAACAAATACTGCGCCCCCGACTTCGACAACGTCTGGCCAGAAGAGCCATCGATAGGCGATGGCGTCCGTCACGCTGCCAATCTCGGCCAGGGCTTGTGCCATGGTCGCAGCTCTGATCTCGGGCTTCGCCCGCCGGAGGACGTCCCATGAGTCTCCCGGTGCTTCGCTGTGTGCTGCTGGGTCAGTAGCCAAGGGGCAGTTCATCTCCTGTCGCAGTTCTGCCGAATCCTCCGCCAGTAGGGTAAAGAGTGGCGGGTCGATTCCTTTTTGGCTTTTTCGGCTACTTCTTTGATTTTCTGAAGTGCTTCAGCTGGTGCGCTGGACCAGTCGAACGTACAGCCTTCGTCGATGACGTAGGTGACGCGTTCTTCGAACCCGAAATCGACACCGCTCGCCTCCAGAGCGTCAAGCGCTGCGCCGACTCGAATGGCACCGGAGAAGGCAAATTCAATTTCTGCTGATCTGCTCACGAAAATCCCCCCCCTGCGCTCGTGACGCTATTTAGAGAGGGAGGTCCCTCTTGTCCACGCTCAGCTCCGTGCCGGTCACGTGGACACGTGAGTCGCCGGAGCGTCGTCGGTTGCCGGAATTTCCCCGTGGGGTATGGGCCGCATGAGTTCGTCCGGAGATTTCTCTGCCCCGTCCCTCGGAGCTGGAGAGGCATTACTGCTTGCTCTTTGCTCGAAAACGTATCGAGGTGTTCAAGTCTTCTTTTCATTCCGGTGAATTAGAGGAGTTTGAAGAGGAGGTGAACTCCCAGATGAGAGAGTGTAGCAATTGATTCTTTGTTTGTCCGGTAATCGGGTGGAGTTTCGCATAGGTTCGAGTGGCGACGTCCAGTCGATGGGGGATTCGACGGAGAGCCTGGGTCTTTTCGCCAGCCCTTTCGGGGCGGTAGGAGAAGAGGATGCAGATCCAGCTATCCTCGGGGTTCGATTCGGGGAGAATGGGAGTAAGGACGTACTGGGAATCTTCGTCCAGCATTTCCGTGGGGATCCGGTTGCCGTTCCGGCTGTACCCTCGGACTTTAGCCTCTCTGATCAAGTCATGGAGGGTGTCCAGGCTCACGCCGCGAATTTCTCCTGGCACGGGCCACTCGAATGGGGAGGTCACTTTTCCCTTCCTGCCTTTGCGCAGGCCGATGAGGCGAGCCACTAATTTCCTCCCCTTCCAGACGAGAGGGCTTCGGCGATTCTGACTTCCCTGTACGACTTCCCCGTTGCTGATTGTGACTACATGGCCGATCCTCGTCTGGGATATTGATGACCTACCGTCGGCGTGGTCCGGCTCCCGGATCTGCACGGAAACCCAGGAATTGATTCACGTCCTTTGAGATTTCCACCAGGCGTGCTTGAGGCACTTCGGGGGCTGCGCCCCCGTTTTCTTCGATGAACTCAATGAGACTTGCCGGAAGCCCCAGCCGATAGGTTGCCACGTATGCCTCAAGATCCGCCCGCCAGAAGTGCCGTCCGTCAGTGAGTACGGACGAGCCTCCTGGGACGCTAAAGGATCTATCGACGACATCTGTGGTCGTCTCCATGACATCTAGCACCGGGTATCCGGAACGCAAGTAGCGGCACACCATGGCGGAGTCATAAGCGGGCTCTTCCTGCAGCGCTTCGTGCAAGCTTCCGCTGTATGTGCTATGCGGTTCTGGTTCCAGTTCACGGAAGAAGCCAACGGGATCCATTTTAGGTCGTCGGATATCTTCGAAGCGAAACCCTGTCCTACTGTTGCCGAAGAACACTGGACTCGATTCCCGCAGATTTCAGGATGTCCGAAAATTCCTCCAGCTCGGGGACGAGTCCTGAGCGACCCTCGGTCTTCAGTTTGTCTGCCTGGAGTTTGGCCTCCTTGAGAGGCATATATTCGATCTTCCGCAGAATATTCATCAGCGACGTGGTGCGGGTTGAGGAGTCCGCAAGTTGGAGAATTGACACCCCTGCCTTCTGTATCAAAGTTGCTCGTATTTCTTCGCTCGGCCTTCCAGGTCCTCCCTCGTGGACGGCATTTCCACAGGAAGGGCACGTGCATTCTAGTTCCCATCGGAGGGATCTCCGATAGTAAGTTTCACTGGACAGACAGGTAGTCTGTTCCGTGCATTTGTGGCATCGCATTTGGAGCTCAATACTTACCGTACTCATTGCCAACCCCGCCTTCTCTTGTGCCGGGCTACAGTATCGTAGAATCTAGCCGACGGGCCCGAACCACCTCGGGGGTGGTGCGAGTCAAAATTCCTCCGGGAGCACCAGCGACGGTGCAACTCCTCATGTATCAGGGTATTTCTTAGCTGCTCTCTTGATACGAATGAGCTCGGACCAATTTGTGTACCACCCCCGTGTTGTGAGACCCCGTGTCCGACGAAGGGGCTGTACTGGGGTTGGTGGGTGAAATCGAGATCAGGGAAACCCTTGAGAATGGCGGCCAGAGCACGGTTTCTGGTTTCCGCGGTTCTTCCGGCGACGTGGCTCAGGTCGTTTCTCCCGCGTGCGTCCCCCATGCCTTCCACCGGTCTTGCCGGCTGGCGCCCGGAAGGACAAGGGGAGAGCCCCAGAGCATCGGACGAGTCGTACGGGTTCTCGGCATACGTCGCCGGATTCGGCGCTGGCCCCAGCTCCAGTGGGTCAGGGGAGGGAAGCCCTGGTGGTCCCAGGTGAGAGGGTGAGCTGCATCTCCACGCTGGAATCCTGGGGGTCCTTTCACCGGGTGAAGATATTGCGGCCTCAAAATAGTTGAAGCTAGCCGAAGAAACTCCGGCACGGTTCGAGAGAGTGGATATCGACCGGGACCGTACGGTGTGCTGCCCAGTCCGCGCGATCGAGGCGTAGCCGCTGCAGGGTGCGGTATGTCCCTTGCACGGACGTCACGGTCAGGCCGTCCGCTCGGTATCCGAGCTTCTCCGACACCCGAAGCGAGGCGGGATTGTCCGTCATGGCGGCGGACGTAACGGAACGCGCACCAAGCCCTTCAAAAGCCAGGTGCAGCACGGCCGCTCGCATTTCCGTGCCGAGCCCGTGGCCGTGGTGAGCGAGCCCCAGCCAGGAGCCTGTTTCCGCCTCTTGCGTCACGGCGAAGTCGGTCGCGGACAAGTCCTGCCGCCCGACTACCTGGCCGAGGCACAGCACCGCCAGGCTGAGCGTCCACTCCTGCGGGCGCCAGTTCGCGATGGTGCCGAGGACGTGTTGGAACGTTCCCCGCCCACGCTCTTCAGGGCTCACGTCCGTCCACGGCACGGTGAAAGGCATGCGCGCCTCGTCATGTACGCCGGCCGCGGCGACCTCGGCCAGCTCGCCTGCCAGATTCAGGTCAGGAAGCCGCAGTTCAAGCCGCGGTGTCGTGATCCGGAGTCGGTACAAGGGCCATATGCGGGCTTCCATGACGGGAGACTGCCAAAGGCGGGTTGCGCGGGGCCAGCGGTTTTATGGTTGTGCGCTCAGGTGGTGGTGCGCGGTCAGCGAGGCAGCAGCGATGCGACGCAGGGCGTTCCGCGGCCCAGCGACGGCGACCACGTCCCTGCGAAGGCCCGCCGCTCCCGTTGCGGGCGATGCGGTGAGTGATGCCGGCGGAGGGGCATCGGCTTGGAGGCTGGGCCTGGGCCGTCGCAAAATACCACTCTTTGGTACGCAGTTACTCAAGGCCGGCCAGCTTGTAGATGTTCCTGCGCTGTTCTTCCACCGTGCCGACCTCAGAGGCGAGCGCCGGGGCCAGAATGTCAACTTCCTCGCCCACTTCTCGCGATTCAGGATCAAAAGTGAACCCGTAGCATCCCCCTTCCATTTGTCGTTTGATGCCGCTGACAAAAACATCAGGACGTGCGCCTTGGCAGCACAGCAGGATATCCTTGGTTTCCAAGCTCCGCCGCAAAGAAAGCAAGCAGGAGTGCAGGTCATCTCCGGAATGCGCTTCGTGTTCTCCGCTTGGCAGGGTGGCAAGAAGTTGCCATGGGGGCCCAGTTCGTGTGGAGATGCGGATGGTTCCCGCTGACTCTCGCGACGAAGAGTGAATGGCGACAATCTCGTATTCGTCAGACAACTCGCTCATCTCTCCCGGTAGTTTGGACTGGGAATCCATCCACCTTGCCCGTTCCAGGCGCCTACTAGTTGGGGTGGAGGCCGGTTTCGGGGTCGCTGTGTTGGCCAGGGAAGCGGAGGGGGGCGCACAGTTCAGACTCGTTGGTGTCAAGGTGGCGAACCGGATGCCATCTCACCTGGACCTGTACTTCCGGGACCTCTAAGAGTGCGCTAGCGCATGATTCGACAAAAACTCCAGGAAGTCCACGGCTACAGCCTGGGTGGTGCCGTCTTCGTGGTCCAAGAAGAGGACTTGCTCGTCGCCTGTGCCCTCCCCCCCGTCGAGTGTCCATGGGGCCGGTTTTCGGGCCGGAAGGCCCGTGGGCCCATAGGCCGCGTCAGATGCCGTGTCGCTCGCTCAGTCCTTGAAGGTGATGCCTGCGCATTCGCCTTCTTGTGAGTAGAGGATTCGGTCGGTATCCACCGTTCCTCTATTGTTGGCGGAGGAGAAAATAGGCGCGTTGCTGCGAGGGGTTATGGATCTGGTGCGATCAGTACTCCGCAGTTTCCACCTTCGTGAGCCCGAACGGCTCGAAGACGGGCACCAGTCGGTGGAGGTACCAGCCGAAATCACAGAACGTCGAGTCAGGGAGCAGCCGGCGATTTACCTCCGGCATGAAGGAAACCGTGTCCCTCTGGGGATGGAAGAGGAAATCACCTCCCGTTCGCTCCCCGAGAATTGCCGTGATGCCGAACGTCGTAGTCGGCGCGGCATGCGCGGCGGATTCCTTGACCCGTTGAAGGTCCCCTGGTGCGGCGTGAGCCCAGTCGAACATGCCGTCAACGTCAATAACGTAGGTGACGCGTCCTTCGAACTCGAAACTGACACCGTTCGCTGCCAGGGCGTCGAGTGCCACGTGGGTCTGGATGGTGCTGAAAAAAGTGAAATCAATCTCTGCTGCTCTACTCATCAGGGCACCAACCTCTACTCCCTCGGTATTACTCGCCAAGGGATACCTTTCTTGTCAAGCCAGTTTGTTATCTTCTCCGGGATCGGTTTTTCTGAGATGACCTGGTAGTCGATTCCCTTACCGTTGGCAATATCCAGTTTCTGGCCTTCGGTTGAGAAGAATTTCGCGGCGCGCTTCGGATTATCCTGAACATTTTCCCAGAAGTTTCCCGACTTGGCCTCGTACCAGGTCCCCCTGCCAGTGGCGCTGTCCACGAAAGCTCCGTCGAACTGTCGTCCGCCCTCGGAGAACCCATTGCCACCGCCGAGTTTTTCCTGGAGATGCTTCTCGTAGGCGTCGCCGGACTCCTGCGCTAGACGTCCTTTGCTCTTTCCATCCCCAGGATATTCCGGCGCGAGCCCGAGAGGGTCAGTCCAGCATCGCGGGTTTCCCACATACGTCGCCGGATTAGGTGCCGGCCCCAGCCCCAGCGGGTCCGGGGACAGGTAGCGGGCCGTATCGGGGTCGTAGTAGCGGAAGTAGTTGTAGTGGAGGCCGGTTTCGGGGTCGTGGTATTGGCCGGGGAAGCGGAGGGGGGTGTAGGTGGTGCTGGTGGTGTGCCAGGTGGTGGTTCCCCAGAGGGTGGACTGAGTGCGCCAGGCTATTTCTCCGTGGGGGTCGACCAATTCGGTTGGGGTGCCGATCAGGTCGGTGACGATGGCGTAGAAGCGGGAGTCGATCTCCTGTTGTGTGGCTTCGTCGGTGAGGCGTTCCGTCTGGGTGAGGGGGGCGAGGCCCTGGTGGTCCCAGGTGAGGGTGACGGGGTGGGGGAGGGTCGGGGCCTTTGTCGTCTGTTCGATGAGGGTGGGGCCGTCCCAGGTGAAGTCCACGCGTTCGGTGGCGGAGATCTTCGCGGTGCGGCGGCCCAGGGGGTCGTACTCGTAGCGCCAGGTCGTGCCGTCCGGGGTGACCACCTGGGTGAGGCGGTCTTCGGCGTCCCAGGTGTAGCGCCAGGTGTCCGGTTTTCTGGAGAGGCGGGTCTTCTGGCGGAGGGTGGTGCGGCCCGCCGCGTCGTGTTCGTAGCGGAGCTTGCCCGCCGTGTGGATGGTGGTGCCGGAGTAGGTGCGAGGGCCGATGGCCTCGGGGGAGGCGTGGTCGGGGGGCCAGGACGCCTCTGTCTGGTTGCCTGCCTCGTCGTAGGCGTAACGCTCTGTCCAGCCTCGGGCGTGGACCGCCGTGACGCGGCCTACCGCGTTCAGGTCGTATGTGCTGCGGCCCGAGAGCAGGTCGTTCACGCCGGTGAGGTAGCCGTCGGCGCGGTACGTGTACTCCCTGCGCTGGATCGGGCCCGCCGCCCCCGCCCCCGCTCCCGCGTCTGTGCCCGCCGTGCCGGTCAGCGTCTGGGACGTGAGGAGGCCCGCCGGGTCCCACGTCTGGGTGAGGGTGAGCCCCACGGGGCCGCCCGCGCCGATGTCACCCCCCATGCCGGAGTCGGTCGCGCCGATGTCGCCCCCCACACCGGGGCCGCCCGCGCCTACGTGCCCCCTTGCGTCACGCCCCGCCGCACCGTGATGTGCCCCTGACCCGGGGCCGCTCGCCCCGATGCGCCGCACCGTCTCGCGCCCCGCGGCATCGTGGACGAAGTCGAGGGTGTGGCCGTTGGCCGTGAGGGTCGTGCGGTTGCCGGCTGCGTCGTAGGTGCTGGTGGAGACGGCGCCGGTCGGGGTCGTACGGCGGGTGCGGCGGCCGAGGGCGTCGTAGGTGTGGGTGAGGGCGCGGCCGTTGACCAGCTCGGTCTTGACGCGGCCCAACTTGTCGCGCTGGTAGCGGAGTTCGGCGTCCGGACCGGTGGCCTCCAGGAGGCGGCCTGCCGGGTCGTACGCGTATGTGGTGACCGCGCCCGCCGCGTCCTTGCGGAGCGTACGGCCGAGTGCGTCCCGTTCGTAGCGGATCTCCTCGCCCAGCGGGGTCACCCGGCAGCGCAGTGCGCCCTCCGCGTCCAGTTCGTAGCGCTGCTCGCGGTCGTCGAAGTCGCGCTCGGCGACGAGGCGGCCCGCGGGGTCGTAGGTGTAGTCCCAGGTGAGGCCCTGGGGGTTGGTGACCTGGGTGAGGCGCAGGCCGGCGTCGTAGGCGAACTCGTAGCGCACGCCGTCAGGGCCTGTGCGGGCGGACAGGACGTCGAAGTGCGAGTACTCGTACGTGGTCTCGCCACCCGCCGCGTCCACGTGGCGGGTGCAGTTGCCCTCGCCGTCCCACTCCCAGTGTTCGGTGGCGCCGTCCGGTGCCACCCGGCGCGTGAGCTTGCCCTCGGTCGTCCAGGTCAGCTCCGTGCGGGCACCCAGCGCGTCGGTGGTGCGGACGGGGCGGCCGAAGGCGTCGCGCTCGTAGCTGGTGACCGCACCGAGGGGATCGGTGATCTCGACGGGGAGGCCGGCCGCGTCGCACCGTACGTGCGTGGTCGCGCCGGGGGCGCCTCCCGGGCCGCCCGGCCCAGGGGCCGTGACCGTGGCCAGGTGGCCGCGCGCGTCGTAGGTGTAGCGCGTGGTGTGGCCGGCGGGGTCGGTCAGGGAGGTGCGGTTGCCGTCCTCGTTCCACTCCTGGCGCCAGAGCGCACCGTCAGGGTCGCGCGTCTCGACGGGGAAGCCCTGGGCGTCGCGCGCGAAGGTGAGCGACGTGCCGTCCGGGCGGGTGACCGAGGCGAGGCGGCCCGCTTCGTCGTAGGTGAACGTGGTCGTGCGGCCGAGCGCGTCGGTGTGGGCGAGCGGCCGGTTGTACGGGTCTCGTTCGGTACGGGTGCGATGGCCCAACGGGTCGATCTCGCCGACCACTTGGGCCCGCTCGTCGAACAGGGTCCGCGTCGCGTGGCCCGCCGCCGTCGTGAGCGTGGTGACCCGGTGGCCCGTGGCCTCGTCCACGCCGTCGTAGTCGATACGGACCTGCATGTGGCCGGCGGTCCCGCCCTCGGCGATGCAGCGGTGGACGTTGTCGTAGACGTAGTCGTAGCGGCGGTCGTTGGTGTCCGTCCACGACACCACCCGGGCCTCGTCGTCGTACTCGAAGCGCAGCGGCAGGCCGGAGGAGTTGGTGACCCCGGTGAGGTTGCCGTCGGTGTAGCCGTAGCGCAGCACCTGTTCGTCGATGCCGTCGGGCCTGACCAGGCTGAGCGCCGTGATCCGGTCGTTCTCGACGGTCAGCCGCACCTCGTACCCGCCGCTGTGGACGAGACGGGTGGGCGCACCTGTCTCCAGGTCGTACTCGAAGGTGATGCGGCGCCCGGCCCGGTCGCTCAGCTGCTCGATACGGGCAGTGCCGTCCCCCTGGCCCGCACCGTCGGGGTCGTGCGGGGGCGCGAAGTGCCGCACCCAGCCGGTCTCGGGGTCGGTGAGGGTGTAGCCGCCGTCCGGAGCGCGCTCCAGCGGCATACGGGCCGAGCCCGCCGAGGGCAGGGTGGGCAGCCCCGGCACCGGGTGCGGGTAGGAGAGGAGACGGCCGTCCTCGGCGACGAGGACGACGCCTTCCGCGTCGATCTCCAGGCGCTGGTCGACGGTCGAGGACCAGGAGGGGCCGAACCAGTGGCCGAGCCGGTAGCCGGACTCCACACGGCGGGTGAAGGCCAGTGGCAGGGCGCCGGGCAGGGCCAGGTCGGTCTGCGGCAGGTACATCCGCCCCGTCGACAGGTCCACAGGGTCGCTGCCGGTCGACGGTGTCTCCTTCGGCCCCTTGGACGCCTCGTGCGGGCCCTTGTCCGCGAGGGCTCCGCGCCCGCTGGTGGGCGCGTCGTCGGCCACCTTGGCCAGCTTCCCCGCGCGGCCCGCCTTGGTCGCCGCGCCCACGCCCTTGGTGCCGAACAGCTCGGGCAGCAGCCGCCCCAGACCCTCCTCGGGGTCCTTCTGGAAGCTGTTCCACATCTGCTTGCCGGTGCCGACCGGGTCGTTGGCGACCTTGGCGATGCCGGTGACCGTGGAGTTGAGGTTGGTGACGTACTCGGCGGGATGCGTGATGTTGTACGGGTCGGCGGGATTGACGCTGCGTACGAAGTTGTTCAGGCCGGCGACGCCCTTGATGACGCCGCCCGTGAAGTGGGTCGAGGACAGCTTGAGCCCGGTCAGCCCGTCGCTTGCCTGGTCGGCGTAGTCGGGCTTGGGCGGCGCCGCGTCCCGCGCCGCCTTGACCGCTGTCCGCGCCCGTGTGGCCGCCTCGTCACGCTGCGAACGTGCCTCGTTCAGCAGCTCCTGGGCTTCCTTCTTCTTGTCGTCCTTCCACTGCGCCGCCGCCTCGCGCGCCTGCTTCTGGGCCCACTCCACGGTCCCCGCGAAGTCGTCCAGGGCGCCCGCTGCCTTCTCGCACGCCGCTGATGCCTTGACCCACTTCGCCGGCTCCAGCCCGACCTTGTCCCAGAAGGCGTCGGCGGCCTTGCCCTTCAACGTGCCGCCCGACAGGCCCTTGAGCCCCTTGGCGACGTTGTCGAACGCCTTCTTGAAGTCCCGCAGATGCGTCGCCGTCGAACGCAGCTTGGACGGGCTGCCGAACACCAGCCTCGCCGGGTCGTCGGTCTCGTCCAGCTGGAACTCGGCGGTATCGGCGCCCATCCGGTTGGCCACCGAACGCGAGGTGTCCCGCGTCCAGTCGGCGCCGCTCTCCCAGCCGGCGTCGTCCAGGCGGTCGGCACTCCAGTTGCCGAACCCCTCGACCCCGTCCCCGACCTTCTTGGTGACGTCCTCCGCCTTGTCCTCGATCGAGTCAGGAACGAAGTCCCGCCAGCCCATCAGCCCTCGCCCCCCTCACCCTGTCCGGGTGCCGCGCCCTGCTGTGGCTGCTGCGCGGCGGCACGTTCCTCGGGTGAGGGGCCGAAAGCGCGGTCCTGTGCCGCGGCGACCTGCTCGTCGCTGACGCCGGTCGCGCCCTGCGTGAGGTCCATGTACATGCCGCCGCGGCCCTCGCTTGTCAGCTCCCGGCCGGTGTCCTTCCACTCCTGGGTGATGTCGTCCCCGGCCTTCTGGAAGGACTCGGCGCTGTAGTCCGGCGCGTCCGGCGTCATGATGTCGCCATAGCCCTGCTTGGCGACCTCTTCCTCGGTCGCGTGCGGATTGCCCGTGTACGAGACCGAGTTGAGCGCCACCTTCATGGTGCCCGCCGCATACTGGTCCTCCTCGTACGCCATCCCCGCCGACAGGCCCAGCCGCTGCGCGAGGCCGTTCGCGTTCTGCACCAGCGCCCGTACGCCCCACTCCCACTTCTCGCAGAAGTCCTCGAAGTCGCCCGCCAGACCGCTGTGCCCCGCCTCCATCCCCGTCAGGGAGAGGCCACCGAACCCGGCGCCCTGCAACGACTCCGTCGCCGAGCTGCCCGACTCCTTCAGTTCACCGATGGCGCCTTTGAGCCCCTTCTCGATCAGGGAGAGCGACTCCTTGTTCCAGACGACGCCGTCCTCGCTCTTCCCGGGGCCGTCGCCGCTCACCGGGTCCCCTCCCCGTGACCGCTTCCCCGGTGCTCTGCGGGCGCTGCGGCCGTTACGGCGTTCACAGGCTCGGCGGCCTCTACGGGCCACACGGCCACCGCGTCCGGCACGATGCCCGGCGCCGGCGGGAACAGCATCGAACCGTCCTCGTCCGCCACATCCACCGCGACCCCCGCGGGCTCTCCCAGCTCCGGGATCACCGCGTCCAGCAGCCGCGCCCCCAGTACGGCCGCGTAATCCCATGGTTCGCCCGGGGCCTCCCGCGTCAGCGCGTACCGCGCCAGCGCCGCCTCGTCCGTGAACGCCAGAATCCAGCGCACGCCGCCGTACGCGGCCGTCAGCAGCTGTTCTTCCCCCACCCTGGGAACCAGCACCGCGGTCCGCCGCAGCTCTCCCACCAGCGCGGACGGGTTCCCCGTGCCCGCGCGGGTGGCCGCTATCTCGTCCGGGAGCCCCATACCCCACCCCTTGTCGTCCCCCAGCGCAGGCGCCGCGCCCCATGCCGGCAGTGCCCGCTGTGCCCGCTGTGCCGCCGCGCTCGTCAGCCCGCCGCGCCTGTGGCGTCCGTCGCGTCCGCCGTCCCCGTTCGTACGGCATTCGAGATTACGTGGGGGAGCGGTGGGCGGCGCAAGATGTCGTGGAGGCGTGCGGGTCCCGGGGTGCGGCGCGTGGTTCAGGCGCGGGGGAGGCACGCCGCAGGTCTTCGGCCGGTGGGCGCGGGAACGGCGGGGCTGATGTGGTACAAGCCCGATTGGCGGGGTCCAAACCCCGTATGGCACACTGTCCAGGTTGCTCGGTTGAGTGCCGATGCTGTGCGCCTCCCGCCGGGAGGACCGGAAGCGAGTCCCAGGTATTCGTCACCTCTTATCAGGGGTGGAAGTACGGGAATCTTCCGGGAAGTGCAGGAGGGGCTTCCAATCAGGCACCCGGTGGGTTTCCTCCCCCGGTTCCTTCCTCGCAGGTCCTCGCAGGAATTCTCCTGCGGAGAGTTACGGGAAGGAACACGACACGCCCGACCGCGTGGGTCGGACGCAGGGGTGACCGGAGACCTCCATGGGGTTCCAGAGCGTTACGAGAGACAGGACTACGAAGTAGCCATGGCGGGACAGAAGATCCGCATCCGGCTCAAGGCTTACGACCACGAGGTCATCGACAACTCGGCGAAGAAGATCGTCGAGACGGTGACCCGCACTGGTGCGTCGGTCGCAGGCCCGGTGCCGCTGCCCACAGAGAAGAACGTGTACTGCGTCATCAAGTCGCCGCACAAGTACAAGGACGCACGCGAGCACTTCGAGATGCGCACCCACAAGCGCCTGATCGACATCCTCGACCCGACGCCCAAGACCGTTGACTCGCTGATGCGCCTGGACCTTCCGGCCGGCGTTGACATCGAGATCAAGCTCTGAGGGGTGCGCTGAAGATGGCAAAGCAGATCAAGGGCGTCCTGGGCGAGAAGCTCGGCATGACCCAGGTCTGGGACGACAACAACCGTGTTGTTCCCGTGACCGTCGTCAAGGCCGGGCCGAACGTCGTGACCCAGGTCCGCACCGCAGACAGGGACGGCTACGAGGCCGTCCAGATCGCCTTTGGCGAGATCGACCCGCGCAAGGTGAACAAGCCCCTCAAGGGCCACTTCGCCAAGGCCGACGTCACCCCGCGCCGCCACCTCGTGGAGCTGCGCACCTCCGACGCCAGCGAGTACACGCTCGGCCAGGAAGTGAACGCCGACACGTTCGAGGCAGGCTTCAAGGTCGACGTGACCGGTAAGTCGAAGGGCAAGGGCTTCGCCGGTGGCATGAAGCGCCACGGCTTCCACGGAGCCAAGGCCTCGCACGGTGCTCACCGTAACCACCGCAAGCCGGGCGCCATCGGTGGCTGCGCCACCCCGGGCCGGGTCTTCAAGGGCACCCGCATGGCTGGCCGTATGGGCAATGAGCGGGTCACCACCCAGAACCTGACCGTCCATGCCGTTGACGCGGAGAAGGGCCTGCTGCTCATCAAGGGCGCAGTTCCTGGTCCGAACGGCGGCCTCGTCCTGGTCCGTACCGCGGCCAAGGGGGCCTGAGGTAACCCATGAGCACCATTGACATCCTTTCGCCGGCAGGCGACAAGACCGGAACCGTCGAACTCCCCGCGGAGATCTTCGACGTGCAGGTCAGCGTTCCGCTGATCCACCAGGTCGTTGTCGCCCAGCTGGCCGCTGCCCGACAGGGCACGCACAAGACCAAGACTCGTGGCGAGGTCCGCGGCGGTGGCAAGAAGCCGTACCGCCAGAAGGGCACAGGCCGCGCGCGCCAGGGCTCGACCCGTGCGCCGCAGTTCGCCGGCGGTGGCGTCGTGCACGGCCCCGTGCCGCGTGACTACTCGCAGCGGACGCCCAAGAAGATGAAGGCCGCCGCGCTGCGCGGTGCCCTCTCGGACAGGGCCCGTCACGACCGTGTCCACGTCGTCACCGGCGTGGTCGAGGGCGAGATCTCCACCAAGGCAGCCAAGACGCTCCTCGGCAAGGTCAGCGAGCGCAAGCACGTGCTCCTGGTCGCCGAGCGCAGCGACGAGAGCGCCTGGCTGTCCGCCCGCAACCTGACCCAGGTGCACATCCTGGAGCCGGGCCAGCTGAACACGTACGACGTGCTCGTCTCGGACGACGTGGTCTTCACCCAGGCCGCGCTTGAGTCCTTCGTGTCTGGCCCCCAGAAGGCCGTTGAGACCGAAGGGAGCGAAGCCTGATGGCTACGCGTCACCCGAGCATCGCCTCCAAGGCAGCCAAGGCGGCCAAGGTCGCTCGCGTCGCCAAGGCCACCCGCCGCGCGGCGGAGGGCCCGGGCCCGATCGCACCCGCAGACCCGAGCAAGGTCTTCACGGACCCGCGCGACCTGCTGGTCAAGCCGGTCGTCTCGGAGAAGAGCTACGCGCTGCTGGACGAGGGCAAGTACACGTTCATCGTCGACCCGAGTGCCAACAAGACCCAGATCAAGCAGGCCGTCGAGGCTGTCTTCTCGGTCAAGGTCACCGGGGTCAACACGATCAACCGCCAGGGCAAGCGCAAGCGCACCCGCACCGGCTACGGCAAGCGCGCGGACACGAAGCGCGCCATCGTGACCCTCGCCGAGGGCGACCGTATCGACATCTTCGGCGGTCCGGCCTCCTGACGGGGGTCGGTCTCGTCCGAAAGTCGGATTCTTCCGAGGACTGAAAATAATGGGTATCCGCAAGTACAAGCCGACGACTCCGGGCCGTCGTGGCGCCAGTGTCGCCGACTTCGTCGAGGTCACGCGGTCCACGCCGGAGAAGTCGCTGGTCCGCCCGCTGCACAGCAAGGGCGGCCGTAACAACGCCGGTCGTGTGACCGTCCGCCACCAGGGCGGTGGCCACAAGCGCGCCTACCGTGTCATCGACTTCCGTCGGCACGACAAGGACGGCGTGCCCGCCAAGGTCGCGCACATCGAGTACGACCCGAACCGCACGGCGCGCATCGCGCTGCTGCACTACGTCGACGGCGAGAAGCGCTACATCCTCGCGCCGCGCGGAGTGAAGCAGGGCGACCGGGTTGAGAACGGCCAGGGCGCCGACATCAAGCCGGGCAACAACCTGCCGCTGCGCTTCATCCCGGTCGGTACGACGATTCACGCCATCGAGCTCCGTCCGGGCGGGGGCGCCAAGTTCGCCCGCTCCGCCGGTGCCTCGGTGCAGCTGCTCGCGAAGGAGGGCCGCATGGCCCACCTTCGTATGCCTTCCGGCGAGATCCGCCTGGTCGACGTCCGCTGCCGCGCCACTGTGGGCGAGGTCGGCAACGCCGAGCAGTCGAACATCAACTGGGGCAAGGCCGGCCGTATGCGCTGGAAGGGCGTTCGCCCGACCGTCCGCGGTGTGGTCATGAACCCGATCGACCACCCGCACGGTGGTGGTGAGGGTCGTACCTCCGGTGGCCGCCACCCGGTTTCGCCGTGGGGTCAGAAGGAGGGCCGTACGCGCTCGCCGAAGAAGGCCAGCAACAAGTACATCGTCCGCCGCCGCAAGACGAACAAGAAGCGCTAGGAGGCGGGGTTTAGATGCCGCGCAGTCTCAAGAAGGGGCCCTTCGTCGACGACCACCTCGCCAAGAAGGTGGACACACAGAACGACGCGGGCTCGAAGAACGTCATCAAGACCTGGTCTCGCCGCTCGATGATCGTCCCGGCGATGCTCGGACACACCATCGCGGTGCATGACGGCCGTAAGCACATCCCGGTGTTCGTCACCGAGTCGATGGTCGGCCACAAGCTCGGCGAGTTTGCGCCGACCCGCACCTTCCGCGGCCACGTCAAGGACGACCGCAAGTCGCGTCGTCGTTGATGGGCGGGGTGTGAAGATCATGACTGACACCGAAGGGACAACCATGGAAGCCAGGGCCTCAGCGCGCTATGTGCGCGTCACGCCCATGAAGGCCCGCCGGGTGGTGGACCTCGTTCGTGGCATGGATGCCACGGAGGCTCAGGCGGTCCTGCGTTTCGCCCCGCAGGCCGCGAGTGTGCCGGTGGGCAAGGTGCTTGACAGCGCCATTGCCAACGCCGCGCACAACTACGACCACACCGACGCCGACGGCCTTTTCATCTCCGAGGCATACGTCGACGAGGGCCCGACCCTGAAGCGGTTCCGTCCGCGAGCCCAGGGCCGCGCCTACCGGATCCGTAAGCGGACGAGCCACATCACCGTGGTCGTGAGCAGCAAGGAAGGAACCCGGTAATGGGCCAGAAGGTAAACCCGCACGGGTTCCGGCTCGGCATCACCACGGACTTCAAGTCGCGGTGGTACGCCGACAAGCTGTACAAGGACTACGTCAAGGAAGACGTCGCGATCCGCAAGCTGCTCACTCAGGGCATGGAGCGGGCCGGCATCTCCAAGGTGGAGATCGAGCGCACGCGTGACCGCGTCCGTGTCGACGTCCACACCGCCCGGCCGGGCATCGTCATCGGCCGTCGCGGCGCGGAGGCCGACCGTCTCCGGGGCAACCTGGAGAAGCTCACCGGTAAGCAGATCCAGTTCAACATCCTTGAGGTCAAGAACCCCGAGACGGACGCGCAGCTCGTGGCCCAGGCGGTCGCCGAGCAGCTGTCCTCCCGGGTGTCCTTCCGCCGTGCGATGCGTAAGAGCATGCAGACGGCGATGAAGGCCGGCGCCAAGGGCATCAAGATCCAGTGCGGTGGCCGTCTCGGCGGCGCCGAGATGTCCCGCTCGGAGTTCTACCGCGAGGGCCGCGTGCCCCTGCACACGCTCCGTGCGAACGTCGACTACGGCTTCTTCGAGGCCAAGACGACCTTCGGCCGCATCGGTGTGAAGGTCTGGATCTACAAGGGCGACGTCAAGAACATCGCTGAGGTGCGCGCCGAGAACGCCGCGGCCCGTGCGGGCAACCGCCCGTCGCGCGGCGGTGGCGGTGGCGGCGGCGGCGCCGAGCGTCCCCGCCGTGGCGGCGGTGGCGGCGGCGGTGGCGAGCGTCGCGGCCGTAAGCCGCAGCAGCAGAGCGCCGGTGCCGAGGCCCCCAAGGCCGAGGCGGCCACCACTGCCGCTCCGGCGGAGGCGCCCTCTTCTACCGGTGGAACGGAGGCCTGACCAACATGCTGATCCCTCGCAGGGTCAAGCACCGCAAGCAGCACCACCCCAAGCGCAAGGGCATGGCGAAGGGTGGTACCGAGGTCGCCTTCGGCGAGTACGGCATCCAAGCCGTTACCGGTGCCTATGTGACGAACAGGCAGATCGAGGCAGCTCGTATCTCCATGACCCGGCACATCAAGCGTGGCGGCAAGGTGTGGATCAACATCTACCCCGACCGCCCGCTGACGAAGAAGCCTGCCGAGACCCGCATGGGTTCCGGCAAGGGTTCGCCGGAGTGGTGGATCGCGAACGTCAAGCCCGGTCGCGTGATGTTCGAACTGTCCTACCCGAACGAGAAGGTTGCTAAAGAGGCGCTCATTCGTGCAGCGCACAAGCTTCCCATGAAGTGCCGCATTGTGCGGCGCGAGGCAGGTGACGCGTGATGGCGGCCGGAACCAAGGCATCCGAGCTGCGCGAGCTGGGCAACGAGGAGCTCGTTGGCAAGCTCCGCGAGGCCAAGGAAGAGCTGTTCAATCTCCGCTTCCAGGCGGCGACCGGGCAGCTTGAGAACCACGGCCGGCTGAAGGCCGTCCGCAAGGACATCGCCCGGATCTACACCCTGATGCGTGAGCGCGAGCTGGGCATCGAGACGGTGGAGAGCGCCTGATGAGCGAGACGAATGTGACTACTGCATCCACCAGCGGCTCCGCCGCAGGTAACCAGGAGCGAGGCTTCCGCAAGACCCGTGAGGGTCTGGTCGTCAGCGACAAGATGGACAAGACCGTCGTCGTCGCCGTTGAGGACCGTGTGAAGCACGCGCTGTACGGCAAGGTCATCCGCCGTACCAACAAGCTCAAGGCGCACGACGAGCAGAACGCTGCCGGTGTCGGCGACCGCGTCCTCCTGATGGAGACCCGGCCGCTGTCCGCCACCAAGCGCTGGCGCATCGTCGAGATCCTTGAGAAGGCCAAGTAGGCAATCCCGCAAGGGTTCCTCATAGTTCAGTCTTCGGGCAGTCGCCCGCGGGACTAGTTCCGCCAGGCTCGGCAGGGATCGCGAGATCCCTGCCGGGAACCGGCAGACATACAGGAGATAGACGTGATCCAGCAGGAGTCTCGGCTTCGCGTCGCCGACAACACTGGTGCGAAGGAAATTCTCACCATCCGTGTGCTCGGCGGCTCGGGCCGGCGCTACGCGGGTATCGGTGACGTCATTGTCGCTACCGTCAAGGACGCGATCCCGGGTGGGAACGTGAAGAAGGGCGACATCGTCAAGGCTGTCATCGTGCGCACCGTGAAGGAGCGCCGCCGCCCGGATGGCTCGTACATCCGTTTCGACGAGAACGCCGCCGTCGTGCTCAAGAACGACGGCGACCCCCGTGGTACCCGCATCTTCGGCCCGGTGGGCCGTGAGCTGCGCGAGAAGAAGTTCATGAAGATCATCTCGCTCGCGCCGGAGGTGCTGTGACCATGAAGATCAAGAAGGGCGACCTGGTCCAGGTCATCACCGGTAAGGACAAGGGCAAGCAGGGCAAGGTCATTGTGGCCTACCCCCGCGAGAGCCGTGTCCTCGTCGAGGGTGTCAACCGGGTCAAGAAGCACACCAAGGCCGGTCAGACCGCCCGTGGTTCGAAGACCGGCGGCATCGTGACGACCGAGGCCCCCGTCCACATCTCCAACGTCCAGCTGGTCGTGGAGAAGGACGGCAACAAGGTCGTGACCCGCGTCGGATACCGCTTCGACGACGACGGCAACAAGATCCGCGTTGCCAAGCGGACCGGTGAGGACATCTGACTATGACTGCTGCCACACCGACCAACACCGCCCCGCGCCTGAAGCAGCGCTACCGCGCCGAGATCCAGAGCCAGCTGCAGGAAGAGTTCTCGTACGAGAACGTCATGCAGATCCCCGGTCTGACGAAGATCGTGGTCAACATGGGTGTGGGCGACGCCGCCCGCGACTCCAAGTTGATGGACGGTGCCATCAAGGACCTGTCCACCATCACCGGTCAGAAGCCCGCCGTGACCAAGGCCCGTAAGTCCATCGCGCAGTTCAAGCTGCGTGAGGGCCAGCCGATCGGTGCCCACGTGACCCTGCGTGGCGACCGGATGTGGGAGTTCCTGGACCGGCTGCTGTCGCTCGCGCTTCCGCGCATCCGCGACTTCCGCGGTCTGTCGCCGAAGCAGTTCGACGGCAGGGGCAACTACACCTTCGGTCTCACGGAGCAGGTCATGTTCCACGAGATCGACCAGGACAAGATCGACCGGGTCCGGGGCATGGACATCACCGTGGTCACCACGGCGACCAACGACGACGAGGGTCGTGCCCTGCTTCGTCACCTCGGCTTCCCGTTCAAGGAGAACTGATCATGGCGAAGAAGGCTCTGATCTCAAAGGCCAGCCGCAAGCCGAAGTTCGCGGTGCGCGCTTACACGCGTTGCCAGCGCTGCGGCCGTCCCCACTCCGTCTACCGCAAGTTCGGCCTGTGCCGCGTGTGCCTTCGTGAGATGGCCCACCGTGGCGAGCTGCCGGGCGTGACCAAGAGCTCCTGGTAACCAGCCCTTTTTTGGGCATGGACCAGGACTCTCGGTAAGCTGAAACGTCGCTTACTACGCCGTAGGTCCCCCGCGACGCACCTGTCCCGTCGTCAGCCTCGCTGGCGGACGGGGAGAGGGACGACGCACATAGGGAAACCCCGGCGAGAGAGGCCGAAGGCCATCACATGACCATGACCGATCCGATCGCAGACATGCTCACGCGTCTGCGAAACGCGAACTCGGCGTACCACGACACCGTCGTGATGCCCCACAGCAAGATCAAGTCGCACATCGCGGAGATCCTCCAGCAGGAGGGCTACATCACGGGATGGAAGACCGAGGACGCCAAGGTGGGCAAGAGCCTTGTCCTTGAGCTGAAGTTCGGACCCAACCGCGAGCGTTCGATCGCCGGCATCAAGCGGATTTCGAAGCCGGGTCTGCGGGTCTACGCAAAGTCCACCAACCTGCCGAAGGTGCTCGGCGGCCTGGGCGTGGCGATCATCTCCACGTCGCACGGTCTGCTCACCGGCCAGCAGGCGCAGAAGAAGGGCGTGGGTGGGGAAGTCCTCGCCTACGTCTGGTAGCGGAAGGGAACGGAGGAAACAGCTATGTCGCGCATTGGCAAGCTCCCCATCACGGTTCCCGCCGGTGTGGACGTCACCATCGATGGCCAGACGGTCGGTGTGAAGGGCCCCAAGGGTTCCCTCGCGCACACCGTTGCCGCGCCCATCGAGATCGCCAAGGGTGAGGACGGCGCGCTCGTCGTCTCGCGCCCCAACGATGAGAGCCGGAACAGGGCCCTGCACGGTCTGTCCCGCACGCTGGTGGCGAACATGATCACTGGCGTGACCAACGGGTTCAGCAAGGACCTCGAAATCAGCGGTGTCGGTTACCGCGTCCAGGCGAAGGGCTCCGACCTGGAGTTCTCGCTGGGCTACAGCCACCCGATCCTGATCAAGGCGCCGGAAGGCATCTCGTTCAAGGTCGAGTCGCCGACCAAGTTCTCGGTCGAAGGCATCGACAAGCAGCAGGTCGGCGAAGTCGCCGCGAACATCCGCAAGCTGCGGAAGCCCGACCCGTACAAGGCCAAGGGCGTGAAGTACGCGGGCGAAGTCATCCGCCGCAAGGTCGGAAAGGCTGGTAAGTAAGCCATGGCATACGGCGTGAAGATCGCTAAGGGCGACGCGTACAAGCGTGCTGCCGCCAAGCGCCGTCACATCCGGATCCGCAAGAAGGTCTCGGGCACGCCCGAGCGCCCCCGTCTTGTGGTGACGCGCACCAACCGCGGTATCACCGCGCAGGTGATCGACGACATCGCGGGCCACACTCTGGCCTCGGCGTCGCACCTGGACGGTTCGGTTCGCGGTACCGAAGGTGACAAGAGCGTGCAGGCACAGCAGGTCGGTGCACTTGTTGCGGAGCGTGCCAAGGCCGCGGGTATCGATGCTGTCGTGTTCGACCGCGGTGGCAACAAGTACGCAGGGCGCATTGCCGCTCTGGCTGACGCCGCCCGCGAGGCCGGACTCAGGTTCTGAGCCGCCCGTCGCGGCAGTGACTGAATGTCGCTGTGAGCTAGCGGACGAAATCGAGAGAGGTAATTCCAATGGCTGGACCCCAGCGTCGCGGTGGCGGCGCCGGTGGCGGCGAGCGGCGGGACCGTAAGGGCCGGGACGGCGGCGCCGCCGCTGAGAAGACCGCGTACGTTGAGCGCGTTGTCGCGATCAACCGTGTCGCCAAGGTAGTCAAGGGTGGTCGTCGCTTCAGCTTCACCGCGCTGGTCGTGGTGGGCGACGGTGACGGCACCGTGGGTGTCGGATACGGGAAGGCGAAGGAGGTTCCGGCCGCCATCGCCAAGGGTGTTGAGGAGGCCAAGAAGAGCTTCTTCAAGGTCCCGCGTATCCAGGGCACCATCCCGCACCCCATCCAGGGTGAGGAAGCCGCGGGTGTCGTGCTGCTCAAGCCGGCTTCGCCCGGTACCGGTGTGATCGCCGGTGGCCCGGTGCGTGCCGTGCTGGAGTGCGCAGGCATCCACGACGTGCTGAGCAAGTCGCTCGGCTCGTCCAACCCGATCAACATCGTGCACGCCACACGTGCGGCGCTCCAGGGACTTCAGCGTCCCGAGGAGATCGCGGCCCGTCGTGGTCTGCCGCTTGAGGACGTAGCACCCGCCGCTCTGCTGCGGGCGCGTGCAGGGGTGAGCGCGTAATGGCTCGCCTGAAGATCACGCAGACGCGTTCCGTAATCGGGACCAAGCAGAACCACCGTGACACGCTGCGGACCCTCGGTCTCAAGCGCGTCAACGATGTGGCCGTACGCGAGGCCAGCGACGTCGTTCGCGGGCAGGTGCACGCTGTGCGTCACCTCGTGTCGGTCGAGGAGGTCGACTGAGATGGCGGAAGACAACCCGCTGAAGGTCCACAACCTCCGTCCTGCTCCCGGCGCCAAGACCGCCAAGACCCGTGTGGGTCGTGGTGAGGCGTCCAAGGGCAAGACCGCTGGTCGTGGAACCAAGGGCACCAAGGCGCGCTACCAGGTTCCGGAGCGCTTCGAGGGTGGGCAGATGCCGCTGCACATGCGGCTGCCCAAGCTCAAGGGCTTCAGGAACCCCGCCCACAAGCAGTTCCAGGTGGTGAACCTGGACAAGCTGGCCGAGCTCTACCCCGAGGGTGGCGAGGTCACGGTGGCCGGTCTGGTCGCCAAGGGCGCTGTGCGCAAGAACGAGCTGGTCAAGGTGCTGGGCGACGGTGACATCTCCGTGAAGCTGACGGTGACTGTCGACAAGGTCTCCGGCTCCGCCAAGGAGAAGATCGCCGCTGCCGGCGGCACCGTCACCGAACTGATCTGAGTTCGTTGACCAGGTGAACGACAGGCCGGGGATGTCCCAACGGGGCATCCCCGGTTGGTCGTTTACACGGCTGGTCGTTTCTAGGTTGTGCAGTCGCCGGTAAGGTGGCGTGCACTGTTGATATCTGTCGATCCTCAAGACCGTCACCTCTCGCGTTGGTAGAACCGCGGGGGGCGCAGGAGGCACCGTGCTCACCGCGTTCGCCCGGGCGTTCCAGACGCCCGACCTGCGCAAGAAGCTGCTCTTCACGCTCGGCATCATGGTGCTCTTCCGTATCGGAGCGCATGTCCCGGTCCCGGGCGTCAGCTACGAGAACGTTCAAGCCTGTATGGACGAGGCAAAGGGCGCGCAGGGCCTCTTCGGTCTCGTCAACATGTTCAGTGGTGGTGCGCTGCTTCAGATCACGATCTTTGCGCTGGGGATCATGCCGTACATCACGGCAAGCATCATCCTCCAGCTCCTGGTCGTGGTCATTCCGCGCCTTGAGGCGCTGAAGAAGGAAGGGCAGGCAGGGCAGGGGAAGATCACGCAGTACACGCGTTATCTGACCGTCGCGCTCGCCATCCTCCAGGCCACCGGCCTGGTGGCAACGGCACGCAGTGGCTCGCTCTTCCAGAACTGCAGCGTCTCCAACCAAATCATCCCGGATCAGGGCATCTTCACCACCATCACGATGGTGATCACGATGACCGCTGGTACCGGCCTCATCATGTGGCTCGGTGAGCTCATCACCGACCGCGGCATCGGCAACGGCATGTCGATCCTGATGTTCGTCTCCATCGCCGCCGGTTTCCCGGGCGCGCTGTGGGCGATCAAGAAGCAGGGCAAACTCGCCGACGGCTGGATCGAGTTCGGCGCTGTCATCCTCTGTGGTCTGGCGATGGTCGCGCTCGTGGTCTTCGTCGAACAGGCCCAGCGGCGCATTCCGGTGCAGTACGCGAAGCGCATGATCGGGCGCCGGAGTTATGGCGGTACGTCGACGTACATTCCGCTGAAGGTCAATCAGGCGGGTGTGATTCCCGTCATCTTCGCGTCCTCACTGCTCTACATTCCCGCCCTGATCGTGCAGTTCAGCGGT
Source organism: Streptomyces iconiensis (assembly GCF_028657195.3). GTDB lineage: Bacteria > Actinomycetota > Actinomycetes > Streptomycetales > Streptomycetaceae > Streptomyces > Streptomyces iconiensis. The sequence goes on from NZ_JANCPR020000062.1 coordinate 26,693, forward strand.
TCCCAGGCGGGCTGGGCGCAGTGGATTCAGGCGCACTTCGTGAAGGGTGATCACCCTGTCTACATCGTCACGTACTTCCTGCTGATTGTCTTCTTCGCCTTCTTCTATGTGGCTATCTCCTTCAACCCCGAAGAGGTTGCCGACAACATGAAGAAGTATGGTGGCTTCATCCCGGGTATCCGGGCTGGTCGTCCCACGGCGGAGTATCTGAGTTACGTGCTGAACCGCATCACGTGGCCTGGCTCTCTGTATCTGGGTCTGATCGCACTGGTGCCGACAGTCGCGCTGATCATGTTCAACGCTCAGCAGGATTTCCCGTTCGGCGGGACGAGCATCCTCATCATCGTGGGCGTCGGGCTTGAGACCGTGAAGCAGATCGAGAGCCAGCTTCAGCAGCGCCATTACGAAGGGTTCCTCCGCTGATGCGTATCGTCCTCGTCGGGCCGCCTGGAGCGGGCAAGGGAACGCAGGCGTCGTTCCTCGCCGAGAACCTGTCGATCCCGCACATCTCCACGGGCGACCTCTTCCGCGCCAACATCAGCCAGGGCACACCGCTCGGCCAGAAGGCGCAGGAGTACATGCGGGCCGGCCAGCTCGTGCCGGACGAGGTCACCATCGGGATGGCCAAGAGCCGGATGGAAGAGCCGGACGCGGCGGGCGGGTTCCTGCTCGACGGCTTTCCGCGGAACATCGCGCAGGCCGTGGCGCTGGACAGCTTCCTGGACGAGACAGGCCAGAAGCTGGACGCGGTGCTGGATCTTGAGGTCCCCGAGGACGAGGTCGTGAAGCGGATCGCCGGGAGGCGCATCTGCCGGAGCGACAGCAGCCACGTCTTCCACGTCGAGTACAGCCCGCCCAAGAAGGACGGCGTCTGTGACGTGTGCGGAGGCGAGCTGTACCAGCGAGACGACGACCGCGAGGAGACCGTGCGCAAGCGCCTCGCGGTGTACCACAGCGAGACCGAACCGATCATCGACCACTACAAGGTGCAGGGGCTCGTGACCACGATCTCCGCGCTGGGCGAGGTCGGCGACGTCACCGCGCGGGCGATGGCCGCGCTGCGGCGGGACTGAGCGCGGAGCGCCCCCTCGGGGCGCCGTTCCTCCGCGTGCGGCGAGGTTGTGTGCCGACCTCGGGCCTGTCGTGGCAGGTCGCGCAGTTCCCCGCGCCCCTTCGGGGCGCATCGGGCAGGGGCCGGGCAGTGTGCCTGGCCCCCGCTTCATGTCCGGGGCCTGTCCGTTCCGTGGGCGGCTGGCAGACTTGACGGGGCAGTATCAAGCATTCGGGTCCGTACGGCGGACGTCGATCAGGAAAGGCGGCAGGCCGTCATGGTGGAGATCAAGACCCCCGAGCAGATCGCGAAAATGCGCGAGGCGGGGTTGGTCGTCGCCGCGATGCACACAGCCTGCGCCCAGGCCGCGGTGCCCGGCGCGACGACGAAGGACCTGGACGAGGTCGCGGCGAAGGTGCTCGCCGACCATGGGGCGAAGCCCAACTTCCTGGGATACGGCGGCTTTCCCGGCAACATCTGCACCTCGGTCAACGACGTCGTGGTGCACGGCATCCCGGACCGCGAGACCGTGCTGAAGGCGGGCGACCTGCTCTCCATCGACGCCGGCGCGATCATCGACGGCTGGCACGGCGACGCCGCGCTCACCGTCTTCGTGGGGGAGGGCCACTCGGCCGAGCTGCGCGAGCTGAGCCGCGTGACCGAGGAGTCGATGTGGGCCGGTATCGCCGCGATGCGCAAGGGCAACCGGCTCGTGGACGTCTCCAAGGCGATCGAGAGCTATGTGCGCCGCCAGCCCCGGCCCGCCTCGGGCAAGTACGGGATCATCGAGGACTACGGCGGTCACGGCATCGGCTCCCAGATGCACATGGACCCGCACCTGCTGAACTACGTGGAGCGGCGCAGGGGCAAGGGCCCGAAGCTGGTGCCCGGGATGTGCCTGGCGATCGAGCCGATGGTGAGCCTCGGTACGGCGAAGACCCATGTCCTGTCGGACGACTGGACGGTCAAGACCAACGACGGCACCTGGTCCAGCCACTGGGAGCACTCGGTCGCACTCACCGACGAGGGCCCGCTCGTGCTGACGGCGCCCGACGGCGGCAAGGCCAAGCTCGCGGAATACGGGATCACGACGGCGCCCGACCCCGTGGCGTAACGGCACGATTCCCACACCTTCCTCCCGCATAACGATCTCTGTTGGCGGGGAGAATCCCCGGATTCGTCTTTCCGGGTGGCGTGACGTAGACTGGCTCGTCGGCCCAGGTGTACCCGTATGCCAGTTGTACGACAGAGTATTTCTGGGCCACCCCAGGTAGCCGATCCCGGAAGGTGAAGCGCTCAAGCATGGCCAAAAAACAGGGGGCCATCGAGATCGAGGGCACCGTCGTCGAGTCTCTCCCGAACGCGATGTTCAAGGTGGAGCTCCAGAACGGGCACCAGGTCCTCGCGCATATCAGCGGCAAGATGCGGATGCACTACATCCGTATCCTTCCCGACGACAGGGTCGTGGTGGAGCTCTCTCCGTACGACCTGACGCGCGGACGGATCGTCTACCGCTACAAGTAGATCGACAGATCGTGCTGCCTTCCCTCCTGTGGGGAGACGGCCAGACCCGGAGAACCTCACATCATGAAGGTCAAGCCGAGCGTCAAGAAGATCTGCGACAAGTGCAAGGTGATCCGCCGTCACGGTCGGGTCATGGTCATTTGCGAGAACCTGCGCCACAAGCAGCGCCAGGGCTGACGTACGACGACCTGCCTTTCGCAGTTCCTTCGCGCGACGCGAGCAACAGTTATATATGCAGGGCCCGGCGCCGCTGACGGCGTCGACACCCCCGGTCGGAGGCCGGGGACCCTTCCCCAAGCTCTACGAGCGTGGGGGTACCCAGGCCGGCAGGCCAGGGACGGGGACGGCACTGCTACAGACCTCCGACGAAATCATCAGGAGCCACATTCATGGCACGCCTCGCTGGCGTCGACCTCCCGCGTGAGAAGCGCGTTGAGGTCGCCCTCACCTACGTCTTCGGCATCGGCCGCACCCTTGCGCAGCAGACCCTGAGCGAGACCGGGGTCAGCCCGGACACCCGCGTCAGGGACCTGGGCGAGGAAGAAATGGTCAAGCTCCGCGAGTACGTGGACAACAATCTCCGGGTCGAGGGCGATCTCCGCCGTGAGATCCAGGCCGACATCCGCCGCAAGGTCGAGATCGGCTGCTACGAGGGTCTGCGTCACCGGCGCGGTCTCCCGGTCCACGGCCAGCGCACCAAGACCAACGCCCGCACCCGCAAGGGCCCGCGTCGCGCGATCGCCGGTAAGAAGAAGCCGGGCAAGAAGTAGTCCACACCGGACACACTCCACTATTCAGTGCGACGAGTCGTCCGCGCTGTTGGACCGACCACCTCCACAGGAGTTTTTGACACATGCCTCCGAAGGGCCGTACGGCCGGCGCCAAGAAGGTGCGCCGCAAGGAGAAGAAGAACGTCGCCCACGGGCACGCTCACATCAAGAGCACGTTCAACAACACGATCGTTTCGATCACCGACCCCACCGGGAACGTGATCTCCTGGGCCTCTGCCGGCCACGTCGGCTTCAAGGGCTCGCGCAAGTCGACGCCGTTCGCGGCGCAGATGGCCGCCGAGAGCGCCGCACGTCGCGCGCAGGAGCACGGCATGCGCAAGGTCGATGTCTTCGTCAAGGGTCCCGGCTCCGGCCGTGAGACCGCGATCCGCTCCCTCCAGGCCACCGGCCTTGAGGTGGGTTCGATCCAGGACGTCACCCCGACCCCGCACAACGGCTGCCGCCCGCCGAAGCGTCGCCGGGTCTGAGACAACTGAAGTAGGAGATCAACGACAAATGGCGCGTTATACCGGGGCCGACTGCAAGCGTTGCCGTCGGGAAAAGCAGAAGCTCTTCCTCAAGGGGAGCAAGTGCGAGAGCGCGAAGTGCCCGATCGAGATCCGTCCTTACCCCCCGGGTGAGCACGGTCGCGGGCGCACCAAGGAATCCGAGTACCTGCTGCAGAAGCGTGAGAAGCAGAAGGCAGCTCGTATCTACGGTGTCCTTGAGAAGCAGTTCCGCGGGTATTTCAACGAGGCCAACCGCCAGTCGGGCAAGACCGGCGAGAACCTGTTGCGCATCCTTGAAACCCGTCTGGACAACGTGGTGTACCGGGCCGGCTTCGCCAAGTCCCGTGACCACGCACGTCAGTTGGTCAAGCACGGTCACATCGCGCTGAACGGTCACAAGACCGACATTCCCTCGGCGCGGGTTTCCGCGAACGACATCGTCGAGGTCCGTGAGTCCTCCCGCAACATGACCCCCTTCCAGGTGGCCGTTGCGGAAGCCGGGGACAAGACCGTACCCGCGTGGCTTGAGGCGATCCCGTCCAAGCTGCGCGTCCTCGTCCACTCGCTGCCCGAGCGCCAGGTGATCGACACCCAGGTGCAGGAGCAGCTGATCGTCGAGCTGTACTCGAAGTAATTCGGGTCGGCCGACGGCCGATCGTCGAGCTGCGGCCGGTGTATTCCGGTCAAGGCTTCGCAGGGTGTGGGCGGTACGGTCCCGTTTGGGGCCTGCCGCCCGTACTCTTGCAGTGACGGCATCAAATAGCGGTTGCCGAATACTGGAGGCACACAACACATGCTGATCGCTCAGCGCCCCTCTCTGACCGAAGAGGTCGTCGACGAATTCCGCTCACGGTTCGTGATCGAGCCGCTGGAGCCGGGCTTCGGCTACACCCTCGGTAACTCTCTGCGTCGCACGCTCCTCTCCTCGATTCCGGGTGCGGCGGTCACGTCCATCCGTATCGACGGTGTCCTGCACGAGTTCTCCACCGTGCCGGGCGTCAAGGAGGACGTCACCGACCTCATCCTGAACATCAAGACCCTGGTCGTCTCCTCGGAGCACGACGAGCCCGTCGTGATGTACCTGCGCAAGCAGGGCCCCGGCCTGGTCACCGCGGCGGACATCGCGCCGCCTGCCGGTGTCGAGGTGCACAACCCGGACCTGGTCCTCGCCACGCTCAACGGCAAGGGCAAGCTGGAGATGGAGCTGACCGTCGAGCGCGGTCGCGGCTACGTCTCCGCCGTACAGAACAAGCAGGTGGGCCAGGAGATCGGCCGGGTTCCGGTCGACTCCATCTACTCGCCGGTGCTCAAGGTCACGTACAAGGTCGAGGCGACCCGTGTCGAGCAGCGCACCGACTTCGACAAGCTGATCGTCGACGTCGAGACCAAGCAGGCCATGCGGCCCCGTGACGCCATGGCGTCCGCAGGCAAGACGCTGGTCGAGCTGTTCGGCCTGGCGCGCGAGCTGAACGTCGACGCCGAGGGCATCGACATGGGCCCGTCGCCGACGGACGCCGCGCTGGCCGCCGATCTGGCGCTGCCGATCGAGGAGCTGGAGCTCACCGTTCGGTCGTACAACTGCCTCAAGCGCGAGGGCATCCACTCGGTGGGCGAGCTGGTGGCCCGTTCCGAGGCGGACCTGCTCGACATCCGTAACTTCGGTGCGAAGTCGATCGACGAGGTCAAGGCGAAGCTGGCCGGCATGGGCCTGGCCCTCAAGGACAGCCCGCCCGGATTCGACCCGACCGCCGCGGCGGACGCCTTCGGCGCCGACGACGACGCGGACGCCGGGTTCGTGGAGACCGAGCAGTACTGAGGCGCTCGCCGCTGGGCTCGCGCTCTTGAGTGTGTGCCCCGTGTCGCTGACGCGGGGCTCGCTCTTCCAAGCGTGTGCCCCGTGCTGCTTTTCGGGGAGCTGCGGGTCGGCTGTGGCTGGTCGCGCAGTTCCCCGCGCCCCTTTCAGGGCGCATCCCCGCCTCCTTTCCGGGGGCGGGGCCGAAGTTCCCGGTGCCTGATACGGCCGGGACTGCCGCCGGTGCCTGATACGGCCGGTGCAGGGACAACGAAGGAGAAACATCATGCCGAAGCCCACGAAGGGTCCCCGTCTCGGCGGTAGCGCCTCGCACCAGAAGGCGATGCTGGGAAACCTGGCCACCGCGCTGTTCGAGCACGGCCGCATCACGACGACCGAGGCCAAGGCCCGCCGCCTGCGTCCGGTCGCCGAGCGTCTGATCACCAAGGCGAAGAAGGGTGACCTTCACAACCGCCGTCAGGTCATGCGCACGATCCTGGACAAGAGCGTCGTGCACACGCTCTTCACCGAGATCGGCCCGCGGTACGAGAACCGTCCCGGTGGCTACACCCGCATCACCAAGATCGGCCCGCGTCGTGGCGACAACGCCCCGATGGCGGTCATCGAGCTGGTCGAGGCCCTGACCGTGCAGCAGACCGCTGTCGGCGAGGCCGAGGCCGCGACGAAGCGGACCGCGAAGGACGCTGCCGGTGACGAGGCCGTCGCCGACCTCAAGAAGGACGCGGCCGAGACCGAGGCGAAGGACGAGTCCGCAGAGGACGAGTCCAAGGACGCCTGACCCAGGCATGTGAGCGGGCCCGCCCCTCGGGGTGGGCCCGCTCTGTATTTCGCCACAACTTCGGGAGTGTGACGTGGTGCGAGTACGGCTGGACCTGGCCTATGACGGGCGGGAGTTCTCCGGCTGGGCGCGGCAGCGGGTCCGCCGTACGGTCCAGGAGGAGATCGAGGAGGCGCTGCGTGTCGTCATGCGGCGGGAGGAGACGCCCGAGCTGACCGTGGCGGGCCGTACGGACGCGGGGGTGCACGCGCGCGGGCAGGTCGCCCATGTGGACCTGCCGGATGACGTGTGGGCCGAGCACGCTGACCATCTGCTGCGGCGGCTCGCGGGGCGGCTGCCGATGGACGTACGCGTGTTCCGGGTGAGCGAGGCACCCGCACACTTCGACGCGCGGTTCTCCGCGATCTGGCGGCGCTACGCGTACCGCGTCACCGACCACCCCGGCGGGGTCGACCCGCTCCAGCGCGGCCATGTGCTGTGGCACAACTGGCCGCTGGACCTCGACGCCATGAACGAGGCGGCCGGCAACCTGCTGGGGGAACACGACTTCGCCGCTTACTGCAAGAAGCGCGAGGGTGCCACGACCATTCGTACGCTCCAGCGGCTGGAGTGGGTGCGGCGCGCGGACGGTGTGCTGGAGGCCACGGTCAAGGCCGACGCGTTCTGCCACAACATGGTGCGCGCGCTGGTCGGCGCCATGCTCTTCGTCGGCGACGGCCACCGCCCGCCCGAGTGGCCCGCCAAGGTGCTGGCCGCCGGTGTACGGGACTCGGCCGTCCATGTCGTACGGCCGCACGGGCTGACGCTGGAGGAGGTCGGCTACCCGGCTGACGACGAGTTGGAGGCCCGTAACCTCGCGTCGCGGAACAAGCGTTCGCTGATGGTGGGGCCTGGCGGTGCGGGGGGCGCGGCGGGCTGCTGCTGAGGGCGGTCAGTCCTGCGGGGCCTCCGCGGCCTCCGAGGACTGGGCCCTGCCGCGTTGCAGGATGCGGGCGTAGGCGTAGTTGGAGCCGTCGAGGGCCGCGCGTTCGGCCTGCTTGTCCGCGGGGCCCGATTCCTTGCCGTTGGTGCGGCCCGCGATGGTGAAGTAGGCGTAGCGGCCGAGGGAGTTGGCGGTCGTACGGCAGACCACGGTGCGGCAGAAGTGGGGGACGCCCTTGCCGGGGAGCGCGACGAGGTTGGGCTTGTACTCCCTCTTCACCCGGGTCGCCGGCTCCGTCTTCTGGAAGACCGCGATGCCGACCGTGACGGCGAGGCCGTCGCGGGTGAAGGTCGCGCGGTAGAGGGTCTCGCACTTGTTGCGGTCGAGGACCGGGGCCAGGCCGGCGTGTGCGGCGTCGGCGCACTTCTTGCTCGTACTGGTGTCCGCGAGCTTGTACGGGCGGCCGTTGACCGTGACGCGCTTGCCGGGGAAGAGCGTGGTGATGCTCAGTGGCGCCTTGTCGTGCTGCGCGTCGGCGATGAAGTCCTTCGGCGGGGGCGGGGGCGGCGGCTCGTCCTTGAAGGTGGGGTCCGGCTCGGCCGCCGAGCTGGAGGGAAGGTCCTCGGGCGGCGGCAGGGAGCTGGAGGGCTTGTCTGAGGCGTCGCCGCCGCCCTCGTTGACGACGGCCACCGCGACGATTCCCGCGACGGCCGCGGTGGCGAGCGCGCCGCCGCCCGCCATCATCCAGCGGCGCCGCCTGGCGCGTGTCCGCTCTGCCTGTTCGGCGAGCGCGGTCCAGTCGGGTGTGGACGATCCCCCGGAACCCCAGTCGGGTCCCCCCTGCCCAAAGCTCATGGGCGCATCTTATGCGCTCGATATTCGCTTGGTTCAGGCGTCACCATGCGGTGACAATCGGCGCATGGGACACGTCGAGGCCGCGCACATCGAGTTCTATCTGCCCGACGGAAGGGCCCTGTTCGACGATGCGTCGCTCCGGGTCGGTGAGGCCGCCTCGGTCGCCCTCGTCGGCGCGAACGGCGCGGGCAAGACGACCCTGCTGCGGCTCATCGCCGGCGAACTGAAGCCGGACGGCGGGTCGGTGACGGTCAGTGGGGGGCTCGGCGTCATGCCGCAGTTCGTCGGCAGCGTCCGCGACGAGCGGACCGTGCGTGACCTGCTCGTCTCCGTGGCCCGCCCGGGGATCAGGACCGCGGCCCGCAAGGTGGACGACGCCGAGCTGGCCATGATGACCAGGGACGACGAGGCCGCACAGCTCCAGTACGCGCAGGCGCTTGCCGACTGGGGCGAGGCGCGCGGGTACGAGGCGGAGACCCTGTGGGACATGTGCACCGTCGCCGCGCTCGGCGTCCCGTACGAGAAGGCGCAGTGGCGTGGACTGCGGACGCTGTCGGGCGGCGAGCAGAAGCGGCTCGTGCTGGAGTCGCTGCTGCGGGGCACCGACGAGGTGCTGCTGCTGGACGAGCCAGACAACTACCTCGACGTCCCCGGCAAGCGCTGGCTGGAGCAGCAGCTGCGCGAGACCAAGAAGACGGTGCTGTTCATCTCCCACGACAGGGAGCTGCTCGCGCGGGCCGCCGACCGCATCGTCAGCGTCGAGCCGGGCGCTGCGGGAAGCGACGTATGGGTGCACGGCGGTGGCTTCGCGACGTTCCATGAGGCGCGCAAGGAACGGTTCGCGCGCTTCGAGGAGCTGCGGCGGCGCTGGGACGAGGAGCACGCGAAGCTGAAGCGGCTCGTGATCATGTACAAGCAGAAGGCGGCCTTCAACTCCGACATGGCCTCCCGGCTCCAGGCGGCCCGTACGCGCCTGGCGAAGTTCGAGGAGGCCGGCCCGCCCATGGAGCCGCCGCGCGAGCAGGACATCCGGATGCGGCTGCGCGGCGGCCGTACGGGGGTACGGGCCGTGACCTGCGAGAACCTGGAGCTGACCGGGTTGATGCAGCCGTTCTCGCTGGAGATCTTCTACGGCGAGCGTGTCGCCGTGCTCGGGTCCAACGGCTCGGGCAAGTCCCACTTCCTGCGGCTGCTCGCAGGCGGCCCCGATGCCCCCGACGGCGGGGTGGCGCACACCGGCTTCTGGAAGCTGGGCGCGCGCGTGGTGCCGGGACACTTCGCTCAGACCCACGCGCACCCCGAGCTGGAGGGGCGCACGCTCCTCGACATCCTGTGGAAGGAGCACGCGCGGGACAAGGGCGCCGCGATGTCCGTACTGCGGCGCTACGAACTGACCCGCCAGGCCGAGCTGTCCTTCGACCGCATGTCGGGCGGCCAGCAGGCCCGCTTCCAGATCCTGCTGCTGGAGCTGGAGGGCTCCACGGCGCTGCTGCTCGACGAGCCGACGGACAACCTGGACCTCGACTCGGCCGAGGCTCTGCAGGAGGGTCTTGAAGCCTTCGACGGCACGGTGCTGGCTGTCACCCACGACCGCTGGTTCGCGCGGTCCTTCGACCGCTTCCTGATCTTCGGTGCGGACGGCCGGGTGCGCGAGGTGCCCGAGCCGGTGTGGGACGAGGCGCGGGTGGTGCGGGCGCGGTGAGGGGGCGGCGTGAGCGCGGGCGTCTGAGGGGCCTGGGAGGGACCCGGGACGGGGGCCGGGAGGGGGTCGTTCCGCCGCCTCGTGGAGGCGGGCTTTCGGGGGTGTCGGGGGTGCGGTGAGTGCCCGGAGGCGCTGGTTTTGACCCGTACGGGTGGGGCCGGGTATTGTGCTGGATCGTTGTGTGTATTGGCTTGCCTGTTCTCACGTGGGGGGTCTCTACACCGGCCTACTGACGATGACCAGTGATCGCGTGCGGTTGCGTCACCGTGTGCGAGTCCACTGCCGGAATCTGTCGGTGGCCTTGTCAGGATCCATCCCCATGCCCCCAGCGGGTGCGGGGAGACCCCATTTCCGAAGAAGCGAAGGCTACGACCGTGCGTACGTACAGCCCCAAGCCCGGCGACGTCCAGCGCCAGTGGCACATCATCGACGCCCAGGACGTGGTCCTGGGTCGTCTGGCCACGCAGGCCGCCACCCTTCTCCGGGGCAAGCACAAGCCGGTGTACGCGCCCCACGTTGACATGGGTGACTTCGTCATCATCGTCAACGCCGACAAGGTGCACCTGTCCGGCAACAAGCGGACCCAGAAGATGGCATACCGCCACTCGGGATACCCGGGCGGTCTGCGCTCGGTCCGCTATGACGAGCTCCTGGAGAAGAGCCCCGAGAAGGCCGTCGAGAAGGCCATCAAGGGCATGATCCCCAAGAACACCCTGGGCCGTCAGATGCTCTCGAAGCTGAAGGTCTACTCGGGCGACCAGCACCCCCACGCTGCTCAGCAGCCCGTGCCGTTCGAGATCAGCCAGGTCGCGCAGTAAGTCCGGCCACCCCCTAAGACTGAAGAGAAGCTGAGGAGAATCGTGGCCGAGACCACCGCCGAGACCCCCGTCGAGGGCGTCGAGGAGTACACGACCGAGACCCCCGAGGCCCCGGAGGAGTACACCTCCGAGTCCATGGCGTCCCGCTTCGGCGAGCCGCAGCCCGCCGCGGGCACCGGCCGTCGCAAGAACGCCATCGCCCGTGTCCGCATCATCCCGGGCTCGGGGCAGTGGAAGATCAACGGTCGCACCCTTGAGGGCTACTTCCCCAACAAGGTGCACCAGCAGGAAGTCAACGAGCCGTTCAAGGTCCTGGAGCTGGACGACCGCTACGACGTGGTCGCCCGTATCGCAGGCGGCGGCATCTCGGGCCAGGCGGGCGCGCTGCGCCTGGGCGTGGCCCGTGCGCTGAACGAGGCCGACGTGGACAACAACCGCGGCCCGCTCAAGAAGGCCGGGTTCCTGACGCGTGACGCCCGTGCGGTGGAGCGCAAGAAGGCCGGTCTGAAGAAGGCCCGTAAGGGCACGCAGTACAGCAAGCGCTGACCTCGCGCTGGCTGGAGCCGCTTTTTGGGATGCCCCGTCGGCACACCTCGTGTGCCGGCGGGGCATCCGTCTTTTGGTGGCGGTGCGCACGGCACGCACGGCGTCGTCGGGGACGCCCGCACCGTCATGGGGAACACGGGGCGTATACCTGTTTGTGTTGGGCTCCCGGGGCCAAGCTCCCCAGCCTCCGCCCGTGAGGTATCCCAACGCCCGCTGAACTCGGAGGAAGACTGTGGCACGACTCTTCGGTACGGACGGCGTACGTGGCGTCGCCAATGACGGGTTGACGGCCGAGCTGGCGCTCGGGCTGTCGGTCGCGGCGGCGCACGTGTTGACCGAGAAGCGCGCGGACGGGGGGTCCGCCGACACCACAGCCCCGGTGGCCGTGGTGGGGCGGGATCCGCGCGCCTCGGGAGAGTTCCTGGAGGCGGCCGTCGTCGCCGGCCTGGCCAGTGCCGGGGTGGACGTGCTGCGGGTCGGCGTGCTGCCGACCCCGGCCGTCGCGTATCTGACCGGCGCGCTCGGCGCCGACCTCGGCGTGATGCTGTCCGCGAGCCACAACCCGATGCCGGACAACGGCATCAAGTTCTTCGCACGCGGTGGGCACAAGCTCGCCGACGAGCTGGAGGACCGTATCGAGGCGCTCTACCGTGACCACGCCGCCGGGCAGCCGTGGGACCGGCCGACCGGTGCGGGTGTGGGCCGGGTCAAGGACTACGACGAGGGCTTCGACAACTACGTCGCGCACCTGGTGGGCGTGCTCCCCAACCGGCTCGACGGGCTCAAGGTCGTCATCGACGGAGCGCACGGCGCCGCCTCGCGGGTCTCGCCCGAGGCGTTCGCGCGCGCGGGGGCCGATGTCGTCACGCTCGGCACGGACCCCGACGGGCTCAACATCAACGACGCGTGCGGCTCCACGCACCTGGACGGGCTGCGGGCCGCCGTCGTACGGCACGGCGCCGACCTCGGTGTCGCGCACGACGGGGACGCGGACCGCTGCCTGGCCGTGGACGCCGCGGGCGAGGAGGTCGACGGCGACCAGATCCTCGCCGTGCTGGCGCTCGCGATGAAGGAGGCGGGGCAGCTGCGCAAGGACACCGTCGTCGCGACGGTGATGTCCAACCTCGGCTTCAAGCTCGCCATGGAGCGCGAGGGCGTCGCGCTGCTGCGTACGGCGGTCGGCGACCGCTATGTGCTGGAGGAGATGAAGCGCGGCGGGTTCTCGCTGGGCGGCGAGCAGTCGGGGCACGTGATCGTGCTCGACCATGCCACGACGGGTGACGGCACGCTGACCGGGCTGATGCTGGCCGCGCGGGTCGCGGGGACAGGGAAGCCGCTCGCGGAGCTGGCAGCGACCATGGAGCGGCTGCCGCAGGTGCTGGTGAACGTGCCGGACGTGGACAAGTCGCGGGTCGGTACCGCGCCCGAACTGGTTTCCGCTGTCGCGGAGGCGGAGCGGGAGCTGGGCACCACCGGGCGGGTTCTGCTGCGGCAGTCCGGTACGGAGCCGTTGGTGCGGGTCATGGTCGAGGCCGCCGACATCGAGCACGCGCGCGCCGTCGCCGGCCGGCTCGCTGACGTGGTCAAGCGCGCCCTGGGCTGAGGCGCTGCGGACATCCGACGTGTTCCCCGCGCCCCGTCAGGGGCGCGGGGAACTGTGCGACCAGCCACAGCGGACCCGCTGTCCGGGTCGGACGGCAGCGCCCCGGGTGCGGGCCGGTGGGGGTGGGCCGCGCTTGCCCGCCCCGCGCCCCTGGTGCGGACCGCCCAAGCTCTGGTTACAGCTTCCGCAGGGAGAGGCGTTCCACTTTGTGGTCAGGCCCTTTGTGGAGCTGGAGGGTGGCGCGGCCTCTCGTGGGGGCTATGTTCTGGCGCAGATTGGGCTCGTTGATGGTGCGCCAGGTGTTGCGGGCGTAGGCGAGGGCCTCCTCCTCGGAGACCGTCGTGTACTTGTGGAAGTACGAGAGCGGATCCTGGAACGCGGTGGCGCGCAGCTTGCGGAACCTGTCGAGGTACCAGCGTTCGATGTCGGCCGTGCGCGCGTCCACGTACAGCGAGAAGTCGAAGTAGTCGGAGACGGCCATGCGGGTGCGGCCCCCGCCGGCCTCCGGCCGGGAGGCTCCTCCGGTCAGGAGCGCCGGCTGGAGGACGTTGAGGCCCTCGACGATCAGGATGTCGGGGCGGTGCACGGTGAGCGTCTCGTCCGGCACGATGTCGTAGATCAGGTGCGAGTAGACCGGGCCCGTCACCTCGGGCTTGCCCGCCTTGACGTCGGCGACGAAGCGGGTGAGGGCGCGGCGGTCGTAGGACTCGGGGAAGCCCTTGCGCGACATCAGGCCGCGCCGCTCCAGCTCGGCCTTGGGCAGCAGGAAGCCGTCCGTGGTGACCAGTTCGACGCGCGGGTGCTCGGGCATCGGTGCGCCTCCGACGCCGCTGAGGCGCCGGGGCAGGGACAGCAGCGCCTGGAGCAGGCGTGCGACCGTGGACTTGCCGACGGCGACGCTGCCGGCCACCCCGATCACGAAGGGGGTGCCGCCGCTCCTGCCCGCTTTCCCGAGGAACGCGTTGAGCGCGGCACGCAGGTCGTGTGCCGCTCCGACGTGCAGGTTCAGCAGCTGCGAGAGCGGGACGTACACGTCCCTGACCTCGTCCAGGTCGATGACGTCACCGAGACCGCGCAGATTCTCGACCTCCTCGGCGGTGAGCGGCAGCGGTGTGCGCTCGCGCAGAGCGCTCCACTCCGCACGGCTGAGGTCTAGGTACGGCTTTGTGGACACATGGCCATTCTGCGGGGGCCGTGTGGGGGGTTCATCTCCGGGGTGTGAGGGCCTCACCTTCGGGGGCAGGGGAGACGGCACCGAGCAAAGCGTGCGGAAGGTGTACGTGAGGGGGGATTGCCGCTATGTTCCGGCCATGTCGCACCCCTTGAGCCGCGGGCGCCTTTGGCGTCTCCGCCGCGCCGACCCCCTGGAAGGACACGCGGGCCGTGTCTACAGCGATCTGACGGACGGGCTTCCGGACGAGGACCTCGCGGAGGACCTGACGGAGTCCCTGGACATGTATGTGATGGGCAGCAAACCGCGCTGCGAGGAATCGGAGTATCTGGAACTGGTGGAGGAGGCGATAGACCGGATGGCGCGCGGCGAGTGACGTAGCGCCCCGGAAGGTGTCCCGGCCCGGCCCCTGCGGTAGACATGCAGGCCACAGGGCTGGAAGGGGTATCCATGTGCGGAATCGTCGGGTACGTGGGAGGTCGGTCGGCGCTCGACGTCGTTCTCGCCGGTCTCCAGCGTCTTGAGTACCGCGGCTACGACTCGGCGGGCGCGGCCGTCCTGGCTGACGGGGGGATCGCCGCGGCCCGGAAGGCGGGCAAGCTCGCCAACCTCCAGAAGGAACTGGCCGAGCGGCCCCTCCCCACCGGCCAGGCCGGTATCGGCCACACCCGGTGGGCCACCCACGGCGGTCCCACCGATGGGAACGCGCATCCGCACCTGGACAACGCGGGCCGTGTCGCCGTCGTGCACAACGGCATCATCGAGAACTTCGCCGCACTGCGGACCGAGCTGACCGCCAGGGGACACGAGCTGACCTCCGAGACGGACACCGAGACGGTCGCGCACCTGCTCGCCGAGTCCTTCTCCTCCTGCGGCGACCTGGCCGAGGCCATGCGGCAGGTGTGCCGCCGGCTGGAGGGCGCGTTCACGCTGGTCGCGATGCACGCCGACGACCCCGGCACGGTGGTGGGCGCGCGCCGCAACTCGCCGCTGGTGGTGGGGGTCGGGGGCGGTGACGGCGACGGCGAGTACTTCCTGGCCTCCGATGTGGCCGCCTTCATCGACCACACACGGGACGCGGTCGAACTGGGCCAGAACCAGGTCGTGGAGCTGCGCAGAGGCGGCGGCATCACCGTCACCGACTTCGAAGGCGCACCGGCCGACGTCCGTACGTTCCACGTGGACTGGGACGCCTCGGCCGCGGAGAAGTCCGGTTACGCGTCGTTCATGCTCAAGGAGATCGCCGAGCAGCCCAAGGCGGTCGCCGACACCCTGCTGGGACGCATCGACAGCTCGGGGCTGCTGACGCTGGACGAGGTGCGTATCCCCGTCTCGGTGCTCCGCGAGGTCGACAAGGTGGTCATAGTGGCCTGCGGGACCGCCTACCACTCCGGGATGATCGCGAAGTACGCCATCGAGCACTGGACCCGTATCCCCTGCGAGATGGAGCTGGCCAGCGAGTTCCGCTACCGGGACCCGATCCTGGACGCGCGCACGCTGGTGGTCGCGGTCAGCCAGTCGGGCGAGACGATGGACACTCTGATGGCGGTGCGGCACGCACGGGAACAGGGCGCACATGTGCTGGCCATCTGCAACACCAACGGCTCGACCATCCCCCGCGAGTCCGACGCCGTGCTCTACACGCACGCGGGCCCCGAGGTCGCCGTCGCCTCCACGAAGGCGTTCCTCACGCAACTGGTGGCCTGCTACCTGGTCGCGCTCTACCTCGGGCAGGTACGGGGCACCAAGTGGGGTGACGAGATCGGCGACGTGGTGCGCGAGTTGTCGGAGATCTCCACCCAGGTCGAGGACGTGCTCGACACGATGGAGCCCGTACGGGAGCTGGCGCGCGGCCTGGCCGGCGAGGCCGGCATGAACACCGTGCTCTTCCTGGGGCGGCACGTCGGCTACCCCGTGGCGCTCGAAGGGGCGCTGAAGCTCAAGGAGTTGGCGTACATGCACGCCGAGGGCTTCGCGGCGGGGGAGCTGAAGCACGGGCCGATCGCGCTGATCGAGAAGGGGCTTCCGGTCGTCGTGGTCGTGCCCTCACCGCGCGGGCGCTCCGTACTGCACGGCAAGATCGTCTCCAACATCCAGGAGATCAGGGCGCGCGGCGCCCGTACCCTCGTGATCGCCGAGCGCGGCGACACCGCCGTTGTGCCCTACGCCGACCATCTCGTGGAGATCCCCGCGACCCCCACGCTGCTCCAACCGCTCGTCGCCACCGTGCCGTTGCAGGTCTTCGCCTGCGAACTGGCGACCGCGCGCGGCAACGAGGTCGACCAGCCGCGTAACCTCGCCAAGTCGGTGACGGTCGAGTGAGTGCGTGAGTGCGTGAGTGCGTGGGTCTTCGTGGTCGTGGTCGTGGTCGTGAATGTGGACGTGGGCGTGGACGTGGTCGTGGACGTGTGAGCCTGACCGTGTGAGTACGGGCTGCAGGGACGCGCGGGCGTCCGGCCACGCGGAGCGCGTACGGCTGACGCGTACGGCTGGCGTGGCCAGACACCCGAGGACGGAAACGGTGGGACGGTGACGGTGCGGTGATCATCGGGGTGGGAATCGACGTGGCGGAGATCGACCGCTTCGCGGCTTCGCTCAAGCGGACGCCAGGAATGGCCGACCGGCTCTTCGTGGAGCGTGAGCTGTGGCTGCCCAGCGGCGAGCGGCGCGGCGTCGCCTCGCTGGCGGCACGCTTCGCGGCGAAGGAGGCCCTGGCCAAGGCCCTGGGCGCTCCGGGCGGGCTGCGCTGGACGGACGCCGAGGTGTGCGCCGCCGATACGGGCCAGCCGTTCCTTGAGGTTCGCGGCACCGTCGCGGCCCGCGCCGGGAAACTCGGCGTGCGCAGCTGGCATGTGTCCCTCTCGCACGACGCGGGTGTCGCCTCGGCCGTGGTCGTGGCCGAGGGCTGACCGGCGCTGCAAGCGCGGCCGGTGCCCGCCACACTGGGGGCATGAGGACTGGATACGGCGTGGAGACCGTACGGGCAGCCGAGCGCGCGCTGATGGCACGGCTCCCGGAGGGCGCACTGATGCAGCGCGCGGCTGCGGGGCTCGCCGCGGCGTGCAACGGCCTGCTGGGACGGACGTACGGGGCACGTGTGGTGCTGCTCGTCGGGAGCGGCGACAACGGCGGTGACGCGCTGTACGCCGGTGCCCGGCTCGCCCGGCGCGGGGCCGGCGTGACCGCCGTGCTGCTCGCCCCCGAACGCGCGCACGAGGGCGGCCTGACGGCCCTGCGCGCCGCGGGCGGCCGTACGGTCGTGGCGCCCGGCGCCGTGGTCGAGGGAGTGGCCGAGCCGGTCGGCGGGATCATCGCGCGCGCCGACCTCGTGGTGGACGGCATCGTCGGGATCGGCGGCAAGGGCGGACTGCGCCCGGCGGCCGTCGAGTTGGCCGACCTCGTACGCGAAGCGGGCGTGCCCGTCGTCGCCGTCGACCTGCCGAGCGGTGTCGAAGCGGAGACCGGCGAGGTGGCCGGTGTCGCGGTACGGGCCGACGCGACGGTGACCTTCGGTACGTACAAGCCGGGCCTGCTCATCGACCCCGCGCGGGAGTACGCGGGCGCCGTACGCCTGATCGACATCGGCCTGGGCCCCCACCTGCCTGGCGGCGCCCTGGATGCCGCCGGTACGGGGTCCGATGGGTCCGGTACGGGGCGCGGTAGGTCCGATGACGGGTCCGGCAAGGGGCCTTCGCCTTCGCCCGCTGTCGAGGCGCTCCAGCACGGCGACGTGGCGCGGCTGCTGCCCAGGCCCGATGCGGAGAGCGACAAATACCGGCGCGGTGTCGTCGGCGTCGTCGCCGGTTCGGCGCGCTACCCCGGTGCCGCTGTGCTCGCCGTCGCCGGCGCGCTGCGCAGCGGGGCGGGGGCCGTGCGGTACGCGGGGCCGGGCGCCGACACGGTCATCGCGCGTTACCCGGAGACGCTGGTCTCCGCCGGGCCGCCGCGCAAGGCGGGGCGCGTGCAGGCGTGGGTCGTCGGACCAGGGCTGGGCGACGAACAGGACGCGCGGCAGGCCGTCGCCGAGGTGCTGGACTCCGACGTTCCGCTTCTGGTCGACGCGGACGGGCTGCGCCTCATGGACCTCGACGCCGTACGGGCACGTACGGCGCCCACCGTGCTGACCCCCCACGCGGGGGAGGCGTCGGCGCTGCTCGGCGTGCCACGCGAGCAGGTCGAGGGCGCGCGCCTCGCCTCCGTGCGCGACCTCGCGGCCCGTACGGCCTCGACCGTGCTGCTCAAGGGGTCCACGACGCTGGTTGCCGACCCCGACTCCTCCGTGCCCGTACGCGTCAACGCCACCGGTACCGGCTGGCTCGCCACCGCAGGCACCGGCGACGTCCTCTCGGGCCTCATCGGCGGCCTCCTCGCCGCGGGCCTGCCCGCCCGCGACGCCGCTTCCGCCGGCGCCTATGTCCACGGACTCGCGGGCCGCCTCGCCCCCGACCCCCCGTCCGCCACGAACGTGGCCGGAGCGCTCCGCCACGCCTGGCACGACATCACCACCTGACCCCGCTGCGCCGGCGCCTTCGCCCCCTGCCTCGACCTCTTGTCGCCGCCGAGCGCCCCGACGGCGGGACGGCGGGACGGTGAGACGTGGGGGCGCGGGGCATGGGTCACCGGGGCATGGGGAGCCGGTCAGTCGCGGGTGCGGGTCGCCGGGGGCCTATGGCAGCTTCTTTTCCAGCCAGTGTTCGGCGTAGAGCGAGTCGTTGTAGGGCGCGATCGCGACGTATCCGCGCCGCTCGTACAGCCGCCTCGCCTCCACGAGGTCGTCGCGGGTGTCGAGCCGTATCGCGGTGGCGCCGAGGGCGGCGGCCTCGCGTTCGGCGGCCTCGACGAGGAGGGACCCCAGGCCGCGGCGGCGCGCGTGCGGGGCCACCCATACGCGCTTCAGCTCAGCTGTCGCGCCGCCCTCCATCAGCCGCACGCCGACACATCCGGCGACACGGTCGTCGCCCTCGGCCCGCGCGAGCAGGAACGCGCCGTGCGGCGGCATGAGTTGACGCTCCGGTTCATCGACGAGGGAAGCGTCGATCTCCTCGTCGGTCGCCTGACGGCCGTAGAAGCGGCTGGCTATGTCGTCGATATAGGCCCGCACGGTGGCGGCGGACTCGGGGTCCTCAACGGGGGTGGGTGCGATGCTCCAGGTCACGCCGGACATTCTCCCGAGGGGGTCAAGGGAGTTTCGGGGCACTGTCAGTGGTCGCTGTCACACTCCCGGCATGAGTGAAGAGAGCGCCGCCGGCGCGACACCGCAGCACCTTTCACCGTTCTTCGAGGGCGACACACGGGAGCCGCTGCCCCTGGTGGGGGACGAGCGGGAGGTGCTGACCCGCTATCTGGAGTGGTATCGCGAGACCATCGCGATGAAGTGCGCCGGGCTGTCGCGCGAGCAGCTCTCGGAGAAGTCCATGCCGCCGTCCACGATGAGCCTGCACGGGCTGCTGCGGCACTTGGCGGGTGTGGAGCGGTGGTGGTTCCGCATACAACTGGCGGGCGAGGACGTGCCCCTGCTCCATTACTCGGACGACGACCCGGACCAGGACTTCGACCGCCTCGACGGCGACCCGGCCGAGGCGCTGGCCGTGTGGCGCGGGGAGTGCGAGCGGTCGCGCGCGATCGTCGCGGCTGCGGGCCTGGACTCCACCGGAGTCCACCGCGCGACGGGCAAGCCGGTCTCCGTCCGGCGGGTCCTCGTCTCCATGATCGCCGAGTACGCACAGCACTGCGGGCACGCCGACCTGCTGCGCGAGGGGCTGGACGGCTCCACCGGGCGGTAGCGGGGCCGCAGTGCAGCGGGGCCGCTACCGGGAGGCAGCGGGTCGCGGAGGGTCGGGGCCGTAGGGGAGCGTCGGAGCGGGGCGGCGGGGGAGTGGGGGCACGGAGGGCCGCAGGATC
>NZ_JANCPR020000063.1 GCF_028657195.3 Streptomyces iconiensis
GCCCCCCTCTAGGACTCCCCCCGCCCGTATCGGGGCCTGGTCCGAAGTGCTTGTGTCGCAGCCTCGGGGGACATGTCTTGCCGCGTCCTTCAGGGGCAGAGGGGGGCGAGGGCTTGGGAAGTCAAGGGCCGGACGGCTCCTGTGCGGGGGCGTGTGGGCGGCCCTAGGCTGTGCGGCCTTCGCGCTTTGGGGGGCTCGTGAACGGTCTCCGTGTGGTTGTTGTCTGCCTGTTCCTTGCGTGTGTCGCGTCGGTTTCGCCTGCTTCGGCTGTGGCGCCGGGTTGGTCGGCGTTGCCTGTGCCTGCGGCTGCTGTCTCGCCTGTGACCGTGTCGGATCTTGCCGCCCGGGGGTCGGGGGAGGCGTGGGCGACCGGGTACGAGCATGCCGGCGACGGGCTGCGGCCGATGCTGTACCGGTGGGACGGCGTGGAATGGAGCCGGGACACCTCCTTCCCCGGTGCCGGTGAGCTGGGCTGGCTCGGGAAGGTGCAGTTCGTCGGTAAGGAGGTGTGGATCTTCCATAACCGCGGGGGTGAGGGGGAGATCCTGCGCCGGTCCGCGGGTGGGTGGAGTGCCGTTCCGCTGCCGCAGACGCTGTGGACCTATCAGGACTTCGCCGCGGTGCCGGGTGCGGCGTGGGTGGTCGGTGAGGACGACAGCGGGCTGAAGGTGCTGCACTACGACGGGTCCGGCTGGACCACGCAGTCGGCGCCTGACGGTGTGCATTACGTGATGGGGATCAACGCGCGTGCCGCTGACGACGCCTGGGCCTGGGGGGACAGCAGCACCGGGACCAGCGTTCTGCGCTGGGACGGGAAGGTGTGGCGGGACGCGAAGGTGGCGCTGCCTGCGAACAGCAACGTGCACACGGTTCTGCTCGAACGGGCGGGGCGTGTCACGGTCGGTGGCAGTCAGTACGGGGACGACGGGGGCCGCACGTATCTGATGGCCTGGAACGGGCGTGCCTGGCGCACCTCCTTTCCGCCGCTGGGTGACACCTACACCGAGGCCATGGTGCGAGGTCCTGACGGTGCGCTGTGGCTGCCGGTGCGCAGCGACCGCGCTTTCCAGTCGAAGTACGCGCGGCTGGAGGGCCGCCGCACCACCTTCTCCTACGGGCCCGAGCGCACGAACGCGATCGACGTCAAACCGCGTGAGCTGGCGCGGGCCGGGTCCTCGCTGCTGGCCTTCGGGACCGTTGAGATCTACGGCTCCAAACCGAACCTGATGAGCGAGCGGCTGGGAGGCTGACCATGGCACGCCGACTTCTCGTTCTGGCCCTCGCCGTCGCCATGACCCTCGTGGCCCTCGTGACCTCGGCAGCGGCGGAACTGTCCTGGCAGCACGTTCCGGTCCCGGAGCAGGTACGCCCGCAGGCCGGGCTGAACGAGGCCGTGGCGTTCGGGCCTGACCAGGCGTGGGCCGTGGGTGCCGATGCCGTCGGGCGCGAGGCGCCGGGCTTCCCGCTGTTGCTGCGGTGGGACGGAACCGCGTGGCAGCGCCAGAATCTGCCCGGGGTCCGCTGGCAGGGAGAGCTGCTGTCCGTCGCCGCGACCTCGCCGACCGCCGTATGGGCGGTCGGCCGCGACTCGGCGGGCGGCGCCCGCCTGCTCCGCTTCGACGGCAGCGCCTGGAACGAGAGCCGCGCGCCGCGCGGTGTCGTGCTGACCAGAGTCGTCACCGGCGGCGGCGAGACCTGGCTGATCGGTTCGCGGGACGGCGCGCAGGTGCTGCTGCGCCGGGACGGGAACGGCTGGCGGGACATGCCGGTGCCGCCGGGTGCCGTGTACGGCCTGCATGTCCTGGCCTCCGGCGACGTATGGGCGGCGGGCGCCTCCAACTCGGGTGCGACCGTCTCGCACTGGGACGGGCAGGAGTGGCAGCAGACGATCGTGTCCGGGTTCCCGCGGGCGGCCGTGGGCAGTGTGCTGGCGGTCTCGCCTACGGAGGTGTGGGCGGGTGGCACGGCCGGGTTCGTCGGTGGTCCGGTCGGCAAGCCGATTCCGCCGCTGCTGGTCCGCTTCGACGGGGAGGCATGGGACAGGGTGGCCGTGCCCACCGACTTCGGCTCGATCAGCTCGCTGGCGCCCGCCACCTCCGGTGAACTGGGCTGGGTCTCGGTGGCGCGCTCGCAGAAGTGGGCCCCGGGCGAGGTTCCGCCGATTGTCCCCGGGCCGGATTTCCTCGCCTGGGACGGAGAGTCGTTCACCGGGCAGAGCGAGCCCGCGGTGGCCGGGGAGGGGGAGTCCTGGACGCTGCGGCTGGCGCCGGTGCCTGGCACGGCGACGGTGTGGTCGGTCGGCAGGGCCGACGGGCCCCAGGGCGCCTTCGCCCCGCGCATCCTGCGGTTCGGCTGAGACGAGGGGGTTACTTGGAATCGGGAAGCACACGAGGGACGCTGGCGGGACGCCAATGGGAGGAGCACGGCATGCCCGCGAAGACCAACCGTCCACCACGGGATGCCGTACGGCATCCCGTGTTCGCCCGGTGTTACGCCCGTATGAGTGTGATCAGCGACCAGCGCGCCGGAACAGCGGCACACAGGGCGGAGCTGCTGGCCGGGCTCTCGGGCCGCGTTGCGGAGATCGGCGCGGGCAACGGCCGGAACTTCGCGCACTACCCGGACACCGTCACAGAGGTCGTCGCGGTCGAACCGGAGCGCACGATGCGGCAGTTGGCGGCTGAGGAAGCGCTCGGTGTGAAGGCGAACATCGATGTGCTGCCCGGTACGGCGGAAGAGCTGCCGCTGGCGGACTCCTCGTGCGACGCGGCCGTCACCTCGCTGGTGCTGTGCTCGCTGCCGGATGTGAAGCGCGCGCTGCGGGAGATCGCCAGGGTGCTGCGTCCTGGCGGTGAACTGCGGTTCTACGAGCACGGCGTGGCCGAGGGGCGTCCTGGCCTGGCCGCTGTGCAGCGCGCCGTGGACGCAACGGTGTGGCCGCGCCTGTTCGGTGGCTGTCACACCTCGCGGGAGCCGTTGGCCGACATCGAGGGCGCGGGCTTCACGGAGTTGGAGTTCCGGCGGGTGCGGGTACCGGAGGGCGGGCCCGCGCTGCCGCACGCCTTCCATGTGCTGGGGCGGGCCCGGCGGCCGTAAGAGGACGGCACGGGGTGACTACAGGGTCCAGGTGCGCAGTTCGGCGGCGATGGCGTGGACGTCAGCCGTGCCGTCCTTGATCAGGCGGGCCAGATCGCGGATGCGTTCGGGCGAGACCACGACCTTGAGGCCACTGGCGACGAGATATCCGTAGGCGACCGCCGAGGCGAACATCGCGTTGGAGCGCTCCAACGCCGGTACGTGCAGCAGGAGTTGGAGCAGCGCGGCGGCGCGGTCGGACGGCTCGGCGTAGACGGGGCGCTCGAATATGGCGGCTTCGTGCCTGCTGACGGCGGCGACAAGTGCGCCGTAGTCGGTGACGCGCGGGTCGCCGGGGGTCTTCTCCTCGGCGAGGATGAGCAGCCAGGCGAGGTCGATGCGTACGGTCACGCCTTCGGACGGCTTCCGGTCCCGCTTCCGCCGCTCTCTGGGGCGCCGAACTCCTCGGAGAAGATCGATTCATAGCTCTTCATGAAGTCCGATGCCGCGTCCACGAAGGAGCGGCCGACCTCGGCCGCGTCGCGCTGGACCAGCTCCTCGATGTACCTGTTCACGCTCACCCCCTGGGCGAGGGCCCGCTCCCGGGCCGCCTGCGCCGTCGTCTCGTCCACGCGCACGTTCATCTGTGTCTTGGCCACCTCTTCAAGCTAGCACTATTCCGCTAGCCCCCGCCAGGCTGCCGGGACCGCTGCCGGGGCTTCCAGTGGGCCGCGGGCGGCCTGACCGTGCGGCGGCCAGCCCCGCTGGGACCGCAGCAGAGCGGTGAACGCGCTCTCCGCGGGAGACAGCAGCCGGTCCCGGCGGCGTACGAGGCTGATCGGGCGGGCACGCGGCGCAGGACGTACGGGCAGCACGGCAAGGGTCCCGGCCCGTACGTCGACATCGACGGCATGCTCGGAGATCAGCGCGAGGCCCAACCCGGCCGAGACGCACTGCTTGACCGCCTCGGGCCCCCACACGTCGCCGCGCGCCGCACCGTCGAGGCCCCAGTCCGTGAGCACCTTCTCCTGCAGCTCACGGGTCTGTGAGCCGGGCTCGCGCAGCAGGAAACGCTCCCCGGCCAGCGCCTCGGGCGCGATACCGCCGCCGCCGGTTCCGTGGGCGGCCAGCGGGTGCGCGGGCGGCGCGACCAGGACGAGGCGTTCGTCGAGGATGGTCTCGGCCACCAGTTGGGTGGCGTGCGGGTTACCCGCGACGACGGCGACGCCGATCTCGCCGCTGAGCAGCCGTTCCTGTACGGCCTCGTTGTTGCCGACGTAGATGTCGCACTCGATGCCGGGGTGCGCGGCGCGGTACCTGGCGAGGAGCGAGGGCAGCAGATAGGTGCCGACGGTGGTGGAGCCGCCGACGAGCAGCCGCCCCGTGACCAGGCCGCTGACCTGGCGTACGGCGGCGACCGCCTCCTCGGCGAGCAGAAAGACGCGCTTGCCGTAGGCGGCGAGGACCTCGCCCTCGGCCGTCGGCGTCGCACGGACGCCCGAGCGGTCGATGAGCGGGACGTGGAGGGACTGTTCCAGGCGGCGCACCTGGTTGGAGACCGAGGGCTGGCTCATGTACAGCTCGCGGGCCGCGGCCGAGAAGCCCTGGTGCTCGACGACCTGCATGAAGATCCACAGTCGGTGCAGGTTCAGTTCCACGGCGCTCCCCCTCCCGCTGAAGATCGGCCGGCCGCTGAAAGATCGGCGGAGCGCCGCGAGCGTAACCCGGAAACGCGCTGGCGGGGAGGGGTCCGGGGGGCGCCCATATGGCTATGCGGGCTATAGCGCTTCCGGTGGTTCTGCGCGTCTCACGGCCGGTGTTACCCATGACGGCAACGCGGCACGAACGCCGCGGGCTTCTCCCCACCGACCGACCACAGGGATGGACACGTACATGAGGGACGCCGATTCCGCGCTGCCCGCACGGCTGGAGATCAACGGACGCTCGTACGCCTGGCCTCGCCGGCCCGTCGTCGTGGTGTGTGTGGACGGAAGCGAGGCCGCGTATCACGAACGGGCCATCGCCGACGGCCGGATGCCGTTCCTGGAACGGATGCTGACCCGGGGCGGTGATCTGCGCGCCGAGTGCACGATGCCGTCGTTCACGAACCCCAACAACCTGTCCATCGCGACGGGCGCACCGCCGTCGGTGCACGGCATCTGCGGCAACTACTTCTACGACCCTGACTCCGGTACCGAGGTCATGATGAACGACCCCGGACTGCTGCGCGCCGAGACGCTGTTCGCGCGGTTCTCGCAGGAGGGCGCCCTCGTCACCGTCATCACGGCCAAGGACAAGCTGCGCCGCCTGCTGGGGCGGGGCCTCAGGGGCGGCATGTGCTTCTCGGCGGAGAAGGCGAGCGAGGCGACCGAGGAGGAGCACGGCATCGCGAAGGTGCTGGAGCGCACCGGCATGGAGCAGCCTTCGGTCTACAGCGCCGAGTTGAGCGAGCTGGTGATGGCCGCCGGGGTGTCCGTACTGGAGTCGGAGCGGCCGGAGCTGATGTATCTGTCGCTGACGGACTACATCCAGCACAAGCACGCGCCGGGCTCGCCCGTGGCGAACGACTTCTACGCGATGCTGGACGGCTACTTCGAGCGGATCGACGCACTGGGCGCCGTACTGGTGGTGACCGCGGACCACGGCATGAACGCCAAGAGCGACGGGGCGGGCGAGGCGCGGGTCGTCTTCCTCCAGGACGAGCTGGACGCCCGGCTCGGTGAGGGCGCCGCACGGGTCGTGCTGCCGATCACCGACCCGTACACCGTGCACCACGGCGCACTGGGTTCGTACGCGACGGTGCACCTTCCTCAGAGCGCCGATGTCCCCTCCCTCGTACGGGAGTTGGGGGCACTAGGCGGAGTGGAGACGGTGCTCACCCGCGAGGAGGCGTGCGAGCGGTTCGAGCTGCCGGGCGACCGCATCGGTGAACTGGTCGTCATCTCCGAGCGGAACACCGCCCTGGGCACGGTCCCGGCGCGGCACGACATCTCGGGGTTCAAGGAGCCCCTGCGCTCGCACGGCGGGCTGTCCGAGCAGTGGGTGCCGCTGCTGGTGAACGCCGAGGTGAGCGGCCTGCCCGAGGGGCACAGGCTGCGCAACTTCGACAGCTACTGGATCGGTACGGCGCTCGCCGCCGGCTGAGCCCCCTCCCCCTGCCCGTACGCCTCCACACCCTCAGCTCCTCCTGCCGGTGCGGTACGTACCGCAACGCGGCACGTACCGCACTCCCCCGCACCTCCCGCACTCCCCTTTCGCCGAGGACAGGACGCCGCCATGGCCGACCTCGCACCACACGAAAGACAGCAAGAGCCCGAAGAACCGGCCGTCAGCACGCGGGAGGCGGTGGCCAGGACGCGCCCCTGGCCCCGTGTGGCGCGCTGGCGCTGGCAGATCTTCGCCATCACCTGGATCACGTACGCGGGCTTCTACTTCGTCCGGCAGGCGTTCTCCGTCGCCAAGCTCGGCATCCTCGACGACCCTGCGGTCAACGGGGTGCTGACGGAGCGGGTGCTCGGCGTCGTGGACGCGGTGTATCTGGTCGCGTACGCGGTGGGCCAGTTCACCTGGGGCATGTGGGCCGACAGGTTCGGGCCGCGGGTGGTGGTCGCCGGCGGCATGGTGGGCGCGATCCTCGCCTCCCTCGCCATGGGGCTGAGCGGCGCCCTGCTCGTCTTCGCCGCCGCGATGGTCGTCCAGGGCCTCGCACAGTCGGCGGGCTGGGCGCCGCTGTGCAAGAACATGAGCAGCTTCTTCACGGTGCGCGAACGGGGCAGGGTGCTGGGGGTGTGGAGCACCAACTACGCCTTCGGCGGCCTGGTCGCGCCCCCGTTCCTGGGCTGGTGGGCCTACGCGGTCCTCGACTCCTGGCACGCGGCGTTCTTCGCGGGCTCGGCGACGCTCGCCGTCGTGCTGGTGCTCTTCCTCGTCTTCCAGCGCGACAAGCCACAGGACGTGGGCCTGCCACCGCTCGCGGACGACGCCGAGGAGCTGATACGGGCTCAGAGCAGGCAGGCGGAGAGCACGCGGGCGGAGGACGTACGGGAGCAGGGCGAACGGGCGGAGGACGTACGGGAGCAGGGCGAACGGGCGGCGGACGTAAGGGAGCAGGAGGGCACGGTTGCGCGGCGGGGCGCGCTCTCGCTCTACCGTGAGACCCTGCGCGACCGCATGGTGCTGACGCTCGGCGCCGCGTACTTCCTGCTCAAGCCCGCGCGTTACGCGATCCTGCTGTGGGGTCCCGTCCTGGTCAGCAAGCGGCTGCCCGAGGTCGACAAGGTCGGCGCGACACTGATCCCCATCGCCTTCGGTGTCGCGGGGGTCGCGGCGCCCATCCTCATCGGCTGGGTCTCCGACAAGGTCTTCCGCTCGCGCAGGGTGCCGCCCTGTGTGCTCGCGCTGGCGCTGCTCACGGTGGCGATGGCGCTGTTCATGCCGCTGACGGCGGCACACAACCCGGGCGTGATGATCGCCGTGCTCGCCGTGATCGGCCTGGCCGTGTACGCGGCCGACGCGATGATCTCGTGCGTGGCCGCCGTCGACTTCGGCTCCGAGGGCGGCGCGGGTACGGCCGCCGGGCTCGTCAACGGCTGCGGCTCCCTCGGCGCCGTGCTCGGCGGGCTGCTGCCCGGGTTCCTTTCGGGCAGCGCGCTCTTCTACGGCTTCGCGGGCGCCGCTCTGCTCGCCGGGCTGCTGCTCCTTCCGCACTGGAACAGGCGGCCACGCGCCGCCGACCCCGCCGCCGTCTGACGGGGACCGCCCGAGGAAGAAGGGAAAACGCATGAGAGCCAAGCGAGTTGACACCGTGGTCGTCGGGGGCGGGATCGTGGGCCTGGCACACGCGCTGGCCGCGGCGCGGGGCGGCGACAGGGTCGTCCTCTTCGAACGCGACGACTTCGCCGCCGGCGCCTCGATACGGAACTTCGGGATGATCTGGGCGGTGGGCCAGCAGCGCGGCGCCGTCTACGAACGCGCGCTGCGCAGCCGCGAGGTGTGGCTGGAGATCGCCGCCATGACCGGCATGTGGGCGGCGGAGACCGGCTCGCTGCATCTGGCGCACCACGAGGACGAGGTGGCGGTGCTGGAGGAGTTCCTCACCGCCTCCGCTCCCGCCCGCGAGCGAGGAGCGCGGATGGTCACGGCGGCCGAGGCCGCCGCACGTGGCCCTGCGGTGCGCGAGGAAGGGCTGCTGGGCGCGCTGTGGAGCCCTACGGAGGTCAACGTCGATCCGCGTGCGGCGATCCCTGCCGTCGCCGCGCATCTCGCCGGTGAGTACGGGGTCGAGGTGCGGTTCGGTGAGACGGTCCGGGGCATCGACATGCCGTCCGTCTCCACGACGGCGGGCGAGTGGCGGGCCGACCGGGTGTACGTGTGCAGCGGGAACGACTTCGCGACGCTGTACCCGGACGTGTTCGCCACCAGCGGTCTGCTGCGCTGCAAGCTCCAGATGATGCGTACCCGGGTCCAGCCGGGCGGCTGGCAGTTGGGGCCGATGCTGTGCGGCGGGCTGACGCTGCTGCACTACGCGGCGTTCGAGGGCCTGGCGGCGCAGGCCGCGCTGCGGGCCAGGCTCGACACCCAACTGCCCTACGAGAGGGAGCACGGCGTCCACGTCCTGCTCTCGCAGACGGCGGACGGGCGGCTGACCATCGGGGACAGCCACGCGTACGCGGGCACGCACGACCCGTTCCAGGACGAGGGCATCAACGAGGCCGTGCTCCGGTATCTGCGTACGTTCGCGAAGGTGCCCGAGCCGGTCGTGACGGAACGGTGGGAGGGCCACTATCCCTCGCTGCGTGACGGCCGTACCGAACTCGTCGTCAGTCCCGAGCCCGGCGTGACGGTGGTCAACGGCGTGGGCGGCGCGGGAATGACGCTCTCCTTCGGCCTGGCCGAGGAGGTCGTCGGACACGGCGCTCCCGCCCCAACCCCCACGTCCGCGAACACCCCCGTCCCGGCCGGTCCCCGGCCCGGCTAGGCCGTGGGAAACCCTCGCCCTGGGTGACGTCCCGGCCTCGTAGGCGGACAACCCGGACGCGGAAGACCCGGACGCGGAAGACCCGGACGCGGAAATCCTGGTGGGCGCAAACCCGGGGGCCCCCCCCGCCTCTGTGCGGCTCGGCTGCCTCTGTGCGGCCCGGGAGACCGCCTCGTGCGGCTCAGGACGGCGGTCCCGGGGGCCGCCGTCCGTGCAGGTGGGTGCGGCGGGCTCAGTAGCTGATGCAGGCCGAGTGCCACTCGGTGTAGAAGTCGAAGACCTCCGGGGAGCACTCGGGCGGCCCGTACTGCGACGCCTTGCTGCCGACGTGCGGGAGATGGGCGTACGCGCCGACGCCGGGCCGGTTGACGTGCAGCATGCCCGCCTCGAAGCGTTCGACCGCCTCGAAGGCCCGGGCCTGGGAGGCGGTGAAGACCGTCCCCGACATGCCGTACTTCACGGAGTTGGCGATCCGCATGGCGTCGTCGAAGCCGTCGGCGTCCACGACGGCGAGGACCGGACCGAAGACCTCTTCCTGGGCGAGTTCGCTGTCCCAGGGCACGTCCCTGATGACGGTGGGCTGGACGTAGCAGCCGTCGGGGAGCCCGGGGCGCTCCTCGCGTGCCCCGCCGCACAGCACCGTGGCGCCGTCGCGGCGCGCTCCGGCGACCGCGTCCAGTGCCGCTTCCACGCGGGCCGGGCTGACGAGGGGGCAGACTTGCGCGTCGGGGTCGTCGCCGGGGCCGACGCGCAGCTTGGCGACGCGGGCGACGAGGCGGTCGAGGAAGTCGTCGCGCACCCTGACGTCCACCACGGCGCGGCTGGTGGCGCTGCACCGCTGGCCGGCCTGCCCGAACGCGCCGTGTATGACAGCGTCGACCGCCTTGTCGAGGTCGGCGTCGTCGAGCACGACGACCGCGTTCTTGCCGCCGAGTTCGAGCTGTGTGCGCAGCAGGCGTGCGGCGCCACCGGTGTGGATGGCGGTGCCCACACCCAGGGAACCGGTGAAGCTGATGCCCTTGACCTCGGGGTGCGCGACGAGTGCCTCGCCCGCAGCGGCGTCGCCCTGGACGAGGTTGAGGACACCGGCAGGGAGCCCCGCCTCGTGGAAGACCTCGGCGAGCAGCGCGGCTGTGAGCGGGGTCAGCGGGGACGGCTTCAGCACCGCCGTACAGCCGGACAGCAGAGCCGGTGCCACCTTCCACATGGGGATGGCCAGGGGGAAGTTCCAGGGCGAGATGAGCCCTACGACGCCCAGCGGGCGCCGGAAGGTGTAGGCGAAGGTGCGTTCCTCCTCGGCGGGTGCCGTGACACCGCCGAGCAGGCGGGCCTGCCCGGCCGTGAAGTCCAGTACGGCGCGGGCCCGTTTGACCTCGCCCCTGGCCTCGGCCAGCAGCTTGCCCTGTTCGCGGGTGATGGCGCGCACGAACTCCTCGGCCCGCCCGGCGAGCAACGCCGAAGCGGCGGCGAGGTGTTCGCCACGGCGCAGGGAGCCGAGGCCCCGCCAGGCCGGGAGCGCCGCTGCCGCCGCGTCGACGGCGTGGTCCGTGTCCACGCCGCCGGACTCGGTGAACTCGCCGACGGTGTCGGTCACATCGGCGGGGTTGTGGTTGGTGCGGGTCTGGCCCGACTCGGACGGCCGCCATCGGCCGTCGATGAGGTTGAGCGTGTGGTGTGCCGCCACCGCCTGCCGCCGGATGTCCGCGCTGTCTGCCTCGCCGACTGCCTCGCTGTCTGCCATGAAGCGGCCCTTCCGCTGGTCTGCTCGGTCGCGGCCAGGCTCACGCAGTACGG
Source organism: Streptomyces iconiensis (assembly GCF_028657195.3). Classification (GTDB taxonomy): domain Bacteria; phylum Actinomycetota; class Actinomycetes; order Streptomycetales; family Streptomycetaceae; genus Streptomyces; species Streptomyces iconiensis. Next base: position 10,847 of record NZ_JANCPR020000063.1, read on the forward strand.
GCGCGCGGACCATCCGTGATTCGCGAATGGGGGCGATAGGGCGCCCCTATGGTCCCTTCGCGCCCACGGTCGGCACGCGGCCGGCACGCGGCTCTCGGGGCCCGGTACGGCGGTCCCCGGGGCCCGTCCGTCTCCCCTGATGTCCTACCCCGAGCGGATTCCCAGGCGGCTGCGGCGCCTCTACTCTCAAGCACTCCAGGGGAGTTGGGACCGGGGGAGGAACAATGTCCACACCGGAGACGGCGAAACCCGACGGGGCCGCCGAGGGCGCGGGGGTCGCCGCGCGTGCCGAGTCGCTCACCAAGGCGTACGGGACGGGACCGACGGCGGTGGTCGCGCTGGACGCGGTCGATGTGACGATCGCACGCGGCAGGTACACGGCGGTGATGGGCCCCTCGGGCTCGGGCAAGTCGACGCTGATGCACTGTCTCGCCGGCCTGGACACGGTCACATCGGGCCGGGTATGGCTTGGAGAGACGGAGGTCACCGGGCTGGACGACCGGCGGCTGACCCAACTGCGCAGGGACCGCGTGGGGTTCATGTTCCAGTCGTTCAACCTGCTGCCGACCCTGTCGGCCGCCGAGAACATCACGCTGCCCATGGACATCGCGGGCCGCAAGCCCGACAAGGCGTGGGTGGACACGGTGATCGGGACGCTGCGGCTGGGCGACCGGCTGCGGCACAGGCCGGCGCAGCTGTCCGGCGGGCAGCAGCAACGGGTCGCGTGCGCACGGGCCCTGGCCTCACGGCCCGAGTTGATCTTCGCGGACGAGCCGACGGGCAACCTCGACTCCCGTTCGGGCGCCGAGGTGCTGACCTTCCTGCGGGCCGCCGTCGACGACCTCCGCCAGACCGTGGTGATGGTCACGCACGACCCGGTGGCCGCCTCCTACGCGGACCTGGTCCTGTTCCTCGGTGACGGAAGGATCGTCGACGAGATGGCGAACCCGACGGCCGAGGCCGTGCTGGAGCGCATGAAGCGCTTCGACGTGATCCGGCACGGCTGAGGGGCGGCGGCCGTGTTACGCGCGACGCTGCGGTCCTTCCTCGCCTACAAGGGCAGGTTGCTGCTGTCCTGCCTGGCCGTGCTGCTGTCGGTGGCCTTCGTCTCCGGCAGCCTGATCTTCTCCGACACCGTCAGCCGTACGTTCGACGCGCTGTTCAAGTCGACGGCCGCCGATGTGACCGTGTCACCGAAGACGGAGTTCGAGGAGGGCGGACAGTTCCCCTCGGGCCGCGTACCGACGCTTCCCGCCGAGGTGCGCGACAAGGTCGCGCGCGTGGAGGGCGTGCAGAAGTCCTGGCTCAACGTGTCGGCGGAGAACATCACCGTCGTCGACAGCGAGAACAACTCGGTCGGCCCGGACACCGGCGCACCCACGATCGCCGACAACTGGTATGTCACGGACCGCAGTCCGGTCGAGCTGACCAGCGGACACGCGCCGCGCGGCCCGGACGAGGCGCTGATCGACGCGGACACGGCCGAGCGCGAGGACCTGGAGATCGGCGACCCGCTGCGCGTCCAGGCCGCGCCCGGCAGTTTCGACGTCCGCATCGTCGGCATCGCCACGTTCACCACCACCAACCCCGGGGCCACCCTCGTCTTCCTCGACACGGCGACGGCTCAGCGCAAGCTGCTGGGCAAGGAAGCCGCGGCCACCGGTGTGCAGGTGCAGGCCGAGCCCGGGGTGGCTGACGCCGCGCTGAAGAAGCGGATCGCGGCTGCGCTGGGCCCGGCGGACTACGAGTACGAGACGGCGGCCGAGCAGGCCACGTCCCAGGCCGAGGACTTCGGCGAATTCATCGACATCCTCACGTATGTGATGGTCGGCTTCGCCGGGGTCGCCGTACTGGTCGGCGTCTTCCTCATCGTCAACACGTTCTCCATGCTCATCGCGCAGCGCACCCGCGAACTGGGCCTGTTGCGCGCGCTGGGCGCCGACCGCCGCCAGGTGCGCAGATCGGTGCTGACCGAGGCGCTGCTGCTGGGCGTGCTCGGCTCGACGCTGGGCCTCGGGGCCGGCATCGGGCTCGCGCTGGGGCTGATCGGCCTGATGAGCGCCTTCGGCATGAACCTGGAGGCGGCCGAGGTCACGGTGCGCTGGTCGACACCGGTGGCCGCTTACGTGGTGGGGGTCGGCGTGACGTTCTTCGCCGCCTATCTGCCGGCCCGGCGTGCCGCGCGGATCTCGCCCATGGCGGCGCTCGCCGATGTGGAGACCACCGGCGTGGGGCGCCCGCTGCGCGTACGCGCCGTTGCCGGGACGCTGATCGCGGCAGCGGGCGCAGCGGCGCTGGTGGGCTGCGCGCTCAGCACGGAGACCTCCGGCGCCTTCCCGCTGCTGGGGCTGGGGATCGTGTGCACGCTGGTGGCCACCGTGATCGCGGGGCCGCTGCTGGTACGGCCCGTGATCCGCGTGCTGGGCGGCGCCTTCCCGCGCGTGTACGGGTCGGTGGGACGGCTGAGCCAGCGCAACGCGCTGCGCAACCCGCGCCGTACGGGCGCCACGGCGTCCGCGCTGATGGTGGGGCTCGCGCTGGTGGTGGGCATGTCGGTGGCCGCTTCCTCGATCACGCTGTCCTTCGACGAGCAGATCGACAGATCCCTGGGCGCCGACCTGGTCGTGCAGAACGACAGCTTCGGGCCGTTCCCGCAGGAGGTCACCGACCGGGTGCGCGGGACGGACGGCGTCGGCACGCTCGTACGGCAGCGCATCGTGCAGACGCGGCTGACCCTCCCGGACGGTGAGGAGGTCATGAGCCCCGCGGCTGCGGCCGACCCGGGGCTGGAGAAGGTGACGTCCGTCGAGTACGTCAAGGGCAGTACGCGCGCCGCGCTGCGCCCTGGACGGACCGCGGTGAGCGAGAGGTTCGCGGAGAAGCAGAACCTGAAGGTGGGCGCACGGCTGTCGGCCAGGCTCGCGACGGGCGAGCGGATGCGGCTGACCGTCGCGGCCGTGACCCGTACGGGCTCGGGCGAAGGGCTCGGCGGCGCGGGCCTGGTGATGGGCCTTCCCACGCTGGAGAAGGCGGCGCCCGGAGGGCTGGACTCCTCGCTGCTGATCACGGCCGCCTCCGGCACGGAAACCAAGGAGCTGCGTGCCTCGCTGGACGGGGCGCTGGAGGGCTATCCGCAGGTCAAGGTGCGCGACAGGGCGGACTACAAGGAGCTGGTGCGGGAGCAGATCGCGGTGCTGCTCTATCTGCTGTTCGCGCTGGTGGGGCTCGCCATCGTGATCGCGGTGCTGGGCGTGGTGAACACGCTGGCGCTCTCCGTCGTCGAACGGACGCGGGAGCTGGGGCTGTTGCGCGCCATCGGCATGTCCCGGCGGCAGCTGCGGCGGATGGTGCGGCTGGAGTCGGTGGTCATCGCCGTGTTCGGAGCCGTGCTGGGCCTCGGCCTCGGGCTGGTGTGGGGCGTGGCCATACGGGAGGTGCTGGCGCTTGAGGGTATGACGGCGCTGGGCATCCCGTGGTGGACGATCGGCGGTGTCGTCGTGGGCTCGGCACTCATCGGCCTCGTCGCCGCGCTGCTGCCCGCACTGCGCGCCTCCCGGATGAACGTGCTCGCGGCCATCGCCCACGAGTGAGGACCAACGCCCGCTCACGGAAGGAGCCTTGACATCGCTCACAGAAGGGGCCTTGACCTGCGCGGACCCCCGTCCGCCCAGTGGAACTCCCTGGCGGCCCGCGTACGCCGCGTGCTGGGATACCGCCATGAACGATCTCCGGATACGTCCCGCGCGCGAGGACGACATCGACGCGGTGCTGGCCTTCTGGGCGGAGGCGGCCGAGGGCACCAGCGTCAGCGACGACAGGACGGGCGTGGCGAACCTGATCGCACGGGACCCCGAAGCGCTGCTGCTCGCGGAGTCGCAGGCGGACGGCGCGCTGGTCGGGACCGTTGTCGCCGGCCTGGGGGCACCTCCCGGGCGGAGCCTGGGGGAGGCTGGAGGTGTTCGCTCTACCGCCTGGCCGTCCTTCCCTCGCACCGCCGAAGGGGTGTGTCCCGCGCGCTGCTGGCCGCGGCCGAGGACCGGTTCGCCGCGCTCGGAGGGCGGCGGGGCGATGCGATGGTGCTGGACGACAACGAGCGGGCACAGCGCGCCTGGAAGGCCGCCGGTTACGCTCCGCAGCCGCAATGGCGTCGCTGGGTGAAAACGCTGGCGGGCTGACGTACCGGAGCACCGCATACCCGTCCCGTCGGGAACACGGACAGGTCACTCCCCGTTTACGATGAACAGCCCCCGCCGGACCTGCCAGAGCAGGCCCGGCGCCTTCATCGGATCTGAAAGGTGTGAGCGTCCGCCCATGGGCGACCCTCCTAGTAGTAGCCACAGACACCGCGCGTGCACGCGCTCCCTGCCCGACCATGGGAGGGAGGTGAAGGACCGATGACGGAAGTGCTCCTGCTGCTGGTGGCCCTGCTTCTGGCGCTCGCCTGTGGCGCTTTCGTCGCGGCGGAGTTCTCGCTGACGACGGTCGAACGCAGTGAACTGGAGCGGGCCGAGCAGCGTGGGGAGCGGGGCGCGAAGAGCGCCCTTGAGGCCGTCAAGTCGCTCACCTTCCAGCTCTCCGGCGCCCAGCTGGGCATCACCGTCACCAACCTGGTGGTCGGCATGCTCTCCGAGCCGTCCATCGCACGACTGATCGCGGGCCCGCTGCGCGCCATGGGCGTGCCCGCCTCCGCCTCCTCGTCCATCGCACTGGTGCTGGGCACCGCCGTGTCCACCATGGTGCTGATGGTGATCGGTGAGCTGGTGCCCAAGAACTGGGCGATCTCCAAGCCGCTGCCGGTCGCCAAGAAGGTCGCGACGCCGCAGCGGATCTTCTCCGCGGCCTTCCGTCCGCTCATCCGGCACCTGAACAACACCGCCAACCGCATCCTGCTGCGGATGGGCCTTGAGCCCACCGAGGAACTGGCCTCGGCCCGTTCACCGAGGGAACTGGTGGCGCTGGCGCGGCACTCCGCCAAGGAGGGCGCGCTGGAGGAGGACACGGCCGACCTGTTCGTACGGACCCTGCATCTGGCCGAGCTGACGGCGGAGAACGTGATGACCCCCCGTGTGCAGGTCACCTCTCTGGAGGTGCAGGCAACGGCGGAGGACGTCGCGAACGCCACCCGCGCCACGGGCCTGTCCCGCTTCCCCGTCTACCGGGGCAATCTGGACACGGTCGTCGGCGTCGTACGGATCAAGGACGTACTGGCCGTGCCCGCCGAAGAGCGGCACCGCTGCCCGGTGACCGAGCTGATGCGCGAGGCGCTGCTCGTACCCGAGTCGCTGACCGTGGACCGGCTGCTTGACCAGCTCTCGGGCGGGGACCGCAGCATCGCGCTCGTCATCGACGAGTACGGCGGCACCGCCGGCGTCGTCACGCTGGAGGACATCATCGAGGAGGTCGTGGGCGAGGTCCGCGACGAGCACGACCCGCTGGAGACCCCCGATCTGGCGCCGGCCGGCGAGGACGCCGAGGGCCGCAAGGTCTATGACGCCGACGGCGCGGCACGCACCGACCAGCTGGAGACGATCGGACTGCGGGCGCCCGAGGGTCCCTACGAGACGCTCGCGGGCCTCGTCGCCACCGAGCTGGGCCGGATTCCGACCCCCGGCGACAGGGTGACCGTCGCCGGCTGGCGTCTGGAGGTGGCGGACGCGAGCGGGCGGCGTGCGGCACGGGTCAGGCTCCACGGGCCCTCGCCCGCGGAGCAGCACACCGAGCACGCCGAGCACGCCAGAAGCAGGGGGGCGCGACGATGATCGCGGTACAGCTGTTCATCGGTCTGCTGACCCTGGTGGTCAACGCCTTCTTCGTCGGAGCCGAGTTCGCGCTGATCTCGGTACGGCGGGCCCAGATCGAGCCACTGGCCGAGGAGGGCGACAAGCGCGCACGCAAGGTGCTGTGGGGCCTGGAGCACGTCTCGCAGCTGCTCGCGGCGGCCCAGCTCGGCATCACGCTGTGCACCCTGGTGCTCGGTGTGGTCGCCGAACCGGCCATCGCGCACCTGCTGGAGCCGGTCTTCCACGCCGTCGGCATGCCCACGGGCGTGATCCACCCGATCTCGTTCGTGATCGCGCTGGCGCTGGCGACGTATCTGCACATGCTGCTGGGCGAGATGGTGCCCAAGAACATCGCGCTGGCCGGGCCCACCCGGGCGGCGCTGGCGCTCGGTCCCTCGCTGGTGGCCCTGGCACGCGGGCTGCGGCCGGTGATCTTCACGGTCAACGCGTTCGCGAACACGCTGCTGAAGCTGCTGCGGGTGGAGCCGAAGAACGAGGTCGAGTCGGCGTTCTCGGACGACGACCTGGCCCAGATGGTCGCCGACTCCAGCGAGGCGGGGCTCCTGGACGACCGTTCGACGGAGCGGCTGCGGGACGCGCTGGAGCTGGGCAGCCGCCCGGTCGGTGACGTGGCCCAGCCGCTCGACCGGCTGGTCACGGCCAGCTGGGGCGTCACCCCGGAGAGCCTGGAGCGGCTGTCGGCCAGCTCCGGTTTCTCCCGCTTCCCCGTGGTCGACGACGACGGGCGCGTGCTGGGCTACCTCCACGTCAAGGACGCGCTGGACGCCTCGCCCCGCGAGGAGCCGTTCCCGGTCACGGCCATGCGGCCGATCGCCCGGGTGCGCGGCTCACTGCCGCTGGACGACGTGCTCGGCGCGATGCGCTCCAGCGGCACGCACCTGGCGGCCGTCACCGGCACCGACGGGCGCGCGACGGGCATCGTGACGATGGAGGACCTGCTGCGGGAACTGGTGGGTCAGGCGTAACGCCCGCGAGGGTGGGCCGCCATGGTCCGTCGGGCCGCCGTGGCCCGCCCTCGCGGGCCGGCGCCGGGGCGGGAGAGGACTGGTTGCCCGGGGCATCGAGCTACGATGGGCGATCGTGACCAGCACAGTGCCCACCTCTCCCGTCCCGCCCGCGCAGCGCACGGCGATCGGCTCCTTCGTCGCCCTCGGTGACTCGTTCACCGAGGGCATGTCGGACGCCCTGCCCGACGGCTCCTACCGTGGCTGGGCCGATCTCCTCGCTGCCCGGCTCGCCGCCCGCCAGGAGGGCTTCCGCTACGCGAACCTCGCGGTGCGCGGCAAGCTGATCGGCCAGATCACCTCCGACCAGATCGCGCCGGCCGCGGCGATGGGCGCCGATCTGGTGACGCTCGTCGGAGGGCTCAACGACGTACTGCGGCCGAACTGCGACACCGAGCGGGTGTGCGCGCTGCTGGAGGAGGCAGCCGCCACCCTCGCACCGACCTGCGGCACGCTCGTCCTCATGCGCAGCCCGGGGCGCAACGGCCCGGTGCTGGAGCGGTACCGGCCGCGCATGGAGCAGCTGTTCGACTTCATCGACGGGCTGGCGGAGCGGCACGGCGCGCTGGTGGTGGACCTGTACGGGTCCGAGGCGCTGGCCGACCAGCGGATGTGGGCCGACGACCGGCTGCATCTGACGGCTGAGGGGCACCGCAGGGTCGCCGAGGCCGTGTGGCAGCGGCTCGGGCTGCCCGCCGAATCGGACTGGAACGCTCCGCTGCCGCCTTCGCCCCCGCCCTCCTGGTACGCGCGCAGGACCGCCGACCTGCGCTTCACCCGCACCCATCTGCTGCCGTGGATAGGGCGTCGGCTGACCGGCCGTTCCACGGGCGACGGACGGGTTCCCAAGCGGCCCGAGCTGACGGCACTGGCCTGCGACGACACCCCGTAGGCCGGGCCCGTAGACTTCGGTGACGTGACTGACAAGCCGCGTATCCCGAACGTCCTGGCGTCCCGTTACGCCTCCCCCGAGCTGGTCCGTATCTGGTCCCCCGAGTCGAAGATCGTGCTGGAGCGGCGGCTGTGGCTCGCCGTGCTGAAGGCGCAGCGGGACCTGGGCATCGCGGTGCCCGAGGAGGCCGTCGCCGACTACGAGCGGGTCGTGGAGGACGTGGACCTCGCCTCGATCGCGGAGCGCGAGAAGGTCACCCGGCACGATGTGAAGGCCCGCATCGAGGAGTTCAACGCGCTGGCCGGGCACGAGCAGATCCACAAGGGCATGACCTCGCGGGATCTGACAGAGAACGTCGAGCAGCTCCAGATCAGGCTCTCCCTGGAGCTGGCACGCGACCGCACGGTCGCGCTGCTGACGCGGCTGGGCGGGCTGGCGGGCCAGCACGCGGCCCTGGTGATGGCGGGCCGTTCGCACAACGTCGCCGCGCAGGCCACCACGCTGGGCAAGCGCTTCGCGACCGGGGCCGACGAGCTGCTGGCCGCCTTCGCACGGCTGGACGACCTGCTCAAGCGCTATCCCCTGCGCGGTATCAAGGGGCCCATGGGCACGGCGCAGGACATGCTGGACCTGCTGGGCGGCGATGAGGAGATGCTCGCCGACCTGGAGCGGCGCATCGCCGAACACCTCGGTTTCGGGCAGGTGTTCACCTCGGTCGGCCAGGTCTATCCGCGCTCGCTGGACTACGACGTGGTCAGCGCGCTGGTGCAGCTGGGCGGCGCGCCCTCGTCGCTGGCGAAGACCATCCGGCTGATGGCGGGCCAGGAACTGGTGACGGAGGGCTTCAAGGAGGGCCAGGTCGGCTCCTCCGCGATGCCGCACAAGATGAACACCCGCTCCTGCGAGCGCGTCAACGGGCTGATGGTGATCCTGCGCGGCTACGCCTCGATGGCGGGCGAGCTGGCGGGCGACCAGTGGAACGAGGGCGATGTCTCCTGCTCCGTGGTGCGCCGCGTGGCGCTGCCGGACGCGTTCTTCGCGTTCGACGGGATGCTGGAGACGTTCTTGACGGTGCTGGACGAGTTCGGCGTCTTCCCCGCCGTGGTCGCGCGGGAGCTGGACCGGTACCTGCCGTTCCTGGCCACCACGAAGGTGCTCATGGCCGCCGTGCGCGCCGGTGTCGGGCGCGAGGAGGCGCACGAGGCGATCAAGGAGCACGCGGTGGCCTCGGCCCTGTCGTTGCGCGCGGGCGCCGAGCGCAACGAACTGCTGGACCGGCTCGCGGCCGACCCGCGCATCCCGCTCGACAAGGACGGGCTCGCCGAACTGATGGCCGACCAGCTCTCCTTCACCGGAGCGGCGGGCGCGCAGACAACCGAGGTGGTCGCGCGGGTCGGTGAGGTCGCCAAGCTGTACCCCGAGGCCGCCGCCTACACCCCCGGGGCGATCCTCTGAGCCCCCGCTTCACCCAGGAGGAACTGGAGGCAGCGCGCGGCCGTCTCGTCCCCGACGTGGCGGCCGAGGACCTCCGGGTCCTGTTCTGCGGCATCAACCCCGGCCTGATGTCGGCCGCTTCGGGCCACCACTTCGCCCGGCCGGGCAACCGCTTCTGGCCGGTGCTGCACGCGTCGGGCTTCACTCCGCGCCTGCTGCGCCCCGAAGAGGAGCGCGAGCTGCTCACGTACGGGCTCGGCATCACCAACGTCGTCACGCGGGCCACGGCGCGCGCCGACGAGCTGAGCCCCGAGGAGTTCACCGAGGGCGGGCGGCTGCTGGAGGAGAAGGTGGCACGGCTGCGGCCCGCCTGGCTGGCGGTCGTCGGCATCACGGCCTACCGCTCGGCGTTCGGCGACCGTACGGCCCAGGTGGGCCCGCAGGACCGCACGATCGGGGCCACCCGCGTCTGGGCGCTCCCCAACCCGAGCGGTCTCAACGCGCACTGGTCACCGTCCGCGATGGCAGCGGAGTTCGCGCGGCTGCGCGAGGCCGCCTCGGAAGGCGACTGACCCGGACCGCCCGGACCGCCCGGCCCGGGGCCCGGACGGCGACCGGCCCGCCCGGGGCCCCGGCCGAGATCCAGGCCGGGGTCCCGGCACCGGCTCAGCCGGGGTCCGCGGGGCGCCCTCTGCCCTCTTCGCCTATGGCGGCGAGCAGTTGCAGCGGGCCCGCCTCGCCCCAGCGGGCCACGCCGACGCCCAGCCATCTGTTCTCCACGGTCCATACGCGCAGTTCGGTGACCAGGCCGCACAGCGTGCGCTCGGGTTCGGGCAGTTCGGCGCCCCCGGCGAGCCGTACGAGGTGCCCGGTGAGATCCAGCGTCGCCGGCTCGCCCCACCGCTGGGAGAGAAGAAAGCACAGCGCCTCGCAGTCGGTGTCGAACTCCCGCTCGGCCTCCAGCAGATCCGCCGCGTCCTCGTCCGCTCCCACCTCACCCGTGCGTAACTCCGCGACGCGCGCGGCGGGCTGGGAGCGCAGGCTGTCGATGGCGGCGAGATGCGGTGCGACGAACATGGGGACAGTCAACCTCGCACCACTGACAGTCCGTTGGCCGCAGGCGATCACCGCCCGGCGCGACGCCCCCGGCCGCGCTTGACCAACCAGCCACCGGCCAGGAGCAGAAGCACCGCTGCTGACAGGGCGGGTGTGCCGATCCCGCCGGCGCCCGGCCCGTCCCGCTCGCCGCCGTCCTGGGAGGGGTGCGGCCCCGGCACCGGCAGCGACCGCCCCGGGCCGCCCGCGGCCTCACGGTCCGCGCTCACACCGCCGCCTGTCCCCGCCGTGACCGCCGAGGGTGTCGGCACGGGCCCTGGGACGGATACGGCGGTCGCCGCCGTCGCGGGTACAAAGGCCGCCCACAGCCCGACCGCCGTACTCGCGACGGCCGCCCTCACCGGAACTCGCATGTCGCTTCCCCTCGCTCGCCTCTCGCCTCGCTCGTCCGCCACCCCCCGTGCACCCGCCGCGTGCACCACGACGGCCGCCCCCACCCGCGCCCGATCCAACCGCCGCTTTGCCTTAGATATGCGGATTGGGCCGAACCGGGGCGTGTGGGGGCGGTGTGGAGGGGGCCTTCCCGCTGGTCGTGTGCGGTGCAGAACACTCGCCGTGACCGCCGTGACCGGCTACGATCCGCCCCACGGACTGGCGAGGAGGGCGACGTTGAGCAGGCTCACGGGGAGGGATCCGTCCTTGTTGCGGCGGATCAATTCCACGGTCGTACTGCGGGCGTTGCGCGGGTCCGACACCTCAGCCGCACACGCGCTCACCCTCACCGAGCTGGTGCGCGCGACGGAACTCTCCCGTCCGACGGTCGAGGGCGTGGTCGAGGGGCTGATCGAGACGGGGCTGGTGGCCGAGGCGCCCGACGACCCGGACGAAGCGCCCGTCCCCTCGCGGCGCGGGCGGCCGGCGCGGCGCTTCCGCTTCCGCGCGGAGGCCGGGCACCTGCTGGGTGTCGAGATCGGGCCGCACCGGGTCGCCGCCGTGCTCTCGGACCTGACGGGCCGCATCGCGGGAACGGTGGCCCGCGAGGTCGCCGAGACGGCCACGGCCGACGTACGCCTGGAACGCGCACGCGGCACGGTGGCCGAGCTGCTGCGCAGGACCGATGTCGCGCGGGACACGCTGCGTGCCGTGGGCGTGGGCTCCCCGGGCATCGTGGAGGCCGACGGAACGGTACGCCTGGGCACGGCGCTGCCCGGCTGGACGGGGCTGCCGCTGGGAGAGCGGCTGCGGCGCTCGTTCCGGTGCCCCGTACTGGTGGAGAACGACGCGAACGCGGGTGTGCTGGCCGAGCACTGGAAGGGCGCCGCGCGCGGTGTGGACGATGTGGTGATGGTCCTCGCGGGGCTGAGCCCCGGCGCCGGTTCGCTGATCGGCGGGCGGCTGCACCGGGGATTCGGGGGCGCGGCCGGCGAGATCGGGGCGCTGCACCTGCTGGGCAGGGAGGCGACGCCGGAGCGGCTGCTGTCGACGACGGACGAGCCGCTGCATCCGCTGGACGAGGCAGCCGTCGCGCGGGTGTTCGCGCAGGCGCGGGGCGGTGACGAGCGCGCGGGACGCGCGATGGACCGTTTCCTGGCCCGCCTCGTGCACGACGTGGCGGCGCTGGTACTGGCCCTCGATCCCGAGCTGCTGATAGTCGGCGGCTGGGCCTCGGGCCTCGACGGCGTGCTGGACCCGCTCAGAGCCGAACTGGAGCGCTACTGCCTGCGCCCGCCGCGTGTGGCGCTCTCACTGCGCGGCGAGACGGCGGTGGCGACGGGCGCACTACGGCTCGCGCTCGACCATGTCGAGCGCGAGCTGTTCGCCGTCGAGGGCGCCGAGGCGGGCTGAGCCCGGAACGGGCGCCCGCGCGGCCCGCGTTCAGCCGCGGCGGGACGCAGTGCGCCGGGCCGAAGCCGGGGGCGTGCGGTTCAGCCGGCGAGGAGTGGGACGCCCTCGCCGTCGCTGAAGGAGAGGCGGCAGGTGTCGGCGCGGAACGTGGAGACGGCGAGGGCCGCGGTGTGCCCGTCCGCGACGTACCGCGTCGTGACGACGAGGACGGGGGCTCCGGGCAGCCGGTCGAGCCTGCGTGCGTCGTCGGCGCGGATCGAACCCAGCTCCACCGTACGGTCCTGGCCGTCGAGTTCACGGCGGTGCAGCTCGCGCAGTACCGCGCGGGCGCGTGCCGCTCCGCCCGTCCCCGGGACGGCCTCGACGGGCTCGGCCGGAAGTCCCGGCACGGTGGCCGCGGGGACGTAGAGGATCTCGGTCGCCACCGGCTGGCCGTTGGTCGTGCGGCTGCGGCGCACCGCGTGCACGGGCTCGCCTTCGGTGCCGAGCAGGCTCGCGACCATGGCGGGCGGAACGGTCTCCTCGTGGTCCTCGGTGTACCAGGCGTCCCCTGCCGCTCCCGGCCATACGTTCGGGCCGCCCTGGCCGGGGCCGACGTCGACGCCCACGCGGGGCGGCGCGACGGTGGTGCCGACACCGCGGCGGCGCTGGAGTCTGCCTTCCAGCTCCAGCTGTTCGAGCGCCTGCCGGAGCGTGGCGCGCGCGACGCCGAAGCGGGCCGCCAGCTCACGCTCGTTCGGCAGGATCTCCCCGACCGCGAACTCCGAGTCGAGCGCGTCGGAGAGCACGGTCTTGAGGTGCCAGTACTTCGGCTCCGGCACCGTCTCCAGCTGCGTGGTCCCCACCCTTGCCTCCGCAATCCCCGTACGCCCAGAGGCGTTTATGTGTGCTTGTTTTTTAAAGGTCCTTGCGTATGCCCGACGATAGGGCGACCCCCACCCTTGGTCAAGACCAATCAGTCGGGCTTGACCTCTTGCTGACCCATAACGGCACTGTAATGATCGATCATCGATCACCTTGGAGGGTCTCATGCCCCGTCCCGTCACGCCCGCCTCCCGGCAGCCCGTCACCGTCGTGACGGGCGGCAGCCGCGGTATCGGCGCCGCCACCGCGCTGCGCCTCGCCCGCGCCGGGCACCACATCGGCATCGGCTACGCGCGCGACGGGGAGGCCGCGGCGCGTACGGCGGCTGCCGTACGCGAGGCGGGCGGCGAGGCCGTGACCGTCCAGGGCGACATCAGCGACGAGGCCGACGTCGACCGGCTCTTCACCACCGTCAGGGACCGGCTCGGGCCGATCACGGGCGCGGTCGGCAACGCCGGGGTGACAGGGCCCCTCGGCCGCTTCACCGAGACGCCGCCCGAGGTGATGCGCCGCGTCGTGGACGTCAATGTGACGGGCGCTCTGCTGTGTGCGCGGCGCGCGCTGCTGGAGATGTCCACGGAGCACGGCGGCCAGGGCGGGGCCCTGGTGAACGTCTCCTCCTCGGCGGCCACGCTCGGCTCCCCCGGCGAGTACGTGCACTACGCCGCGTCCAAGGCGGCCGTCGACGCGATGACGGTCGGCCTGGCCAAGGAGTTCGGCCCCCAGGGTGTACGGGTCAACTGTGTGCAGCCCGGCTCGGTGCTGACGGAGATGCACGCGGCGATGGGCGACCCCGACAGGGCGTGGAAGAAGGCCGCGATCACGCCGGCCGGGCGCCCCGGCGAGCCGGAGGAGATCGCCGACGCGGTCGCGTGGCTGCTCTCGGACGAGGCGTCCTACACCTCGGGCGCCGTTCTGCGCGTCGCCGGGGGCCTGTGAAACCCACCGCCCGGGGGCACTGCGGCTCGCTCAGGGATGCTCACCGCCCGCCTCGGGGACGTGCACCCCGAGGTGGGCGACCTTGTCCGGGTTCCTGATGAGGTAGACGGACTGGATGAGGCCGTCGGCGACATCGGCGAGGAACACCGCGTCGGGGCGGCCCTCGACGGTGGCCAGCAGCGCCTGGCCGCCGTTGATCTCCAGGAAGCTGAACCCGTAGGCCCCGTCTGCGCCCTCCGGGCCGACAGCGGCCAGGAACCTGCCCACCTTGTCGGCGCCCGCGATGACCTGCCGGGGCGCCTTGGCCTTGCCCGCGCTGTCGGAGACCAGCCGCACCTCGGGCGCCAGCACCGCCATCAGCCCCTCCAGGTCACCCTCGACCGACGCCTTCAAGAAGCGCTCCGTCAGCGACCGCTGCAGCTGCGGGTCCACCTCGAAGCGCGGCTTGCGCTCGTCCACGTGCCGCCTGGCGCGTGCGCCGAGCTGCCGCACGGCGGGCTCGCCGCGCTCCAGCGCCTCCGCGATCTCCGCGTAGGGGAAGCCGAACGCCTCGCGCAGCACGAAGACGGCACGCTCCAGCGGGGAGAGCGACTCCAGCACGACGAGAACGGCCAGCGAGACCGACTCGGCGAGCACGGCGCGCTCCTCCCCGCCCTCCTCCTCCCGGGGCCCGCCCGGGCGCAGGTCCGTGACCAGGGGCTCGGGCAGCCAGGGGCCCACGTACGCCTCGTTCCTGGAACGGAGTTGGCGCAGCTTGTCGATGGCGAGCCGGGTGGTGATCCGTACGAGATAGGCGCGGGGCTCGCGCACCGCCTCGCGGTCGGCGGCCGACCAGCGCAGCCATGCCTCCTGCACGACGTCCTCGGCATCGTGCACACGCCCGAGCATGCGGTAGGCCACACCTTCGAGGACGGTCCTGTGCTCTTCGAAGACCTCGGTCACGTCTGCGCTCACGCGGCCATGATGCCACCGCGAACAGCCGTTCCCCGTACGGCCTTCCGTGCACGGGCCGCCGCTGCCATCGTGTCAGCGGAAGAACAGCGCCAGCACCCGTACAGGACCCGTAGGAGGGGCCATGGCCGCCGTGTTCACCCCGCAGACCCCCGCCCGCTTCTCCGGCTCGGCCGTGCGGGTCTCCCCTCCCGGTGGTCCCGCGCTCGACATCGCCTACGAGCGGCGCGGCAGCGGTGAGCCCGTGCTGCTGCTGCACGGCGTCGGACACCACTGGCAGGCGTGGGAGCCGGTGCTGACCGTACTGGCTTCGCGGTACGACGTGATCGCGCCCGACCTTCCGGGGTTCGGCGCCTCCCCTGGTCTGCCGGACGGGATCTCGTACGGGACGCGGAGCGTCGTGCCGCTGCTGGCCGCGACCTGCGCCGAACTGGGCGTGGAACGGCCGCACGTGGTGGGCAACTCACTGGGCGGGCTGCTGGCGCTGGAGATGGGACTGCTGGGCCACGCCCGTTCGGTCACCGCGCTCTCCCCCGCCGGGTTCTGGACCGAGGCCGAGCGCAGGTACGCGTTCGGTGTGCTGCTCGGGATGCGGGCCGGCGCGCGGCTGCTGCCCGACCCCGTGGTCCGCCTGCTGGCGCGCGGCGCCGCCGGACGTGCCGCGCTGACCAGCTCCATATACGCGCGCCCCGGGCGGCGTTCGCCCGAAGCCGTGGTCGCGGAGACACGGGCGCTGCGCCAGGCCGTCGGGTTCTCGGAGGCGCTGGCCGAGGGGCGGCGCCGGACGTCGCTGTTCCAGGAGGACATCAGGGACGTTCCGGTGACGATCGCGTGGGGCGACAGGGACCGGGTGCTGTTGCGCCGTCAGGGCATACGCGCGAAGCGGCTGATTCCGGGTGCGCGTCTGGTGCGGCTGCGCGGATGCGGGCACGTACCGATGAACGACGACCCCGCCACGGTCGCGCGGGTCGTGCTGGACACCCTGCGCGGCGCGCTGCCCCCGAAGACCGAAGGAGCCGGCGAGGACGCCGCTGTCCCCGCACCGTGAGGAGCCCGGCGCCGAGCACGATGCCGCAGGCGACCAGGAGGCTCCCGCCCGCCTGCGCGGTGCCGTAGCCTCCCGTGCCGACGAGGGGCGCGGTGAGCGCTGCCGATACGGGGATGAGGCCCGAGAAGAGCGTGGCGCGTTCGGCGCCGATCCGCTGGATGCCCGCGTACCAGCACACGAAGCCCAGCACGGTGACGACGACCGCCTGCCACAGCAGCGCGACCGCCTCGCCCGGGTGCGGGAGCCGCAGCCAGTCCCTGCCGTCCACCAGCAGCGCGAGCAGCGCGGATTCGACGGCGCACAGGGCGCAGGCCGCTGCGGAGAGCAGCTTGGGGCCGAGGGGCCGCAGCACGGGTACGGCGATGACGGCGAAGCCGACCTCCCCCGCCAGCGCGGCCAGGGACCAGGCGACGCCGGCGCCGTCGGTACGGCCCCAGCCCTGCACCGTGAAGGCGCCGGCGGCGACGAGCACGGCTCCCGCCGTGACGGCGCGCGCGGGCCTGCGGCCGTTCAGCAGCGGGACGAGTACGGAGACGACGACGGGCGCACAGCCGACGAACACCCCTGGCACGGCGGGCTCGGCCGTACGTTCGGCGGCGAGGATCGCCAGGTTGAAACCGGCCATGCCGACGGCGGCGAGCGCGGCGAGACGTATCCACTGGCGCCGGGTGAGCGCGCGCAGCGGCGCCGTGCCGCCCCTGCCGAGGAGCGGGAGCAGCAGCAGCGCGGCCAGGGCGTAGCGGACGGCCTGGCCGCCCGCGTGCGGGTAGCCGACGAGGACGCTGTTGGCGGTGAAGGAGCCGCCGACGAGCACACAGGCGAACGCGGCGAGCGCAGGGCCTCTCAGCTGCTCGTACCGTGCCGGCTGGGCGGGCTGAGCTGGGGAAACGGTGGTCATGCGGCGACGTTAGGCGGGCGGTGCCCGCCCGTTGGTGACCACTTTCGCGCGGCTCGGGCGGACCACTTCGGGCGCCTGCCGCGTACCACTTCCCTGCGCCTGCCGCGGTCAGCTCCGGGGCAGCGTCGCGCGGTTCTCCACGCGTTCGGCCTCCTTGAGGCGTTCGGCCACGGTGCCGTCCGGGTCGGGGGTGCCGAACGGATAGAGCGCCCTGACCCTGGCCGTCCTGGCGAGCGCGGCGACATGGCGGTCGAGGCCCGTCTCCAGGGCCGCGGCGAACAGCTCGGTCCCCGTCGCCTCGTGCAGACCGTCCTCTCCGCAGGCGCGGAACGCCTCGACGGCCCTGTCCGCGTAGCCGAGGGCACGCGTGTGCGCCGCGGTGTCCGTACGGTCGGCCCGCTCAGCGAGGATCTCGGCCGTCTGCCGGTGGGTGTGCCCCGTCTGGAGCCGCAGCAAAAGGTCTTCCCGCTCGCCAAGCCGCTCGTCGGGACGCTCGTCAAGCCCTTCGTCAAGCCCTTCGTCGAGCCGTTCGTCAGGACGCTCGTCAGGACGGCCGTCCCCGTTCTCGCGCAGAGGGCTCTCGCGTGCGGCCTCGATCTCGCGGTGGGCCGCTGCCATGAACGCGAGGGTGTCGTCCACGGGTCGCTGTGCCTCGGCCGCGAGCCAGGCACGGGCGTGCAGCGTGCGCAGGACGGCGTGGATGTCCCCGAGGCCGCGCCAGACCTGTTCCGCGCGTGCGTACGCCTCCTCCGCGCGTGCGTACTGGCCCGATCCGCGCAGCGCGTCGGCCGCGAGGTGGGCGACGGCGGCGTGACCGTGCCGGTCCTCCCACTCGTGCGCCGAGCCGGCGGCCAGCAGGAGCCATTCGGCCGCCTCGGTCAGCCGTCCCGCGCGGTCGCACGCCTGGGCCAGCCAGTCGCACGCCTGGAGGGCCGCCGACTCCTCGCGGGCGCCGAGGAGTTCGGGCAGCAGCGAGGCGAGCACGGCCTCGCACTCATCGAGGATTTCGAGGCCCAGAAGGCAGCCGCCCAGCCGCAGCCTGGCGTGAACTCCCGCTCCGCTCCCGCCGCCACGCGCCGCCCAGTGCGCTGCGTGGCGGAGCGCGGCAGCCTCTTCCTGGGCCTGCCCTTCGGCCGCGTACGCGTCGGCGAGCGCGAGGTGCAGCCGGGTGAGGTCACCCGGCGTGTGGGCCCCGGCACGGTCACCGTCCCCCAGCGTGCTCCGCAACAGGGCGGCGGCGCCCGCGGGTTCGCCGGTCTCCGTCAGCAGCCGGGCGAGGGCGAGTTCGGCGCCGGTGGCGGCCCACGGCCTGCCCGCGGCGCGGCTCAGCGTGGCGGCCTCGGTGAGCAGTTCCCCGGCACGCGCGCTCTCGCCGCACTGTGCCGCCAGCCGGCCTCGGCTCTCCGTCGCCTCGGCGATACGGGCGAGCACGGCGGGTTCGGCCCTGTCGGGCTCGGCGAACGCGATGAGGTCGGCCAGTTCGGCGTCGAGCGCGGTGCCGATCCGTGCCGCCTCCTCACCGGCCGCCCCGCCCACGCGCAGGGCGCCGATGCGGGCGCGGGTGAGCAGGACGGCCGTGGCGTGCCGCGTGCCGATGCGGCCTTCAGCGTGCAGCCGCCGTGCCTCCTCGCACAGCGGCCCGATGTCCGCCTGCGCCTGCGCCTCCTGCCCGGCGAAGGCACCGGCGAGCACGGCGCGCGCCCGGCAGGCGAGGGCCTCGCCGCGCATCCCTGCCGTCGCGTGGAGCTGGGCCGCCTCGGTGAAGCGCGCGGCGCCACCCGCCGGATCGGTGCGCACCAGCTCCATGGCCCGGTGGTCGAGGAGTTCGGCCCGTTCGCCGTCGGTGAGCCGGGTGCCGGTGCGCTCCACCGCGTCCTCCACGCGGGCCCAGACCGCCAGCGCCGTCGGGTGACCGACGGCGCTGAGACCACGGGCCTCGTCCAGCAGCGCGTACGGGTCAGCGAACTCCCGTTCCCGGTTCGGGGTTTCTACGGCCGGGGTTTCCGCGGACGGGGTTTCCGCGGATGCGGCTTGCGTGGACGCGGCTTCCGTGGACGCCGCCACGGTGAACGGCGCCTCCGTGAGCGCCGCCCCCGTGAGCGCCGCCCCCGTGGACGCGGGCCGCCCGTGAGTGTGCAGTTCGGGGCCGCCCAGGCCGAGCGGCAGGGGTACCGGCAGGGGTTCGGCCGCGAGGAGGGAGCGGCACGTGTCGCGTGCCTCCGTGCTCTCCGGCCCACGCCGGCGCCGGTCGAAGCGTGCGGCGACGGCAAGTGCCTCGGAACGCGCGTGGTCCAGCAGGGTCGTGGCCGTCCAGTGCCGGCCCGGCGGCCCGGGAACGGGGGTGTCGCCGTGGCCGAGCACCGTGAGGCGGCGCGTGAGCAGCGCGACGGCGGCCGTCCAGGCGCCGTACCCGCCGGGGTCCTCGCCCTCCAGCCAGCGGTGCGGGGCTCGTACGTTCTGCTCGCCGAGGATCTCCAGCGCCCGGGGCTCGTTGCCGGTGAGGGCGCAGAAGACGAGATGGTCGGCGAGAGCGCGCCTGGCTCCCTCCTCGTCGCGCGCGAGGAGGTAGCCCCTGATGTGGAGCTGCCGCGCCTCATCGGTGCGGCCCAGACGCATCAGCGGGAGCAGCGAACGCGCGTGCACGCCGTACGCCCGTGCCGGACAGGTGAGTTCGCCGCGCAGCACAGGGCGCCACTCGCGCAGTGCTCCCTCCTCGTCGCCCTCCGCGAGCCGTGCGCCGCCCCACGCCGCCCGTTCGCAGGCGTCGCAGTCGGCGGGTGCGTCGCGTCCCGCGCCGAGCCAGGCGGTACGCGCAGAGGCGGCGCGCGTCCTGTCCCCGGCTTCCGTGGCGACCAGGAACTCCAGCCGGTGCGCCGCGAGCGGGGAGTGGCCCGCTTCGGTGTGGCGCCGCCGCGTCTCGGCCAGCCACTCCTCGACCTGCGCGAGCGGCGTCCCCGGGTCGTCGAGGAGCCCTTCGACCAGCCATCCGAGTACCCGGTGGAGCCGGAGCGCCTCGTCCTCGCCGAAGTCGTCCCTGTTCAGGTCCCACATGCCGAGCAGCGCGACCACGGGCTCCAGGGCCGCGCGGGCGCGGGCGGCGAGCGCGCAGCTCACGGCCAGATGGTTGAGCGCGGCGACCAGGGTGGCCCTGTCGCCCGACGCGCGTGCCTCCGCGACCAGTTCCCCGGCCGCCGCCACCCGGGCCTGTCCGTACGGTTCGCTCTCCCGCACCCGTATCTCCTCGCGGATGCGGCCGGACGTGCGAGGGCTGGTCATCGGCTCTCCTCTGCCCGCCGTCGCGGGACTGTCGGATCGGTGCGGGGCACGGCCATCGCGGCATCCTAGGCGGCGGGTGGCGGGCGGGCACAGCACGCGGGGACGCGGGAACCCTTCTGTCCGGTGTCGCGTCGGTGTTCACTGTGGGTTCGTGTGTACGGCACACGGGCGGGATACAGCTGACAGATCACTTTCGTGACGCTCCTAGGAGGCCCGTTCATGGCACAAGGCGATCCGACGACCGGCGGTCCCGCCAGAACTCCCGCACGGCGCGCGGTGCTGCGGGGCTCGCTCGGCGCGAGCGCAGCGCTGTCCCTGCCGCTGCTGACCTCGGCCGCTCCGGCGCAGGCGCTGCGCGGGCGGCCCGCGGCGAACTGGGGCGTGCAGGCCGGGGACGTGACCACCTCGTCCGGGCTGGTGTGGGCGCGCGCCGACCGCAGGGCCCGGATGGTGGTGGAGACCGCGGCGACCGAGTCGTTCCGCCGCCCCACGCGCTGGCACGGTCCCGTCGTCGGCCCTGACACGGACTTCACGGGGCGTACGCAACTGCGGGGGCTGCCGCCGGGCGAGCAGATCCACTACCGCGTGACGCTGGCCGACCCCGACGACCCCAGGCGTACCGGCGAGCCGGTGTACGGCACGTTCCGTACGGCGCCCGAACGGCGGCGCGGGGTGCGGTTCCTGTGGTCGGGCGATCTGGCGGGCCAAGGCTGGGGCATCAACCCCGACCGCGGCGGCTACCCGATCTTCGAGGAGATGCGGCGCCTGGACCCGGACTTCTTCCTCAACAGCGGGGACACCATCTACGCCGACTCGCCGATCGTGGAGAAGGTCGAGCTGCCGAACGGCGAGACCTGGCGGAACGTCACCACGGAGGAGAAGTCGAAGGTCGCCGAGACCCTCGGGGAGTTCCGGGGCAACTTCCGCTACAACCTGCTGGACGAGAAGCTGCGTACGTTTAACGCACAGGTGCCGTGGATCGTGCAGTGGGACGACCACGAGGTGCTCAACAACTGGTACCCGGGCGAGATCCTGGACGACGCCAGATACACCGTGAAGGACGTGGACACGCTCGCGGCCCGTTCCCTGCGTGCCTTCAGCGAGTACTTCCCCATCAGCACCCTGCCGCCCAAGGACGAGGACGGACGCGTCTACCGCGTGGTGCGCCACGGGCCGCTGCTGGACGTGTTCGTGCTGGACATGCGCTCCTACAGGAACGCCAACTCGCCCGGCCGCCAGGCGGACGACGAGCAGGGCATCCTGGGCGAGCGGCAGCTGACGTGGCTGAAGCGCGAGTTGTCGCGCTCGCGTGCCGTATGGAAGGTGATCGCCTCCGACATGCCGCTGGGCCTGGTCGTGCCCGACGGCAAGACGGACTTCGAGGCGGTGGCGCAGGGCGACCCGGGGGCGCCGCTGGGCCGCGAGCTGCAGATCGCCGAGCTGCTGCGGCACATCAAGCGGCGGAAGATCACCGGCACCGTGTGGTTCACCACGGACGTGCACCACACCTGCGCGCAGCGCTACGACCCGGACAGGGCGGGCTTCAAGGACTTCGCGCCGTTCTGGGAGTTCGTCTCGGGGCCGATGAACGCGGGCGGGTTCGGCGCGCTGAAGCTGGACGGCACCTTCGGGCCGGACCAGCGCTTCCTGAAGGCCCCGACGCGCGCGAACACACCGCCGTCGGAGGGCGGACAGTACTTCGGCCAGGTCGACATCGACGGCGGGACAGGAGAGCTGACGGTGAGGCTGCGTGAGGAGGGCGGGGCCGTCCTGTTCACACAGACGCTGCAGCCCGGCCGCGTGGGGCAGTGATCCGGCGCGGTGACCTTCTGCGGGATACTCGGCGACCGTGACGCCCCCACCCTCGCGCGAAACCGCCCTCACCTACACGCCCGTCGGGGCCACGGCGGGCGGTGTCACACCGCCCGGCTTCGGCGGGCTGTGCGCCCGTACCCGTCTCGGCACGGGCGACGCGGTCTTCCGTGCGGCCTCGGAAGCGCTGATGACCTGGCGCATGCACCGCCGCATGGGCGTACGCGTCACCACAGGTGCGCCGCGCGCCGCACCGGGTGCGGAGGTCACGGTGGGGCTCGGCGTGGGTCCTTTCCGGATGAAGGGGCCCTGCCGGGTGGTGTGGACGGTCGAGGAGGAACGCGAGACGGGCTGGGCCTACGGCACGCTCCCCGGGCATCCGGCCGTCGGTGAGGAAGCGTTCCTGGTACGGGCGGAGGACGACGGCTCCGTATGGCTGACGGTGACGGCGTACAGCAGACCGGGCACCTGGTTCCTGCGCGCCGCGGGACCGCTGATGCGCCTCTTCCAGCGGGCCTACGCGCGGCGCTGCGGGCAGGTGCTGCGCCGGATGGTGGCGGGCGCGGGTACGTCGGCCGGGAGGTGAGGCGCAGCGGCGTCACCAACCGGGAGGCGCGGGTGTCACCAAGCGAGGCACGCTGAGCGTCTTGAAGCGACGGGCGCAGAACATGACGAGGCGAGGGGCGTAAAGGTGGGAATCGGGCGTTGGGCGCCAGATCCACTCTTAACTCACCGGTCACACCTCGTTCGTGATCGCGCAACGCCTGTCCTGGAGGGTGGTCGCATGGCTGACAACTCCCCGCACGGGAAGCACCACCACTGGCGTCGCGACCTGGTCGAACTGGCCGCGCTGTTCACCGCGGTCACGGTCGCCGACACCGTCGCCAAGACGGTGGTGAACGCGCCCGACGGCCCCGTCACGCTGGTGCTGTGCGCCGCGGCGCTCGCGGGTACGGCCGGCTGGCACACCTGGTGGGCACGGCGGCACACGCACGCCCCTCCCCCGGCGCCCGAGCGCGTCCCGCCAGGGCCCGACGGCGGCGGCGACGCCGACGCGCGAGCGGGAGCCGGGGCAGGGGCAGGGGCGGAGGCGGAGGAGCCGCACGGCGGGACGGCGCTGTGGCGGATGCGCGCGACCGTACGGGAGCAGCCCGGCTCTCTCGCGCGGCTGTGCACCGCACTGGCCGGCGGCCGGGTGGACATCCTGGCCCTGCAGACCCACCCGCTCGGCGAGGCGACCGTGGACGAGTTCCTGCTGCGTGCTCCCGCTTCGCTGGACCCGCGCTCCCTGGCGCTGCTGGTGACCGGGGCTGGCGGCTACGACACCTGGACGGAGCGTGCCGACGCGCACGACCTGGTGGACACCCCGACCCGGGTGCTGGGCCTGGCCACCCGTACGGCACTGGACACGGCGGAACTGCCGCTCGCGCTGCGGCGGTTGCTCGGCCGCTGCGCCATCCGTTCCGTACCGGGCACGGCCCCGGCCGAGGGCACACTGGAGGGGACCGTACTGCGGCTGCCTGACCCCGCCGGAGGTGAGATCGTGGTGGAGCGGCCCCAACTGGCCTTCACACCGACCGAGTTCGCACGTGCCCGCGCCCTGGTCGAACTGGACACGCGGCTCGGGCAGCGGACGCCGCGCGGCAAGGACGCGCTGACCCTGCCCGAAGGGCCCTCGCTGACCCTCAGGCGGGCCGGTGTCGAAGACCTGGACGCGGCCCTCGCCATGCACGCACGCTGCTCCAAGGAGAGCCTCGCGCTGCGTTACCACGGGCCCGTGGGGGACGCGGACCGCTATCTGCGGCACCTGCTCTCGCCCCGGTTCGGGCGCACCCTCGCCGTGGAGACGGCCTCGGGCAAGCTGGTCGCGCTCGGCCATCTGCTGTGGGACGGCGAGGAGACGGAGGCGGCGCTGCTGGTGGAGGACGCGTGGCAGCAGCGCGGTCTCGGCGGCGAGCTGCTGCGGAGGCTGACGGCGCTGGCCCGCGAGGCGCGCTGCGAGAGCGTCTACGCGGTCACGCAGGCGTCCAACACCGGCATGGTCGCGGCGATGCGCGGCCTGGGCCTCCCGCTGGACTACCAGGTGGAAGAGGGCACGCTCGTCGTCACGGCCTCGCTGGCCCCCGTCGAGGTCACCTCACCCTGACCCCTGCCGGGGTGCCCCGCGCCCCCGTATCCCCGTATCACCGTGCCCCATCCCGGCCCCGGTCCGCCGGGCGCGACGGCCCCGGCCGGCGGACCGGCGGCGTGATGCCGCCAGGCGGCGCAGAGCTGCCAAGCGGCAGTGATGCTGACGGGGGAGGCAGGTCCGTACGAGGATGGGCCCATGTCCGATGCAATGAATCCAGCGAACGCAGCGAACGCGGCACAGACGGCGAGCACAGCGCCGCTCCCGCGCCAGGTCGCCGACACCTATGTCGACGCGCTCGTCGCACTCGACCCGATCACCGGCACCTACCTCGGCGTGCCCGAGAGCCACGGCAAGCTGCCCGACTACTCCCCCGCCGGCCAGGAGGCGCTGGCGGTGCTCAACCGCACCACCCTGGAGGAGCTGACGGCCGCCGAGACGCGTCCGGGAGGCGACAGCGCGGCCGAGCGGCGCTGCGCGCGGCTGCTGCGTGAGCGGCTGACGGCCGAACTGGCCGTGCACGAGGAAGAAGAGGGCCTGCGGTCCGTCAGCAACCTCAGCTCCCCCGCGCACTCGGCGCGCGGCATCCTGTCCGTGATGCCGTCGGAGACCGAGGACGACTGGCGTGCCGTCGCCTCGCGGCTGCGCGCCATGCCCGTGGCCATGGAGGGGTACCGCGCCTCGCTCGAAGAGGGCCTGACCAGGGGACTCTTCGCCGGTCCCCGCCAGGTTTCCACGGTGCTTGAGCAGTTCGCCGAGTGGCTGGGCGAGACCGCAGAGGGCGGCGGCCCCGGCAGCGGGCGCAGCTGGTTCGCCGACTTCACCGCGCAGGGGCCCGAGGCGCTGCGCGGGGAGCTGGAGGGCGCGGCGGCCGACGCGGCCCGCGCCATCGCCGGGCTGCGTGACTGGATGCGGGACGTGTACGCGCCGGGCATCGCCGGCGCCCCCGAGACCGTGGGCCGCGAGCGCTACGCGCTCTGGTCGCGTTACTGGAACGGCACGGACCTGGACCTGGAGGAGGCGTACGCTTACGGCTGGTCGGAGTTCCACCGGCTGCTGGCCGAGATGCGCACCGAGGCGGAGAAGATCCTGCCCGGCGCGGAGACGCCCTGGGAGGCGCTGCGCCACCTGGACACGCACGGCGAGGCCATCGAGGGTGTCGAGGCGGTACGCGAGTGGCTCCAGGGCGTGATGGACCAGGCCATCGCGGAGCTGGACGGCACGCACTTCGAACTGGCCGATGAGGTCAGGCAGGTGGAGGCCCGTATCGCTCCGCCCGGCAGCGCGGCTGCCCCGTACTACACGCAGCCTTCGCTGGACTTCTCCCGCCCGGGACGCACCTGGCTGCCGACCATGGGCGAGACCCGTTTCCCCGTCTACGACCTGGTGAGCACGTGGTACCACGAGGGCGTGCCGGGGCACCATCTCCAGCTCGCGCAGTGGACGTACGTCGCCGACCAGCTCTCCCGCTACCAGACGACGGTGGGCATGGTCAGCGCCAACGCCGAGGGCTGGGCGCTGTACGCGGAGCGGCTGATGGACGAGCTGGGCTTCCTGACGACGGCCGAGCGGCGGCTGGGCTACCTGGACGCGCAGATGATGCGCGCGGTCCGGGTGATCGTCGACATCGGGATGCACCTGGAGCTGGAGATCCCCGCGGATTCGCCGTTCCACCCGGGCGAGCGCTGGACGCCGGAGCTTGCGCAGCAGTTCTTCGGGCTGCACAGCGGGCGGCCGGCCGACTTCGTGGAGAGCGAACTGGTCCGCTACCTGGGCATGCCGGGACAGGCGATCGGCTACAAGCTGGGCGAACGCGCCTGGCTCAAGGGCCGGGCCGCCGCGCGGCAGGCACACGGCGACGCGTTCGACGCGAAGGCATGGCACATGGCGGCACTGTCGCTGGGCTCCCTGGGCCTGGACGACCTGGAGGCCGAACTGTCCGCGCTGTGACCCGCGTTCCGCGTACGCGGTGACGGCGACCCACAGGACCCGTACGCGGTGACTGCGAGCCGCGATCCCCGTACGCGGGGCCTGTGACCCGCAATCCCCGTACGCGGCAAGGGGACCGGGGTGCCCGGCGCCGTCGCTGGGCACCCCGGCCCGCCGGCCGGTCGGCGGGCCGGGCCGGTCAGGCGCGGCAGCTTCGGCCGGTTTCCCAGGCCAGGGTCGTCTGGTAGACGTTGTCGCCGATCCTGGTCAGCCTGCGCGCGGGCGCGCAGCGCGTGTGTTCACCCTGCACGCTGTCGCGGACCTTGATCTCACGGTCCTGGCCGCTGCAACTGAGCCAGTACGGCTGGTAGTTGGCGTCGTTGTAGCCGCAGTAGAACTGCTGCGCGCCGGGAGGTGCGGGCGCCTGCGCCGCGGTCGCGGTGCCCGCGGTGACCGCGGGAACACCGAGCACGCCGACGACGGCGCCGGCCGCGGCGGCTAAGGCAGCGAGTCGTGCCCTTCGTCGCATGGGGGGACCTCCTGGTTCAGTTTTGAATTTGAACCAGGACGATAGGCCCCGCCTGCCACTCCGGCAAGCGCCGTGCCGCACCCGGTCCTGGCGGGGCCCTTCAGTCGTCGGCCGGGGTGTCGTGATGGCGCAGCGCCGAGCCGGCGCGCGACTTGGTGACCTCCAGCTGCGCGGGAACCCGTCGGCGCAGATCGGCGACGTGGCTGACGATGCCGACGCAGCGGTCACGCTCGCGCAGCCCGTCGAGGACGTCCAGGACCTCGTCCAGCGTCTGTTCGTCCAGGCTGCCGAAGCCCTCGTCGATGAACAGGGTCTCCAGCCGGGTACCGCCCGCCTCGTCGGTCACCACGTCGGCGAGGCCGAGCGCGAGCGCGAGGGAGGCGAAGAACGTCTCGCCCCCCGAGAGCGTCGCGGTGTCCCGCTCGGCGCCCGTCCAGGAGTCCACGACGTGCAGCCCGAGCCCCGATCTGCCGCGCCCACCCGCGCGTTCGTCGGAGTGCACGAGCGTGTAGCGGCCTCCTGACATCCGCGCGAGGCGTGCCGAGGCGGCGGCTGCGACCTGTTCGAGCCGGGCGGCGAGCACATAGGACTCCAGGCGCATCCGGCGCTCGTTCTCCGCCGACGTACCCGCCGTGAGCCCGGCCAGCCTGGCCACTCCCTCGTAGCGGGCCCGCAGCGGAGCGAGGCGCAGGGCGCGGTCCACGGCCTCGCGGCCGAGCGCGTCCAGCGCCTCGGTGGCGGAGCGCGCGGCGTCGAGCGCCGAGTTCGCAGCGCGCAGCCGGCGTTCGGCTGCCTCCCTTTCGCGGTCAGCGTCCTCGGGTTCGGCGGCAGGAAGCGCGGCTGCTGCGGCGAGCGCCGGGTCCTCCAACTCCGCTGCCACGGCAGCTTCTTCGGCCTGCCACCCCTCCAGCCGTTCGCGCAGCGCCCGCTGTTCGTCCTCGGGCAGTACGGCCTCGACGGCCTCCTCCGGGGTGTCGAAGCGTGCCTGGTACGCGGCGTCGGCGAGGCGCGCGTCGGCGTCCTTGAGGCGGGTGGCCGCTGCCTCGGCCGCCTGGGCCGTCTCGGCCGCCGTGGCCAGGAAGCCGACGCGGCGCTCCAGTTCGGCGGCGCGTGCCGCGACGGAAGGGGCCTCGCCGCGCGCCCTGTCCAGGCGCTCGGTGAGTGCGGTGCGTTCCCGTACGAGCGCTTCGCGGTGCGAGGTGCGCGCCGCTGTGCGGCGGTCGGCTTCCTGGCGCAGGGCGAGCCGCTCCGCGTGTTCGCGCTCGGCTCCGGCGAGCGCCTCGCGAGCCTCGTGGGTACGGGCAGCCTGGGCGTGTGCCGCTGCGTGTGCCTCTTCGAGCGTGGAGACGGCCGCAGCGAGCGCGTCGGTGCTCTCGCCGCCGGAGGCGTCCTCGGCCACCGTGTGGGACTCACGCAGTGCGGCGAGGTCCCGTTCGGCCGACTCCCTTTCCTTTCCCGCTCGCTGGGAAGCGGCGAGCGCCTCCTCCTCGGCGGCGCGGTCCACGTGCCCCGCCTCGGCGCGCGCGGGTGCGGGGTGCTCGGCCGAGCCGCACACCGCGCACGGCTCTCCTGCGGTGAGACCCGCGGCCAGCTCGGCCGCGATGCCGCGCAGGCGGCGCTCGCGCAGGTCGAGCCAGCGCCGGTCCGCCTCGTTGGCCTCGCTTCTGGCCTCCTGCCACCGCTCCTCGGCCTCGCGGACCTCATGGGCGAGCTGCTCACGGCGGCGTGCCGCGTCCAGGCGCGCGCGTGCGGGGGCCAGTTCGCCGGCCAGCCGCTCGGCGTCGGTGGCGGCCTGCTGTGCGTCCTCGACCGTGCGCTGGAGTGTGCGCCGCCTGTCCTCCCAGCCCGCCAGCCACTCCCCCGCCTCGTCGGACGCCTCCTCGTCGGCGCGTGACTCGGCGTCCAGGGCGAGCAGTTCACGGTCGATGGCGGTGGCGCGGGGTTCCTCCTCGCGGGCTGCCCGGAGCGCGCCCAGCTCCTGGCGCATCGCGCGCTCCAGCTCGGACAGGCGCCCCGGTCCGGCCTGTGTGAGGGTGCCGGGCAGCATCGCGCGTGCGCGCCCTTCGGCCTCGCACGCACTCGTGTGCTCGGCGTGTGCCGAGCGCCGCAGGTCCAGCGCGGGGGCCACGGCCTCGGCCGCGTGCGCGCGCTCCAGCCGCCACCGCAGGCGGTCGCGCTCTCCAGCGCGTTCGGCCAGCTCCTCGGCGCGGCGCCTGGCGCGCGCGAACCGCTCCTGCGCGCGGGCGAGTTCGCGTACGTCCTCCAGTTCCCGCGCGGCCTTCTCGTGGTGCTCACCTGCCGTACGGGCGGCGAGCCCCGCGTAGGTGCGGCGCTCCCGCGCGTACACCCGGGCCTGGGCGGCCCAGGCGAGCACGGCGTCGGCGAGGCCGGGCTCGCCCGGAGCGAGGCGCGCGGAGCCGGGCTCCCGGGAAGCGGCCCGTCCCGCGCGGGCTGCGGGCTCCGTGCCGCCCCCGCGCTCTGCTCGCGCCGCTGCCGCTCCGCCTCCCCGGCCGCGCTGTGCGGGCAGCTCCTCCTTGGCCCCTCCGGGTCCCTCGCCCAGCTCGGACGCTTCCCCCGCCGCCTGCCGCATACGGTGCGCGAGGGTGAGCAACCGCTCGTCGGCGACCGCCACTTCGTGCTGCGCTTCCTTGCGCATGCGGGTCAGCTCGTCCTCCACGGCCGCGAACCTGCCGGTGTCGAAGAGCCGTCCGAGGAGTTTGGCGCGGTCCTCGGCCCCGGAGCGCAGGAAGCGCGCGAAGTCGCCCTGGGGCAGCAGCACCACCTGGCAGAACTGGTCGCGGCTCATGCCGAGCGCCTGGCCGATCTCCTCGCCGATCTCCTGGTGGGAGCGGCTGAGCGGCTGCCACGCCGCGCTCTGCTGGTCCCATTCGCGCAGCTCGCAGTGCGCGCGCTCGCGGGTGAGCCCGGTGCCGCGCGCCTTGGGGCGGAGCTGTTCGGGAGCGCGGGTGATCTCCAGCCTGCGGCCGGCGACGGTGAGATCGAGCGTGACGCTGGTACGGATGTGCGACTCGGCGTGGTCGCTGCGCAGCGTGCCGCCCGGCTGCTGGCGGGCGCCGGGCACGCCCCCGTAGAGCGCGTAGCAGACCGCGTCGAGCACGGAGGTCTTGCCGGCGCCGGTCGGGCCGCGCAGGAGGAAGAGCCCGGCGGCGGACAGCGCGTCGAAGTCGACGTGGTGCGTGCCGCCGAACGGGCCGAAGGCCGTGAGCGTGAGCCGGTGCAGCCTCACCTGGCCACCTCGCGGGTCTCGTCGGCCGCCTCGCTCACACGCACGGCGTCCAGCGCGCGTCCGAGCATCTCCCGTTCCTCCGGCGCCGCTTGGCGGCCGGGGCGTACGTGCCCGACGAAGTCCTCGGCGATCTGCCTGTCGGTGCGGTCCCGCAGCCGCTTCGCGTAGGAGACGCCGGCCTCGGTGTCCTCGCGCTGGGGGTCGAAGACGAGGCTGACGGTGTGCGGGAAGCGTTTCTCCAGCCGGGCCATGGGGTCGTGCGGACGGGCCGCGTCGGTGAGCGTGGCCTCGATCCAGGAGCCGGTGTGCGGCTCGTGCGCGGGGTCGTCCAGCAGCTCTTCGAGCGTGCCCCGCAGCCGCGCGAGCGGGCGTGGCACGGGGCACTCGATCCGCTCGGTCTCCAGGCCGCCGTCGGCGGCGAGGTCGACCAGCCACATGGACTTGGGGTGCCCCGTCTCGGAGAAGGAGTAGGCGAGCGGGGAGCCGGAGTAGCGGACACGTTCGGTGATCCGCTGGCAGTTGTGCAGGTGGCCGAGTGCCGCGTAGTCCACCCCGTCGAACACCGAGGCCGGCACGGAGCCGACACCGCCCACCGTGATGTCCCGTTCGCTGTCGGAGACTTCGGCCCCCGTGACGAAGGCGTGCGCCAGTACCACCGAGCGGGTGCCCGCGGGGCGCGCGGCGAGGTCTTCGCGTACCCGGGCCATGGCGGCGGTGAGCACGGCGGTGTGGCTGCCCCGCTCGGCTTCGAGGGCCCTGCGGACCAGGGACGGCTCCAGATAGGGCAGCCCGTAGAAGGCCACCTCGCCGGCGCCGTCGGACAGCAGCACGGGCGTGCCGCACGTGCGGGGATCGGTGCGCAGGTGGACTCCGGCTCTGCCCATGAGGCCCGAGCCGACGCCGAGCCTGCGTGCCGAGTCGTGGTTCCCGGAGATCATGACGGTGGGTACGGACAGGTCGGCGAGCCGGTGGAGCGCGCCGTCGAACAGTTCGACGGCGGCGAGGGAGGGCACCGCGCGGTCGTAGATGTCCCCCGCGACGAGCACCGCGTCCACCGCCCGCTCCTCGACGGTGGTGACGAGGTGGTCGAGGAAGGCGCGCTGGGCTTCGAGGAGGCTCACGCGGTGGAAACTCCGGCCCAGGTGCCAGTCCGAGGTGTGCAGCAGGCGCATGGTCAACGACCTTAAGGCCCGCCACTGACAGCACGTGCGGCAACCCATGCCCCGGGAGGAAAAGGAAGCACCAGAGGAGGTGCCCGGCATGAGGGGGTGCTCGCCCGCACACCCCGGCGGAAGGGCGCCGTGGTGGGTCTGCTCGGAAGGTCTCGGGCCGTGACATGTGCCGCGTGTGTACCGGTTCAGGTGCTGGGATCTGGACGGTTCTGGTCGCGCCAGGCTCGGGGGGAGAGGCCGTATGCCTGCTTGAACACCCGGCTGAAGTGCGCGGCGTCCGCGAAGCCCCAGCCACGGCCAACAGCCGCAACCGTCCGGTGCCGGCCCGCCGGGTCGGCCAGTTCCCGTTGGCACTCGGCCAGCCGGCGCGTCCGTATCCAGTCCCCCAGGCTGACACCCGAGCGTGCCAGGACGACGTACAGATGGCGGACGGAGATCCCGTGCGCGGCGGCTATCCGCGCGGCCGACAGATCGTGCTCGGCCAGGTGTGCCCGGATGTATTCGAGGACGCGCAGGCCGTGCGTCGCCTCCAGCGGCGCCCTGGCCAGATCGGTGTTCCGCAGTTGGGAGGCCACGACGGCGCGGAGCAGTTCGATGCTCGGCTCAGCGACCGCCGCTGCGTGCCGGCCCTCGTGCAGGTCCTCGCTGACGGCCAGTTGGGAGAAGTACGTGGAGGCGAGGCGCGCGACCGGGTTGTCGGTGCCGAGGGTGACGGCCGTGATGTCGCGCAGGGACCGTTCGGGAAGCGCGAGCGCCGAGCGGGGAAAGCGGAGGAAGTGCTGATCGACGCCCTCTTCGAAGACAAGCGTGTAGGGGGTCCGCGTGTCGTAGAGGGCGAAGTCCCCCGGTCTCAGCAGCGCCTGGCGGTCGTTCTGCACCACCAGACTGGCGCCCCTCAGCTGCAGGCCGAGGAAGACGGCCGGCTCCTCGTCCTCCCGCGCCAGCCGCGGTGTGCGCTGGATGGTCAGCGCGGTCGCCCGCGCCGAACAGATGCCGATGGGCCCGACGGTCTCCCACCCGATGCGGACCGAGAGGTCGGTCGACGGCAGGTGGTGAGCGATGTCGATTCTCACGACGGACTCCCACACCGCCAGCCGTACCAGCTCCTCGCGGTCCCCCGGGGGTAAGGACGCGGTGTCCAGGACCGGACTCACGGTGCGGACCTCCGCGGGTGGGAACGGTGCCGAGCGGACCGGTGCGGTCCGGACACGTGGAT
Organism: Streptomyces iconiensis; assembly: GCF_028657195.3. Lineage (GTDB taxonomy): Bacteria > Actinomycetota > Actinomycetes > Streptomycetales > Streptomycetaceae > Streptomyces > Streptomyces iconiensis. The sequence continues at coordinate 42,888 of NZ_JANCPR020000063.1, forward strand.
CTTTTCACCGCCGTGCCGCTTCCTCACCGAGCCGTCCTCCGCTCCAAGAAGGAATCCGTTGTGGCCCTCACCCTTACAGGGCCCGATACACCCGCGCAACGGCGACTGTCCGAAAGCCGCCGCACTCCCGGAGCCGGCTCACCGCGAAGTGACGCGCCGGTCCCCGGGAATCACTTCCGGAATCCTGGCGCGGCTCGTGCACGCCTGGTCAAGAACCGTGCACGGCCAGCACATTCGGATTTCTTCGATCGGCCTATGGTCATTCCACAGCGGATCAGGCGAGAACGATCCGCGTGCCAGAGAAATCCCCACGAGATCTCCCACGGATCTCCCACGAGGAAGGCACAAAAACGTGAACCGAAAGATCGCACTGGTCGCGGCGAGCACCGCTCTGCTGTTCGCATCAGCGGTGGGCAGCGCATCCGCACAGGAGCGTACCGAGCCCGCAGGAAATGCGGGCGCACCCGCGGGGGTCATCAAACCGGTCCAGTTGAAGACCGCCGAAGCGCGCATTGCGGCCTGGGACAACTGCCTGCATGGACAGGCATGTCTGTTCCAGAACAAGGACGGCAACGCAAACAGCCCAGGGCAAACGATGTACGTCGTGCCCAGTTGCAACCGCGTGTACACCCTTGATTCCAGCATGAACAACCGAGCCAGTTCCCTGTGGAACAGGGCGGGTAGCACCTTGAACATCTACAACGGGAATGGAGGGGTCACCATGCTGGGAAGCTACGGAGCGTTCGGCCCGCCGATCAACCTCCCGACGAACTTCAACGACAAGATCAGTTCCGTGTACGCGCCCTGCTGATTTCTTTCCACTGCGACAGGGGTAATCGGCACGTGTGCTCGTCGGAATCCGACCGACCCTGAAAGTGGGGGCTTTCCGGGTCACACCGTGCCGAATGCCTCGCCGCCCGTCTCCACCCGTGCCTGGCCCGCTGTCGCGTCGGCGAGCCAGGCGCGGAAAGTGGCCAGTTCGGTCTCGGGCAGGCCGAGTTCGATGGTGACCTCGGCTCCGTAGTGGACGTCGCGCACCTCGCGGCCCGTGGCGCGCAGGTCGTTCTCCAGGCGGCCGGCGCGCTCGTGGCCGACGGTGACCGTGACCAGCCGGAAGCGGCGCCGGGTGACGGTGCCGAGCGCGTCGAGCGCCTCGCCGACGGCGCCGCCGTACGCGCGGATGAGGCCACCGGCGCCCAGCTTGACGCCGCCGAAGTAACGGGTGACGACGGCGACGGCGTAGCGGATGTCGCGGCGCAGCAGCATCTGGAGCATGGGCACGCCCGCCGTGCCGCCCGGCTCGCCGTCGTCGTTGGCCTTCTGGATTCCCGCGTCGGCGCCGATGACGTACGCGGAACAGTTGTGGTTCGCGCCCGGGTGCTCCTTGCGTACGCGCGCGATGAACTCCTGCGCCTCGGCCTCGGTGGCGGCGGGCGCGAGCGCGCACAGGAAGCGCGAGCGGTTGATCTCGGTCTCGTGCACCCCTTCGGCGGCCACGGTCACGTACCGCGGGGGCCCGCCGGATTCTGCGTGTTCGCGCTGGTCCTGCTGCATCCGGCCAGCCTATGGCCCCGTGCGCGGGAATCACCTGGCGGTGTGAGCCGTTGCCTGTGACAGACACACGCGGCAGGAATGCCATGGGCTCCAGGAGGCAGACGATGTACGGCGACGATGCGACGGTGCGCAGGATTCTCACCGAGCTGGGCGACACCTGGGCCGTTGTCGGCCTCTCGGGCAACCGTTCCCGTGCCGCCTACGGTGTCGCCGAAACGCTCCAGCGCTACGGCAAGCGCGTGGTGCCCGTCCATCCCAAGGCCGAGACGGTGCACGGGGAACAGGGGTACGCCTCGCTGGCCGACATCCCCTTTCCCGTCGACGTGGTCGACGTGTTCCTCAACTCGGACCTCGCCGGCCAGGTCGCCGACGAGGCGGTCGCGGTGGGCGCGAAGGCGGTCTGGTTCCAGCTCGGCGTCCTCGACGAGGCGGCGTACGAAAGGACACGCGGCGCCGGACTGGAGATGACGATGGACCGCTGTCCTGCCATCGAGATCCCGCGCCTGAGCTGAGCGCGGCCGTGCGCTAGCGTCCATTCCATGATCGCGATACGACGTGCTGAGCCGGAGGACGCGGCCGAGATCGTACGGCTGCGCAGAATCATGTTCGCCGCCATGAACGGGCGGGACGAGCCGGGCCCGTGGGAGGCGGAGGCGACCGAAATGGCGCGACGCCAGCTCGCGGAGGCCGTCGCGGCCGGGGGTGCCGGTGCTGCCGGCACCGGGGGTGCTACCGGTGCGGGCACGCTCCTGGGCGGCTTCGTCGTGGACGGTGGGGAGCCGGGGGCGCCGCACCTCGCCGCGTGCGCGGTGGGCAGGGTCGAGGAACGGCTGCCTGCACCCGGTCATCCGGCGGGGCGGTTCGGGTTCGTCTTCAACGTGTGCACCGATCCGCGCTACCGGGGCAAGGGCTTCGCGCGCGCGACGACGGAGGCGCTGCTCGCCTGGTTCGCCGAGCACGGCGTCACCCGCGTCGATCTGCACGCGACGGACGAGGCCGAGGGCATGTACCGGGCACTGGGCTTCAACGAACACTCGATCGCCCTCTCCCTCGACCTGTCGGGGACGCACCACGTACCCGACGCGCGGAACGCCACCGGCTGAGGCCCCGCCCAATGCCCCGGCCAGGACCCCGACCGGCGCCCTACGGCACCCGAACGGGTACCAGGTTGTCCGGGCGGTCAAGCCACACCGTCTCCCGCCCGTGCGGCATGACCGTCAACCCGTACCGTTCGAACCCTGGTTCACCCTGCTCGCGCCACCAGGACATGACGGCCTCCGCTTCGGCCCACAGCCGCCGCGGCCCGGACTCGACAACCTCGTACTCGGTGCGGCCGTCCTCGTAATCCGCCGTCGCCCATGACTGCCCGGACATCTCCAACAGCCATAGCCGATAGGCGCCCTCCCCGCCTTCCCGGCCTCCCTCGCCCCGCTCGACGCGGCAGAACAGGTCGGGCACCCGCACACCGAGCGTGAACATGTGGTGCCAAGCGCCCATGTCGTCGGGCGAGAGCGTCGTCGTACGCCGCGTCCCCTCGCCCGGCCACTGGGCCGCGCCAGGGAACGTACGCGTCACCGGAAACCGGTCGCGCTGGTCGCGCAGGCGCATGAAGGCCGACGAGGCCACGAACGGGCCCGTGGCGACGCCGTCCCCGCCGACCCGGAGCCGCGCGACCGCCTGCCCACCGTAGGGCGGCCCCCACGGAGCCACGATCACGGCGCCCTCCCTGGCCTGCTCCACCCACGTGTACGGCACGCGCGCGATCCCGCATGTGGCGATGATCCGGTCGTACGGAGCCCGGCGTGCGTACCCCTGCGCGCCGTCGCCGACGACGGACAGCGGGACGAGGCCGATCCCGGCGAAGCGGCGCCTGCCCTCCGCCGCGACAGCCGGGTCCACCTCGACGGTCACAACGTTGTCCTGGCCGAGACGGTAGGAGAGCAGTGCGGCGTTCCATCCCGTGTCGGGTAGGACCGCCGCATTGCTGCGGCGGTCCCCCCTAAGAACCGTGCGTGCCACTCGTCGCGGCACACGGCTCAAGCGAGTCCTATTGGCCTGGGAAAGGCGATGCTCGCGGGTGCGCGGGA
>NZ_JANCPR020000064.1 GCF_028657195.3 Streptomyces iconiensis
GGTCGGGGTATCAACATATCTGGCGTTGACTTTTGGCACGCTGTTGAGTTCTCAAAGAACGGACGCTTCCTTTGGATTCCCTTCCGGGTTTCCTCCGGGCCGTTTTGAAAGGACCGGGGCCCTTTCGGTGTGTCTCCGACTCTACCAGATCTTTTCCGGTCCGTTTCCGGGTCGTTTCCGATTCTGATTTCCCCTGTCGGCGGGGTGCCTTCCGGCGTGTTCACTACTTTAGAGGTTTTCCCCGCCAGGCTCCAAATCGAGCTTTCGCAAGGGAATTTCGGCGTGCCGAAAGCGACCCCGGTTAGGGGGAAGTCTTAGGTAGTGATTGTCCGCTTCGGGGGCGTTATCGCCGGACTCTCTGAGCCGTAGCAAGCCGTCCCGTTTCAAGCGGCTCGACCTACGTTAGGTGGCGGCCTTACCCGCGTCAAGTCCTGTCCTGCGCCGCCTCGGCTGGTGTGGCCGGTATGGACTCACGGTGGGGTCGTCGGTCAGCCAGAAGCGCCAGGGCTGGTGGGCGCCTTCGCCGCCGACGCCGGTGCGGGGGCCGCTCTGTATGACTCCGGGGTGACCGGGCTCACCTGCGAGAACGCTGAGGGGTGCGCTGCTGTCGTGGGTGCACAGGTCGGTGCCGTTGAGTTCCCGGTCGACTGCCAGGGCTGTGGCGAGGCGTGCCGGGCCCTTGGCCAGTTCTGCGTCCTTGCGGGCCTTGGGACGGCGTTCCCGCGCCAGTTCCACGCCCTCGGTGATCTCGCCGGCGCGGAGCAGCACTCCGCTCGCGTAACCCTCGGGACCGCAGACGAGGTTCAGGCTCCACCACATGCCGTAGATGAAGTAGACGTACGCGTGGCCGGGGGGACCGAACATCGACGCGTTGCGTGCGGTCTTGCCTCGGTAGGCATGTGAGCCAGGGTCTGCCTCTCCCGCGTACGCCTCCACCTCGGTGATGCGCAACTGGATGCGGGCTTCCGGCGTCGTGCGTACCAGGACGCGCCCGACGAGGTCGGGGGCTACGTCCAGAACTGGACGGTCGAAGAAGGAGCGTGGCAGCGGCTCAAGGCCGTCGGCATGGCTCCGCGAACGGTCTCGGCCTGCGATCATGCCGTCCGAGCGTAACAAGAACGCTGTGCGTTCCCAGATGGGGAGGAATCTGATGGGGTTCAAGAAGATGTTCGCGAGCGTCGGCGTCGGGGGTGCCTCGGTCGACACCGTGCTGCACGAGCCGCACGCGGTTCCTGGCGGTGTTGTCCAGGGTGAGGTGCGTATCGAGGGTGGCTCGGTGGCGCAGCAGATCCAGTCGGTGTCCGTCGGTCTGCAGGCGCGGGTCGAGGTGGAGACCAGCGACGGGGAGATGAAGCAGAACATCGAGTTCGGCAGGCAGCGGCTCGGTGGGGCCTTCGAGCTGGAGGCGGGGGCCACGCATGTGGTGCCGTTCGGGCTTGAGGTTCCGTGGGAGACGCCGATCACTTCTGTGCTGGGGCAGTCGCTGGCGGGGATGAGCATCGGCATGACGACGGAGCTGGCCATCGCCCGCGCGGTGGACTCGTCCGACCTGGACCCGGTGGACATCCATCCGCTGCCCGCACAGCAGGCGATCCTCGATGCCTTCGGCGCACTGGGCTTCCGCTTCAAGTCGGCCGACATGGAGAAGGGGCACATCAGGAACACCCGGCAGCAGCTCCCCTTCTACCAGGAGATCGAGTTCCACGCTCCGCAGCAGTACCGCGGGCTGAACCAGGTCGAGCTGTCGTTCGTGGCGGACTCGCGGGGGATGGACGTGGTGCTGGAGATGGACAAGAAGCCCGGGCTGTTCACGGAGGGGAGCGATTCGTTCCGCGCCTTCCCTGTGGAGTTCGACAGCTTCCAGCAGACGGACTGGACGGCGTACATCAATCAGTGGCTGTCCGAGGTGGGCGGGAAGCGCAACTGGTTCTGAGGACGCTCAGCCGAGGAGGACCGTGAGCGGGGTCTCTCGCACGGCCCAGAAGCCGACCGCGGCGGTGAAGACCTCAGCCGCCGCGGCGGCGTCCTTCGGATCGGTCTCCTCGAAGCTCGACCAGCTCGTGGCGAGGAAGAGGTAGCCGCGGGTCTCGCCCCACCAGGAGAGATCGGTGAGGAGGTCGGCGAGGGCGTCCCAGTTGCGGCCGAAGTAGTCGGGGAGTTCGAGCCCCGCCGCACAACGCTCCATGAACTCGGCCTTGTTGGTGGCCCCCGCCAGATCCACCACCGCGTCGACCCAGCCGGCGGCTTCCGCCTGCATCAGGGCGTCGGGCCCCACGGAGGGAAGGCGGTAGACGCCGGGGGGCACCGAGCCGTCGAAGAGTCCAGGAAGGTCTTCCTGGGGCAGTTCGGGCAGTTCCACGGGGCTGGTCATGGTCGCACCACCGCTTCGGAGTCTCGTCGTGGTCAGGGGCGAACGGGTCGCGGGCATGGGGCTGGGCTGTACTGCGTGTGCCGTCGCACCCGCCATGGTGACAAAGACAGGCAGTCGGGATCGTTAGGCTGGCCGTTTCAGGCGATTCGCGTGACGAGGAGGATCCGACGTGACGGACCAGCAACGGCGCCCGCTCCCCCATGACTTCCACCCCCCGGTGCCGTCGATTCGCGTGACGAGCGACGACCTGGCGGACGGCGGCCATCTGGGTTCCGCACAGGTGTACGCGGAAGGCAACACCTCACCGCATCTGCGCTGGGAGGGCTACCCCCCGGAGACGAAGAGCTTCGCGGTGACCTGCTTCGACCCCGACGCTCCTACGGGCAGCGGTTTCTGGCACTGGTCCGTCTTCGACATCCCGGTCTCGGTGACCGAGCTGCCCACGGGTGCGGGTACCGGGGACATGAAGGGTCTGCCCGCCGGGGCCGTACATGTACGGAACGACTTCGGGACGCGGGACTTCGGTGGCGCGGCGCCGCCGCCGGGAGACGGTCCGCACCGCTACGTGTTCACGGTGTACGCGGTGGGTGAGGAGAAGCTCGGGGCCGACGCGGACGCCTCGCCGGCCGTCGTGGGATTCAACCTGCGCTTCAAGACCGTCGGGCGTGGGGCGCTCATCGGCGAGTACGGGATCCCGGCCGAGGGCTGAGTCACAGTATTTCCGTTGCGCCGCGCCCTGTGCGCGGCGCACTGTGTTCCACGGGCAGTCGATACCGCGACGCGGCACATCACCGCGGCGGGGGCGCGCTGACACCTGGTGTCTGCCGCCCGCCGGAGTCCGGCCGGGGGCTGGATGACCGCGTCGGCTGCCCTTCTTCACCCTCAGCGCTCCTCTCTCGGCGCTCCACCTTCAGCGATTCCCTCTCGGTGCTCCCTTCTCAGCGCTCCTCTCTCAGCGCTTCCTGTCGATGCTTTGCCGCCACGTGTTCCACTTGATGAGTGGTTCTGTTCGGGGAGCCGTGTCCTCCTGTACAGCGTAGGGAAATTGCGTTGTCGGCCTGGGGGGACAGGGGCACAGTTGGTGCCACCCCGGGCGCGGGCGCGTGCGGGCGATCCGGGAGGTGGTGGGGATGCGGGACACCCTGGTCCTGAACGCGAGCTTCGAGCCGCTGTCGACGGTGTCGCTGCGGCGTGCGGTCGTCCTCGTGCTGCGGGAGAAGGCCGTCGTGGAACAGTCGCACCCGGGTCTGCGGGTGCGCGCGGCGAACGTGGAGCTTCCGGTGCCGCAGGTGATCAGGCTGTGCAGGTACGTCAGGGTGCCGTTCCGACAACGGGCGCCGTGGTCGCGACGCGGCGTCCTGATCAGGGACCGGCACCGGTGCGCGTACTGCGGGCGCCGGGCGACCACGGTTGACCACATCGTTCCCCGGTCGCGCGGCGGCGAGGACACCTGGCTGAACACGGTGGCTGCCTGCTCGGCCGACAATCACAGGAAGGCCGACCGTACGCCCGTACAGGCGGGCATGCGGCTGCTCTCCAAGCCGTTCGAGCCGACTCCCGGTGACGCGCTGGTGCTGGCGCTGGGGATGAGGGACGGCGAGTCGCTGCCCGAGTGGCTACCGATGCCGGCCTCGGCCTGACCGGCCGTCACCGGACCTGGACGGGAGCGGGCGGCGTCAGCGCAGGAGCAGCTGGACGATCGCGGCGGCTCCGACGACAACGATCACGGCTCGCAGTACTCCGGGGGCCAGCTTGCGTCCGACACGGGCGCCGAGCTGGCCCCCGAGCGCTGATCCGACGGCGATCAGCAGGACCGCCGTCCAGTCGAACTCGGCGACGAAGAGGAAGAAGACGGCCGCCGTGCCGTTGACGACGGCGCCGAGGACGTTCTTGACGGCGTTGATGCGCTGCAGGTCGTCGTGGATGAGGAGCCCCATGAGGGCCAGGTAGATGACGCCCTGTGCGGCGCCGAAGTAGCCGCCGTAGACGCTGGCGACCAGCATGCCGCCCTGGAGGGGCAGGCCCCCGTGGGGGTGGGCCGTGCTCCCGTTGCGCTCGCGGCGGCGCTGGACGGCGCGGGAGAGGTACGGCTGGAGGATGACGAGGACCAGCGCGAGGGCGATCAGCAGCGGGACGATCATGTCGAAGGCGCTGGACGGCAGGGTGATGAGCAGGATCGCTCCGGCGAGCGCGCCCAGGAAGGCCGCCGCGCCGAGGCGGAGGACACGGCGGCCCTGGCCCCTGAGTTCTCTGCGGTAGCCGATGGCGCCGCTGACCGAACCGGGCACGATGCCAAGGGAGTTGGAGACGTTGGCCGTGACGGGCGGGAGGCCGGTCGCCAGGAGCACGGGGAAGGTGATCAGGGTTCCCGAACCGACGACGGTGTTGATGCCGCCGGCGCCGATACCAGCGGCGAAAACGGCCAGTGCCTCCCATACGGTCACGCGAAACCCCTCGGGCGCTCGGTGTCAGTGGCACCGATCATGCCCGAGGGGCGGGGTTCGTGCGCGGGTGCGTCCGCTCTGTGGGACCTGTGTGCGAGCGGGCGCCGGTGTCAGGTGTCGAGCGGGGGCTGCTCGCGCGGGGGCTTGCTGATGCCGGGGACGCTGGGAGTCCCGGCGCCGCCGCCCCTGCTGCTACCGCCACCCCGGCCGCCGCCGCCACCGCTGCCGCCGCTGTCGGGGCGGAAGTTGTCGAGCGCGCCGCCGAGGCCCTTGAAGGCGTCGCCGATCTCGCTGGGGATGATCCAGAGCTTGTTGGCGTCGCCCTCGGCGATCTTCGGCAGCATCTGGAGGTACTGGTAGGACAGCAGCTTCTGGTCCGGGTCACCTGCGTGGATGGACTCGAAGACCGTACGGATCGCCTGGGCCTCACCTTCGGCGCGCAGCGCTGCGGAGCGCGACTCACCTTCGGCCCTGAGGATGGCGGACTGCTTCTCACCCTCGGCGGTGAGGATCTGCGACTGGCGTACACCTTCGGCCTGGAGGATCGCGGCGCGCTTGTCGCGGTCGGCGCGCATCTGCTTCTCCATCGAGTCCTGGATGGAGGTGGGCGGCTCGATGGCCTTCAGCTCGACGCGGTTGACGCGGATGCCCCACTTGCCGGTGGCCTCGTCGAGGACTCCGCGGAGCGCGGCGTTGATCTCCTCGCGGGAGGTCAGGGTCCGCTCCAGGTCCATGCCGCCGATGATGTTGCGGAGCGTGGTGACGGTGAGCTGTTCGATCGCCTGGATGTAACTGGCGACCTCATAGGTCGCCGCACGGGCGTCGGTCACCTGGTAGTAGATGACGGTGTCGATGTTCACGACCAGGTTGTCCTGGGTGATCACCGGCTGCGGGGGGAAGGGGACGACCTGTTCACGCAGGTCGACGCGGTTGCGCACCGTGTCGATGAACGGGACGACGATGTTCAGGCCGGCGTTGAGCGTGCGCGTATAGCGTCCGAATCGCTCGACGATCGCGGCACTCGCCTGCGGGATGACCTGGATCGTCTTGATGAGTGCGATGAAGACAAGCACCACCAGGATGATCAGGACGATGATGATGGCGTCCATCGCCATGCCCCCTGCACTGTTTTAACTGCGCTGTTTTCAGAAGTCGTTGCGTCAAGAACTGCTGCTCGTGCGGTTGCTCACAGCCCATCACATCACGACGGCAGTGGCTCCGTCGATCTCCACAACATCGACCTGGCTGCCCGGCTCATAGCTTTCGCCCGAATCCAGCGAGCGTGCGGACCACACCTCGCCCGCCAGCTTGATCCGGCCCCCCTGGCCGTCCACCTTCTCCAGCACGAGGGCCTGACGGCCCTTGAGTGCGTCAACTCCGCTGGCCATCTCGGGCCGTTCGGTACGCATACGGCGTGCCACGGGCCGGACGACCAGGATCAGTGCGGTGGAGACGATCGCGAAGACGACGACTTGCGTCACCGGTCCTCCACCGAGCCCGGCGGCGATGGCAGCCGCGACGCCGCCCACCGCCAGCATGCCGAACTCGGGCATGGCAGTGACGACAAGCGGGATTCCCAGCGCTGCGGCGGCTACCAGCCACCAGACCCATGCATCCACACGCCCATGGTAGGCGCGCGATCAGCTCAACGGCAGGCCCTGTGCCGTCCAGCGGCCGGCGTTCTCCTCCACGACCAGCGGAAGCCCGAAGCACAGGGACAGATTGCGGGAGGTCAGCTCGGTCTCGATCGGCCCGGCAGCGAGCACGCGTCCCTGCCGCAACATGAGCACGTGCGTGAAACCGGGTGCGATCTCCTCGACATGGTGGGTGACCATCAGCATCGAGGGAGCGTACGAGTCACGCGCGAGCCGTCCGAGGCGGCGTACGAGGTCCTCGCGCCCGCCGAGGTCCAGCCCCGCCGCCGGCTCGTCGAGCAGCAGCAGCTCGGGATCGGTCATCATCGCGCGGGCGATCATGGTGCGCTTGCGCTCGCCCTCGGAGAGCGTGCCGAACTTCCTGTCGAGGTAGTCGGACATGCCGAGGCGGTCGAGGAAGGCGAGCGCGCGCTGCTCGTCCACCTTCTCGTAGCTCTCCTGCCAGTGCGCCGTCATGCCGTAGGCGGCGGTGAGCACGGTCTCCAGTACGGTCTGCCGGCGGGGGAGCTTGTCCGCCATGGCGACGCTGGCCATGCCGACGCGGGGCCGCAGTTCGAAGACGTCGACGGCGCCGAGCCGTTCGCCGAGGATCGTCGCGGTGCCGGAGGTCGGGAAGAGGTAGCTGGAGGCCATGTTGAGCAGGGTGGTCTTGCCCGCACCGTTGGGGCCGAGGATGACCCAGCGCTCACCCTCCTTGACCGACCAGGAGACATCGTCCACCAGAGCACGTCCGTCGCGGACCACGGATACGTCCACCAGCTCCAGTACTTCGCTCATGAGCGCGTTGTCTCCTATTGCAGTCGCGTTGTCTGTGCCTGTGGGCACATTCCCCAGGGAAAACCTACGCCACCGGGTACGAAGCTCGTTCTCTAGGCTTGGTTCATGCTCATGGAACCTCGCTCAGGCCGGTTGGCCGCCTGGGGAAACGCGTTGCTCGCAGGGCTCGTCTCACCTGATGAGGCGGCCGAACGGATCACTGGGGAGGACTCCAGGCACCGGGTCGTGGCGCCCGGCTCCGGGGAGGACCCCGAGGGTCTGACCCTGGCCCTGGGGCGGCTGCGGACGCGGGGAGCCAGGAGCCTGCGGGTCGCGCTCCCGGTCGCCGGGCACCCGCTGGGGCTGAGCGGTCCCCCGGAGTTCAACGTGCGCGCCGTGGACGCGGGAGAGGCCGTGCTGGTGCACGGGGCCGCGCTCGGTCTGGTGCCGGTGGTACGGGAGTCGGGGCCGCCCGGCGGCGAGGCCGACCCCGAGGACGTGCACACGGAGGTGTTGTGGGAGTGCCTGCCGGTGCGGGAGGCACCGCCGGCCGATGTGCCCTCGCTGGGTGAGGCCGAGCGGGAGCTGGCCGAGGCGATGCGGGAGGCGACGGAGGTGCTGACGCGGCTGGACGTCGCGGGCTCGGGGCCTGTCGCCGACGCGGCGCTGGAGGCGTACAAGGCACGGATGGAGGCGGGGCGCAGACTGCTGGCGCCGGGCTATCCACCGCGTGCCGTGCGGGTGCTGGAGCTGGCGCAGCGGGTGGCGGCCCTGGTCTCGATCGCGCAGGACGACCGGGGCGACGGGCGTGCGCACGGGGGTGCCGTGAGCGCGTCGGAGATGCTGGCGCGTGCGGAGGCGCTGCGGCCTGTGGAGCGTACGGCGCGGCGGGCGCAGGTGGCGGCGTACAACGCGTACGCGGAGGAGTTGGAGCGGCGGCGGGAGGGCGGCGCTTCCCTGGGTTAGCGAGAGGGCCGGGCCTCCTGGGGCCCGGCCGCCGGGAAGCAGCGGGACCCGCGGACCGTGTGGTCCGCGGGTCCGTTGTCCGGCTGCCGGGCCTGAACTCAGTGGTTCACGGCCTTGTTCCCGAAGGCGGGGTTCAGGACGCCGACGACGTTGATGGTGTTGCCCGAGAAGTTCACGGGGACGTGCACCGGCACCTGGGCGGTGTTGCCTGAGACGACGCCGGGCGACTTGGTCGCCGCGCCGTGGGCGGCGACGCCACCGTCGGCGAAGGCGGAACCGGCGGAGGCACAGGCCGCGACACCGGCGGCTGCGGTGACCAGGGCGGCCTTCTGTGCAGTGTTCATGGGGTGTTCTCCCTGTGGGGTCTCGCGAACCCGAGCTGCGGGGTCGTGTGTTGAGCGACGTCTGGGCCGGATGACGGAGGAAACGGACCGGAATCCGTACCGGCTCGCGGTCCCTCGTCCGGCCGGGTCGCTCAGTGGTTGTGGCTGTGGTTCCCGAAGGCCGGGTTGAGGACGCCGACGACGTTGATGGTGTTGCCGGTGGCGTTGACCGGAACGTGGACGGGGGCCTGGACGAGGTTGCCCGAGAGCACACCCGGCGATTTCGTCGCCGTACCCTGCGCCCCCGCGCCGTCGTGCGCCGAGGCGACGCCTGCTCCGGCGACGAGCACGCCACCGGCCGCCATCGTCACGGCCGCGGCCTTCTTCAGGTTCTTCACTGTGTTGACCCTCCTTGCGAACACCGCGGCGAACGGCCGCGGTGCCATGGAGAACGGGTCATCGTCATTGAAGATGCGCCGTAAAGATGACGACCACACGACGGTATGAATCACCTCGCGGAAGGGAACGTTCCGCGACCGCGGAACCCGGTCCGGATCAGCCCGTTACGCCGTGTCTGACCGCCCACAGCGCGGCCTGGGTGCGGTCCGAGAGATCGAGCTTCATGAGGATGTTCGAGACATGGGTCTTGACGGTCTTCTCGGAGAGCACGAGGGCCCTGGCGATCTCGCGGTTGGAGCGGCCGTCCGCTATCAGGCCGAGCACCTCGCGCTCGCGCTCGGTCAGCGAGGGGCCGCGTCCCGAGCCGCCGCCCGACTGGTCGTCGGACAGGAGCGCCCCGGCGACCTCGGGCTGGAGCAGCACGTGGCCGGCGTGGACGGAGCGGATGGCGCCTGCGAGGGCGTCGGGGTCGACGTCCTTGTAGACGTATCCGGCCGCGCCCGCTCGCAGGGCCGGTACGACGGTGCGCTGTTCGGTGAAGCTGGTGACGACCAGGACGCGCGCGGGGTTGTCCCGTTCGCGGAGCGTGCGCAGTGCCTCGATGCCGTCGGTGCCCGGCATCTTGACGTCCATCAGCACGACGTCGGGCCGCAGTTCCTCGGCGCGTGCCACTCCCTCGGCGCCGTCGGACGCCTCCCCGACGACTTCGATGTCGTCCTGCACCTCAAGGAATGTGCGCAGTCCCCGGCGGACGACCTGGTGGTCGTCGACGAGCAGCACACGGATCGGGTCAGCCACCGGGCACCTCCATTTCGACAACGGTGCCCTTGCCGGGCTCCGACTGGACGGTCAGCTTGCCGCCGACGCCGTTGGCCCTGTCCCGCATGGAGACGAGGCCGAGGTGCCGCCCCGCGCTGCGTACGGCGCCCGGGTCGAAGCCCGTTCCGTCGTCGGTGACGGTGAGCACGGCGCCCTGCCCGTCGCGTGCGCTGCGGCGCAGGACGACGCGTACGTGGCCGGCCTCAGCGTGCCGCAGTGCGTTGTGCAGCGCTTCTTGTGCGACGCGGAGCAACGCTTCCTCCTGGGCCGCCGGCAGGGCGCGTACGCCTTCGCAGCTGAAGGTGACGGAGGCGGTGTGCGCGCGGTCGAGCACCTGGGCCTGGGTGCGGAGGGTGGCGACGAGGCCGTCCTCGTCCAGCGCGGCGGGGCGCATCTCGACGACGGCTGCGCGCAGTTCGTCGACGGCCTCGGCCGAGAGGCGGGCGACCTCCTGCAGCTCGGCCTTGGCACGGGTGGGGTCGCGGTCGACGAGCGCGGTCGCTGCCTGCGCCGTCAGGCGGAGGGAGAAGAGCTTCTGGGCCACGGCGTCGTGCAGCTCGTGGCCGATACGGGCGCGTTCGCCCGCGATGGTCAGCTCGCGGCTGCGCTCGTAGAGGCGCGCGTTGGTGAGGGCGATGGCGGCGTGCTGGGCGAGCAGGCGCAGGAGTTCCTCGTCGTCCTCGGTGAAGGCGCACTCCTTGCCTGCGGAAGCGGGTGCGGGGCGTTCGTCCTGGGTGCAGCGCTTGTTGGCCAGGAAGAGGGCGCCGAGCACCTCTTCGCCGTCGGCGATGGGCATGCCGAGGAAGTCGGACATGCGGGGATGTGCGGCGGGCCAGCCTCCGAAGCGGGGGTCCTTGCGTACGTCGGCGAGGCGCTGCGGGGTGGCGTCGTGCAGCATCGCGGCGAGGATGCCGTGCTGGCGGGGCAGGGGGCCGATGGCCTTCCAGCGCTCCTCGCTCACGCCGGCGACGACGAACTGGGCGAAGCCGCCGTGGTCGTCGGGGACGCCCAGGGCCGCGTACTCGGCGCCGAGGAGTTCGCGGGCCGAGGCGACGATCGTCTGGAGGACGTCGCGCACGTCGAGCTGTCTGTTCATGGCGAGCAGCGCTGCGCTCACGGCGGCGAGTCCTGAACGGGGGACCATGCGCTCACGGTACCCGCGGCCACGGAGCCGGAAATCGGACAAGCGCTGGTGGGACACGGGGCGGTGGTCCTAGTCCTGTGGACCGAGACCTCGCGGGCGGGCCGGGGGGAGGGCCGTGGAAGGGAGCCGTGCCAAGGGCCGTGGGAGAGGGCCGTGTGGGGTGCGGGGCTGTGAGGGCTGACACAGGGCTGCCGGGGTGTACGGGGCCGCTTAGTGGAGGCCGGGGGCCGCGCCGGAGGGCGGGAGGGGCGGAGAGCGGGGGTCGCCACGAGGCGCGGTAGTACGCGGCGGCGCTGCGGCCCTTTGCGGAGCAAATCGCCGCCCCCTAAGAATGTCGCTCGCCGTGGAGCGACGCAGCGCCACGGTTCGCGAACAGAAAGAGGTCGACACCGTATGTCCGCACCTGGTCAAGCGCCGCAGCACAAGGCGCCCCGCCGCTTCACCCGGCTTCAGAAGGTCTCCGCCGCGACGGGTGTCGCAGCTGTGGGGGTGGGTGCGCTGGCGTTCGGGCTGGGCGCCGGGCAGGACGGTGCGGACGGGAGCACGGCACGGGTGGCCGGAGGGGAAGCAGAGGTGAAGCCGGTCGCGTGGCAGGCAGCCGAGCACAGCGTGGGCGAGCAGCGGGAGAGCGTCTCGCAGCAGTCCTCGCACGCGGACGCGCGGGCGAAGGCCGAGGCCAGGGCCGAGGCGAAGAAGCGCGCCGCGGCGAAGGAGAAGCGCGAGCGCGCGCAGGCCGAGGAGGCTCGCCGGGCGAAGGCCGCCGAGGCGGAACGGGCAGCGAAGGCCGCGGCGAAGAAGCGGGCGGACCACAAGGAGGCGGCGAGCCGTTCAGCCGAACGCAAGCCGGCCTCTGCTCCGTCGGGCTCGCCGCAGGAGATCGCGCGGCAGATCGTGGGTGACGGGGCGCAGTTCCAGTGCTTCTCGCAGATCGTCGAGCGTGAGAGCGGGTGGAATGTGATCGCGCAGAACCCGAGCAGCGGCGCCTACGGGCTGGTGCAGGCGCTGCCGGGGTCGAAGATGGCCTCGGCCGGCTCCGACTGGCGCAGCAACCCGGCCACCCAGATCAAGTGGGGCCTGAGCTACATGAACGAGACCTACGGCAGCCCGTGCGGCGCGTGGTCCTTCTGGCAGTCGCACAACGCGTACTGATCCGGACGCGAAACGCGAGAGGGCGGCTCCCCTGCTGTGAGGGGAGCCGCCCTCTCGTCCGTTCCTTCCGGCCGTCGTCCGCCGGCCGTTCGCCCGTCGTCCGTTACGGCTGGGAGTGACGCGCGGACCGTGAGACCGCCGTGAGCGCTACTCGCGCATGATCTCCGGCTCATGGCGGCGCAGGAGACGGATGATCACGAAGCCGCACAGGATGCCCATGACCACCAGGATGCCGACGTTCATCACCCACTGGTCCAGCGAGTGGTCCCACAGGGGGTCGGTGTTGGTCGGGTTCGTCTTGTCCTGCGGCATCAGCCTGCCCAGTTCGATGGTGCTGCCGAGTCCGGCGATGGCCCACCTGGACGGCATCAGCCATGCGAACTGCTCGACGCCGGGGCTGTCGAACAGCTTGAACAGGACGCCGGTGAACACCACTTGGACGACGGCGAAGAGGACGAGCAGGATCATCGTCTTCTCGGAGGTCTTGACCAGCGAGGAGATGATGAGCCCGAACATCATCGAGGTGCCGCCGAGCGCGATCATGACGAGCGCCATCTCGATCGCCGGGTTGGAGGCGAGCAGGCCCTCCTCGGGAAGGTCGCGCGGGAAGAAGCCGACCAGGCACATCAGCGCGCCCTGGATGGCGGCGACGACGCCGAGGACGATCACCTTGGACATCAGGTAGGCGGAACGGGAAAGGCCGGTGGCCCGTTCCCGTTCGTAGATGACGCGCTCCTTGATCAACTCACGTACGGAGTTGGCCGCACCCGAGAAACAGGCGCCGATGGCGAGGATCAGCAGGATGGGTCCCGCGTCGCCGTTCGTCTTGCCCGGCGGCGCAGTCAGTCCGAAGTCGGACGGCATCAACAGGCTGATGGCGCCCAGGATCAGCGGGGTGAGGAACGAGAGCACCAGGAAGGAGCGGTCGGCGGATATCACCGAGACATAGCGTCTGATGAGGGTCCACAACTGGGACCCCCAGCTCTGGGGTTTCCGGAGCTTCCTGGGCTGCGGCGACTGCGCCGGCTGCTGCTGGAGCGCGTACGGGTCCTGCTGCGCGCTCTCCGCCTGGTCGATGGACGCCGCGTACATCTGGTAGTGCTGCGAGCCCTGCCAGCGGCCCATCCAGTCGTAGTCGCGGTAGTTCTCGAAGGCGGAGAAGACATCGGCCCAGGAGTCGTAACCGAAGAAGTTGAGGGCTTCCTCCGGCGGGCCGAAGTAGGCGACGCCGCCGCCGGGCGCCATCACCAACAGCTTGTCGCACAGGCCGAGTTCGGCGACCGAGTGCGTGACGACGAGGACCGTACGGCCGTCGTCGGCCATGCCGCGCAGCAGCTGCATCACATCGCGGTCCATGCCCGGGTCGAGGCCCGAGGTGGGCTCGTCCAGGAAGATCAGCGAGGGCTTGGTGAGCAGTTCGAGTGCGACGGAGACGCGCTTGCGCTGACCGCCGGAGAGGGAGGTGACGCGCTTGTCGGCGTGGATGTCGAGCTTCAGCTCGGCGAGGACCTCCTCGACGCGCGCGTTGCGCTCGGCCTCGGCGACGTCGCCGGGGAAGCGGAGCTTGGCGGCGTAGCGCAGCGCCTTACGTACCTTCAGCTCCTTGTGCAGGATGTCGTCCTGCGGCACGAGGCCGATGCGCTGGCGCAGCTCGGCGAACTGCTTGTAGAGGTCCCTGTTGTCGTAGAGGACCTCGCCGGTGTCGGCAGGGCGGTACCCGGTGAGGGCGCGCAGCAGCGTGGACTTGCCGGAGCCCGAGGGGCCGATCACGCCGATCAGTGACTTCTCGGGGACGCCGAAGGTGACGTTGTTCAGGATCACCTTTCCGCCGTCGACCTTCACCGTGAGGTGGCGGGCCGAGAAGGAGACCTCTCCGGTGTCGATGAACTCTTCGAGGCGGTCGCCCACCAGCTTGAAGGTGGAGTGGCCCACGCCGACGATGTCCTGCGCCGTGATGATGGCCGAGCCGGACTTGGGCAGCGGCTGGCCGTTGACGTAGGTGCCGTTGTGGCTGCCGAGGTCGCGGATCTCGCAGCGCCCGTCGGGCGAGGACTGGAATTCCGCGTGGTGACGTGAGACCTGGAGGTCGGAGACGACCAGTTCGTTCTCCAGGGCACGGCCGATGCGCATGATGCGGCCGAGCGAGAGCTGGTGGAACGTCGTCGGGCTGCGGTCGCCCGCCGCGCCGGGAGCGCCCTGCGGCGGTACGCCCATACCGGGGGCGCCCATACCGGGGCCGCCCTGTGCGGGCACGTGCTGCTGCGGAGGCGGCTGCTGCGCGTACTGCTGCGGGGGCACCTGCTGGGCGTACTGCTGCGGGGGTACCTGCTGCGCCTGCTGCGGCGGCGCCTGCTGCTGCATGTGCGGCGCCTGCTGCCATCCGGGCTGCTGCGCGTGCGGCTGCTGCGGCGGCTGGTTCCAGCCGGGTCCGCCCGGTGCCTGCTGCTGGTGCGGTGCCTGCTGCTGGTGCGGTGCCTGCTGCTGGTGCGGTGCCTGGGGCTGCGGGGCCTGGGGCTGCTGCGCCTGGCCCGCGTACTGGTCGGGGCCGGGCTGTGCGCCGTACATGTCGGCGGGCGCCCCCTGGCCGCCGCCTCCCGGGCCGGAGAAGCCGAGCCGGGGTCCGTCGGTGGCGTTGCCCAGGTGGACGTTCATCCCCGGGGCCAGCTCCAGCTGCTGAATCCGCCGTCCCTGCACATAGGTGCCGTTCGTGCTGCCGTGGTCCTCAATGATCCAATCGCGCCCTCCCCAGCGCACCGTGGCGTGCCTCCAGGACACCCTCGCGTCCTCGATCACCACGTCACCCTGCGGATCACGACCCAGGGTGTAGGCCCTGGACGGATCGAGCGTCCAGGTCTGTCCGTTCAATTCCAGTACGAGTTCCGGCACTCCATGCCCCACAAAGTTGTCCCCCGAGGTACCCCCTGCTGAGAGGGAGTCTAGGGATGGCGAACATCGTGAGGAACTATTTCAGGCTCGGCGGTCCGACAGGAAGTCGACCCGGAAGAAGGGGCCAGGCTGTGACCGTTGGCGGAGAGGAATGTGACCGTCGGCGCGGGCGAAAGGGACCGGACGGTGAAAGCGCCCTTGAGTCCGCACTGATCCGGATTGATACGGACAACCGCACCGTGCACCGCACCGGACAACCGCACCGTGCAGCGCCGCGGCCCGGCGGGGCGCCGGCGCCCCGGTCCATGCCGTACGCAGCAGCCCGCCGAGTGGGGGTGTGCCGCGCGGCGGTACTGTGAGAGGACCATGAGCGCAATCTTGGCCACGCCTCCTTCGTACGCCGACACCCCGACGCTTCTCGTCAAGATCTTCGGCAAGGACCGGCCCGGCATCACCGCCGGCCTCTTCGACACCCTGGCGGCCTTCGCAGTCGAGGTCGTCGACATCGAGCAACTCGTCACCCGCGGACGCATCACCCTGTGCGCGCTGGTCACCTCGCCCAGCACCGGTACGGGCACGGAGGGTGAGCTGCGCGCGACCATCCACAGCTGGGCGGAGTCGATGGGGCTCCAGGCCGAGATCATCTCGGGCACCGGCGACAACCGGCCGCGCGGCACGGGCCGTTCACACGTGACCGTGCTGGGCCATCCGCTGACCGCCGAGTCGACGGCCGCCATAGCGGCCAGCATCACCTCGACCGGCGGGAACATCGACCGTATCTTCCGGCTCGCCAAGTACCCGGTGCTCGCCGTCGAGTTCGACGTCTCGGGCACCGAGACCGCGCTGCTGCGTACGTCGCTGGCGCTGGAGGCGGCCAAGTACGGCGTGGACGTCGCCGTCGTCGCCTCCGGGCTCCAGCGCAGGGCGCAGCGCCTGGTCGTGATGGACGTCGACTCGACGCTCATCCAGGACGAGGTCATCGAGCTGTTCGCCGCACACGCGGGCTGCGAGGCCGAGGTGGCCGAGGTGACGGCCCGCGCGATGCGCGGTGAGCTGGACTTCGAGCAGTCGCTGCACGCACGGGTCGAGCTGCTCGCCGGGCTGGACGCCTCGGTCGTCGAGAAGGTGCGCGAGGAGGTACGGCTCACCCCGGGCGCGCGCACGCTGATCCGTACGCTCAAGCGGCTCGGTTTCCAGGTGGGCGTGGTCTCCGGCGGCTTTACGCAGGTGACGGACGCGCTCCAGGAGGAACTGGGGCTGGACTTCGCCTCGGCGAACACGCTGGAGATAGTGGATGGGAAGCTGACCGGCAAGGTCACGGGCGAGATCGTGGACCGTCCGGGCAAGGCGAGACTGCTGCGCAGGTTCGCCGCTGAAGCCGGGGTCCCGCTCGTACAGACCGTGGCGATCGGCGACGGGGCCAACGATCTGGACATGCTCAACGCGGCGGGACTCGGGGTGGCGTTCAACGCCAAGCCGCTGGTCCGCGAGGCCGCGCACACGGCCGTCAATGTGCCGTTCCTGGACACCGTGCTCTACCTGCTCGGCATCACCAGGGAAGAGGTAGAGGCCGCCGACTGCGAGGACGGAACCGACTTCGAGGAGTGAGCAGCTTCGAGCAGTGACCAGCTTCGAGCAGTGACCGGAGGGCGCCCGGCGGAGAGTGACCAGTGGGCCGGGGCGGCCGGGAAGTCGGGGTGAGGGGCCGGGCTGTCGCCGCGGCCCCTCACCGCTGTACGGGGCTCGTTCACCGCTGTGCGGCTCGTTCACCGTTGTGCGGCTCGTCACCACCGTGCGGGGCTCCTTCAGGCGGAGCCGCGCTGCGGTCTCATTCGTGCGGGGCCCAGAAGTGGGTGAGTTCGGCCGTGCCCGGTTCCACGGACTTCCACGGGCCGCTGAAGCGCAGCACCGCGAGGGCGGCCGTGGGGAAGCCGCGTGACATCCGGGCGCGCGCCTCGCTGTCGCCGGTGCCGGCGAGCACGTCGGCGAGGGACTGCATGCCGGGGTTGTGGCCGATGACCAGCAAGTCCCGTACGTCGTCCGGGGTTTCGTTGATCACTTCGATGATCTGGCCCGGTGCCGCTTCGTAGAGCCGGTCCTCGTACACCGTCTTGGGGCGGTGCGGGAGCTGATGGACTGCGAGCTTCCAGGTCTCACGTGTGCGGGTCGCGGTCGAGCAGAGGGTGAGTTGCGGACTGATGCCGTGCTCGGCGAGCCACTCGCCGGCCGCGGGGGCGTCCTGGCGGCCTCGCTCAGCGAGGGGCCGGTCGTGGTCCGCCACCTGGGGCCAGTCGGCTTTGGCGTGCCGGAGAAGGACGATACTGCGGGGCACATCGACGCTCATGTGTCCCAGCTTCGCATGAAACGCGCTGCCGGGCGCGGGGTGTTGGGCGGCCTCCCCGGCACGGGTGACGGACGGTGACACCGGGGGCATTCGGCTCAGCGGCGGCGCGTACCCGGCCGGCCGCCGGTGCGTACCCGGCCGAGCGACGGTGCGCACTCAGCCGAGCAGCGCGTCCCGCACGTGGAGGAGGAAGGCGAGGAGGGGGTTCTCGGATGCCTGCTGGGCCGCGTGCGCCTGTCCCCCGCCGAGCAGCAGGGCGAAGAAGAGGGCGAAGCCGAGCGCCGGGAGCACCACCACCCACCAGGGGAGCCGCGTCTGCGCGCTGCCCGCGGCCGTGCGCGTCCGGCTCTTGCCTGTCGTGCGATGTGCGGGAGCCTTCATGGCGCTCGCCTCCCGTTCCGTCGGTCTCCGTCGTCCTTGTGCTTCGACGGTACGGAAGGCGGGGGCGGCGCCCCATCCGGTGACCCACCCACTTACCCCTGAGCCTGACCCCCTAGGGGGTGGTGGTGCCAGCCCCACCCCTGCGGTGACGGAGCAGGTCGGCGGGGGCCCGGCGGGGAGCCCCGCGCGTGCCCTCATGGGAGAGGGCAGGGCCGACCGGGTGCACGGTCCTCGGGGGCCGCGCCGGGTCACGGGGTCGCGGGCTCACGGCCACGGGGTCACGGTCACGGAGTCACGGGGCCGCGACGGAGCCTGAGGGGCAGGTACAGGGGGGCGTCGGTCAGGGCGCCGCGATGCTGGCGATCACGCCGATGACAACGGTGACAGCGATCATCACGCCGAAGATCAGCAGCAGCTTCTTCTGAGGCTTGGGCGGGTTGGGTTCGAGCACTGGCATGTCAGCCAGTGTCGCACTCAGCGTCCGTCCTCGATGACCCGGTCCCTGCCCGCGAGGAGGCCGGTCGCCATCTGCGCGAGCATCAAGCCGGTCATCAGCAGCAGCGGGACCTTCCAGCCGCCGCTGGCGTCGTGCAGGGCGCCGACGAGCAGCGGTCCGGGTATGGAGATGAGGTAACCGGTGCTCTGCGCGAAGGCGGAGAGCTTGACGACTCCGGCGCTGGAGCGCGAGCGCATGCCGATCATGGTGAGGGCCAGCGGGAAGGCGCAGTTGGAGACGCCGAGCACCACCGCCCAGAGCCACGCCCCCGCGGCGGGCGCGAACCACAGGCCCGCGTACCCGATCAGCCCGCACATGCCGAGCGCGAGGACCAGCGGGCCCTGGTGCCGCATGCGCGCCGCCATCTTCGGCAGGACGAAGGAGAGCGGTACGCCCATGCCCATGATCACGGCGAGCATCACTCCGGCCGCTGAGGCGGAGACACCGGCGTCCCGGAAGATCTGGGGCATCCAGCCCATCGTGATGTAGGCAGCCGAAGCCTGAAGCCCGAAGAAGACGCCGAGCGCCCACGCGGTCGGTGACCTGCCGATGCGGAGTGCCGCTCCCCCGGAGGTACGCTGGGCGCCGGAGCGGGATTCGGTACGGGCCTCGCCCTCCTCCGTCTCCTCGGGCACGGCCTCCTGCGCGGCCTGCGGTTCGGGGGCGCGGGCCGACGGATCGCGGAAGACGACGGCCCACGGGACCATGGCGCAGACGCCGAGCACGGCCCAGACGCCGAGGCCGACGCGCCAACTGCCGCCCAGCGCCTCGGTCATCGGCACGGTGACGGCCGCCGCGCAGGCCGTACCGAGAGCGAGCGCCATCGAGTAGAGCCCCGTCATGGAGCCGACCCGGTCGGGGAACCAGTGCTTGACCACGACGGGCATCAGCACATTGCTCACGGCGATACCCGCGAGGGCCAGCGCCGTTGCGGCGAGGAAGGTGACGGTGCCACCGGCGAAGGGGCGCAGCGCCAGCCCCGCCGTGATGGCCACCATGCCGGCGAGCACCACGGTCGCCGGGCCCCAGCGCCTGGCGAGGCGGGGCGCGAGGCCGCCGAAGATCGCGAAGCAGAGCGGGGGGACGGAGGTGAGCAGCCCTGTGACGGTGCCGTTCATCCCGAGACCGTGGCGGACCTCCTCCAGCAGCGGGCCGAGTCCGGAGATCGCGGGGCGGAGGTTGAGCGCGGCGATGACGAGGCCGATGGCGACGAAGCGCAGCACCCAGCGCGGGGCCGCCGCCCCAGTGGGTTCCGTGCCGCCCGGGACGGGCGGCGGCGCCGTGGGGCCCTGAGCTGCCGTGGGGCCCTGAGTCGGGGTCTCGGGTGCGGTGCGGGTCCGTAGACCTGTGGAATCCGGGGAATCCGGGGAATCCGTGCGGTCGTTGTCTGCCATGGCCATGTTGGCCATCATAGAATGATGGGATGAATCGCGGCCAATCCGTTTCCCCACCCTCGGCGCCCGCACTTCCGGCGCTCCAGCGCGCACCCCTGGCCGATCAGGTCATCGCGGCGCTGCGGCATCAGATCGCCTCGGGCGAGTGGCCCGTCGGGAGCCGCATCCCGACCGAGAGCGCGCTGGTCGAGCAGCTCGGCGTGGCCCGTAACACCGTGCGCGAGGCCGTCAGGGCGCTCGCGCACAACGGGCTGCTGGACATCCGGCAGGGCTCGGGCACCTATGTGCTGGCGACGAGCGAGCTGGCGGGGGTGATGCACCGCAGGTTCGCCGGTGCCGATCTGCGCCATGTGGCGGAGCTGCGCTCCGCGCTGGAGACGGCGGGCGCACGGCTGGCCGCGCGGCGGCGTACGGACCAGGACCTGCGGCAGCTCGACGGGCTGTTCGCACGGCGCGAGGTGGCGTGGGAGTCGGGGGACGCCGAACGGTTCGTCGACGCCGACGGGAATCTGCATCTGGGTGTGGTGGCCGCCTCGCACAACGACGTGCTCGCCGCTGTCTACGCCGATCTGGCCGAGGTGCTGCGCGACTTCCTGCGCGAGGACGTGGGCGAGGAGCTGCGCCCCGAGGGCTACATGGATCACGCGCGGCTGCTGGACGCGATCCGTGCGGGCGACTCGGAGGCGGCCTCGCGGGAGGCCGCCTCGCACACGGCGGAGTGGTCGCACTGCACGGGAACGCCGTCCAGGTGACGGTTTTCCGCCACGACGCGAACCCTTGACAGGGCCGAGAGCCGCCCTACGTTACATGCAACATTCAATATGCCACCGAGTCCTCTGGGGGACTTCATGCGCTGCGAACTGTTGTTGTCGGGCGGCCACTTGCTCACCATGGACGACCGCAGGACCGTCCATGAACCGGGCTCGCTCGCCCTCAAGGACGGCCTGATAGCGGCCGTCGGACCCGCCTCCGAGATCGACGGCGCCTGGGAGGCCGACCGCGTCGTCGACTGCCGGGACAGAGCCGTGCTGCCGGGCTTCACCGACGGGCACACCCATCTCTTCCAGGGGCTCGCGCGCGGCCTGGGCGAGGGCCTGTCCATCTGGCCCTGGCTCAGCGAATTCATGTGGCCCTACGCCATCGCCGTCGACACGGAGGACGCGCGGGTCGCCGCCACGCTGGGCGCCGTCGAGGCACTGCGCTCGGGCATCACCACCGTCGTCGACAACCACTACGCGCCGACGGACGCGGGATCCGTCCTCGCCGTCGCGCAGGCGCTGGAGTCCGCCGGGCTGCGCGGCGCCGTGGCGCGCGGAATGGCGGGCAGCAGAACGGAGATCGCCAAGCTGCGCGGGCTGCCCGAGGAACTGCACCGCTACTCCGACGCGGAGGAGCTGGAGATCACCCGTGATTGCATGCAACAGCGCCCGCCCGGCTCGGCGGTGGAGATCTGGCCCGCACCGCTGAACCTGAGTTACGGCAGTCAGGACCTGGTGCGCGGCGCCGTCGAGCTGGCCGAGTCCTTCGGTACCCGCTGGCACACGCACTGCTCGGAAGGCGCCAAGGACCCCGAGAGCTATCTGGCGGCTCATGGCGTACGGCCCGTGGAGTGGCTGGCCAGGGAAGGGCTGCTGGACGAGCGCGCTACGCTCGCGCACGCCATCTGGCTGGACGACTTCGAGGTCGGCGAGATCGGCGGCAGCGGCGCTGCCGTGGCGCACAACCCGACGTCCAACGCCTACCTGGCCTCCGGGACCGCACGCCTGCGCGACCTGCGTAGGGAGGGGGCGACCGTGGCACTGGGCACGGACGGGCCCAGCTGCGGGCATCGGCAGGACATGTTCGAGGTGATGAAGCAGACGCTGTTCGCACAGCGGCTGCGCACGCTCGATCCGGCCTCCGTGCGCTGCGAGGAGGCGCTGGAGCTGGCCACCCGAGAGGGCGGCGCCTACGCGGGGCTCGGCGCCGGCACGCTCGTGGCCGGAGCACCAGCCGATGTGGCCGTCGTCGCGCTCGACAGGCCCCATCTGCGCCCGCTGCACCGCGTGGTGGCGGCGCTCGTCTACTCAGCGCGGGGATCCGACGTGGAGCTGACGGTGGTCGGCGGCCGGGTCGTGTTCGAGGACGGGCGGTGCGTGCTCGTCGACGAGAAGGCGCTGCTGGCCGAGGCGCAGGAGCGCGCCGAACGGCTGGTCGCGCGCGCGGGGCTGGCGGGACTGTGCGTCCCGTGGGCCGACTGAGGGGCCGTCACGTCCGTCACGTCCGTCAACAGGGCCCGCACGGCCGGGGGTTCGGTTCGCGCGTACGTCTCGTGCGGCCCGTAGTCCCGTACCGCTCGTAGTCGCGTACGGCTCGAACGGCCCGTATTCCCGGTACCGCTCGTACGGCTGGCTCGTACCGCTCGTACGGCTGGCTCGTACCGCTCGTACGGCTGGCTCGTACCGCTCGTACGGCTGGCTCGTACGGCTCGTAGTCCCGTACGCGCGTGCATGCCGAGGCTCGTACGCGCGTGCAGCCAGCAGTCCCGTACGCGCGTGCACGCCGAAGCCACGTACGCGCGAGGAAGCCCCCGCCGGTCGCCGGCGGGAGGAGGGAGACCGCACATGGCTCGCACATCTTCCGGAAGCCATCCGTCATCAGGAACGCCGCCGGGCGCCGCCGTCAGGGAGCGTGACCCCGTGGAGGAGGTCCCGTCGGTGTGGCGGCTGGGCGTCTACGGCCTGCAGCACGTGCTCGCCTTCTACGCCGGCGCCGTCGTCATGCCGCTGCTGGTGGCCAAGGGCATCGGCATGCCCGCGCAGGACATCGGCTACCTCATCAACGCCTCGCTGCTGACCTGCGGAATCGCCACGCTGTTGCAGTCGGTGGGGCTGCCGGGCATCGGCATCAGACTGCCGGTCGTCCAGGGCACGTCCACCGCGGCCGTGCCCACACTCGTCTCCGTCGGCATCGCGGCGGGCGGCGCCAGGGCGGGACTGCCGACGGTGTTCGGCGCGGTGATCGCGGCGGGGCTCGCGCTCTTCCTCATCGCGCCGGTCTTCAGCAAACTGGTGCGCTTCTTCCCGCCGTTGGTGACCGGCACCATCGTGACGATCATCGGGATCACGCTGCTGGCCGTCGCCGCGCAACAGGTGGGCGGAGGTGATCCGGAGGCGCGGGGCTTCGGCAGCCCCGAGCACCTGGGCCTCGCCGGCGTCACGCTCGTGGTGATCCTGCTGCTGCACAAGGTCTCGCGCGGGTTCCTCGCCACGGTCGCCGTCCTGCTGGGACTGCTGGTCGGGACGCTGGTGGCGACGGCGGCGGGCAAGGCGGACTTCTCGGGGATCGGCGAGGCTTCCTGGTTCGGGCTGCTCTCGCCGATGCACTACGGGGCTCCGCGCTGGGACACGGTCGCGGTGATGAGCGTGATGCTCGTGATGGTGATCATCGCGGTGGAGAGCGTGGGGCAGTTCTTCGCGGTCGGTGAGGTCGTGGAACGGAAAGTGGAGAAGAAGCACCTCACGCGTGCGCTGCGGGCCGACGGGCTCGCCACGGCCATCGCCGGGTGGCTCAACTCCTTTCCCAGTACGGTCTATTCGCAGAACATCGGGCTGCTGCGGCTGACGCGGATCAAGAGCCGCTGGATCGTGGCATCCGCCGGGGCGATCATGATGCTGCTGGGCCTGATGCCGAAGGTCGGCGCGCTCATCGCCGCCATGCCGGCGTCCGTGCTGGGCGGCGCCACGATCGTGCTGTTCTCCACCATCGCGGTCGTGGGCGTCCAGATCCTCGTCCAGGCCGACCTGCACGACCAGCGCAACACGATCGTGGTCGCCGCGAGCGTCGGCATCGGCTTCCTGCCCACCGCCTTCCCGCAGTTCGCCGAGCAGATGCCGGGGCAGCAGCTGCATGCGCTGTTCGAGAGCGGGATCGTCCTCGGCACCCTCAGCGCCGTCTTCCTCAATGTCTTCTTCCACCACATGAAGCTGCCGGGGCGGCTTCGTGCGCGCTCAGCTCTGCACGCTCCGGGGGCAGCTTCTCGTGATCCAGAGCCAACTGGCCATGATCCAGGGGCAGTTGAGGCGTCGCGGGGCGTTGACGCACCCGGGGATTACATGCAACATGAAATCCATGCGAAGGACGCACCGCATCAGGGTGCTTGAGTCACCAACTCGCTTGAGTCACCAGTCGGCCGAGTCACCAGCCCGGCCGAGTCACCAGCCCGACTGAGTCACCGACCCGCCCGAGTCCCCGACCCGCTTCAGTTCCCGGCCCCCGCTTGAGGCAGCGCTTGAGACGGCGCTCGACACAGCAAGGAGTGTGAGATGTCACCGTTGGAGCGCGCCGTCAACAGGGTCGCCGGCGGGGCCCTGTTGGCCGAGCAGGCGTACGAGGAGCTGAAGGGCTCCATCCTCGCCAACCGCCTCCGGCCCGGCGACGCGCTCTCCGTCCCGGAGCTGGCCCGCCAGATGGGGATCAGCCGCAGCCCCGTACGCGAGGCCGTGCAGCGCCTCATCCACGACGGTCTCGCCACCCACGTCGTCCACAGGGGAGCCGAGGTGAGCACCGTCGACGTGGAGGACATCCGCCAGCTCTACACCGTCCGCGAGGTCATGGAGGGCCTCGCGGCACGCCTCGCGACCGAGCGGCTCGACGCCACCCGCATCGGCGAACTGCGCGCCCTGCTCGCCGAGCACGAGCGCGTGCTCGCCGCCGACGACAGCGAACAGGCGCATGTCGAGATGGACATGGCATACCACCGGCTCATCCGCGAGGTCGCGGGCAACCCGCATCTGACGGCCGCGCTCGACACCATCCAGGGCAAGGCGCATCTCGCGCTCCACGCGCTGTGGCGCAGTCCCGAGGCGCCGCGGCTGGCGCTGGAGGAGCATCGGCGGATCTTCGCCGCGATGACCTCGGGCGACCCCGAGGCGGCGGACCGCGCGGCGCGCGAGCACATCGCGCGGCTGCGGGTCCGGCTGTCGCAGACCGTCGCCTCGGGGCCGGACCCCTCGGGGCCCGGTGCCGGGGTTCGGCCTGTGGGTTAGTGCGGGCGGGGCGGGGCGGGGCGGGGCCGGCCAGCGTGTCGGGTGGGGGGTGCCCCTGACGGTGCGTCGCGGGCCTCGGGCTCGTCGTGGCCGGGCGCGCAGTTCCTCGCACCCCTGGTGGCCAGGCCCCGCCAGCGTGTCGGGTCCGGGGTGCCCCTGACGGTGCGTCGCGGGCCTCGGGCTCGTCGCGGCCGGGCGCGCAGTTCCCCGCGCCCCTGGTGGCCGGGGCCCGGCGCGAACCGGAATACCGATCCTCCCCGAGAAGGGAAGTGAACATGAGCACCACGACCACAGCGGCCCCGCACGCCACAGGTGTGGGGACCAGCGCTCAACGCCCGGACGGGCGGCTGAAGGTGCGTGGCGAGTTCGCCTATGCCTCGGATCTGGAGGACGAGGGGATGGTGTGGGGCGCCACGCTCCGCAGCCCGCATCCCTCGGCCCGCATCGTGGCGGTGGACATCGCACCTGCGCTGGCCCTGCCCGGCGTGGTCACGGTGCTCACGCACGAGGACGTGCCCGGGCAGCCGCTGTACGGCATGAAGGTCGCGGACCAGCCGGTGCTGGCCCGGGACGAGGTGCGGTATCAGGGCGAGCCGGTCGCGCTCGTGGCGGCCGACCATCCGGAGACAGCGCGCCGGGCACTGAAGCTGATCCGCGTCGTGTACGAGGAGACCCCGCCGGTCACGGAAGCGGAGGCGGCGCTCGCCGCCGGGCAGGTGGTGCGGCACATCCGTATCCGGCACGGCGACCCGGACAGCGCATCGGCCCGGGCACAGGACGGGGCACGTGAGGGGGCGCCGGCTCTGGTCGTGGTGTCGGGCGAGTACGAGGTCGGCATGCAGGACCAGGCGTTCCTCGGGCCCGAGGCGGGGCTGGCGCGGCCCGCGGAGGACGGCGGCGTGGAGGCGTACGTCTCCACGCAGTGGCTGCACGACGACCAGCGGCAGATGGCGGCCTGCCTCGGACTGCCGCTGGAGAAGGTGCGGTTGACGCTGTCGGGGGTGGGCGGCGCCTTCGGCGGGCGCGAGGACGTGTCGGTGCAGATCCACGCGGCGATACTGGCGCTGCGTACGGGCCGTCCGGTGAAGATGTCCTACGGGCGGGAGGAGTCCTTCTACGGGCATGTGCACCGGCACCCCGCGCGGATCCGGCTGGAGCACGGCGCTACGGCCGACGGGCGGCTCGTGTTCGTGCGGGCGCGGCTGCTGTTCGACGGCGGTGCCTACACCTCCACCTCGCAGGTGGTCATCGCCAACGGCAGTTACTTCGCGGCCGGCGCCTACGAGGTGCCGCACGTCGCCATCGACGGGTACGCGGTGCACACCAACAACCCGCCGTGCGGCGCGATGCGGGGCTTCGGCGCCGTGCAGTCCTGCTACGCCGTCGAGTCCAACCTCGACAAGCTCGCGCGTGCGCTGCGCGTGGACCCCGCCGAGCTGCGGATACGGAACGCGATGACGACGGGCACCGTCCTGCCGACGGGGCAGGCCGTCGACGGGCCCGCGCCCGCTGCCGAGCTGATACGGCGCCTGCGCGAGCGCCCGCTGCCCGCGCAGGCCGAGGCGGGCGACGCCTTCGCGATACCGGGCGGCCTCGGCAACACCTCGCACGGCGAGGGCATACGGCGCGGCGTGGGCTACGCGATCGGCGTCAAGGCCATCGGCTTCTCCGGTGGTGTCGACGACCGTTCGACGGCCCGGGTGCGGCTCTCCCTGGCAGCGGGCGAGCCGGTCGCCGAGATCCGGACGGCAGCAGCCGAGTGCGGCCAGGGCATCGTCACCGTGCAGGAGCAGATCGCGCGGACGGAACTGGGTGTCGAGCATGTCGTCGTCCTGCCCGCCACCACCTCCGTGGGCGACACCGGCTCCTCCTCGGCCTCCCGCATCACCTGGATGAGCGGCGGCGCCGTCAAGGGCGCCTGCGAGGCCGTACGCGAGAGACTGCGCGCCGAACGCGGCGAGGGCCCCCTGGGCAAGCTGCTCGAAGCCGGCCCGGTGGAGGCCGGGTTCGAGTACGCGCACCGGCGCACCTTTCCCGTCGACCCCGAGCGCGGCCAGGGGGACGCGCACATCGCCTTCGCCTTCGCCGCGCACCGCGCTGTGGTGGACGTCGACGTCGAACTGGGCCTGGTCAAGGTGGTCGAGCTGGCCACGGCGCAGGATGTCGGCAAAGCGATGAATCCCCTGGCCGTCGAAGGCCAGATCGAGGGCGGCAGCGCACAGGGCCTCGGCCTCGCACTGATGGAGGAACTGCGGCTGGAGAAGGGGCGGTTGCGCAACCCGTCCTTCACCGACTACCTCATCCCCACGATCGCCGACATGCCCTCGGTCCCCATCGACCTCCTCGAACTCCCCCACCCCGACTCGCCTTACGGCCTGAACGGAGTGGGCGAGCCACCGACCCTGTCCTCCACGCCGGCCATCGCCAACGCCCTGCGCGACGCGACAGGGCTGGAGTTGGCCAGGGTCCCGGTACGTCCCGACGACCTCGTCACCGGCACAGCAACCGGCACAGAAAGGACAGCACCGTGATCATCGACACCCATATGCACCCCACCAACAAGGTGGACCAGGCGTGGCGGCACAGCGGCAGCCCGTTCACCGGCGAGCGGACGCTCGACATGATGGACGGCCCCTACATGATCAACGGGAAGCCGCGCCGCATCGACTACGGCTGCATCATGCCGCCGCCCGGGAACAGCGTGTGGCAGGAGGGCATGCGCACAGGGCGCGAGGGGATCCGCGACTACATGGCGTACATCACCGAACTGGTGCAGCGCTATCCGGACCGGTTCATCGGCAACTTCATGTACAACCCGCGCTTCGGGCCCGAGAACGGCGCGAAGGAGCTGGAGTTCCACGTCAAGGAATACGGCTACAAGATGGTCAAGCTGCATGCCAACATGCACGCCTACCGTCCCGACCGTGCCCTGGACTGGCTGCGCCCCGTGCTGCGGGTCTGCGACGAACTGGGCCTCGTGGTCCTCATCCACACCGGCGACGGCCCGTACTCGATCCCGACGCAGTTCTATCCGATCATCCGGGAGTTCAAGGACGTCAACTTCATCCTGGCGCACTTCGGCGTACAGACGGGCGGGGTCTACTGCTTCGAGGCGCTCTACATGATCCTCGACTCCCCCAACGTCTACGGCGAGTCCGGCTGGCTGCTCCAGTCCCGGATCGTGGAGTTCGCACAGCAGATGGAGAAGCACCAGCTCGTCTTCGGCACCGACTCCCCGCCCAACGAGCCCGGCATGTGGGCACGCGAGCTGGAGGTGCTGTGCGGACCGCCGCCGCAGGGCATGCACCTGTCCGAGGAGCACCTGGAGGGGTACCTGGGCAACAACATGGCCAAGCTGCTCGGCCTCAAGCCCACTCCCCCGCCGCGTGACGAGGAGGAGTCCCAGCTGCGGCTGACGGACACCTACGCGACGCTCGACCCGGCGAAGGCCGCGGCGCGCACGTGACCCACCGAGGGGGCGGGCACTCCCCCGCCCCCTCGTCCCCGGTCACGGCTCGTCCCCCTTCACCGCTCATCCCTCTTCGCCGCTCTCCCCCCTCACCCCTCGCCCCTACGCGCGGAAGTGGACGCCCCGTATGCAGCGCGACGGCACCGTCTCCCAGGATCTGCGGGACTTTCTCAGCGACTATCCGGAACGCCACCCCGACGACGTACTCACCGTCAAGGAGCGCATCGAGGGCCAGGACGTCGCGGCCCTCGCCCTCGAACTGGAGGCGCGTGGACGCTCCGAGATGCTGGTGTGCCCCGACATCGCGGGCCTGGACACCACCCTGGTCACCAACGTGTTCGCCTCGCGCCCGCGCGTCGCCCGCCTCCTGGGCGCGCCGGCGTCCGCACTGCACGACGCCTACCAGGCGGCAGCCGCACGCGCGGTCGAGCCCGAAGTGGTGCCGGCAGGGCCCGTGTTCGACCGCATCGCCGAGGGCGACGAGGTGGATCTGACGCGGCTCCCGCTGATCCGCCACTTCGCCTCCGACCGGGCGCCGTACATCACCAGCGGCATCATCACCGCCGAGGCACCGGCCTACGCGCCCGCTGGACGCGCCGGGAACCTCAGCTACCACCGCGCCATGGTGCACACCCCCACCGAACTGGCCACGAGCCTGCACTCGCGCGGGCACCTGTGGCAGCTGCTGCGTATGGCCGAGGAGCGCGGCGAGGCGCTCCCCGTCGCCATGGTCATCGGCGCGCACCCGCTCTTCCTGCTGGCCGCCTCGGCCAGGGTGGGCCCCGGAACGGACGAACGGACCCTCGCCGGCGGCCTGTTCGGCGCTCCGCTGCGCGTGGTGCGTACGCCGCGGCACGGGATACGGGTGCCGGCGAGCGCCGAGATCGTGCTGGAGGGCGAGATCGTGCCGGGGCGCAGGGCGGAGGAGGGGCCCTTCGGGGAGTTCTCCGGCTACTCCTCCGACCGTTCGACCAACAACGTACTGACCGTGCGCACCGTGCTGCGCCGGTGCGACGCGCTGCTGCTGGACGTGGTGGGCGGCAACACGGCCGAGCACCTCAACCTGGCCCGTATCCCCCGCGAGTCCGAGATGGCGGCGAAGCTGAAGGAGCGCTTCCCCGAGGTGGTCGCCTTGCACTATCCGACGTCGGGCACGCACTTCCACGCGTATGTCGCGCTGCGCCACAGCCGTCCTGGCCAGGCGCGGCAGATCATGCTGGGGCTGCTGGGCTGGGACCCGTACCTCAAGACGGTCGTCGCGGTGGACGAGGACGTGGACCTCGCCCGCGACGAGGAGGTGCTGTGGGCGGTGGCGGCCCACCTCCAGCCGCACCGGGACGTGTTCGTCGTCGACGGGCTTCCCGGCAGCCCGCTCGACCCGTCCTCCTCGGCCGACGGAACCACCTCCCGGATGGCCCTCGACGCCACCAGGAGCCCCGACTTCGACGGCACCCGTATCCGGATCGACCCGTCGAGCACGCGGACGGCCCGCCGCCTGCTCGACGGGAGGTGAGGACCTCGGGCCGAGCGGCCGACGGGCCGTCGTAGGACTGGGCGAAGCGCTCGACGAAGTCCGGTGCGCCCGAAGGGGCGCGGGGAACTGCGCGACCGGCCACGGAGGACCGGCAGCCGCACGGATTCCGCGAGGGGCACAACCGTGCAGCGCTGCGCGCCCAACAGCGGAGCGCTATGCGCCCATCATGTGCACGCCGCCGTCGACGTGGACGATCTCGCCCGTGGTGCGCGGGAAGAAGTCCGACAGCAGCGCGACGACGCCGCGGCCGACGGGGTCCGGGTCGTCCAGCTGCCAGCCGATGGGAGCGCGGTGGTTCCACACGTCGGCCAGCTCCTCGAAGCCCGGAATGGACTTGGCCGCCATGGACTTGATGGGCCCGGCCGCGATGAGGTTGCTGCGGATGCCCTTCTTACCCAGGTCACGGGCGAGGTAGCGGCTGGTGGACTCCAGCGCGGCCTTGGCGACGCCCATCCAGTCGTACTTCGGCCAGGCGGTCTGCGCGTCGAAGGTGAGGCCGACGACGGAGCTGCCGGCCGGCATCATCGGCAGGCAGGCCATGGTCAGCGACTTCAGCGAGTAGGCGGAGACATGCAGGGCCGTGGAGACGTCCTCCCAGTCGGCCTCAAGGAAGTTGAAGACGCCCTGCGGGCCGAAGGCGATCGAGTGCACGACGCCGTCGATCTGTGCGTCGGCGCCCCAGTGCGCGCGTACGTTGTCGGCCAGCGTGTCCAGGTGCTCCTGGTTGCTGACGTCCAGCTCGATCACGGGCGCGGGCTCGGGCAGCCGCTTGGCGATGCGCTCGACCAGGGAGAGCCGGCCGAAGCCGGTGAGGATGACCTCGGCGCCCTGCTCCTGGGCGACCTTCGCGGCGTGGAAGGCCATCGACCCGTCGGTGATGACACCGGTGACGAGGATGCGCTTGCCGGCGAGGATTCCGCTCATTTTCAGTGACCCATGCCCAATCCGCCGTCGACAGGAATGACGGCTCCAGTGATGTACGCGGCCTCGTCGGACGCCAGGAATCGCACCGAGGAGGCGACCTCCTCGGGCCGCGCGTAGCGGCCCAGCGGAACCTGCTTGACGATGTCGGCGCGCTGCTCGTCGGTGAGCACGCGGGTCATGTCGGTGTCGACGAAGCCGGGTGCGACGACGTTGCAGGTGATGTTGCGGGAGCCCAGCTCGCGCGAGAGCGAGCGGGCGAAGCCCACCAGGCCCGCCTTGGAAGCGGCGTAGTTGGCCTGTCCGGCCTGGCCCATCAGCCCGACGACCGAGGAGATCAGCACGATGCGTCCCTTGCGGGCGCGGAGCATGGCGCGCGAGGCGCGCTTGACCACCCGGTAGGTGCCGGTGAGGTTGGTGTCCACGACCGAGGTGAAGTCCTCCTCGGACATGCGCAGCAGAAGCTGGTCGCGGGTGATCCCGGCGTTGGCGACGAGCACCTCGACGGCGCCCTGCTTCTCCTCGACCTCCTTGTAGGCCCGCTCCACCTGCTCCGGGTCGGTGATGTCGCACTTGACGCCGAAGAGGCCCTCCGGCGGCTCGCCGGAGCGGTAGGTGACGGCGACGTTGTCGCCCCCCTCGGCGAAGGCGCGGGCGATGGCGAGGCCGATGCCGCGGTTACCTCCGGTGACGAGCACTGAGCGGCTCAAGGTGTGACCACCCTTTCTGCTTCTGATGTTGCCGTGCTTGCTGTGCTTGTGTGCGCTGCGTCTTGTGCGCTGTGCGTCTTGTGTGCTGTGCGTGTTGTGTGCTGTGCGTGTTGTGCTTGTGTGCTGTGCGTGCTCGGGTCGCTGTCCGTCGCAAAGAGAACCTATCCGGCGACCGTCACGTGAGGGGAATCGGGCACGGACAGGGGCCCGCGCGGGGACCTGTGGGATCCCTACAGAATTCGGGGGTACGACTTCCCTGTGGCCACCGCACTGGACGAGACGTTCACCGCCCTGCCGCTGCGCCCGCTCGCCGACGCGGCCCTCTCCCGCGCCCTGGCGCTGGGTGCCTCGCACGCGGACTTCCGGCTGGAGAAGGTGCGCAGGTCGGCGCTGGAACTCCGGGACGCGCGCACCTCGGGCGCCGCTGACACCACGGACTCCGGCTTCGCCGTGCGGGTGGTGCTGGACGGCGCGTGGGGGTTCGCCTCCGGCGTCGACCTGCTGCCGCGGGAGGCGGCCCGGGTCGCGGAACGGGCGGTGGAGATGGCACTGCTGACGGCCTCGGTACGGGTACGGGGCGCGGGCGTGCACGGCGGCGCCCGCGTGGAGCTGGCAGCTGAGCCCGTGCACGGGGAGCGGGAGTGGGTGTCGGCGTATGTGACCGATCCGTTCGAGGTGCCGGACGACGAGAAGGCCGCGCTGCTGGCCCGCTGGAGCAGACGGCTGCTGACGGCTCCCGGCGTCGCACACGTGGACGCGGGAGTACGGGCCGTACGGGAGTGCAAGTTCTACGCCGACACGGCGGGAACCGTCACCACGCAGCAGCGGGTGCGCATCCAGCCGCTGCTTACCGCCGTCGCGCTGGGCGGCCCCGGCGGCTTCGACACCATGCGCACCCTGGCGCCGCCCACCGCGCGCGGCTGGGAGTACCTGTCGGGCGCCTCCGCCGCCACGGGCTGGGACTGGGAGGCGGAGCTGGAGCGGATGCCGGGGCTGCTGGAGGAGAAGCTGCGGGCGCCGTCCGTCCAGCCGGGAACGTACGACCTGGTGGTGGATCCCTCCAATCTCTGGCTCACCATCCATGAGTCGGTCGGCCACGCGACGGAGCTGGACAGGGCCCTGGGCCACGAGGCGGCGTACGCGGGCACCTCGTTCGCGACGCCCGACCTGCTGGGCACACTGCGCTACGGCTCGGAGGCGATGCGGGTGACGGGCGACCGCACGTCGCCGCACGGTCTGGCGACGACGGGTTACGACGACGAGGGCGTCGAGGCGCAGTCCTGGGACCTGGTACGGGACGGTGTGCTGGTCGGCTACCAACTCGACCGGCGCACCGCGCGGCTCGCGGGCGACGGCAGGTCGAACGGCTGCGCCTTCGCCGACTCCCCCGGGCACGCGCCGATGCAGCGGATGGCGAACGTCTCGCTGGCACCCGCGCCCGCGGGGCCCTCTACCAGGGAGCTGATCGCCGGGGTGGAGCGCGGCATCTATGTGGTCGGGGACAGGTCATGGTCGATCGACCAGCAAAGGTTCAACTTCCAGTTCACGGCCCAGCGCTTCTTCCGGATCGAAAACGGCAGGCTCGCCGGGCAGTTGCGCGACGTGGCGTACCAGGCGACGACCACGGACTTCTGGAACTCGCTGGAGGCGGTGGGCGGCCCCGGTACGTACGTGGTGGGCGGTTCGTTCGTCTGCGGCAAGGGACAGCCGGGACAGCTCGCCGCCGTCTCGCACGGCTGTCCCTCCGCGCTCTTCCGCGGCGTGAACGTGCTCAACACCACACGGGAGGCGGGCCGATGAGCGGACGCGTAAGTGCCGGGAGACCGCACGAGACCGTGGAGCGGGCACTCGCGCTCTCCAGGACCGACGGCTGCGTGGTGATCGCCGACGAGCGCTCCTGCGTCCATCTGCGCTGGGCAGGCAACGAGCTGACGACCAACGGGTTCACGCACGGGCGCACCCTCACCGTCGTCGCCGTCGCGGGCTCGGCACAGGGGGCCGCCTCGGGCGTCGTCTCCCGGGACGGGGTGACGGAGGAGGAACTGGAGCCGCTGGTACGGGCCGCCGAGGCGGCGGCACGTGCGGCGGGCCCGGCTGAGGACGCGATGCCACTGGTCGAGGGGGCGCCCTTGGCCCCGGACTTCACGCAGCCGCCCGCCAGGACCTCGCCCGCGGTCTTCGCGGGCCTCGCCCCCGCGCTGGGCGAGGCGTTCGCGCGGGCCCGTGCGGGCGGGCGGACGCTGTACGGCTTCGCGCGGCACCGTACGGTCTCCAGCTATCTGGGCACCTCGGCCGGGCTGCGGCTGCGGCACGACCAGCCGGAAGGCACCCTCACGCTCAACGCCAAGTCGCCCGCGCTGGGCGCCTCGTCCTGGGCGGCCCGGGCCACACGGGACTTCACAGACCTGGGCCCCGCCGAGCTGAGCGAGCTGGAGGCCGAGCTGGCGGTACGGCTGAGCTGGGCGCGGCGCCGCGTCGAACTGCCCGCCGGGCGCTACGAGACACTGCTGCCCCCGACGTCCGTCGCCGATCTGCTCGTCTACCAGATGTGGTCGGCCTCGGCGCGGGAGGCCGCCGAGGGACGTACGGCGTTCAGTGCGGCGGCCGGTGGCACCCGCGTCGGCGAGCGGCTGTCGGAGCTGCCACTGTCGCTGCGCAGCGACCCGTACGCGCCTGGCCTGGAGACGGCGCCGTTCCTGCTCGCGTACTCCTCCGGCGGGCAGGCGCCGAGCGCGGGCGGACCCGGCAGTGCGCCCGCCTCCGTGTTCGACAACGGGCTGCCCCTCTCCCCCACGGACTGGATCAGGGACGGCGTCCTGTCCCGGCTGCGCGCCTCCCGGCACGACGCGGCCCTGACGGGGCTGCCGCCGGCGCCGGCCGCGGGGAACCTGCTGCTGGAGTGCGCTGCGGGAGGCCGCCCCGCGCGGTCGCTGGAGGAGATGATGGCGGGCACGGAGCGCGGCCTGCTGCTGACGTCGCTGTGGTACCTCCGCGAGGTCGACCCGGCGACGCTGCTGCTGACCGGGCTCACCAGGGACGGTGTCCATGTGGTCGAGGGCGGCGAGGTGACGGGCACGGTCAACAACTTCCGCTTCAACGAGTCCCCGCTCGGCCTGCTCTCGCGCGCCACGGAGGCGGGCCGCACGGAACGCACGCTCGCGCGCGAGTGGGCGGAGTGGTTCCCCCACACCGCGATGCCCGCGCTGCGGGTGCCCGACTTCCACATGAGTTCGGTCAGCCGGGGCGTCTAGTACTCCAGCAGGGGTTCACGGGCCATCCGCTCCGCCCGGCAAAGGGCTCGCCAATGCCGAATCAGGGGAACCCGGGCGCCTCGGCGGGAAGTCCGACGGACCGGGCCACCTCCAGCATCCGCTTGTCGTACGTGACAAGCGCGTCCAGAGCCTCTCCAACGAGCTGAGCGCTGGCCACATGAACAGCGTCCAGTGTCCGCACCCCGCAGGGCAGTAGCGCGGCAGCGTCCCGCACCTCGTCCGTGAGCAGGATCTCCGTGAAGTCCGCGACCAGATCCTGCATCAGCGTGGGGTAACTGCCGAACCGGTCGAGGGTCCGCACCGTCTCCACGAATCCCAGCGTGCTGGTGGCCATGGGGACGGCGGGTTGAGCTGCGAGGTACTCCCTCAGTTCGGGCACATACTGACGACCGGAGATCAGGGTGACGATTGCCGACGAGTCCAGGTAGATCACCGGGGGTCTTCCTCCCGCTCAGCGAGCAGCGCCCCGAGGGGGTCCGCGTCCTCGGGCAGTTCCAGCCAGGGCAACCGGGCAAGGTCGGAGACGGTCGCGGCCTTGAGACGGATCTGTCCCCGGGCCACCAGCGGCGCATACCGCTCGGAAGCACCAGAACCGGGCAGCAGTATGGCGATGACATTGCCGTGCCGTGTCACCTGGACCGCTTCGCCTTTTTCGACCCGCGCGAAGACGGCACTGGGGTTGTAGGAGAACTCTCGGACCGAGATCGTGCTCACCGGGTTCGCCACCTTCCACCGCTACATTGTTCCTATACTAAGGGCATTGTACCTACATCGCAGAGCGGCTCGTCTCACGCGTCCGCAGCATCACATCCGCCAGTTCCCCGATCCGGTCGCGCAGATCAGGGACGGGCAGCGCCGGGTCGAGAAGGTGCCGGTGCAGCCGCACCCGTTTCCCCTCCACGGGGATCTCCACCGGGAGCGTGCCGCCCGCGGCGTAGATCAGGTGTCCGTCCGGGACACCGAGTCGGAGGCAGTAGGCAAGCATCTGGTACAGGGCGCCCCCGGGAGAGACGCGCTGATCCCCTCAAGGCGCGCGGCGAGCCCGAGCAGCTCAGCAGTGATCGACGGTTCAGCGGTTCAGCGACCCGACAGGCGCGAGGAGTTGGGCCCCACACAATTCGCCGACCAGACAACGGACCTGCTTCCCCACGGGTGTACGGGTGACGGCCCACCCCGGCGCGAGGAGGTCCATCAGCGGGAGCCCCCGGCCGGATTCAGCCTCGGGATCGTCGAGCCGGACGCCCGTCCGGTGCGGGAACTGGTCTCCCCGAGGGTCGTGCAGCCGGAGGTGGACGCCCTGTGCTGCCACCTCCACCTCGGCGACCAGCGGCACGTAATCGCCCCCGGCGCGGAGCGCGTTGGTGTACAGCTCGGAGAGGACGAGCTGCGCGTTGGCCTGGATTTCGGTCCCCACGCTCGCTTCCCGCAACGTGGCGGTCGTCTGCGCCCGGACGGCACGGAGATTGCGGGGCGACGCGCTCATGTGCAGCACGAAGCCGGCGGGAGTGTGAGCGAAGTACCAGCCGAGGGCGGCGGTTGGGGTGTTGGCGGGGGCGAGGGTCATGTGGACTCCACGATTGGCGGCGACCAACTCCTGTGTTCCTGACTGCCTTGAGCCTGGCGGACCGCATCGAGGAATAGCAAGTTTTCTACCCAACTCGGAGAACATTCACCCTCACGGGTTACTTGCTACCGGGAACCGAAGTGCCAGACTGCGCGCATGCCAAATTCCCCTCTGGCTCCCACGATTCGACGCCGCCGTTTGGGCTCGACGCTCCGCAAGCTCCGCAATGACGTCGGCCTCACCCTGGACGACGCAGCCGAGGCCATGGGCTGGAAGGGCCCGAAGCTCTCGAAGATCGAAACTGCCACACAGGCCATCCGCCCGAACGATCTCGCCGAACTCCTCACGGTCTACAAGGTGTCCGACCCCGGCATCCGAGCCGCCCTGGAGGGTCTGCGGAAGGACGCGAACAAGAAAGGCTGGTGGCAGACCTACTCGGGAATCGTGCTGCCAAGCTACGCGGACTACATCTCCCTGGAGTCCGACGCGACGCAAGTCTGCGTATGGACACCGCTCCTCGTGCCGGGCCTCCTGCAAACGGCTGCCTACGCGCGGGAAACCATCGCCGGGATCACAACGACTCGGAGCCCGGAGGAAGTTGCCGCACTGGCGGAGGTCCGGATCGCACGGCAGTCCGTTCTCACCCGCCCCGGTAACCCGCTGGAACTCTGGGCCATCATCCACGAGGCAGCCTTGCACCAGCGTTTCCCGGCTCGTCCGCACACGATGCGGGAGCAGCTACGGCGCCTGTTGGACGCTTCGGAGATGCCCAACGTGACGATTCAGATCATGCCGCTGGGCTCAACCGCGCACCCCGGCCTGGAGGGTGGCTTCGGCCTGGCCAGGTTCTCGCAGCCGATGCCGGACCTCGTGCACCTGGAGAACGCGAGCGGAGCAACCTACGTTGAGGGGGAAGACGCAGCTCCGTTCGTGAGAGCGTACGAGCGAATCCGAGCGGCGGCCCTGTCCGTAGAGGATTCGGTCGTACGCATCACCGAGTTGGAAGAGGGCCTCAGAAAGTGAATCATCCCAAGGCGGACCTGTACGCCCACGACCTGTCCGGCGCTCGTTGGCGCAAGTCGTCAGCCAGTGGTGCGGAGCATGACTGCGTAGAGGTCGCCGAGCTCCCCGAGGGCGGACGGGCGGTCCGCGACTCGAAGAACCCCGAGCGCGCACCCCTCCGCTTCACCGCGAGCGAGTGGGCGGCATTCCGTGCCGGTGTGATCGAGGGCGAGCTCTGACCCGCCCATGAACGACCGGCGGCCGTCCGCTCCCGCAACGAGGCGAGAGCGGACGGCCACCGTGCCGGTAGTCGCCTCCATCTGATCGAGTACGGGTTGACCCGCTCCTCAGCGCCGTCGTCGGCGACCGTCCGGACAGGTTCGGGCCGCTCTCACACCGTCCAGCCGATGACCTCACTGCGCCCACCAGCGGGTCTCGGGGGAAGCCGGGGCCCCGGCCACCGTGGTCGGGCATAGAATCCAGGGACCATTTCCCGACCACTCCACCCAGGACAGTGACGTGACACGCCTCGGCGACTCCGTACAGCGCGCCAGCGACCTGCTGGCACAGGACCTCTCCTCCGACAAGACCGTCGAGCGGCTGCTCGCGGAGACGGGGTCGCGGCGCTATCTGGACCTGAGCGATCTCCCGGCCAAGGAGCAGGCCGCGCTGATCGGGGCGCGTACGGTCGACCTGCTGCCCTCGGAGGAGAAGCTCGCCGAGCGCATCGAGGAGCGCGCTGCCGAAGGCAAGGGCCTGCACATCAAGCTGGGCATCGACCCGACGGCCGCCGATGTGCACCTGGGCCACGCGGTCCCTGTGATCATCCTGAGCCGCTTCCAGCGCATGGGCCACGACGTCACGCTGATCATCGGTGACTTCACGGCCGGGATCGGCGACCCCTCGGGCCGTACGGCGGAGCGCCCGCCGCTCACCGAGGAGGACATCGCCAGGAACCTGTCCGGCTACCAGGAACAGGTCCGGCCCTTCTTCGACTTCGAGAAGGTCCGCTTCGTCAACAACAGCCAGTGGCTCGCGCCGTTCACGCTGCCGCAGCTGCTGAGCCTGCTCACGCAGGTGCCGGTCTCCTCGCTGCTCCAGCGCGACGACTTCCGTAACCGCCTGTCGGAGGGCTCGGGGCTGACGATGTCCGAGCTGCTCTACCCGATCGCCCAGGCCCTGGACTCCGCCGAGCTGGCCTGCGACGTGGAGATCGGGGGCATGGACCAGCTGCTCAACCTCCA
Organism: Streptomyces iconiensis; assembly: GCF_028657195.3. Lineage (GTDB taxonomy): Bacteria > Actinomycetota > Actinomycetes > Streptomycetales > Streptomycetaceae > Streptomyces > Streptomyces iconiensis. The sequence continues at coordinate 38,271 of NZ_JANCPR020000064.1, forward strand.
GATGGGGCGCAGGGTGATGGAGGCGTACGGGCAGCAGCCGCAGCTCGTCGTCACCATGCCGCTGGTCGAGGGCACCGACGGCTCGGGCGCCAAGATGTCCAAGTCCAAGGGGAATTACGTCGGTCTGTCCAGCAGCTCCGAGGAAGTCTTCGGCAAGATCATGTCGATCCCCGACCGGCTGATGGTGCCCTACCTGCGCGCGTGGACCGAGTGGACGGACGCCGAGATCGAGGCCGCCACGGCCCGCGTCGAGGCCGGTTCGCTGCACCCGATGGACCTGAAGAAGATCCTCGCGGGCGAGGTCGTCGCCGCACTGCACGGCACCGAGGCCGCGATGGCGGCGCGCGCCGGATTCGTGGCGCAGTTCTCCAAGAAGTCCTTCTCGGACGTGGAGACGCTGCCTTCCGTCGACGCCGCCGAGCACGGCGAGGAGGGCATCGCAGCCGTGCTGACCAAGGTGCTGGAGTTCACTCCGAGCGCTTCGGCCGCCCGCAGGATCGCCAAGCAGAACGGGCTGCGCCTCATCATCGAACGCGAGGGCGGGGAACAGGTCACCGTGCTGCTCCCGGAGGCCGAGGCGCTGCGCCCGCTCGCCGAGGTCGTCCGCGAGAAGGTGGCGGCCGAGGCGGGGGACGCCGGCACCGTGTACCTGAAGGCGGGCCGCAAGGTCGCGGAGATCCGCGGCATCTGAGGCCCCGCCCCACGCCTCACCGAGTGCCGCCTCGCGGCTTTTCCGCCCGGCCCGCACCCGGCGATTTCGCGTGGCCTACGCCCGGCGGCGGACTCCCAGGAGCCGTGCCGGGCGTAGGCCGTGTGGTCCCCTCCGGGTGGCGCCCCGGTCTCGAAGGCGGCGCAGTCGGGGCGTACGGTGGTGAAGGCCGGGTCCTCGTGTACGGGTCCACGCGGAACGGCACACGGAGCAGGTGGTGGAACGTGATGCGGAAGCAGGGGCAGTCGGAGGTTTTCCGGATCACCGGAGCCCGGCAGGGTCTCCAGGAGGATGTGCGGGGCAGACAGCGCCGCTATGTCATCTCCATGCTGATCCGCACGCTCGCGTTCCTGCTGACCGTGGTGTTGTGGAATGTGGAGCGCCCGCTGGCCATTGTGACGCTGGTGCTCGGTGCGCTCCTTCCGTACGTCGCCGTGGTGATCGCCAACGCGGGCCGCGAGAACGCGCCTTCGCTGCCGTCGACGGTGCTCCCCGGCCCCCCGCGTCCCGCGCTGGACACGGCGGAAGCAGCCGGGGAAGCGACCCGGAACGTCCCTAACGAGCCTTCCAGCGACCGCAGTTGATCTGGGTCTTCGCACAAAGCTCAAGAAAAGCTCAGATCAATCATGCGGTTCCGGTGCACTGCGCAGGGTCGCGCATGCCATACTTCAGATGCGCTCCGCATCCCCCGTCGGAGCGATGGACCGACGCCGGGCGGCTCCCCCCGTGGCTGCCCGGCGTCGTTTAATGTCCGCGTCATGTGGCGCCCGGGGGCTGTTGGATGATGGAGGAATGATCTCCTCAGCCTCGCCCTCCGACGAGGGCCCCCGCTCCCCCACCGATCCGCCCGCCGAAGCACCGATCTGCTCGGCCAAGGGCTGCCGTGCCCCCGCCGTGTGGGTGCTGGCCTGGAACAACCCGAAGCTGCACACCCCGGACCGCCGCAAGACCTGGCTCGCCTGCGAGGAGCACCGCGAGTACCTGTCCAACTTCCTGAACATGCGCGGCTTCCTCAAGGACACCGTGCCGCTCGCCGAGTGGGAGTCAGCCTCCGATGGCTGACATCGGCCGCTGAGGCTGCACGAAGGACGGGTCGTCGATCCCGGCGCCGGCCTTCTTGCCCCACATCGCCTTGCGCCAGCTGTCGGCGATCTCGGCGTCCTCGGCCCCCGCACGCATCGCACCGCGCAGGTCCGACTCCTCCGTCGCGAACAGGCAGGTGCGCACCTGCCCGTCGGCCGTCAGCCTCGTACGGTCGCACGCGCGGCAGAAGGGGCGGGTGACCGAGGCGATGACGCCCACGCGCTGCGGGCCGCCGTCGACCAGCCAGCGCTCGGCCGGCGCCGAACCGCGCTCGTCCTCGCCCTCGGCCGTGAGCGTGAAGCGGGTGCGCAGCGACTGGAGGATGTCCCCCGCCGTGATCATGCCGTCGCGCTGCCAGCCGTGCTGCGCGTCGAGCGGCATCTGCTCGATGAAGCGCAGTTCGTAGTCCTCTTCGAGGGCCCAGGCGAGCAGATCGGGCGCCTCCTGGTCGTTGAACCCCGGCATCAGGACCGCGTTGACCTTCACGGGCGTCAGGCCCGCCTCGCGCGCGGCGGCGAGGCCGCGCAGCACGTCGGCGTGGCGCTTGCGGCGCGTCATCCGCTGGAACGTCTCGGCGCTGAGCGTGTCCAGCGAGACGTTGACCCTGTCGAGTCCCGCGTCCCGCAGCGCCGCTGCCGTGCGCTCCAGGCCGATGCCGTTCGTGGTGAGCGACATCCTCGGGCGCGGCTCCAGCTCGGCGCAGCGGGCGACGATACCGGTCAGGCCCGGCCGCAGCAGGGGCTCACCTCCGGTGAAGCGGACCTCGGTGACGCCCAGCTCGGTCACCGCGATCCGCACCAGCCTGACAATCTCGTCGTCGGTGAGCAGCTCCGGTTTGGCCAGCCACTGGAGGCCCTCCTCCGGCATGCAGTACGTGCAGCGCAGGTTGCAGCGGTCGGTCAGCGAAACGCGCAGGTCTGTGGCGACCCGGCCATAGGTGTCGAGCAGCATGCTGACGGCCCCTCCCAGTTGCGTGATCTGCTTCGAAGCGTAGGCCACGCCACTGACATCCGACAGTTCGGCAAGGTCACACCGTGGCCGCCCCTGCGGAGCCGATGGCTCCGCAGGGGCGGCGGGTGTGTTGCGGGAGGGTCGTCGGGGTGCGTCAGTGCGCTCCCGTTCCGGTCATGGACCGGACCTCCAGCTCGGCGTACTTCTTGCCGCCCGCGCCCTCGTCCTTGGAGACGAGCGAGCCGATCCAGCCCAGCAGGAAGCCCAGCGGGATGGAGATGAGGCCCGGGTTCTCCAGCGGGAACCACGCGAAGTCGACGTCGGGGAACATCGAGGTCTCCTTGCCGGTGACGACCGGCGAGAAGAAGACCAGCAGCACGGAGGAGATGAGCCCTCCGTAGATGGACCACAGGGCGCCGCCGGTGGTGAACCGCTTCCAGAACAGGCTGTACAGGAGCGTGGGCAGGTTCGCCGACGCGGCCACGGCGAAGGCCAGCGCCACGAGTCCCGCGACGTTCAGCTTGCCCGCGAAGATGCCCAGGCCGATGGCCACGCCGCCGATGATGATGGCCGATACGCGCGCGGCCTTGACCTCCTCCTTCTCCGTCGCCTTGCCCCTGCGGATGACGTTGGCGTACAGGTCGTGCGCGAAGGACGACGAGGCGGCGAGGGTGAGCCCCGCGACGACGGCGAGGATGGTGGCGAAGGCGACAGCGGAGATCATCGCCAGCAGGAAGGCGCCTCCGGCCGAGTCGGGGCCGCCGCCGATCGCCTGGGCGAGCAGCGGGGCCGCTGTGTTGCCCGCCGCGTTGGAGTCGGTGATGGTCTTCGAGCTGAGCAGGGCAGCGGCGCCGAAGCCGAGCGCGATCGTCATCAGGTAGAAGACACCGATGATGCCGATGGCCCAGTTGACCGACTTCCGGGCCGCCTTGGCGGTCGGCACGGTGTAGAAGCGGATCAGGATGTGCGGCAGTCCGGCAGTGCCGAGCACGAGCGCGATGCCCAGCGAGATGAAGTCGATCTTCGAGGTGGTGGACACGCCGTACTTGAGCCCGGGCTCCAGGAACGACTTGCCCTTCCCGCTGTTCTCGGCCGCGGCGCCGAGTAGCGAGGAGAGGTTGTAGTTGAACTTGTGGAACACCAGGACGGTGATGACCAGGGTGCCGCCGATGAGCAGACACGCCTTGATCATCTGGACCCAGGTGGTGCCCTTCATCCCGCCGATGGTCACGTAGAGGATCATCACGATGCCGACGAAGACCACGATCAGGTTCTTGCCCGCCTCGCCCGTGATACCGAGCAGCAGCGCGACGAGCGCACCGGCTCCGACCATCTGGGCCAGCAGGTAGAAGATCGAGACGACGATGGTGGAGACACCGGCGGCCGTACGCACGGGGCGCTGCCGCATGCGGTACGCGAGCACGTCGCCCATGGTGTAGCGGCCGGAGTTGCGCAGCGGCTCGGCGACCAGGAGCAGGGCGACCAGCCAGGCGACCAGGAAGCCGATGGAGTAGAGGAATCCGTCGTATCCGGCGAGCGCGATGGCACCCGCGATGCCCAGGAAGGACGCGGCCGACATGTAGTCACCGGAGATGGCGAGCCCGTTCTGGAACCCGGTGAAGGACCGCCCGCCGGCGTAGTAGTCGGTGGCGTCCTTGGTTCTGCGTCCCGCCCAGATGGTGATCGCGAGCGTCGCGACGACGAAGACGGCGAACAGCGAGATGATCAACGGCCGGTGCTGGGTGGCGCCTTCGGCCGCCAACTGGGTCGCCGGCGCAGCGAGCTGATGGGTGAGGCTCATGCGTCGCGCTCCTCGCTGCCGGTGCTGTCCGTGCCCTGCCTGCGGCTGTTCTCGCCCTCAAGGCGGGTCTTGAGCGCCTCGGCCTTCGGGTCGAGCTTCAGGGCAGCGAAGCGCGAGTACCACCACGCGATGAGGAAGGTGCTCAGGAACTGCGCGAGCCCGAAGACGAGGGCGACGTTGATGTGCCCGACGACCTGCATCTCCATGAACCCGCCCGCGTAGTTCGAGAGCAGCACATAGAGCAGGTACCAGACGATGAACGCGACGGTGAGCGGGAAGACGAACGAGCGGTAGCTGCGCCGCAGTTCACCGAACTCGGCGCTCTGCTGCACGTCCGTGTAGTCCCGGGGACCCGGCGGGCCGGAACTCGCGTGCTCTGGGGCGGTGTCCACAGTGTCTCCAGACGGAACGGGATGGTGAGGGGAGCGCAGATGTGACGGAGGTCTCCCCGGCCCTACGGTGCGCGCATCGTAGATCGTCGCCAGGCGCGACAACAGGGGTCGGCAGTTGAATCCCGGAATACTTGTCCTCCCGGTGCACACCCTTCGGACTTTCTCCATCAATCCATTGCAGTTTCCTGCCTCACAGAGATAACTTCCGTCGTCTGTGGACAAGTTCAGACGACATGGAGACCCCATGGATTCAAGACCTTCCAGACGGCGGCGCGCTTTGGCAGTGCCGCTGGGGCTGGTTCTGACCGCGTCACTCGGCCTTGCCGGTGCCGCGGCGGCGAACGCTCAGGACTCGCCGGCACCCAAGACGAAGGCCGGTGAGAAGCTCAGCTACGTCGTCAACACCGAAACCGACCCCGGTACCGTCAAACGGGTCAAGAACGAGATACGCAAGGCTGACGGCAAAGTCGTCAGCGCGTACAAGAAAATAGGCGTGATCGTCGCACACTCCGCGAACCCGGAGTTCGGCGAGACGCTCCGCGCGGTCAGGGGAGTGGATTCGGCGGGTGCCACCCGCACCGCACCGCTCAAGGCCGCGACCACCACAGAGGTGGGCAAGCCCGTCTTCGTCAACGAGCCCAAGGCCGCGAAGATCGCCAAGGCACAGGCCAAGGGCGAGGAGCCGCTGGAGTCCCTCCAGTGGGACAAGCGGGCCATCAAGGCCGACAAGGCCGCGAAGATCGATGAGGGCAGCAAGAACGTCACCGTCGGCGTCATCGACACCGGCGTGGACGACACGCACCCGGACCTGAAGCCCAACTTCTCGGCGAAGCAGTCGGCGAACTGCGTCGGCGGCAAGGCCGACACCTCGAGGGGCGCCTGGCGCCCGTACAACGCCGACGAGGACTACCACGGCACGCACGTGGCGGGCATCATCGCCGCACCGCGCAACGGCGTGGGTGTCGCGGGTGCCGCACCGGGCGTGAAGGTCTCCTCCATCAAGGTGAGCGAGCCCGACACCTCGCTCTTCTACAGCGAGGCCGTCGTCTGCGCGATGGTCTACGCGGCCGACCACGGCGTCGACGTCACCAACAACAGCTATTACACCGACCCGTGGCTCTACAACTGCGACGACCAGGTCGACCAGAAGGCCATAGCTGACGCGGTCGGCCGTGCGGTGAAGTACGCCGAGCGCAAGGGCGTCACCACGGTCGCCTCCGCGGGCAACTCCTCGCAGGACCACGCGTCGTCCTCGATCGTCGACCAGACGAGCCCGAACGACACGACGCCGGTCAAGCGCACCATCAACCCCGCGGCCTGCCCGGACGTGCCGACGATGCTCCCGGGTGCGACCTCCGTCGCCTCCACGGGCCCTGAGAACCTGAAGTCCTACTTCTCCAACTACGGTCTGAACCAGATCGACGTCACGGCCCCCGGCGGTGACCGCAGGTACCAGACCCCGGACGAGCCCGCCAAGGACGGTGGCGTCCTGTCCACCATGCCGGGCGGCGACTACGCCTACCTCCAGGGCACCTCGATGGCCGGCCCGCAGGTCGCCGGCGTCGCAGCGCTCATCAAGAGCAACCACCCCAAGGCCACGGCACAGGAGATCGCCTGGCGCCTGAAGGCGCAGGCGCAGACCACGCCGTGCCCCGACAACTACGACCCTGACGGCAAGGGCACCTACGCCGCCAAGTGCACGGGCGTGAAGGGCAACAACAGCTTCAACGGCCACGGCATCGTGGACGCGCTCGCCGCCGTCACCAAGTGACGTCGCTCCGTGACACGGACACCCGTGTCACGGAGTTGAGCTGAGGGAGGGGCCGGACCGCGCAGGCGGCTCGGCCCCTTCCGCGTGTTCCGGGCGGGCCGCGTGTTCCGGGCGGGCGGCCCGCGGGACTTCCGCCCGCTCCCCCTGCGCCGCTTCCCCGCGTACGGCTTCCCCGCGTACGGCTCCCGCCAGGCGCTCCGGCTTCCAGCCCGGGCCCCTGAAGACGCGGCCCGCGCGCTCGCGCCAGTCCTCGGCGGCGCGGAGGTCCCGCGCGATCGACGCGTACTCGTGCGTGGCAACGCGCAGCGGGTTGAACGTGCCGATGTTCTTGGTGAGTCCGAAGACGCACGGCTCCGTCTCCGGAACGAACGAGCCGAACATCCGGTCCCAGACGATCAGAATCCCGCCAAAGTTACGGTCGAGATAGTCGCCCTGCGATGCGTGGTGAACCCTGTGGTGCGAGGGCGTGTTGAAGACGAACTCGATGGGCCGCGGCAGTTTTCCGATCCGTTCGGTGTGGATCCAGAACTGATAGACCAGGTTCGCCGAGGAACAGAAAGCGAGCGCCGCCGGGTGCACGCCGAGCGCGATCATCGGCACGTAGAACGGCCACACGGTCCAGGTCGTCCACGGCTGGCGCAGCGCGGTCGTGAAGTTGAACTTCTTGCTCGAATGGTGCACCACGTGGCACGCCCACAGGACGCGGATGACGTGGTGCCCTCTGTGCGACCAGTAGTAGAAGAAATCCTGCGCGAGCAGCATCAGTGGAAGGGTCCACCACAGGATCGGTACGCGCAGTGGTGTCAGTTCGTAGACGGCCGCGTACAGCGCGACGATCGGTATCTTCCACAGCGCGTCGAACACGAGGCTCCCGAGACCCATCGCGATGCTGGTCGCGGCGTCCTTGGTCTCGTACCCCGCGGAATCGTCGTCGGGGCGCAGCCTGTAGCTCACCATCTCGACGAGGGTGAGCAGTATGAAGGCGGGGATCGACCAGAGCACTACGTCTGGCAGGCTAGACGGCATGTCAGCAACGTAGTTGCCCTTCGCGGGCCTGCGCTAGATGTGGTTACCGCCGGGTATCCAGGGCCTCGCCCCGCTGTCCCCCTTCCCTCTTCGGGGCTGCGCCCCGTGCCCCCTGTTGTTGTTCCTGTGATTTGAAGCCAGTTTCCGTTCACTATGGGGGCTTCGCCCCCTGTCCCCCGTTGGCCTCGCCGGCCGGGCGTCGGGGGGCTCCTCCCCCAGACTCCGTCCGGGGGGACCCCCACCCGGCAATCCCCCCGCCAAAAGGGGCTCCGCCCCCTCTGGACTCCCCCGCCCGTATCCG
>NZ_JANCPR020000065.1 GCF_028657195.3 Streptomyces iconiensis
CCGGACGGAGTCTGGGGGAGGAGCCCCCCGACGCCCGGCCGGCGAGGCCAACGGGGAAAGGGGCGAAGCCCCATATAAAAAAACAGAAACCTGGGGTGAAACCACAGGAACCACAACGGGGTACGGGGGCGAAGCCCCCCATCAGAAACAGGGACTGGGGTAAAACCACAGGAACCACAACGGGGTATGGGGGATGCCCCCTCACGCATGCTGATGAAGCCCCCTCCCCGCAAGACGGAGAAACGCCTCCCCCACAGCCTCACTAAGCGTCGGACGCGCATGCGCACATGCTGCGCGACATCCGCAGGCGACGCATCCCAGGCGACAGCCAACTGAGACTCAGCGATCATCTCCGACACATGCGGCCCCACGAGATGAACGCCCAGCACACGCCCATCAGGCGTCGGCTCGGCGACAACCTTCACCATGCCGCCCCGCCCATGCACCATCCCCTTCGCCGTTGCGGTCAACGGCATGGTGTTCACGGCGACTTCACCAGCGGAGGCCCTCGCCTCGGCCTCACTGAGGCCGACGGAGGCGGTCTGCGGACTGGAGTACGTCACACGCGGCACGGCCGCGTAGTCGACGCGCCGCGGCGCAAGACCCGCGAGGGTCTCCGCGACAACGAGCCCCTCGGCGAAGGACGCGTGGGCCAGCCCGAGCGAGGGCGGAGGCAACAGATCGCCGACGACATGCACACCAGGTACCGAGGTCTCCAGCGTGCCCCAGTCGGCAGGCGGCACGTAACCACGCCCATCGGCCACGACACCCGCCGCACCCAGACCGAGCCCCTCGGTCACCGGCACACGCCCGACGGCCACAAGAAGCCGCTCGGCGCCGACAACGGTCTCACCACGCGAGGTGAGCACCGTCGCACGCACCCCGTCACCCACGAGCCCTCACGTCAGGTCACCCCGTACCAGCAGCGCCACGGGCGAGGTACCGAGGAGCCGGGCCAGGGGCACGCGGCCGGACAGCACGCGGGGGATGGCCGCGTCCGGGGGCAGCGCCTCATGCCAGTCGCCCTCGGGCAGGGGCAGTTCGGTACGTGCCCAGCCGCCGCGTTCGGCCAGCCGCAGGGAGAGGCGGGTGACGACGGTGAGGACCGTGCCGGAGCGGACGAACGCGACACAGTGGTCGGCCGCCTCGCCCTCGGCGCCCAGCGGCTCGTACCACGCGGCGTCGAGGAACAGCCCAGGATTGCGCGCGCGCAGGCGCAGCACCGTAGCGGTCAGCCGGACCTTCTCGGCATCCAGCGCGCTCCCGAGACGCGAGGACGCACCACCGGCGCCACGCCCCACGACGGAACCGTCGTCGCGCCCCGCGACGGAACCGTCGCCCCGCCCCGCGAAGGGACCCGCATCGCGCCCCGCGACGGAACCGTCGCCCCGCCCCGCGAAGGGACCCGCGAGCCCCCCGAGATCGAGCGGCGCCCTGTTGTCGGGGTCGACCAGCGCGCGGTAGGTACGCTCCGTGCCCTGGTACAGGTCGGGCACGCCCGGCATGGTCAGGTGCAGCAGCGCCGCACCGAGCACGTTGGCGCGCACGTGCGGTTCCAGGGAAGCGGCCAGCGCGGCCAGAGCGCGCGCGCCGGGGCCCGAGGCCGACTCGTTGACGAACCGTTCGACGGCCGTCTCATAGGCGAGGTCGCGCTCGGTCCAGGTGGTCCGCAGCCCGGCCTCCCGTACGGCCTTCAGCAGCGCGGGCAGCAGCCGTTCGGGCGGCGGAGGGTAGGTGCCGAGGGCGAGGGCCGTCTGCCAGTGGACCCAGGCCGTGTGCGCGTCGGGCGCCGCCGCTTCGCCGGAACCGGTCTCGCGCAGCAGCGCCTCCCACCGCCCGGGGCACTCGCTCAGTACGGCCAGTGCGGCGCGCGCGTCGCCGCTGCGCTTGGTGTCGTGGGTGGAGAGCGCTGTGGACGTGGTCGGCCAGTCGCGCTGCACGCGGGCGCAGTACGCGTGGAAGTCCCCCGGCGCCAGCGCGGGGCTGCCGGGTTCGCCGCCGACCTCGCAGGCCGACAGGAGCGGTACGTAGCGGTAGAACGCCGCGTCCTCCACCGACTTGGCCCGCAACGCCGACGCGAGCTGTGCGAAGCGCGCGGGGAACCCGGCGGCTGCGGGCCCGCCGTCGGGGACCGCACCGAGCGCCAGATCGCGCACCGCGTCCACGGCCGCGGCCTCCTCCGGCACGCGGAAGGCCGTACGCGCCCCCTCGGCAGCGTGCTCCAGCAGCGCCGCGTCGTGCTCCAGCAGCGCGGCGTCACTCTCACCGGGAGGGGCGCCGCAGGAGGTGTACGGGCGGTAGACGGGCAGGCGTACGAGCATCTCGCGCAGTGCCGCACGCAGCGCCCAGGGCGCGTGGTCGCGCAGGCGCGGGTCGGGCGCCGCGGCGCAGGCGCGTACGGCGGTGCGGGTGAGGCGTTCGGCCTCGGCTGCCAGCTCGTGCACCACCACGCGGTAGGCGGCACGCCGCCGTGTCGCCGTCCACGCGCCGCCCTGGTCGGCACGTACGCGCGTGAACTCCCGGTAGGCGGAGGCCAGTTCGGCGGCGCCCTCCGGATCGGTGAGGACGCCGTCGATGTGGCGCAGCGCGTCGTAACCTGTGGTGCCGGCGACCGGCCAGGAGGCGGGCAGCGCCTCGCCGTCCGCGAGGATCTTCTCCACGACGGTCCAGCGGCCCCGCGTCGCCTCGTGCAGCCGCAGCAGATAGCCACCGGGGTCGGCCAGCCCGTCGGGGTGGTCGACCCGCAGCCCGTCGGCGACGCCTTCGCGCAGCAGCCGCAGCACGGTGTGGTGGGTCGCCGCGAACACCCCGGGGTCCTCGACGCGTACCGCGATCAGGTCCGAAATGGTGAAGAAGCGCCGGTAGTTCAGCTCCGTCCTGCCCAGCCGCCACCAGCACAGGCGGTAATGCTGTGCCTCGCACAGCAGGGGCAGCGGCAGGTGTGCCGTGCCCGCGCGCAGGGGCAGCACGCGCTGCCCGTAGCGCAGGGCCCCGTCCTGGACGCGCATGCGCGGCAGCGCCTCGTGCAGCCGCTCGCCCAGGAACGGCAGCAGCACCCGGCCGCCCCCCGCCTCCCAGTCGATGTCGAACCAGTGTGCCCATGGCGACCCCGGCCCCTCGCGCAGCGTCTCCCACAGCGGCCCGTTCAGCCGCAGATCGGCGGGTACGGCCATGTGGTTCGGCACGATGTCCAGCACCAGGCCCAGCCCGTGCGCGCGGGCCGTGGCCGACAGGGCGCGCAGTCCCCGTTCGCCGCCCAGCTCTTCGCGCACGGTGCGGTGATCGGTGACGTCGTAGCCGTGCCGCGAGCCGGGCACGGCGGTCAGCACGGGGGAGAGGTGCAGATGTGAGACGCCGAGCCGGGCCAGATACGGCACGGCGCGCTCGGCGGCGGCGAACGGGAAGTCCGGCTGGAGCTGGAGGCGGTACGTGCTGGTCGGCGTTGCGGGAGGAGCGCCCTCACGTGTCATGCGAACGTACGTACCCTGGCGCTGGCTTTTCGTGCGCCCTGCCCGTGCCGGTCCATGACCCGAACGAGCTAACTTCGCGCGACGACCGGCGCACGACCTGCCCACAGGGCCTGTCCGCAGGCCCTGGACCCGCCGGCTGCGCGGCGGCCACACGTACTGCGCGACGGCCACACGTACTGCGCGGCGGTCACACGGCGTAGGCCGAGGTGGTCACACGGCGTACTGTGCGGCGGTCACACGGGACGCTGGAGGACGACCATGCTCCGGTCCGTGAGGGCCACCCGGTCTCCCGCGCTCACCTTGCGGCCCGTTCCGGCGGCGTACGGGTCCTCGCAGGCCGTGTCGACGATCAGCTCCCACTCGCGGCCGTGGTTGACCGGGATGACGAAGTCGCGGGGCCTGTCGTGCGCGTTGAACAGGAGGAGGAAGGAGTCGTCGGTGATGCGCTCGCCGCGCTCGCCCGGCTCGGAGATCGCGTTGCCGTTGAGGAAGACGGCGAGCGAACGGGCCTGTGACGCCTGCCAGTCGCGCTGCGTCATCTCCTCGCCCTCCGGTGTGAACCATGCGATGTCCGACAGTTCGTCGTGCGCGCCCTCCGGCGGCTCGCCGTGGAAGAAGCGGCGCCGCCGGAAGACGGGGTGGTCGCGGCGCAGCCACACCATCGAGCGTACGAACTCGCACAGCCGGCGCGCGAAAGCGTCCCCGTCAGCCCCTTCGCTCCCTTCACCCCTTTCGCCCCGTCCGCTCCCTTCCGGCCCCTCGCCTCTGCCGCCCCCGCCGCCTTCGGCGCTCCCGGAGCCGGGCCAGCGCACCCACGACAGTTCGCTGTCCTGGCAGTAGGCGTTGTTGTTGCCCTGCTGCGTACGTCCGAACTCGTCGCCGTGGCTGATCATCGGCACGCCCTGGGAGAGCATCAGCGTGGCGGCGAAGTTGCGCATCTGGCGGCGGCGCAGGCGCAGCACGTCCTCGTCGTCCGTCGGTCCCTCGACGCCGCAGTTCCAGGAGCGGTTGTGGCTCTCGCCGTCCCTGTTGCCCTCTCCGTTGGCCTCGTTGTGCTTCTCGTCGTACGACACGAGATCGTGCAGCGTGAAGCCGTCGTGGCAGGTGACGAAGTTGATGGAGGCCAGGGGGCGCCGTCCGTCGTCCTGGTAGAGGTCGGAGGAGCCGGTCAGCCGGGAGCCGAACTCCGCGAGGGTGCGCGGCTCGCCGCGCCACAGGTCGCGCACCGTGTCGCGGTAGCGGCCGTTCCACTCGGTCCACAGCGGGGGGAAGTTGCCGACCTGGTAGCCGCCCTCGCCCACGTCCCAGGGCTCCGCGATCAGCTTCACCTGGCTGACGACGGGGTCCTGCTGAACGAGGTCGAAGAACGAGGAGAGCCGGTCCACCTCGTGGAACTGCCGGGCCAGCGTGGCCGCCAGATCGAAGCGGAAGCCGTCCACCCGCATCTCTGTCACCCAGTAACGCAATGAGTCCATGATGAGCTGAAGGACGTGGGGACTGCGCATGAGCAGTGAATTCCCGGTGCCCGTCGTGTCCGTGTAGTAGCGCGGGTCGTCCGAAAGGCGGTAGTACGAGGCGTTGTCGAGCCCCCGGAAGGAGAGCGTGGGACCGAGGTGGTTGCCTTCCGCCGTGTGGTTGTAGACGACGTCGAGGATGACCTCGATCCCCGCCTGGTGCAGCGCGCGCACCGCGTGCTTGAACTCCAGCACCTGCTGCCCCCGCTCTCCCCAGGAGGCGTACGCGTTGTGCGGTGCGAAGAACCCGATCGTGTTGTAGCCCCAGTAGTTCACCAGCCCTGCGTCGGCGAGCCTGTGGTCGGTGACGAACTGGTGCACAGGCATCAGCTCCAGCGCCGTCACGCCCAGCTCGGCCAGGTGCGCGATCACGGCGGGGTGCGCGAGCGCCGCGTACGTGCCGCGCAGTTCGTCCGGCAGCTCGGGGTGGCGCATGGTGAGGCCCTTCACATGGGCCTCGTAGAGCACGGTGCGGTGGTAGTCGGTACGCGGCGGGCGGTCGTCGCCCCAGTCGAAGTACGGGTTGATCACCACCGAGGCCATGGTGTGCGGGGCCGAGTCGAGGTCGTTGCGCAGCTCGGGGGAGCCGAAGCGGTAGCCGTAGACGGCCTCGTTCCAGTCGACGCTGCCGCTGACGGCCTTGGCGTACGGATCGAGCAGCAGCTTGGCGCTGTTGCAGCGCTGCCCGCTCTCCGGCGTGTACGGGCCGTGCGCGCGGTAGCCGTAGCGCTGTCCCGGCAGTACGCCTGGGACATACGCGTGCCGTACGAACCCGTCGGACTCCCGCAGGTCGACGGCCGTCTCCGAGCCGTCCTCGTGCAGCAGACACAGCTCGACGCGGTCGGCGGCCTCGGAGAAGACGGCGAAGTTCGTCCCCGCTCCGTCGTAGTTGGCACCCAGCGGGTACGCCTGTCCCGGCCAGACCTGCATACAAAAGTCTCTTCCCGCTCGTCGATTCGGTGCGGTGCCGCTGCGCGTGCGGCGGACCCAGTCGTCATCTTCCCCCGCGCTGACGTACGGGCAAGCGAAGTTGACAGGGGTTCCGGGTGCACCGCCCGTATGGCCGCAGTAGTCTTCCTTGATCGAACAACGGGGCGTGGAAGGCGGTGCGCAGTTGGGCTCGGGAGGGCTTGAACTCCCCCCAGGTGACGGCGGTGAAGGGCCGGACGGGAGCGGCGGGGCAGGGGATCCTGACATGGCGAGCGGCCTGTCCGACGGTTCCGGCGACCTCGCGGATCTGCGGCCCGGGGCTGTTCCGCTGGCGCGTCCCATGGAGATCGGTGCCGACCTGGGCTGGGGCGACAACGCCTGGGCCGAGGTGCGCACCCGGGCGCAGCGCGCGGGGCGTGCCTATGTCTGGCTGAACCTCGTCGAGCAGCGGCTGCGCGCCGTCGTCGCCGCCGTGCTGCGGCCCATCTACGAACCCGTGCACGGCGAGGAGTGGGTCATCGCGGCGGCAGGTCCCGCCGGCCAGGAGTGGGTCCAGCGCGCCGTGGCCGTACGGGAGGTCAGTCGCCGCAAGGGGTATCTGCTCGACCCCGCCGACGACAACATCATCTCCTTTCTGACCCTGCCGCAGCTGCGCGAGCTGATGGTGCAGCACTGGCCGTGCTTCGAGCCGTACTTCGAGGACCGGCGGGACGTCGAACTCGCCCTGGACGAGCTGGAGGTGGCGCGCAGCGCCGTGGCGCGCAACCGCGCCCTGTCCGAGACGGTCCTCGCGCAGGCGGAACGCATGTGCGCGCGGCTCCTGGAGCTGCTGGGTGCCGCCGGCGAGTCCGCGCCCTCGGGCCACAGGCTGCCGGTGGACGCGGTCGAGGAGCTGGTGGGTGACAGGTTCGCCGACGTGGTCGGAGTGCACGCCGACAGGGTGCGGCTCCAGCGCAGGCTGCCCGCCGAGGAACTGTTCGGCGGGGCACGGCGGCTGGACGCCATCGGGATCGGCCTCAACCTGCTGGTGCAGAACTACAGCGGCAGACGGCTGATGCGGCTGGCCGAGGCCGGCTGCAGGGTGCGGCTGCTCTTCCTCAACCCCGCCAGCAGCGCGCTACGCCGACGCGAGCGCGAACTCGGCCTGAAAAAGGGGGAGTTGGCGCGTTCCGTGGAGATGAACATCCTCCATATGCGCCGCGTGCGCTCGCGGCTGCGGGACACCGGGGCCTTCGAGATCCACGTCTTCGACGAGACCCCCCGCTTCACCGCGTACATGGTCGACGGGGACGGCGCCGACGGTCTCGCCGTCGTCCAGTCCTATCTGCGGCGCACCCGGGGGATGGAGGCGCCCGTCTTCGTCCTGCGCGGCGGGG
This sequence comes from Streptomyces iconiensis, assembly GCF_028657195.3. Taxonomy (GTDB): domain Bacteria; phylum Actinomycetota; class Actinomycetes; order Streptomycetales; family Streptomycetaceae; genus Streptomyces; species Streptomyces iconiensis. The sequence continues at coordinate 7,291 of NZ_JANCPR020000065.1, forward strand.
GCCGCGACCTGGTGCACAAGCCGCAGGAGGACACCGAGAGCGGTCTCTTTCCCGTCTACCGCGAGGAGTTCGAGTCCTTCTGGACCGATTCGCGGCCGGTGTCCTGAAGGGGCCGACACCCTGAAGGGGCCGACACCCTGGATGGGCCGGTGACCTGAACGGGCCGGTGTCCCGGATGGGCCGGTGTGCTGAACGGGTCGTGACCTGAACGGGCCGCGTCCTGAACGGCCCCGGGGCTCATGACTGCCCGGCCGGGGCCGCGCCTGTGAGTGCCTGGACGGGCCGGTGTGCTGCGCCCGCTGGGTGCTGCGCCCAGTGGGCACTCGGCCCGGTGGGCGCCCCGCCCCGCGACGTGTACTGCCACCTTGAGGGGCGGGCCTCGCTCTTTCGATTGTGCGAGACGATGCGTATCGTCTACTCTCACATGCATGCCTCCCCGCCATGAATCCGCTCATATCGCCATGTTCAGCATCGCCGCGCACGGGCATGTCAGGCCCAGCCTTGAGGTCATCCGTGAGCTGGTCGCCCGTGGCCACCGCGTCACGTACGCGATTCCGCCGAGCTTCGCCGACCTGGTCGCGGAGACCGGTGCAGAGCCCCGGCTCTTCGACTCGATCCTCTCCTCGGACGACGACCCCGAGGTGTGGGGCACCGAACTCGTCGACAACATGGAGCCGTTCCTGACCGACGCCGTCCAAGCGCTGCCGCAACTCGCGAAGGCGTACGAGGGCGATGTGCCCGACCTCGTCCTCGCCGACATCACCTCCTATCCCTCGCGCGTACTCGCGCACCGCTGGGGTGTCCCGCACGTCCAGCTCTCGCCGAACCTCGTCGCCTGGGAGGGGTACGAGGCGGACGTGGGTGACGCGACCTTCGCCGCACTGCGCTCCACCGAGCGCGGCGCCTCTTTTCTCGACCGCTTCGCCGACTGGATCGCCGCACAGGGCATGGAGATGGGCGTACGCGACTTCATGGGCCACCCCGACCGGTGCGTCGTGCTGATGACCAAGGCGCTCCAGCCGCACGCCGACCGTGTGAACGAGGATGTGTACACTTTCGTCGGCTCGTGCAAGCCCGGTGAGTCGGGCGAGCCGGCGGCGCCGGAGTGGCGGCGTCCCGGGGGTGACGCACGGGTGCTGCTCGTCTCGCTCGGTTCGGCCTTCACCAAGGAGCCCGCCTTCTACCGCGCGTGCCTGGCCGCCTTCGGCGGCCTCGACGGCTGGCACCTGGTGCTCCAGATCGGCAAGCATGTGGACCCGGCAGAGCTGGGGCCCCTGCCCGCGAACGCCGAAGTGCACGACTGGGTACCGCAGTTGGAGATTCTGCGGCAGGCGGACGCGTTCGTCACACACGCGGGCGCCGGCAGCAGCCAGGAGGGGCTCGCCACCGCGACGCCCATGATCGCGGTCCCGCAGGCGGCCGACCAGTTCATGAACGCGCAGGCACTCGCCGACCTGGGCGTCGCCCGCGTCGTCCCGCGCGAGGAGGCGACCCCGGAGGCCCTGCGCGAGGCCCTCGAAGCCCTGACGGGCGACCCCGGCGTCGCAGCCAAGGCCGAGGGGATCCGCGGCAGGATGGCGGCCGAGGGCGGTACGCGCCGTGCGGCCGACCTCATCGAGGCGGAGCTTCCCCGGCGCGCCTGAGGGGCCGCCCGTGCGGCACGCGCCCGTCCGGACGTCCTCGCCGTCCGGACGTCCTCGCCGTGCGGGCGTCCTCGCCGTGCGGGCGGCCTCCCGTAGTCGGTGTCGGAGCGACGACGTACGGTTACCCCTCATGAGGAGTTACGCGGCGCTGTTGCGCGGGATCAACGTGGGGGGCCACAAGAAGGTCCCGATGGCCGAGCTGCGGACGTTGCTGTCCGGACTCGGCTGGAGCGACGTGCGGACGTATCTCCAGAGCGGGAACGCGGTCTTCCGTACGGAGGACCCGGATCCGAGACCCACGCTGGAGCGCGCCATAGCTGAGCGCTTCGGCTTCGAGGTGCCCTGTCTCGTCCGCACCTCGGACGAACTGCGCGCCGTCGCCGCCGCATGCCCCCTGCTAGCGGCCGAACTGGACCCGGCCAAGCTGCTCGTCCTCTTCCTGGACGGTGCCCCGGCGCCCGACCACTTCGCGGGGCTGGACGCCGAGACGTACGCGCCCGACGAGTTCCACCACATCGGTCCGGCCGTCTACTGCTACTTCCCGCACGGCATGGGCCGCACCAAACTCACGGGCGCGCTCGCCGCCGTGCGCCCCGCGGTGACGATGACGGGGCGCAACTGGCGCACCGTCCAACGCCTGATCGAGCTGACCGGATAGTCGCAGGCCCGGAGTCGGCGCATGCATGCGTACGCAGATGCGCTCAGGCCCGTTCAGGCGTTCCCGGCCCCTTCCCCGGCTGTGGGGGCCGCGGCGGCGGCGAGGTCTTTGGCGATGTGGGCCTCGATGGTCGCTTTGTCGACTCCGAGCCCTCCGAGTACGCCCTTGCCGTCCTCGAACTCCAGCAGCGCCAGCAGGATGTGCTCGGTGCCGATGTAGTTGTGGCCCAGGCGCAGGGCCTGCCGGAAGGTGAGTTCGAGGGCCTTGCGTGCCCCGGCGTCGTAGGGAACGAGGTCCGGCACCTGTTCGGCTGCCGGAGGCAGCGTGGCGGTGGCGGCCTGGCGTACGGCGTCCGGTGTCACCTTCTGTGCGGTGAGCGCCCGCGCGCCGAGCGCTTGCGGTTCGGCCAGCAGCCCCAACGTCAGGTGTGCGGGGCCGATCTCGTCGTTGCCCGCCGCCTTGGCCTCGTTCTGCGCCGCCATGACGACGTTCTTCGCCCGTGGCGTGAACCGGCTGAACCCCTGGCTCGGGTCCAGATCAGCCGGTTCACCGGATGCCTTGGTCACGAACCGCTTTTGCGCCGCCTGCCGTGTGACCCCCATGCTCTTGCCGATGTCCGTCCAGGAGGCGCCCGAACGCCGCGCCTGATCCACGAAGTGACCGATCAGATGGTCGGCGACGTCGCCGAGATGGTCCCCGGCGATGACGGCGTCGGTGAGCTGTTCCAGGGTGTCGGAGTGTGTCTTCTTGATGGCGTCGATCAGGTCGTCGAGCCGGACCGTGCCGGCCATGCTGACCGGAGCGCTGGTCGGACCGCTGGTCGGACCGCTGGTCGGAGCGCCGGTCGGAGCGCCGGTCGGAGCGCCGGCTGCTGGATTGCTGAGAGGTTCTTCCATCTGCCAACCGTAGGTTGACACTCCTCAACTGTCAACCTGCTGTTGTCAGTTGAGGATGCGGGCGTGGACATGCATGTCGTGCCAGCCGTCCGCGTGCAGGTGTGCGTCGCGCCGCGTTCCCTCCAGCGCGAACCCGGACTTCACTGCCACCCGGCACGAGGGTGAGTTGTCGGTGGAGTGGGCGAGTTCGAGCCGGTGGAAGCCGGCCGTGCCGCCCGCCCAGTCGGCCACCGTCGCCAGCGCACGCGGGGCGACGGCCTTGCCTCGTGCGTGCGGCAGTACCCAGTAGGCGCACTCGGCGACTCCGTGCAGCAGATCCATCCACCGCAGGGCCGTACGACCCACGGCCTCGCCGCTGTCGGCGCGCGTGACGACCCACTGGGCGGCGCGCTCCTGCCGCCAGGACAGTTCGTGCTTCGCGATCCACGCGCGGGCCTCCTCGGCCGAGTCGACGTGGTGCAGGTGCCAGCGCCGGATGTCCGGATCGCGGTAGGCGCTCTGTACGACGGGGGCATCGCCCAACTGCCAGGGCCGCAGGAGTAGTTCGCCGTCGGGGGAGGTGAGTGAGGGCTGCGCGGAAGCGGCCAGGCTCCCTGCCGGGACCGCGGGCGGGATCGCGAAAGTCATGCCGCCCATCATGCGGATACGGCTTTCGCCGGGCCCTCGGTGGGGGTACGCCATGCAGTCACATTTCTGCTTGTGTCAGGTCGCCCAGGTCGCCCAGGTCGCCCAGGTCGCCCAGGTCGCCCAGGTCGCCACGATTGCGCGGTTTCGCGAGGGCCCAGGTCGGTCGGAGGTGGCCCGCGGTGATCCGGCGTGGCGCACTGCCCTGCGCGGCCGTCCGGTCAAGCGCACTTCAGGTCGTCGCGCGCTCAACTACCCGGAAAGTCAAGGGGAGGTGGAGGACGCCGGGGCGGATTCGGTCTGGTTCGCGGGCGTTTGCAGTCCCTGGCCGGGCGTTGCGTACATCACAGACGTCCCCAGAACTTGAGCTGTGCGTGCCAATCCGACAGGGTTTCGAACCAGTCCTTGAACGGATCTTCGTATCCCCCCACAACTTCTTCACTAGGAGGCTCCCTCCGCATGGCGAACCACGTGTCCCGCAACAAGAAGCGCCGGATATCCCTGGCCGTCGGCGCTGCCGTCGCCGTCGCTGGTGGCGCGACCCTGCTCACGCTCCCCGCGGGCGCCGCTCCGGCCGAGGGCACGGTCTACGGGACCGACGCCAAGGACCCGGTCAAGGGCAGCTACATCGTGATGCTCAAGGACGGCGAGAGCGCCGGCGTGCGGGCAGCGGGTGCCGGCAAGGAACTGGCCAAGGAGTACGGCGGCAAGGCCAAGCGCACCTACACCTCCGCCGTCCACGGCTTCTCCGCCTCCGGCCTCTCCGCCGAGGAGGCACGCCGTCTCGCCGCGGACGACAAGGTCGCCAAGGTCTACCAGAACCAGCGCTTCACGACCACGGGCACCCAGAAGAACCCGCCGTGGGGCCTGGACCGCATCGATCAGGCCAAGACCAAGGGCGACAAGAAGTACACATACCCGGCCACGGCGGGCAAGGGTGTGACCGCCTATGTCATCGACACCGGGGTCCGTATCAGCCACAAGGACTTCGGCGGCCGTGCCTCCTACGGCTTCGACGCCATCGACAACGACAAGACGGCGCAGGACGGCAACGGCCACGGCACCCATGTCGCGGGCACGATCGCGGGCACCAAGTACGGGGTCGCCAAGAAGGCGAAGGTCGTCGGGGTGCGCGTGCTCGACAACGAGGGTTCCGGTACGACCGAGCAGGTCGTCGCGGGCATCGACTGGGTCACCAAGAACCACAAGGGCCCCTCGGTCGCCAACATGAGCCTCGGCGGCGGCAAGGACGCGGCGCTCGACGCCGCCGTCAAGAAGTCCATCGCCTCCGGTGTCACCTACGCCGTCTCCGCAGGTAACGAGAGCGCCGACGCGACCACCGCTTCCCCGGCGCGCGTCCCCGAGGCGATCACCGTCGCGGCCAGCGACAAGAACGACAAGCAGGCCACGTTCTCCAACTACGGCAAGCGCGTCGACCTGTACGCGCCCGGCGTCGACATCGTCTCCGCCAGCAACAAGAACAACACCGGCACCGCCACGATGTCCGGCACCTCCATGTCCTCGCCGCACGTCGCGGGCGCAGCCGCCGTGTACCTGAGCGGGCACAAGACGGCCACGCCGAAGCAGGTCTCGGCCGCGCTGGTGAAGGGCGCCACCTCGGGCACCATCAGCAACCCGAGCGCGGGCACCCCGAACAAATTGCTGCGCGTCGTGAAGTAGTCCGTGTCGGTGCCCCCTGTTTGCGGGTAAGCGCACCAACGGGCCCGCCGCGCCCTCCCCCCACGGGGCGTGGCGGGCCCCTTCGCGTTCCTGGTCCCTGTTCCCCTGGTCCCTGCTGGCCCCTGTTGCTCACAGCCGCCACAGGGCCCACAGCCCAGCCGCCCCTGGCCCCACGGGCGCGCACCCGCGCAGAGTCCCCAACTCCCTTGCGGCGCCAGCGTGTTGGTACAACTCCGTACGACAGCGCGCGCACTCGCACGGCGGTAGCGCACCCGTCACCTCGTTCATGCGCGTCGGGTCAGGTACGACCACGATCGTGCGCTGAGCCCCGAACACCGCCACACCGTCCGGGCCGACCCGGCCCACGCGCAGCGTCATACGGCTAGCCATTGCTCCGCCCCGTCCGCGCGGGCGCCGACTCGTTGAGGACCAGCGCCAGCACGGCGGCGTCACCGAGTGAGAGGCCGATCACGTCGACGCCGGGTGACTCTCTATGTGCTCGCCCGGTCACACCACGGGCGCGGATGTCATGCGCCCGCAGCCCCTTGTGAAGCTCCGCCACCACGGCGGAGATCGTCATCCCCATGCCGTCGTTCTGTATGCCCAACGAACTGGCGTCTGTATGAGGGGCGTTGAGGATGTGATCCGTGGGACACATGTGCTTCCAGGACAAGGCCCGCTCCTCTCTGTAGCGATACCGCTACCAGGAGCGTTCAGCGTGGCTTAGAGTCGAGAACCCTTCAAGTAATCCCTGCAGAAGGAAGGGTTAGTGGCCGCATGGTCAATCGCAAGGAGTTGAACCCCGAGAGCAGTCCGCAAGCGGCCTACGGGGCTCGGGTGCGCAGATTTCGGGAACGTCGTGGTTGGAACCAGGAAGACCTGGCCGCTCGTCTGGGCTGCTCCAGCCAGCACATTTCGGCCGTGGAAACTGCCCGGAAACCGCCAACCTTGCCGTTCTCGCGTAAGGCCGATGTCGCCTTTGGGGCCGCCGGTTCCGTTGATTCGTTCGAGCGCGAGTGGCGCGACTTCCGGCATGGCTCGCTGTTGGAGGGATTTCCGGAGTACTTGGGGTACGAGGGGCGCGCGGCAGAGGTCCGGCTGTACGAGGTGGGAGTCGTTCCCGGTCTCCTCCAAACGCCCGAGTACGCGGAGGTGCTCGCCGCGAGCGCGGTCAAGCGTGGAGCGATCACGATGGACCAGGCGGACGAGCGGGTGAAGCTGGTCGCGGACAGGCAGGCGGCACTCGTGCGAACACCTCCGCCGATGGTCTTCGTCGTGCTGGACGAAAGCTGTATCCGTCGGCCGATCGGCGGACCCGCCGCCATGGACGCGCAGTTGGCGCACCTCGTCGAGTTCGCCGAGCAGCCGAACACCGTGCTTCAGCTTGCCCCGTTCGCCATGGGCGACCGTCGCCCGTTCAATCTGCCGCTTTACATCCTGACGATGCCGGATCGTTCGCTGATGTCGTACGCCGAGTCCGCGCAGCGGGGACATCTGGAGCGGGACAACGCATGTGTGCTCCCCATACTGACGGCCTACCATCAGCTTCAGGCCGAGGCGCTCTCCCAGGCGGCAACTGTGGCCATGATCAGCCAGGAACGAAAGGGCACACCGTGATGAGCGAATCTCCCCGTTGGTTCAAGTCCTCCTACAGTGACAACGGCGGCGCCTGCGTGGAGGTCGCCGTGAACCTCGTTGCCTCGCGTGGCGTGGTTCCTGTCCGTGACTCGAAGGACCCGAGTGGCCCGGTTCTGGGTTTTCCCGCTGCGTCGTTTGCCGCGTTTGTGGGCGGTGTGCGTCGCGGCTCGGTCTGACCTGGGGCGGGGGTCGACTCCAGCACAACGAAAGGGCACACCGTGACGACTGAATCCCCTCGCTGGTTCAAGTCCTCGTACAGCTCGAACGGCGGTGACTGCGTGGAGGTTGCCGCGAACCTCGTCGTTACGGACGGCGTGGTTCCTGTCCGTGATTCCAAGGCCCCGGACGGCCCCGTGGTGGCGTGTGGTGCGGATGCGTTCGCCGTGTTCGTCGGCGCTGTCCGCGACGGGGCCGTTTGATCTCTCACGTGGATGCCGTCCCCGGCGGCCCGTACGTGGGGAGAGGGCCCCAGTGCATCGTCATCAGCGGTCCGACAAGGTCGGCTTCGGTGTGTGCCTGTGTGCCCCTGCGGCGCGATCGCCGGCGGTGACAGGGGCCCGGCGGGCCGTCGGGCCGTTCGCTGCTGTTGGTGCGTCGGGCTGAGCGGGGTGGCTTCCTGTGTTGCCGGTTCACGGGCGGCCAGGGGAGATGCCTGGTTCCCGAAACATGGGAACGCGGTAATGGGCTCCAAGGCCGGACTTCAAAAGCCCTCGCCTGTCCATTATTTGGGCAGGCGACATTGACGCCTACGCGCGATTTCTGGCATGCTCATCGACTGTGAGCCAGTACCGGAATCTCGTAGCGCGCCTGCACGTCGATCTGCGACGTCACGCCAGCGCACTCTGTGCCTCTTCCTGCGCCTGAAACCGCGCCTCCGCTCTCACTTCTTCGCTGCTCAGGGCCCTCTTGGCCCCGGCCGACCCATGGGCCGTAGAGCGAGCGTCATTCACACGGAAAATGCCGTGCATTCACGTGAACGCCGTTCCCTGATTTCGGCTGCCTGAATTCACGCGCGTTTCCCCACGCTACGGAAGGCACCCGTGCGTCCACGTATTCATAGACGGAAATTCCTCACGCTCGCAGGAGCCGGACTCGCAGGAGCCGGAACGGCCGTAACGGTGGCAGGTTGTGGAACGGCGTCCGGTAGAGGGGGAGTTCCGGCCACAACCCTTCGTTACCAGGGCTGGGCCGGGACCGTCACCCCGGCCGAGCTGGCCGACGACCTTGGGTATCTGGACGGCCTCACCCTCCGGTGGGTCGGCAATACCACCAGCGGTCCGCAGGACATCCAGTCGGCCGCTGCGGGCGACACCGACTTCGGCGGCGCCTTCAACGGCGCTGTCGTCAAGATGGCCGCGGCCAAGGCGCCCGTGACGGCCGTCATCAGCTACTACGGCGTCGACGCCAAGCGCTACAGCGGCTTCTACGTGCGCGAGGACAGCCCTCTGCGTACGGCGCGCGACCTCATCGGCAAGAAGGTCGCGATGAACACGCTTGGCGCGCACTCCGAGGCCATGCTCGACACCTATCTCGCCCGTCAGGGCCTCGACCCCGGTGAGGCGGCACAGGTCGAACGCGTCGCTCTGCCGCCCGTCAACACCGAACAGGCCCTGCGGCAGGGACAGATCGAGGTCGCCGTACTCGGCGACATCCTCCGCGACAAGGCGCTCGAACACGGTGGGGTCCGCGCTCTGTTCGACGACCACAAGCTGCTCGGCACCTTCAGCGCCGGTACGTACGTCATGGCTGACCGCTACCTGGAACGCCACCCGAAGGCCGCCGCCGCTTTCGTCACCGGTGTCGGCCGCGCCCTCGACTGGTCGCGGCGTACCCCGCGTGAGGAGGTCGTCGAGCGCATGGTGCGTATCGTGCGCCGCCGCGACCGCAGCGAGGACACCGAGCCGCTGCGCTACTGGCGCTCGTACGGCGTCGCACACGGCGCCGGGCGGATCGCGGCGCCCGAACTGGCCATGTGGGCACGGTGGTTGGAGCGGCGGGGCGACATCAAGACCGGCCGGGTGGATGTCGCCGGTACCTATACCAACGACTTCAACCGGGGCCGGCCACGTCGACCGGACCGCCGTCACCAGGCCCCCGTGCCCTCCCGCACCCCCGTGCCCTCCCGCACCCCTGTGTCCTCCCGCCCTCCCGTGCCATCCCGCACCTCCGTCCCCTCCCATCCCCGCCCCCACAGCTCCGGGAGCTGAGCCGATGACCACGAAGCCGATTCCGAAGATCCGGTTCGAGAGGGTGGGCATGACCTTCCCCGTCCGTGCCCCGCGCGGAGCACGAGCCCGTATCAGCTCCGGTGCGCGGGACCCCGCGCGGAGCCCCGCCGGGGCCGGGTTCACCGCGCTGGAGGACATCGAACTGGACATCGCCGACGGCGAGTTCACCGTTCTCGTCGGCCCCAGCGGGTGCGGCAAGTCCACGCTGCTCGACCTCCTCGGCGGGCTGGCCCTGCCCACCTCGGGACGCGTACTGCTCGACGGCGAGCCCGTCACGGGGCCTGGACGCGACCGGGGCACCGTCTTCCAGCAGTACGCGCTGCTGCCGTGGCGTACCGCGCGCGGCAACGTGGAATTCGGGCTGGAGGCCGCCGGTGTGCCCCGGCGTGAACGTGCCGAGCGCGCGGGGGAGTTCCTCTCCCTCGTCGGCCTCGACGGGTTCGGTGACCGGCATCCGCACGAGCTGTCGGGCGGTATGCGTCAGCGGGTCGCCATCGCCAGGAGCCTCGCGTACGACCCCGATGTGCTGCTCATGGACGAGCCCTTCGGCGCGCTCGACGCGCAGACCCGCGAGTCCCTTCAGGACGAACTGCTGCGCGTGTGGCAGCGCACCCGTAAGACCGTCGTCTTCATCACCCACAGCATCGACGAGGCCGTGCTGCTCGGGCAGCGCGTCGCCGTGCTCACCTCGCGGCCCGGGCGCGTCAAGGAGGTCGTGCCGATCGCGCTCGGTGACGGCCGTGCCGACATCCGTGCGGGCGGCGGCCGTGCGGACAACGACCTTGCGGGCGGCGGCCGTAGCGGTGACGTTCCTAGCGGTGATGACCGTACGGGCGGCGGCCGTGGCGGCGTCGAAGACCCGCGCTCCACACCGGAGTTCGCCAGGCACAGGCACCGCATCTGGGAGCTGCTGCACGACGAGGTCAGCCGTGCGCAGGAACTGGAGCGGGAGGCGGTCGCCCTATGAGCGCCGGCGCCGCCCTCACCGACGCCCCGGCCCCTGAGACGGCGGCGGCCGAGCGGCACGGGGGCACCGCTCCACGTGTCACCGGGCCGCGCGGGCCCGGTCCGGCGCGGCGGTTGCTGGGGCTGGTCGGTGGGCTGGTCGGTGGGCTGGTCGGTGGCGTGCTGCGGCGTACGGCCGCGGTCCTGGCGCTGCTCGCGCTGTGGGAGGCCGCACCGCGCCTCGGGTTCGTCGACCGGATCTTCCTGCCGCCGTTCTCCGAGGTCGCCGTCGCCTGGTGGGAACTGCTCGCCGACGGGCAGCTCCTCGACGACGCGCGCGCCAGCCTCGTCCGCTCGGCCACCGGGTTCGGGCTCGCCGTGCTGGTGGCCGTGCCGCTCGGGCTGCTCATCGGCTGGTACAGGCCCGTCGCCGAGCTGCTCGGGCCTCTGCTGGAGGTCTTCCGCAACACGGCGGCGCTCGCCCTGCTGCCCGTGTTCGTATTGCTGCTGGGGATCGGCGAGACCTCCAAGGTCTCCATCGTCCTGTACGCCTGCACCTGGCCCGTACTGCTCAACACCATCAGCGCCGTACGCACCGTCGACCCGACGCTGCTGAAGCTGGCGCGCAGCGTGAACCTGCCGCCGTGGCGGCTGTTCCAGAGGGTGATCCTCCCGGCCTCCGTGCCCGCTGTCTTCACCGGTATACGGCTCGCCGGCGCCGTCGCCATCCTCGTGCTCGTCGCCGCCGAGATGGTCGGCGCCAAGGCGGGGCTCGGCTTCCTCATCAACAACTCGCAGTTCAACTTCGCCATCCCGCAGATGTACGCGGGCATCCTCACCGTCTCCCTGATCGGGGTGGCGTTCAACCAGCTGCTCGTCGCCCTGGAACGCCGCTTCACGTCCTGGCGGACCTCCGGCTGAGCGGTTCGGGACCGGTACGGGGTCCGCGTACGAAACCCCGTCGGAGCGAGCCGCCGCCCCGCCGCCGCAACCGTTCAACACCCCTGAAAGGAAACGCACATGACAAGCTCGGACACCCGCTTCGACATCCGCCGTGTCGGTGGCCGTATCGGCGCCGAGATCCTCGGCATCGACCTGTCGGCCGCGCTCGACCCCACCGTCGTCGCGGAGATCAGCTCCGCGCTCCTCACCCACAAGGCGCTCTTCTTCCGGGACCAGCATCTCGACGACGCCGACCAGATCCGCTTCGCCTCCCTCTTCGGCGCACTCACCACGGCGCATCCGACCGTCCCCTCCGTCGAGGGCCGTCCGAACGTGCTGCCTGTGGACGCTGGTGAGGGCGTGCGCGCCAACCGCTGGCACACGGACGTCACCTTCGTACGCACCCCGCCCAAAGCCAGTACCCTGCGCAGCCTCGTCGTTCCGCCCTACGGCGGCAACACGCTCATCGCCAACACGGCTGCGGCCTACGCCGACCTGCCCGAGGCGCTGCGCGCGCTCGCCGACCGGCTCCGGGCGGTCCACACCAACGCCCACGACTACGCCGAGCCGCAGCACGCCGGGAACGTGGAGGCGGCCGAGCGGCGCAGGGTGTTCACCTCGCGGCTGTGGCGCACCGAACACCCTGTCGTCCGGGTACATCCCGAGAGCGGCGAACGCGCCCTGTTCCTCGGCGGGTTCGCACAGGAACTCGTCGGGCTCAGCTCCTCCGAGTCCCGCGATCTGCTGCGCATCTTCCAGGCGTACGTCACCCGCCCCGAGAACACCGTGCGCTGGTCCTGGGCCCCAGGCGACCTCATCCTCTTCGACAACCGCAGCACCCAGCACTACGCGCCCGACGACTACGGCGACCTGCCGCGCCGCCTCCACCGCGTCACCGTCGCGGGTGATGTGCCGGTCGGGGTCGACGGCACGCACAGCCGCGCTCTCGAAGGGGACGCGGCCGAGCACTACACCCCTGCGGGGGCCGCACGATGACCGCGCCCGCTCCGACCGTCCTGCGCGCGCCCGCCGTCCTGCCCACACCTACTGTCTTGCCCGCTCCCACCGTCCTGCCCGCAGCCGGTCCGGGGCGTGGCAGGCTGCGCGGCGGGCAGGCCGTGGGCTACCTCGTCGTCGTTCCCGAGGGCACGGACCCGGCGGAGCTGCCCCATTACGTGGCACGCGCCGAGGCGGCGTACGTCGAGGCGGTGTACGCCGATGCGGCGCACACGGGGGCCGCGAACGCCGATGCCGTGTACGCCGATGCCGTGTACGAGGAGGCCGCGTACGCCGATGCCGCGTACGAGGAGGCCGCGTACGAGGAGACGGCCGCGCGTACCGGCGCGGGCGTGTCCGGCGCGGGGTCTGCCCCGGGCCGCGGTGAGGGTGTCGAGATCGACCGTGAGCGGCACACCGTCCATGTGGACGGGGCCGAACTCGCCCTCACCTACCTGGAGTTCGAGCTTCTCGCGCACCTCGCGGCGCACCCCCACAGGGTGCACTCGCGCGAGCACCTCATCGCCGGGGTGTGGGGCTACGGCCAGCACATCGGCGACGGCCGCACCGTGGACGTCCACATCGCCCGCCTCCGCCGCAAGCTGGGCCCCGCACACCGGGCCCGCATCGTCACCGTCCGCCGTGTCGGCTACAAGTACGCCCCGTAATGCCGGTTCCGGACGACACGGCACCACCCCCGTACTCGCCCCCGTGCGCGCACACCCCCGCCTCGACAAGGAGGCGCGTTACGCCCGTACGGGCGAATTCCCGCACGTTGTAAGGGAGTTGTGGGGCGGCCGTACGGTCGACCTGGACGGCGCGCACGTCCAGGTCGAGGGTGCCGCGCTCGCGCGCCTTCCGGAGCCCGTGCCCGATGTGTACTTCGGCGGCAGCTCGCCCGCCGCGCTGCGGGTCGCGGCGCGTTCGGCTGATGTGTACCTCACCTGGGGTGAGCCGCCCGCGCAGGTGGCGGAGAAGATCGAACGGGTGCGGGCTCTGGCGGCGGCCGAGGGCAGGAGCCTGCGCTTCGGCATCCGGCTGCACACGATCTACCGCGACACCTCCGAGCAGGCATGGGCCGAGGCCAGCCGCCTCCTGGACGGCTTCGACCCGGCCGCCGTCGCACGCGCCCAACAGGGCCTGGGCGCCGGCGAGTCGGAGGGCCAGAAGCGCATGCTGGCACTGCACGGCGGCAGCCGCGACGGCCTGGAGGTCCACCCCGGCCTATGGGCGGGCATCGGCCTCGTACGCGGGAGTGCGGGCACCGCGCTGGTGGGCAGCCATGCCGAGGTCGCCGACCTCATCGAGCAGTACCGGCGTATCGGGACCGAGGAGTTCGTCCTGTCCGGGTACCCGCACCTGGAGGAGGCGTACTGGTTCGGCGAGGGGGTGCTGCCCCTCGTACGCCCTCAGCCCGCCGTGGCCGCCAGCAATCCGGCTTCGGCCGGTGGTGAACCGGCCCGGAAGCGGGAGGCGGTCGCCTCGGTGTAGCGCTGCGCGACGACGCGGGCGAGTTCGGGGGCCGCGCCGAGTACGGGGGCCAGTACCTCGGCCCCCGACTCGTGCGCCCCCGCCGCGATGCGGTCGGGCAGGCGGCCGGGAGCCAGTACGTACGGGGCGACGGCGACGCGGCGTGCGCCGTCGGCGCGCAGTGCGTGTACGGCCTCGGCCGTGCGGGGGAGTGCAGCGGAGGCGAACGCAGGCCGCACGGCGCACCAGCCAGTGGTGCGCCGCCACTCCCGCGCGATTTCTGCGATCACTGCGATCGCCTCCGGGTCCGATGAGCCGGCGGAGGCCAGGACGACGCCGGTGGAGGAGGTGTCCTCCGGCCTCAACCCGGCCTGGCGCAGGCGGCGTTCGAGAGCTGTGACGAGCAGCGTGTGCGGGCCCAGTACGTCCGCCTGGCGTACCTCCATGCCGGGCAGGTGCCGCGTGGCCTCCGTCAGTACGGCCGGGATGTCGGTCTTGGCGTGGAAGGCGCGGGTCAGCAGCAGCGGGACGGCGACGGCCTCGCGTACGCCCTCCCCGTACAGGCGGGCCAGCGCGTCCGGTACGGAGGGCGCGTCGAAGTCCAGGTGGCCCACCCGCACCCGCACCCCGGGCAGCGCGGAGCGTACCCGCGCGGCGAGCGCGCCGACGGTCGCGGCGTGTCGGGGACCACGGCTGCCGTGGGCGACGAGGAGCAGAGCGGGACGTGACATCAGCGCAGCAGCCCCCGGTGGCGCAGGACGCGGCGTTCCACGGGCGCGAAGATGAGCAGTTCGATGCCGATGCCGACGACCAGGATGAGCAGGATGGCGCCCAGCACGAGGGGCATGTCCTGGTACGAGCGGCCCGTCTCCAGCAGCTGGCCCAGTCCCGCGCCCAACTCCGGTGAGGTGGCGATGAGTTCGGCCGCCATCAGCGAGCGCCACGAGAACGCCCAGCCCTGCTTGAGGCCCGCGATGTAGCCGGGCAGCGCGGCGGGCAGCAGTACGTGGCGTACGCCGGTGAGGCCGGTCGCGCCGAGGACCTTGCCTGCGCGCAGGTGCAGCGGGTCGATCCGGTCCACGCCTGAGACCAGGCCGTTGGCGATGGAGGGGACCGCGCCCAGCAGGACGACCGCGTAGATCGTCGCGTCCGTCAGGCCGAACCAGATGATCGCCGCGGGGACCCATGCCACGGACGGCAGTGACTGGAGGCCGGAGAGGATCGGGCCTATCGCGGCCCGTACCGGGCCTACCCGTGCGACCAGCAGGCCCAGCGGTGTTCCTACTGCCAGCGCGACCAGGAAGCCGAGTGCGCCTCGGGACACGCTCTGCCAGACGATGCCGAGGATCGTGCCCTTGTACCACTCCTCGGCGAGTGCGTTCCAGACCATGAGGGGGCTGGGGAGCTGGTAGTGCGGTTTCAGTTCCAGCGCGAAGGCTAGTTGCCACAGGGCGAGGACGAGGGCTACGGCTACCAGGGGAGGTAGCGCCTTGGTGCGCAGGGTGTGGGTGAGGGGGGTGCGGGGGGTTGTGCCGGTGTTGTCCAGCGCGTCCAGGCCGGCCTCCAGGCCGGCCAGGTCTGTGGGGTGGGCTTGTTCCCTGGGTGTGGGGTGCGGTTGTTCCTTGGCGGTGGGGTGTGATTGTTCCTTGATGGTGGGTTGCGAGTGCTCCTGGGCTGTGGGTTGTGTTTGTTCCTTGGGCTTCGGCCCGTTTTGAGCTTCGCCCGGTGGCGCCGGACTCTGTGGGACGTGCGTTTCAGTGCTGGCCATGGCGGCGGATCTCCCCCCGGAGCTGTTCGGTGATCTCTACGGACAGGCCCGCCACGTCCGCGTCCTCGATACGGCGGGGGTGTGGAATGTCCACTTCCCATTCGCGGGCTATGCGGCCCGGGCGGGAGGAGAGCAGGACGACGCGTTGGGCGAGGCGTACCGCCTCGCGGACGTTGTGGGTGACGAAGAGGACGGAGACGTTCGTCTCCGACCAGATGCGCGTCAGTTCCTCGTGCAGCACGTCGCGGGTGATCGCGTCCAGTGCGGCGAACGGTTCGTCCATCAGGAGCAGTTGGCTGTCCTGGGCCAGTGCCCTTGCGAGGGCTACGCGTTGGCGCATGCCGCCGGAGAGTTCGTGTACGCGTTTGCCGTATGCGCCCTTCAGGCGGACCAGTTCCAGGAGGCGTTCCGCCTCCTGGGTCCTGTCGGCCTTGGGCAGGCCGCGGAGTTTGAGGGCCAGCTCGATGTTCCTGCCCGCCGTCAGCCAGGGGAAGAGTGCGTGCTCCTGGAACATCAGGGCCGGCCTGCCGCCTGGTACCTCGATGGTGCCGTGCGTCGGGCTGTCCAGGCCCGCCGCTAGGTTCAGCAGGGTGCTTTTGCCGCAGCCGGATGCGCCTAGGAGGGTGACGAATTCGCCGGGGGTGAGGGTGAGGGTGATGTTGTCCAGCACTTGTTGGTGGCCGAACGTTTTGGAGACGTTTTTTATTATTGCGGTCGGTGTTTTTGTTTGTGTTGTGGTTGCGGTCACTGGGTCACCTCCTGTACTGGATCTTCATATGGGGCTTCGCCCCTGTACCCCTGTTGTGGTTCCTGTGGTTTGAAGCCCGTTCCCGTTCCTGATGGGGCTTCGCCCCTTTCCCCGTTGGCCTCGCCGGCCGGGCGTCGGGGGGCTCCTCCCCCAGACTCCGTCCGGGGGGACCCCCACCCCGGCAATCCCCCCGCCAAAAGGGGCTTCGCCCCCTCTGGACTCCCCCGCCCGTATCGGGGCCAGCTCTCTATTTGGGTGGTCCCGGGACGGGTTGCGGGGCCTACTTGGGAGGTTGGGGGGTTTCGGGGAGGGGGGGTTTGCCTTGGGATTTGAGGATCTTGTTCAGGGGGGTCAGGTCGTAGATGTTGGTGAGGGTTGGTTTTTTTAGGAGGCCGGCTGAGGTTGCGTTGGCGGCCTGTTTTTTGAGGGTGGGGGCCAGGGGGTCGTCGGTGACGTCTATGTGGGAGAAGGCGTCGTCCAGGACGGAGGTGGGCAGGGGTTTGCCCGCGTCGCGGCGTAGGGCCTCGTTGATGTGCTTCTTGGCGGCTTCGGGGTGCTTGGTGATCCAGGCGTTGGCGGCTACGGAGCCGCGCAGGACCGCTTCTACGGCGGCCGGGTGCTTTTTGAGGAAGTCCTGGCGTACTACGAGGTTCGTGGTGACGAACTTGCCGTCCTTCCAGAGCTTCTTCTCGTCCAGGAGGACCTTTCCGCCCTTGGCCACGAGGGTGGAGGCGGTGGGTTCTGGGACCCAGGCGCCGTCGATGCCGCCCTGCTGGAAGGTGGTGGGGATCTCCTTGTTGTCCTGGCGCAGTACGGAGGTGGCGCCCTCGCCGGTCTCGGGGTTGACCTTTGTGCCCTTGGTGCGCAGGTAGTGGAGGAGGGCCACGTCCTGGGTGTTGCCGAGCTGGGGGGTGGCGATCTTCTTGCCCTTGAGGTCGCCCAGGGACTTCACCTTGTCGGGGTTCACGACCAGGGAGGCGCCGCCCGAGGTGGCGCCCGAGACGATGCGGAGGTTCTTGCCGCCGGACTTGATGTAGCCGTTGTTGGCGGGGGAGGGGCCGACCCAGGTCATGTCGACGGCCTTGGCGTTGAGGGCCTCGATGGCGGAGGGGCCCGCGTTGAAGACCTGGGTGGAGACCTTGGTGCCTCCCAGCTCCTTGGCGATGGGGCCGCCGTCGCGCAGGCCCACCAGGGGGGTGGCGTGGGTGACGTTCGGGAAGTAGCCGAGCTTCACCTCGTCCAGACCGTCGACCTTCTTGCCGCCGGCTGCCTTGGGGTCGGCGTCCTCGACCGCTTTGGAGCCGTAGCCGCAGCCGGTGAGGAGCAGCGTGGGCAGGGCTATCAGGGCGGTAAGGGCGTGTTTCCTGTGGTTGGCGGGCACGGAGGGGTCCTCTCGGGGCTGGCGTGCGGGGCTGGGTGGGGGAGCGTCAGCGCGCGCATGGGCCGACACCGCCCTGGCCGCTGCCCCGGACACCGCTGCCGATCCGGCCGCCGGTCTGGTCGAACGTCGAGAAGACCTCTCCTGGGATGGGCATGGTCAGAAGTCCCAGCTCTCGTCGGCTGTCCCGGTGTGTGCGGTGAACGCGTCGCCCGCCATGCCTGCCGTGAGGGTGCTGCCGTCAGCGGGGTCGATCAGCAGGAAGGAGCCCGTGCGGCGGGAGTCGGCGTAGGCGTCGACCGGCAGCGGCTCGGCCGTACGGAGGACCACGCGGCCGATGTCGTTGGCTGCCAGCTCTCCTGGCGCTGGGTGCTGGGAGAGGTCGGTGAGTGTGAGCCGCGAGGGGATGTCCTTGACGAGCGCCTTGACGGTGCGGGTGGTGTGCTTGAGCAGCACACGGTCTCCCGCCTTCAACGGCCTGTCGTGCAGGTGGCAGACGGTCGCGGTCAGGTCCTGCGTGGGCCGTACGGAAGCGTCGGCGGGTGCGATCAGGTCGCCTCGTGAGATGTCCAGGTCGTCGGCCAGCCGTACGGTGATCGACTGGGGCGCCCATGCGGTGTCGACGGACTCACCGAGCGCGTCGATGGCCTCGACGGTGCTCGTACGGCCCGAGGGGTGGACCGTCACACGGTCGCCGACGCGCAGCACGCCGGACGCCAACTGGCCCGCGTAGCCGCGGTAGTCGGGGTGGTCGGGGCTCTGGGGCCTGATGACGTACTGGACAGGGAAGCGGGCCGGGTCGGCCGTCGGGTCGTGGGCGACGGTGACCGTCTCCAGGTGCTCCAGCACGGTCGGGCCGCTGTACCAGTCCATGTGCGCCGAGGGCGTCACGACGTTGTCGCCCTCCAGCGCGGAGATCGGGATCGTGGTGACCTCGGGGACGCCGAGCGAGGTGGCGTAGTCGGTGAACTCGCGGGCGATGGCGGCGAAGACGGACTCCTCGTAGCCGACGAGGTCCATCTTGTTGACGGCCAGTACGACGTGCGGGACGCGCAGCAGGGCTGCGACGGCGGCGTGGCGGCGGGTCTGCTCGACCACGCCGTTGCGCGCGTCGACGAGGACGACGGCGAGTTCCGCCGTGGAGGCGCCGGTGACCATGTTGCGGGTGTACTGCACATGGCCCGGGGTGTCGGCGAGGATGAAGCGGCGCCTGGGTGTGGCGAAGTAGCGGTAGGCCACGTCGATGGTGATGCCCTGCTCGCGTTCGGCGCGCAGGCCGTCGGTGAGCAGGGCCAGGTCGGGGGCTTCCTGGCCGCGTGCCTGTGAGGCGAGCGAGACGGCTTCCAACTGGTCGGTCAGCACGGACTTGGAGTCGTGCAGCAGCCGTCCTACGAGCGTGGACTTGCCGTCGTCGACGCTGCCGGCCGTGGCGAAGCGCAGCAGCGAGGTGGAGCCCGCTTCCAGGCTGTCCGCTGCGATGGTCGCTGTCATGATCAGAAGTACCCTTCGCGCTTGCGGTCTTCCATGGCGGCCTCGGAGAGCTTGTCGTCGGCCCGGGTCGCGCCGCGTTCGGTCAGCCGGGAGGCGGTGATCTCGGCGATGACCTTCTCGATGGTGTCGGCGTCCGAGTCGACGGCGCCTGTGCAGGACATGTCGCCGACGGTGCGGTAGCGCACCTGGCGGCGCTCGACGCTCTCGGCGCCCTTGGGACCGCCCCATTCGCCGGGTGCCAGCCACATGCCGGAGCGGGAGAAGACCTCGCGTTCGTGCGCGTAGTAGATGGCGGGCAGGTCGATCTTCTCGCGGGCGATGTACTGCCACACGTCCAGCTCGGTCCAGTTGGACAGCGGGAAGACGCGTACGTGTTCGCCGGGGGAGTGGCGGCCGTTGTAGAGCTGCCACAGCTCGGGGCGCTGGCGGCGCGGGTCCCAGCCGCCGAACTCGTCGCGGAGCGAGAAGACGCGTTCCTTGGCACGTGCCTTCTCCTCGTCGCGCCGCCCGCCGCCGAACACCGCGTCGAAGCGGTGCTCGTTGATCGCCTCCAGCAGGGGGACCGTCTGGAGCGGGTTGCGGGTGCCGTCGGGGCGCTCGCGCAGGGTGCCGTTGTCGATGTGGTCCTGCACGGAGGCGACATGCAGCCGCAGCCCGTGCTCGGCGACCGTACGGTCGCGGTGGTCCAGCACCTCGGGGAAGTTGTGCCCCGTGTCCACGTGGAGGAGCCCGAAGGGGAGCGGCGCGGGCGCGAACGCCTTCAGCGCCAGGTGCAGCATGACGATGGAGTCCTTGCCGCCCGAGAAGAGGATGACGGGCCGCTCGAACTCGCCCGCCACCTCACGGAAGATGTGTACGGCCTCCGACTCCAGCGCGTCCAGGTGGGACAGTGCGTACGGGCTGCCGGACCCCTCGTCGGGCCCGGTGGCCGCCGTTGTCGCCGTTGTCGCCGTGCTCATCGTTCCTCCCCGTTCGTCGCTTCGGCCGCGCGGTGCGGCGCTGCCTTCGTCTGCGGCTGCGGTCCGTCGGCCGCGCGGCAGCCCGCGGTGTACGAGGTGAAGTGCGGCCCGGCAGCCGCTCGCACGAGGCTCACAGCAGTCCCCTCTCCTTCAGCAGCCCGTGCAGCAGCAGGGCCGACTCCTCCACGGTCCTGTCATGGGTCTCGATCCGCAGGTCGGGCTCCTCGGGGACCTCGTAGGGGTCGTCCACGCCGGTCAGGCCCGAGAGTTCACCCGCGGCCTGCCTGGCGTAGAGGCCCTTCACATCGCGTGCCGAGCACACGTCGACGGGTGTGGCGATGTGCACCTCCAGATAGCCGGTGCCCTCGGCCTGGTGCCGTTTGCGTACGGCCTCGCGGCTGTCCGCGTACGGGGCGATCACGGGCACGAGCACGGTCACGCCGTGCGAGGCGAGCAACTCGGCGACGAAGCCGACGCGTTGGACGTTCGCGTCGCGGTCGGCACGCGAGAAGCCGAGCCCGGCGGAGAGGAACGTACGGATCTCGTCGCCGTCCAGCACCTCGACCCTGTGGCCCTCGGCGGCCATCCGCTGAGCGAGGGCCGTGGCGATCGTCGTCTTGCCCGCGCTCGGCAGGCCGGTCAGCCACACCGTGGCTCCAGTCATCCGTCTCTCCTGGCCTCTTCCCTGGTCCGTTCCGCGGCCCGTCGCCGCCGGGGCCTTCATCCGTGCAGCCCGCACTCTGTCTTGCCGCGGTCGGCCCAGCGGCCCGCGCGTGCGTCCTCGCCCGCCAGGACGCGGCGGGTGCAGGGCGCGCAGCCGACGGAGGCGTAACCGTCGGTCAGCAGCGGGTTGGTGAGCACGCCGTTGCGTGCGACGTAACGGTCCACGTCGTGCTGGGTCCAGCGGGCGATGGGTGAGACCTTGACCTTTCCGCGCTTCTCGTCCCAGCCGACGACCGGGGTGTGTGCCCGGGTCGGCGACTCGTCGCGGCGCAGGCCCGTCGCCCACGCGTCGTAGGAGCGCAGCCCCTGCTCCAGCGGCTGCACCTTGCGCAGCGCGCAGCACAGGTCGGGGTCGCGGTCGTGCAGCTTCGGGCCGTACTGCGCGTCCTGCTGCGCGACGGTCTGGCGCGGCGTGAGGGTGATCACCTCGACGTCCATGACCGCCTCCACCGCGTCCCGGGTGCCCATGGTCTCGGGGAAGTGATACCCGGTGTCGAGGAAGACGACCTTGACGCCCGGGAAGGCGCGCGAGGCGAGGTGCGCCACGACGGCGTCCTCCATGGACGAGGTGACGCAGAAGCGGTGCCCGAAGGTGTCGGCTGCCCAGCGCAGCACGTCCAGTGCCTCGGCGTTCTCGAAGTCGCGCCCCGCCTGTTCGGCGAGGTCCCTCAACTCGCCTGGTGAGCGCTGCTGTTGTATGGGCGCTGTGCTCATGGGGACGGGTCCTCTCCGTCGGTGTGCGCCGGGCGCAGCCCGGCCGCGAGCAGCCCGAGGAACTTCAGCCGGAAGGCGCGGTTGCACGCGGCGCACTCCCATGCGGCGCCCCCGCCGGGCACGGAGCCCTCCTCGCTGGGGCGCAGGTCCTCGTCACCGCAGTACGGGCAGTAAAACGGAGCCGCTCGTTCACTCATGTCAGGTTGCCTTCCCAGCCCGGGCTCCTTTGGTTCATACCAAGTCACCCTCTGCTGCGCGTGCTGCCCACTGCGCGAACCGCTCGCCCTCGGTGCGCTGGCTGTCGTAGGCGAGCAGCACCCGCTCGATGTAGTCGGGGAGTTCGTCGGCCGTGACCTTCAGGCCGCGCACCTTGCGGCCGAAGCCGGGCTCCAGGCCGAGGGAGCCGCCCAGGTGCACCTGGTAGCCCTCGACCTGCTCGCCGCCGGCGTTGGTGACCAGCTGCCCCTTGAGACCGATGTCCGCGGTCTGGATACGGGCGCAGGAGTTGGGGCAGCCGTTGAGGTTGATCGTGACGGGCTGGTCGAAGCCGGGGAGCCGGCGCTCCAGCTCGTCGATGAGCCAGGAGCCGCGGCCCTTGGTCTCCACGATGGCCAGCTTGCAGAACTCGATGCCCGTGCAGGCCATCGTGCCGCGCCGGAAGACCGAGGGGCGCGCCGTGAGGTCCAGCGCCTCCAGGTCCTCGGTGAGCGGCTGGACCTGGTCCTCGGCCACGTCCAGGATGAGCATCTTCTGCTCGGCCGTGGTGCGGACGCGTCCCGAGCCGTGCGCCTCCGCGAGGTCGGCGATCTTGCTGAGGGTCGCGCCGTCGACGCGGCCCACGCGCGGTGCGAAGCCGACGTAGTAGTTGCCGTCCTTCTGCTGGTGCACGCCGATGTGGTCGCGCCACTCCTGCACCGGCTTCTCCGGCGCGGGCCCGTTCGCCATGGTGCGCAGCAGGTACTCGTTCTCCAGCACCTGGCGGAACTTCTCCGGGCCCCAGTCGGCGACCAGGTACTTGAGGCGGGCGCGGTTGCGCAGGCGGCGGTAGCCGTAGTCGCGGAAGATCGCGACGACGCCCTCGTGCACGTCGGGGACGTCCTCGATCGGCACCCAGGCGCCCAGCCTTACGCCGATCTTGGGGTTGGTGGAGAGCCCGCCGCCGACCCACACGTCGAAGCCGGGGCCGTGCTCGGGATGGTCGACGCCGACGAACGCCACGTCGTTGATCTCGTGCGTGACGTCCATGTGCGGGGAGCCGGAGACGGCCGTCTTGAACTTGCGCGGCAGGTTCGAATAGGCGGGGTTGCCGACGACGCGGCGGTGGATCTCCTCGATCGCGGGCGTCCCGTCGATGATCTCGTCCTTGGCGATACCCGCGACCGGCGAGCCGAGGATGACGCGGGGCACGTCGCCGCACGCCTCCGTCGTGGACAGCCCGACGCCCTCAAGCCGCCGCCAGATCTCCGGTACGTCCTCGATCCTGATCCAGTGGTACTGCACGTTCTGGCGGTCCGTGATGTCGGCCGTGCCGCGTGCGAACTCCTGCGAGATGTCGCCGACCACCCGCAACTGCCGGGTGGTCAGGCGGCCTCCGTCGATACGGACCCGCATCATGAAGTACTCGTCGTCCAGCTCCTCGGGGGTCAGCACCGCCGTCTTGCCGCCGCTGATCCCGGGCTTGCGCTGGGTGTAGAGGCCCCACCAGCGCATCCGGCCGCGCAGGTCGGAGCCGTCGATGGAGTCGAATCCCCGGTGCGCGTAAATCGTCTCAATGCGTGTCCGCACATTGAGACCGTCGTCGTCCTTCTTGTTCTGCTCGTTGGGATTGAGCGGGGTGAAGTGACCAGCGGCCCACTGCCCTTCGCCACGGTGGCGGCCCGCCTTGCGGCGGGCGGGAGCTGGCGGCGCCCCCTGCTCGGAGGCTTTGGGTGCGGGGCGCTCGGAGGTGTCGGCCATGGCGGAAGATCCTTCGGGCAGGCGGCGCTGGCGCGCGCGTGGGTACGCGGATACGTACGACGGGCGTGTGGCGGGGCGTGCGGGAACGGCCAACTCGCCTGTGTGCAGGCACAGTTGACCCTCGGTGGCGGGAAAGCGGAGACGGCTCACCCGCGACGGTGGGGGTGGCCCGCACTCAGGAGGGTGGTGTCAGAAACGGCGGTGCTGGGACTCTCAGCTCGCCGGACAGATGGCGCTGGACATGCGAGCGAGGTCGACGTGGCGCCGACTCACCAAGGCGATTCCAGTGCGAGACATGAGGGAAGCGTTGCACGGGCTTCTGATGCGAGTCCACCGTTATCCGTATGGCGGACAGATCCGTATCACGATGCGGTACGCGGGGCAGGGAACGGCCGACTCCACTGCCGGAAAGGTCATGACCTGCGCAGTACGTACAGGTTCTGCGCGTCCGGGTCGCCGAGGTAGCGGTACAGCTTCGGGCGCCCCTCGGAACCGAGTACCGACCACTCCGCGGTGCCGCCGCAGGCCCCGATCGAGACCCGCACCTTCTGCTGCCACGGGTCGCCCCCGCCCCCGGCCTCGTAGGCCCAACTGCCCTCGCCCGAACAGTAGGCGGAGCCTGCGGCTGCCCCCGCGCCGCCCGTGTCGTCCGCGTCGTCGGTGCCGCCCGTGCCGTCCGCCGAGTGCATCGCGAGGCCCGCGTACCCGGTGCCGTCCTGGCGCTCGGCGGGGGTGAGGTCGCGGGCCACGGCGTGCCCGCCCGGCATGAGCCGCAGGCTGCCGCCGTCGCCGTCCCGCCATGTGCCCTCCACACTGGAGGCCGAGAGCAGCGGCGGCTCGTACTGGGTGACCAGGCCCGTGGCATACGTGCCGTATCCCACGCCCACGGCGAGCAGCACGGCCAGCGTCCCCGCGCCCGCCGTGCGGGCCAGCGCCCGCCAGGCGCGCTCCTCGCCCCAGCGCTTCGAGCCGGGGGTGCCCCTGGTCCGCCGCCGCGCGGCACGCGCCGCCAGCGCGGCGACGCCCAGCGCGACACCCGAGCCCAGCCACCAGGCGAGCGTCGGAAGCAGCGCCGAGCGCATGGAGTTGCCGACCGCCCACACCGGAACGGCCGCGATGCCCACGGCGATCACCATGACCGCGCGCCACGACTCGCGCCGCACGCCCCGTGCCACAGCGAGCACAGGCAGCACCAGGCACACGGCCACCACCAGGCACCCCACGGCGAGCACCGGCACCAGCATCACGCTCAGGCCCGTACCGCCCATCACGTCGGGATGCTCGTAGGCGTACGACACGTACGAGCTGACCACCCACGCGAACATCGCCTGCCCGAACAGCGCCGTCGCCGCGACCAGTACGGCGCGCGCATACCCCCGTCGCACGGCTAGGCGCCGGGCCAGGGGCCAGGAGTGGGAACCACCGGCTGCTCCTCCGACTCCGTCCGGTAGAGCCGGAAGCCGCGCCGCTCGTAGTTGGCCCGCGCGTACTGCCCGTCCTTCGTGCAGGTGTGCACCCACACGCGCTTCGTGGGAGCGCGGCCCTCCCAGCGCCCGGCCATGTCCCACGCGCGTGCCGTCCCGTAGGCCAGCAGGTGCCCGCCGATGCCGCGTCCCCGGAAGGCGGGCAGCAGCCCGAAATAGCTGATCTCCACGGTGTCCACCGCCTCGGGCCGGCCGCCGTCCAGCTCGATGAAGCCGGCCGGCGTCCCGCGCTCGTACGCCACCCACGTCTCCACGCCTGGCCGCTCCAGGAACTCGCGCCAGCGCGCGTGCGTCCACACCAGCCGGTCCGTCCACGTCACGTCCTGGCCCACGGCCGAGTACAGGAAGCGGCTGAACTCGGGGCTGGGCACCTCGGCGCGCGCCACGCGCACCTCGTCCCCCGGTTCGCGCGCCGCCACCAGTTCACCGGCCGAAGCCTGCTCCAGGTACCACGTGGTGACGGTGATCCTCTGCTCGCTCATGGGTCCCAGTCCATCACGGCCACGCGCCACGCGCGGCGGCGCGTTCGTCATACGGACGGCTTCGCCGTACGGGCGGCAGCGTTGTACGAACGGTCGCCGTGCGGGCGGCTTCGTCGCGCCGGCGGCACGGAACCCGGCTCCGTACCCGGCTCCGTACCTGGCTCCGCGCCTACCGGCGCAGCATGCGCAGCCCCCGTACGCGGTTGAGTGCCGAGGCCGTCTCGTAGCGGCGGGGCACGGCGAAGTCCTCGTCGCGGACGGTGAGGAGGGTGGAGGTGGCGTCAGCCGTCAGCTCCCCGTCGAGGAGGGTGAGGGCCTCGGCCAGGGTGCGCCGGCCGTCCAGCATGCCGCGCCTGACCATGAGTTCGAGGGCGAGCCCGATCCCGGTCACCTGGCGCGGGTCGGCGATCTGCTCGACGGCGCGCAGGTCGACCTCGTGGTCGCCGAAGGAGAGCACGTCCTCGCCGCGTGCCCGGATGCGGGCGCGGCCCCGTACCTCGGCGTCCAGCGAGTCGGGGTCGGGGACGCGGGACACGACGCCAGGGAAGGAGTCGGCCTCCGCGTTCCTGCCCGTGGGCACGGACGCGATCTCGCGGGCACGCGCGGTGACATCGGAGGGGCGGTAGGCGTCCATCATCACGACGCGGTCGGCGACCTCCAGATAGTCGCCCGAACCGCCCATCACCAGCACGGTGGAGACACCGTGGTCGCGGTGGAGCGAACGGATGCTGTCCACGAGCGGGGTCAGCGGCTCGCGGTCCTTGGCCACGAGCGCCTGCATCCGCGCGTCCCTGATCATGAGGTTGGTCGCCGCCGTGTCCTCGTCGATGAGCAGCACCCGCGCACCCGCCTCGACGGCCTCGCAGAGCGAGGCGGCCTGCGAGGTGGAGCCCGAGGCGTTCTCGGTGGAGAAGTCGGTGGTGTCCGAGCCGTCCGGCAGATGGTCGACGAAGGCGTGTACGTCCACACGTTCCACGCGCCGCCCGTCCTCGGCCCGCAGCTTCACCGTCTCGCTCCGTGAGACGACCAACTCGCGCCCGTCGCCCGGCACATGGTCCCAGATACCGGTCTCCAGGGCCCGCAGCAGCGTGGACTTGCCGTGGAAGCCGCCGCCCACCACGAGGTTGACCCCCTCGGGCACGCCCATGCCGCGCACCTCGCCCGCGTGCGGCAGCGTGACCTTCACCCGCAGCTCCTCGGGCGAGGCGAACGGCACCACGCCGCCGCCCGTCGCCGGCCGGTCGTCGACGCCGCTGCGGCGCGGCAGTACGGCGCCCTCGGCGACGAAGCCGACGAGCCCGAGGCCGTCCAGCGCCTCGCGCAGCGCCACCGAGTCCTCGACGGTCTCCACGAACTCCCGTACGGCCTCCGCTTCCAGCGCGGCGTACCGCAGCGTGCGTTCGGCGGCGCCCGGCAGTACCTGGCACAGCAGCCGCTCGGCCTCACGCCCGTCGATACGGCGGCCACGGCCCGGCAGCGCGGCGCCCAGCCGCAGCGTGACCGAGCCGTCCTCGCCGCTGACCGTGCACGAACTGCGCTCCAGCACCTCCTGGCCGCCCGCGTCCACCCGCAGCGCCTTCTCCCCGCGCACGGCGTGCGCCGCCTGCCGCGCCAGATACGAGGCGAGGGCCCTGCGCCGGGTCGGGGTCTCCCACAACTCGGCCGGGAACGCGGTGAGTTGGGCAGGCACATGGAGGGCGACGCGTGCGGGCGGCGCATACGGGTCCGCCTGGCCCCGCACCAGTTCCAGGGTCTCGCCGCCGGGCAGCTCCCAGCGCCCGACGAGGCTCTTGTAGCGCCCGTACTGCGCGCCCTCCATCGACCGCAGCTCCCCGGCGAGCCCACTGCGGGTGCCCCCGCCACCACGCGGCTGCCGCTGGTCCTCGTGCGTGCGCGCTTCGTCGCGCCGTCCCGGCCCGCCGCCGTGCGCGCGCTGGCCGCCGTAGCCGCCACCGTGCCCACGCGGCCTGCCGCCTCCGCCGCCCCGATGCCCTCCGGACCGTTCCCGCACGCCGCTGCCCGCCTTTCCTCGCCTGTATGGGCCGTACGGGACGCGACGATACAGAACGGTCACCCCCGCCCGGCCTCACCGCCCGCCGCTCCCGCCGCGCCCCTCGCGGTGGCCCCGCCGTGAACGCCCGCAGACGGGTCGGGGCACGCTCCGGGGAGCGGCCGGCGTGTGCACCACTTCGGACCGGTCACGAATGGAGAAGCAGACCGGTCACGAATGGAGAAGCAGTTCACACGCCGCCGCCCGTAGGTTCGGCGCATGGACCACATGGATCTCAAACTCTCGCAGTGCTTCATCGCCGTCGACGACCACGACAAGGCTCTCCCCTTCTACCGCGACGTTCTCGGCATGGAGGTGCGCAACGACGTCGGATCCGAGGGAATGCGCTGGGTGACCGTAGGGCCGCCGGCCCAGCCGGACGTGAACATCGTCCTGGAACCGCCCCTCGCCGACCCCCACGCCTCGTCCGCCGACCGGCAGGCCGTGACCGAGCTGCTGGCGAAGGGGATGCTGCGCGGCGTCATCTTCCGGACCGGCGACTGCGACGAGACCTTCGAGCGCATACGTGCCGCGGGCGGCGACGTACTCCAGGAGCCGATCGACCAGCCGTACGGCGTCCGCGACTGCGCCTTCCGCGACCCCGCGGGCAACATGCTGCGCTTCCAGCAGCCCCGGGTCGCGGCCGGTCCGGGAGCGTAGCCAGGGGGTCGGACGAGCAGGGCCGCGGGCGTAGCCAGGGCGGGCCGGGCCAACGGACGAACCGAGCCGGCCAGCCAGACGAACCGAGCCGGCCGGCCACACGAACCGAGCCGGTCGGACGAGCCGGGCGAGCCGGACGAGCGGGGCCGGCCCCGGCCGGGCAAGGCCGACGGGGACAGCGCAGGCGTGCACCACGCAACCTAGGAAGAGTCACGATCTATGGAGAGGACACGATGAGCGAGGCCAGGAGAACGGACACGCAGGCGCCCGCGCCGCACGTCGCCGACCAGCACGATCTGATCCGCGTGCACGGCGCGCGCGAGAACAACCTCAAGGACGTCGATGTCGAGATCCCGAAGCGCCGGCTGACGGTGTTCACCGGCGTCTCCGGCTCGGGCAAGAGCTCGCTCGTGTTCGACACGATCGCCGCTGAGTCGCAGCGGCTGATCAACGAGAGCTACAGCGCCTTCGTCCAGGGCCTCATGCCGACGCTGGAGCGGCCCGAGGTCGACGTGCTCGACGGGCTGACGAGCGCGATCATCGTCGACCAGCAGCGCATGGGCGCCGATCTCCGCTCCACGGTCGGCACGGCAACGGACACCAACGCGATGCTGCGCATCCTGTTCAGCCGGCTCGGGCAGCCGCACTTCGGGCCGCCCAGCGCGTTCGCCTTCAACGTCGCCTCGGCCCAGGCGAGCGGCGCGATCAAGGTCGACCGCGGGGCCGGCAAGAGCAAGTCCGTGAAACAGACCTTCTCCCGGACCGGCGGTATGTGCACGCGCTGCGAGGGCAGGGGCGCGGTCTCCGACATCGACCTCACCCAGCTCTACGACGACTCCAAGTCGCTCGCCGAGGGCGCGTTCACCATCCCCGGCTGGAAGTCGGACAGCTTCTGGACCGTGCGCGTCTACGCCGAGTCGGGCTTCGTCGACCCGCACAAGCCGATCCGTGAGTACACCAGGAAGGAGATGCGGGACTTCCTCCACGGGGAGCCGGTGAAGGTGAAGATCGAGGGCGTGAACCTCACCTACGAGGGGCTCATCCCCAAGATCCAGAAGTCGTTCCTGTCCAAGGACAAGGAGGCGATGCAGCCGCACATCAGGGAGTTCGTTGAGCGGGCCGTCACCTTCACCACCTGCCCCGAGTGCGACGGCACCCGCCTCAGCGAAGGTGCCAGGTCCTCGAAGATCGAGGGGATGAGCATCGCCGACGTCTGCGCGATGCAGATCAGCGATCTGGCCGCATGGGTGCGCGACCTCGACAACCGGTCGGTCACGCCCCTGCTCACCGCGTTGCGGCAGACGCTCGACTCGTTCGTGGAGATCGGCCTCGGCTACCTCTCCCTCGACCGTCCCGCCGGCACGCTGTCCGGCGGCGAGGCGCAGCGCGTCAAGATGATCCGTCACCTCGGCTCCGCGCTCACCGATGTCACCTACGTCTTCGACGAGCCCACCATCGGGCTGCACCCCCATGACGTCCAGCGCATGAACGACCTGCTGCTGCGGCTGCGGGACAAGGGCAACACGGTGCTCGTCGTGGAGCACGAGCCGGACACGATCGCGATCGCCGACCACGTCGTGGACCTCGGCCCCGGCGCGGGCACGGCGGGCGGCACCGTCTGCTTCGAGGGCACCGTCGAGGGGCTGCGGGCCGGCGGCACCGTCACGGGCCGCCATCTCGACGACCGGGCGGCCCTCAAGGAGAAGGTGCGCACGCCCACCGGCGCGCTGGAGATCCGCGGGGCCACCACGCACAACCTGCGGGGCATCGACGTCGACATCCCCCTCGGAGTGCTCTGCGTGGTCACGGGCGTCGCGGGCTCGGGCAAAAGCTCGCTCGTACACGGGTCGCCGGCCGGCGGTCCGGGTGCCGGGGAGGGCGTGGTGTCGATCGACCAGGCACCGATCCGCGGCTCGCGCCGGAGCAACCCGGCAACGTACACCGGGCTGCTCGACCCGATCCGCAAGGCGTTCGCGAAGGCCAACGGCGTGAAGCCGGCGCTGTTCAGCGCCAACTCCGAGGGCGCCTGCCCCACCTGCAACGGCGTCGGCGTCCTCTACACCGACCTGGGCTTCATGGCCGGCGTGGCCACCACCTGCGAGGACTGCGAGGGAAAGCGGTTCGAGGCTTCCGTACTCGAACACCGCCTCGGCGGGCGCGACATCAGCGAGGTGCTCGCCATGCCGGTGACGGAGGCCGAGCAGTTCTTCGCCGAAGGCGAGTCCCGCACCCCGGCGGCGCACGCCGTCCTCGCCCGCCTCGCCGACGTCGGCCTCGGCTACCTCAGCCTCGGCCAGCCCCTCACCACACTCTCCGGCGGCGAACGGCAACGGCTCAAGCTGGCCACACACATGTCGGAAAAGAGCGGCACCTACATCCTGGACGAGCCGACCACCGGCCTCCACCTCGCCGACGTCGAGCAACTCCTCGGCCTGCTCGACCGCCTCGTCGACTCCGGCAAGTCGGTCATCGTCGTCGAACACCACCAGGCGCTCATGGCACACGCGGACTGGATCATCGACCTCGGCCCCGGCGCAGGCCACGACGGCGGCAAGATCGTCTACGAGGGCACCCCCGCCGACCTCGTCGCCGCCCGTTCCACGCTCACGGGCGAACACTTGGCGGCGTACGTGGGGGCTTGAGCCCGCCTGCCCACGGAACCCCGCGCTGACCTGGCGCTGACCCGGCGTCCCACGACCCCGGCGCCCACGACACCGGCGTCCCAACCGGGAGCCGGGCTCGGGCCGTTCAGTGGTGTGGTGGAGGGCCGGGCTCCTGTGGCGGGCGTGGTACGCGCTCCAGCGCGGCGCGGATCGTATCGGCAGGGTCGGGTACGGGGATGCCGAGCTGCTGGAGCCAGCAGGCGACGCGGGCGAGGGTGGTGCCCCGCTGCCTGGCGGCCTCGTGCAGGGCTTGCAGCGGGAAGTTGGAGGCTTCCGGCAGGCCGTCCTCCATGTCGAGGTCGTACGTGCCGAGCAGTTTGAGCGCCTCGCCGGACGAGAGGCCCTCGGGCAGACGCTGATGCGAGGTCTTCAGGCCGTAGGCACCCAGGCGCCGTGCCACGGTGGAGGGTGTCGTGCCCAACTCCCGTGCGGTGATCAGCGCGTAGCTGAACGGCACGGTGTCCCGGGTGGTCAGCCTCCCCCACGGGAACGGGCCCGAGCGGTCGAGGAGTTCCCTGTCGAGCCCCGTGGGCCGGGCCGGCACCGTCAGCGGGATGTCGAATCCGTACGCACGCAGGCGGCCGACGTTCCGGCGCAGTGCACTCGGTTCCGTCGCGGAGCCGAACACGTCGCTGTAGGAGACCGGGTCCTCCGGGGCCAGGTAGACGCCGACCTCTTCCTCCTCCCCCGTCAGCAGGTCCGGATCGTCCTCGTGCACGTCGGCGGGGAGGACGGGAGGGGTGAAGCCCAGGTCGCGGAGCCGGGCGCTCACCTCGGGCGGTGTGCAGCCCAGTTGGCCGGCCACGTCCAGCACCTGGCCGGGTGGTGCGCAGCGCGCCCGGTCCAGCCATGGCCATTCCCTGTCGGCATCCACGCTGAGCAACAGTGCGATGTCCTCGCCCGGCCGCTCCGGCAGGGCGCCCGGGTCGCTGCGCAGCCCGTAGGCGGCCAGCCGGTGCCGCACTTCCGGGACGGTCAGGCCCCAGTCCAGACTCGCGCGCGCGAGATGCCCGAGCGGGACGACGCCCTCGGGGTCCAGGAAGCCGAAGCCCGGCTCGCCCGTTACCCGCCACAGCAGTTTGTCCTCTTCCGCGGCCACACAGAGAGCGAGCACCGCTGCCGGTACCTGGAAGCCGAGGCCACGCAGGAACCCCGCAGTCGTGGTGACGTCCGTCCCGGCGCGGGTGGCGGCGCGCGTCAGCCCGTTGGCGGTCAGCGGGGTCCCGGTGTCCATAGGGGCGTTGGGGTGCCGGGAGAAGACCCGACTGTTCGCCGCCGTGAGCTGTACGTCCTCCGACCAGCGTCCAGGGTCGGTGCCGTGGAAGCCGAGGCCGAAGTACTGGGCGGCGATCTCACGGGGGTCGCGCCGGAGCCGCGCCGCGATTTTCGCGATCGCGCCGAGGTGCGGCGGGGTGATGCGCCACCTGTCTCCCACCCCGTCACCGTCCTGAAGCAGAATCTGGTCGGAGGGCGTCGCTCGGCGCACGGGATCGGTCATGGCGAGGTCAGGGCACAGCTCGGCCAGTTCGCGCAGGGCCGTCCCCGGGCCGTGGGCCAGCACGCGCCACAGATAGATGTGGTCGGGTGCGTACCCCCGTACGTGGGCCGAGGAGGAGTACCGGACGCGCACCTTCGGCGGTGTGTCCCAGGGAACGAGAGAAACGTCGGCCGGGAACAGTCCGGTCCGGGGCGTGCCGAACCTTATCCGTCCTTGTGGCAGCTCTCTGCCGTCGGCGGCGAGCGCGGACGCGACCAGGTCGGCGAGGGGCATGGAGCCGTCGGCGACCGTGCACAGCCACTGGATGCCGAGCAGCTTGTCGCCGTTCCTCGTCAGCGCCACCGCCGCCCGTTCCAGCAACTCGCCCACCACGCCCGTGGTGTCGTCCAGGATGCTGCGCCGGTCCGACGAGAGCTGCGCCGGGGACCAGTCGCCGCGCAGGTTCACCACGGCGCCGGTCAGCCCTGACCCGTCGGCGCCGAGGACACCGCCACGCACCGTCGGTTCCACGTACAGCCCGTCCACGAGAAGAGCGCCGCCGTGCTCCACCCACACGACCTGTACCCCGCCGGGCGCCTCGGGCCAGGGCAGGGTCTCCCCGTGGGCGTTGTAGCCGAAGGTTTCCCTGTACGGAGCGCTGCGCACCTTCAGCTCGCCGGGCGCCCACTCAGCCACCCTTGGGCCCTCGCTCGCGCTCGTCGCGAACTCCGCGATTGCCAGCACCCGTTCGAGCACGTCGACGCACGACCACTCCGCCGGAACCACGTCGGGCCGCAGGTACAGCCGCACGCACGTGCCCGGCTCGCGCCCGCGCGGGGCGGCGCGCACGATGCGGAACAGGTGCCCCGGGCCGCAGATGGCGATCTCGTAGCGCGGGCCGGGAGCGCCGTCGGGGCCCATGCGGCAGGTGGTGACGGTGATCTCGTCGGCGAGCATGAAGTAGCTGAGGACACCGATGCCGAAGCGGCTGTTGGGGTACAGGGTGACGGGCGGGTCCAGCGCCTCCCACTGGGCGCGCTCCAGCCGGAACTCCAGCTGTTCGGCGAACCGCGCGCCCGCGTGCGCGAAGACGCCGCGCAGCTCCTCCTCGCCCATGCCGATGCCGTTGTCACGGCACTCCAGGTAGGCGCGGCCGTCCTCGTCCACGCCCTGCGAGAGGGCGATCCGGCCCTCGTACGGCGCCGCACCCGGACCCGGCGCCGGGTCCGTACGGTCCAGGTACTCGCTGCGGGCCCTGCGGTAGCGGCAGGCGTCCAGCGCGTTCTGGTACAGCTCGCGTACCGCCAGGTCGCGGTCCTTGTACAGCTCGATGCCCATCGCGAGGTCGCGCACCCTGCGGCCGTCGGTGCGGAAGCGCGCGTACCCGTCGAAGGCGCCCTCGGCAGCCGTCACCCCGTCGGCCGAGAGGCGGGCCGGCAGCGCGGGCATCGGCTCGGTGATCCGCTCCCGCACCGTGCGCCGCACCGCGTGCAGCAACTCGTCGGTGCGCGCGGTGTGTTCGCGCAGCGCCTCGATCACGGCCTCGTGGTGGCACTCGGCACGCAGCACGGGCAGCTCGTGCGAGCCGCCCCAGTGCGCCCGTTCGACCGTGGCGCGCAGTTGGGCGAGGTCCACGGGGTGCGGGATGCCGAGGTGTTCGGCGACGATGCCGGGCAGCACGGCCAGTTCGGCCGACGCGGCGTACGCCAGCGCCGTGAGCAGGACCAGCCGCTGGTCCCGTATCCGCTGCGGCCCCGGGCCACAGCGCACGCGGTCGTCGGCGGTCAACAGGCCGAGGAACTCGGGGTGGCAGACGTCAGGGCCCCGCCGCAGCCCGTGCAGCAGCGAGGCCACGCGGCGTGCGTCGAGAGCGCCGCCGAGCGCCGTGGCCGGTTCGCCCAGCTCGTCCAGCAGCGCCTGCACCGAACGGGGATCGGCGAACTCCCGGTCCTGGACCAGCCACCGGTGGAACAGCCACCAGCCGACGGCCCCCTCCGCTTCCGGCGCGCGCAGCGCCCGCTGGACGAGCGCGCTGTCACCCTCGGCGAAGACCTCGAACGCCTGCCGGTCGCCGCGGAGTTCTTCGGCGCCGGGTTCGTCGGCGCTGGGTGCCCCGGTGCTGGGTGCCCCGGTGCGGCGTTCCTCCGCGTGGCGGAGCGACGCCGGTCCGACGGCTGACAGCTCGACGGCCCGCCGCAAGTAGTGCACGCGGTAGAGGAACGGCGTCAGTACGAGCAGCGCTGCCTCGGCCGGATACAGGTCCAGCGGGGCGCCGTCGGAGGGCGCGGACAAGGGCGCGGACAGCAGCCACTCGACCCGTTCGAGGAACCGTGCGCCGAGTCCCGGATCGCTCCACGGGTCGGCGCTCAGCGTCGGCTCAAGACCGTCGCGCAGGCCCGCCAGCCGTCCCGTGACCGCAGCCGCCAGCCGCCGGTGTTCGGCACCCGCGTCCGCACCGCCTCGCACGTGCCCCCACACGCGGGAGCCCGCAGCGGCCCGCACCCACATGTCCTGCCCGGCGTACGGGTCCCCGACCGTGTGCGCCGCCGCCGTCCGCGGGTCCGCCCCGTTGACCGTCAGGTGCTCGATGTCCCTGGCCTGGATGACCGTATCGGCCGGGGCCTGGCCCGCGTAGACATTGTGGGAACCGTTCTGCTCCAACTCGCCCTCCGCTGCCGGTACTTCAACACACGATAGACCGCTCGCCGCAGCCACGGTTTCCTCCGGAGCCGACCGCGCTGGAAGGATGCGCGCATGGCGACCGTCGTGGCCTTCCACGCCCACCCCGATGACGAGGTCCTGCTGACCGGAGGCACGCTCGCGTGCGCGGCTGCGGACGGGCACCGGGTGGTCGTCGTGACGGCGACGGACGGGGCCACGGGGGCCAGGGGTGAGGCGGGGGCGGCCGGCGCGGTCAGGCTGGCCGAACTGCGGGACAGTGCCGAGGCGTTGGGCGCGCACCGGGTGGTTCACCTCGGTTACGCGGACAGCGGGCGCGAGGAGCCGATGCCCGCCGACCCGCACGACAGGCCTCGGTTCGCGCGGGTGCGTACGGAGGAGGCTGCCGGGGAGCTGGCTGAGGTGCTCAGGGAAGAGGCGGCCGATCTGCTGCTCGGCTACGACGCCAACGGCGGTTACGGCCACCGCGACCACGTCAAGGTGCACCAAGTCGGCCGCCTGGCCGCCGAGTTGACTGGTACGCGCCTGCTGGAGGCCACCCTTCCGCGAGAGGTCATCGCCCCCGCTTTCCGGCTGGCGGGCCGACTGCGCGCACCGTTTCGCACACCGTGGCGCACCTATGCGCCCGAACCCGCGCTCTTCACCGAGCGTGCCGCCATCACCCACCGGCTCGACGTCCGGCGTGCCGCACGACAGAAACGGACCGCACTCGCAGCGCACCACTCCCAGCTGTACGGCGCGGGCCGGCTGGCCCCGTGGTTGCGGCTGGCCACGCGCCTGCCCGTTCCGCTGTTCGGCCTCGTGCTCGGGTGCGAGTGGTACGTCGAGGTCCCCCGCACGCCCCGCGTGCCGGACCGCACCGGTCCTGCCGCTCCCGCCGGTCCTGCCGAACCAGCCGCCCCCGCCGAACGCGCCGAATAGCGCCCCCGCGTACGGGGGATCAGCCGGACGGCGCGCCCGCGGCCCTGCGGAGCGCGGGGAGGGAGACGGCGTGAGAGGGCAATGGATGCCGGGCGCGAGTTCCCGGCGGGCGGAGCGGTGCCGGACGCGGGGGCGGAAGCGGTCACGGGAGCAGCGGGCGCGGGAGAGCCGGCGCCAGGACCAACGGGAGCTGCTGGCCCTCCTGTTGAAGGAGTACGAGTGCTTACGGCGCGAGATAGACCAGCGCATCACAGCGCGGAGCCAGCTCATCGGGTTCATCGGCGCCGTCGCCGTCGTACTCTCGGGCGCCGTGACGCTCGTCGCCCGTAACCCGCAGGGTGGCAGCCTGCCACTGCTGCTCGCCGTCACCACCGCCGGCGTCGTCGTGCTGGCGATGGGGCTCGCCTACTGGTGGGCGTTCAACAAGTCGATCGTCCGCCTGGGCGGTTACCTCTCCGGCGTCGAGGCCAAGATCAACGAACTGAGCCTCGCGCTGTACGGCGAGGTCGCCGTCGAGTGGGAGACGCGCCGGGCCGAGCTGCGGGCACGCCCACGCTCGCCGTTCGCCCGCCTCGTCCTCCGCGTCCTCGGCCTCGCACCCCAGCACCGCCGTATCGGCCCCACACCCCTCGGCACCCTCACACGCGGCACGGACGCGTGAGAGCGCCCGCACGTCGGCACGTTCCGTCCTCCGCGGTCGCATTCGCGCCTCGACACGAGGGCTGACACGCCCTGCGGTGTCCGGACGGGGGAGAGGCGCCGGGTGAGGGGGCCGGGAGAGCCCCCCGGGGAGAGCCCCGGAGAAGGGGCGCCGGGAGAGACCCCGGGGGAGAGGCGTCGGGTGAGAGACACACATCACAGGGGGCCGTGTCACAAGTTCCCGGGCTGTTCCGTCCAAGAGGTGGAACCCATTACCGAACAACGGAGGAGTGCACCATGGAAGCGCGCTTGAACCTCTTCGACGTCCCGGCCGCCACCAAGCTCCTGAAGCACTTCACCTCGGCGAGCAAGGCGATCTCGGATTCGACGCTGCCCGGCGTGACGCACCATCTGGTGATGATCCGCGCCAGCCAGATCAACGGGTGCGGCTTCTGCACCGACATGCACACCAAGGACGCCACGCACGCGGGCGAGACTTCGACGCGCCTCAACCTGGTCGCGACGTGGCGTGAGGCCACGGTGTTCACCGACGCGGAGCGCGCGGCGCTGGAGTTGGCGGAGCAGGGCACCCGTATCGCGGACGCCGCCGGTGGTGTGCCGGACGAGGTCTGGGCGAATGCCGCCAAGCATTACGACGAGGATCAGCTTGCCGCGCTGGTGTTCCTCATCGGCCTCATCAACGCCTACAACCGCGTGAACGTCATCGTCCAGCAGCCCGCGGGCGACTACCAGCCCGGCCAGTTCGGCTAACCCGCGGAACCGGTCCGGACAACTGGGAGAGCCGTTCCCGAACGGGGACGCGGGGGCTCAGAGGTCCGGGACACGGGGGCACGGGGGCACGGGGGCACGGGGATAC
>NZ_JANCPR020000066.1 GCF_028657195.3 Streptomyces iconiensis
AACCTCAACCCACCAGATCAACTGGCAGGTCGGGGTATCAACATATCTGGCGTTGACTTTTGGCACGCTGTTGAGTTCTCAAAGAACGGACGCTTCCTTTGGATTCCCTTCCGGGTTTCCTCCGGGCTTTCCCTTTCGGTGTCTCCGACTCTATCAGACTGAATCTGCTAGAAGTTCGGAGTGCTTCATCTTGAATTCCGTTTCCGGATTTCGTTTCGAAGCGAGTAAGAGACTAACTGTTGCTGCCGAGCTCGTCCAGCTCTAGGCAACTGTTCGAATCTACTGCCCGCGGTCCTCCGTGTCAACGGTTTTCCGGGGCGAAGAGGACAGTAGCAGCTTCCGGGCGGTGCTCGCACATCACGGAGCTGCGGGTACCCCGGCGGGCCGGTCTGATGCCGCCACATCCCCTGTTTCTCCGGCATGTGCCGCTCGTCGTCCCACGACGTACACGTAGGCCAGGAAGGCCAGTTCGGCCGCGATGCCGATGAGGATGCGGGCCCACGTGGGGAGGCCGGAGGGGGTGACGAAGCCTTC
The DNA here is from genome assembly GCF_028657195.3 of Streptomyces iconiensis. Classification (GTDB taxonomy): domain Bacteria; phylum Actinomycetota; class Actinomycetes; order Streptomycetales; family Streptomycetaceae; genus Streptomyces; species Streptomyces iconiensis. The sequence continues at coordinate 535 of NZ_JANCPR020000066.1, forward strand.
GATGACGCCGGAGACGAGGAGGACGGCAGCCAGGCCGATGGCCATGCCGATGGCTGAACGCCCCTCTTCCGCCAGGGCTGTTCGGCGGCTGCGGGGGCCCGGGTCGATCACCGTCCATCCCAGGCGCAGTCCTGTGCCGGCGGCGACGAAGACCGCGGTCAGCTCCAGAAGGCCGTGCGGGATCAGGAGGCCGAGGAAGGTGTCGAGCCGTCCTGCGGACCCCATGAGGCCGATGCCGATGCCGAGGTTGAGCACGTTCTGGAAGAGGACCCACAGCACCGGGAGGCCCAGTAGGGCGCCGAAGACGAGGCAGATGGCAGCCGCCTGTGCGTTGTTCGTCCATACCTGAGCCGCGAAGGACGTGGCCGGGTGGCTGGAGTAGTACGTCTCGTACTGGCCGCCGGGGCGGGTCATCTCGCGGAGGTGGTCGGGGGCGCCGATGGTGGAGCGGACTTCTGGGTGGGTGCCGACCCACCAGGCGATGAGTGCGGCCAGGACGACGGAGAGCAGCGCTGTCGGTACCCACCAGTTGCGCGATCTGTAGACGGCCGCCGGGAAGCCCGCGGTGAAGAAGCGGGCGGCGTCGCGCCATGAGGACGTACGTGCTCCTGTGACGGCGCTGCGTGCACGGGCCACGAGGCTGGTGAGACGGCCTGTGACGGCGGGGTCCGGCGCGCTCGACTGGATCTGGGAGAGGTGGGTGGACGTGCGTTGGTAGAGCGCGACAAGCTCGTCCGCCTCCTGGCCCGACAGGCGGCGGTGGCGGCGCAGCAGTGCGTCCAGCCGGTCCCACTCGGCGCTGTGGGCCGAGACAAAGACATCCAGGTCCATGGGGAGAGCTTGGCAGATGGCGAGCATCCGGGGTGGGGCAGGAGTACTGGGAGACTGTCAGTCATGCCTGGGGCAAGGCATGATCGAGCGGCCGATACGAGGGAGAGTGCGCGGTGAGCGAGCTTGTCACGGGGGACGCTGTCGTGCTCGGGCTGCGGCCCGCGCGGCTCCCCAGCCGGGGGCTGGCAGTCCTCATAGACCTCCTACTGGCCTGGACCGTCTATCTGTTGCTGTCCTTGGCGTTGCTGATGGCAACGGCCTCGCTCGACGCCGCCGCGCTCGCTGCCGTGCAGGTGGGACTGTTCCTGCTGGTGCTGGTGGGCGCGCCGATCGCGGTGGAGACGTTGAGTGGCGGGCGGTCGCTGGGGAAGCTGGCGGCCGGGCTGCGGGTCGTACGGGAGGACGGCGGGCCGATCCGGTTCCGGCACGCGCTGGTGCGCGGGGCGATCGGCGTGGTGGAGATCCAGCTGCTCTTCGGAGTGATCGCCTGCGTCGCCTCGCTGGTGTCGGAGCGGGGGCGGCGGCTCGGAGACGTGTTCGCCGGGACCCTGGTCGTACGGGAGCGGGTACCTGTGCCGCGGGGGCTGTCGGTGCCGCCTCCGCCTCCTTGGCTCGCGGGACAGTTGAGCGAGGTGGACCTCTCGCGGGTGCCTGACGGGCTGTGGCTCGCTGTGCGGCAGTACTTGATGCGCGCCGGGCAGCTGGAGCCGGGGGTGAGCCGGTCCATGGCGGAGCGGCTGGCGGAAGACGTACGGGCCTGGACGGGGGCGCCGGCGCCCGAGGGCATGACGGCGGCCGTCTATCTGGCGGGGGTGGTGGCCGAACGGCAGGCGAGGGACGCACGGCGGGCCTTCTCCGGGCCGCCCGCCGATCTCAACGGCCCTGCGGAGATCCGGCCTGGTACGGCGGCCGGTGAGGCGGGGCACGGCGGGTGGCAGGCGCCCGCGGAGGCTCCGTCCGGCGGGGTGCCGGCGCGGGGCGCCGTCGCACCCGGGACGGTCGAGCCGGCAGACGGTGGGGAGAGCGGGCCTCCGCAGCGCCGCACCGGGTTCGTGCCACCGACGTAGGGCTCTCGCCCAGGGCTTGAGGGCTCAGGTGTCGGGCTCAGGGAAACGTCGAGGGTGGGGATTCGAGGTCTTCCAGCTCGATCCCCGGGGCCGCCAGTACCACGTCGCCGGCGAGGTGGACGGCGTGCTGCTCCCCCGTCTCCAGGTCGTTGACCTGGTAATTCTCCACGGTCAGCGGGCCGTTGTCAGTGGCGTGTGCTTCGCTGTCCAGCAGCGCCCAGGACTGGTCGAGAGTACGGGGAGCGAGGACGGGGGGTGTGAGTGCGACGAGGCGGACGCGGGTGGCCCTTTCGCCGGGGGCCGGACGCAGGAGCCGCGCGGTCGCGACAAGAAACGCGGGGGACGCTCCGGTGAAGGAGTGTGCGGCGACGTTGCCCTCTTGGGCATGTACGCCGCTGGGGTCGGTGCGGACCCAGGTGACGCCGTCCAGTGCGGCGCCCTTGACCTGCCAACTGGCCGCGTGGAGTTGGAGTCTGAGGGGGCGGCCGAGTTCGTCGAGGGTGAGGTCGACGGAGCCCGCGTGCTCGCCCGAGGGGGTGGTCAGCTGGGAGACGTAGCGCCAGCCGGAGGGGCCGGTGGCGCAGTGGAAGTGCTCTTCACCGAGGGGGGTGTGATCGTGCGGATCGTGGAGCGAATATCGGCCGCGGGGCATCGTCGTCGTCCGGGGGTGGGATGCGGTCGGGGATACGGCCAGGCCCCCACCCGAGGGCGGGGGCCTGGGACCGGGTCAGCTTCCGGCCGCTGGATCTGGGCGGATCAGTAGCGGTAGTGGTCCGGCTTGTACGGGCCCTCGACCGGGACGCCGATGTAGGACGCCTGCTCCGGGCGGAGCGTCGTCAGCTTGGCGCCGAGCGCGTCGAGGTGGAGGCGTGCGACCTTCTCGTCCAGGTGCTTGGGCAGCACGTAGACGTCGGTCGGGTACGACTCCGGCTTGGTGAACAGCTCGATCTGGGCGATCGTCTGGTCGGCGAAGCTGTTGGACATCACGAACGAGGGGTGCCCGGTCGCGTTGCCCAGGTTGAGCAGTCGGCCCTCGGACAGCACGATGATGACCTTGCCGTCCGGGAAGGTCCAGGTGTGGACCTGCGGCTTGACCTCGTCCTTGACGATGCCGTCGATGGCCGCGAGACCGGCCATGTCGATCTCGTTGTCGAAGTGGCCGATGTTCCCGACGATGGCCTGGTGCTTCATCCTGGCCATGTCCGAGGCCATGATGATGTCCTTGTTGCCGGTCGTGGTGACGAAGATGTCGACGGTGTCGACGACGTCGTCCAGCCTCGCGACCTGGTAGCCGTCCATGGCTGCCTGGAGCGCGCAGATCGGGTCGATCTCGGAGATCAGCACGCGGGCGCCCTGGCCGCGCAGGGACTCGGCGCAGCCCTTGCCGACGTCGCCGTAGCCGCAGACGAGGGCCGTCTTGCCGCCGATGAGGACGTCGGTCGCGCGGTTGATGCCGTCGATCAGGGAGTGGCGGCAGCCGTACTTGTTGTCGAACTTCGACTTGGTGACGGCGTCGTTGACGTTGATCGCCGGGAAGAGCAGCGAGCCCGCCTGGTGCATCTCGTACAGGCGGTGGACACCGGTGGTGGTCTCCTCGGTCACGCCGCGGATCTCCGAGGCGAGCTGCGTCCACTTCTGGGGGCTCTCGCGCAGGGTGCGGTTGAGGACCTCAAGGATGACGCGGTGCTCGTCGTTCTCGGCGGTGTCGACCGAGGGGGCCTTGCCTGCCTTCTCGTACTCGACACCCTTGTGGACGAGGAGGGTGGCGTCACCGCCGTCGTCGAGAATCATGTTGGGGCCGCCGGTGGCGGCGTTCGGCCAGGTGAGGGCCTGCTCCGTGCACCACCAGTACTCCTCCAGGCTCTCGCCCTTCCAGGCGAAGACCGGGACGCCCTGGGGGTTGTCCGGGGTGCCGTTCGGGCCGACCGCCACCGCGGCGGCGGCGTGGTCCTGGGTGGAGAAGATGTTGCAGGAGGCCCAGCGGACCTCTGCGCCGAGGGCGACGAGGGTTTCGATGAGCACCGCGGTCTGCACGGTCATGTGCAGGGAACCGGTGACGCGGGCACCCGCCAGGGGCTGGTCTGCGGCGTACTCCCTGCGGATCGCCATCAGGCCGGGCATCTCATGCTCGGCCAGCGAGATCTCCTTGCGGCCGAAGGCCGCGAGTGAGAGGTCAGCGACCTTGAAGTCCTGGCCGTTCGTGGAGGTCGTGGTCATACGAGCTGCTCCTCGATGTCGAGGTATATGGCTGGCTGGTCCGTGCTGCGGCGCGGGAGGTGAGCATGCCTGTCGTGCTGAGCGCACATGTTCTCCGGACACACTCGTCCCCTGCTCGCAGCTCAGTCCGTCGGAGGCCCTCTCTCCCTCGGTGGCCCGCGGAACGGACCGCCCGACCGCCATCAGCAGCGACGTCTGTGCTCTACGAATCTACACCGCCCGTCCAGTCGAACGGATTGCCTCGGGTGACGGCAAGGGCGACACTGGGGCGGTTTTCGGCCGCTTGCGCTTCGCAGCGCACGGCTGATTCGGTGCCTTGCGCGCACCCCTCGCCCCTGTAGGGAGCGCTTCCCCCACGCAGTACGGCCGATCAAGGAGTTCCTACGTGACCAGTCCTGCCGACCCCCGCGACGGTGCGGTGGTCCCGCCACCGGAGACGGGGCTGAAACTGCTCGCCGTCACCGCCTGCCCCACCGGTATCGCCCATACGTACATGGCGGCCGAGAAGCTGGATCAGGCCGCCGAGGCGCGCGGTGTCGCCATGAAGGTGGAGACCCAGGGGTCCATCGGCGCCGAGAACGTCTTGACCGACAACGATGTCAGAGCCGCTGACGGAATCATCATCGCCGCGGACAAGGACGTCGACCGGAGCCGGTTCGAAGGCAAGAGGCTGCTCGTCGTCGGTGTCTCGGAGGGCATCAGCGACCCGGGCGGGCTCATCGACCGGGTACGGGAGGCGCCCGTGTACCGGGGCGCCTCGGCCGCCGCTGCCCACGGCGGCGACAGTGGCCCGGGCGGGGGCGACAGTGACGGCGGGAACGGGGACGGCGCGATGCCCGCTGGCTCCGCGGGAGCCGGTGGGCGGGAGCGGAGCGTCGGGTACAAGGCGCTGATGAACGGCGTCTCCTACATGATCCCGTTCGTGGTGGTCGGCGGGCTGCTGATCGCGGTCTCGCTGGCGCTCGGCGGCGACCCGCAGGCGGACGGCGGGCTGGTCATTCCGGACGGGAGCTTCTGGAAGCACGTCAACGACATCGGCACCATCGGCTTCACGCTCATGGTGCCGATCCTCTCCGGCTACATCGCCTACGCGATCGGGGACAGGCCCGCGCTGGTGCCGGGCATGATCGGTGGCTGGATCGCCAACACCGGTGAGCTGTACGACTCCAAGTCGGGCGCCGGCTTCATCGGGGCGATCGTGACCGGGTTCCTCGCCGGGTATCTGGTGCGCTGGATCAAGATGGTTCCGGTCTCCCGCTTCATACGGCCGATCATGCCGATCATCGTGATCCCGATCGTGGCGACGTCGGCGCTCGGGCTGTTCTTCATCTACGTCATCGGGCGGCCGATCTCCTGGGTCTTCGAGAACCTGACCGACTTCCTGGGCGGGATGACGGGGGCGAGCGCCGCGCTCCTGGGCGTACTGCTCGGGCTGATGATCGCCTTCGACATGGGCGGCCCCGTGAACAAGACGGCGTTCCTGTTCGGGGCCGGGCTGGTCTCCAAGAGCCCCGAGGTGATGGGGATGTGCGCCGCCGCCATTCCGGTACCGCCGCTGGGCCAGGGGCTCGCCACGCTGCTGCGGCGCAGGATGTTCACCGCGCAGGAGCGGGAGACGGGGTACGCCGCGCTGTTCATGGGCTTCTTCGGTATCACCGAGGGCGCGATCCCGTTCGCCGCGGCCCGTCCGGCCCGGGTGATTCCGGCCAACATGCTGGGTGGCGCGGTCGCGGGCGGGATCGCGGGACTGGCCTCGATCGGGGACAACGTTCCGCACGGTGGACCGATCGTCGCGGTGCTCGGGGCGATCGACGGGGTCGCGCTCTTCTTCGTGGCGGTCGTCGCGGGCGCCGCGGTGACCGGTCTGGCAACGGCCGGACTGATGACCATAGGCGCGAGGCGTGACGCACCTGCCGGAGCCGGAGCGGGCGCCGGTGCCGGTGCCGGTGCCGCGTCCGTCTCAGCGGGTACGAGGGCTAAGGCGGAACCGGAGGCGGCTTCCGTCTCGGCAGCGGGCGCCGGGCCGGCGGCTGCCGGGGCAGTGGCCACGGAGTCGAGGCCGGGTGCCGGCGGGACAGCTGAGGCGGAGTCCGCTGCTCCTGACACCGGGTCCGCTGCCGCCGGTGCGGTGGAGAGCGGGAAGCCCGTTGGCGAGGGGGCGGAAGGCGCCGACGCCGGTCAGCCGCAGCCCCCGTCCGAACAGCACGGCACCGCGCGGACGCCGACGCCGGGCGACCACGATCACGAAAGCGACCACGACAGCAGCGGGGGAAGCGGCGGCGACGCGGGTCGTACGGGCAGCGCGCTGTCCGGGTACCTCACGGCGCGGACCGTGAGCGAGCGGCTCGCCGCCGCGGACAAGGAAGCCGCCATCCGGGAGATGGCCGAACTGCTCGCGCGCAGCGGCAGCGTGGCGGACTCCGACGCGCTGGTGCGTGCCGCGCTGGACCGTGAGGCGCAGGGCACCACAGGGCTCGGCGAGGAGATCGCGATCCCGCACGCCAAGACGGACGCCGTCACGGCGCCGGTCGTCGGGTTCGCGCGGGCGCCCGAGGGCATCGAGTGGGGCGCGCTGGACGGGACCAGGGCCCGGCTGGTGTTCATGATCGCCGTGCCGGAGGCGGCGGCAGGGGACGAGCACCTGCGCATTCTGGCGCTGCTGTCACGGAAGTTGATGGACGGGGAGTTCCGGCAGCGGCTGCTGGAAGCCTCCGGCAAGGACGCCGTACTCACGCTGCTCTCGGAGATCGGCTGACGGTCCACGTGCCGGTCCCTGCCACGGTCCTTGCCACGGATCGATCCGGCCCAGGCGACGGCCCCGGCGACGACGGGTGACAGGCGACGACGAGCAGCGAACGGACAAGCCACGGCCCGCCTCCGCAGTGTGCGGGGGCGGGCCGTGGCGTACGCCGTCACTCGTACCGCTTGCCCCGTATGGGGCACCGCGTACGAGACACCGCGTACGGCATGTCTCGTACGGATGTCTCATACGCCGCACGGACCGCCGTAAGCGACTCCGTACGGCAGAGCTACCGTGACCGGTCAATCGGACCCGGAGGACCCGGAGGACTCTGAGGACCCGGGAGCAGCAGGGGCTCCGTCGGTCTTCTTCTGGACGGGCGTACGGAGGATGTCGGGCTCCAGGTAGATCACGCGTGCGATGGGCACGGCCTCGCGGACGCGCTTCTCGGCTGCGTCGATGGCCTCGGCGATCTCCCCCGCGGTGTCGTCGTGCTGAACGGCGACCTTCGCGGCCACCAGCAGTTCCTCGGGGCCGAGGTGGAGGGTGCGCATGTGGATGACGCTGGTGACGGTTTCGCCGGCCACGAGGGCCTCGTGGATCTTGCCGCGTTCGACAGGGTCGGCGGACTCGCCCAGCAGCAGCGACTTCGTCTCGGCCGCGAGCACGATCGCGATGACGACGAGCAGCACACCGATGCACATGGTGCCCACGCCGTCCCAGACGCCGTCGCCCGTCAGCAGTGCCAGGCCGACACCGCCCAGGGCGAGGACGAGGCCGACGAGCGCGCCGAGGTCCTCCAGGAGGACGACGGGCAGTTCGGGCGCCTTCGCGCGGCGGATGAACTGGCCCCAACTCAGGGAGCCGCGTACCTCGTTGGACTCCCTGATGGCCGTGCGGAAGGAGAAGGACTCGGCGATGATCGCGAAGACGAGGACCCCCACCGGCCAGTACCAGTGTTCGACGGCGTGGGGGTGGCTGATCTTCTCGTAGCCCTCGTAGAGCGCGAAGACACCGCCGATGCTGAACAGGACGATGGAGACGAGAAAGCTGTAGATGTACCGTTCGCGGCCGTATCCGAACGGGTGCTCCTCGTTGGCTTCCCGCTTGGCCTTCTTGCCGCCGAGCAGAAGCAGCGCCTGGTTGCCGGAGTCGGCGACCGAGTGGACGCCCTCGGCCATCATCGAGGCCGAGCCGCTGAAAGCCGCTGCGACGAACTTGGCCACGGCGATGGCCATGTTCGCGCCCAGCGCGGCGACAATCGCCTTCGTTCCGCCTGATGCACTCACGCGTTGAGTGTCCCTTCCTCCTGTGGGGCAGCCGCTGGGTCAGACGGCCACTGTGGCGCGGAAGAGCGTACCTTCACCGTTGGCCTGAACCCGCTCGCCTGCTGGGACGTAGGCGGAATGCCCTGGAGAGAGGGCGAGTTCGGTGCCTTCGGGGCCGGTCTGGCGCAGACGGACCGCGCCTGCCGTGCACAACAGGATCTGCGCGGACGGCGCTTCGAGGACGCGGGGTTCGGCTCCCTGTACGAGCGTGTGGCGGGAGAGCCGGAACTCGCCGGCGGGAGTGTCGTAGATCTCCTCTCCGCCGGGCTCGGCCTCGGGCCGCAGGATGTCCGGATCCGCGGGCTCGAAGCGGACGATCCGGAGCAGTTCGGGCACGTCCACATGCTTGGGGGTGAGCCCGGAGCGCAGGACGTTGTCGGAGTTGGCCATGATCTCGACGCCGAGGCCGCTGAGGTAGGCGTGCGGGACGCCGGCGCCGAGGTAGAGGGCCTCTCCGGGACGGAGGCTGACGTGGTTGAGCAGCATGGCGGCCAGCACACCGGGGTCGCCGGGGTAGTGGTGCGCGATGCCGGCGTAGGCGGCGTACTCCCCGCTGCCGGGGCCGCCTTCGGCAGCGATACCGGCCGCGGCTGCGGCGGCCTCCTCCACGGTTTCGGCGGTCTCGTCCCTGTCGGCCGTCAGTACGGCGGTCAACACCTCGCGCAGGGCCTCGCTTTCGGGGCGGGCGCGGAGGATGTCGGCGTACGGCTTCAGGGCGTTGACGCCGAGGCGCTCCAGGAGAGTGGCGGCCTCCTTGGGGTGCCGGAAACCGCACAGTCCCTCGAACGGCGTGAGCGCGCAGAGCAGTTCGGGCTTGTGGCTGGCGTCCTTGTAGTTGCGTTCAGGGGAGTCGAGGGGCACCCCCCTGGCCTCCTCGTCGGCGAAGCCCCGCGCGGCCTGGTCGTTGTCCGGGTGCACCTGGAGGGAGAGCGGTGACGCGGCGGCGAGCAGCTTGAGGAGGAACGGAAGCCGCGGCCCGTACGCCGCGACGACGGCCGTGCCGAGTTCGCCCTCGGGGTCGGCGGCGATGACGTGCGAGAGCGGCGTGCTGCCCGCTCCCCTGTCGACGAGGGACGGTGCGCCCGGGTGTGCGCCCATCCACATCTCCGCACGGGGCTCGCCCGTGGGTTCCTCGCCCAGGAGTTCGGGGATGGCGGTGGTGGAGCCCCACGCGTAGGGCCGGACGGTGTTCTCCAGACGATCCATGGGATGTGCGTTTCCTGTCCTGCCTGACGGGTTCGGGGTCTGCTCGGCTCTTGCCTGGCCGGTTCGGTGTGCTGCTCGGCTCTTGTCCGACGGGGTTCGGGGTGCTGCTCGGCTCTTACCTGACGAGGTCGGGGGTACTGCTCAACGCGGGCCAGGGCCCGTTCAGCGCGGGCCGGGGTCCGGTCCGGTCGCGGCGCTCACGCCCAAGGTGAGTCGCTGTCGGCGAGCGCGAGGTAAACGGCGGCGAAATCGGCGGTGGCGATCAGTTCGGCCGCCGCTTCCAGTGAGTTGCTGCCTTCGGCCGGTTCCAGTTCGCTGACAGGCGTGTCGTTGGCGTAGGCGAGATCGCGGGCCGCCACAGCCGCCGAGTCCCCGCCCGGCGCACCCTCACGGAGCAGAACGACGCGCGCACGCAGGGACTCGGGCTCGTCCACCCTGTCGCGGAAGAAGTCGCCCGGGTCGGCCCCGGCGGCGAAGGCGCCCGCCAGCAGGGCCCCGTGCGCGGTTATGGCCTCGGGCAGTTCGGCGGCGAGCGCCGGTCTGCCGGGCAGCGCGGCGAAGGTGGCGGACCAGTGCCGCGCCGCGGCGCCGGCGATGTCGCCCTCGCTCCACAACAGGGGCAGCGCACCGGCGAGTTCGGCGGCCAGGGTCTTGGCGGGGTTGCTGTACGTCGCGATGGCCGGGCCGCAGCGCTCGGCCACGTGGTCGAGGCGTTCGGCGAGCGACTGGATGACCGTAGGGCCGCTAGGTGCCAGCCCGAGCCGGTCGATGAGCAGGAGCAGCGGTGTGAGCAGCGCCCAGAAGACGCCGGGGGCACCGACGGGCTGCCCGGCGAGCAGCTGCACGGGGCCCTGTTCCCGGAGGCCCGGTAGGCCGCCGGGCTGCTCGGGGGTGTCGGGCGACTCGTAGGCGTCGTACGGGCCCGGCGCGAGGGGTACGGCCAGGCCGCGCGTCTCACCGATCGCGTCGGCCAGCGGTGCTCCGGAGGGCGCGACGGCCACGACGGTGCAGCCTCTGCGGTACGCCTGGTCGACGAGCGCGGCGAGGCCGGGCTCGGTGCCGTCGGGTGTGACGAGCAGCAGCAGGTCGACGGGGCCGGCCCAGCCGGGCAGCGACCAGCGCAGCGCACCGGCAGCGGCCAGATCGCCGGTGGGGCGTAGCCGGGTGACGGGCACGGCGCCGTTGGCGAGGGCGCCCAGGAGGTCGGAGACACAGGCGGTCGCCGGCCCGGGCCCCGCGACGAGCACGGCACGGGGTCGGCCTTCGGGCTGGAGCTTGTCGAGGCCCGCCTCGGTGGCGTGCCGCAGTCCTGTCCTGACGCGGGCCCCCGCTCCCGCTGCGCCGCGCAGGAGGCCACGCGCGTCGGCGCGGGCGAGGGCCTCGGGCGCTTCGAGGAGCGACTCGTCGAGCATCTTCCGTTGCCTCCGTTTCGGCTGCGGTGTGCAGCCCTTCCGGGGTCAGTCGGGGCGGTGGGCCTCGTCCACGAGCAGGACGGGGATGCCGTCACGCACCGGGTACACGAGACCGCACTCCGCGCCGCCCGTACAGATCAGCTGGTCGCCCTCTTCGCGGAGCGGCGCGTGGCACGCCGGGCAGGCGAGGATCTCAAGGAGACCGGCTTCGAGCGGCATGGGGTTCCTCCAGGGCGGGGCGTGGCTGACTGTGCGGTCAGGGTACCGCCGGGGGGCCGGCACCGTGCCACCGAGGAGACCGGTCCGGGCTGGGCGCGTCCGCGGCGTCCGACCGGGCTGTCCTGGCCGGCCGTCCGTCGCGGACGCGTCGTGCCCGGACCGCTCTGGTGCCGCCCCGCTGCCGCCGTACCCGCACGGCCGGATGGTACGGAAAAGCCCGGGCAAGATCGAACCGGTACGGGGTCCCGTACCGTCCCCCACGGTTCCGTACGAGGTCAGGCGGCCGGTGGCGGGGTCAGGCCCGTACGATCCCGAGCACCTCGTCGCGTACGCGCTCCACCGTGGCGGCGTCCCTGGCCTCGACGTTCAGCCGGAGCAGCGGCTCGGTGTTGGAGGCGCGGAGGTTGAACCACCAGTCCTGCGCGGTGACGGTGAGGCCGTCCAGCTCGTCCAGCGTGGTGTCGTCGCGGTCGGCGAAGGCGGCCTTGACGGCCGCGGCGCGCGCGGTCTGGTCGTCGACGGTGCTGTTGATCTCGCCGGAGGCGGCGTAACGGTCGTACTGCGCGACGAGCTGCGAGAGGGTGCCGTCCTGTCCGCCGAGCGCGGCGAGGACGTGCAGCGCGGCGAGCATGCCGGTGTCGGCGTTCCAGAAGTCGCGGAAGTAGTAGTGCGCCGAGTGCTCGCCGCCGAAGATCGCGCCGGTCCTGGCCATCTCCTGCTTGATGAACGAGTGGCCGACGCGGGTACGTACGGGCGTGCCGCCGTTCTCCTTGACCACCTCGGGCACGGACCAGGAGGTGATCAGGTTGTGGATCACCGTGGCCCCTGGGTCCTTGGCCAGCTCGCGGGCCGCGACGAGCGCGGTGATCGCGGAGGGGGCCACGGGGTCGCCGTTCTCGTCGACGACGAAGCAGCGGTCGGCGTCACCGTCGAAGGCCAGCCCGATGTCGGCGCCGGTCTCGCGCACGCGGCGCTGGAGGTCGACGATGTTCTTCGGGTCGAGCGGATTGGCCTCGTGGTGGGGGAAGGTGCCGTCCAGCTCGAAGTACATGGCGTCGAGTTCGAGCGGAAGTCCGTCGAACACGGTGGGGACGGTGTGGCCGCCCATGCCGTTGCCCGCGTCCACCACGACCTTGAGGCGGCGGATGTCCGAGAGGCCGACGAGGTTGCGCAGATACGCGGCGTAGCCCTCCAGCATGTCCCGCTGGACGAGGGTGCCTTGAGGCTTGTCCGTACCGGGGACGGCGCCCGCCTCCGACCACTCCTCCACCAGGGCGCGGATCTCGGCGAGCCCCGTGTCCTGGCCGACGGGTGCGGCGCCGGCGCGGCACATCTTGATGCCGTTGTAACGCGCGGGGTTGTGGCTGGCTGTGAACATCGCGCCGGGCAGGTCGAGTTCCCCGCTCGCGTAGTAGAGCTGGTCGGTCGAGCACAGCCCGATCTCCGTCACATCGGCGCCCTGCCTGCTGGCGCCGAGCCCGAACGCCCTTGCCAGACCGGGGGACGAGGGGCGCATGTCGTGCCCGACGACGACGGCCGCCGCATCGGTCACGCGCACGAAGGCGGCACCGAACAGTTCCGCGAGTGCCTCGTCCAACTGGTCAGGCACCACACCGCGCACGTCGTACGCCTTCACGATCTCCGACAGGTCAGCCACGGCCAGCCCTCTCATGGGGGTTGTCACTCGTCAACGGCCCCCAAATCTACCCGGAACGCCCGGTGCGCTCCGACGGCGGCGGGGCCGTCTACGGTTCCGGCGAGCGCAGGACCCTCAGATGGCCACGCCGGGCGACCTCCATGGGATCGGCGTCGCGTCCTTCGGGACCGCCGAGCGCGTCGGAGGGGCGGGCCGAGGGCGGCTCCTGGCGGGGCGGCGTACGGGCTGCTTCACGTACGGCGTTGGCGAGGGCTTCGAGGTCGTCGCTGCTGGGCCGGGCCGACGCCGCGTCGATGGCGAGCCTGACGACCTCCCAGCCGCGTGGTGCCGTCAACCGCTCGGAGTGCTCGGAGCACAGGTCGTAACAGTGCGGTTCGGCGTAGGTGGCGAGGGGGCCGAGAACGGCGGTCGAGTCCGCGTAGACGTACGTCAGCGTCGCGACGGCGGGACGACCGCAAGCGGTGCGCGAACAGCGACGTACAGGGCTCACGACGATGGACCGTACCGCACTCTTGAGCGGGCTGCGACGACTCTCCCTCAGGTCACCCTGCCGTGTCGTCCCGCTTCGCCGGAAACGCCTGATCTGCTGAAAGGCGCGTGCGGCGGCCGGAACGGCGGCTCGCCCCCGCTGGAAGCGGCGTCCGTGCGGCGCGCGGCGCGGAGCGTACGGAGGCGCCGGAAACCCGGTCACGGGACATCAGGAGAAGGCCGGTGAGGCGCCCTTCGCCGACATGCGACGGCGTGCCCGCCACACCCCGCGCGGGCCCTCGGAGGGCTACGCTCGGACGTGATGAACAGCCCCGTACCGCCGCGCAGGCCGGATTCGCGCCCGCGCAGCCGAGACCGCCACGGCCGCGGCATGCGCGGACCGGTGGCGCCGCCCCAAGTGCCGCTCGCCGTCAGTCGCGCGGACGCCTTCGACGATCTCGTACGCGACTCGGTGAGCCGTCTGGAACGGCGCTGGCCGCAGCTCGCGAGCGTCGACTTCGCCGTGCAGGAGGTACCGCGCACCGACAACGGTGAGCTGCACGAGGACATGGAGGGCGACCTGGCGGTACCGCTGGGCCGGATCGCCGAGGGCGACGGCAAACGCCCCGACCGCGTGATCGTCTTCCGGCGCCCCGTGGAGATCCGCACCCGGACCAGGGACGAACGGGCGCTGCTCGTGCACGAGGTCGTGGTCGAGCAGGTGGCCGAACTGCTGGGCCTCGCACCGGAGTCGGTCGACCCGCGTTACGGCCAGGACTGACGGTACGGGCGGGATCGACGGCAGGGGCAGGACCGACGGTACGGCCGGGATCGACGGCGGTACGACCTGGGCCGACGGCGGGGCGGAGGCCGACCGCATGCGCGCGGTGCGGCCTGTGCCGGCCGCGCGTGGCCGCGAGGCCGGGTACGAGCGGCCCGCACGCGACCGCTGAGCCCGAACCGGGACCGCACGAACCGGGACCGCACGGGGCCGGCCCGCGAGGCGGCGGCCCGGCTGGCCCGCCGCCTCGCGGTCACTTGCCGTCGTTCACCACGGACAGGTCCTGCTCGGAGCGGGGGACGGCGACCGTGCTGCGGTCGTCGGGCAGTGCCTGGATGGTGAAGGCCGGGACCCCGTCCTGCTTGCGGGCCAGCATCCGGGAGGCGTGCACCGGGCCGCCCGACAGGCGTTCGACGGTCACCGCGTACGCGCCCTTGCCGCCCTCGGGGCTCGGCGGGGAGAAGGACTTGGTGGTGTGGGCCTTGACCGTGACCGTGGTGCTCTTGGGCTTGCCGCCGCCGCTCCCCGCCGAGGCGGTCACCCGGACCTTGGCCGCGGCGTCCGGCGCCGTCAGCGCCAGGGTGGAGCCGCCGTCGCGGTTGTCGGCCGCCGTCGCCCGCCTCTCCACGGGTGCCGTGGACGGGATGAAGGCCGTCTCCTGGTCGGAGCCCTTGCCGCGCGTCACGCGCAGCGCCGCCATCACGGGGGTGGCGTCGGGGCCGTCCTCGGCGGGCGAGAGCACCAGGGAGCCGGGCTCGCCCTTGGTGAGGTCCTTCAGGTCGACGGCTGTCGTCATGCCGCCCTTGACGTGCAGCGTCTCGTATCCGGCCGGGCTGATCATGTTGCTCGCGCCGGCCAGGCGCACCTTGAGGTCGGCGTCCTCGTCGCCGGGAGCGAAGACGACCAGCCGTACGGAGGTGGCGTCACCGGGGACACCGGGCAGCACGGCGCGCGGGCGTGCCTCGGCTGCCGGGGCCAGCCAGTCGCCGCCCAACTTGGTGTCCTGCGCCTGCACTTGAGCGCCGACCCGGCCGGAGCGTGCCGTGACGTGGAGGGTCACGTTGGTCACCGGCTTCGCGGTGAGGGTCGACAGGAGGACGGGCACGGTGGAGCGGGGCGGCACGGTGATGCCCTCGCCCGAGCCCGCGCCCGCCTTCTCCTTGCCGTTCTTGCCGTACAGCTCCAGGTCGACGACGGCGCTGGAGCTGTCCGGGTTGGTGAGGTGGACGTAGTCCTGGCGGTCGGCCGCCGTGCTGACGCCGGGGAACCAGAAGGACGTGTCGGGGGCCGAGCAGGCCGAGCCCTGGAGACCGCGCCCCGCTCCCACACTGACGGTGGTGGTCTGCTGAACGGTCCAGCCGGGCGCGAAGGGGCCGTCGGCCGTGCCGACCAGCGCGGGTGCTCCGGCGCTGTCCATGGTGGAGGTGACGGGGGTACCGGGAGCGCTCAGCGGAACGGTCGGTTTCTCGTCCTCCGCCCGTGCCCCCTTCTCCTTCTTCCCCTTGCCCTCACCCTTCTTGTCCTTCTTGTCGCCCTTGCCGCCCTTGCCCTTGTCGCTCTCGCCGGGCACGTCCGGGCCGTCCGTGTCGGCGAGTTCGGCCGCGTGCAGCTCGGCGCTGCCCTTCTTGCCGTCGGCTCCCTTGGGGGTGAACGCGGTGTAGGTGGTCTCCGCGACATCCGACTCGTTCGGCTGGGGGCACACCAGTGAGGAGCGTTCGACGGGCTTGTGCGAGGCCGCTGACGCGCTGTCACCTTCCTTGGGCGCGTCGCCGGGTGCGGCGACGGCGGCGACCCCGGTCACGGCGGCGAGCGCCACGACGGTGCCGGCGAAGCTGAGGATGGTGCGATTCACTGCTGCTCGCTCCCGTTGCCGTTGCCGTACTGCGGGTCGTAACCGCCGTTGTGGCCGTCGTAGCCGCCCTGCTGGTATCCGTACGGGTCGGCCGCCTGCTGGGCCGCGTACTGCTGCGCGGCTGCCTGCTGGGCCGCTGCCTGCTGGGCCTGCCACTCCTCGTACGTGGGCTGCGGCTGCTGCTGGTCGTAGGACTGCTGGTAGGGCTGCTGGTACGGCTGGTCGTAGGGCTGTTCGTACTGCTGCTGGTCGTAGGGCTGTTCGTACTGCTGCTGGTCGTACTGCTGCTGGTACGGGGTCTGGTCGTACGGGGTCTGCTGCGGGACGTACGGCTGCTGGCCGTAGGGGTCGGCGTATCCCTGGTCGTAGGGCGCCTGTTCGGGGACAGCGGGCGGGGCCTGCGGAGGCGGGGGCGGCGCGTCACCGAAGGGCTGGGCGCCGTCCTCGTGGGGTGCGTCGTCGCCGGGTGACTCCTCGGCCGCCGCCTGTGCGCGCAGCCTGCGCGCGCGGCGGCCGTCGCCCGTGGCGGGCTGTTCCTCGACGAGCGGTGCCTCCGGAAGATCGTCGTCCACGTCGCGGCTGCGCCCTGGCAGCGCGAGGACGAGAACGACCAGCATCAGGAAGCCCTGCGCCCATGTCCACGCGGTGTGCGTGAGCGGGGTCTCGTACGTGAGGTCGAGCGTGCCGCCCTCGGTGGGGAGTTCGAACCCCTGCGCCCAGCCGTCGACCGTGACCGGCTTCAGCCGGTTGCCGTTGAGCGTGGCCCGCCACCCGCTGTCCGCCGTGTCCGCGACGCGCAGGACGCGCCCCGAGGGGCCGGAGGGCAGCTTGGTATGCGCTTCGACGGGGCCTGCCGCGACGGCGCGTGGGGCGGTCACGGCACCGGCTGCGCCGGTCTCCGCGTCGCCCGGCACGATCGAGACCCGGGAGACCTGCTGGTCCACCCGCCACAGCGCGCTGCCGTCCTCCTGGCTGAGCCGGGTCAGGCCAGGAGTCGCGTCGAGCACCCTGCTCATCTCGCGGGAGGCGCCGTCGCGCAGGAGGACGTAGCGGACGGCATAGCCGCCCAACTGGCTTGTCTGGTCGGCGCCCGAGCCCGCCACGAGGTTGGAGACGACACCGTCGAGCCGCCTGTCGCCCGCGTCCGACGAGGCCAGATCGGCATCGCCCAGCCGGGCGCCCGAACCGCGCACCAGGGTGTACGAGATGTGCGAGGAAGCCTCCCCGCCGTCGAGCACCAGCGTGCGGGCCTGGTCGGAGGTGCGGCTCTCCTCCGCGACGAAGGCGGGAACCTGTACGGGGTCGCGGCGCGAGAGCGGGCCGTCGGCACCACCGGCCATCCAGCCGACGGCCGCGAACAGCGGCGCCGCGACGGCCGCAGCCGCCACGAGGACCGCGACGGGCTGCTTCCAGCCGAAGCTCTGCGACGCGACGCGCTCCCTGGCACCGTCCGCACCGACGGCGGCGGCGCTGAGCAGCCCGAGACCGTAGACGAGGGTGGCGGGGCCCGCCCACGCCGAGCCGTTGGAGAGCCCCGCGAACAGGAGTCCGGCGAGCGCGGCTGCCCAGGCGGAACGGATCGCCAACTGCCGCTCGGCGCGCAGCAGTGCGGCGAGCCCGGCGAGCACCAGGCCGACGAGGAAGAGCCCGTTCGTGGTACCGGGCCCGCCGGGCGACAGGGTGAGCAGGTCCACCGGCGAGGCGGTGCCGTTCCCGAAGGGGAGCCCGGCCTCGGACAGGAAGCGCTCCGGATCGGTGAGCAGCGACAGCGACCAGGGCGCGAGCAGCGCCAGCGGGGTCGCCAGCACGGCGAGGCCGCGCAGCGCGCTTCCGGCGAGCGAGCTGCCCTCTCCCCTGCGTACGGCGACCAGGACCACCGTGAGCAGCAGCGCGATCGGCCAGACCACGGGGGTGAAGGCGGTGGTGAAGGTCAGCAGCAGCGCGTAGGCCCACGCGGAGCGCCAGCCCGGCTTGCCGCGCAGCCCGCCGGCCGAGGCTGCGGCGCGGGCGAGCAGCGGCAGCAGCACGGCGAGCACGGCGGTACCGATCCGGCCTCCGGCGAGGGCACCGGTCGCCGCCGGAAGGAAGGCGTAGGCAACGCTGCCCCAGGCCCGCACGAGCCGTGACTCGACGAGGGGCCGCGAGGCGAAGTACGCGGTGAGCCCGGCCAGCGGGACGGAGCACACCAGGAGCAGGGTGAGCGCGAGGCCCGTACTGCCGAACAGGAGGGTCGCGACGGTGGCGAGCATCGCCAGGTAGGGCGGCGCCGACTGGGTGCCGCCCGTGCCGACGGGATGCCAGCCGTCCATGTAGCGCGACCACAGTTCGGAGACCCCGTCGGGCGCGGGGAGCAGGGCGCCTCCGGCCAGCGACCCGCCGCCGAGCAGCGCGCGGCAGGCGACGACGGACACGAGGAGGAGAACGGCGAAGAGTACGGGCCCCGGCTTCTGCGCGAGCCTCTTGAGCCGCGCGAACTGCTCGACCTCCAGGAAGTCGGCGTCCTCGTCCCCCGGCCCCGACTCGACGGCGCCGTGCCGCCCTCCGGAGATGAGTTCGGGTTCGGAGCGTCCGCCGAAGTTGCTGGCGACCTGCTCGGCCGTCGCGCGCAGTGTCGCGCCCGGCGGTGGGAAGAGGGGGCGCAGTTCCTTGTGCGTGACGGCCGGTTTCCCGCGCTTGCCACGGGCTCCGAGTACGCGTCCGCCGCGCAGGAGGGTGCCGAAGAGTCCCGCGATCTCGTCGAGCGCCTGTCCCGGCACCTTGCCGACGAGATACGCGAGGGTACGCAGCAGCGTCCCGAGGACGAGCCGTACGAGGACCCAGGGGAGCAGCGCGGCCGGTGCGTTGGCCAGCAGCGTGTAGACGGCGCCGGCCTTGTCGACGCGGTGCGGGCTCGCGCCCTTGCTGGCACGTCCGACGCAGTCGACGGGGCGGCGCTCACGCGAGGCCGCCTCCGCGTGGCGCATGACGGCGTCGGGCGCGACGAGGACGCGGTGACCCGCCGCGTGTGCGCGCCAGCACAGATCGAGGTCGTCCCGCATCAGCGGCAGCCTGCGGTCGAAACCGCCGAGCTGTTCGAAGACATCGCGCCTGATGAGCATTCCGGCGGAGGAGACGGAGAGCACGGGCCGCACCTGGTCGTGCTGGCCCTGGTCCTGCTCGCGCCGCTCGACCCCGGTCCACCGCCGCCCGCTGTGGGCGACGGAGACGCCCGCCTCCAGGAGCTGCCTGCGGTCGTACCAACTGCGCAGCTTGGGGCCCGTGATGCTGACCGAGGGGTCGGCGTCGACGACGCGGAGCAGCTGGGCGAGCGCGTCCGCCTCGGGGGCGCAGTCGTCGTGCAGGAGCCACAGCCACTGCACGGGTTCGCCGTGCGGCAGCTCAGGCATGTCGTAGGCGTCGTCGCGCCAGGTGCGGGTGACGGGGTCCCAGCCGCTGGGGCGCTTGAGATACGGGAGGTCGTCGGGTGTGAGGACGGGCGCGGTGCGCGCCGCCTCCTCGACGGCGGTGCCGAATCCGGTGCGGCGTGCCATGTGCAGCACGTGGTCGGCGCCGAGTGCCTCGGTGAGCAGTCCGGCCGAGTCGTCGGCGCTGCCGGTGTCGGCGGCGATGACGTTCTGCACGGGGCGTTCCTGGCCGAGCAGTCCTGACAGCGCGTCAGGCAGCCAGCGGGCGCCGTCGTGTGCCACGAGAACGGCGGTGACGACGTGCCGTGGGAACTCGGGTGAAGTGGTGGGAGCCGTCACCGATGGGGTGGGGGCCAACCCTGCTGTGGCCGCCTCGTAATGGGCCGCCGGATGGCTGTGCACGGACATCGAGGTAGGGGCCCTCCCCGGGGTGCGGGGGCCTCGCGGCGGTGCCGCGTAAGGCTGCAAGCCCCCGGAAGACGCGATCGGATGCGGTGGACGCACGCGCCTCGTAAAAGGGGTGGTGCGTCTCGGACGGCCCCACACTAACGGCTCGCCCCAGCCCGTCCGGCGCCTCCGTGCAACTGCCTCCGCCGGTCCCGGCGATGCCCGCTCGACGGGTGCCGGTCACCTCATACAGCTGGGTCAGACAGCGGCCTTCTTCAGGCGGCGACGTTCACGTTCGGACAGTCCGCCCCAAATGCCGAAACGCTCGTCATTCGCGAGTGCGTATTCAAGGCATTCGGAGCGGACTTCGCAGGCGAGGCAGACCTTCTTCGCCTCTCGGGTCGATCCGCCCTTCTCGGGGAAGAACGACTCGGGGTCGGTCTGCGCGCACAAGGCGCGCTCCTGCCAGCCGAGCTCTTCGTCCGCCTCTTCGACCAGCAGTTGTTGGAACAGCTCGGTCATGTGCGCGCCCCTCGTCCGTCTTTGCGTCCCCGTGATGCTGTCGTTATCGAACCGGCTTGAACGACACGAGTGAAATTACAAGTGTGCCGATCCGGGCCAGTCAAGCCGAGATCTGCTATTGAGCCCGTTATTCACTCGGCGGAACCAAGCCTTCGCAGTAAGTGTTCAAATCACCACGAACTATGACACTCGCGCCGGGAGGCTGGGCGAATTGCCCGTCTCCTTCCCGGAGAACGCGGTGACCTGCGGCCACGTTCCGGCGTACCCCCCGGATGGCCCTGATCACATTCGGATCACAGAAGCGCAACGGCGTTCGTCGGCACGACTGGTGCGCCACCTCTCCCCGGAGAACCCGCACAAACCTTTCGTCGCACGGGGCAACCAGAAGCGGTGAACATCGCGCCCGAACGGGACATCCGGTTGACATCGGGGCGTGCGGCCCGCTCTGCTTGGCCGCATGCCAGCGACCTCTGAGTTCCGAACGGCCGGCGGAGACCTCTCCGCGCGGTCCGACGGGGGCCGGTGCTCCCCCGCCGCCTCGGATGTCATGGAGTCCTGTCGCTGTCGCTGTTGTTGAGCGCTCCTCCTCCGACAGCCGGGCCGCGCACGCGCGGCGTTCCTCTCCAGTACAAGGGCGTATCCGCACGTGAACAGCGACAACGAGATCGCGGGCGACCTGACCGCGATCCCGCACCTCCTTCCCGCGACCCCCGCGCACCCCTCGACCGTGGCGGGCTACGCCGGGCTCGTCCGCACCCTCTCCGCCGACCGCGCCTCCTGGGCGCCGCTCGTGCGCTACGACCCGGTCTCGCGCTGGTACCACCGGCTGCGCACAGGGCCCGGATACGAGGTGTGGCTGCTCAGCTGGCTGCCGGGGCAGGGCAGCGGGCGGCACGACCACGGGGCTTCCTCCGGCGTCTTCGGCGTCCTTGAGGGCGAGTTGACCGAGCACGGGCGGTCGGCACGCGGGCTCACCTCCGGGGACGTACGGGTGTTCGCGCCCGGCTATGTGCACGAAGTGGTCAACGACGGTCTGGAACCGGCCGTGAGTGTGCACGTCTACTTCCCCGGGCTGACCGAGATGCCGATGCACTGCTCCGTGGGCCGCGCGGAGGCGCGCGATGCCCTGGCCAGGTGACGGGGCCGGGCTCCCGGCTGCGAGACTGTGCCCATGCAGCGCATTGTGGTTCTGGCCGGGGGCATCGGCGGTGCCCGCTTCCTCCGCGGGCTCAAGTCGGCGGCGCCGGAAGCGGACATCACCGTCATCGGGAACACCGGCGACGACATCCATCTGTTCGGGCTGAAGGTCTGCCCCGACCTCGACACCGTGATGTACACGCTCGGCGGTGGCATCCATGAGGACCAGGGCTGGGGGCGGGCCGGGGAGACCTTCGCCGTGAAGGAGGAGCTGGCCGCCTACGGCGTCGGACCCGAGTGGTTCGGGCTCGGCGACAAGGACTTCGCCACCCATATCGTCCGTACTCAGATGCTCGGCGCCGGATACCCGCTCAGCGCGGTCACCGAGGCGCTGTGCGCGCGGTGGAACCCCGGGGTGCGGCTGCTGCCCATGACGGACGACCGGGTCGAGACACATGTGCTGATCGACACGGCGGACCTGGACGGCTCCTCGGGGGATGACGCCGAGAGCGGTCGCAGGGCCGTGCACTTCCAGGAGTACTGGGTACGGCTGCGTGCCTCCGTCCCGGCGCACGCCGTGGTGCCCGTCGGCGCCGACGTCGCCAAGCCGGGGCCCGGCGTGCTGGAGGCCATCGCGGACGCCGATGTCGTGCTCTTCCCGCCGTCCAACCCCGTGGTGAGCGTCGGCACGATTCTGGCCGTGCCCGGCATCCGGGAGGGCATCGCCGACGCCGACGTACCCGTCGTCGGGCTGTCGCCGATCGTCGGGAACGCGCCCGTGCGCGGCATGGCCGACAAGGTGCTGTCCGCCGTGGGCGTCGAGACGACCGCTGCGGCGGTCGCGCAGCACTACGGTTCGGGGCTGTTGGACGGATGGCTGGTCGACACGGTCGACGCCGGCTCCGTACAGGCCGTCGAGGAGGCGGGCATCAGATGCCGCGCCGTACCGCTGATGATGAAGGACACGGAGGCGACGGCGCTGATGGCACGGCAGGCGCTGGAGCTGGCCGAGGAGGTACGGGCGTGACCGCACCCGAGAACGCCGGGAACGCCGGGAACGGCGGGAACGCCGGGAACGGCGGGAACGCCGGGAACACAGCCGGGGCCACCTCCTACGAGGTGTGGGCGCTGGCCGGTATCCCCGAAGTGCGGCCGGGCGACGACCTGGTGAAGCTCATCGCCGACGCCGTCGCCACGGGCGGCGCGGATGTGGACTCGCCCTCGGGCGGGCGGGGGCGCGGGCTCGTGGACGGCGATGTGCTCATCGTGACGTCGAAGATCGTGAGCAAGGCCGAGGGCAGGATCGTCGAGGCGGACGACCGCGAGGCGGCCATCGATGCGGAGACCGTACGCGTGGTCGCGCGGCGCGGGCCCGCGCGGATCGTGGAGTCGCGGCACGGCTTCGTGATGGCGGCTGCCGGGGTCGACGCCTCCAACACCCCCAAGGGAACCGTGCTGTTGCTGCCCGAGGACCCGGACGCCGCCGCGCGGCGCGTACGGGAGGGCATCAGGGAGACGCTCGGGGTCACCGTCGGCGTCGTGGTCACCGACACCTTCGGGCGGCCGTGGCGCGAGGGGCAGACCGATGTGGCCATCGGCGCCGCCGGCGTACGGGTCCTGGAGGACCTGCGGGGCAGCGTCGATACGCACGGCAACCCGCTCGGTGTGACGGTCACCGCCGTCGGTGACGAACTGGCCGGTGCGGGCGAACTGGTGAAGGGCAAGGCCAGCGGGCTGCCCGTCGCCGTGATGCGCGGCCTGGCGCGCTACGTCAGCGGCGTGGGCGCCGAGGCCCCGGGTGATCCGGTCGGCCCCGACGGGTCCGGTGGATCCGACGGGTCCCGTGGCCCCGGCGTCCGTGTCGGTCCGCGTGCTGACTCGGCGCGGATGCTGGTGCGGGACGCCGCCAACGACATGTTCCGGCTGGGCACTTCGGAGGCCGTGCGCGAGGCGGTGACGCTGCGGCGGACCGTACGCGAGTTCACCGACCAGCCCGTTGACGAAGAGGCCGTACGGCGTGCTGTCGCAGCCGCCCTGACGGCGCCCGCGCCGCATCACACGACGCCGTGGCGGTTCGTGCTGCTGGAGAGCGAGGAGTCGCGGGTGCGGCTGCTCGACGCGATGCGGGACGCGTGGATCGCGGACCTGCGGCGGGACGGCAAGAGCGAGGAGAGCGTCGCCAAGCGGGTGCGGCGCGGTGACGTGCTGCGCAACGCCCCGTATCTGGCCGTGCCCTGTCTCGTGACGGACGGGTCGCACGACTATCCGGACGAGCGCCGCTCGGCGGCGGAGCGCGAGATGTTCGTCGTCGCCAACGGCGCGGGCATCCAGAACTTCCTCGTCGCGCTCGCGGGTGAGCGGCTGGGCTCGGCCTGGGTCTCCTCGACGATGTTCTGCCGTGACGTCGTACGGGACGTGCTCGAACTGCCCGCGCACTGGGACCCCATGGGCGCCGTCGCCGTCGGCCACCCGGCGAGCGCGCCGCGCCACCGGCCCGCGCGGTCGGCGGAGGACTTCATCGTCAGCAGGTGAACTTCCGCAGGTGAATCTTCCGCAGGTGATCAGCGCATGAGGATCGTCAGCGGGTGAGGGGCGCGGCGGGGCCCACGCCTCACAGCGGGGCGATGTTGCCGACCGGGAAACGGGGAGCCCTGCGGGGCATGCGCGGGCCGGCGAGCAGGACGTAACGGGAAGCGCGGTGACGCTGGCCCGCGTACGGGGCCAGCAGCCGCAGCATCTCCTCGTCGTCCGCGTCCCTGCGCCCCGTGAGCGCGTGCCCGACCTGGCGCGGCAGGTGCAGGTCCCCGACCGTGATCGCGTCCGGGTCGCCGTTGCTGCGCTGGAGCACCTCGGCCGCCGTCCAGGGGCCGATGCCCGGTATCGCCTGCAGCCGGGCCAGCGCGGCCTCCAGCCCCATGTGCGCCGCCTCCTCCATGCGGCCCGCGCGCTGCGCCGCGCGGATGATCGCGGAGGAACGCTTGTGGTCGACGCCCGCGCGGTGCCACTCCCAGGAGGGGATACGGAGCCAGCCGCGCGCGTCGGGCATCACCCACAGGTCGGGGTGCGGACCTGGGGCGCGCTCACCGAAGCGGCGGACCAGCAACCGCCAGGCGCGGTACGCCTCTTCGGCGGTGATCTTCTGCTCCAGTACCGACGGAATCAGGGACTCCAGCACGCGGCCCGTGCGGATGAGGCGCAGCCCGGGATAGCGGCGGTGCGCCTCGCGGGTGAGGTCGTGATGCGGCACGAACGCCGCGGGGTCGTCCTCGGCTCCGAGCAGCGCGGGCAACCCGTCCAGCACCCACGCGGCCCCGGGACCCCACGCCTCGGCGCACACCTCACCGCCGCGCACCGTCAGATGCAGCGCGGCAGGACCCGCCGGCGTACGGGTGCCGCGCCACAGCGAACCGCCCTCGACCCGGAACGTCGGATCGTAGGGACCGCGCCCCAGCACGCCGAGGCTGCTGCGCAGCGCGTACGGGCCGGGTGGGGTCCAGGAGCGGGTGTGTGGCACGAGCGCAAGCGTAGGCCCCGGGACCGACAGTCCCGGGGCCGGGTTTGCTGGTGGACCGGTGCGCTGGTGGGCCGGTGTCGCTGGTGTCGCCTGTCCGGCGACGGGGTGGTGCTTCCGGGCCCGGGGGCCGGCCGAAGACCGGCCCCCGGGTGTGCTGGTTTCCGGCGTGGGTGCCCGTTCAGCTGTCGGAGGAGAAGCGGACGGCGCCCGCGGGGATGCGGGCGTCGCACCAGACGCGGATGCCGCCGCGCAGCTCG
Organism: Streptomyces iconiensis; assembly: GCF_028657195.3. Taxonomy (GTDB): domain Bacteria; phylum Actinomycetota; class Actinomycetes; order Streptomycetales; family Streptomycetaceae; genus Streptomyces; species Streptomyces iconiensis. The sequence continues at coordinate 25,534 of NZ_JANCPR020000066.1, forward strand.
TTGTCCTCGCCGATGACGGCACCGTCCCCGATGACGGCACCGTCCAGGACCGTTCCGGCGCCGATGCGGGCTCCGGCGCCGATGAGGGAGTCGCGGATGCGGGCGCCGGGCGCGATGACCGAGCCCTCCAGCAGTGCGCTGCCGTCGATGCGGGCGCCCGAGCCCACTTCGGCGCGGGCGCCGGCGACCGAGCCGCCCGTGAGCTTGGCGTCGCCCGCGACCTCGGCGGTCTCCAGTATCAGCCGCTCGCCGCACCGGCCGGGGACGGCGGGTGAGGGTGCGCGGCCCAGGACGAGGTCGGCCGAGCCGCGTACGAAGGACTGGGGGGTGCCCAGGTCCAGCCAGTACGTGGAGTCGACCATTCCGTGCAGATGCGCTCCCGCGGCGAGCAGGCCGGGGAAGGTCTCCCGTTCGACCGAGACCGGGCGGCCGGCCGGAATGGTGTCGATCAGGGAGCGGTTGAAAACGTAGGCGCCCGCGTTGATCTGGTCGGTGACGATCTCCTCGGGGGTCTGCGGCTTCTCCAGGAACGCGGTGACCCTGCCCGCACCGTCCGTGGGGACGAGCCCGAAGGCGCGCGGGTCGGTCACGCGGGTGAGGTGCAGGGAGACATCGGCGCCCGCCTGCGTGTGCTGGTCCACCAGGGCGCGGATGTCGAGCCCGGAGAGTATGTCGCCGTTGAAGACGAGCACGGGCTCGTCGGGGCGCGAGTACAGCCGGGAGGCGACGTTCCGGATGGCGCCGCCCGTACCGAGCGGCTCTTCCTCGGTGACGTACTCCAGGTGCAGGCCGAGTTGGGAGCCGTCCCCGAAGTACGGCTCGAAGACCTCGGCGAGATAGGAGGTCGCCATCACGACATGGTCGACGCCTGCCGCGCGGGCGCGTGCCAGTTGGTGCGTGAGAAAGGGCACGCCCGCGGCGTGAACCATGGGCTTGGGTGTGTTCACCGTCAGCGGACGCAGCCGGGTGCCCTTGCCCCCGACCAGAAGGATCGCTTCTGTCACGTGTTGTCTCTGCTTCCTGCCGGGGTCCGCCTGCCAGCCCGTCGGGCGGGCGGCGGCCAGTGTATGCAGACGCGCCTGGACACTTCGGCGGCCCCGTGCACACGTCCGGGCAGGTGGAGCGCGGCGCTGGTCAGAGCCGTGCGGCTCGCTCAGCGGCCCTGCAACTTTGCCGCGGTGGTGCGCGCGGCGCCGAGCTTGCCGTAGAGGCGGGCGCCGGGGCACGCGGTGTTGAACCCGTCCCTGTGTCCGGAGATCGTGCGGAAACTGACTTTCTTCCCCTTCTTGTGCTTGGTGCCGCCCCCGGAGACCAACGTGGTCCTTCCGCCCGGGTTGATGCCGAAGAGGCCAAGCTTCCAGGCGGTGAGCCGGGAGATCGCGTCGACGGCTGCTGCGGACGGGGACGCCTTGTTGAACGAACCGAGTACGGCGATGCCCGTGCTGTTGCTGTTGAAACCGTAAGTGTGGGCTCCCATCACCGGCTTGGCCACACCGCCGGACCTGCCTTCGTAGACGGTGCCGCACTTGTCGACGAGGAAGTTGTAGCCGATGTCCCGCCATTTGCTGCTCAGGACGTGGAAGCGGTAGATGCCACGGATGATCGAGGGGACCTGGGCGCAGCGGTACTTGTTGCTCATCGCCGTGTGGTGGATGAACGCGGCCCGTACGGTCTTGGTGTACGCGTGACCCGACTCACGGATACGTTCGTTGGCGCCCCAGCCCTTACGGGTCACGATGCGCGGGCGGGGGCCGATGAAGGGGCGGGACGAGGCGTACTCGGCGGCCGTCGCCTCCCGGGTGAGCTCGGGGAGCGCCGCACCGCGCGCGGCCTCCGACGCGGCGAGCCGCTCGGCCGCGTCGGCGTCGTCCTCGGCCCCGGCGCCCTCGGTCCCGGCGGCGTCCGACCCGGCTCCCGAGGACCCCTTGGGAACGGCACTCTCGCTCCCGCCCGCGGAAGGACCCGGCGCCGGGCGCTGCGCGTTGCCCGCGTCGGGACGGGCCGCTTCGGGACGGGCCACCTGGGGGCGGGCCGATTCGGAGCCAGCCGTTCCGGGGCCGGCCGTATCGGGGCCAGCCGTATCGGGGCCAGCCGTATCGGGTGCCTGCGGAACCGGGGCGTGCGGTGCCGAGGCGTTGGGCGCCGGGCTCTGCGGGACCGAGGCATTAGGCGCCGGGCTCTGCGAGGTGGGGGCGTTGGGCGCCGGGCTCTGCGAGGTGGAGGGCTGCGAGGCGGGGGCCTGCGAGGTGGGGGGCTCGGGGCCGGGGTCGATCAGTTCCAGGCTGAGCCCCTTGGGGAGGGCGTCCGGGAGGTTGGCCGCGAGGGCGGCCCGGTCCGTGCGGGGGTGGCCTGGGGCCGCGGCGCCCGCGCTCGTGTGCTGGTGACCTCGAAGGGCGCGGCCGGCTGCGCGTTCGGACACGATCTGGGCCTGTACACCGTCGGAATCGCCGACCCACAACGGGGCTGTGGCGCCCCGGACTTCACTGTCGGCGGCACCTTTGCCCTCGGCTCCGGCGGCGTCGGCGGGGTGGGTCTCCAGCTCGTGCCAGCCGGACCAGCGCCCCGTGTTCGCGTCGCGGGTGCGGACGCGGACGGTGCCGTGGAGTTCCTCGTCGCCGCGTTCCCACACGACGCCGAGCAGCGCGTAAGGGCGTACGGTCCGGGCGCCGATCTCCCGGGTGCCGGGCTCCGCACCTCCGCCCTGGGTCCTGGACGTGGAGTCACCGGCCGTGAAGCTCAGGGACTGGGTGCCTCCGGACGGCTGGGCCTCGCCCGCTCTTCCCTCCGCCTCGCCCGCTCCTCCCGTCGCTCCGGCCGCTCCGGGCGCCCCGGCCGTGCGGGCGGGGTCGGGGGGTGCGGCCTGGTCGCCGGTGGCGGCAGCGAGGGGGGCGAAGGGGGCGAGGGGAAGCAGCAGGGCGGCGGCGGTGGCGACACCGATCGAGGTTGCAAGATTCGCACGCATGTTATTGATCGTGGGCATATCGCCCTATTTCTGTCCATTCAGAACAGAGCCGGACCGCTCCCCTCGACCCCCTCACAGGCACTCAGACCCGAGCGCCCGGCCTCGCGCTGACGCCCCGCCAGCCACGGCCCGCGCGTACGCTTGCGCGAATGAACGCCACCGAGCACACCCCCGCCGACCTGCTGCGTACGGCGCTGGCCGCCGATCCGTCCCGCCCTCTGGTGACCTTCTACGACGACGCGACGGGCGAGCGCGTCGAACTCTCCGTCGCCACCTTCGCCAATTGGGTGGCGAAGACGGCGAATCTGCTCCAGGGAGACCTGGCAGCCGAGCCCGGCGACCGGCTCGCGCTGCTGCTGCCCGCGCACTGGCAGAGCGCCGTATGGCTGCTGGCCTGCTCCTCGGCCGGAGTGGTGGCGGACGTGGGCGGCGAGGCGGCCGGTGCCGATCTGGTGGTGAGCGGCCCTGACACCCTGGAGGAGGCGCGCGCCTGTCCGGGCGAGCGGGTCGCGCTGGCGCTGCGTCCGCTCGGTGGCCGGTTCCCGCAGCCGCCCGAGGGTTTCCTCGACTACGCCGTTGAGGTGCCGGGCCAGGGCGACAGGTTCGCGCCGTTCACACCGGTCGGCCCGGACGATCCGGCGCTGGCCCTGCCGGGCGGCGTGGAGCTGACGGGCGCCGAGGCCGTGGCCCGCGCCCGCGCCGATGCGGAGTCGCTCGGGCTCAGCGCCGGTTCGCGGCTGCTGTCGGCGCTGCCGTACGACGGCTGGGAGGGCGTCAGCTCGGGGCTGCTGGCGCCCCTGGCGGCCGGAGCCTCCGTGGTGCTGGCCCCGCGGCTGGGCGCGCTGGATGCCGCGTCCCTCGACAAGCGCAAGGAAAGTGAACGCATCACCCACACCGCCGATTGACGGTGGCCCCGCACCCCTGCCCGACCTCATGATCGGCAATGCGTACAACCATGCGTGCGTTTCGGACGTCTGTCTTACGTGACCGGCGCGCGCCCGCACATTCGTACGCCCAGCCGCCGCCGATATGTGAGGGATGACGCAGCCGTGACCGACCCGGGCACCACTGACGACGACTCAGGCACGGCTGATCCCGCGGCCTCCTCCAGCTCCGCTCTTCCACGCCGGCCACGCCGTCGGCGGAGCTGGTTGCGCTGGGTCGCGCTCTCCGCCTCGGTCCTCGTCCTGGCAGCCGCGGCGACGGGCTGGTCCCTCTACAAGAAGCTCGACGGGAACATCCGCACCGACTTCAACACGGCCCATGAACTGGCGGAGTACGAGAAGGAACGACCGCCGCCCGTCGAGGGCGTCGTTGAGGCGCAGAACATCCTCGTCCTCGGCTCGGACAACAGGGGTGACGGCAACGGCAAGTACGGCCGTGACGAGGGCAGTCAGCGCTCGGACACCGCGATCCTGCTGCACATCGCCGGCGACCGGCGCAGCGCGACGGGGGTCTCCATCCCGCGCGACCTGATGGTGGACATACCGCGCTGCACCCTGAAGGACGGCTCGCGCAGCGACAAGCGGTTCGCGCAGTTCAACTCGGCGTTCCAGGACGGTGGTACGGCCTGCACGATCCGTACGGTCGAGAAGATGACCCACGTGCGGATCGACCACCACCTCGTACTCGACTTCCGCGGCTTCAAGAAGCTGGTGAACGCGGTGGGCGGCGTGGATGTCTGCCTGCCGGAGTCGGTACGGGACAAGGACGCCAAGCTGGACCTCCCCGCCGGACGGCAGACCCTGCACGGCGAGGACGCGCTCGGATACGTACGTGCACGGCACAGCCTCGGCAACGGCAGCGATACGGAACGCATCGACCGGCAACAGCAGTTTCTTGGATCTCTGGTCAAGAAGGTACGCAGCGACGGTGTGCTGCTGAATCCGGGGAAGGTCTATCCGGTCCTCGACGCGGCGACCTCGGCACTCACCGCCGATTCAGGGCTGGATTCCCTCACTGAGCTGTACGAACTCGCACGGAGCGTGCGGGATATCCCGGAAGACCACGTGCGTTTTCTTACGGTGCCCCGACAGTCGTACGAACTGGACATCAATCGCGATGAACTGGTCCAGCCCGAAGCCGACCGGCTCTTCTCCGCGCTCCGCCACGACCGCCAGGTACGCGTACGCGGCGAGCAGCGAGAGGCTGTTGACGCGGAGTCCGCAGAGCGTGACGGAGCGCAGAAAGACGAGAAATCCGGGGATCGCAAGAGCGACGGAGAAGGGGAGAAGAAGAAGGAGAACGGTGAAGAGACAGACACCGGCGGAGACGGGAAGCGCGAACCAGGTCAGGCATACCGGGGAACGACAGCCGCGCACGACATCTGCTCCACGAATGAGGCTGAGAATGAGGCGAATTGACCGTTTCTGGGTTCGTGGAATGTGTCACCGACGTCGCTACCCGCAGAACCTGCCGGATAGTGTGAGCGCTCCGGTCAGTCCCGGAGCGGCAGCAGCAGCCGGTTAAATGGAGGACTTACGCAATCGTGGACGCGCAAGGCCGTGGGCAAGCGGGAGATATCGATCCCGCGGATCAGTGGGTGTTCAACCCGAACACCGGCAGCTACGAGCTGCGACTGAACGCCGCCGACGACTCCCCGAGTCAGTACGGCACCCAGCGACCCTCCGCGCCCCGCCAGAGACGATCCTCGGCCCGGCACGAGAGCCCCTCCCCCGCCGAGCCGGCCACGGACGACGACGGGCAGGGGCCGGGTGGCGAACCCCGGCTGCCCTCGCAGCGCCGGGCGCGCGGGAACACCAAGTCCGGGCACGCGGAGGGCAAAGGCGGCGGACACGGCCGCAGAAAAGCCAAGTCGCGGATGTCCGGCAAGAAGAAGGCTCTGTGCTGGAGCTGCGGCGGACTGGGACTGCTGCTGATCGCGGGATGCGTGGGCGGCTACGCCTACTACCAGCGCCTCAACGGCAACATCAACAAGGTCGATGTCGGCATGAACAACGACGCCGTCAGCGACGGGCCCGTGAACATCCTCGTGATCGGCACCGACGCACGCGAGGGCAAGGGCAACACCGGCTACGGCGACAACGGCAGCGTGGGGCACGCGGATACGACGTTCCTCTTCCATGTCTCCAAGGACCGCTCCAACGCCACCGCGCTCTCCATCCCGCGCGACATGATCACCAGCATCCCCAACTGCCCCACCAAGCAGAAGGACGGCTCCACCAAGAGCATCCCCGGCCAGGCACAGGCACGGTTCAACACCAGCCTGGGGCAGTCGGAACGGGACCCGGGGTGCACCTGGCGCACGGTCGAGAAGCTGACCGGAGTGAAGATCAACCACTTCATGATGGCCGACTTCAACGCCGTCAAGGAGCTGTCAACGGCGGTCGGCGGCGTCGAGGTCTGCGCCGGCAAGGACATAAACGACCCCAAGTCCCATCTGAAGCTCAAGGCGGGCAAGCACGTCGTGCAGGGCGAGCAGGCCCTCGCGTTCGTTCGTACCCGGCACTCGGTCGGCTTCGGCAGCGACCTGAGCAGGATCGGGCTGCAACAGCAGTTCCTCAGCGCGATGATCCGCAAGATGAAGTCGGGTGACACGCTCACCAACCCGTCCAAGCTGTTCGACCTGAGCGATGTGGCGACCAAGGCGCTGACGGTCGACACCGGCATCGGCAGCGTCAAGAAGCTGATGTCCCTGGCCAACGACCTCAAGCGGGTCAACACCAAGAACATCACCTTCACCACCGTGCCCGTCCTCGACAACCCGGACGACCCGGCGACCGTCGTACTCGACAAGGCCAAGGCGGAGCCGCTGTTCAAGATGGTCAGGGACGACAAGTCGATGACCCAGGTGAAGAAGAACCAGAAGCGCAAGGCCGCTTCCCAGGCCAAGAAGGCACCGGCGTCCGAGGTCGAGGTGCAGGTGTGGAACGGCGGCGGCCCCGCGGGCGCGGCCCGCGAGACCGCGGGCTGGCTGCTCGGCGAGGGCGCGGGCAAGGCGTCCGTCGGCGACAACGCGCCCCAGGTGAAGAAGACCAAGCTGGAGTACGCGCCCGACCAGGAAGGACAGGCGGCCCGCGTCGCCGACATGATGGGTCTGCCCGCCTCGGCGCTCAAGAGGGTCGCGGAGAGCCCCGCTTCGGACGGCGGCATGAAGCTGACCCTCGGCCGGGACTACTCCGGCGCCGGAGAGCCCATCACCTCACCCGACAAGGCTCCGGCAGGCGTCAAGAAGGTCAACGCGGACGACAAAAACATGTGTGCGAAGTGATAACTACCCCTCCGGCACGTCCCGCCAGACCCCCGGGGGAAGCACAACCTGATCACGACGGGGAGGTCCCGTGCGGCAGCACAGCATCCGCGGCAGGGGGGCGCGCAAGAGCGCGCCCACGGCCGCAGACCGGGGATGGGACGAGAGCCTCTACGCGGAGGACCCGCCCACGCGTCGCACGGACGCCGAGACGCCAGGACCTGGCGGACCAGAAGGCCAGGCCGGCCGCCGCCGGCACGCGCATGCAGCGGGTGACAACGGCGGCCACGACGACAGGTATGACAGCACGGTGGATGACAGCACGGTGGACGACGGACGCCGCCCGAAACGCAAAAGACGCGTGCTCCGCTGGTTCGTCATCGTCCTGGCGCTGCTGATACTCGCCGCCGCTGGTGGGGGCTACCTCTACTACCGGCATCTGAACAACAACCTCGACAAGGACCCGCTGAACCTCGGGGACAGCAAGCTCGACAGGACCGACCCCAACGCGGCGGGCCAGACGCCCCTCAACATCCTGCTGCTGGGCTCCGATTCGCGCGCGTCCAAGGCCAACATCAAGCTGGGCGGCTCCCGCGCCGACCGCGACAGGCCGCCGCTCGCCGATGTGCAGATGCTGCTCCATGTCTCGGCCGACCGCAGCAACATGTCGGTCGTCTCCGTACCCCGTGACACCAAGGCGACGATCCCCAAGTGCACGGACGGCGAGGACGGCAAGGTCTACCCCAAGACCACCGACCGCATCAACACCAGCCTCCAGCACGGCGGTCCTGGCTGCACGGTCGCCACCTGGGAGGAGATGACAGGCATCCCGGTCGACCACTTCATGATGATCGACTTCGAGGGCGTGGTCTCCATGGCCGACGCCGTCGGCGGCGTCCCGGTCTGTGTGAACAACAACGTTCACGACCCCAAGTCGCAACTGAAGCTCAAGAAGGGCGACTCCGTCGTCAAGGGCGAGCAGGCCCTCCAGTGGCTGCGTACCCGGCATGGCTTCGGCGACGGCACCGACATAGGCCGCGCCAAGGCGCAGCACATGTACATGAACGCGATGGTCCGCCAGCTCAAGTCCGGTACGAAGCTCACCGATCCGGGCAAGCTGCGCGACCTGGCCGAGGCGGCGACCAAGGCGCTCACGGTCGACGAGCACATCGGCTCGGTCAAGAAGCTCTACGACCTGGGCAACGACCTCAAGCGCGTCCCCACCAAGCGCATCACCATGGCCACCATGCCGTGGGAGTACGGGCCCAACGGCTATGTGCTGCCCAAGCAGGACGACGCCGACAAGATCTTCTCGCTCGTACGCAACGATGTCGCGCTCGACGGCAAGGACAAGAAGAAGGCCGAGGCGAGCAAGAAGGCCCAGCCCACGGCACCTTCACAGCCCAAGGCCACTCTCCCCGTACGCGTCATGAACGGCACCGGCACCTCGCTCCAGCGCCCCGTCACGGGACGCGCGAGCGTCATCGCGGGCACCCTGACGCGCAAGGGCTTCAGCCGGGCTGTGTCCGACCAGACGCCCAAGTCGCAGGCGGACACGACCATCAGCTACCCGCGCGAGAGCGAGCGCGGGGACGCGCTGGCCGTCGCCAGAACGCTGGGCATCCCCGAGCGGCTGGTCAAGCACTCCTCGGCCGCGCAGGAGGTCACGCTGGTGGTCGGCGCCGACTGGCGTGAGGGCGCCGCCTACCCGAAGGGCGAGAAGGGCGGCGGCGCCAAGGGCTCGCAGGACGACCCCGACGACCACAAGGCACCGGACAGCGCGGACGCGCTGAACGGGAACGACAAGAAGGCGTGTATGGAGGTCAACCCGAACTACGTGTGGTGAGGACGGGTGCGCGACGGCTCGCGATCACCTTCCTGGCCAGCTTCTTGGGGCTGGTCAGGAAGCCCCACCCCCACGACATGTGCATGGTGGCGAGCGCGACAGGGATCTGTGCGCGCGCCGAGAGCCCCAGGCCCTTGCCCGCCGGCAGCGAGCCCGCCACGATGGCCGCCAGATAGCCGCCCGGCACGACCAGGGCCCACGGGGTGACCGCGACACCCACCACGACACCGGCGGCGATGGCGCACACGGCCACCGGCGGCGCGAGGTAGCGCAGGTTGATGGAGCCCGCGTGGTAACGCGCGACCACATGGCGCCAACGGCCGTAGTTCCGGTACTGCTTGGCCAGTTCGCGCACGCTCGGCCGGGGACGGTAGGAGACCCGCAGCTCGGGCGAGAACCAGATGAGCCCGCCCGCCTCGCGGATGCGGAAGTTCAGCTCCCAGTCCTGGGCGCGGATGAACTCCTCGTTGTAGCCGCCCTGTTGCTCCAGCACCTCGCGCCGGAAGACACCCAGGTACACGGTCTCGGCCTCGCCCGCCTCGCCTCCCGTGTGGAACGCGGCGTTGCCCACACCGATCTTCGACGTCATGGCGGCTGCGACCGCGTGCTCCCAGGCGTTCTCGCCCTCGGCGTGCATGGTGCCGCCGACGTTCGCGGCGCCGGTCTCCTCCAGGAGCCGTACGGCCGTGGCGATGTAGTTGGGCGAGAGCATGCCGTGGCCGTCGACGCGGACCACGACGGGGTGCCGGGACGCCTTGATCGCGGCGTTCAGCCCCGCCGGCGTGCGGCCGGTCGGATTGGGCACCGTCTGCACGCGCCCCCAGGAACGGTTCGCGTTCTCGGCCACGAGTTCGGCCGCGATCTCGTCCGTACGGTCCGCCGAGGGGCCGAGCGCGATCACCACCTCCATCTCGCCCGCGTACTCCTGCTCCAGGATGTGCTGGACCGAGGTGCGCAGATGCCGTTCCTCGTTGAGGACCGGCATGATCACGGAGACGGCGGGGAGCGCGTCGGGGGCGGTATTTCCGGAGGCCCCGGAGGGCTTCGAGGAGCTTTGAGTCACGCGATTCACGGCCTCACGGTACCGCGAACGGGGGAACCTCCCGCACCGCCCGCACCCCGCCCGGGTGCCCGGCGGCGGCCGGGGCGGCGTGTGTCCGCGATGCGCAGATCGTACTGGCCTACGGTGCGGAGACCGTAAGTCAGCGGGGCGTCACCGGGAGTACTGTCCGGCGGGTCCCGCCCGCGAAGAAGGTGATCTCCCTTTGCCCGACCGCGCACAGTCCCCCCGTCCCCCCACAGCCTGGCCCCGGCCCTCCACCCCCGGCACCCGCACCGCACGGCCCCGTCCCCCGGCCGGCGGCAGACCGGGAAACGGCGGTACGGGCCCCGGCGGCAGGGGCAACGGCGGCCGGGGTGGCGGGGGCGCCGGGTACGGCGGTGCGGGATATGGCAGCGGTGCGGGATACGGCGGCAACAGCGGCAACGGGCCCGGGGGCACGGGGCCGGGCGGTACGGGACCCGGCGGTACGGGCCGCGGTGGTCCCGCGCGTAAGGGGCGCCGCCCGCGCTGGGGGGTACGGATCGCCACCGGGCTGTCCGTGCTGCTGCTGACAGCGGCCGGCATCGGGCACGCCATGGTCACGGGCCTGAACGCGGACGTACGCAGGGTCGACCCCTTCCATGGCCTCACCGACAGGCCCGAGGGCAGCAACGGCTCCAACATCCTCGTCGTCGGCACCGACAGACGCGACACGATCTCCGCCTCGCAGAAGGAGAAGTACCACCTCGGTGGCACCGCCTGCGACTGCACGGACACCCTGCTGCTCGTCCACCTGTCGGCCGACCGCGGCCGGGCCAGCGTCGTGAGCCTGCCGCGCGACTCCTACACCCGCCTCCCCGCGCACAGGGACAGGTCCACGGGCAAACGGCTCCCGGCACAGGGCGGAAAGCTCAACTCCGCCTATACGACAGGCGGGCCCTCGCTCACCGTCCGTGCGGTCGAGGGCATGACCAATGTGCACATCGACCACTACCTGGAGGTCGACTTCACCAGCTTCATGAGCACGGTCGACGTCCTCGGCGGGGTTCCGGTCTGCACCACGAAACCCCTCAAGGACAGCCATTCCGGTCTCGATCTCCCGAAGGGGACCACGCGGCTCAACGGCGGCCAGGCCCTCCAGTACGTACGCGCCCGGCACCTCGACGGCGGCTCCGACCTGGACCGGATGAAGCGCCAACAGCGCTTCCTCGCCTCGGTGATCTCGCGCGCGACGGACAGCGGCGTGCTGATGAACCCCGTCCGCTTCAACAGGGTCGCCGGCACCCTGCTCGAATCGGTCCGCGCCGACCGGGGGTTCGGCAGCGACCAGATGCTGGCGCTCGGCCAGGCGATGCGCGGATTCAGCCCCGCGTCCTCGGAGTTCGCCTCCGTACCGCTCGCCGACCACGACCACCCGGTGCCGGGGCTCGGCTCGACCGTCAAGTGGGACAGGAAGAAGGCCGACCAGCTGTTCACGGCCGTCAGGGAGGACCGCCCGCTCGCCGTACGCAAGCCGCGCCCCGGCGTCACGGCGCGCGTCGAGGTCCCTCCGCGTGACATCCGCGTCGAGGTGGAGAACGCCACGGGCGAGCGCGGCCTCGGCCGCCGTATCGACCGCGAACTCCGCGACACGGGCTTCGCGACCACCCGCACCCCGGGCAACGCGCCTTCCGGCTCCTCCGAGGGCACCACCATCACCTACGACCCGGGCTGGGACCGCTCGGCCCGCGCCCTGGCGACCGCACTGCCGGGGGCGACCCTCACCAAGTCCGAGGGCCACGGCCCCCGCATGAAGGTCACCGTCGCCGACACCTCCCAGCGCGTACGCCCCGTACGCGCCACGTCCCTGGCCAACACCCAGGAGGGCGCCCCGATCCGGGGCGACAAGGTCGGCTGCGGCTGACGCTCCCGCTCAGCAGGTGGGCCCGGCCGCCAGTGGCGGCCGGGCCCGGTCACTGAGCGGACTCACGCCGTGGCTCACGCCTTGTGGATCTTCCAATCGGCCACATCGGAGCTGCGGTTGAAGTAGGCGTTGGTGCACAGGTCGAGCTTGGCGCCCTGGACGGGGCTGTGGTGATTGGTCTCCAGGAAGCCGCCGTTGTCGCCGTAGATGTTCCACAGGAGGACCACGTCGCCCACCCGGACGTTCTGGTCGGCGGGCGCGGACGTCCGGGCGAAGATCCGCCAGCGGCCGGTACCCGCTGCGCGGTCCTTGGCCTGGGAGGTGGACACGTCGTACTTCGCTCCGGCGCTCTTCTGCTCGGCCCTGGCGTGGTTGTTGGTGTCCAGGTATCCGCCGTCGCCGCCGTAGAGGTTGCGCAGGTGGACGAGGTCACCGCTCGTGACGGGCTGTCCTGCGGCCTTGCCCGTCGCGGAGAGGATCTCCCACGTGCCGGTGCCCTTGCCGCGGGTGGGAGTGTCGGCGGTCGCCACGTTGTACTTGGCACCGCTTTCGGTGCTGTGGCCGATGGTGTCGAGGTAGCCACCTTGCCAGCCGTTGTAGCCGTTCTGCAGATGGATCTGATCGCCGTACTTGAGTTCGTTCGCCATGGGTCCCCCCTTGGTGGACGTACGGACCTGGGCCGGGCGATGTCACCGGTTCAAGGCTCGCGGGACACCAGACATCCTGGTGATTCCACCTGTATCCGCTAGACCCCGTGCAAACGTGGCTAAAACTCGTTCAGTTCATTTCCGGCCGCCGACCGAACCTCTCGCGCGGCGCTCCCCCGGGCCCCGCGTCAGCGCTCGCCGCCCCGGCGCCGCCCCTCACCCGTCGGTGCGGCCTTCGCGCAGGTCGCGGATGGCTCGGCGGCGGGCGAGGCGGTGTGTGCGGCGGATCTGGGCCTCCTGGAAACGGCGTTTGTCCTGGTCCGTCTCCGGGATCACCGGTGGGACGGAGCGCGGCTTTCCGCTCTCGTCGACCGCGGCGAACACGAGGTAGGCGGAGCCGACCTGTGTCGCGGGGGTCGACTCGTTCCAGCGTTCGGCCATGACGCGCACGCCGATCTCCAGGGATGTCCGTCCCGTCCAGTTGCACTGCGCGTGCACATGGACCAGGTCGCCCACGCGGACCGGGGAGAGGAACGCCATTTCGTCCATGGACGCCGTCACGGCGGGCCCGCCCGAGTGCCGCCCCGCGACCGCGCCTGCCGCGTCGTCGGCCAGCTTCATGACCACGCCCCCGTGCACCGTCCCGTACAGGTTGGTGTCACCCGCCGTCATGATGTGCGACAGCGTCGTACGTGACGCCGATGTCGGCTTTCCGGGGAGGTCGTCCCCCGCCGATATAGGGCCCTGATCAGTCATGTCACCACCATAAGCGGGCGGCCCCGACCTCGTGATCCGGCGAGGTCACCGGCCCGCGGTGACGCCGGCCTGCCCGGAAGCTCGCCTTCTGCCTGAAGGGCCTGGTCGGTCACGCCCGCCACCTTATGCGGGGAGATGACGGCGCTCCGACCTGAGTATTTGCATCAGAACTGCTACAGCCTGCACCCGAAGCGGTACCCGCCCTGTGTTCGCGCCCCCCTGGACAGGCACACTTCCGTGCATGAATCAGTGGCCCGATGGTTGGACGGACAGCCCCCGGGGCCGGGAGGGACGCGGAAGCGACGCGCCCCGGCCCGACCCCACACGTGTCATGCCCCATACACAGAGGCCGGGTGTACCCCCCCAGTCCAGAGGACAGCAGGGGTACGACTCCGGGTACAACACGGGCCAGGTGTACGGAGGGGGCGGCGGACGCGACGACGGGCAGGGCCCGTACGACGACCGGCCGCGCCCGAACTGGGGCCGCAGAATCAAGATCGGCCTGATCGTGCTGGTCGTGGTCGTGCTGGTCTGGTCGATCGGCACGTACTTCTGGGCCGACTCCAAGCTGCGCAAGGAGGTGGACCTCGGCATCGTCGAGGACCGCCCCGAGAGCGGCGACGGGACCAACTATCTGATCGTGGGTTCCGACAGCCGCGAGGGCATGTCGGACCAGGAGAAGAAGGACCTGCACACGGGCGGCCCGACGGACGAGGGCCGTACCGACTCGATCATGATCCTGCACGTCGGCAGCAGCGGGAATACGATGATCTCGCTGCCGCGCGACTCGGACGTCGAGGTTCCCTCCTTCACCGGTTCCGACAGCGGCAAGCACTACGAGGGCCAGGGCAAGCACACGAAGATCAACGCGACCTACGCGCAGGACGGCCCCGAGCTGCTGGTCCGTACGGTCGAGCACAACACCGGGCTGAAGATCGACCACTACGCGGAGATCGGCTTCGGCGGCTTCGCGAAGATCGTGGACGCCGTCGGCGGCGTGGAGATGGACATTCCGCGCGACATCAAGGACGAGAAGTCCGGCGCCGACCTGAAGAAGGGCACGCAGACCCTCGACGGGAGGCAGGCGCTGGCGTTCGTCCGTACCCGGTACGCGCTGCCCGGCAGTGACCTGGACCGCACCAAGAACCAGCAGAAGTTCCTGGCCGCGCTGGCGAACCAGGCGGCGACGCCGTCCACCGTCCTCAACCCGTTCAAGCTCTACCCCACGATGGGTGCGGGCCTGGACACGCTGAAGGTCGACAAGGACATGAGCCTGTGGAACGTCGCCTCGATGTTCTGGGCGATGAAGGGCGTCTCCGGCGGCGAGGGCAAGTCGATGAACATGCCGATCGCGGGCCCCGCGCCCGGCGGCAACCTCGCCTGGGACAAGGCGAAGGTCAAGCAGCTCGTCGACCAGCTCAACAACGACGAGAAGGTGACCGTCAGCTCGGACCGCTGAGCCGAGCGCACACACGAGTGGCCGGGCCCCACCGGGGGTCCGGCCACTCGTGTTTCCTCCAGAGCCTCGTACCGAGTCTCGTGCCGGGACCCGTACGGAAGCGGCGCGTGCCCGCGGTCAGCCCCTGTCCGTGAGGCACAGGCAGAAGGGGTGCCCGGCCGGGTCGAGGTAGACGCGGAAGTCCCGTCCCTCGTCGTTGGTCTGCACGAGGCGGGCACCCAGGTCGAGGACGCCGCGCTCGGCCTCGTCGATCTTCTCGGGGGCCACGTCGAAGTCGAGGTGGAGCTGCTGGGCGTGCTCCAGGCTCGGCCACTGGGGCGGGATGAAGCCCGGGGACTCCTGGAAGGCGAGCCGCCTGCCGGAGTCGGGATCCACCACCTCGGTCCACTCGGAGTCGCTGTGGGGGTCGATCTTCCAGTCGAGCATGCTCGCGTAGAACTCGGCGAGCCGCCGGGTGTCGGGACAGTCCAGGACGACAACGCCCAGTTTGGCGATGGCCATCGTGTTTCCTCTCCTCGGTGGTGCGTTCCGTGTGCCCGTGTACGGTCGCGCCATGGCGCCCGTTACCACCATAGAGACTCAAGCGGTAACGAGGACGGTTACCTCATGATGGCGGCGTGCCGGTAACGTGGCAAGGGTGGGAGACAGACAGGCACCGCAACCGCTCGCCCTCGTACAGGAGTTGGTGAACACCCTGGACGTCGAGACGGGTGCGGACGGCCTGGCGTCGCCCGGGGACCTGGACCGGTTCACACGTGAGAACGGGTTGACCGGAATCCGGCTCGGCACACGTGACATCGAGGGGCTGCGGGAGCTACGGGAGGCACTGCGTGCCGCCTGTCTCGCGCACACGGGCGGCACGGTGCCCCAGGACGCCGGTGCGGAAGCCGGGTTCGAGGCCGTGCTGGAGCGGAAGCTGTCCCGCGCGCCGCTCGTCCTGCGCCTCGGGGCCGACGGTACGGCTGCGCTGCGCCCGGCCCCCGGGCTGACCGGGCTCGCGGCGCTGACGGCCCAGGTGGCAGCGGGCATCGCCGCCGCGGCTGCGGACGGCACCTGGGAGCGGCTGAAGGCGTGCGAGGCGCACGACTGCCTGTGGGTGTACTACGACAGGAGCCCGGGCGCGCGGCGCCGCTGGTGCCGGATGGACCTGTGCGGGAGCCGCGCGAAGATGCGGGCCTACCGGGCGCGCAGGGGCGAGTGAGCGTGTGCCCCTGTGGGTGTGTCGTCGGCTGTGGGTGCGTTGCCGGCTGCGGGTTCGCTGTGGCTGGTCGCGCGGTTCCCCGCGCCCCTTCGGGGCGCGGGGCGTGGTTCACGGGAACGCGGCGCGGCTCATGCCGTGGGGCGGCCCAGGGCGCGGAACGTCCAGCCCGCCTTGCGCCACAGCGCGGGGTCGAGGGTGTTGCGGCCGTCGAGGATGTGGCGGGTGGCCGTCGCGTCGCCCAGCTCCCCCGGGTCCAGCTCCTTGAACTCGTTCCACTCCGTCAGGTGCAGCACCACGTCGGCCGCGCGTACCGCCTCCAGCGCCGTGTCCGCGTAGCCCAGGGTGGGGAAGATGGCGCGGGCGTTGTCCATGCCCTTGGGGTCGTAGACGGTGACCTGCGCGCCCTGGAGGTGGAGCTGTCCGGCGACGTTGAGTGCGGGCGAGTCGCGTACGTCGTCCGAGTCGGGCTTGAAGGTGGCGCCGAGCACGGCGATGCGCTTGCCCAGCAGGGTGCCGCCCACCGCGTCGCGGGTCAGCTCGACCATCTGGGACCTGCGGCGCATGTTGATGGAGTCGACCTCGCGCAGGAACGTCAGCGCCTCGGAGGCGCCCAGCTCGCCCGCGCGCGCCATGAAGGCGCGGATGTCCTTGGGCAGGCAGCCGCCGCCGAAGCCGATGCCGGCGCGCAGGAACTTCTTGCCGATCCTGTCGTCGTGCCCGATGGCCTCGGCGAGCCTGACCACGTCGCCGCCTGCGGCCTCGCAGACCTCCGCCATGGCGTTGATGAACGAGATCTTGGTGGCCAGGAACGAGTTGGCCGAGGTCTTGACCAGCTCGGAGGTCGGGAAGTCGGTGACCAGGAAGGGCGAGCCCTCCGCGATGGGCTGCGCGTAGACCTCGCGCAGCGTCTCCTCGCCGCGCGGCCCGCGCACGCCGACGACGATGCGGTCGGGGTGCAGCGTGTCCTGGACGGCGAAGCCCTCGCGCAGGAACTCCGGGTTCCAGGCCAGCTCGGCGTCCTCGCCCGCCGGGGCCAGCGCGGCGATGCGGTCGGCGATGCGGTCCGCGCTGCCGACCGGGACCGTCGACTTGCCGACGACGAGCGCGGGGCGCGTCAGATGCGGCGCGAGGGAGTCCATGGCCCGTTCGACGTAGGACATGTCGCAGGCGTACTCGCCATGCTTCTGGGGGGTGTTGACGCACACGAAGTGCACGTCCCCGAACTCGCCGATCTCCTCCCAGGACTCGGTGAAGCGCAGCCGTCCCGTGGAGCCCTCGACGCCGGGAACGTGCATACGCAGCAGTTCCTCAAGCCCCGGCTCGTACATGGGAGCCGTGCCCTGCTCCAGTTTGCGGATCTTCTCGGGCACCACATCCAGGCCGAGCACCTCGAAGCCCAGCTCGGCCATGGCGGCGGCGTGGGTGGCGCCGAGGTATCCGAGGCCGATCACGGTGATCTTGGGCGAAGCCATGCTGGTTACTCCTTGCTACGGCAGAACGCTGCCCGCGAGCATAACGGGGCCTCTCCTGTCGCGAACCTCACGTACCCCACCTCGGCCCTCGCCCACTAAAATTGAGTTACTTAACGGTAACTAGCATGCACACCCTCAGAGGAGTGAGACACCTTGGCGTCTGAATTCGACCTCTACCGGCCGTCCGAGGAGCACGACATGCTCCGCGACTCGGTGCGCGCGCTCGCTGAAGCGAAGATCGCGCCGTACGCCGCCGAGGTGGACGAGGAGGCCAGGTTCCCGCAGGAGGCGCTGGACGCACTCGTCGCCAACGACCTGCACGCCGTTCACGTCCCCGAGGAGTACGGCGGCGCGGGCGCCGACGCGCTCGCCACGGTCATCGTCATCGAGGAGGTCGCGCGCGTGTGCGGCTCGTCCTCGCTCATCCCGGCCGTGAACAAGCTGGGCTCGCTCCCCGTCATCCTCTCCGCATCGGACGAGCTGAAGAAGCGCTACCTCACGCCGCTGGCCAAGGGCGAGACGATGTTCTCGTACTGCCTGAGCGAGCCGGACGCGGGCTCGGACGCCGGCGGCATGAAGACCAAGGCCGTGCGGGACGGCGACAGTTGGGTCCTCAACGGCGTCAAGCGCTGGATCACCAACGCGGGCGTCTCGGACACCTACACGGTGATGGCCGTGACCGACCCGGACAAGCGCACCAAGGGCATCTCCGCCTTCGTCGTGGAGAAGGACGACGAGGGCGTCTCCTTCGGCGCCCCCGAGAAGAAGCTCGGCATCAAGGGCTCCCCCACCCGCGAGGTCTACCTCGACAACGTCCGCATCCCCGCCGAGCGCCTGATCGGCGCCGAGGGCACGGGCTTCGCCACCGCGATGAAGACCCTGGACCACACCCGCATCACCATCGCGGCCCAGGCACTCGGCATCGCGCAGGGCGCACTCGACTACGCCAAGGGCTACGTCCAGGAGCGCAAGCAGTTCGGCAAGCCCATCGGGGACTTCCAGGGCGTGCAGTTCATGCTCGCGGACATGGCCATGAAGCTGGAGGCGGCCCGCCAGCTCACCTACTCGGCCGCCGCCAGGTCCGAGCGCGTCTCGCAGGGCGCCGAGAAGGAGGACCTGACCTTCTTCGGTGCGGCGGCCAAGTGCTACGCGTCCGACGCCGCGATGGAGATCACCACCGACGCCGTGCAGCTCCTCGGCGGCTACGGCTACACGCGTGACTACCCCGTCGAGCGGATGATGCGCGACGCGAAGATCACGCAGATTTACGAAGGCACGAACCAGGTGCAGCGCATCGTCATGGCGCGCAACCTGCCCTAGGGCTTGTATTTGGTCGTGATCAATGTGCGGGATTCGCCCTCCTGGCGAGGGCGGCTCCGGTAGTCAGGGATGTATGACGCGTGCGCAACTGAGCGATGAGGAGTGGGAGTACGTCGAGCCGTA
>NZ_JANCPR020000067.1 GCF_028657195.3 Streptomyces iconiensis
GTCCTAGAGGGGGGCGAAGCCCCCCTCTAGCGGGGGGCTGTTGGGGGGCAGCGCCCCCCAACGCCCGGCCGGCGAGGCCAACGGGGCAAGGGGCGAAGCCCCATCAGGAACGGACGGGGACAACGGACCGGTCAGGACAGGACGAAGACCAGGCCCAGGCCCAGGGAGCAGGAATCACGCAAGCCCAGCGGCCCGAAACGCACTCAACGAAGGCGCAATAACCGCACTGGGCCCAGAGGAAGACGCAACAGCGTCAAGCGTCTTCAACCCGTCCCCGGTGTTCAACACCACCGTGCTGAGCGACGGATCGACAACCCCCGCCTCCAGCAACTTCCGCGTCACGCCCAGCGTGACGCCACCCGCCGTCTCCGCGAACACCCCCTCCGTCCGCGCCAGCAACTTCATCGCGTCAACGATCTCCGCATCGTTGACGTCCTCGACAGCGCCGCCGCTCCCGCGGCAGATGTCGATGACGTACGGCCCGTCCGCCGGGTCCCCGATGGCGAGCGACTTGGCGATGGTGTCGGGCCGCCGCACGGGCCGGACCACGCCGCCGTCCTTGAAGGCGCGCGAAACCGGCGAACAGCCCTCCGCCTGTGCGGCGAAGATCCGCACAGGCTTGTCCTCCACGAGCCCCAACTCAACGAGCTCCCGGAGCCCCTTGTCGATCTTCACCAGCTGGCAGCCGGAGGCGACGGGGATGACGATCTGGTCCGGCAGTTTCCAGCCAAGCTGTTCGCAGATCTCGTACGCGAGGGTCTTGGAGCCCTCGGCGTAGAAGGGGCGCAGGTTGACGTTGGTGAAGCCCCAGCCCTCGCCGAGCGGGTCGCCGATCAGCTCGGAGCAGAAGCGGTTCACGTCGTCGTAGGTGCCGTCGATGGCGACCAGGTCGCCGCCGTAGATGGCGGCCATCACGACCTTGGACTGCTCCAGCCCGTCCGGGATGAACACGCACGAGCGCAGGCCCGCACGCGAGGCCGCTGCCCCGACGGCGCCGGCGAGGTTGCCGGTCGAGGAGCAGGACAGGGTGGTGAACCCGAAGGCGCGTGCGGCCTCCAGGGCGATGGCGACGGGGCGGTCCTTGAAGGAGTGCGTCGGGTTGCCCGAGTCGTCCTTGACGTACAGGCCGCCGGTGACGCCCAGCTCGGCGGCGAGCCGGTCGGCCTGGACGAGCTGGGTGAACCCGGGGTTCAGGTTCGGCTTGTCCGCGACATCGGCAGGAACGGGCAGCAGCGGCGCGTAACGCCACATCGAGGCGGGTCCGGCCTCGATCTGCTTGCGGAGCCTCTCGGGGTCACCGGTCGGCAGCTCGTAGGCGACCTCCAGCGGACCGAAACACTCCAGGCACACGAAGCTGGGCCCGAGCGGAACGCGGGTGCCGCACTCGCGGCAGGAGAGCGCGACGGCGGAGCCGAGCGAGACATCGGAGGCGGCGGACGTACCAGCGGCGGGGATACCAGCGGCGCCGGCGGAAGATTCTGCGGCTTGCACAGCCATGGAGGCGAGGCCCTTTCTCCTCATCTTCCCCGTGACGTATCTCGTCCCGGGACGGAATTGGCACCGTCCCCACGAAGGCTTCTCTCGCCTGTGGTGTCCGCTTACGCGCGGATTCGCGGGATGGTTGCCGGGGCTTCAACGGGCCGTTCCCTCTGCCCCTCTGGATGAGCTCTATGGCACCGGAGCCGTATCAGGCACCGGGCGTTTGTCGCGACGACCCCGGCATGCGGGGCCTGCTCACGTTGTTCAAGACTGTAACTGACGACAGTGACGCTTGAGATAGTCGTCCGAACAGCGAGATGGGTCACAGGAGGAGCGGACGTGCTCGATGAGGTGGGCCGATGGCTGCGGGACCGCTCCTGGTCCGCGGCCGACCGGCCGCTCGACCAGCTGCTCGCGGCCAAGCGCCGGACGGGCAGCACGGTCAGCGTCGTGCTGCCCGCGCTGAACGAGCAGGAGACGGTCGGCGAGATCGTCTCGGTGATCCGCGACGAGCTGGCCTCGACGACCTCGGCGGGGGGTCCGCTGGTGGACGAGCTGGTGGTCATGGACTCGGGCTCGACGGACCGTACGGCCGAGGTCTCGGCCGCGGCCGGGGCCAAGGTCATCCACCGGGACGAGGTGCTGCCGCGGCTTCCGGCCCGTCCCGGCAAGGGCGAGGTGCTGTGGCGCTCGCTGCTGGCGACCAGCGGCGACATCGTCTGCTTCGTGGACGCTGACCTGCGGGAGTTCTCCCCCGACTTCGTCTCCGGCATCGTCGGCCCGCTGCTGACCGATCCCGGCCTGCAGTTCGTCAAGGCGATGTACGACCGTCCACTGCTGGGCAGCACGGGCGGCGGCGGCCGGGTCACGGAGCTGGTGGCACGCCCGCTGCTGAACCTGCACTGGCCCAGGCTGGCCGGCCTCGTCCAGCCGCTGGGCGGCGAGTACGCGGCGCGGCGCGATCTGCTGGAGCGGCTGCCGTTCCCCGTCGGGTACGGGGTGGAGCTGGCGCTGCTGGTGGACGCGCTGGAGCTGGTCGGCCTCGACGCGCTCGCACAGGTGGACGTGGGTGTGCGGCGGCACAGGCACCAGGACGGGCAGGCGCTCGGCCGGATGGCCGCGGCGATCTACGCGACCGCTGAGCGCCGCCTGACGGGCGAGCCGCGCGGGTCGACGGCGCTGACGCAGTTCGAGCGGGACGCGGCGGGCGCCTTCGTCCCCCGCGACCACACGCTGGAAGCGGAGGAGCGTCCGCCGATGTGCGAGGTACCGGAGTACGCCCCCCGCCACGCGGCCTGACCCGCACCGCATCGGCCGGCTGGCCGCAGCCGGCGAACTCGGCGCACACCCGAGCCGCACCCGACCGGCCGGTCCGCCCGACGGCAGCGCACCGGCCGACCGGTCCTCCCGACGGCGACGGCAGCGCACCGGCCGACGACCGGTCCGTACGGCCCACGGACAACCGCACCGACCGGGCGATCCCCCCGGCGGCAGCGCATCGACGGACGACCGTCGATCGCGACGCATCAGCCGACAGCCGCCGACCGGTCATCGCAGACGCATCAGCCGACGACCGACGACCGACAGCCGACAGCCGATCGCAGGCGCATCAGCCACCGGCCGCCAATCGCACCCGTATCGGCCGACGACCCACCAACCGCGGCCACACCAGCTCCGCCAGTTCCGCCAGTTCCGCCAGTTCCGCCGAGTCCGCCAACTCCCCCGCCCCACCCGGAATTTGGCGCATTCCGCACTCCCCCGCGGCAGCGGCATGTGCTCTCCGGGGCCGCCCCGCGAGGGATCGCGCGAACCCATGACTGCGTAAAGATGATCGGAAGAGCCATTGACCCGTCATCTTTGAGCAAATAGCGTCCGGTCATCCCGGTTGAGGGCAGCGGCGCCCGCGGAAACGACATCCGGTCGACCGGGGGCCACCCGTGCCCGAATGACGCCGCTACTCCGGCTCCTCAGGAAGGCTCCGCGTGCGCAGACGTTCTCTCCTCGCCGCTGCCGCCACGACCACGCTCGCGGCAGGCTGCGGCGCTCCCACCGTGACCACCAGCGACTCCCTGCGCGGGCGCATCACCTACGGCGTCTGGGACGTCTACCAGATGAAGGCGATGCGCAAGGCAGCCAAGGAGTTCGAGCGCACGCACCCCGGGACGACCGTGGACGTGCAGCTCACCCCCAACGCCACGTACTGGACGAAGCTGCGCACCGCGTGCTCGGGCGGCTCGGCTCCGGACGTGTTCTGGCTGAACGGGCCCAACTTCGGCCTCTACGCCGACGCCGGGCAGCTTCTGCCGCTGGACACCGAGGGCGCCGACGCCGTCTTCGACCCCGGTGACTTCCCGGCCGACATGACGAAGCTGTACCGCTGGAAGGGCACGCAGTACGGGGCACCCAAGGACTTCGACACGATCGCCCTGTGGTTCAACAAGGAACTGTTCGACCGGGCCAAGGTCGACTACCCGGACGGCTCCTGGACCTGGCAGGACATGATCAACAACGCGCAGCGGCTCACCGACAGGAAGCGCGGCACGTACGGGATCGCGGCGCCGGTGCGCTCGCAGGAGAACTACTACGACTCCATCGCGCAGGCCGGCGGCTGGGTCATCTCCAAGGACCGCACGAAGTCCGGCTATGCGGACCCGAAGACCATGGAGGGGCTCAAACTGTGGGTCGACCTGATCCACCGTTACCGCGCCTCGCCCACGCTCCAGCAGCTCACCGACACCGATCCCACCCAGATGTTCCAGGCGGGCAAGCTCGCGATGGGGTGGGAGGCGTCGTACAACGCGGCCACCTTCTGGGCCGATCCCGAGCTGCGCGCGAAGATCGATGTGGCCCCGCTGCCGCGGGGCAGGCACCGCGCCAGCATTCTTCACGGGCTCGCCAACGTGATCTACGCCCGCACCAAGTACCCGGCGCTGGCCCGCGAGTTCGTCCGGTTCATGTCCGGTAAGAGCGCCTCCCTGATCCAGGCGAAGTACGGCACCGCCATCCCCGCGCGCAACGGCACGCAGAAGCCGTGGACCGACGGCATGCCCAAGTTCGACCTCCAGGTCCATCTGGACGCCGTCGACTACTCCGTGCCGTACCCGATCTCCACCAACACCGCCGCGTGGGCGCACAAGGAGCTGCAGATGCTCGCGAGGGCATGGAGCGGGAACGAGAGCCTCGACAGCGCGACGCGTTCCCTCACCAAGGCGATGGACAAGCTGCTCGCCCAGGAAGGGAAGGCACGGAGCTGATGAGCCCGGAGACCGAGACAGCGGGGGCGAAGGGCGCCCCACCTCCCGTAATCCCCGTAACTCCCGTCACGTCCGTCACCGCACTGGACGAGCGCCAACTGCGCAGGCGCGAGCGCAAGTTCCACAACAGGGACAAGTGGTGGGGCTACGCACTGATCGCTCCGGCCGGGCTGGGCCTCGCGGTCTTCTACTTGTGGCCCGTTCTCCAGACGCTGTACTACAGCTTCACCGAGTGGGGCCCGTTCGGCGGCACCACCTGGATCGGGATCGAGAACTACCGCACGCTGGTGTCCGACCCGGAGGTGTGGCAGTCCCTCGGGAACACCCTCTTCTACACCGTTCTGGTGCTGCTGGGCATTCCGGTCGCGATGGTGCTGGCGGTCCTGCTGAACCTCAAGGGGATGCGGGGCACCGGCTTCTACCGCACCCTGTACTTCCTGCCGGTCGTGACCATGCCCGCCGCCGTGGCCGTCGTATGGCGCTGGCTCTACAACGGTGACATCGGCATCATCAACGAGGCCCTCGCGAAGATCGGCATAGACGGCGCCTACTGGGTCTCCGATCCCAGCACCGTCCGGTTCGCGGTCGCCGCCGTCGGCGTCTGGATGACCGTCGGATACAACATGATCCTGCTGCTCGCCGGGCTCCAGGGCATACCGCAGGACTACTACGAGGCGGCTTCGCTGGACGGCGCGGGGCGCGTGCGCCAGTTCTTCTCGGTCACGCTGCCGCTGCTGAGCCCGACGCTGTTCTTCACGACCGTGCTGTCGGTGATCCAGTCGCTCCAGGTCTTCGACCTGATCTACATGATCCTGGGCGCCAACACCGCCGTAGGGCCGACGAATCCGGCCTACTCCGAGGGCCAGACGGTCGTGATGCTCTTCTTCCAGAAGTCGTTCTACGACAACCAGCGCGCGTACGGAGCAGCCATCGTCTGTGTGCTGTTCGTCCTGATCATGGCGCTGACCGCCCTCCAGTTCCGGTTGCAGAAGAGGTGGGTCCACTATGGCTGAGACGACAACCGCACAGCCCACGCGGCCGGCGGGCGGACATCCGGCCCCCGGCGGCCCCGCGTCCGAACGCCCGGCGGCCGAACCCCCGGCGGCCAAGCGGCGGGTGAGGCGCGCGAGCCGTCAGGGGCGGCTGTGGCCGGCGCATGTACTGCTCTCGCTCGGAGCGGTCGTCACGGTCTTCCCGCTGCTGTGGCAGGTGCTGACCTCGTTCAAGAGCTTCGGTGAGTCCACCCGGGTACCGCCGACGATCTGGCCCGAGCACTGGCAGTGGTCGAACTTCTCCACGGTGTTCGACTCGATCCCGTTCGGCGACCAGTTCGTCAACACCGTTCTGATGACGCTGATCAGGACCGTGGCCCAGCTGCTGCTGTGCTCGATGGCGGCGTACGCGTTCGCACGTATCCGCTTCCCCGGGCGCGGGGCGATCTTCCTCGGGTTCCTGGCCGTGCTGATGGTGCCGAGCCAGCTGTTCCTGCTGCCGCAGTACCAGATCATGCAGGACCTCGGCTGGCTCAACTCCCTTCAGGCGCTGAGCGTCCCGGGCATGTTCAGCGCGTTCGGCACCTTCCTGCTGCGGCAGTTCTTCCTGGGCCTGCCCGGCGAGCTGGAGGAGGCGGCCCGCCTCGACGGCGCCAACCCCTTCACCGTCTACTGGCGCATAGCCCTGCCGCTGGCCCGCCCCGGACTGCTGGCGCTCGGCATCCTCACCTTCCTGTGGTCCTGGAACGATCTGATGTGGCCGCTGGTGGTCAACACCGACCCGGCACAGATGCCGCTGTCGGCGGGGCTCGCCTCGCTCCAGGGCTCCCACATGACCGACTACCCGGTGCTGATGGCGGGTTCGCTCCTCGCCACGCTCCCGGTGATCGTGGTCTTCGTCGCGATGCAGCGCCACTTCATCCAGGGCATCGCTTTCTCCGGAATGAAGGGTTGAGCACCATGACCGACACCCAACTCACCCCCGCCGACGCCGCCCAGGCGCGTACCGGCACCCGCGACCTGCGCCTCGCCGTGCTGGGCCTCGGGGTGCGCGCCACCCTCGCGCGCGAGGCGCACAGGCCGGGCGAGGGTGCCGCCGTCGTCGCCGCCGTCGATACGAGCCCCGGCATGTTCGGGCGTGCACGCGAATGGTTCGGCGAGGACGTACGGCTCTACACCGACCACCACGCGCTGCTCGCCGCCGAAGAGCTGGACGCGGTCTTCGTCATCACCCCCGACCACACGCACGAGGACATCGCCGTCGACCTGCTGCGGGCCGGCGTCGCCGTCTTCGTGGAGAAGCCGCTCGCCATCACCACCGAGGGCTGCGACCGCGTACTGGAGGCCGCGCGCACCGGCGGGGCGCGGCTCTACGTGGGCCACAACATGCGGCACATGCCCGTGGTGCGCACGATGCGGGACCTGATCAGAAGCGGAAAGATCGGCGAGGTCAAGGCCGTATGGTGCCGCCACTTCGTGGGCCACGGCGGCGACTTCTACTTCAAGGACTGGCACGCCGACCGCCGCAACACCACGAGCCTGCTCCTCCAGAAGGGCGCCCACGACCTCGACGTCATCCACTGGCTCGCCGACGCCTACACCGAGCGCGTCACCGCACTCGGCGGGCTCACGGTCTACGGCGACATCGAGGACCGCTCGGGCCAGGCCCCGGGCGCCGTGATGCCCGACTGGTACGACCCGGAGAACAACTGGCCCCCGCTGTCCAACACGGGGCTCAACCCGGTCGTCGACGTAGAGGACCTCTCGATGATGGTGATGCGCCTGGAGGGCGGCATCCACGCCAGCTACCAGCAGTGCCACTACACCCCCGACTACTGGCGCAACTACACGGTCATCGGCACCGAAGGCCGCCTGGAGAACTTCGGCGACCACGGCGACACGGCCGAGGTCCGCGTCTGGACCCACCGCAGCGGCTACCGCGCCGACGCCGACCTCGTCGTCCCCATGGCACCCCCCGGCGAAGGCGGCCACGGCGGCTCGGACCCGGCACTGGTCACGGAGTTCCTCCGCTTCGTCCGCTCCGGCGGCACCACCGACACCAACCCCGTCGCCGCGCGTGAGGCCGTGGCGGCAGGAACGGCCGCCACGGAGTCGCTGCGCAACGACGGCACACCGGTGACGGTACGGCGCGTGGCGCCGGAGTTGGCCCGGTGGTTCGAGGGCGGGCAGGAGTAGGCACACGGCCGCGCGAGGCCCTTGCGGGCCGGCGGCCCCTGCGGCCCTGGTGCCCCTTGTGCCCTTGGTGCTCCCTGGGGCCCAGGGAGCACCAAGGGCGCCTGCTGAACATGCTCCGCTTCCCTGTACCTGGCATCGCCTTGTAGAGCTGCGCATCAGGAGGCTTGTCCAAAGGAACGCCGTGCGGCACACAAGGCACCTACCTTTGGCCTGTGAATGGCAGACGTAGATGGATCGGGACAGCAGCCTTGTATGTCGCCTGGTGGGGCGTGACAACGGTGGGGTTCCGCCTTCTTGGGCTGCTCATCGACGACTTCAAGAGCTGGCCGGTGTGTGCGGGGATGGGCGTCGCTTCGATCCTGATAGGGGAGCTGTCGGAGCGGCGGCGCCAACGTCGGCGAGGTCGGGAGTCGCATACGTCTCCCAGCACCGCACCTCCGCCCGGCCGCACCACAGGCGCACCAGATCAACCGGAGAACAGCGGCGAACCACGGTGAGAGCGGCGAGTCCGCCGAGGCCGCGCCCGCAGGCCGCCCGCGATGCCCTTGAAGCTCGGTGCCGGGCGCGGTTGACCCCGCCAACGGCCCGTGGCCGGTCCGGCGGCGCGAACGGGCCGTCATAAGGCCCGGCTGTCATGACGGGTCTCCCGCAAGGGGCGTGCACACATGGGTGCCGTTGACGACGAGCCATGGGAGGCCGTCTGCGTTGCCGGGAGCTGGGTCGTCGTACACGTCGAAGCCCAATGGGCCGCCGCAGCGCGGGCATCGTTCGGGCCAGGCCGCCTCGGCGGCGTGGCCTAGGCACTCGACCGCGACCGCGAGGTCACGAGACATTGCGGGGGCGGCAGCGCGGGCAGGCGCAGGGCGGGTAGAGCATGGGGAGCGGCAACGGTGCGGGGCCCTTCCTGCCTTCCAAATTCCCTGGCCCTTCAGGGTCAGGGGGTACGGCCCCAGAGCCTTCGTCGGCGTCGTGCATGGCGACCTCTCCACGTCCGTGATCAGGTAGTCACTGACGGTAGAGGTGCGCGCACGGCCGAGGGGACACAGTTCGTGTCCCCTCGGCAAGCGCCGCTCAGGCGGCGAGGAGCCCGATTTTCACGGCGAGTTCGGAGGCACGGCGGCGGCGCTGCGGGCTCTTCGCCTCGGCCTCTTCCAGCACGATGCGCCGGGCGTACCCGTTGTAGCGGATGGTCTCCGGCGCGGCCTCGTACGCCTTGTCCAACGTCGCCAGCGCTGCCTCGGATTGCCCGTCCAACTGGTAGCCGCGCGCTTCCTCGATGCGGTGGCGTGCACGGCGGGGGCGGGACGGGATCGTGATCGCGTCGGCCGCCGCCGCCTGCCGCACGCTCTCCCCGCCCGCGTGCAGTTCGACCGCCACCGTCACCGCGTGCGCACCCATGATGGCCTGCGAGAAGGAGGTGACCGGGTGGTAGTAGCCGGTGGGCAGACGCGATGCCTTCCCCCGCGCCTTGTCCCACCAGCCCCACGCCGAGCCGGTGTCACCCCGCCGCGCGGCGGTGTAGCCGGCCTCGAATTCGAGCGCGCCCGTGATCGCCAGTACATCGTCCGAAGCATCCGGCAGCAGCGGCGTCAGATACTCCAGCGTCGCCCTGTTGACATCGTCGGCGGCATCGAAATGCGCAGGGCCGCTGTCCCGGTGCGCCTGCGCGCTGAGCCATGCCGCGACACCGATCGCGTGCGGGTCCTCGGATTCCTGTGCCGCGACCATGCCGCGGTCGGCCACACGCCACAGCAACGAGGACTCCGGCTGGTAGGCCACGAAGAACTGCGTCAGCGAGTACACCTCGGAGAGCACGGCCTGTGCGGCCCTGCGTTCGCAGGCCGAGGTGGCCTGCCGCACCGCGAGTTGCGCTCCCCGGATCAGGTCGGGCAGCAACTGGCCGATCACCTCACGGTGGTTCGGAGCCTGGTGGCGGGCCCTCCACGCGTGTGCGAGCCGCGCGGCAAGGTGCCCGGGGCGGGGCGCCTCCGTGTCCGCGTGAACGGGGAACGCGTTGACCGCGGCGGCCACGGCGGGAAGGCGACGGTGGCCGGGCCCGATGAACAGTTCAAGACCGGGCTGTTGAGTGCCGGTGAGGTCGGCCAGAGAACGGACCCGAAGGGCCTCAGCGATGCGCAGGATCACCGGCAGCTTCGGCATCTGGAGCCGCCCGTACTCAAGCTGCTTGACCCAACTCGGCGACATGCCGAGCAGACCGGCCAGCACCGTTCTTGGCATCCCCCGCCGCTCGCGGAGCAGTTGCATCCGTTGGCCGAACGCCAGCGGCTCGCTGTACGGGTCCGGGGTCCCATCCTCAGCAGACACGGCCTTGCCCCTCTCTGCGGAACTCGACACTGCCAGAGTATGGGCCGAGGCGTACGCGCAGGCGGGTACCGCACATCGCCCACCATGACCAGCGGCGCACACCCTCTCCGTGGCCCGGCCCGGCAACCTCTCATACGGTCACCGGACCACCACCCCTCACGCGCCTTTCCTGACCTCCGCCGGAGCCCCGCGCTCCGCCGACCCCGCCCGCCCTGCCGGAGCCCCGCGTTCCGCCGGAGCCCCGCGCTCCGCCGGGTCACGCACCCGCTCGCCCGGATCCACCCGCTCACCCGGATCCACCCGCTCCGCAGCCGCCAGCAGCGCGTCCAGTGCGGGCCGTATCAGCGGGTGGCCCTCCGCGCCGCTGCGTACGGCGGCGAAGACGCGGCGGGTGGCGGCGACGCCTTCCAGGGGGCGGACCACCACGCCGCCCAGTTCCATGCCGAGCAGGGCGGAGCGGGGGACCATCGCGACGCCGGCGTCGGCGGCTGCGAGGGCCACGACGGCGCGGAAGTCGTCGGAGAAGTGTTCCAGGCGCGGCTTGAAGCCGGCGTGTTCGCAGGCCAGGACGGCGACATCGTGGCACGGGTTGCCGGGGTAGGGGCCGATCCAGCGTTCGCCCGCCAGGTCGCTGATGCTCAGCCGGCCCGAGGACGCCAGCGGGTGTGCGGAGGGCAGTACGGCATCGAACGGTTCGCTGTACAGGGGGGTCAGGTGCAGGCGCTGGTCGTCCTGCCGGGGCGTGCCCCGGTACTCGACGGCGACGGCCAGGTCGGCCTGCCCGTCGAGGACCATCAGCAGGCTCTCGTCGCCCTCGGCGTCCCGCACCCGTACCCGCACGCCCGGGGCGCTGTCGGCGAGCGCGGTGATGGCGGGCGCGACGACGAGGCCGATGCCGGTGGCGAACGCCGCGACCGTGATCTCGCCCGCCATACCGGAGGTGAAGGCCGCCAACTCGGCCTCGGCCCGCTCCAGTTGGGCACAGACGACATCGGCGTGCTTGAGCAGGATCTCGCCGACGGCGGTGAGCTGGATGCCCCGGCCGTTACGTTTCAGCAACCGGTGCCCCGTCTCGTTCTCCAGCGCGGCGAGCTGCTGGGAGACGGCGGAGGGCGTGAGGTACAGCGCGGCGGCGGCTGCGGTCACCGTCCGGTGGTCCGCGACCGCCTGGAGGGTACGCAGCCGCCGGGCGTCGATCACGTGTTCATAGTGCCAGAGCCGCCAGGGCCCCAGGGCCCCCAATGCTGCCAGCGCCGGCCACACCACCAGCACCGCCCGCACCACCAGCGCCGCCCGCACCACCAGGGCCACCAGCGCCGCCCGCACCACCGGCGCCGCCAGCGCCACGGCGCCACCCCGCACCACGGCGCCACCCCGCGCCGCTCACGCCGCTCACGCCGCCAGCGCGGTCCTGGCCTTCACGAACGCGCTTACGGCCTGCTCCACGTCCTCGGCCGAGTGCGCGGCCGAGAGCTGCACCCGGATCCTGGCCTGGCCCTGCGGCACCACGGGGTAGGAGAAGCCGACGGCGTAGATCCCCTCATCCAGCAGGTGGTCCGCCATACGTCCGGCGACGGACGCGTCCCCGATCATGACGGGCACGATGGGGTGGTCGCCCGGCAGTATCTCGAAGCCCTCCTCGGTCATCCGCGAGCGGAACTGCGCGGTCCGTTCCTGGAGCTGCTGCCGCAGCTCGCCGGAGGTCTCCACGAGGTCGAGCACCTTGAGCGAGGCGGCGGCGATGACGGGTGCGAGGGAGTTGGAGAACAGGTACGGGCGCGAGCGCTGGCGCAGCAGTGCGACGATCTCTGCGCGCGCGGCGACGTAGCCGCCCGAGGCGCCGCCGAGCGCCTTGCCGAGGGTGCCGGTGAGGATGTCCACGCGGTCCATCACGCCGTGCAGTTCGTGGGTGCCGCGTCCGCCGGGGCCCGTGAAGCCGACGGCGTGCGAATCGTCGACCATGACCATGGCGTCGTAGCGGTCCGCGAGGTCGCAGATCTCGGGCAGCGGCGCGAGGTAGCCGTCCATGGAGAAGACGCCGTCGGTCACGATCAGCCGGCGCCGCGCGTCCTGGCTCTCCTGGAGCCGCTCCTCCAGCTCGGCCATGTCGCGGTTGGCGTAGCGGAACCTTCGGGCCTTGGACAGGCGGATGCCGTCGATGATGCTGGCGTGGTTGAGCGCGTCGGAGATGACCGCGTCCTGGCCGTCGAGCAGGGTCTCGAACACCCCGCCGTTGGCGTCGAAGCAGGAGCTGTAGAGAACGGTGTCCTCGGTGCCGAGGAACGCGGAGATCCGGTCCTCCAGCTCCTTGTGGATCTCCTGCGTACCGCAGATGAAACGTACGGACGCCATCCCGTAGCCCCAGCGGTCGAGGCCGTCGCGGGCCGCGGCGACGACCTCGGGGTGGTCGGCGAGACCGAGGTAGTTGTTGGCGCAGAAGTTGAGCACGGAACCGGGTGCGCCGCCTGCCGTGACGGTGACACCGGCGCTCTGCGGGGTGCCGATCACACGCTCCGGCTTGCTGAGCCCGGCTGCCGTGATCTCGTCCAGGGTGGTGCGCAGTTCGTCGCGTACGGAGTCGAACATGGGGTCCTCCAGAGGTCGGTGGGGTGAGGGCGCGGGTGGGACGGGACCGGATACGGGTCAGGCGGTCCAGTCGAGGATGACCTTGCCGCCGTTGCCGCTCGCCGCCTCCGCGAAGGCGTCCTCGAACGACCGGTAGGAGTACCGCCCCGTGATCACCGGGCTGAGGTCGAGGCCGCCCTCCAGCAGCACGGACATGGCGTACCAGGTCTCGAACATCTCGCGCCCGTAGATGCCCTTGATCGTGAGCATGGAGGTGACGATCCGGGCGAAGTCGACGGGGAACTGCTCGGTCGGCAGGCCGAGTACGGCCATCTTGCCGCCGTGCGTCATGTTGGCGACCATCTCGCCCATCGCCGCCGGACTGCCGGACATCTCCAGGCCGACGTCGAAGCCCTCGCGCATGCCCAGTTGCCGCTGCCCCTCGGCGACGGAGGTCTCCGCGACGTTCAGCGCGAGGCTCACGCCCACCTTGCGTGCCAGCGCGAGGCGGGGCTCGCTGACATCGGTGATCACGACGTTACGGGCACCCGCGTGCCGGGCAACGGCGGCGGCCATGACGCCGATGGGGCCCGCGCCTGTGATCAGGACGTCCTCGCCGACCAGCGGGAAGGACAGCGCGGTGTGCACCGCGTTGCCGAACGGGTCGAAGATCGCGGCTGTATCGAGGTCAACGGGCCCCCTGTGCACCCACACGTTGGAGGCCGGCAGCGCCACGTACTCGGCGAAGGCGCCGTCACGGCCGACGCCGAGCCCGACGGTGCTGCGGCACAGATGACGGCGGCCCGCACGGCAGTTGCGGCACTTCCCGCACACCAGGTGGCCCTCGCCGCTGACGAGGTCGCCCACCGCGAGGCCACCCTGATCGGGCGCCTCTCCCGCGTGCCGGCCGACCTCGACGATCTCGCCGACGAACTCGTGCCCCGGTATGAGCGGTGGCCGCACGGCGCCCTGCGCCCAGCCGTCGTAGGCGAGTATGTGCAGGTCGGTGCCGCAGATGCCGCTGCGGAGCACCTTGATCAGCACCTCGCCCGCGCCGATGGCGGGCTCAGGCACGTCTCTCAACGTCAGTCCGGGCTCTGCCTTGTCTTTCACGAGTGCTTTCACGCGTACGTCTTCCTGAACACAGGGGAAGGGGGGACGCGCCCGTGCGCACGGCTCCCGCCCGCACGGGCGCGGTCGGCGAACCTCAATCTGCCCCCTCCCCGCCGCAGGGTCCATCGAGCTTTTCTTAAACCGGGCAACAGCAGAGCTAAAACCCTGACGCCTCAGCCCTGAACGGCCGGAGTCTCAGCAGTCCTGAGCCGCAGGAGTCAGCAGTCCTGAACGGCCGGAGTCAGCAGCCCTGAGCCAGGGGAGCCAGCAGCCCTGAGCGGCCGGAGTCAGCAGGGTGCCGGCCCGCCGACAGCGGCGCTTCATGACGCCCCCGCACACCGCCCCCACCAGCCCCGCACGGCAAGACGCGCACGTTTGAGCGGATCTGTCGGCGGTTAAGCTCCGCGCATGGTCGCTGGGGCAACATCGCAGGTACTGGTCGCTTCCAACCGGGGACCCGTCTCCTACACCAGAGGTGACGACGGGAAGCTCACCGCCGAACGCGGAGGCGGCGGGCTCGTCTCAGGGCTCTCCGCGATGGGCTCCGAGGCGGTATGGGTGTGCGCCGCACTCGGTGACGGGGACCGCGAAGCCGTACGCCGCACGGGCGGAACACTGGACCGCGCGGACACGGGCGGTCAGACCGTACGGATGCTCGACATCCCGCCCGGCACCTTCGAGGCGGCGTACCACGGAGTGGCCAACTCGGTGCTGTGGTTCGTCCACCACATGCTGTACCAGATCCCGCTTGAACCGGCGTTCGACGACGACTTCGTCCGCCAGTGGGAGGCGTACGAGGCGTACAACGCCGCCTTCGCCGTCGCGCTCGCCGACGAGGCCGAGCACGGCGCGACGGTCCTGGTGCAGGACTACCACCTCACGCTGGTCCCGACCCTGCTGCGCGAGCGACGTGCCGACCTGCGCATCGGACACTTCTCGCACACGCCCTGGGCGCCGCCGGACTACTACCGCCTGCTGCCCGACGCCGTCGCGGCGCAGGTGCTGCGCGGCATCCTCGGCGCCGACCGCGCCGCCTTCCTCACCCGCAGGTGGGCCGATACGTTCGCGGAGTGCTGCGCCCGCGTCCTGGGCGCCGAGGTGCGCGGCGACGAGATCACCTACGAGGGCCGCACGACCCGCCTCGGGGTGCATCCCCTGGGCGCCGACGCCGACTTCCTGCGCGAGCGTGCGCACCGCGACGATGTGGCGGAACGCATGGGCCAGTTGTGCGAGCAGATCGGCACGGCCCCCGACGGAAGCCCGCGCCGCACCGTCGTACGGGTGGACCGCACCGAGCTGTCCAAGAACATCGTGCGCGGACTGCACGCCTACCGCCGCCTGCTCTCCGACCGTCCCGAGTGGCGCGAGCGCGTGGTCCATCTCGCCTTCGCCTACCCCTCCCGGCAGGACCTCGCCGTGTACCGCGACTACACGGCGGAGGTGCAGCGCGTCGCGGAGGAGATCAACTCGGCCTTCGCCACGGCCACTTGGACGCCGGTCCTCCTGCACGTCAAGGACGATTTCGCACGCTCACTTGCCGCCTACAGACTGGCCGACGTGGCGCTGGTCAACCCGATCCGCGACGGGATGAACCTCGTGGCGAAGGAGATCCCCGTGGTCTCCGACGACGGCTGCGCGCTGGTGCTGTCACGGGAGGCCGGGGCGTACGAGGAGATGGCTGAGGACGCGCTCGTGGTGAACCCCTTCGACGTCGTGGCAACGGCCGAGGCGCTCCGGACGGGCCTGGAACTCGATCCGGCCGAACGGCTCGACCGCACCAAGCGCCTCTCCGCCACCGCGACAGCACTCCCCCCGGCCCGCTGGCTCCTCCAGCAGCTCGAAGCCCTGCGCTGAAGCGCACAACTCCGAAGCGCACAGCGTCGAAGCCCCGCGCTGAGGCGCCCGACGTCGAAGCCCCGCGCTGAGGGGCCCGGCGGAAGGCGCACCGCGGGCTGAGCAGGCTCGGTCCGCTGTGCGCCGGTCACTCCGCCGGGCAGCGCTCAGTCCAGGGCCTCGGCCAGGGACTCCAGGAGCGCCGCCACGCCTTCGGGGCCCGGCACCAGCAGGTCGGCGCGCTCGGCGAGGCGGGGTACGGACTCGCCGGTGCCCTCGGCGCCGCTGCACACCAGCAGGCCGGGCACGCCCTTGCCCCGCAGGGCCTCGACCGTGTCGTAGGCGGCCAGGTCACCGAGGTCGTCGCCCGCGTACACGACGGCCCCGGCGTCCGTCTCACGGACGAAGTCGTCGAGCGCGCCGCCCTTGTCGGCGCCAGGCGGCCTCAGTTCGAGGACCATCCGGCCCGGCTCGACGACCAGCCCATGGCGCGCGGCGAGGTCGCCCAGCGGGCCCCGCAGCAGCGAGAAGGCCGCCTCGGGCGAGGCGGTACGGCGGGTATGGACGGCCAGGGCGCGGCCCTTGTCCTCGGTCCAGGTGCCCTCGGGAACGCCCAAGCCGTCCAGCAGCGCGGGCAGTTCGGCGCGTACGGCCGCGACGCCCGGCGGCGGTTCCTCGGCGCGCACGGCGCCGTCGGGCGCCCGCCAGCTCTCGGCACCGTAGGCACCGAGCACAGTCAGGTGGTCCAGTCCTTCGGCGCCCTCGAAACCGCCGTACCGCACGGCGTCGGCCGCCGGCCGGCCCGTGATGACGGCGACGGCGCGCAGCCGGGGCGCGAGCCGGGAGAGCGCGGGCACGGCGCGCGGGTGGGAGCGGGCCTGCCGGGGGTCGGCGACGATGGGCGCGAGGGTGCCGTCGAAGTCGAGCGCGAGCACCGCGCGCCCGGGGTCGGTGAGGAGGGCGGCGAGCCCTTCCCGTCCGGCTTCGGTGGCTGGTTCAGGCAGCGGCATGCCGCGCACCCTAGCGCGTGCGATCGCGCCGTTCCTGTCGCTCGCGGCGCAGCCTGTTGACGGTGACCGGGTCGTACGCGAGCGCGTGCACGTCGTCGAGCAGCGCGTTGAGCAGCTGGAAGTAGCGGGTGGGCGACATGTCGAGCCGTTCCCGTATGGCCCGCTCGCGGGCGCCGGGCGAGGACCAGCCGCGCGCGGCGAACGCCAGCACGGCCCTGTCGGTCTCGTCGAGCCCGGGTGTCTCCGCCCGGTCGGTCCCGGGCGCCTCCGAACGGCCGGCCCCAGCCACCTCCGCGTACTCCGGCGGCAGGGGCGTCTCCGTGTCCTCGGAAGCGGACTCGGACGCATCCTCAGAAGCGGGCTCGGAAGCAGGTTCGGAAGCGCCCTCAGAAGCGGGCTCGGAAGCAGGTTCGGAAGCGTCCTCGGGCGCATGCTCACTGCGGACCGTGTCGGCGCTGTGCTCGCTCATCTCTCCACGCTACTCGCTCGCCGCGCCGCGCCCCGTTCACCTGGTCAACCGCTCACTTCGACGGCGAACTGGTGGCCTTCTCCTCGGCCTCGGCCTTGCGCTGGAGCCCGTTGAGAACGCTCTTGGGGTCGCCGCCCCTGGTGACGGCCTCGCCGACGTTCTTCTTGATCGCGGCGCTGGTGCCCGCCCAGGAGACCTTGCCGACGGGGTAGAACTGCGCGGTGTCGAGCTGGTCGAGGAAGCGCCACAGCTTCTTGTGCCGCCGGTCCTCCCGCATGCGGGTGGTCGCCGAGGTGGTGACGGGCATGAGGTCGTAGCGGGAGGCGAAGGCGTAGTGGTTCGTCTCGCGGTAGACGAAGTCGAGGAACTTGCCCGCCTGTTCCCTGTTCCCGTTGGCGCGGAAGGCCATCATCCAGTCGGCGACGCCGAGGTTGGACTCGGAGGGCCCGCCCTTGCCGGGGATCTTGCCGGTGCCGTAGCTGACGCTGCGCCGCTCGGCCTGCTGCATGAGGGTGGGGTGACCGTTGAGCATGCCGACATCGCCGCGTCCGAAGGCGTCGAACAGCTCCTGCCTGTCGGTACGCGCCGGGTTGGTGCCGGTGAACCCCGGGGTGACGAGGTTGTCCCGTATCCAGGTGAACGTACGGACGTTGGCGGCGGAGTTGATGGTGTAGTTGCCGACGTTGTCGACGTACGAGCCGCCGCCGCTGAGCATCCACATCATGGTCTCGGCCGGCGCCTCCTCAGGTCCGAGGGGAAGGCCGTAGGGGATCTCCACGCCCGCCTTCTTGAGGGCGAGGGCCGCGGCCTTCAGCTCCTCCCAGGTCTCGGGCGGCGACTCGGGGTCGAGGCCGGCGTCGCTGAAGAGGTTCTTGTTGTAGAAGAGCAGCCGGGTGCTGGAGACGAAGGGCAGCCCGTACTGCACGCGCTGCACCTCGCCCGCCTCGGCGAGCCGGACGAGGAAGTCGGCCTGTACGGGGATGGAGAGGAGTTCGCTGACCTTGTAGAGCCTGCCCTGTGACGCGTAGTCGGCGTAGGCCCCGATCTGGGCGACGTCCGGGGGCTCATCGGCCGCGACCATGTCGGCGACCTTCTTGTCGACCTCGCTCCAGCTGTGGACGGCGACGTCGACGGAGATGTCGGGGTTCTTCTTGGTGAAGGCGTCGGCGAGGGACTCCCAGTACGTCTGGGAGCTGTTGTTGCCGCCCGGGTCGCCGTAGTCGGCCGCCACCAGCTTCAGGGTGACCTTGCCCGAGCCCGAGCCGTCTCCGCAGCCCGAGAGCGCCGTCATCCCGGTTGCGCCTGCCAGACCGGTGGCGGCCATGCCCAGGAATCGCCGTCTTTCCATCATCCCCACTACCCCTCAGAGCCCCGCCGTGTGCCGTCCGGCAGCGGATGGCGCGTGCCCCGCACCGTCCGGTGCCGGGCGAGTGTCCCGCCGTGCGAGCTATAAGGTCTACACCAAAGGTGATAGCGGTACGGATTCGACTTGGACTCCTTTCGGAATCTCCCAAAGCTGTCCGCGTCCGGACAAACCCCTCCCCCGTACGTGTCCCGCACCCCCTTCAGCCCCTCTCCGCGCGGCCGGGAGACGCCGGGAGGGAAGAAGATCCCCCCTAGTGGACTAGACCTTTTTCGTGGTCTCGCGGGAGACTGTGCCCCGTGAGTAACCGTGATGAGCCCACGACCGTACGCACCGCGCAGTACGTCATCGCCCTCGATGTCGGCGGCACGGGGATGAAGGCCGCCCTCGTCGGGTCCGACCACACGCTGCTGTACGAGACCCGCCGCCCCACCGAGCGCGAACGCGGACCCGAGGCCGTGATCCAGGGCATCCTCGACTTCGCCGCCGAGCTGCGCGCCTTCGGCGTCCAGCGGTACGGCGCCGAACCACTGGCCGCCGGCGTCGCCGTGCCAGGGGTCATCGACGAGGAACACGGCATCGCCGTCTACTCCTCGAACCTCGGCTGGAGCGACGTACCCATGCGCAGACTGCTGCGCGAACGGCTCGGCGAGGACCGCCCCGCCGGTCTGCCCCCGCTCCCCGTGGCGCTCGGCCACGACGTGCGGGCTGGCGGGCTGGCCGAGGGCAGGATCGGCGCGGGCGAGGGCGTCGACCGCTATCTGTTCGTCCCTCTCGGCACCGGCATCGCCGGCGCCATCGGCATCGGAAAGACCGTGGAACCGGGCGCGCACGGCAGCGCCGGCGAGATCGGCCACATCGTCGTACGCCCCGACGGGCCCCCGTGCGAGTGCGGGCAGCGCGGCTGCCTGGAGCGGCTGGCCTCGGCATCGGCCGTGGGCCTCGCCTGGGCCGAGGCGTGCGGCGACCCGCAGGCCACCTCCGCCGACGCGGCCAAGGCCGTCGAGTCCGGTGACCCGCGCGCCCGCGAGGTGTGGCGGAACGCCGTCGACGCGCTCGCCACCGGCCTCGTCACGGGCCTCACGCTGCTCGACCCGCGCACACTGATCATCGGCGGCGGCCTCGCCGAGGCGGGCGACACCCTCTTCGTTCCGCTCCGGGAGGCGGTACGCGAGAAGGTCACCTTCCAGCCACTCCCGGCAATCGTGCCTGCGGCACTCGGGGACGCCGCAGGTTGCCTGGGCGCGGGACTTCTCGCCTGGGATCTTCTCTCCGCGGAGGTTGCGAGCCGATGAGCAAGCGAACAGTGCTGACCGGTGCCAAGGTCGTGCTGCCGGGAGGTGTGCGGGAGGACACGGCGCTGACGGTCGAGGACCGCAGGATCGTCCCGGGCGCACCCGGCGAGGGGGACAACACGCTGGATCTGACCGGGCACTGGATCGTGCCGGGCTTCGTCGACATGCATGTGCACGGCGGGGGCGGCGCGTCCTTCTCGGCCGGTACGCACGACGAGGCGATGACGGCCATCGCGACACACCGCCTGCACGGAACGACGACCATGGTCGCCTCGACCGTCACAGGTGACCTGGACGACCTCTCCCGGCAGGCGGGCGCGCTCAGCGAACTCGCCGAGCAGGGCGAGCTGGCGGGCGTCCACTTCGAGGGACCCTTCATCTCCTGCGAGCGGCGCGGCGCGCACGAGCCGTCGCTGCTGCGCGACCCCGACCCCGCCGACGTACGCAAGCTGCTCGACGCGGCACGCGGTACGGCGAAGATGATGACCCTCGCACCCGAGCGCCCCGGCGGCCTGGAGTCCGTAAGGCTGCTCGCCGACAACGGTGTCATCGCCGCCGTCGGACACACCGACGGCACGTACGAGGACACCCACGAGGCCATCGAGGCGGGCGCGACCGTCGCCACGCACCTCTTCAACGCCATGCCGCCGCTGGGCCACCGCGCCCCCGGCCCCGTGGCAGCGCTGCTGGAGGACGAGCGCATCACCGTCGAGCTGATCAACGACGGCGCCCATCTGCACCCGGCCGTCGTGGAGTTGGCGTTCCACAGGGCGGGCGCGGCGCGCGTGGCGTTCATCACCGACGCGATGGGCGCCGCCGGTGTGGGCGACGGCCGCTATCCGCTCGGCGGCCTGGAGGTCGACGTACGCGACGGCGTCGCCCGACTGGTCGAGGGCGGCTCCATCGCCGGCTCGACGCTCACCCTGGACCAGGCGTTCCGGCGCGCGGTGACCGTCGACCGGCTGCCGGTCGGCGACGTGGTCAGCGCCCTCTCGGCGAACCCGGCACGGCTGCTGGGCGTGGACAGCGAAGTGGGCTCGCTGGAGCCCGGCAAGTACGCGGACCTGGTCGTGCTGGACGGCGAGTTCATGCTGCGGGGCGTCATGCGGCGCGGGGAGTGGGTGGTGGCTCCGCAGGGGGCCTGAGCTGCCCGTATCGGCCCGGGGGGTCGCCCGTCGGCGCCTCCAGTGGCATGATCGCTCACGCGTCCCTCGGGACTCCGCGGGAACTCCCGTGGGACCCGTAGACCTGTGAGTCCGTCATGTCCGTCATGCCCGTTACATCGGTGAGGGTGGTGTGAGCGAGTGATTCTGACCGTCACGCTCAATGCCGCGGTCGATCTCACCTACCGCGTGCCCAGTCTCACGCCGCACAGCTCGCACCGGGTACGCGAGGTGATCGAGCGGCCGGGTGGCAAGGGCCTCAACGTCTCCCGGGTGCTCGCCGCCCTCGGCCTCGCCACCACGGCGACGGGCTTCACCGGGGGCGACACGGGCCGCGAGCTGCGCGGCCTGCTCGCCCAGACCCCCGGGGTGACCGACGCGCTGGTGCCCGTCGCCGGGCGCACCCGGCGCACCGTCGGCGTCGTGGACGAGGGCAGCGGCGACACCACCCAGCTCAACGAGCCGGGCCCGCACATCTCGGCCGAGGAGTGGGAGACCTTCCTCGGTACGTACCGCGAGCTGCTGCACGCAGGTCCCGCGCCGTCGGGCGAGCGCACGGAGGCGGTGGCGCTGTGCGGCAGCCTGCCGCCCGGCGTACCCGTCGGCGCGTACGCGGCGCTCGTACGCGAAGCCCGTACGGCGGGGGTGCCGGTGCTGCTCGACACCAGCGGCGAGCCGCTGCGGCGCGGGATCGCGGCCAGGCCGGACATGGTGAAGCCCAACGCGCACGAGCTGGCCGGGATCACCGGCACAACGGAACCGCTGCGCGCGGCGCGCGCGGCCCAGCGGCGCGGCTCCCGCGCCGTTGCCGCCTCGCTCGGCGAGGACGGGATGCTGCTGGTCACCCAGGACGGCGCGTGGAGCGCCGCCGTACCCGAGCGGCTGTCGGGCAACCCGACAGGCGCGGGCGACTCGGCCGTCGCCGGCCTGCTGTCCGGCCTCTCCGAGGGCCTGCCGTGGCCCGACCGGCTGGCTCGCGCCGTCGCACTCTCGGCGGCGACCGTACGGGCACACGCTGCGGGCGAGTTCGACACGGAGACGTATGCACGGCTGCTGCCGGAAGTCCGCGTAAAACCCCTCACCACGCCGTAACGGCTCGCGCCTGGCCCTTACGACACCGGCCCCGGTGTGCCCCCGTGTGTGCTTCGCCCCCCCCGCCTCGCCTCGCCTCGCTTCGCCTCGCTTGGGAGGTCTGCGCCAGAGGCGCAGGGCTGGCAAGCGCAGCCCTCACGCGGGGTACGCGCACCGAGAGGCTGCCCCTGAACGCGCGTCGCGGGCTACCGGCCCGCCGTGGCCGATCGCGCAGTTCCCCGCGCCCCTTCGGGGGCACACCTCGCTTGGGAGGTCTGCGCCAGAGGCGCAGGGCTGGCAAGCGCAGCCCCCACGCGGGGTACGCGCACCGAGAGGCTGCCCCTGAACGCGCGTCGCGGACCGCCGGCCCACCGTGGCCGATCGCGCAGTTCCCCGCGCCCCGTCGGGGCGCAGAGCTGCGGGTTACATCCAGTCCGTGCAGTAGTTCTTCAGCTCGTTGCCCTGGTAACGAGCTGCCTGTACGCCGACATCGAAGATGCCGGAGTCGTTCTTCGCCGTGGTCTTCCAGTACTTGGGAGCGCTGGACGCGTTCGAGCGCCAACGCCAGTACTTCTTCTTGCCGTTGACGTCCTTGGTGACCAGCCGCACCCGCGCGTGGGCGCCGTCACCCTTCTTGTCGTCCTGTGCGTTCAACTCGACGCTGATCTTGTCGGTCGCACCGCCGAAGTCGAAACTCGCGCCGCCGTTGGCTCCCGCGGTGCGGCACCCGATGTACTGGGGTGCCGCCTGGGCCGGGCCCGCCAGGGTCAGGGCCAGGGTGCCCGCGGCAGTCGCGGCACCCAGCACGGTGAACTTCCTCTGCACCGGGACTCCCCCAAAAACACGTCCACGTACGGATCACTGCGTCCGCAAAACTAGGTGTCCGTTGCAGAGGGCGTCAAGGAACCCCAGCTCAGCGCTACTTCCAGCCGCGTTCGAGCCTGACCTGGTCGAGGTTGGCGTTGCACTGGTTGCCGTCCTCGCAGGAGATCTTGATGCTGTTCTCGCCCTTGGTGAGCTGGATGTTGGACCACGTGGTCGCCCAACCCTTCGCCCAGTCACCCTTCTTGGCGCCGGCCCAGTTCTTCATCCGGAGCGGACGGTCCTGGGCCTCGCCGTTGACGGTGAGCGTGGCGTCGGCGTCCTCGCCGGGTACGCCGTAGCGCACATGCAGGGTGTACTTGCCGCCCTGCGGCACGTCCTTCAGCTCCCACGTCGCCGAGGCGCCGGGCTGGTTGAGGCCGCCGACGTAGGCGCCGCCCCTGCCCTTGGCGTTGGGGACGTCCTTGGACGCCGTCGCCCCTCCACCGAGCGTGAGGCTGGCCGCGTCCTCCTTGGGCGGAGTCTTGGGCGCCGGCTTGTCCTTGTCGGGCTTGGGGTCCTTGCCGCCCTTGTCCCCGTTCTTGTCGCCGGCCTGCTGGGAGGTGTCGTCGTCCTTGCCCTCGGCCGCGTTCGCGCCGTTGTCCTTGTTGAAGATGATCGCGGCACCGATGCCGATGACCACGGCGGCGACAACGGCGATGGCGCCGACCAGCAATCCGGTACGGCTACGGCCCCCGCGGCCGTAGCCGTCTCTGCCGCCCGCTCCCTGCCGCGCCGCCGCGCGTCCGCCCGGCACCGTCTCGGGTGCGGCGTAGTGCGCGCTGGGCTGCTGGTTCGGCGGCGGCGGGGGCTGCTGCTGCGGGCGCTGCTGCGGATAGCCGTAGCCGTACTGCCGCTCGCCGACCGCGCGTACCTGGTTGTACGAACGACGGGGGACGCCGGGCTGCTGGGTCGGTGCCTGTGCGGCACCGTCGCCGCCCTCCTGCCGGTAGAGATAGGCGAACGGGTCGTCCTCGCCGCCCTCCGGCGCAGCGCCGTTGCCGTTGTTCTCGGCGGTCATCCCCTTCACTCCCTACTGCGTCAGGTATCCGGGCGAGCCTACCTCTCCTGGGCGAACCACTTGTTGCGGTCGTAGCGGATCGCTGCACGCGGAGCTACCCTGCCCGGCGCTGGCCCTTGGCCCGTGACCGCTTCTCCACATACATCCGCTGGTCAGCGGATTGCAGGACCTCTTCGGCCGTCATACCGCAGCCCGCCCAGCCGATGCCGAAACTGGCGCCCACCCGGACGCCCCGGCCATCGACCCGGATCGGGGGGATGATCGCATTCCGCAGCCGCACCGCAAGATCCTGGGCCTCGGCAGGGCCCAGCCCGTCGGCCAGCACCACGAACTCGTCGCCGCCCATCCGGGCCACCGTGTCGTTGTCCCTGACCCCGGCCGAGAGCCGGCGCGCGACCTCGACGAGGACCGCGTCACCGCAGTGGTGCCCGTAACGGTCGTTGATCGACTTGAACCCGTCCAGGTCACAGAAGAGGACGGCGAGCCCCTTCTCCCCGGGCCCGTCGCCCTCGGGCGGCACCGCGTGCACATGGTGGTCGCGCACTCCGGGGCCGCCGGGCTGCCCCGGCACCCCTCCGGAGCCCTGGTCACCCGGGACGCCGGGCAACTGGCCGGGGCCGCCGTGGATACCGGTCAGCTGCCCGGACTCCGCAGGTCCCGGTCCCGCTCCGGCAGCCATGTCTCCGAGCCCGTCGAAGTCCACGAAGCTGTCGTACTCCCGGCCGTAGCCGTGCCCGTCGGGCTCGATACGGGCCACGCCCGCCGCCGCCCCGCCGCCCACGCCCCTGGCGGGCAGCGGGCAGAGCCTGCTGTTGAGCCGCGCGCGCAGCTCGGCGCTGTTGGGCAGCCCGGTCAGTGAGTCATGGCTCGCACGGTGCGCGAGCTGCAGCTCGTGCCGCTTGCGCTCCTCGATGTCCTCGACGTGCGTGAGCAGATAGCGAGGCCCGTCCGCCACATCGGCGACCACGGAGTTGCGCAGCGAGACCCAGACGAACGAGCCGTCCCGCCGGGCCAGCCGCAGCTCGGCCCTGCCGCCCTCGGCTGAGGTGCGCAGCAGGGTGCCGATGTCCTCGGGGTGCACGAGGTCGGAGAAGGAGTAGCGGCGCATCGCGGAAGCCGGCCGGCCGAGCAGCCTGCACAGCGCGTCGTTGATCCGCAGCAGCCGTCCGTGCTGGTCCCCGCCCATCTCGGCGACGGCCATACCGCTGGGCGCGTACTCGAACGCCTGCCGGAAGCTCTCCTCGCTCGCGCGCAGCGCCTGCTGCTCCCGCTCCAGGCGCACCAGCGCCCGCTGCATGTTCGACCGCAGCCGTGCGTTACTGATCGCGATGGCGGCCTGCGAGGTGTACATCTGGAGCGCTTCGCAGCCCCATGCGCCGGGGCGGCGTCCGTTGCGGGGCCTGTCGACGGAGACCACGCCCAGCAGCTCACCGTCGGAGGCGTAGAGCGGCGCGAAGAGGCGGTCCATCGGATGCCACTCGTCATTGAAGCGCGGCGCGGGTCCCGCCGTGTGCCACTGGGGCACATCGTCGTCGTCGAGCACCCAGCCCTCGGTGTACGGGATGAAGCGGAGCACTCCCCACTGCTCCCCCATCGCCAACCGCCGCTCCCAGGAGATACGGGAGCCGACCCGGCCCGCCATCATCGCCTCGGCCGCCGGGCTGCCCGCGACGGCGGCGACGACGAGGTCACCGTCGGCGCGCACCAGATTCACAGCGGCGATCTCGAAGCCGAGTCCCTCGACCACCCCGTCGGCCACGGTCTGGAGCGTGTCGGCGAGGCTGCGTGCGGTGTTGAGCTGCGCCACGACGTGGTGCAGCTGACGCAGACTGGCGAGGCGGACATAGGGCTCCGACTCGGTTTCCATCGCCCTCCCCCTGAGCCTTGTACGTCAACTCCAGGTGCTCGCGGGACTTCGCTGTCCGACTGTCACGGCCA
The DNA here is from genome assembly GCF_028657195.3 of Streptomyces iconiensis. Classification (GTDB taxonomy): domain Bacteria; phylum Actinomycetota; class Actinomycetes; order Streptomycetales; family Streptomycetaceae; genus Streptomyces; species Streptomyces iconiensis. Next base: position 25,949 of record NZ_JANCPR020000067.1, read on the forward strand.
CTGAATCACAGCGAGCTGTTCACCCGGTACACAGGGTCAACAATTAATGCCCTCTGTGACTCAAGTCACAACAGTGTGCGACCAGTTGACTGCGGCGCGTGCCGCCCTCGCCCCGTCCCCGTACCGCGCAGGTGGAAGCCGGGAGGGAGCGGGATGGGAGCGGTTCCCCACCCCTCGACCCGCACTCCTACGGCCGCTGGTCCTAGTCCCAGCCTGGTCCCGGAGGCCGATGCGCCCCCCGCGCGGAGATCGTTAGCGTATACACGTGTCCCAAGCAGTGCAGCAGCAGATGAGCCAGCCGCCCCGCCGGATGCCCCATGCTGATGGGGTGAGTGATGAGGAGTTCCGTGCCGCGATGGCACGTCTGGCAGCGGGTGTGGTGCTCGTGACCGCGCACGACCCGGAGGAGGGAGCGCACGGCGACGACGTCGGCATGACGGCCACGGCCTTCATGTCCGTCTCCCTCGAACCACCACTGGCGCTGATCAGCCTCCGCAACGACTCGCGCATGGACGAGTTGCTGGCCAGGCAGGACCAGTGGGCGGTCTCGCTGCTCACCGACGGACAACGCCAGACCGCCGGTCGCTTCGCTATGAAGGGGCGGCTCAGCGACCGGCTCCTTTTCCAGGAACTCCCGCATTCACACGGAGCCACGACGGGGGCCGCCCTGGTCGACGGGGCGCTCGCCGCCGTCGAGTGCCGCACCGAGCAGCGGGTCACGGCGGGGGACCACACGCTGGTCATCGGCCGCGTCCTCGCCACCCACCTCACCCAGGGCGAGGGCGGCCCGCTGCTGTACTACGGCGGTCGTTACCGCTCCCTGGGCTGAGCCCCGCAATCTGACCGAAACTCGATGCGGCCGAAGCTCGATCCGGTCAAAGCTTGATGCGGCCGAAGCTCAACGCAGTCAAAGCTCGATCCGGTCAAAGCTCGACCCGGCCGAAGCTCAATGCGGTCAAAGTTGGATGCGGCCCAGAGACACGGTGCCCCTCACGTACGGCTTACGGCGTACGGCGCGCTCAGTCCCAACTGCGGCCCGTACGGCCCCGCTTGATGTCGCTGCGCTGCTTCTTCTGCCGGAGCCGGCGCTCGTTGATGCCGCGGGGGATCTTCTTCTTGCGGCGGGGCGGAGGGGGCGGAGCCGTCGCTTCCGCGAGCAGTGTGGCCATCCGGACGGCGGCCGTCTCACGGTTGCGCCACTGCGAGCGGTGCTCACTCGCCCGTACGACCAGGACGCCGTCCACCAGACGGCCCGCGAGGCGCTCCAGCGCGCGCCGCTTCCACACCTCGGGCAGCGCCTCGGTCTTCGCGAGATCGAAGCGCAGCTCCGCCTGGCTGTCGCTGGTGTTCACATGCTGTCCACCGGGCCCGGACGAGCGCGAGAAACGCCACGTCAGCTCGGCCTCCGGCAGGGAGACCGAGCCGCGAATGAAATAGGGACCGGGCATGGGTTCCATGGTCAGGGCTTCCGGCGCCCGCGTCATCCGCTTTTACGGACGCGTTCACGGACGCGCGTGCGCGCGATGAACGTAAAGAAGGCAAAGAAAGCTGGAACCCGGTCGTCCCCCGACTGCGTTGTGGAGTGTGTGGGGCCGTCGGCCGACCGTCGGCCCCGCGACTGGTCTCTCGGAGATTTCCTACAGATCCACAGATCGCAACAGAAGGGCACCCCCATGGCTGTAAGCCTGTCCAAGGGCGGCAACGTCTCGCTCACCAAGGAGGCACCGGGCCTGACCGCCGTCACGGTCGGCCTCGGCTGGGACGTCCGCACCACCACCGGCACGGACTTCGACCTGGACGCGAGCGCCATCGCGGTGACCGCCGAAGGCAAGGTCTACTCCGACCAGCACTTCATCTTCTTCAACAACAAGGCGACCCCGGACCAGTCGATCGTCCACACCGGTGACAACGTCACCGGCGAGGGCGAGGGTGACGACGAGCAGATCAAGGTCAACCTGGCCGCGCTGCCCGCCGAGATCGACAAGATCGTCTTCCCGGTCTCGATCTACGACGCCGAAACCCGCAGCCAGAACTTCGGCCAGGTGCGGAACGCCTTCATCCGCATCATCAACCAGGCCGGCGACGCCGAGATCGCCCGCTACGACCTGAGCGAGGACGCCGCCACCGAGACCGCCATGGTCTTCGGTGAGCTGTACCGCAGCGGTGCCGAGTGGAAGTTCCGCGCCGTCGGCCAGGGGTACGCCTCGGGCCTCGTCGGCATCGCCCAGGACTTCGGCGTCAACGTCTGAGTCCACGCACGGCGCTGCTGACGTCCCCGCACGCACGGTGCGGGGCCAAGTTCCGGCACGCACGGTGCGGGGCCAAGTTCCGGCACGCACGGTGCGGGGCTGAGTTCCGGCACGCACGGTGCGGGAGTGGTGCTCCCTCGGCGGAGGGAGCACCACCCCGGCGTGACACCATCGCCCCGTGCTCGATATCGGCTACGCCCTCTCCCATCGTTTTCCCGACCCCCCGCAGACGGATTACAGGACGGCGGACGTACGGGCCCTGCGCCACGACCTGTTCAGCGGCGACGTCTACCTCGCCGACACCACCGAAGACCGCGAGCTGGCCACGGCCTGGGGCTGGGTCCCCGTCCTGGACTTCGCGTGGGCGCTCTGCGACATCGCCGAGCAGCTCGACCGGGACCCGCTCGGCAGCAGGTCACCCGGACCGCACCGCACCGAACTCGACTTCACCGAGTCGGCCGACCTGCTGCGCTTCACCCGCCGCTTCGGCTGGGTGGAGATCACCGCAGACTGGTCGCGCGAGACAGAGCGCCCCCTCTCCTTCCCGTTCACCGAGCTGCGCCGCGAGTCCCGCGACTTCCTGCACGACCTGATCGCGGACCTCACCGACATGCACGACGGCCTGGCCGACAACCCCGCACTCTGGGCCCTCACGGCCCGCTTCCCCCGCGTCTGAACCCGGCCCGCAAAGGCGGTCCGCCGCATCGCGTCTCCCGGCCCCTGTTCATAGGGTGGGAAGAGCGACCTGAGAGAAGGTGGGACCCCATGGGCCAGCCGCAGGACGAACGCCGCGAGCAGCAGGCCGAGGAGCAGATCCTCGCTCGCGTGAAGCAGCTCATCGAGGACGAGCACATGCTGCGCCGGCAGCTCGCGAAGGGCGACCTCTCCACGTCGGAGGAGCACGAGGCACTGCGCGGCCTCGAACGGGAGCTGGACCAGTGCTGGGACCTGCTCCGCCAGCGCCGCGCGAAGCGCGACGCCGGCGAGAACCCCGCCGACGCCTCCCCGCGCCCCTCCCCCGAGGTGGAGGGCTACCTCTCCTGAGCCACGCCTGAGCCCCTCCGGAGCCTCCGGTGAACGCGGTGCTCGGCGCACCGGGAGCCCGGCTGCCCAAGGGGTTCCGGGCCCGAAGCCCCTCAAGCCCCGCTCACTCCACCTTCAAAGCCCCGCTCACTCCGCCCTCAGAGCCCCGTCCGCCGCGCTCGCCCCGCGCGCGGGCGCGCTCACTCCGCCGGGCCGACGCGGACGAGGACCGTGCCGTGCGCGGGCACGGTCGCGGATATCTCACCGGTCGACGTGCTGTCCTGGTGCTTCCACAGGTCCCGCACGTCGTACGAGTCGGCCTGTGGCAGACCGGCCTCGGTCGCGGTGGTGGCGATGGACTGCTCCTGACCCGTCTCGTTGAAGAGCGCGACGGCGCGGCTGCCGTCCGCCATCTCCTTGCTGACGACCCAGCGCCCGCCGTCCTGCGAGACGACCTCGCCCTGCTTTCCGAGGGCGTCCTGGTCGACGGCGACGACCTCCTTGTTCCCGAGGATCTCCAGCGTCGCGCCGTCCGCCTCGCGCAGGTCGGAGCCGATGAGCAGCGGCGCCGCCATCACCGACCACATCGAGAAGTGGGTGCGGTACTCCGTGTCGGTCATGCCGCCGTTGCCGACCTCCAGCATGTCCGGGTCGTTCCAGTGCCCGGGGCCCGCGTACGGCGCGAGCGGCAGGTTCTGCTTCATGATCCCGAGCATGCTGCCCCAGTTGTCGGCGATGTCCCCGGTAGTACGCCACAGGTGACCGACGCCGGCCGCCCACTCCCATGGCTTGTTCTCGCCCCACTCGCAGATGCTGTAGACGATGTCCCGGCCCGTCTTCTCCAGCGCGGCGCGCATCGTCTCGTACCGCTCCCGCGCGGGCACACCCTGGTTGTTGCAGTTGTCGTACTTGAGGTAGTCGACGCCCCAGTCGGCGAACTGCCGCGCGTCGCTCTCCTCGTGCCCGAGCGCGCCGGGCATCCCCGGGGAGTTGTTGCAGGTGTGGGTGCCGGCGCTGGTGTAGATGCCGAGCTTCAGGCCCTTGTCGTGCACGTAGTCGGCGACGGCCTTGATCCCGCTGGGGAACCGCTCGTGGTGCGGAACCAGCTTGCCGTCCCCGTCACGCTGGGGCTCCGCCCAGCAGTCGTCGAGGTTGACGTACTCGTACCCCGCGTCCTTGAGGCCCTTCTCGACGAAGATGTCCGCGATCCCCTTGACCATCTCCTCGTTGAACTCGGGCCCACAGCCTGTGGAGTTCCAGTTGTTGAACCCCATCGGCGGCGTGAGCGCCAGGCCGTCCCCGGGAGCGTGCGGCGCCGCCTGCCGGTCGGCTTGCGGGCTCCCCGCGGCGGGGGTCGCCGCCGTTTCCGGGTTCACCACCGGAACGGGATTCGTCACCGCGGCGGGATTCGCCGCCGGAACGGAATCCGTCCCCGGAACGGAATTCGCCGCCGAAGCGGGGGCCGCGAGTCCGGCGCCGCACAGCAGCGCTGTCCCGAGCGCGCTGACCAGTCTCTTGCGGGTGGCACGGCGTAACACGGTGGGGCGCATGGTCCGTTCCTCTCCTCGCTCAACCGATCCATCGCCATGTACGCGACAGTTTTAGCGCTTCACCGTACGACCGTGTTCAGCTCTGCTGGAAGGCCGTCCGCACATGTTCGTTCACGTCCGCTCGCGAGAGGCCCACGAGAGCCCCGCAACCCCTTCCCCACCCCAGCCCCTCCCCTCCCCTCCCCTCGTCCGGTCCGGTCCGGTCACCCCTCCACGCGCACCCCGATCTGCGCCGCGAACGCGGGAGCCAGCTCCATCAGTTGGTCCGGGCTGATCACGGCGCCCGCCAGCCGGTCGAGGCCCGTCGCGATGTCCAGCTCCGTCACACCGCGCAGGTCCACGTCCTTCAGCTGCGCCTGGTGCAGCTCAGCGCGCCGCAGCACGCAGTCCCTGAACGTGACCCGTTCAAGACGCGCGCCCCCGAAGTCCGGCTCGACCAGCACACAGCCCTCGAAGGTCACATCCGTCAGCTTCGCCTGACGGAGATTCAGGAAGTCGATCTTCCCGCCGCGCACCAGCACCCTGTTGAGCCGTGCCCCGTGCATCTGCGTACCGCCGAGCCGCGCGTCCCTCAGCTCCACGTCCCGCAGCTCGCAGTTCTCCATCCGGGTGCCGACACCCGAGACCCCCTCCAGCACCGAGTCGAGCATCCGCGCCCGCCCGAGAGCGGTCTCGCCCAGCGCGCAGCGATAGATCCCGCAGTCCAGGAAAGTGGCCCCCGCCCCGTCCTCCCCGCCCAGGTCCAGGTCCTCGAACCGCAGACCGTCGTAATCCCCGTCGGGCTCCAACCCCTGACCCTCGTACGTACGCAGCTCCGGCAGGTTGATCTCCGGACGCCGCGCCTCGCGCTCCACCGACTTCGACTTCGCCATCCCCTCATCCTGCACGGAGCCACTGACATCGCCCCGGCAGCGAGATCTGGCCAGAACCCTTGACTTGAACCTCACTTGAACTAACAGGATGGCCTCCGCACCCCATCCCACGAGCGTCAGGAGCGCCCATGCACGCCGTCCGCCTGCACGCCTTCGGTCCGGCCGGAAACCTCACCTACGAGGAGGTCCCCGACCCCGCCCCGGCCCCCGGCCAGGTCCGTATCGCCGTCGAGGCTGCCGGCGTCCACGTCCTCGACACCGTCATCCGTGCGGGCGTGACCGGCGGCCCCATGGCCCTGCCCGAACTGCCCACCATCCCGGGCCGCGAGGTCGCCGGCACCGTCGACGCACTCGGCGAGGGCACGAGCCCCGACTGGCTCCGGCGCCGCGTCGCCGTCCACCTCGGCATGGTGCCCGGCGGCTACGCCTCGGTCGCCGTCGCCGACGCCGCCGCACTCCAGCCCGTTCCCGACCAGCTCGGCCTCCCGGCAGCTGTCGCCATGATCGGTACGGGCCGTACGGTCATGGGCGTACTGCGCGAAGCGGAGATCGCACCCGGCGACACCGTCCTCGTCCTGTCAGCCGCCGGCGGCATGGGCGCACTCCTGGTCCAGTACGCGAAGCACCACGGCGCCCGCGTCATCGGAGCGGCGGGCGGCGAGGCCAAGACGGCGCTCGTACGCGAGCTGGGAGCTGACCTCGCCGTCGACTACACCGGCCCCGACTGGACCGACCGCGTCCGCGAGGCATACGGCGAACACCCCGTACGCCACCTCTTCGACGGCTCCGGCGCCACCCCCGGCCGCGCAGCCCTCACCCTGCTCGCCCCCGGCAGCACGCGCTACGCGTACAGCCGCCCGCTCACGGAGCCCGACGGCGCTGTGGAAAACCGGCCAGGCGACGAGGCGGCCACGGGCTCCGGCGCCGACTCCCGCACCGGCGCCGCGCCCACGGAGGCGGCGATCGCGGAGGACCTCAGCGCCCGGGGCATCACCGTACGCGGGCTGGACCCCCAGCGGATGATGGCCCAGAAGCGGGAACTGGAGACCGAGTCCCTCACCCTCGCCGCGAAGGGCGTCCTGGACCCGCTCGTGCACACGTTCCCCATGGCGAAGGCCGCGGCAGCGCACCACGCCCTGGAGACGCGGGCCACATCGGGAAAGGTGGTCCTCATCCCCTGAAGGGGGCCGGGGGACGAGGGCCGGGGACCACGGGTTGAACGCCCCCTCGAAACCGCGAACTCCCGCCCGCTGCCGAGCCACAGGAGAGGTACGGGGACCGAAGAGGTACGGGGAGGCGCGGAGAAGCAGGGGGAGGTGCGGAGAAGTGCGGGGAAGCACGGCGAGGTACGGGAAGGTACGGGAAGGGCACCCCGCGACGGGGGCCCGCTAGCGTGCCCCTCATGACCACGAAGCGGAAGCGATGGATCGTCGGGACGACCCTCCTGTGCGCCGTGGCCGTCGCGGCAGCGGCCACCGTGTTGCTGCTCCGCCTACGCGAGGACCGCCAGGCCGAGCCTCTCGTGATCCCCGAGGGCTGGCGTGCCAAGCAGGTCTACGCCGCGGCCGACAAGGCGCTCTCCGTTCCCGGGGGGACCACGAAGCGGGCCGCCGAACGTGCGGCGAAGAAGGGCGCCCTCAGGCTGCCGGCCGAGGCCAAGGGCAACCCGGAGGGCTACCTGTTCCCCGCCACGTATCCCGTACGCGCCAAGACCACCCCGACCTCGCTCGTCACCTCCATGGCCAGAACGGCGCACGACCGCCTCTCGCGTGGAGGCCCCACCAGTTACGAGACCCTCACCATCGCCAGCATCGTCCAGGCCGAGGCGGACACCCCCGAGGACATGGCCAAGGTCGCCCGGGTCATAGACAACCGCCTCAAGCGCGGCATGCCCCTCCAGATGGACTCCTCCATCAACTACGCGCTGGGCCGCTCCACCCTCACCACCACACACGCAGACACCCGCCTCGACTCCCCCTACAACACCTACCGCCACAAGGGCCTCCCCCCAACCCCCATCAACAACCCGGGCCCCCACGCCCTCAAGGCGACCGCCTCCCCGGCCAAGGGCCCCTGGCTCTACTTCGTCACCGTAAAACCGGGCGACACCCGGTTCACCGACGACTACGGGCAGCACATGAAGTGGGTGAAGGAGTTCAACGAGAACCAGAAGCGGGACTGAGGCACGCTGGGACGCATGACACATGACGTACTCAGGGCCTTCGACGCCGCCTTCCCTCTCTTCGACCGCACGGTCCGCGAGGTCGGGCCCGACCAGTGGGCACGGCGGACCGGGGCGACCGACTGGACGGCCAAGGACCTGGTCAACCACCTGACCAGCGAACACCTCTGGGCCCCGCACCTCCTCCGCAAGGAATCCCTCGACGACGTCGGTGACCGCTACGACGGCGACGTCACCGGCACCGACCCCGCAGGCGCCTGGGCAGAGGCGTCCAAGGACTCCCAGATCACCTTCCACGCCCCGCACGCCCTGGAAGGCGACGTCCACGTCACCAGCGGCACCATCCCCGCCACCGAGTACGCCTGGCAGATGACGACGGACCTCGCCGTGCACGCCTGGGACCTGTCCCAGGCCACGGGCGCCCGCGTCCACCTCCCCGACTCCCTGGCCCAGCCCCTCTTCGAACAGGCCCGCACCTTCGTCCCCGCCACCGGCATCCCCGGCCTCTTCGATCCCCCGGTCGAGGTCCCGGAGACGGCCGACTGGCACTCCCGCCTCCTGGCCCTGCTGGGCCGCGACCCGACGCCCCAGCACTGACGCCGACAGTCCCGAAGCCCCGACCCCGAAGCCTCACCCCTGACGCCGCCGGGGGAAGATGGCGACCAACGGCGACCAACGGCGACCAACAGAGTCCAGCGCACGGCCACTTGGTCCGCCCGGCCCCCGGCGAAGGGAGACGACGCATGAGCGTCGATTGGGTACGGCTCACACTCGATCTGAACGCGTTCGACGAGACGCCGTTCGAGCCACGGCTACGGAAGTGCCGCGAGGCCGGCATCACGTTCACGACCATGTCCGAACTCGGCGACACCGCCGAAAACCGGCGCGCACTCTACGAGTTGAACAAGACATGCGCCGCCGACATCCCCGAACGCGGCGAGTTCTACACCTACGACGCCTACGTCGCCGAACGCATCGAGACCCCCACCTACAACCCCTGCTGCGTCACCCTCGCCCTGGAGGGACCCACCTGGGTCGGTATGTCCACCGCCTCCCTCCACCCGGACCACGCCTTCAACGAGATGACCGGCGTCCTCCCCACCCACCGCGCCCAGGGCCTGGCCCTCTCCCTGAAACTCCTCACCCTCACCCACACCCGCACCCACGACGTCCCCACCGTGACCACCTTCCACCACCCCGCCAACACCGCCATGATCACCCTCAACCGGCAGCTGGGCCACGTACCTGTCGCCGACGCCAACGGGGGCTGAAGCGGGGGCGGTTGACCGGCGCCATCATTTGTGATCGGTCACCGTTCAGGAGCGTTCAGGGGCCGCACCGTTCAGGAGGTGGCCACGGCATCGGAGGCGTCCCAGAGCCGTTCGGCCTGCTCGCGGTAGGTTTCGAACCATTCACCGTCCGCGAGTGTCAGTGCGAAGATCGGCCGGGACTCCCCCGACTGGTCGAACGAGTAGAGCTGAACGCACAGCAGCGCACTGCTCTTCTGGACGTCCACGAAGTTCATGCCGAACTTGAGTGCTGTGCGAGTGGTGCGCATTTCCAGCCGGCCCCCCGTCTCCGCGCCCAAGCGCCCAAGAAGCCTCAGCGTCTGCCGTATCTCGTCCCGGATCTCTTGGTGACTGGGCCGCGTCGGCCTGTTCTGAGTAGTGACTGCCGCGTCGTCCGCCTCAGGGCTCGCAAGCAGGATCCGCACGTGCCCGCCCGAGGAGAGAGTGCGCTCAAGCTCCCGGTAAGAGGTCTCCAGAGTCCTGCTCAGACTGACGCCGATGAGGTAGATGTCGGACGAGCCCGCCCGCCGCGCCGGCAGGTCAGCGGGAAAGTCGGACAGAAAGCGAACGCCGCCGCCCGTATGGCTACGCGCGAAGTCCTCGACAGCGGAACGAGTGGCGAGCGTACTGAACGCAAGGACTGCGAGCACCGCGAGCACAGCGCTCGTGATCTTCCCGGTGGGCACCACGTCGAATGCCGCGAAAACACTGGTGCTGACGGCCACGAGGATGGTCGCGTAGACATCCAGATTTCGCCGGGCCCGCAGATCCCGCCGCAGACGTCCCCAACCGGTCACGCGCCCCCACTCCCCCCGTTCCAGCGGCCCTCCCCAGAGGCCCGGCCTTGACGAGTCTGACCGGACCACGCCACCCCGACAAGCGCCCCGCCCCTGCCGGGACCACAACACCCCGGCCACACAGAGGAGTTGCCGCCACCCCGACCGGCCGACCCCGCCACCACAGGCGGACCAGCGGGCTTACGGTGCGAGAAGGGAGGCACGCGCCTGACCCCTGCGCAGGCGGCCCGAAGCCGCCCTCCATCCAGCGCCAGGGGGGCGGGCGCCGGCGGTCCGTACTCCGGGGGGAGACGTTATGAACGACGGCACCGATCTGCGCGCGCACCCGGAACGGCGCCTCGCGGACGACCGGACGACGGCTGGCCGACGACCGGCCGACCTGACGACCGGCCGCCGGGCCATCGGACCCCGGACCACCGGGCCGGACCCCGGAGCACCAGCACCCGCACCCGCACCCGCACCGCTGACGCCCGAGGTCACTCCCCCTCGGCGAGACCGTCAGCCCTCCGCCACGTCGATCCCGTAACCCTGCACCAGCTCCTCCAACCCGCCCCGGTAGCCCTTGCCGCCCATGACGAACTCCCAGTCGCCGCTGACGCGTCGGCGGAAGGAGCCGAGGACGAGGGCGGTTTCGTGGGGGCGGCCGTCGGAGACGTCCAGACGGTCGAGTTCGGTGCCTGCGGCGTCCAGCAGGCGGATGCCTGCCTGGGTGAATCCGGCCAGGTCGGCACCGGGGTTGGTCACCGGGTCGACGGCGGCGACGATGACGAGGCGGTCGGCCCGTTCCGAGAGCGCGTCGAAGGAGACGCCGAGCGCGGCTCTGTCGGGTGCGGCGGGCGGGAGGGCCCGGACGGCGCCGTCCGGGGTGCGGAGGTTGTTGAAGAAGACGAAGTGATCGTCGTCCAGGACCTGATCACCTCGGCAGACCAGCGCGCACACGTCAAGGGCGACGGTGCCGGACCAGAACATGCCCAGCACGTTCTGGTCGTCCGCCCCGTCCCTGACCTCGGGCACGGTGCGCCGACCCGGGCCCGAGTCCCTACCCGTGCCCGTGTCCGTGGCCATCGACCCTGCAACCGACTGGCCTCCCAGCCGGCCTCCCGCCTGGCCTCCCACCTGGCTTCCGAGCCTGCCCCGCAGCCCGTGGCGGCCCAGCAGATCGACCAGTTGGGAGCCGGACACCAGTTCCAGGGGCTTGCCGTTGGCGAAGGTGTGGGAGCCGGGGCCGAACTTCGACGTCGTAACGAGCACGCCCTTGTTCGCGCCGGCGTCCTGGACGGTGCCGTACAGGTCGCGTACGGCGGTCGGCGGCACGGTGTTGCGGTAGCGCTTGACCTGAACGACGATCTTGCCGCCGCGTATCGGGGCAGGGTCCAGCGCGTCGACGTCCACGCCGCCGTCGTTCGAACGCTGAGTCGTGACCGCCTGCATGCCCATGGCCCGGAACAGGTCAGCGACCAACGACTCGAACGCCACCGGGTCCATCTCGTACAGGTCAGGTTCCTCGTCCCCACCATGCGTCACGACCTCGTTGCCGACGTCTTCGGGTACCCGGCTCGGCCGTACCGCCGTGAGCTGGTCCGGACGCGGCGAGAACTGGCCGCGGAGCCCGTCCACCAGGCAGTCGACCGCGCTCACCTGCCCGAGGTGCAGCGCGGTGAACGTGTCGCGCGGCGCCATGACGGTGGCCAGGAAGATCTGCGCCTGCCTGCCGGTCGCGGGTTCATGATCGTCGACGAAACCGTTCAACACGACGGACTCCAGCGCGCCGAACTCGTCCGCGGCGAAGAGGTCGTGCAGCGCCAGCAGAACGCACTGCGCGAGCATGTCCCGGTACAGCGCCCGGCGTTGGGCCACCGGGCGCGCAGTCTCCTTGTCCTGGTCGGTGGAGGGCATGTAACGCACCGACTTGCTTTCCGGTACGACGCCGTACTTGGGAAGCTCCCAGTTCAGAACCAACTGCCGCGCACCCGGTTCATACGCGGCCGACACCTGCCGCGGCAGGTCCTCGGGCCACGCGGTGGACGCGTACAACGCCGCGGAGAAGTAGTCCACAGCAGCGCCCGGATCGCCGTCACGGAGCCCCGCCGTCATCTCGGCGATCGTGGCGTTGTGCCGGCGGATCTCCCCCAGCCTGGCCTCGGCCCACTGCTCGTACTGCGCACGGTACGACGCCAACTGCTGCTGCCGCTGGGCCTCCACCGCATGCGCGGCATGCCAGTCGTGCTCGAACCTGGCGCGCGCCTCCGCCTGCGCCTGCACCCGCCGCGCGGCGGTCCAACCGCCCTGCGCCTGATACTGGTTCGGATCCGGCAGCGGAACGGGAACCCCGAGCTGCCCCGGAGCGAACGCCTCCACCTGCTCGGCCCGGGTGAGCGCCCCCGCCCGGAACGCCGGTGCCCGGCATCCCGCAGCCAACAGCCCCTGCAGCACCTCGACCCGGGCATCCAACTCCTGCGTACGCCGCCTGGCGTCCGCCTCGCGCTGCTCCCGATACGCGGCCCGCTGCTCCCGATAACTGCGGGCGACATCCCGCTGGTAAGCGCGCTGCCGCCGCTCCTCTTCCCGCTGATACCTGTCCTGCGCCTCAACCCGCCGCTGCTGCTGCCGCTGCGCTTCAGCCCAGACACCGACCATCCCACCGGAACGACGACTCATCCCCGCCAGTCCCTCCCCACCACAACCCCGACTCCCGCCGAGCACCGACCCCTTGACCAGCAACAAGAAACAGACTTTAGCCGTTAAACACCATTTGGCCCATGAGTGTGGCGGGGTAACTGGATTCGGGGTTCGCTAGCGGGTCCTGCGCGCCGCCTCGCGGCCCGCGCCGTCCGGTTCCGTCCAGTCCGTCCGGGGCGAGACGGGCCGGGGCCAACAGGAGCGGAACGACGGGTTCGCGGTGCGAACGACGCCTGGGCGAACGGCTCGCCGCGGCCCGTACCGCTCAGTCCGCCGCCTCGCTTCGCCGCCGTACGGCAGGCAGGACACAGGCCCGCTCGTAACCCCCGTGACGAGCCTCTGACCGCCGGAGCGGCCTGTCGGAACGACCCAAGGGCCTTCTGCTCATAACTCAGAGAGTGCGGCCGACAGCAGCTATATCGGCCGCAGCGGGGTCCAGAAGAGCCGCCGTCAGCCACCAACGGTCGCCGGGGTTGCCGTCGCTGCTGTACAGCAACGGTCCGCTTGTGCCTCAGCCGAAGATAGCCCGCAACGATGACGGGGGTCGCCGGATGACCAGCCGTGCGCTTATAGCTCGCCGAACCGCCACCGGCCTCAGCCACACTGCTAACGCAATTCTGGACAGCATCGCCCCATGCTGCGGACGAGCCGTGCAGGACAAGAATGGTAAGAGATGATTGGGACCCTGACCTGGATAAACCGTGGCTTCACATGCTGCTGTCAGTGGTAAGCCCTAGCCTGTCTTCCCACATTGCTGGTGCGAGAGAGGAAACACCTTGAACGGAGTACTGACGCCGTTACTTGGCGGCGTGGGCTTCGTGGTCGCTGCGGCAGCCGGGCCGATAGTGACCGGTGCAATCCAAAATCGCCGTGACGCCCGCCTGACCGCCGATCTTGAGCGCAGCCGGGAGCTCTTGAGTCAGCTCCGGACTGATCACTCGACGACGTGGGACCACGAGACCGCGCAGCTAGAGGTCCTGATCAAGCGTCAGTTCGGCGCTGTTGCTGCCCGTCAGACGAAGTACGTTGAGCGTCGCCGGAACTGGGCGAGCCTCGGTGCGGTTGTCTTGGTCGTGGTCCTTGTTTTCCCGCCGCTTTGGTTGCTTGCCATGCCGGGAGCATGGTGGTCCTGGACCCTTTTCGCTGGCCTTCTCTTCGTAGCGCTGGCCATGTGCGGGATCGGCCGGCTTCTATCAGACCTTCAACCCGGACGAGCCCGCTGCTCCGGAAGACGACTCGGACGGCCAGGATGATCCTCCCTGATTCGATGCAGTCAGCGGTTTTGGGCTGAGGTCGCCGGGTCGGGAGATCGGAGACCACTAAGCCGCCTACGATTCGGGTAGTTACTCGAATGCCTGGGATTGTCCGAGCGCGGTCCCCTACCGCAGAGACTCGCCCCCGAAGTGCAGCTCAGATCCGTAAGAAAACCGGGCCGGCCATGAGCGGATTTTCGCGATCAAGTTGACTCGCCACCTCGTGCGCGCGGGCTGGTGGACCGGGGCGGAGACAGGAAGCCCGCCGGGCCGCGCGCGGCCCGCGTAAGCGGGCCGCCTCGAAGTCGCAGAGAGAGCTGTTCCAAACGCCGCTCGACCGCTGTACCGCGGTGGCCTCATGTGCGCTGCTGCGCTTCCTTTACCGAAGAGTGCTTTCGCCCCAAGACAGCTCGAACCACACCAAGTTCGGCCTCTCGACGCCGTGCTTGTCGGCGAGCACATCAACGATCGCCAGGCCACGGCCGTGTTCGGCCTCCCGCTCCTCCTCCGTATCGACGTGCGGCACGTCACCCACGGCCGAGCCCTCGTCCTCGACCTCCGCCCGCACGCTGCCGCGCTCCACCCTCAGCGTCAGCGCGAAGTGCCCGCCGGGTCGGCCTGAGCGGGTGTGCTGACGGCATTCGTCGTGACCTCGCTGACCATGAGGCAGACGTCTGTGACCGCTGGAGTGTGGCGGAGATAGTGGTACGTGAAGTGGCGGGCGCGTGAGACCTCTTCTGGTCGTCCGGAGAAGGTATGGCGGTAGGTGGGCATGGCGTCCTCCATGGCACTGACCTGCGGCTTCCCGGGCCGTCTAGCCAGCTCAGGTGGCCGGAAGAGCGAGAGCCGTACAATAAGTACTAGCACCGTACTCGGAGTGTGAGTACTTCAAGTGCGAGACAGTACTTTTCGTACGGGTGAATCTCCGCTCGTGGCACACCCAGGGGCACAGGTGCCCACAGCCGAACTGGAGGGAGAAGGCGGCATGTTCGGATTGATGGTCCGCTTCACGTGCAAGGACGAGGAAGCGGCAGCCGAGTTCGATGAGCTGGTGGCGCACACCGGCGAGCAGATCAAGGCACACGAACCGGGGACGCTGATCTACACCGTGCACCGCGTCGAGGGCCGCCCCTTGGAGCGGATCTTCTACGAGCTGTACCGCGACCGGGAAGCGTTCGACGTGCACGAGTCGCAGAACCACGTGCGGGAGTTCCTGAAGGCGCGCGGCAAGTATCTGTCGTCCACGGAGGTCGATGTGTTGGACTTCATGTCCGGCAAGGGCGTGGACGCTTGAGCCCCGACAACCGTGACTACGAGGAATCGCTCGGCAAGAAGATCGCGTTCAACCGCAAGCGACGCGGCCTCTCGCAGAAGGAGTTCGCTTCTCTTCTCGACCGATCGGAAGCCTGGGTGTCCCAGGTGGAGCGCGGCGTACGCCGCATCGACCGGATGACCGTGCTGGAGAAGGTCGCCGAGGTCCTGGACCTTCCGGTATCCGAGCTGGCCGCCGAGGCCCCCGTGATCGCCGCCACCAACACTGAACCACCAGGCGCCAACCAGCTGCGCCTAACCCTGAGCACCGCGCACTCGCTCAGTGCCGTCCTCGGCCGGCACGAGCCACCGGACCTGGACGCGCTCCGCCTCCAGGTCGACCGCGCCTGGAACCTGACGCACGAGGGAAACTACGCCGCCCTGGCCGAGCTGCTCGAAGGGCTGGTCCCTCAAGCCGAGATCGCCGCACGGTCCGCCGTAGGAGACGAACTCCCCGGCGTGTTCCGGATGTTGGTGACCATCTACCAGACCTGCAGCGCGGCCCTGGCCAACATGGGCGAGCCGGAGGCGGCCTGGGTCGCCGTGGACCGCGCCGTTGTCGCCGCCGAGCGGGCGAATGACCCACTCCTGATGGCCGCCGGTCAGTTCCGGCTCTCCATCGTCTTCATCGGCGCCCAGCACTACGACCAGGCCGCCCACGCCTCGGGCAGCGCCGCCGACGCGCTGCGCCCACTGGCCGAGTCCGGGGACGTCCAGGCCGTCGCCCTGCGTGGTGCGCTCACCCTGCAACGCGCCGTGGCTGCCGGCCGCGCCAACCAGGCCGACGAGGCATACGCATTCATCCGGCAGGCCCGCGGCATGGCCGACCAGGTCGGCCCCGGACGCAACGACTACAACACCGAGTTCGGCCCGGCCAACGTCGACCTGCACGAGGTCGCCGTAGCCGTCGGCCTGGGGGATGCAGGGGTCGCCCTCCGCGCCGCCGCACGCGTCGACGCCTCCGGGCTCTCCGCCGAGCGCCGGACGCGCTTCCACCTCGACGTGGCCCGCGCCCACGCCCAGCGCCGCCAGGTGGCCGACGCCGTCACGGCCGTACGGGCAGCGCAACGCCTCTCACCCGAGATCGTGCGTGCCATGCCACCGGTCAAGCAGCTCGTGTCGGACCTCGTGACGATGAGCCAGGCCCCGTCCGACGCACTGCGTGCGCTCGCAGCCGAGCTGGGCGTACACGGAACATAGGTCGGCACGGGGAGTGCGGGTTACCGGTGACCGTTCCCAGCGCACTGCCGCAGTGTCCCTGCGGCTTCGGCGAACGCGGCGGTCCGTTCCGATCACAACGGGTTGCCGTACTCCGCCGTCACGAGCCCGACAGAGGCCCCGTACCCACCCGGTACGGGGCCTCTGACCTGCGTAAAGCAACCTGAGCCGCCTGTCGGATTCGAACCGACGACCTTCTGTTTACAAGACAGATGCTCTAACCAGCTGAGCTAAGGCGGCCTGCACTGAATCGTGCCCGTGAAGTGTACCCGGAGGGGTGGGGGGTGGGGCGAGGTGGTTTGCGGGGTGCTGGGGTACTGACAAAACGTGGGTCAGCGGCTAGCGTCACCGCAGGTCCACGCGGTGGACTACACCTCCCTTTACGACGGATCGTCCGGCACGTACCTGCCGGTGAAGGAGAAGAGAACATGGCCACGGTCACCTATGACCAGGCGACCCGGGTGTACCCCGGCGCCGACACCCCCGCCGTCGACAAGCTCGACATCGAGATCGAGGACGGCGAGTTCCTCGTACTCGTCGGCCCCTCCGGTTGCGGCAAGTCGACCTCTCTGCGGATGCTCGCGGGGCTTGAGGACGTCAACGAAGGCAACATACGCATCGGTGACCGCGACGTGACCCACCTTCCTCCGAAGGACCGGGACATCGCGATGGTGTTCCAGAACTACGCGCTCTACCCGCACATGAGCGTCGCCGACAACATGGGCTTCGCGCTGAAGATCGCGGGCGTGCCGAAGACCGAGATCCGGGCGAAGGTCGAGGACGCGGCGAAGATCCTGGACCTCACGGACTACCTGGGCCGTAAGCCCAAGGCGCTCTCCGGTGGTCAGCGGCAGCGTGTGGCGATGGGCCGGGCGATCGTCCGGGAGCCGCAGGTGTTCCTCATGGACGAGCCGCTCTCGAACCTCGACGCCAAGCTCCGCGTCCAGACCCGTACGCAGATCGCGGGCCTCCAGCGCCGCCTCGGGATCACCACCGTGTACGTCACCCACGACCAGGTCGAGGCCATGACGATGGGCGACCGCGTGGCCGTGCTCAAGGACGGGCTGCTCCAGCAGGTCGACACCCCGCGCCACATGTACGACCGCCCGGCCAACCTCTTCGTCGCCGGCTTCATCGGCTCCCCCGCGATGAACCTCGTGGAGGTCCCGATCACGGACGGCGGCGTGAAGTTCGGCAACAGCGTCGTGCCGGTCGAGCGTGACGCGCTCGCGACGGCGGCCGACAAGGGCGACACGACCGTCACGGTCGGTGTACGCCCCGAGCACTTCGACCTCGTCAACGGCGAGGGCACCGGCGGCGCCAAGACGCTCTCCAAGGACGAGCACGCCGGCCTGGCCGTCACCGTGAACGTCGTTGAGGAGCTGGGCGCCGACGGCTACATCTACGGCACCGCCGAGATCAGCGGCGACAGCCGCGACGTGGTGGTCCGCGTCTCCGGCCGCAACGTTCCCGAGAAGGGGTCCACGGTCCACGTCGTCCCGCGCGGTGGCGAGACCCACGTCTTCTCCACCTCCTCGGGTGAGCGCCTCAGCGACTGACCTCAGCGGACCGTCGCCTCAGCGACGGACCCCGTGGTCGGTCCACGTGGTCCGGGGTCCGTAGGCCGGCGAGCCCAGCGGGCCCGTAGGCCCAACGGGCCCTGTAGGCCCAACAGGCCCTGTACTCCGCCCCGTCACCCGGGGGCCCGCCTGCCAACCGGTTTCGGGGAGCAGCGGGGACGCCTCTGGAGGTCCCTGTGGCCGGAAACGGGCCAGAGACGGGCCGGCTACAGGCCCACAGAACGAACGTCCCGCGGACCCCGTAAACCCCGTAACGGGCCCGCGGGCCACGGCAATCCCGGTGTCACAGGGGCCGTGGTGGACACCTCGTCCACCACGGCCCCTGCCGCGTCTTCTCTCCCCCCTCACACCTTCCCCCTCCCCTCCCTGCCCCACCCCTCCCCCAGACTGGGGCCGGTGCGGCCGTGA
>NZ_JANCPR020000068.1 GCF_028657195.3 Streptomyces iconiensis
TGCGATAAGAAGGGTGTCCAGATCGGTGTTCACAGCGCGTCCCTCGGGTCGAGCCGGTGTTCAACACCACCGATTCTGGGCACTCTTCGCCATTCCGGACAGAGGCCAAAGCGCATCAATCATCTAGCGGGGGGCTGTTGGGGGGCAGCGCCCCTCAACGCCCGGCCGGCGAGGCCAACGGGGGCCAGGGGGCGAAGCCCCCATATCGAACGGGAAGGGGCTTCAAAGCACAGGAACAACAACAGGGGGGGCACGGGGCGAAGCCCCGGAGAAGGAAGGGTCAGGGGGCGACCGTGACGCGCCCTGTGGTCACCCCGTCAAAGACGCGCTGAACCGCATCGGCGGCAGCCGACAACGGCACCCGCTCACTCACAAGGGGCCGAACGGCCCCAGCCTCAACGAGGCGGGACAACTCCGCGTGACACGCGGAAACCGCGGACGGCTCACGCCGAGCGTAGAGCCCCCAGTGCAACCCGAGAATCGAATAATTCTTCACGAGCGCATGGTTGAGCCCAGGCGTAGGCACCGCACCACTGGCGAAGCCGACCACGACGATGCGCCCCTCAAAGGCAACGCACTTGACGGACTTCGCGTAGGCGTCCCCGCCCACGGGGTCGTAGACGACATCGGCGCCACGCCCCCCGGTGGCGTCCTTGACGACGGCGACGAGATCGTCGGCCCGCCGGTCGACGACGACATCGCACCCCAGCTCACGCGCGACCGCAACCTTCGCGGGGCCACCGACGACCCCGACCACGGTGGCCCCCGCCGCCTTGCCGAGCTGAACGGCGGCGCTGCCGACGCCCCCCGCCGCGGCGTGGACGAGCAACGTCTCGCCTTCGCGCAGAGCCGCACGCCGGTGGAGACCGAACCACCCCGTCTGGTACCCGATATGAAGCGCGGCGGCTTCCGCGTCGTCCAGGGACGGAGGCGCCGGCAGAGCCGTGGACGCGGGGACGACGGCGAGTTCCCCGAAGGCGCCGACGGGCAACACCGGCTGGCCCAGGACGCGTTCACCCGCGCGCGGGCCGTTCACGACCTCGCCGCACAGTTCGACGCCAGGCGTGAAGGGCAGCGGCGGGCGTATCTGGTACTCGCCGCGGCACAGCATCGCGTCCGGGTAGTTGACGTTGGCGGCCAGCACCCTCACCAGGAGCTGTTCCGGGGTCGGTTCGGGTTCTGCCACCTCCTCCAGCCGCATCACGTCGCGGGGTTCGCCGTTGCTGTGGACGCGCCATGCCTTCACGGATGGTCCCTTCGTGTGTGTGCCGTGCTACGGGCGCAGCGCGCGCAGGAGGAGGTCGGCGAGGTGTTCGGCGACCTGTTGCGGGGTGAGGTGCCCGCCGGCGCTGTACCAGCTGCTGAGGTGGTGTACGGAGCCGAAGTGGTAGTCGACGACCAGGTCGGCCGGGGTGGCGTCGCTGAAGACGCCGCTGTGCTGCCCCTCTTCGACGAGCGCGCGGAACCTTTCGTGGTAGCGGCGGCGCTCGGCGCGCACCTGCTTCTGCTTCTCGGGTGAGAGCTGGTGCATGGAGCGGAAGAAAATCATGGCGTCGTCGAGGTTGTCGATGGTGGTGACGACCACATCGGCGGCGACGTCGCGCAGCCGCTGCTCGACGGGGGCCTCGCTGCCCGCGAGGAGGTCGAGCCGTTCCTGCTGGAGCCGCAGGAGACGGCCGTAGATCTCGTGGAGGAGGTCGTCCTTGGAGCCGAAGTAGTGGTAGAGGGCGCCCTTGGTGACGCCTGCGGCCTCGACTATCTCCTGTACGGACGTACGGTCGTAGCCCTGCTCGGCGAAGAGACGGGTGGCGGCGGCCATGAGCCGCTGGGGCACGGGCTCGGGGGCCTCGGTCCCCGTTCCGCCGTGGCCGGTTCGTACTGTGCCGGCCCTGGTCATGGCCGTCACCTGCCTCTCGCTTTTCGTTCGTTCAGGCGCTTCCCGTACGGGAACGCAGCTCCCGCCGCAGGATCTTCCCACTGGCGGTCTTGGGGAGTTCGGGGAGTACCTCGACCTCGCGCGGATACTTGTAGGCGGCGAGCCGCTCCCTGCAGTAGGCGCTCAGTTCGCCCGGGTCGGTCAGCGCGCCTTCGCGGAGGCTGACGTACGCCTTGACGGTCTCGCCCCGGTAGTCGTGCGGGACGCCGACGACGGCGGCCTCGCGTACGGCGGGGTGTGCGTAGAGGACGTCCTCGACCTCGCGCGGCCAGACCTTGAACCCCGAGGCGTTGATCATGTCCTTCTTGCGGTCGACGACGTAGAGCCAGCCGTCCTCGTCCATGAACCCGATGTCCCCGGTGCGCAGTTCACCGCCGGGCATGCCGGCCGCCGTCTCCTCGGGGCGCCGCCAGTACCCGGGCACGACCTGGGGGCCTCGTACGGCGATCTCACCGTGCTGCCCGAAAGGAACGGGTTCGCCCGCTTCATCCAGGATGCGGACGACGGTGTCGGGGCCGGGGACGCCGACGGCCAGGGTGCCGGAGTCGGGGTCGACGGGCGCCTCCCTGCCGGGCGGTACCGAGGCGCAGGGCGCGCTGCACTCGGTGAGGCCGTAGCCGTTGCCGATGTAGGGGCCGAAGGCCGCGCGGAACCGTTCGACGAGCGCGGGCGGCAGCGGTGCGCCGCCGGAGGAGAGGTGGGTGAAGGAGGCGAAGTGCTCACGGGAGGCGGCCGGGTGTGCCGCGAGGGCCATGAAGGCGGTGGACGGGCCGACGGTGAAGGCCGGCCGGTGTTCCAGGAACGCGTCCAGGACGACTCCGGCCTCGAAGCGGTAGGTGAGCGCGAGCGTGCCCCTGTTGAGGACGCAGCCGGCGAGTTGGGCGACCATGCCGGTGATGTGGAAGAGCGGCGCGAGCGCGTAGACGCAGGCGCCCTCGGGAGTCGCACCGCTGCGGCGCTGCCGCTCGGCGTTGAACGCGAGGTTGGCGTGGGTGTTCATGGCGCCCTTGGGCGCCCCGCTGGTGCCGGAGGTGTAGCTGATGAGCGCGGTGTCGGCCCCGGTCAGCTCGCGGCCGGCGGGCGGCCCCGCGCCGTTCAGCGCGACGGCGAGCAGGTCCTCGGCTCCCTCGCCAGGCGGGGTGCGGGCGAAGTCGAGCACGCGCTGGTCGTTCCGCGTCTGGAGGTCGAGTTCGCAGGCGGTCAGGACCGTGTGGACGGAGCTGCCCTCGGCCGTGGCGCGCAGATACGCCTCCCAGGCGCGGTCCGAGCAGACCAGCGCGGACACCTGTGCGTCCTGGAGGACGTGAGCGACCTCACGGTCCTTGTACATCGGGTTGACCGGCACGACGACGGCGCCCGCCTTCCAGGCGCCGAGCAGCGCGAGCACGAAGTGCGGGGTGTTCTGCAGCATCAGCGCGAGACGGTCACCGCGCTCCAGGCCGCGTGCGGCGAGGTGGGCCGCGATGCCGTCGGAGAGCGTGTCGGCCTCGGCGTAGGTCAGGCGCCCGTCGAAGTAGGCGAGTGCCACACGGTCGGGGACCGTGCGGGCCGCCTCACGGAAGGCGTGCGTCACCGTCGGGGGCGGAGTGACAGGGGCGCGCTGCTGGGGGGTGAGCTGGGCGAGCCAGGGCTTGTCCTCGTAGCGGGCCGGCCGCGCGGGCCGTGTGTGCTGGGTCACGCTCCCGCCTCCTTCAACCGCTCCTCGTAGGCGCGCTGGACGCGGTTCATGCCGCCCAGCCATTTGTCCGTGTCGGCGGCGCGAGCCGCGTAGTAGCGGGCCGTGTCCGGGTGGGGCAGGACGAGGAAGCGGCGTTCGGCGAAGGCGTCGAAGAGCGCGTCGGCCACCGCTGCCGGCTCGACGGCGCCCGGCTTGAGCACGAGGTCGCCCGCGATACCCGTGCTGTCGAGCATGTCCGTGCGCACGCCCTCGGGGCAGATGGCGTGCACGTCGATGCCCTGGTGGCGATGGGTGACGGCCAGCCATTCGGCGAAGGCGAGCGCCGCGTGCTTGGTGACGCTGTAGGGGGCCGAGCCGACCATGGTGAGCAGCCCGGCGGCCGAGACGGTGGAGACGAAACGCCCGCTGCCCCGTTCGACCCAGCCGGGTATCAACTCGCGCGCCGCCCTGACGTGCGCCATGACGTTGGTGTCCCACGCGGCGTCCCAGGCGCTGTCCGGCGACTCGGGGCCGCCTTCGGTGGCGAGCCCCGCGTTGGCGCAGAAGGTGTCGACGGTGCCGCCGAGCGCTTCCCGCGCGGGGCCGACGACGGTGCCGGCATCGCCGGGTACGGAGATGCCGCCGATCTCCTCCGCCACGGCGGCTGCCCGTTCCGGGTCGCGGTCGTTGACCGCGACCCGCGCGCCCTCGGCGGCGAATCTCCGGGCGAGCGCGGCGCCGATGCCGCCGCCGGCCCCGGTGACGACGACGGCGCTGTCGCGCAGTGAGTTCATCCGCTGCCCTCCGGTCCTCTTCGGTCCTCTTCACGGTGTCCCGTGCACGGGCAGACTAACCAGTCGGTATGTCGCCACGGAAGGGGCGGGCCGCCCTGCGGGAGAGGGCACGGGAACGGCGACGGGCGAGGGCTCGTTCCCCTGATGTACGCGGCGCGCGAGAGCGGGTCCGCGTGACAGGCGGGCATTCCGGAAGTGGCTGCGTTCTGTGGGGCGAGCAATTGCCCCGTTCAGGAATAGAGGGCCATATGCGGGGTATTCCGCCACGCCATAGCAAGGTGCGCGCACCCCGCGCGAAGAGGTTTCACCGGATAGGGATCCAAAGCGAGGGGTTGTACGTCACATCCCCGACGACTCGGGTCCTCTCCGCCGGAGGTGGGATGATTGGCCGGTTTCAGAGCTCTCGCTGAACAAGTCCGCGATCCAGAGAGAGAGCCGTCCCAGCGTCGGCAGGCTCTCCGCAAATGCCTGGAACGGTTCGCGCCGTACGGGCACCGCGCCACCTGGCAGCACCTGTGCGGCAACGCGGGCTTCCACCCCGATGACCGCGAACCGGACCCCGCGCTGCTCGTCGCCGCGCTGGAGGAGCTGGAAGAGGCGCGTGACGTCTGGCTCGCCTACGAGTCCGAGGTCGCCGCACGGCGCAGACGGGAGAAGCGCGAGGGGATCAGACAGCCCACGGCCCTCGACGAGTGGCACAGGCTGACCTGGGGCGGCAGGTCGCTGATGCGGTGCGACCCCGCGCAGCCGCCGACCCCCAGGCTCGCCGAGGTGCTGCGCCGCATGATCAATGTGATGGACTCCCACGAGGGTCACCCGGCACGCAGGGAGAGGCGTGCCGACGGCCACCGCGACTCCCGGGCAGACGGGCACCGCGAGGGCCGTGAAGGCCGCAAGGAGCACCGCCAGAGCGGAGGTTCGCGTCTGAACCGTGGAACCGTGGTGCCCTCCCAGGGCTGATGCGAGGATGCGCCGTACGACCAGTCGACGGCCCGGCAGGGCTCGAAGGAATGGACGGCGGCGATGGACAACACCCGACTGCACGACCTCACGGCGACCGAGCAGGCGGCAGCGGTACGGGCGGGCACCGTCTCGCCCGTCGAGCTGACGGACCACTATCTGGACCGGATGGAACAGCTCGATGCCGCTGTGGGCGCCTTCATCACCACGACGCCCGAACTCGCCCGCGAGCAGGCCGCCGCAGCGGAGGACGAGGCGTTCGCGGCACGCCGCGAAGGGCGCGAACTGCCGCCGCTGCACGGCGTTCCCGTGCCGGTCAAGGACCTCAACAACGTCGCGCGCGTACGGACAACCATGGGTTCGGCCGCGCTGACGGATTACGTTCCCGATGTCGACGACCACGTCGCGGCCAGACTGCGCGCGGGCGGCAGTCCGATGCCGGGCAAGACCAACACCCCCGAATTCGGCATCCCCTGCTACACCGAGAACCGTGTGGCGCCGCCCGCGCGCACCCCCTGGGACCTGACCCGCTCGGCCGGCGGCTCCAGCGGTGGCGCCGCCACGGCCGTGGCCTCGGGGCTCGCGCCGGTCGCGCACGCCAGCGACGGCGGCGGCTCGATCCGTATCCCCGCCTCGGCCTGCGGCCTGTACGGCATCAAACCCAGCCGGGGCAGGGTGAGTTCGGGCCCCGCGCTGCACGATGTGACGGGCCTCGCCACCTCCGGCCCGCTGGCCCGTACGGTGCTGGACGCGGCGACGCTGCTGGACGTGCTGGCAGGACCGATGCCCGGTGACCCGTACGGCGCTCCCGGGCTCGCGCCCGGCGACACCTTC
Organism: Streptomyces iconiensis; assembly: GCF_028657195.3. GTDB lineage: Bacteria > Actinomycetota > Actinomycetes > Streptomycetales > Streptomycetaceae > Streptomyces > Streptomyces iconiensis. The sequence continues at coordinate 6,182 of NZ_JANCPR020000068.1, forward strand.
GCGGCGCACGCCGACCCCTCGCGCGCCCCGTCAGGGCTGCGGGTCGCGGTGCTCACACAGCCACCGCTCCCGGACGCCGTGGTGCATCCCGAGTGTCTGGCGGCCGTGGAGGGCACCGCGAAGCTGCTGCGGGAGCTGGGGCACGAGGTGGACGAACTCGCCCTTCCCGCGGACGAGTCGATGGCGGTCAGCTTCACAAAGGTGTGGTCCGTGATGGCGACGATGCGGCCGGTTCCCGAGGGCCGCGAGGAGCTGCTGATGCCCCTGACGCGCCACATGCGCGAGCGGGGCGCCCATGTGCCGGGCCACGAGTTCGCGAAGGCGCTGTACACGTTCCGCACCCTGGGCCAGCTCATCGCCGACGCGCTGATGACGCCCGGTACGGGGTACGACGTGATCCTCTCCCCCACGGTCACCCAGCCGCCTGTGCCGGTGGGCGGGCTGCGCGACGACGCGGACCCGGCGGCCGAGTTCGCCGCCGTGGGCCGCTACACGCCCTTCACTCCGATGTTCAACGCCACGGGCCAGCCCGCCGTCTCGCTGCCATTGCACTGGACGCCCGAAGGGCTGCCCATCGGCGTGATGCTCGGCGGGCGGTACGGCGAGGACGCGCTGCTCGTCTCCCTGTCGGCCCAGTTGGAGGCCGCACAGCCGTGGCACGCGCGCAGGCCGCCGGTCTGGTGAGGGCCGGAGGGCCAGAGGGCCGGAGGGCCAGGGGCCGAGGCTGGCGCGGGGCCTGAGCTGCTGGCATGCTGAGGCGCTGAGCAATCGCTTATTCGGTACGGATGTGTGTGGGAGGTAGTACGCATGGCGGAGCCCCGGGTCTTCACCTCGGCCGGTGAACTGCGGGAGGCGGTCGGCCAGGAGCTGGGCAGCAGCGACTGGCTGGAGGTCGACCAGAAGCGGATCGACCGGTTCGCCGATGCCACCGGTGACCACCAGTGGATCCACGTCGATCCGGAGAAGGCCGCTGCCGGCCCCTTCGGCACCACCATCGCGCACGGCTATCTGACGCTCTCCCTGCTGCCCTCGCTCGTCCCGCAGATCATGCGCGTCGAAGGCATGCGGATGGGCGTCAACTACGGCGTGAACAAGGTGCGTTTCCCCTCCACCGTCCCGGTGGGCTCCCGGCTGCGCGCACGGGCCACGCTGACCGACGTCAGCGACGCTTCGGACGGCGGCGTACAGGTCGCGGCGCAGGTGACCGTCGAACGCGAGGGCGCGGCCAAGCCGGTGTGCGTCGCCGAGAGCCTGAGCCGCTACTACTGGTGAGCGTCGCGGCTACGGGTGGCCGCCGTTGCCGACCATCCGCAGGACGAGATCGGCGTACAGCGAGCCGATCTCGTCCGGGGTCTTACGCCCTTCGGGGCTGAACCAGCGGGCCACGTCGATGCAGAGCGACATCACGGCCAGCGTCGTGCCCCGGATGTCCTCGATGTGGAACTCCCCCGAGGCGACGCCGTCTTCGAGCACCCCGCGCAGGATCTCCTCGCTGCGGCGGCGCAGGCTCACGATCCGCGCGTAGTGCTCCTCGCCCAGCGCGGCCAGCTCGTACTGCACCACGCGGGCCGTGGTGTGGTGTTCGGCGTGCCAGCGCACGAAAGCACGTACCGCGCGGTCGAGCCGTTCGGCGTGCCTGACCCCGCTCCCGGTGGCCTCGGTGCTCTCTTCCAGGATGCGCACCGAGCGCTCGTGCCCGACCTGGCTGATCTGGAAGAGCAGTTCTTCCTTCGTCTTGTAGTGGATGTACAGCGCCGCGGGACTCATGCCGGCGCGGCCCGCGATGTCGCGGGTGGTCGTCGCGTGGAACCCGCGCTCCGCGAACGCCTCCACGGCTCCCGCCTGAAGGCGCAGCGCCGCGTCACTCCCAACCGTCATGCCGCCACCCTACCCTGCGGGTGAGCGCCCGCTTAGGCACCGTGTGTGCTGCTGCTCTCTCCCCGGGGCTCTCGGGGCCCGCTCAGAACACCACCAGCGCACGGCCGCCCCGCCCGGCCCGCATCGCCTCGAACGCGTCGGACACCCCGTCCAGCGTGATCCGGTCGGTCACCAGCGCGCGCAGGTCGAGGCGGCCTGCCCTGACGTGTTCGGCGAGCAGCGGCACGTCGCGGGCCGGGTCGGAGTCCCCGTAGACGCATCCGCGCAGGGTACGGGCGAAGTGGAAGACCTCTAGCGCCGAGAACGAGACCCGCTCGTCCTTGCCCCCGATCCCGACCACGGTCACGCGCCCGCCCCGCCGGGTGGAGTCCCACGCGGCGCGGATGGTGGCGGCCCTGCCCACGCACTCGACGGCGACATCGGCGCCGTGCCCGCCCTCGGTCAGCGCCCGTACGGACTTGGCCGTTGTCTCCGAAGCGAGGACGTAGTCGGTCGCGCCCGCCGCACGCGCCAGTTCCTCCTTCTCCGGTGAGACGTCGACGGCGATGATCTGCCCGGCGCCCGCGAGCCGCGCGGACTGGAGCGTGGCCAGTCCTACGCCGCCCACGCCATGGACCACGACGGACTCGCCCGCGCGCACCCGGGCGCTGTGGTGCACGGCGCCGTAACCGGTCAGTACGGCGCAGCCGAGGAGCGCGGCGTCCTCCAGCGGGACGCCGTCGGGCACCGGGAGCACGGCGCGCTGCGGCACGATCGTCTCCTCGGCGAACGCCGCGACGCTGAGCCCCGGGTAGAGCCCGTCGCCGCTGCGTGTGCTGGCGTACGGGGTCGTCGTGGCCTCGTTGGCGCGTGCGCACAGCCACGGCTCGGACAGGCGCGCGCAGAAGTGGCATTCGCCGCACGAGGGCGCCCAGTTGAGGACCACGCGGTCACCGGGCGCCACGGCCGTGACCCCCTCCCCCACCCCGACGACCGTTCCGGCTCCCTCGTGCCCGAGCACGGCGGGTACGGGCTGGCGCAGGGTGCCGTTGGAGAGGGACAGGTCGGAGTGGCACACCCCGGCGGCGGCGAGCCGCACCCGCACCTGCCCAGGCCCCGGTTCGGGCAGCACTATCGAGGTGACGTCGAGCGGTGCCGAGACGGCGGGCAGTACGGCGGCGCGGACCATGCGGGGCTCCAGGGGGAAGGAGGGGCGGTAACGGGGCTAGAACTGGAGGGACTTGGTCTGGAGATACTCCTCCAGACCGTGGGCGCCCAGTTCGCGCCCGACCCCCGACTGCTTGTAGCCGCCGAACGGTGCGAGGGGATTGAAGCGTCCGCCGTTGATGTCGACCTGTCCGGTCTCCATGCGGCGCGCAAAGGCGACGGCGTCCTCCTCGTTCTCCGCCCAGACGGCGCCTGCGAGGCCGTAAACGGTGCCGTTGGCGATCCGGAGCGCGTCCTCGGTGTCCTCGTACCTGAGGAGGGACAGGACCGGGCCGAAGATCTCCTCCTGCGCCACGGTCATCTCCGGGGTGACGTCCGCGAGGACGGTGGGCCGTACGTAGTGGCCGCGCTCCTGGCCCTCGGGGGGCTCGGCGCCGCCGGTGACGAGGCGCGCGCCCTCCTCCTGGCCGCGCGTGATGTACCCGGTGACGCGCTCGCGCTGCTTGGCGTTGACGACGGGCCCTACGCGGGTGCCCTCGTCGAGGGGGTCCCCCGTGACGTACTTGGCGGCTGCCTCGGCCGCGAGCCGTACGGCCTCGTCGTAGCGCTCGGAGTCGACGAGCATGCGGGTCCAGGCGCTGCATGTCTGGCCCGAGTTGGACATGACGTTGGCGACGCCGACCTTGACCGCCTTGGCCAGATCGGCGCCGGGCAGGATGACGTTGGCCGACTTGCCGCCGAGTTCGAGCGCGACGCGCTTGACGCCGCCGGCGGCGACGGCGCCGATACGGCGGCCCACGGCGGTGGACCCCGTGAAGGAGAGCAGGTCGATGCCCTCGTGCTCGGCCAGCGCCTGCCCCGCTACGGGGCCCAGCCCGGTGACCAGGTTGAACACCCCGGCGGGCACGCCCGCCTCGTGCACGGCCTCGGCGAAGAGCTGGGCCACCAGCGGGGTGTCCTCGGCGGGCTTGAGGACCATGGTGCAGCCGGCGGCGAGCGCGGGGGCCGCCTTGGCGACGATCTGGTGGAGCGGGTAGTTCCAGGGCGTGATGGCGCCAACGACGCCGACGGGCTCACGCAGGACGCGGGAGTTGCCCGTCTCCTCCTCGAAGGCGTAGGTGCCCGCCAGTTCCGCGTAGCTGCCGCACACCGCGATCGGCACGGCGGCGTGCACCTTCTGGGACAGCGTGAGCGGGGAGCCCAGTTCGGAGGTGACGGTGGCGGCGATCTCCTCGCGCCTGTCCACCAGGATGTCGCGGAGCGCCCCGAGCCTGGCAGCGCGTTCGGCCGGCGAAGTGGCGGCCCAGCCCGGGAGCGCGGCACGCGCCGCGCGTACGGCGGCATCCACGTCCTCGGGTCCGCCGGCGGGCACCGTGGCCAGGAGCGTGCCGTCCGCCGGGTTGGTGACCTCGATCGTCTCCGTGCCTGCCGCAGCGCGCCAGGCGCCGCCGATGTACATGCCGTCGTGTGCCTTCATAGGGCAAAACTACTGGTGGGTCACCACGGTGTCAGCCCGGTGTCACAGGACCGGTGGATGTCACCCCCCTCTCCGCACACCCCGCACGGAATGCCGAACTCCCCTCAGCCGCACGCCTCTCCGCGGAACGCCCCCTCAGCCGCACGCCCATCAGCCGCACGCTCCTCAAAGAATGCCGAACAGCAGCCCGGAGGCGAGGACCACGAGCGAGGTGAGCGTGGCCCACTTGACCGTGAACCGGGTGTGGTCGCCGAACTCGACCTTGGCCATGCCGATGAGCACGTAGACCGCGGGGACCAGCGGGCTGGACATGTGCAGCGCCTGCCCGGCGAGGGAGGCACGGGCGATCTCGACGGCGCTGACGCCGTGCGCGCCACCCGCCTCGGCGAGGATCGGTACGAGGCCGAAGTAGAAGCCGTCGTTCGACATGAAGTACGTGAACGGGATGCTGAGTACCGCGGTCACAACGGCCATGTATGGGCCGAGCCCGTCGGGGAGGGCGCTCACCAGCGTGCGTGCCATGTCCTCGACCATGCCGGTGCCGGTGAGTACGCCGGTGAAGACGGCGGCGGCGAAGACCATCCCGGAGACGTTCAGCACGTTGTCTGCGTGAGCCGCGATCCTGGCCTTCTGGTCCTTCATGTGCGGGAAGTTGACGGTGAGCGCGATGGCGGCGCCGAGCAGGAAGAGCACCGGGATCGGCAGGAGCTGCGTGATCAGCGTGACCAGCAAGGCCACGGTCAGCGCGGCGTTGAACCAGAACAGCTTGGGGCGCAGGGTCGCCCGGTGCGGGTCGAGCCCGAGCGGCTCGTCGGCCTGACCCCCGGCGCCGGGCTCGTCCGCCCCGGCAGCGCCCGCTTCCGTGCCGCCCCCCGCACACTCTCCCGCGCCACCCGCCGCCTTGGCACCGCGCGCGCCACCGGAGCCACCGGAATCGGCTCCAGAGCCGGCACCGGCACCCGCAGCACCCGCACCCGCACCCGCACCCGCACCCGCACCCGCGAGCACGGTCTCCCTCTCGTTCTCCTCCCCCAGCGACAGCCTGCCCAGCCGCTTGCGCTCGCGCAGGCCCAGCACCCAGGCCAGGAGGAAGACGCAGGCGAGCCCGCAGGCCAGCGCCGGGATCATCGGCACGAAGACATCGGTCGGATCGAGCTTGAGAGCGGTCGCCACGCGTGCGGTGGGGCCGCCCCAGGGCACGGTGTTCATGACGCCGTTCGCCGTCGCCGCGATCCCCGTCATCACCAGCACGCTCATCTTCAGCCTGCGGTAGAGCGGAAGCATCGCGGAGACCGTGATCATGAATGTGGTGGAGCCGTCGCCGTCCAGCGAGACCACGGCAGCGAGCAGGGCCGTGCCGACCACCACACGCATCGGGTCCGCCTTGCAGAACCGCAGGATGCCCCGGACGATCGGGTCGAAGAGGCCCACGTCGATCATGACGCCGAAGTAGACGATGGCGAACATCAGCATCGCGGCCGTCGGCGCGAGGTCCCCGATCCCCTTGAGCACGTAGTCACCAAGGCTGGTTGCCTGCCCCGCCAGTACGCAGAAGAGCGCGGGAATCAGTACGAGCGCCGCCAGCGGCGACATCCGCTTCGTCATGATCAGCGTCAGAAATGTCGCGATCATCAGGAAGCCGAGAAGGGTGAGCATGGGGTTCCAACCTCTGCGTTCGCCGTTGAACTCCGCCCTTCGCGTGCGGCGGTCCGGATGACCGTAGGTGTGCGGCGAAGCCCACCACAAGACGTTCAGCCGTGAACAATATGAGCAAAACTCCAGCTCAGAGGCGTAGTACGGGCGCGCAGCCGCGAGGCCGCCGCCCGCTCACCGACGTTGCGGTGACGCCTTCGCTCCGGTTCTTCATTGACGGGCACCCACACAATTCCTATGGTCCTGCACAGGAATCCTTTACGCGGCGGGAGTTGGCGATGGGCCAGGGCACGGACCGTACGACCGATCGGGCACGCGAGCAGGCACGCGAGTCGGCCGGGACACTCAGCTACCTGACCGGGTTCGGCAACGAGCACAGCAGCGAGGCGGTGCCGGGCGCGCTTCCGCTGGGCCGCAACTCACCCCAGCGCGCGCCGTTCGGCCTGTACGCCGAGCAGTTGAGCGGCAGCGCCTTCACCGAGCCCCGCGCGTACAACCGGCGCTCATGGCTCTACCGCATCCGCCCCTCGGCCGCGCACCCCCGCTTCGTCCGTACGGACAACGGGGCGCTGGCCAGCGCCCCCTTCACGGAGAGCGAGCCCGACCCCAACAGGCTGCGCTGGGGCCCCTGCCCCGAGCCGGCCGAGGGCACGGACTTCCTCGCCGGCCTGTGGACTCTCGGCGGCAACGGGGACGCCACGCAGCGCGCCGGCATGGCCGTGCACCTGTACGCGGCCAACTCCTCCATGACCGACCGGGTCTTCAGCGACGCGGACGGCGAACTGCTGATCGTCCCCGAGCACGGCGGGCTGCTGCTGCGCACGGAGTTCGGGCTGCTGCGCGCCGAGCCTGGACATGTCGCGCTGATCCCGCGCGGGGTCCGCTTCCGCGTCGAGCTGCTCGACGCGAGCGCGAGCGGGTACGTCTGCGAGAACTACGGCCGCCCCTTCGCCCTCCCCGACCTGGGCCCCATCGGCGCCAACGGCCTCGCCAACGCACGGGACTTCCTCGCCCCCGTCGCCGCGTACGAGGAGGAGGAGCGGCCGGTCGAGGTCGTCAACAAGTTCTGCGGCAACCTCTGGAAGGCCGTCTACGACCACTCGCCCCTGGACGTGGTCGCCTGGCACGGCAGCCATCTGCCGTACGTCTACGACCTGCGGCGCTTCAACGTGCTCGGCAGCATCAGCTACGACCACCCCGACCCGTCCCTGTTCACCGTCCTCACCTCGCCCTCCGACACCCCGGGGCTGGCCGGCGTCGACTTCGTCGTCTTCGCTCCCCGCTGGCTCGTCGGCGAGGACACCTTCAGACCGCCGTACTTCCACCGCAACGTCATGAGCGAGTACATGGGCCTCATCGAGGGCGCCTACGACGCGAAGACAGGCGGCGAGGGCGGCTTCGTCCCCGGCGGCGGCTCGCTGCACAACATGATGTCCGCGCACGGCCCCGACCGGGAGACGTTCGAGCGTGCCTCGGCGGCCGAGTTGGGCCCGCAGAAGATCGACGACGGGCTGGCCTTCATGTTCGAGACACGGTGGCCGGTGACCGTGACCTCGCAGGCGCTGCGGGCCGACCACCTCCAGACCGACTACGACGGCGTATGGCAGGGTCTTCAGCGGCACTTCTCCGCCCCGTGACCCTGTCTCCGAAGCTGAGGACCCATGACCTCCTTCACCCCGGATTCGGTTGAGCTGAACAGAAAGCTTCCGCTCTGGTACCAGGTCTCGCAGTCCCTCCGCGCCTCCATACTCGGCCGTCCCCCGGAAGCCCCCGACCGGCTCCCCCCGGAGGACAAGCTCGCCGCGCACTACGGCGTGAGCGTCCTGACCATGCGCCAGGCACTCAAGGAGCTGGAGAACGAGGGCCTGATCACCCGGCACAGAAGGCGCGGCACCTTCATCGAACCCGCCGCCCGCAAGGCGCGTCCCGTGCGCCTGCTGGGTTCCGTCGACACGATCGTCGCGCAGCAGTCGGGCGAGCCGACGACGCTGCTGGGACACGGGGTGGAGAAGGTCCCCGCCGAGCTGGCCGAATACTTCCCCGGGGAGCCGGAGGCGATGGCGTACAGGAGGCTGCGCCGGGACAGGGAGAGCGGCGAGCCGACCAACTGGGCGGTGAACCTGATCCGTTCGGACGTGGCAGCGCGCATCGACCCGGATGATCTGCGCAGGGGCTGGCCGATGACGAAGGTGCTACGGGACGGGGTGGGGGTCCGGATCAGCAGGATCACGGACACGGTCGAGGCGCGGCTCGCTGAGCCGGAAACGGCACGGCTGCTGGAGGTACCGCTGCTGAGCCCGATCCTCTACTACACGGGAGTGACCTACGACGGGGAGGGAAAGCCGGTGGATGTCGTACGCATCCACTACCGGGGCGACCGCTTCTCGTTCTCCGTCACGCTTGAAAACGTGACGGACTGAGTCCGGCCGCCGGAACAGTCCCCCACAGTCCGGCGGCCTGGCTCAGCCTCGCCCGCCGAACAGCGTGCGGCGCAGCTTGCGCAGCGGCGCGAACAGCGAGACCCGCGCTCCGCGGTTCTTCGTCCGGCTCCCTGCGGCGTCGCGCTGTGTGATCTCTCGCATCAGCGTCGTCGCCTCTTCCGTCTCGACATGCGGGACGGCGGGGCCGGCGAGCACGGAGAGATGCCTGTCGAGACGCGAACTCGTCGCGCTCGTACCGCATTTGATCGCAGGCACTCGCGCCCTGCTGCTCATAGTTATCTGTTCCATGTCACTCCCCACCCGTACGAGGGCACCCGGCCCGGGCAGAGTAACCCTATCTCCCGACTACGACACGCGTGTATCCCGGTCACGGGATTCACCTGCCCCACAGGCCGGTTGACGAACACCGTACGAGCGCCCGGCCCCCCGAGGACACCCCGAGAAATAGGGGCAAGGAGGGCGCATGAGCGCAGACCGGGTGCGCGCGTACCGGCCCCGGCACGGGCCACGGGAACCCCTCCCCGCTCGCCGCAGGCGGGCCCACAGACGGCAGGGGCCCGTGCGGGGCGTCTACGACGGGCCGGACCGCCGCTCCTACCGCGCATCGCGGCACCGTCATAGGGAACGGACACGCGCCCGCCCGGATCGTGATGGAGCTGATACCCGGCCGGGGCGCTCCGGGCGGCTGCGAGAGGTCCGACCGGGCCGAAACGAGCCCCGACCGCCCCGTTCTTGGCGTGAAACCGCGTACTCCGGATCACGCCGGGACGCTCCGCGCGTCCGGCCGGACATACAGCGGCCGGACCGCTGTAAAGGCACACGCGCCCGGCCAGCTTGCCTCACAGCACGTGAAGTTCACCGCCACAGGAGAGCCGGGCCGCTCACCCAGCGTCTATCGGTCACAGTCACGGAAGACGCTTGACGCCTCACAGGGGCTACGTCAGATTGAATACGCGATACGCGATACGCGCATCCTGCGCTTCAGGGGGCATTCCGGGGGGACCGGCCGCCAATGCAGACCACGCAGCTCCATCAGCGATCACGTGACGATTCCGAGCGCACAGGCTCCGACTCGCTGGCCCTCGCGGCAGGAGCGGCGGTCGCGGTCGGAGGGGCGGGCGCCGCGCTCGCCCTGAGCGAGGCCGACTCGGCCCTGCGCGCTCCCTTCACCCTCTTCTTTCTGCTCGGCGCCCCCGCCGCCGCGCTGGCCATGGCACTGCGGCGGCTCGACCCGCTCAGCCGCACCGTGATCGCGGTGATCGGCGCGATGGCCGTGGACCTCCTGGTCGCCGAGGTGATGATCGCCGCGCACATCTGGTCGGCGCGCGGCGGGGTCGTCGCGGTCGGCGTGCTCAGCCTGGCCCTGCTGCTCGCCACCCTGGCGCCCGCACTGAGCAGCGAGAGCCGTAAGAGACAGGACAGGTGACGTGGACATCCGAGTGTGCCGTCCGGGAGAGCTGAGTGCCGCCGACCGGGCGGCGTGGTCGTCCCTCCAGGCGAAGGCCCATCTGCACGGCTCACCCCAGCTCGCCAACCCGTTCCTCTCCCCCGAGTTCACGCTGGCGCTCGGCCGCTGCCACGCGGGGGTGCGTACGGCGGTGGTGCGGGACGGCGACGGCGAGCCGGCCGCCTTCTTCCCGTACCAGCGCGGCCCGTTCGGCTCAGGGCGCGCGATCGGGCTCGGGCTCTCGGACTGTCAGGGTGTGGTGCACAGGCCCGGCTTCACCTGGGACGCGCGGGACCTGCTGCGCGTCTGCGGGCTCGCGGTGTGGGAGTTCGACCACCTCGTCGAGGGGCAGCCCGGTTTCACCTCGGGAATCACGGGCTCCTTCGGCTCACCCGTGATCGACCTGGAGCAGGGCTTCCCCGCCTATCTGGCCCAACTGCGCGCCCGGACACCGCGGTTCGTACGCGGAACGCTGTACAAGGAACGCAAGCTGGGCCGGCAGGTCGGCGAGGTGCGGTATGTGCACGACGAGCGCGACCCCGAGGTGCTGCGGACGCTCATGGCGTGGAAGTCGGCGCAGTACCGCCGCACCGGGCGCGGCGACCGCTTCGCACACGGCTGGATCGTGCGGCTCGCACAGCACTTGTTCCACACGCGGTCCGACCGTTTCGCCGGTCAGCTCTCGGTGCTCTACGCCGGGGACAGGCCGGTGGCCGCGCATTTCGGGCTGCGCTCCGACCGGGTGCACACGTCCTGGTTCCCCGCCTACGACCCGGACTTCTCGCGCTACTCACCCGGTCTCGTGATGCACCTGCGCATGGCGGAGGGCGCGGCGGCCGACGGCATCTCCTACGTCGATCTGGGGCGGGGCCAGAAGGGGTACAAGGACCAGCTCAAGACCCGTGAGATCACCGTCCACGAGGGCTGGGTGACGCGCCCTCACCCGGTGGCGCTGGCCCGGCGCGCGCACCGTGCTCCCGTACGCGCGGCGCGCAACGCGGTACTGGCCAGGCCGCGGCTGTTCACGCCCGCCGACAGGCTTCTGAAGACGGCGGGCGCAATGCGCTCAGCACGGACGGAACGGAAAAACAGGAGTTGACGGACGAAGGGAAGTGAGGCCACATCCCTTGGCATATCGGGAATCAGTTCCCAGGTATTGCCAATGGCTCTCAAGCATCAATACCGTCGTACATCCACCCGCATCACCCCACATCGGTGGGGACCGCCGTCGTCGGCGCCAGGGGAGGGCTCAGCCGTCGGAGACGGAGGGGTGCGGGGCGCGGTTGGGGGGTGCCGTAGCCCGGGACGCCGCATGTGCGTGTGCGGACCACGCCACCGGGATACGGGCCGCGCGGGAGATGACGTAAAAAAGCCAGCGCTCCGCGAGTGCGGAGCAGCAACCCCCCTTTCGAACCGGACACAGTGCCAGACCGCCCAGGGGCGGGCGGTCCACCGGACGAGAGGGAACAGACTCATGACGTTTGTCGTGCGACCGTTGGCGGAGAAGGCTCAGAACGTCACACCGGCGGTGCCGGAAGAGGCCAGGTTCTACCGCCAGATCTCCTCACACCTGGCGATAGCGCCGCCGGTCAGCATTGTCATACCGGCGATGAACGAGGCAGAGAACCTGCCGTACGTCTTCAAGTCCCTGCCCGGCTGGATCCATGAAGTGGTCCTCGTCGACGGGAACTCCACCGACGACACCATCGCCGTCGCCCGCGAACTGTGGCCCGACGTCAAGGTCGTCCCGCAGCGCGGCCAGGGCAAGGGCGACGCGCTCACCAGCGGCTTCGCCGCCTGCACCGGCGAGATCGTGGTCATGGTCGACGCCGACGGCTCCGCTGACGGTGCGGAGATCGTCAGCTATGTCTCCGCGCTCGTCGCCGGCGCCGACTTCGCCAAGGGCTCCCGCTTCGCCAACGGCGGCGGCACCGACGACATGACCCCCGTACGCAAGCTGGGCAACCGCGTGCTGACCAGCCTCGTCAACCGCAAGTTCGGCGCCCGCTACACGGACCTGTGCTACGGCTACAACGCCTTCTGGCGGTACTGCCTCGACGACATCGACCTGGACTGCGCGGGCTTCGAGGTCGAGACGCTGATGAACATCAGAGTCGTACGGGCCGGACTGCGGGTCCAGGAAATACCGAGCCACGAGTACGAGCGCATCCATGGCACCAGCAACCTGCGCGCCGTACGCGACGGGTTACGGGTCTTACGCGTGATACTGCGCGAACACGGAGGCAAGCGCCACAAGGCGCCAGCCGCGGTCCCCGGGGCGACACCGCGGGAGGGTTCGTGACCCCCTCGCACCGGGTGTCGGTCGTCATCTGCGTCTACACCGAGGACCGCTGGGACGACATCGTCGCCGCCGTGTCCTCGGTGCGGGCCCAGTCCCGGCCGCCCCACGAGACCCTACTGATCGTCGACCACAACCCCGCCCTGCTCGCCCGCCTCGGAACCCACTACACCGGCGAGCCCGTACGCGTACTCGCCAACGCCGGGCCGCGCGGCCTCTCTTCGGGCCGCAACACCGGCATCGTCGCCTCCACGGGCGACATCATCGCCTTCCTCGACGACGACGCCGTCGCCGAACGGGACTGGCTCCTGCACTTCGTCCGCGCGTACGCCGACCCCCGCGTCCTCGCGGTGGGCGGCAGAACCGAACCCGCCTGGGACACGGGCGCAAGGCCCGCCTGGTTCCCCGAGGAGTTCGACTGGGTCGTCGGCTGCATGTACCTGGGCCACCCACGCGGCCAAGTGCCCGTCCGCAACGTGCTGGGCGGCAACGCGTCCTTCCGCCGCACCGCCTTCGAGACCGCGGGCGGCTTCGCCACCGGCATCGGCCGCGACGGCGCCCGGCTCCCCCTCGGCTGCGAGGAAACCGAACTGTGCATACGGCTGCGCCGGGCCGTACCCGACGCCGTCCTCCTCATCGACGACCGCGCGATCATCCACCACCGCGTCCCCGAATCCCGGGCCCGCCTCGGCTACCTCCGCACCCGCGCCTACGCCGAGGGCCTCTCCAAGGCCCACGTCGCCCGCCTGGTAGGCACCCAAGCCGGCCTTTCCACCGAACGCGCCTACACCTCCCACGTGTTGCCCCGAGGCATAGCCCGCGGCCTACGCGACACAGCCCTGGGCCACCCCTCCGGCCTGGCCCGCGCCGCCACGATCATCCTCGGCGCCACAGCAGCAGCCACGGGCTACGCCATAGGAGCCCTGACCCCCACCCAGCCCCTCACCGATGTCTCCCACGAAGAGGCCCACCAGAACTTCACGGCAGGCCCCGATACGGGGTGGGGGAGTCCAGAGGGGGCGAAGCCCCTTTTGGCGGGGGGATTGCCGGGGGGCGGAGCCCCCCGACGCCCGGCCGGCGAGGCCAACGGGGCAAGGGGCGAAGCCCCATTAGGAACGGAAAGCCGAAAACGAACAGAGCAGGAAACGGTCCCAGTCCTGATGTACCACGCCCTCACCCCCACCCCCACCAAAGCCACAGCCCCCCTCTCAGTAACACCGAAAAACTTCACAGCCCAGATGGCCCTGCTCAAAAACAAGGGCTTCACCCCGATCACCACCACATCGCTGGCCGAGGCATGGCGCAAGGGAGACCACCTCCCCCCACGCCCCATCCTCCTCACCTTCGACGACGGCTACGAGGGCGTGCACAGGCACGCCCTCCCCACCCTCACCCACCACAACTTCCCCGCAACCGTCTTCGTCTCGACCGGCTGGCTACCGGGCGAACACGAAACAGGCGGCGCACTGGACACGATGCTCACCTGGGACCAGGTGCGCGAACTGGCCGCAGCGGGCCTGGAGATCGGAGCCCACAGCCACACGCACCCCCAACTCGACCAGCTACAGGACACCCCCCTCACCCACGAGATCACGCTCTCCCGCGACGTGATCGCGGCAGAGACCGGCACCCGCCCGGCGTCCTTCGCGTACCCGTACGGCTACTCCAGCAGACGGGTACGCCAGGCGGTACGCGAAGCCGGCTTCACCCAGTCCCTGGCCGTCAACAACACACTGGCGCACCGCAGCCAGAGCCCGTACGCACTGACAAGGCTGACGGTGCGGCACAGCACGGACCTCACAGAGTTCGAGCGCCTCATCGAAGGCAGAGCACTGGCCACGAACTTCGCCCGGGACCACGTACTGACCAGGGGCTACGCGGTGATCCGCCGCACACGACGCACGCTGACGGCGCTCACGGAACCGACGGCGCCCCGCGTTGAGCGGAACGCACAAAAAGACAGAACCAGAGGATCGCGGAACACGTGACTGACACGACCACCCCGGAGCAGGCTGCCGCGGCCACAGAGGACACATCGGGCCGCAACCCCGAAGGAAACGGCACCCCCGACAAACAAGGCGCACCCAACAAGCGAGGGGCCCCCGGCAAGCAAGGCGCACCCAACAAGCGAGACGCCCCCGGCAAGGAACTCTTCAAGAACGCCTACGCGCTGATGCTCAACACGGGCATCTCGGCCGTGCTGGGCCTCGGCTACTGGGTGGTGGCCGCCCGCTACTACACCGAGGAGGCGGTGGGCCAGGGTTCGGCGGCGATCGCGGCGATGAAGTTCCTCGCGGGACTCACCGCCGTGACGCTCATGGGCGCGCTCGCCCGCTTCATACCCGTGGCGGGCCGCACCACGGGCCGGCTCATCTTCCGTACATACGCGGTCAGTTCCCTCCTGGTGGCCCTCGCCGCACTGGTCTTCCTGACGACGCTCGACTGGTGGGGGCCCTCCTACCACTTTCTGCACGGCCTGCTGCCCGGCATCGGCTTCATCGTCGCGGTGATCGCCTGGTCGCTGCTGACGCTCCAGGACGGCGTGCTGACAGGACTGCGCAACGCACGCTGGGTCCCCGCAGGCAACACCGTCTTCCTCTCGGCGAAGCTGATCCTGCTGGTGGCGCTGGCAGCCGCGATCCCGACGGCGGGGGTGTTCGTCTCCTGGGTGCTGGCGATCGGCCTGTCCACGATCCCGCTCGGCTGGCTGGTCTTCCGGCGCCTCGTGCCCCGGCACATGGAAGCGACCAGGGAGTCGGCCAAACCCCCGGGTTTGCGCGAGATGGGCCGCTTCCTCGCCGGCGACTACACCGGCTCGCTCTTCTCGCTGGCCGTCGTCTACCTCGTACCGGTCATCGTCGCCTCGCAGGTCAGCTCGCACGACAACGCGTACTTCTACATCACCACCACCATCGGCGGGACGATCAATCTCCTGGCCATCAACATGGGTGCCTCGCTCACGGTCGAGGGTTCGCACAGCCCGGCCCGTATCGCCGACAACTGCCGTGCAGCGCTGCGCCGTATGGCCAGGATCATGCTGCCCGTGTGCGGTGGCCTCTTCCTCTTCGCGCCGCAGATCCTCGGCGTCTTCGGCAAGGGCTACGCCGAGGCGGCCACTCCCCTGCTGCGCTTCTACGCCGTCGGCGCCGTGCTGCGCGTCGTGATCGAGACGTACTACGCGGTACTGCGCGCGCAGAGCCGCACCTCCGGACTCGCGTGGCTCCAGGGCCTGTTGTGCGTCATGGTGCTGGGCCTCACCGTGGGACTGCTGCCGCACATGGGCCTCACGGGTGCCGGCTTGGCCGAGGCGGTCAGCCTGCTCCTGGTGGCGCTGGTCGCCGGCTGGAAGCTGTACGGCATCCTGCGCGCCCACCCGCCCGGCGAGGGCGCCGACACCGCCACGGCCGACGCACAGGACGGACGGGAAGGACCCTCGCATGGCGACCCGCAGGACGCCCAGCACCCCACAGGCGAAGACGACGGGACCCACAAAGGTGACGGCGAGACAGACAGAGGCGAAGGCAAAGACGACGGCAAGGACGATGCCAAAGACGGCGGCAAAGGCGAAGACAAAGGCGAAGACAATGGGGCCCGCAAGGACGGCGGCGGGGCCCGCAAGGACGCCGGGGCCCGCGAACGGCGCGGCCCGAGGTGGGCCCGCGAGAGCGACGAGCCGACGCTCCATCTCCGCGCCGACCTCGACCACTTGGAACGGCACCCCAGCGTCACCCCACCCCGGGGGATCCCCGTGCTCGCGCCGCCAACGGGGCCGCACAGAACCGCGGCCGAGCGGCTGAAGCCGGTGCTGCGCCCCGGCCCCTGGCTCTGGCTGCTCCTGGGTGCGGCCCTGACCGCGTACTGGCTGCCGCTGTCCCGCATGGGCGAGGCCGACCTGGACGCGATGGGCGGGCTCGGGCTCGTCAGCGTGCTGCCGGGACCGACGCTGCTCGGGGCCGCACTGCTGGTGTGCGTTTTCGCGGGCGCGCTGTGGCTGCCGGGACAGCACAAGGCGCTACTGGTGGCCGCACTGCTGCTGACGGTGGCCTCGCTGCACGCCGTTCCCGCCGTGCTGGAGGACGCGCCACGCTTCCCCACGGCATGGCAGCACCTCGGTTTCGTCGACTACATAGAGCGCACCGGCACCGCCGTGCCCGACCTGGACGCGCGCTGGAGCTGGCCTGGATTCTTCGCGGGCGTCGCGTTCCTGGCACAGGCCGCAGGCGTGGACGACCTGTCGGGGCTGGTCCGCTGGTGGCCCACCCTGATCCAGCTGGCCTATCTGGCCCCGCTGGCCCTGCTGTTACGTGCCGTACGCGCGAGCTGGCGGGCCAAGTGGTGCGCCATGTGGTTCTTCGCGCTCTCCGGCTGGGTCGGCCAGGACTACTTCTCCCCACAGGGCTTCACGCTGCTGTTCTACCTGCTGTTCGTCGCGCTCCTGCTGGTGTGGTTCCGCGAACCCCGGCAGCCGCGCGGGAAGCGCACGGCGGGCGAGGCGGACACCGGCGGCACGGCAGGAACCGGCGGCCAGGAAGGGACCGGCGGCACCGCAGGGACCGGCGGCACCGCAGGGACCAGCGGCCAGGCAGGCACGGGCAGCGAACCGGACAGCGGAACGGACAGCGGAACGGACAGCGGCGGCGCGGGCCGCAGCGAGCGGGCCGTGCTCTTCGGCGTCCTCATGGCGCTCTTCCTCGCCTCGCTCGCCGGCCACCAGCTCACTCCGTTCGTGATGCTCGGTGTGCTGCTCGGCCTGCTCCTGGCACGGCGCGGCACGCTGTACGGGCTTCCGCTGCTGTGCGGTGTCCTGGTGGCGGCGTGGGTGGGCTTCCTCGCCGAGCCGTACTGGTCGGGGCACTTCGACGAGCTGTTCGGCGGCGTCGGCGGGGTCGGCGGCAATGTGTCCTCGTCCGTCTCTGGCCGTATCGAGGGCGGCAGCGAGACCCACAAGCTGGTGCTGTACGCGCGGGTCGCGCTGGCAGGCGGCACGCTGGCCATGGCCGGGTTCGGGCTGCTGCGCAGACTGCGCGGCGGGGTGTCCGACCGCGCGCTGCTCGTCCTGACGGCCGTGCCCTTCCTCGCCTTCGGAGCGCAGTCCTACGGGGGCGAAATCGCCCTGCGCGTCTTCCTGTTCGCGGCGCCCGGCGCATGTGTGCTGGCGGCGCTCGCCCTCTTCCCGCGTATCTCCAGCCGCGCCCCTTCGGGCACCCGGCGCCCCGCGTGGCTGGCCCCCGCCGCCGCACTACTGGCCGGCCTGGTCCTCATGGGCGGCTTTCTGGTGGCCCGTTGGGGCAACGAGCCCTTTGAGCGGGTGCGCGCGGGTGAGGTCGCCGCGATGGACCATGTGTACGCGCACAGCGAGCCCAGCGCGCGGCTGCTGTGGCCGAGCAACGACACGGTCAACGACGTGACCCCCGCGATGCCATGGGGCGCGCGGGACATGGAGCGCGTCGAGTACGTACCGTTCTCCGCTCCCCTGGACCCCCTCGACCCGGACAAGGTGGCGCCCGTCGTCGAGGCGCTGCGCGAGGCGGGTCCGAACTCGTATCTGATGCTCAACGAGGGCCAGTCGACCTATCTGCACTTCGACGCGGGCTACCGCAAGGACTGGCAGCGCCGTATGACCGCGTCCCTGGACGCGCGCGAGGAGCTGCGCCCCGTCCTGCGCAACGGCGACGCGGTCCTCTACCAGCTCAGGGACGGGCCGGCGCCCGGCAAGGCCGACCCTCCCGACCCCGGACCCACGGGCCCCCACCTCACCTGGACCACGTGGACTGTCATGGGCGTCCTGGCGACGGCGCTCCTCGTCCTGCTGCTCACGGCCCGCGAGGCGGTACGGGTCACCGTGGCGCCGAGCGAACGCAAACTCACCTGGCTACAGGGCACGTTCTGGTTCGCGCTCCCGCTGGTCTTCCTGCTCCTGGCGTCCCTGGTCCAGCGCTTCGTGACGATGTCGTGAGGCACGGACACGGGCACGGGCGTGCGCGGAGTGCGCGGGATGCGGGGACGCACGGGGCCATCGGCGGGAGAGGCGTCAGCGCTTGAGCCACCGGGTCTCGTAGCCGGACATGTCGAACGTACGGCCGTCGATCTTCGCCTCGATACCGCGCGACAGGGTGTTGACGACGAGGACCGCGTCCTTGTCGGCCAGCACACGGACGTTGGGGCGGTCGTTCTTCGCGACGCCGACCTTGGTGAAGGAGGTGCCTGGCGGGAACTCGCGGGCGAAGCGGGCCAGTAGCCGCATCATGGGGAGTTGCCCGCCGCCGTCGCGCAGCCGCGTGCTGCGCCACAGGCAGCCGGCGCAGGCGCGGCCCTCGTTCTGGGGGTTCCAGTAGAACGCCGCCGAGGTGCCGCCCCGCGCGAGCGCGATGAGCGCCGACGCCTGGACGGCGCCGCGGTGCGGCTCGCTCCAGCCGTCCCGTTCGTCCTTCTCGTCGCCCACCTCGACGTACCACTCGGCCCACCACAGCGGCAGCTTCGTCTCCTCGCGCATCCATCTGCTGACGGCGGTCAGCTTGTCGACGGCGCCGAACTCGTCGGGCACGAGGCGGTCGTCGACGCTGTAGCTGGAGCCGTCGACGACGGCGAAGTCCGCGCCTCTCTTGTGCTTGTTCCAGTACGACACCGCGTCCAGCGCCCGCTGGTCGAGCGCTCCCCACGGGCCGGTGACCCCGGACGCGTTGTGGCTGGCCTTGCCGACGCTGTCCATGACGACATAGGGGCCGCCCACCAGGTTGTCCCGGTCCACGCGCTTGAGCCGGTCGTGGACCTTGTTGTAGAGGCGTGTGTAACCGGCGGCGTCCCAGCGGTCGTTGGTGTCGTCGTAGAAGCCCTTCAGCTCGTTCCAGACGACGAAGTGCCGTACGTCGGGATAGCGTTCGGCGACCTTGCCCGCCAGCTCGGCGAAGTCCTCGAAGTGCTCGGGAGACGGCGCCGTCTCCAGCTCGGACCAGTCCGTCGCGCCCGCACGCCCGCCGTCCTTCATCCAGTCCGGTGCGCAGCACAGCGTGATGACCGGGGTGACGCCGCTCTTGCGCATCAGCTCGACGCGCTTGTCGAGCGCCTCGAAGTCGTAGCGTCCTGGAGAGGGCTCGGGGTTGTCGGCGCCCCAGCCCATGATGTGCTGGTTCTGCGGGAGCCCGGTGTCCTTGAGGAGCTTCCCCGCGCGGTCACGCGCCGCTGTCGTGCCCTCGTCGGCGCTGGCCTTGGTGTGGGTGAAGCCCCATCCCAGCGCGGTGCCCGGCCTGCCGGTCGGCGGCGTGGGCTTCCCGTACACGCCCGCGCCCTTGCCGTCCCCGCCCTGGCTCCCGGGTGGGATTCCGCACATGGCCAGTGCCAGAGCCAGTGCCACGACCCCGATGCTGAACAGGCTGGCGATACGCCAGCGTCGCACGTTCATCGCAGCCGTCCCCCACTGTGCCGCCCCATCCGTCCACCCCGGGCCCCAGACTACGGCGCGGGATGCCCGCTTCGGGAGGTTGCCGGGGGCCGGACCGGGGCACGCCCCCTGCGGGGAGACACTCACCACGTGTAGGCAAACCCGCGTGCGTCCAAGGCATTCATGCCGGATCATGACCGGCATGAGTACCGACCGCCGACCCGAAGACAGGAGCGCGATCCTGGATTCCGAGACCCCGACCCCGCCCGAGCTGGTACTCCCCGCTCGGCTGGCCATCGACGACAGCGACTCGACCACCGACATCATCGACGCGCTCTTCCTCGGCCGTTTCACCATGGGAGAGCAGCCCTACGCGCGCAGCCACACCGTGGACCGCGTGAAGAAGGGGTGCAGTCTGCTGCCGCCGGGTGCGAGCGTGCTGCGCGAGGCCAGGGACGACAACGCCGGCTCCGTACTCGCCGAGGGCGAGGGCTGGACCGTACGGGTCTCACGCTGGAGCCAGGGCGCCGAGGTCACGGTGACGGCGGTCACGGACGAGCTGGCCGAGCAGCGGCTGAAGCAGGCGATCGACGGCGCGGAGGACGAGCCGGAGCCGGAAGAGGACCAGGTGTCCATGGGCTTCTGGTACCACTCGCCGATGCGCGGCCCGCGCCGTACGTCCCGCACGATCAGCGCGGGCGCCTGGGACGAGGTCAGGGAGAACTACACGGCGCGGGTGGCCACGGCCATGGACGAGCTGATGAAGGTCACCCCCGACGAGATCTCGGGCCGGCTCCTGCTGCTCCACGGCCCGCCCGGCACGGGCAAGACCTCGGCGCTGCGTACGCTCGCACGCTCCTGGAGCGACTGGTGCCAGGTCGACTGCGTGCTCGACCCTGAGCACCTGTTCAACAACATCGGCTATCTCATGGACATCGCGATCGGCGCCGACGACTCGGACCCCGAGTCGGGCAGGTGGCGGCTGCTGCTCCTGGAGGACTGCGACGAGCTCATCAGGGGCGAGGCCAAGTACGCGGCGGGGCAGGCACTTTCGCGGCTGCTGAACCTCACGGACGGGCTCCTCGGCCAGGGCCGTAACGTCCTGGTCGGCGTCACCACCAACGAGGACCTGGAACGGCTGCACCCCGCGGTGGTCCGCCCCGGCCGGTGCCTGGCCCGGATCGAGGTCGGCTCGCTCTCCCGCGAGGAGTCCGTCTCCTGGCTCGGCACGGACGAGGGCGTGGGCCGCGACGGCGCGACGCTCGCCGAGCTGTACGCCCTGCGCAAGGGCCGCTCCCCCAACGCCGCCAATGTCCCCTCCCAGCAGAAGGACGGCGCGGGACTCTACTTGTGAGAGTGCCGCGCCGCGGAAGTGGTGCCGTGCCGCTGAGGGGGTGCGGCGCTGCTGCTGAGGGGGGCCCTTCCGGTGCTTCGCAGGCCGTCCGTGCGTGGTGGCTTGGCGCGCCCACACGGCGGAGCCGCACATGACACAGGCCCGCGCCGCTGGCGGTGCGCGGGGAACCGCGCGCCCACCCGGGCCGATCGGGTGGCAACCATCGGCGGGGGCCGCGTGTCTGACTCGGTGACCGCTTGTTCGATGGGGGATTCGACAGCGAATCCGACGGGGAAGAGGTACCGCTCATGCGCACCACCACCGTTCGCAGGGCCGCCGCCGCGGCCACGGCCTCCGCAGCCGCTCTCTCGCTCGCACTGCTGACAGCGGGTCCGGCCACGGCGGCCCCGGCACCCGGGTTCCTGAAGCCGGCGGACCTGCCGCCGCACTCGTCGTCGGCGTGGTTCGCCGGGAAGGTCACCAAAGGGCTGCCCGACCCCGAGACGTTCTGCTTCGAGGGCGCGGTCCCCGACCGTGCCGGCACCTACCACCGCGACTACCGCACCGACTACGACACCGGTGCCTCGCAGGTCACCGTCACGCTCGCCTCGGCCAAGGCGGCGGACCGGCTCGCCGCGCGCCTTGAGGCCCGCGCCGCGAACTGCGCCGCTGACTGGCTGCGCGACAACCCGGGCAGCACCGCTTCCTGGGACGACTACGGAACGGTCTCCGCCGGCGACCGCGCCCATGTCTACGGAGTGCACACCGCGCCGCCCGAGTCCGAACACGGCGTCAACCTGCTCGGGGTGGCCCGCGAGGGCGCCACCGTCACGCTCGTGCGGTGGGCAGAGATGGGCACGCTGCCCCAGGCCCCCGTCACGGCGTTCCGCACCACGGTCAGCACGGCGGTCGACCGCCTGTAGCTCCCCTCTTCCCCGCCGCTCCACCCCGCCGCAGCGCTTCTCCTCCCGCCACGACGGACACCCTCAGCTGACCGGACACTCTCAGCTGACCGGCCACCCCCAGCTGACCGGACGCGTGTGCGTCCAGCGGCGGCTCAGGCCTCGTACGCGGCGCGGAGCGCGTCCGCCGTGGCGGCGAGGGCGGTGTCCTGGTCGACGCCGAGCCGGTGGGCCCGGCGGGCGAAGGTGAGGGCCGCCTCGGCCAGCTCACGCGCCGAGGCGGGCCCCGTGGCGGCGATGAAGGTGCCGTGCCGGCCGTGGGTCTCGATGACGCCGTCGGACTCCAGCGCGCGGTACGCCTTGGCGACCGTGTTCGCCGCGAGCCCCATCTCCTCGGCGAGGCCGCGTACGGTCGGCAGCTTGTAGCCCGTGGGGAGTTCACCGGCCCGTGCGAGGGCCGCGATACGCGCGCGGATCTGTTCGTACGGCGCCTCTGCGGCCGACGCGTCGATGGCCAGGGTGAGGGGGTTGTGCGGCACGGGACCTCCGGAACGGAACGGACGGGCTTCGGCCCGATTCTCCCCCGGCCTGGGCCCCGGAGCGTCTCCGCCCGGGAAACCGGTCGACGGCTGGGCGCCCCGGGAGGTGAGGACGGGAAGGCCCGAAAAAGGGAGGCGGGGCAGGCCGACTGCCCGTAGCGTCCCGGTGCATGACTTCTCCCGTGCGGGCCTTCCGCTCCGAAGATGCCGAGGCCGTCGCCGCTGTACGCCGTACGACAGTGCCGTATCTGGTGTGCACGGCCGAGGCGCTGCGCTGGCAGGTGGCGTCGGCTCCCGTCAGTCAGCGGCTGCGCTGGCTGGTCGCCGAGGCGGCCGACGGCACGCTCACGGGGTGCGCCGACGTGGGCCTGGTGGCGGGAAGCGGAAAGCCGGGGCAGGGGTTCCTGCACACGGCCGTCCCCCCGAAGGAGACGGGGGCCGGCACGGGGAGCGCGCTGGTGGCCGCGGGCGAGGCGTATCTCGCGGGCGTGGGCGCGACGCACGCGCACACATGGGTGGCTGACGACGCCGGTGCGACGCGTTTCGCCGAGGCACGGGGTTACGTACGCTCGCGCCTCGCCCACTTCCTCGGACTCGACCTCAGGGCCGCGCGGCTGCCCGCGCTGCCCGATCGGCTGCCGGCCGGTCTTGAGCTGCGTACGGCGGCCGACTTCGGCGAGGACCTGCGCCCGCTGTACGAGGCGGACATGGAGTGCGCTGCCGACGAGCCGGCCGACGTTCCGGCCGACCCGGTGCCGTACGAGGAGTGGCTGCGCCTGAACTGGTCGCGCCCCGACTGGGACGCGCGGCTGAGCAGCGTCCTGCTGGCCGGCGGAGAGGTGGCCGCGTACAGCGTCGCGCAGACGGACGGCGTCGACCGCTACTGGTCGGGGATGACGGGAACGCGGCGTGCCTTCAGAGGGCGCGGGCTGGCCCGCCTGGTGAAACTGGCTTCGCTTCTGCGGGCCCGCGCGGCGGGGTACAAGCACGCCTTCACGGGCAACGACGCGACGAACGCCCCGATGCTGGCGGTCAATCAGCGCCTCGGCTACACGGAGGCGGGCTCCGAGTGGCGCTACGTCAAGGCACTGTGACCCACCCGCGTCCCCCGCACCTGCCACCCGAGCGCCCGGCTCACACAAGAGCCCGGCTCACACAAGCGAGCTTTCGGCTCACACGAACGATCAGCCACATGAGCGCCCAGCCGCACGAAGCGCCGCCGCGAGGAGTCGGGGCGCGCGCCTCACAGCGCCGATTTGTCCCCCGTGTCAACGGGTTGCGTTGCCTGGGCCGCCTTGCGGGCGTGGGCGCGCACCTCGTCGGCCGTGAGCGCGTAGCCCGTGCCGGCGTCGCTGGTGGAGCGGGCGAAGATGAGCCCGTAGACGCGTCCTTCGGGCGTCAGCAGCGGCCCGCCGGAGTTGCCGGGGCGTACCTGTGACCGTATGGCGTAGATGTCACGCGTGGTGAGGGAGCTGCCGTAGATGTCCTGGCCGCGTGCCGTGGTCCGTTCCGCGACGGCTGCGGCGCGCAGGTCGAGACCGCCGTTCTCCGGATATCCCGCGACGACGCCGGAGTCCCCGCGCGCCGCGTCGCCCGCGAAGGAGAGCGCGGGGGCAGGCAGTCCCGGCACGTTGAGGACGGCGACGTCCTTGTCCGGGTCGAAGAGGACGACCTTCGCCTCGTACGGGCGTCCCGTGCCGCCGATACGCACGGTCGGGTCGTCCACGCCGGCGACGACGTGCGCGTTGGTCATGACGTGGCCGCGCGAGTAGACGAACCCGCTGCCCTCCTGGCCCTGCTGGCCGCCACCGACATTGGCGATGCCCTCGATCTTGACGGTGCTGCGCTGTGCCGCCTTGGTCGCCGTTGCGGTGACGGCGTCGCCCGAGGGCTCGGGTACGGAGCCGCCGGGCTCGTGTTCGAACGGGTTGAAGACCTGCGGGAACCCGGCCGTGGTGAGCGCGCCGGTGGCGCGGTTGAACCAGGTGGAAGCCCGCTCGGGCATCCGGTCATGGACGGTGTCGAGCACGGCTGAGCCGCGTATGGCCTGGTTGAGCGCGGGCGAGGGCGAGGCGGCGAGCGCGCTGCCCACCATCCAGCCGACGACGAGCACGGCGACGACGTTCACCAGGGCTCCGCCGACTCCGTCCACCCAGCGCACGGGCGTCCAACTGAGCGCGCGGCGCAGCCGCCAGGCGAGCTGGGAGGCGAGGGCGTGCCCGATGAGCGCGGGCACCAGCACGGTCACCAGCGCGAGGACGGTCGCTGACGTGGTGCCCTTGTCGACGAGGTCGAGCACGAAGGGCAGCAGCCAGACACCGACGACGGCGCCGCCGATGAACCCGGCGAGGGAGACGAGCCCCGCGACCAGTCCGCGCCGGAATCCGGATCCGGCGTAGGCGAGTGCCGCGAGGATCAGGAGCAGATCCAGCAGGTTCACGGCGTGTGCCCCCTTCCCTCCCGTGCTGTACGTGCCTGGTGTCCCGCGCGTGCCGTCCGTTCCGCCGGGCCGCGCCAGGGGCCGGCCGGCGCCGGACAGAGGGCGCTTGAGGGAGAAAACGCACAGTGACCTTCTCCCGGTTCCTTCTGTGACAGACCGCACGCGGACCGTTGTGCAGGTCCAGACCAATCGCTACGGTCGGAGATGGCTGGAGCGTGCACTCCGTCCATTCACCCCCCCAAGGCGGATCGCCGCCTCGCAGATCCCTCGCCGTACGCGTACGCGGTCCGCACCGACGTAGGGAGTTCGACGCCATGCACACCCCCCACCTCACGCTGGACAGTTCCTCCCCCGTTCCCACGGCTTCATCCCTCTCCCCCGACGGCTCCGGACCCCGCGCATCGCAGCGGGGCCATGACGCCGGACTGCTCACGCTCCGGCTGGTGCTCGGTCTCGCCATGGCAGCGCACGGCTCCCAGAAGCTGTTCGGCTGGTTCGGCGGCAACGGCCTCGACGGAACGGCGCGGTTCTTCACCTCGGTCGGATACCCCTCGGGCCGCACCATGGCCCTCGTCGCCGGGCTGACCGAGACGCTGGGCGGGCTCGGCCTCGCGATCGGCCTGCTCACCCCGCTCTCGGGCGCGGCCGTGCTCGGCACGATGATCAACGCGTTCGCCGTCACCTGGGACGACGGCTTCTTCGCACCCGAGGGCATCGAGTACTCGGTGGTACTCGCCGCCGGCGCCGCCTGCCTCACCCTCACGGGCCCCGGCCGCTACGCGGTGGACCGGCTTCTGCCGGGCCTGCGCACACACCGTTTCGCCCACGGCGCCGCCGCCCTGCTCCTGGCCTGCGTCACGGCAGCCGCCGTGCTCCTGATGCGCGACTGACGGCCCGCCGCCGCCCGGGCGTGCACACTGCGGGCTGTCACGCGGCGGCCGGACACGCTACGGGCGGCCACACAGCGGCGCGTCACGCTCCGCGCTGCCGGAACGTGCGGCGGTAGGCGGCCGGTGTCGTGCCGAGCCCTCTGCGGAAGTGCTGGCGCAGCCCGTCTCCCGTACCGAGACCGCTGCGCGCGGCGACCGAGTCGACCGGCAGATCGGTGGTCTCCAGCAGCTCCCTCGCACGGGCGAGGCGCTGCTGGTTGAGCCATCGCAGGGGCGTGGTTCCCACCTCCCGCAGGAAGTACCGGCCGAACGTGCGCGTGCTCATGCCCGCGCGGGACGCCAACTCGCCCACGCCGAGCGGCTCGTGGAGCCGCGCGAGCGCCCAGTCCAGCACGGGCGCCAGGCCCTCGGGCGAGCGGGTGTGCCGCGCGGGCGGCGCCGGTACGTACTGCGCCTGGTCGCCTTCGCGGTGCGGGGCCACGACCATGCGGCGGCCCACCTCGGCCGCAGCCGCCGTGCCGTGGTCGGTGCGGACGATGTGCAAACACAGGTCGATGGCGGCTGCGGTCCCCGCGCTGGTGAGCACGTCGCCGTCGTCGACGTACAGCGACTGCTCGTCCACACGCACACGCGGGTGGCGGCGCCGCAGTTCCTCCGCGTACATCCAGTGCGTGGCGACCGTACGCCCGTCGAGCAGCCCGGCGGCTGCGAGCACAAAGGCACCCGAGCAGAGAGAGGCGATCCGGGTACCGCGCGCGTGCGCCGCGCGCAGGGCTGCCAGGACCTCGACGGTCGGCTCGTAGGCGCCCATGACGCAGGCGGGCACGATCACGAGGTCGGCCTCCTCCAGCGCGTCGAGCCCGCGCTCGGCCTGGAGCCGCAGCCCGCCGGCGGCCCGCTGTACGCGGCGGCTGTCGGCGCACAGCGTGAGCGCGTATCCCGGCGGACCGAAGACCATGCCGGGTACGCCCAGCTCGAAGAGCGAGGTCTCCTCCAGGACGACGACCGCGACGCGGACCGGCTGCGCACCACTCGTGCCGCTCGTCCCGCTCTCGCCCTCCCTGGCGCTCGGGGCGCCCCTGGCGCTCTCACCGTGTTCCTTGGTGTTCATTGGCGTAAATCTACGGGTCCCTGTCATTTACGCCAATGGTGTGCGCGTCGGCGCACTCCGAGGGTGGAGGCATGCAGCTCACACCTCTCCCCTCGCACTGGCGGCTGGGGCTCGCCGGCATGGCGGCCATCGGCGTCACCTTCGGCTTCGCACGGTATGGATACGGCCTCTTCCTCCCGGAGTTCCGCAGGGAGTTCGGGCTGCCCGTCTCTCTCGTCGGCCTCATCGGCAGCGCCTCGTACGCCGGTTACCTGGTGGCGCTGCTGCTGGTCGGCGGCCTCGTCGCGCGCTTCGGGCCCCGGCCGCTGGTGGTCGCGGGCGGGCTGTCGGCGACGGTCGGCACGGCTCTGGTGGCGCTCGCGCCCGGACCAGGAACGCTCACGGCGGGTCTCGTCCTCGCGGGCAGCAGCTCGGGGTGGGCATGGGCCCCGTACTCCGACGCGGTCGACAGGACCGTGCCACGCCCGCTCCGGGCACGGGTGACGGGAGCCATCGCGACGGGCACGGCCTTCGGCGTCGTCCTCGCGGGCCCGCTGGCACTGGTCACCCGGGACACGAGCTGGCGGTACGCCTGGCTCGTGTTCGCCGCGCTGTCCCTGGTCACCACGGTGTACAACGCACGCGTCCTGCCCTCGGGACCGCACACGCCAGGGCCGGGCACGCGCGGGGCGGGGACGCACGGGGCGGGCACATCGCCGTCCGTCGGGGTCGGTACCGGGTCCGGTGCCCGGGCCCGGCTCCGGCACCACCTACGCCGGTTCGCCCGCAGGGCTGCCGTTCCGCTCTTTCTGACGGCACTGCTGTACGGCCTGGTCGGCGCGGTCTACTGGGCGTTCGCCGTGGAGGCCGTGGTCGGCGCTGCGGGTGAACGCAGCGTGCTCGTCCCGGTGTTCTGGACCCTGATGGGCCTCGCGGGGACGGCGGGCGTGCTGACGGGGCACGCCATCGGGCGGCACGGGCTGCGCCGCGTGCACACGGGACTGTTCACGGGGATCGCCGCCGCCGTGGCCATGTTGGGGCTCGCGCCGGGGTCGCTGCCCGCCGTACTGGGCTCGGCCGTGCTCTACGGCCCCTGCTTCATGGCGGGTTCGGGGCTGCTCGCCGTGTGGAGCCACGAGGTCTTCCCCGAGCAGCCCTCGACCGGTTTCAGCGGCACCGTCTTCTTCCTCGGCCTCGGCACTCTCGCGGGCCCGGCCCTGGTGGGCGCGCTCGCCGGAACGTACGGGCTGCGCACGGCACTTGTGCTGACGGCCGCGCTCGGCGCGACGGCCCCACTGGTCCGCCCGCACCGCGCCATGGCCCACCGGCCGGAGCGCGGCGGCGAACCGGACCACGACGGTGAACGGGACCACGACGGTGGACGGGACCACGACGGTGAACGGGAGCGCCAGGGCATACGGGAAGGGGAGCGGGGGGAAGCGGAGGCCGCATCCTGTTGCCGCGCTTAGTCCGATCTTAAAGCGACCATAAGGATCGTCCGGATCGCCTCTGGGCAGCGGAAACGGCCTGCGGACACGGCTAGCGTGCGGATCACCGGGGCGGGTTCGCCTTCGGGTGCCGACTGGGGAGGTCGCATCCGGGAGCCCGCCCCGCGCCCCCACGCTCAACTGTCCCCGCAATAAGGAGACCCCCACGATGACCGTTCGCCGCAAGGCCGCAGGAATCGCCGCGCTGGGCTTCGCTCCGCTCGTGCTCACCACGGTGACCGCCAGCCCCGCCGCTGCGCACGGCTCGATGTCGGACCCGGTGAGCCGGGTGTCGACGTGCTTCGCCGAGGGCCCCGAGAGCCCGCAGTCGGCAGCGTGCAAGGCGGCGGTGAAGGCCAGCGGGACGCAGGCGTTCTACGACTGGAACGAGGTCAACATTCCTGACGCCGCCGGGAAGCACAAGCAGATCATCCCGGACGGCAAGCTGTGCAGCGCGGGCCGCGACAAGTACAAGGGCCTGGACCTGCCGCGCAAGGACTGGCCTGCCAGCAAGATGAAGGCCGGCAAGCACACCTTCGACTACAAGGCGACGGCCCCGCACAAGGGTTCGTTCGCGCTGTACATCACCAAGGCGGGCTATGACCCGTCCAAGCCGCTCAAGTGGTCCGACCTGGAGTCCAAGCCGTTCGCCAAGGTCACCAACCCGACGCTGAAGAGCGGTAGTTACGTCTTCGACGGCACCGTGCCGAAGCGCTCGGGCCGCCACCTGATCTACAGCGTCTGGCAGCGCTCCGACAGCCCGGAGGCGTTCTACACCTGCTCGGACGTCACCTTCGGCGGCTCTTCCTCGGCCGGCGCGACGACCGAGGGCGGCAACTCCGCGCCCGCGGCACCCGCGGCACCGGACGACGCGCAGATCGACAAGGGCATGGAGAAGTCGACCGTGGACCACCAGGGCCACGGCGGCGACCACGGCACGCACGGCGAGGCCGGCACCAAGGCCGCGAACGAATCCGGGGCCAAGGACGCCGCGGGCAACGCACCGCAGCCCAACGGCGGCGCCGAGAAGACGGAACTCGCCGAGACCGGTGGCGAGGACAACACCGCTCCCCTGGCCATCGGCGGCGCAGCCGTGGTCGCCGCCGGCGCCGGTGTGCTGATCGCCACCGCCCGCCGCCGCGCGGCCAGGTCACGCGGCTGACCCCACGGGCACCCCGAACCCGCCGCCGCCTCCCCTCTTTTCCCTTCACCTCAGGGGGAGGCGGCGGCGCCGTCGTAGGCTCTCGAACAGACGACGGGACCGGGACCAGAGGTCCGGGAGACGAGTGGAGCGCGCATGACGCAGGGAGCACAGGCAGCGGCGGAGGACGGACTTGTCGAGGTCACCTCGGAGGAGGAGCTGCGCGCCCTCATGGGCGAGCCCAACGCCCACGCGCGCAACAAGTCCCGTACCTCGCTGCACCCGCTGGATCGCGAGTGGCTCGCGCACTCCCCGTTCTGCCTGGTGGCGACCTCGGCCGCCGACGGCTCGTGCGACGTGTCCCCGAAGGGCGATCCGCCCGGCTTCGCCAAGGTGCTGGACGACCGTACGCTCGCGCTGCCCGAACGGCCGGGAAACAAGCGGATGGACGGGCTCCGGAACGTCCTGTCCAACCCGCACGTCGGGCTCATCTTCTTCCTGCCGGGCCGCGACGAGACCCTCCGGATCAACGGCAGGGCACGGATCGTCAGGGAAGCACCGTTCCTCGACGACATGACCGTACGGCGCAACCGTCCGCGCCTGGCGCTGGTGGTCGGGATCGAGGAGATCTTCCACCACTGCTCGAAGGCGTTCCTGCGCTCCCGTGTCTGGGAGCCGGAGACCTGGCAGCCGGACGCGCTGCCCTCCCGCGCCCGGCTGGCCAAGGCCCTCGACCGCCCCGATGACTCGCTGGAGTTTCTTGAGGAGTACTACGGGGCGCGGTACGCCGAGAAGATCTACTCCGAGGGCTGAGCGCACCGGGCGGGCGCACTCAGCCCTTCTCGCCGCTCCCGCCTCACGAAAGGCCGCGTCACGAAAGGCACGTCGTGGGATTGGCGTGCGCGGGGTCGAGCGCGTTCGCCGTCTCCTGGAAGGCCATGCGGTCCAGCAGGCCGATGGCCAGATGCTCGGAGATGTTGAGCGGGCACAGGTCCTGGAGCAGCACGTTCTTGACGTCGGGGCCCTTGAGGAACTGCGTCTTGTACGGCGTGACGACCTCGTCGTACTTCGTGGCGATGACGGTGTACTTCACGCCGGGCACGGTGTCGCCGCCCTCGTTGAGCTTCTTCAGGAAGTCCGAACCCTCCTTCTGCTGGAGCAGCGAGGGCCCGATCTCGTCGACGACGTCGCCGATGGGCGGGAACTGGTCGGCGAGCTTCGCCAGCCCGCTGAGCGTCGTGCCGTGGTTGCTGGGCGCGATGCCGACCAGCGCGTTCACCTTGTCGGCTCCGCCGTGGAACTTGAGGTACTGGCGGGGCATCATGCCGCCCTGCGAGTGGCCGACGAGATCGACCTCGCTCTTGCCGGTGGCGGCCAGCACCTCGTCCACGTAGGTGTCGAGCTGCTTGGCGGAGTCCTCGATGCGGCCCAGTCCGTGGAAGAACGGCTTGCCCGGCAGCTGCCCGTAGTCGAGCGAGAAGACGCAGTAGCCACGCCTGACCAGATACGGCGCGAGGCCGAGCCAGTTGTCGACGGAGTTGCCGAAGGTGCCGTGCACCAGAACGACGGGGCGGGGGTGCGCAGCCGAGGGCTTGCAGGAGTAGTCGTTCCAGCCGCTGCCTGCTGCGTTGGCAGCGGCTGTCACTTCCGCCGGCGCGCTCGCGGGGGCCTTCGCGGGGGCTTTCGCGGGCGCGGTCCCGGACGGGTTCGCGGGCGCCTTCGCCGGCGCGTCCGCGCTCGCTGTCGCAGCCGCCGGGACGGCGGTCACCGCGACCGCCATCGCCATCGCTGCGGCCGGTCTGCCGAGGCGCTTGGCTGATGAGGCTGACAGCTTCATGATCCGGCTCCTCACGGCTCTGGGGGAAGGGGGTGGAGCGGAGGGTGGGGACGAGTGAGCAGCCGTCAACTTACGCGCCAGTAAGGAAGTTCGCCAGGCCCTTCACTGAACAAAATTCAGTGGGTGTGCTCGCCAGATTGCTCACCCTTCTGACTTCCCTTTCCGTGCCCGTCCCCCTTCTCCCCCTTCTCCTCCCCGGCCAGCGCCGCCCCGTCGCCACCGGTCCGTACGGTGAAGGCCGCCGTCCGGACCTTGCCCTCGTGCTTGAAGTCGAGGAAGAGCCGGTACGAGCCCGCACTCGGCGCCGTCGCGCTGAAGGAGATCCCGGGCCCCGCCTTCGTCTTCCCGTCACCGGGCTCCCCGTTCGGGTGGACATGGAGATACGCGAGATCGCCCGAGCGCAGCGCCACCAGGTGACCGTAGGCGGCGAGGTAGGGCTGAAGGTCGGTGACCGGCTTGCCGTCCTTGGAGACCTTCAGCTTCAGCTCGCCGGCCTTGCCGGGCCTCAGCGTGCCGTCGAGCCGCACGTCGTACCCGTCCACGGTCGCCTTGGCCGACGGTCCGGGCAGCGGCTGCGGGCCGTACTCGCCGCCCACGGCCAGGTCCGCACCGAGCGTGAGGCCCTCGGCACCCTTGGCGCGGGGCGTGAAGTCGGCGAAGACGCGGTAGTCGCCGGCGCGCGGCAGCTCGGCCTCGGTGCTCCAGGTCCCGTCGGCCGCGCGCTCGGGGTGCAGATGCCGGAAGGTCGAGAGGTCGCGGGAGGCGACGATGAGGTGCATCTCCTTGTCGTGTTCCGTCTTGTACGCGGTGACGGCCTTGCCGCGGCTGTCCCGTACGACGAAGCGCAGCTCCTCGCTCCTGCCCTCCTCCACGCGCGGGGTCTTCAGGTCCAGCGCGTAGCCGCCCTCCGTGGTCGCGAGCCCGCCGGGCTGCGACGCGGCGGCACCCCCGGAGCCGCCATCCGAGCCCTTGCCGCCGTCGGACCCCGCGTGTGCCCCGTGCCCGCCCTTGCCCGACTCGGGTTCGGCGTCGAGCGGGCCGACACCCGTGCCCACGCCGAAGGCCACGCCGAACGTGGCCGCGAGCGCGGCGCCGAAGGTGGCGATCTTGGTCGCTGTATTCATGGTGACTCCCTGCGGATCTTCCCTGCGGACGCCGCCCGAGCGGGCGGCCACACGGCACACCATACCCCCAGGGGGTAATAATTCAAGCGCGGGAACGCCTTGCTTCGGATAGGGGGTGGGGGTATACATGTCCTCAGCGCTACCAATACCCCCTCTGGGTATGACAGAGTAGTGCACGCGACACCCTTATCCAGGAGGAATCCATGTCGGACACCACCGCCACCACGTCCTGCCGCACCACCGGAGGAGGCCGCCACTCCCCGGCGGCTCCCGGTGCCGCCGCCACGGCGCCGGTGACCACCGTCTTCCAGGTGTCCGGGATGACCTGCGGACACTGCGAAGCGTCCGTCGCCAGGGAGATCGGCGCGCTGGAAGGCGTCGGCGCCGTGCGCGTCGAGCTGCCGACGGGCCGCGTCTCCGTCACCACCGAGGGCGAACCCGACGAGGCGCGTATCGCCGCCGCCGTCGGAACCGCCGGATACGAGCTGGCCGGCCGGGCCTCCGAGGAGAAGTGATGAGCACCACCACCCCTGAGAGCGCGAAGAGCGCCGAGGACACGGGCACGGCCCAGGTCGAGCTGGCGATCGGCGGCATGACCTGCGCCTCCTGCGCCGCCCGTATCGAGAAGAAGCTCAACCGCATGGACGGCGTCGAGGCGACCGTCAACTACGCGACGGAGAAGGCGAAGGTCAGCTTCACCGACGGCATCGCGGTCGACGAGCTGATCGCGACCGTCGAGGCGACCGGATACAC
Organism: Streptomyces iconiensis; assembly: GCF_028657195.3. Taxonomy (GTDB): domain Bacteria; phylum Actinomycetota; class Actinomycetes; order Streptomycetales; family Streptomycetaceae; genus Streptomyces; species Streptomyces iconiensis. Next base: position 39,437 of record NZ_JANCPR020000068.1, read on the forward strand.
GGCTGCCCCGCCGGCGCCCGCGCGTACGGAGGGCCAGGGCGGCGGAGGCGAGGGAGCCGGCGGAGCCGACGGCGACGCCGCGGCCGACGAGGAGCTGCGCCCGCTGCGGCAGCGCCTGATCGGCTCCGCGCTGCTGGCCGTCCCCGTGATCGCCATGGCGATGGCGCCTGCCCTCCAGTTCGAGTACTGGCAGTGGCTCTCGCTCACCCTCGCGGCGCCCGTCGTCGTCTGGGGCGCCTGGCCGTTCCACCGCGCCGCGTGGGTCAACGCGCGGCACGGCGCCGCCACCATGGACACCCTGATCTCGGTCGGCACCTCGGCCGCGCTGCTGTGGTCGCTGTGGGCGCTGTTCTTCGGCACGGCGGGCGAGCCGGGCATGACGCACCCCTTCGAGCTGTCCATCGCGCGCACCGACGGCGCGGGGAACATCTATCTGGAGGCGGCGGCCGGTGTCACCGCCTTCATCCTCGCGGGGCGCTACTTCGAGGCCCGTTCCAAGAGGAAGGCGGGCGCCGCGCTCAGGGCGCTGATGGAGCTGGGCGCCAAGGAGGTGACCGTCCTGCGGGACGGCCGCGAGGTGCTCATCCGCACCGAGGAGCTGGCCGTCGGTGACCACTTCGTCGTCCGCCCCGGCGAGAAGATCGCCACGGACGGCACGGTGCGCGAGGGCAGTTCGGCCGTGGACGCCTCGATGCTCACGGGCGAATCCGTCCCCGTCGAGGTCACCCCCGGCGATTCCGTCACCGGAGCCACGCTGAACGCGGGCGGACGCCTCGTGGTCGAGGCCACCCGTGTCGGCTCGGACACCCAACTGGCCCGGATGGCCAAGCTGGTCGAGGACGCGCAGAACGGCAAGGCCGCGGCCCAGCGGCTCGCCGACCGTATCTCCGCCGTCTTCGTTCCCGTGGTGATCGCGCTCGCGCTCGGCACCCTCGGCTTCTGGCTCGGCAGCGGCGCGGGACTGACGGCGGCCTTCACCGCTGCCGTCGCCGTCCTGATCATCGCCTGCCCCTGCGCACTGGGCCTCGCGACCCCGACCGCGCTGATGGTCGGTACGGGACGCGGCGCGCAGCTCGGCATCCTGATCAAGGGCCCCGAGGTGCTGGAGAACACCCGCAGGGCCGACACCATCGTCCTGGACAAGACCGGCACCGTGACGACCGGCGAGATGACGCTGCTCGGCACGCATGTGGCGGCAGGCGCGGACGGGGTCACCGAGCAGGAGGTCCTGCGGCTGGCCGGCGCGCTGGAGAACGCCTCCGAGCACCCGATCGCGCAGGCCGTCGCCCGGGGCGCGGCGCAGCAGTACGGACCGCTGCCCGTACCCGAGGACTTCGCCAACGTGCCGGGACTCGGCGTCCAGGGCGTCGTCGAGGGACACGCGGTACTGGTGGGGCGCGAAAAGCTGCTCCGTAACTGGGCGATGGAGCTTCCCGCCGAACTGGCCGAGGCCAAGGCGGCGGCCGAGAAGGCGGGGCGCACCGCCATCACGGTCGCCTGGGACGGCGAGGCACGCGCGGTCCTGGAGGTCGCCGACGCGGTCAAGCCGACCAGCGCCGAGGCCATCCGCCGGCTGCGCGGCCTGGGTCTGACACCGGTGCTGCTGACCGGTGACAACCGCGCCGTCGCCGAGACGGTGGCCGCCGAGGTCGGCATCGAGGCCAAGGACGTGATCGCGGAGGTCATGCCCGAGGACAAGGTGAACGTCGTCAAGGGGCTCCAGGACGAGGGCCGTTCGGTCGCCATGGTCGGCGACGGCGTCAACGACGCGGCGGCGCTCGCGCAGGCCGACCTCGGCCTCGCGATGGGCACCGGCACGGACGCGGCCATCGAGGCGGGCGATCTGACGCTCGTACGGGGCGACCTGCGCGCCGCGGCGGACGCCATCCGCCTCTCGCGCAAGACGCTGGGCACGATCAAGTCCAACCTGTTCTGGGCCTTCGCCTACAACGTCGCCGCCCTGCCGCTCGCGGCCTCCGGGCTGCTCAACCCGATGATCGCGGGCGCGGCGATGGCCTTCTCCTCCGTCTTCGTCGTCGGCAACAGTCTCCGGCTGCGCCGGTTCAGCGCCGCGGCGTGACGGTCGGGACGAGGCCGGCGTGACGGCCGGAGAGACGGCCGGAGAGACGGCCGGAGTGAGGCTGGGATGACGCCGGAGTGCCAGCCGAAGTGACCGGCCGCGACGACGCCGGCGTGACGCAGCGGCCGGGCGCCGCCGCCGTGGACACGGGTCCACGGCGGCGGCGCTCCCGCGTGTGCCCCGTGTTCGTGGCCGGGCCCGTGGCCGTGCCCTGCCCGTGCCCGTGCCCGCTCAGGGCGAGTACGGCACCCGTACCCAGCGCCGGGGCGGCCCCAACAGGGGTGCTGGGTCGGTCAGTTGGAGGCCCGCCGTCGCACACGCGTACGCGAGGGAGGCCGCATCGTACGGGGCGTCGTCGCCTCGCTGCCAGAAGCGGTAGAGGAAGAACTCCGGCGGGTCCTCCTCGAAGGGCTCCAGGCCGATCTCCTCGTGCCGCACCGTCCGGCCGTCCCGCGCGAGGTTGCCGAACGTGCCGCCCTTGGGGTTGAAGTAGACGCCGTAGGCGGTGCCGCCGTCCTGTGAGACCTTCCGCAGGAACCGCTCGTCACCGGGCATGTGGCCCATCGGCTGGATGACGACGCAGCCGCCCTCGACGCCGGTCACCCCGACCCAGGACTGGCTCTCGTCGAAGTCACCGGGGTCGAAGCCGCCGGGGCCCGTGCCGAACGGGCCCGGCTCCCTGTCCAGATCGAGCACGGGGCACTCGGCGGGGGTGGAGCCGAGCGCGCGTATCAGCTCCTCCTCGCCGAGGCCGGCGACAAAGGCGACACCCGTGCCCTCAATGTGCTCGACCGCACCGAACACCTCGATGAGCCGGTCGGCCGCTGCCTGCTCCTCCCACTCCTCCCCGGTGAGCTGCACGGCTCCCGGCAGCCGCTCGAAGAGCGGAGCGAGGGAGGGGAGGGTGAGCGCCAGGCGGCCCGGCGACCACTCGCCGACACAGGGGCGCCAGGCGTCGGCGCCCACCGACAGCAGCGCCTCGCACCCCTCGGCGTCGCCCTCGCAGACGGCTGCCCACAGCGCGGTTCCGCCCTCGTCGTCCGGCGCGTCGACGGAGGCCCCGCGCCGCACCAGTTCGGCCAGCACCTCGGCTGACGCCCCGGCCTCGGCCGCCTCGTGCAGCGGCGTCCTGCCGTCCCACTCCGCCTCGCCCGGCCGACGAGGGTCGGCGCCCGCGTCCAGCCGCGCCCTGACGAGCGCGAGGTCGCTCCAGCCGCCCAGCGGCATGTCCTCCCAGTCGGGACGCGGATCGTAGCGGTGCGGGTCGGGCTCGAATGCGAGGCCGGGCTTCGCGGGTCCCGCCCGGCGCGCGAACGGGCCCACCATCCGCTCGTCCACCGACCCGTCCGCCGATCCGTCCGCCGACTCGTCCCTCCACTCGTCCACCCGTTCCTCGGCCCCGGAGGCCAGGACGCCGTCGGAGAAGACCGCGAGACCGACGCCGAGGACCTCGCTCGCCCCCTCTCCCTCGTCCTTCCCCTCTCCCTCCCCCTCGTCCTCCGGAGGCAGAGGTGACGATGCCGGCGTCAACTCCGGCCATATCTCCAGCACTTGGGAAGCGGCGGCCCGGATCACCGCCGCGTCGAGCGGGGTGGAGGTCTCGGGCACCCCCTGTTCGGGCCATTCGATGACGAGGGTCAGCGGGCCCTCGGGAGGCAGCCCGGTCAGCAGCAGGTCCACGGCGGTTCTGAACCCGCCGCCGAACCCGCCGTGGCTGACCAGCCGGTATCGCCTTCCCTTGCCCGTTGGACGGGGCCACGGTGTGCCGTCCAACG
>NZ_JANCPR020000069.1 GCF_028657195.3 Streptomyces iconiensis
CCCACCCAACTGCCCCCACCCCCACCTCGCCGAACACCGATGCCAACCGCCCACCGCCGTCCTCTTTTAACCATTGGGAGACCCCGTGGAGCACGTCCGCCACAGAACGCCGCACGCCCCGGCGGACGAGGACCCCCTGACCCGGCCCACCCCCCGCGACGTCGAAGCCGAAGCGCTCATGACCGGGGTCATCATGTTCTCCGCCCAGGCGTACGCCGACTGCGCCGAGATCATCACTCGGGACGACATCTACCTCCCGGCCCACCAACTGATCTGGGACACCGTCGGCGGCATGATCGCCAGCGGGCGGGACCTCCACCCCGTCACCGTCAAAGCCGAGATCGGCAAGACCAAACGCCTCCGCGGAGTCGACGGTGGACGGCTCATCGACGCCCTCTCCCGCGAGACCATCACCGCGAGCATGGCCGGCGCCTTCGCCGAGCAGGTCGCCAACACCGCCCGCCTGCGCCGCCACCAGGAACACGCCACCCGCGTCCACGCCGCCGTACTACGCGGCGAGCAAGCCGACGTCCTCGACCAGATGCACGCCGAGTTCCAGCGCACCGAGACCGCCCGCACCACCGCCGACCCCGGCCACCTGACCACCGCGCTGCTGGACTGGCCCAGCTTCTTCGCCACCGACTTCGACACCGTCCAGCTCCTGCCCGGCCGTCTCCTGGCCCCCGGCCAGCAGATCACCCTCATCGGCGACGGCAAGGCGGGCAAGTCCCTGTTCACGCAGGAGTGGTGCTGGCGCATGGCCACCGGCCAGTCCTTCCTCGGCGACAAGCCGCAGGACCCGATCCCGGTGCTGTACGTGGACGCCGAGAACGGGCAGGAGCAGATCCAGGAACGGTTCCGCTCCTACGGCGCCGGGCCCGAGACCATGGGCCTGCTGCGCTACGCGTCCTTCCCCCATATCCGCCCCCTGGACACCGCCGCTGGCGGCGCGGACCTCCTCGCCCTCGCCCAGACGGCAGGCGCACAGGTCGTCGTGCTCGACACCGTCTCGCGGTTCATCTCCGGCGAGGAGAACTCCTCCGACACCTGGCTCGCCCTGTACCGGCACACGCTGCTGCCGCTGAAGCGCGCGGGGATCGCGTCCGTACGCCTGGACCACTTCGGGAAGGACAGCACCCGCGGCGGACGCGGCAGCAGCGCCAAGACCCAGGACGTGGATCACGTGTGGGAGTTGTCTGGGCAAGGCGGCGGGACGCTCGTCCTCAAGCGGACCCACACCCGTACCGGTATCGGCGCGGATCACTTCACGATCCTGCGCCGGGCCCTGCGCGACGGCGACGCCTGGCGGGCAGGCGGCACCCAGCACGTGCTGATGACGTGGGAGGACGAGCCCACCAGCGGGCTCGCCGCGGTGCCCGGCACGGTCGAGCACATCGTCGCGTCTCTGGACGCCGCTGGGATCCCGGATGGGGCGGGGAACAGGGTGGTGCGGCAGGCGCTCGCCGAGCGGCAGATACCCGGCGGCAGCGACAAGATCGCCGAGGCTGTCCGGCGCCGCAAAGCGCGGACCGAAATGCCCGGTATCGACGTTTCCGGAAACCGTTCCGCAGACCGTTCCGGACCACGTTTCCCGGAAACGTTTCCCGGAACGCACCCCGGAACGGAAGAAACCCCAGGTCAAACGTTTCCCGGAAACGTCCCGGAAAGATCAGGAACACCCCCCGTTCCTACCGTTCCCCCCTCGAAGAGGGGGAACGGAAGGGGAACGCCGGAACAGGTACACCCCGAAAAGCCCCTCTGCACCGTGTGCGAAACCACCCTCGACCCCGACTGGGCATCCCGCGGCCACGACACCCACATCGGCTGCGACCCCACCACAGGCAGCTACCCACCACCCGAGCCCGGCCCGTAGAACCGCGCCCGGCCCAGACCCGGTTCACCCCCGAACCGCACGCACGAGAGGACACCCGATGCCCGACCAGACCGGCACCACCCACACCGCGCGGCCCGCTCCCGAACCGCCCGCCGCCGCCCTTCCGCAGATCGCCATCGCCTGCCCGCCCGCGCCGGACGGCTGCGGCTCGCCCGCCGGCGTCCTGTGCACCAGCCACAGCGGCACCCGCCAGCGGAAGCGCAACGTCCACCAGGCGCGCACCGCTGCCTGGAACGCCGCCGTGACCGACACCAGCCCCAGCCCCACCGTCGAGGCACTGTCCGTGCGTGGCTACACGTCACGGCGCGCCTACCACCTGGATGTGCCGGACTACGCCCAGACCGTGCACGACGTGCCGGGCGCGGCGCCCATGCAGGAGCGTGCCGAGGCGCTGCGGGAGGAGATGAGGGAGCGGCGGCACGTGCGCTGGTACGGCATCCGCATCGTGCCCGTCACCAGCGAGGAGTCGACCCGATGACCGAGCCCTACTACCACGACGATCACGTCACCCTGCTCCTCGGTGACGCGCTCGACGTGCTCCGCACGCTGCCCGATGGCGCGGTCGACTGCATCGTCACCAGCCCGCCGTACTACGGGCTCCGCGACTACGGCACGCCCGGCCAGTACGGGCTGGAGCCCACCCCGGCCGAGTACGTCGAGCGGCTGCGGGCAGTGTTCGCGGAGGCCCGCCGTGTCCTCGCCGACGACGGGACGCTGTGGCTCAACGTGGGCGACAGCTACTACAGCGGCAAGGGTGCGCCGGTAGGCGTGGACAGACGGCAGCGGGCCCGCCGGTGGGGGGCCGTCCGCCCCCTGGACCGCGCCGGGATGGGCGTGCCTCGCAAGTCGCTGCTGATGGTCCCGGCCCGGGTCGCTCTCGCGCTGCAAGACGACTGGTGGACGCTCCGCTCAGAGATCATCTGGCGCCGTCCGGATGCTGCCCCCGAGCCCACTGCCCGAGATCGACCTGCCCGTACCACCGAGCGGATCTACCTGCTGACCCGCGGCCCCCGCTACGGGTACGAGCGCAGCGACACGGCCGCGACGGACGTGTGGACGATGTCCCCCGACCGGGGCCGTGAGTCCGGCGGCCACGTCGCGCCGTTCCCGATCGAGCTGCCGCTGCGCTGCATCAAGGCCGGCTGCAAACCCGGCGGGATCGTCCTCGACCCGTTCAGCGGGTCCGGTACGACCGGCGCGGCGGCCCGGCAGCTCGGCCGCCAGTACGTCGGCATCGACCTCAACGCCGATTACCACGACCTCGCCCGCAACCGCTTCGCACAGGGCATCCTCGACCTGGACGGCATCGCGTGACCGCCCGCCGCTGCGCGCACACCGACGCGCTCTACGGCCGCTGTGTCCGCCACCTCTACGACCACGACGGCGAATGCCTCCACGAACACCAGCCGCCCGACGGCGAGCAGCAGGCGGGTGAGGGCCGATGAACACCGAGCCCGACCTGTCCGTACTGACACCCCTCGCCAACGTCATCGCCCAGGCTGTGCATGCCACGCCCGTACGCCTCGGCGACCCGCGCGGCACTGATGACCTCGTCGCCGCCATCACCCTCGCCGTCGGCGCGTACATGGGCCGCCAGCTCGGCCCCTCGCCGGCCACACTCGCCCGGATCGCCAACGCCCTCGCCACCACACCCTTCGTAGACGGCGACCCACTCATGGAGGCACTGGCCACCGCGATCTGGGACCAGTGCCGCACCGAGGGCACCAGCCTCGTCATCGACGACCCCCGCAACATCGCCGCCGTCGCATCAGCAGTCGCCACCAACTGGCCCACCACACCCACCACGCAGGCCACACGGGCACCTGACGGCCCCATTGCGGCACAGGCGGACACGGAGACCTCCAGCACCCCCACAGGCCCGCAGACGGGCGCACAAGAGTTCAGAGTGGTCGACCGGGCCGCCGTGCTCGCCGAGCACCGTCCCGTCAACGTCGTCGCCTGCGCCGGCGCCGAGGAGCCGCCCGACTGCGCATGCGGCGCCAAATGGACACCCGCACATGCCAACTCCGAGGCGGGCGCACAGCGCCGCGAGCAGCTCGCCGTGCTCCTCTCCCGCATGCAGCGCGGTGTCCTGCTCCCGGCCGAACGCGGGCTGCTGCGCGCCGCTGTCGAGACGGAGCTGGCCGATGCGGACGCCGCGCACGCCCGCGCTGGCAGACCCCCGTGCTGAGCGTCCTCGGCCCACTCGTCGCCCTCGGCTGGCTGCCCGTCGCCATCTGCGCCGAGGTGTGGCGCTGGTGGCGACGAGACCCCGACCGCGCACTACGACGCCTCAACCGCCAACGAAGGGACCACCGATGACCCCCGCCGACGAGATCCGCACCGCAGCCGAGAAGCTGCGCACCCTCGCAGCCGCCGCAAGCACCAACTCCGACGGCACCCCCACCGCTCGCTGGAACACCGAACCAGTCCAGTCCGCCCGCGACGATGACAGCCGTCGCTTCCTCTACGGCGACTACCTCACCCGCGACGACGGTCGCCGCATCTCCTGGCCGCTCCTGCTACGCGGCGGCAGGCTGCACCAGCCGTCGTACATGCACAGCCAGCACGCCGAGTACGCCGCCGCCATGGGCCCGGCCGTCGGCGCCGCGCTCGCCGCCTGGCTGGAGAGCTGGACCGGCCTCGATGTCCGCGAGGACGCGGCCATGGCCGAAGACCTCCGCCACGCCCTCACCGTCGCCCGCGCCATCAACCAGCAGGACCCGACATGACCGATCACGCCCAGGCTCCTGACCCGATAACCGTCCTCGACGAACTCGAAGCCACCTGGACAGCAGCACAGCAAGCCCTCCCCGGCCGCGACACCCGACTCGACCACCACATCGATGAGTTCCTCACCGCCGCGCTCGTCCGCGTGGGTGTCGACCCCGACGAAGCGAAGCGGTCGATCTCCCGCACCCGGCAGACCGTCGAGGAACGGCACCGTCCCCACCCGCATCCGGAGTGATCATCGCTACGCACGAGGCCACAATCCGACCATGACGATCACCGTCCCGCGATGCCCCGCACGGCAACGCAACGGCCGCTACTGCTCCCAACCCGCAGGGCGCAGCACCAGCCACCCCGGCTACGGCTCCTGCGTCTGGCACCACGGAGCAGAACGCCACGTAGAGGAGATATGGGACATGGCGCACGAAGCCGCAGCCGAACAGGGCATCACCCCGCACGAGGCGCTGATCAGTCTGGTCGAGGTCGCCGCGGGGCGGGTCGCGTGGGTTGACACGATCATCCGCGAGGCCATGCGTGAGCACGTCGAGGGCGGGGGTGATCCGCTCAAGCCGCCCAAGGATGTCGCGCCGTGGCTGAAGGAGTCCCGCCTGGAGCGGACCCTCGCGGCACGCACTGCGAAGGCCGCGGTCGACGCCGGCGTCATGGTCGCCCTCGAACGCCGCCTCGACATGGAAGGGCAGCTCGTCGCCGACGCCCTGTCCGCCGCCCTCGATGTCCTCGGCCTCGACCAAGACCAGCGCATGGCCGCCCTCGGCGCCGCACAACAGCGCCTGCTGACCAGCGGCGACAGCTCCGGAACGACCAACGACTGAACGGTGCCACGATCCCGGCCATGCGGATCCTCCTCACCGGCGCCGCCGGCTTCGTCGGCTCCCACGTCCTCGCCCACCTGCTGGAGCACACCACCGCCGAGGTCGTCGTGCCGTGGACCCTGCGCCACCACGGCAACAGCCAGCGTCTCGCCGACGCCCTCGACTCGGTCGGCGCGGCCGACGCCGAGCGGGTCGTCACCTTCATGCACGACCTTGCCTGCCCCGTCCCGGAGACGCTCGCCGCCGACATCGGACCCGTGGACGCCATCCTCAACATCGCATCCGAGTCCCACGTCGACCGGTCCATCACCGACCCGGCCCCCTTCGTGCGGAACAACGTCGAGCTGATGCTGAACATCCTCGACCTGGCCCGCCAGGTGAAGCCCCGGATGCTGCTGCACATGGGCACCGACGAGGAGTACGGCCCGGCATACGGCGGCTACGCGCACCGCGAATGGGACACCGTCCTCCCCTCGAACCCCTACAGCGCGTCGAAGGCGGCGCAGTCCGCGCTAGCGACCGCGTGGTGGCGCACCTACGGGGTGCCCGTCGTCCTCACGCGCACCATGAACCTGATCGCCCCCCGCCAGTCCGGGGAGAAGTTCGTCCCCACCGTCATCCGGAAGATCCTCGCCGGAGAAACCGTGACCATCCACGCCTCCCCAGAGGGCGTGCCCGGGAGCAGGCACTGGATCGACGCCCGCGAGTTCGGCGCCGCCTGGCTCCACCTCCTCACCACCGTGACCCCGGCCATGTACCCGGACACCGACCGCCCCTCGATGTTCCACGTCGTCGGCGAAGAGCGCTCCAACCTGGAGATCGCCCAGACCATAGCGGGGCTCCTCGGCCGGCCGCTGAAGTACGAGCTGGAGTCCTTCCACAGCTCGCGGCCCGGCCACGACCTGCGCTACGCCCTCGACGGGGAGAAGCTCACCGACCACGGATGGAAGCCAGCCCGGCCACTGGAGGAGACCCTCGCCGACATCGTCGACTGGTACACCGCACGCCCCGCGTGGTTGGCAGCGTGAACGCCCCAACGTGGGCCGTGATCCCGAGTGACGGCCGGCCGTACCTGGCCGACTGCCTCTCCTCGCTGTCCGGTCAGGTCGACGGGATCGTCGTCGTTGCCAACGGCCCGCTCCGCGAGTCCGGTGTGCCGGGCACGGTCACCGTCGAGGACACCGGCACCGACCGCAACATCTCCCGCTGGTGGAACCTCGGCCTGGCCGCCGTCGAGCACGAGGCGCAGCGGGTCCGCGCGCCGCGTTGGAACGCGCTGGTGGTCAACGACGACATCATCGCCCCGCCCAACCTCGCGATCTCCCTGGCCGCTGCGCTGCGCTCCACCGGCGCCGCACTCGCCTACCCCAGCCAGCACGACAACGAAGCGCGGCTGCACACCGAGGCAGCCCCCGTCCCACTCGAACACCGCATCACCGGCTACGCATGGATGCTCCGCGGCGAGACCCAACTCCGCGCCGACGAGACCCTCGTGTGGTGGTACGGCGACGACGACCTCGACTGGCGAGCCCGCACCGCCGGCGGGGCCGCGCTGGTGCCCGGCTGTGCGGTCGAGCACCGCGCACCCAACGGTTACACCACGGCGTTCCCCGAACTGGCCGGGCAGGCTGGTCGGGACCGGGCCACGTTCATCACCAAGTGGCAGCAGGCGCCGCACTGATGCACCCCGAAGCCCACGCGGGACTCGCCCGCATGCTGGCCGACTCCGGCCTCACGCCCGACGCCCCCTGGCGCGTGCTCGACCTCGGCGGCCGGAACATCAACGGCTCGATACGAGCCCTGCTCCCCGCCGCCGAATGGACCGGCTGCGACATCGAACCCGGCCCCGGCGTCGACCTGCTCCACGACTGCACCACCCCCTGGCCCGCCCACGCCCCGCAGTTCGATGTGGTGGTGTGCACCGAGGTGTTGGAGCACGTCGAGCGGTGGCCTCTGCTGTTGGCGACGTGTGCCCAGGCTCTCGTCCGAGGCGGGCCGGAGCTGCTGCTGGTGACGTGCGCGTCGGACGGCCGGCCGCCGCACGGCGCCGCCGGGGCGCCCCAGCCAGCGGCTGGCGAGTGGTACCGCAACGTGCCGCCCCTCGCTCTGAACGCCACGCTGGGGCCCCTGTTCGAGATCGTGGTGGTGACGTACCAGGCGGTACCGGGGGATGCGTACGCGCGGGCCCAGCGGGTGATCCCTACGTGAGCAGCGGGCCGCAGGTATCCGTCGTCATCCCCTACCACCCGGCTCGTGCCGAGAACGGCATGCTCTATCGGGCCATGGACTCCGTGAGCCTCCAGACCGTCCCCAACGCGCTGGTCACCGTCGAGGATGAGCAGTGCCAGGGTGCGGCTCGTACGCGTCAGCGTGGCCTGGAGATGGTCACGACGGAGTGGATGGCGTTCCTCGACTCCGATGACGAGATGGACTACACGCACCTGGAGCAGCTCCTCGCCTGCGCCGAGCGCGAGCACGCCGACTACGTGTACCCCTGGTTCCGGGTGGCCGGCGGGGTGGATCCGTTCCCGATGTTCTTCGGTCGCCCGTGGGACGACGCAGCCCCACACCAGACAACGATCACGATCCTCGTCCGTACCGATCTCGCCCGGCAGGTGGGGTTCACCGACGTAGCGGCCGGGCCACCCCCGCCCGATGGCAACACGGGGGGCGAGGACTGGCACTTCACGCTCGGGTGCCTCGCGGCGGGAGCCCGCATCGTCCACCACCCCGCGCGCACCTGGACCTGGCACCACGGACCGCAGAACAGCAGCGGGCGCCCCGGTCGCGGAGACGCCCGCACCCCCTGAGCCCTCACACTCCGACCATGACCACCGAGGAGCAACAGATCGCCCGGCGCGCCGCCGCCGCGCTCGACACGCTCCTCAAACCCCCGCGCTGGTCCCCGCTCCCGCACCAGATCCCACCCCGCGACGACTGGTACGGATGGCTGCTCCTCGCGGGCCGAGGGGCTGGCAAAACGGACGCGTGCGCCTCGTACGTCGCGCGGCACGTCGCCGGACCGCCGTGCCTCCCCGGCCCCGTCCCGCACTGGGTGGGGATCATCGCGCCGACGCAGGGGGACGCGGTCATGGCGTGCGTCACCGGCCCGTCCGGCATCCGGGCCCACGACCCGACCGCGACGGGCCCGGTGTCCGCCCCGGGCGGCACGGTCGTCCGCTGGGCCAACGGCTCGCAGGCCAAGCTCTACGGCGCGAACAGCCCGGAGGACGTCGAGCGGCTTCGCGCCGGCGGCAACACCTGCTTGGTGTGGATGGAGGAGCTGGCCGCTTGGCGGTACTTGAGTGCGGCGTGGGATCAGATGCGGTTCGGTCTGCGCTCCGGGCGCCGCCCGCACTGGGTCGCCTCGACCACGCCGAAGCCGAAGCCCTTGATCCGTGACCTGACCGCCGGAAAGATCGCGGGCGTTGAGCGTACGCACGCCACGATGTACGACAACCCGCACCTCCCCGAGCACATCCGGCAGGCCATCGAGGACACGTACAGCGGGACGCAGCTCGGCGACCAGGAACTGCACGGCATCCTCCTCGACGAGGATGAGAACGCCCTGTGGAACCACCAGATGATCCGCGAGGCACGTGTCCAGGCCGACGCTGTACCGGACTTGATCCGTACGACGGTCGGCGTCGATCCCAGCGGCGGGGCCGGGGAGCAGGGCATCGTCGTCGCGGGCAAGTCGGGGCTGATCCTGCCGGGTGACGGCGGCCGCCCACAGCACCACGGGTATGTCCTGGACGATCGCACGTGCCACCTCCCACCCGACGGCTGGGGCCGGAGGACGGTGCAGGCCGCGATCGACTGGGAGGCGGACGACATCTGCGTGGAGACGAACTACGGCGGGGCCATGGCCACTGCGACGATCCGGGCGGCGGCGGACGCGCTCGGCGTGGACATCCCGGTGCGGCAGGTGACCGCGACGCGGGGCAAGGCCATCCGTGCGCAGCCCGTCAGCGCCCTGACTGCGCAGGGGCGTTGGCACCATGCCGGGGTGTTCGAGCAGTTGGAGGACCAGCTCTGCACCTGGTACCCGGAGATCGGCTGGTCCCCGGACCGGCTTGACGCGATGGTGTGGACGGCGTGGCACAACAAGCTCGCCCGCGCCACGAGCAGCGGGCAGGGCTCGCTGGGCGGGGACCTCGCCCGCCGTCAGATCGCCGGAACTCGACGGCGCTGAACGGGCCTACGCTCACGCGCATCAGCCCGCAGCGAGGAGCCCGCCCGTGATCTCCAGGATTCACGTCACCACCGGTATCGCCACTATGAGCAGCCCCGGCACCGAGGTACGCATCGACGGCGAACCGCTGCCCGGCGTCCGCTCCGTCGACATGTCCACGGCCTTCGACATCGTGCCCACGGTGACCGTGGAGCTGATGGCGCGGGAGGTGGTCGTGGACGGTGAGGCACAGGTGGAGTTGCCGGCCGGGATGGAGGACGCGTTGCGCAAGCTGGGGTGGACCCCGCCTGGTGAGACACGGGAGCCCTCAGCGTGAGCGGCGTCGTCATCAGCTACGTACACCCCGGCTGGGTGCAGCACACGTTCATGCAGTCGCTGTTCCTCGCCATGGACCACGACCGCAGATCGGACGAGCCACTCGTCGCCGGACTCCTGCCCGTACGCTTCCGCCCGGCCGGGATCGCCGACGCCCGCAACCAGGCCGCCGCCGCGTTCCTCGCAGGCGACGGCGACTGGCTCTGGCTCGTGGACACCGACATGGGCTTCCGCCCCGACACGCTGCCCGCGCTGCTGGCCTCCGCCGACCCCGATGTGCGGCCCGTCGTCGGAGCCCTCTGCTGGGGTGTGCTGGAGGAAGAGCCCGACGACATGGGCGGCTACACCACGCGGGTGGTGCCAACGCTGCACGGCTGGGCCGACGAGGCGGGCGTGTTCACCGAGTGGGAGGGGCCGGTTCCGTCTGGGCTGGTGCGCGTGGCTGGCACGGGGGCGGCGTGCCTGCTGGTCCACCGCTCGGCTCTGGAACGGGGCGAGGCGGGGGCGTGGTTCGATCCGGTCCTCGACGGCGCGGGCACGCTGGTCGGCGAAGACCTGTCGTTCTGCCTACGACTCGCGCGCTCAGGGGCCCCGGTCCACGTGGATACCCGGGTTGCGACGACCCATCAGAAGTCGGTCTGGATCAACGGAGGTTCCCTCTGATGCCGCTCTGGCTGCTGCTCCTCGTGATGGCCCTCGCCACGTATCGGGCCACACGCTTGGTCGTAGACGACACCTTCCCGCCAGTGCTGTGGGCCCGGCACCGGCTCGCTGGAGGCTGGACCGGGCCCGATGAGGACGTGCCCGTCTACCGGTCCCGCTGGGTGCCGCAGTGGCTCGCGGACCTGGTGTCGTGCCCGTGGTGTGCGTCGGGCTGGGTGGCGCTCGGCGTGACGGGCGGGGTGTGGGCCACGGGCGGGCTGCCGGTGCCGCTGCTGGTGTGGCTCGCGGTGTGGGCAGGCGGAGCACTGCTCGCCGCGCAGGAGTGGGCGTGAGCACCTCCGTCGCCGGGCACTGCCCGATGGGGTGCGGCGAGACCCTGATGCTCGGCGAAGGCGGCTGCGTCACCTGCCGCAAGCTCAACTGCCCCCAGCCCGACGCCGTCACCACGCTGCTCGATGACAGCGAGACCGAGCACCTCGTGGAGTTCAGAGAGACCGGGTTCACCATCCGGCACCCGCTGCGCGAGCGCCTGGGCGACGCGCTGATGGAGTGCGAGCTGCACGAGTGGTGCGCGAGCTTCAACAGGCCGCCGGTGGCGCCCGGTCGATATCGGGTATCGCGGCTGCCGAACGCGTGGGACATCGAGCGCCTGTCTCCGGAATGATCACCCGGCGTGCGTCCCTACCCTGACCGCAACTCGCGGACAGGAGAGCCCTCATGGCCTGGTACCACGCCCTCGGCATCGGCCGACGGCCACGGCTGCCCACAGTCACACCCTCCGCCGACGAACCCCAAGCGCTGACCGCATCCGCCGCGACCGTCCCCCAACCCCGCTCCGAACTCCTCCGCAGCACCGACGGTTGGCAGCACGAGGCGTGGCAGTTCTACGACGACCTCGGCGAGTTCCGCTACGGCGTCGAATGGGTCAGCGCCATGCTCTCCCGCGTCCGCCTCTACGCCGCGAAGCTGGAGCCGGGCGAGGACGAGCCGGTACGCCAGGAGGCCGGCGCCGCCGTCGAGATGATGACCACCCTCGGCGGAGGCGTCGCCGGACAGGCCACCCTCATGTCCGGGCTCGCCTCCCAGCTCGCGGTGCCCGGCGAGGGCTATCTCGTTGGCGAGACCGCCTCTGGAGTCGAGCGCTGGTCAGTCCGCTCCACCGATGAAATCCGTGCCGCGCGGGGCCACTTCGAAGTCATGGACGAGACCGCCGCGAACAACGGGGGAAAGTGGCGCCCTCTCGGGGACGCGCTAGTGACCCGCGTGTGGCGCCCGCACAAACGGTATTCCTACCTGGCGGATAGCCCGGCCCGTGCGGCGCGGGGGACGATGCGCGAGCTGGAGCTGGTGAACAGGCACATCTTGTCCCAGTACCTGAGCCGGTTGGCGTCCGCCGGGGTGGTGGCGTTCCCCGACGAGGTCACCTTCCCCACTCGCCCCGAGTTCGAGGACGCCCCGGACCCGTTCATGGCCGAGTTCATCGAGATCGCGGCGGAGGCGATCCGTACGCCCGGCACGGCCGCGTCAGTGGTGCCCATTCCGCTCCGGATGCCCGGCGAGTACATCGACAAGGTCAAGCACATCGACTTCACGCTGAAGCTCGACGAGAAGATCTTGGAGAAGCGGGAGTCGGCGATCAAGCGGCTCGCCACCCAGCTCAACATCCCCGCCGAGATCCTGCTGGGCATGGGCGACGTGAACCACTGGGGCGCCTGGCAGTTGGAAGAGTCCAGTCTCAAGACGCACATCGCTCCGGAAGCGGAGATCATCTGCCAGGCCCTCACCACCGGCTACCTTCAGCCGAGGCTTGCCGCCTCCGGCGTCGAGGACCCCGAACGGTGGGTCGTCTGGTATGACATGTCCGAGCTGACGCTGCGCCCCGACCGGTCCGACAACGCTATCCAGCTCTACGACCGGCTGGAGGTCGGCGGCGCCGCGCTCCGCCGCGAGACGGGCTTCGACGAGGCGGACAAGCCGACCGACGAGGACCTGAAGGCCCAGGCCCTGAAGATCATCATCAAGACGCTGCCCAGCGGTGCGGGCAGCGCGCTGTCCGCGCTCATCGGCGAAGAGGTCTCAATCACCCCCGTCGCCGCCTCCACCCCACAAGAAGCCGAAGCCGCCGCCGAATCCGACGACCAGCACGTCGAGAACGAACGCAGCCTGCCCGACACCCTCGACGAGCCACCGCCCGACGCTGCCGCGACAGCCCGCGCAGAGCGGCTGATCGAGCAGGCCAAGGCGCTGCACGCCGTGCGCTTCACTCTGGACGGGGGCCCTGAACTGCTGCACCCCAAGGGCTGTGCCTCACACCTGTACTCGTGCCCCTTCACCCACGCTGCGGCCCGCTCGCTGGCAGACCTGCCGCGCCCCGGGAGGAGCGGCGCGTACGAGCTGAGGCTCGACCCGTTCGGGCGGCTGACGATCGGTGCCGCGGCCCCGCACATGAACCTGACGAGCTACCTCAAGACCAGGAGTGCGCTCAATGGCCACGCTCACAGCAGCCGCTGAAGGCGAGCACACGGGCGCGATGATCGCGCTCATACCCACCGGCGAGGACGCCGCGCGGCTCGCCATCGAAGGCGGCGAGCCCGCCGACGAGCTGCACCTGACGCTGTACTACCTCGGCGACGCCGTCGACTGGAGCGAGGACCAGCGCGCCGAACTGGCCGCTGGCCTCCGCGCCCGGGTCGAAGCAGTGGAACTGTCAGCCGTCGCCGCCCGCGTGTTCGGCGCCGCCCACTGGAACGGGGGCGGAGATGAGCCCTGCTGGGTCTGGTCGGTGGGCGACGAGCGTGAAGGGCCTGCTGGTGCGACGCTCGGTGAGGTTCACAGCCTCGCCACTGAGGCGTTGGAGGACCGGCACGGCCCGGAGATCCCAGCGCAGCACACCCCGTGGGCCGCGCATATCTGTGCCGCGTACTCCGCCGACCCTGCACTCCTGGCCGCCCTGGAGTCCCGGCTCGGCCCGGTCACCTTCGACCGCGTACGGCTCGCGTTCGGCGGGGATCACACCGACGTCCCCCTCACGGTCGGCGCCGTCACCGCGGCGGGATCCCTGCGGCGCCAGCCCCGACCATACGAGCTTGCCGCCCGTACCGACTTCACCGCGATGGATGCCGCATGGCAGGAGGCCCTCGACGGCGCTCTCGACGCCTGGCAGAAGATCGAGGCAGCCCAGCGGACCGAGATCACCGCCGCAGTTACCGCGGCCGTCACCGCCGACGACCTGGACCAGCTCGCCCGGCTCAGTCTCGACACCACCCCCGGGGCCGACCTCCTCACCGCACGGCTGACGGCGTACGCCGAGGAGGCCGGCCGAGCGCAGCAGGCCGAGGCCGAAGCCCAGGGCGTCACTGTGCCCGCCTGGTCTCTCGATGACGAGGCGCTCACCGCAGCGGCGTTCCGGGACCGGCTGCGGCAGGTCGCCGCGACTACCGCGCGGGTCCTTGGTGTTGGTCTGGTGCAGTCGGCCGTGCGCCGTGCGATGCGGGTGTGGGGCTCCGGGGCGGTGGCCGACGACGTTGAGGCGCATCTGGCGGGTCTGTCGGATGCGGCGACGCGGCTGGAGCTGGGCGGGGCGATGTCGGCAGCGCAGAACGCGGGGCGGTTCGCCGTGCTCGCTGTCGCTCCGCCTGCGACGTACATGGCCACGGAGATCTTGGACGACAACTCGTGCAAGCCGTGCAACAAAGTCGACGGCGCCAGCTACAGCACCCTCGCCAAAGCTCAGGCCGCGTACCCGGCCGGCGGTTACACCGGCTGTCTGGGCGGTGCGCGGTGCCGGGGCACGGTCGTCGCGGTGTGGGACGAGGACGCCGCCGGAACAGATGGTGTGGCAGCCGGGGCCACAATGCCGCAGCAGCAGACCAAGGAGGCGGACACCGTGCCGTACAGCATCGTGCAGGACCACCCGGACTGTGCGGCGGACATGCCGTTCGCGGTGGTCGAGGGTGACGACGAGGGCGGGGAGCTGAAGGGCTGCCACGCCTCGCGCTCCGACGCGGAGAAGCAGATCGTCGGGCTGAAGGCCGAGGACGGCGAGGAGGAGAAGCCGGACGAGGACGAGCCGGACGACTTGTCGATGACCGGGGAGACCGCGCCGTGGGAGGGCGTCCTCGCGGTCGAGGGCGTAACGACCGGCGACGGACGCGAGTTCGCACCGGAGGCGCTGACGTGGGCGGATCTGCCGGTGCCGCTGCGCTGGAACAAGGAGGACTCCCACGGAGGGGAGCCGCGCACTCTCGCGGTCAACGTCGGCCGCATCGACCGGATCTGGCGGGACGAGGGCCGGATCATGGGCTCTGGTGTCCTGAACCTCGCTGAGCCGGACGGGCAGCGCGTACACGACCTGATCAAGGGCGACTTCATCCGGGGCGTGTCCATCGACGCCGACAGCATCGGCGACGCGGACACCGAGTTCGTCTGGCCCGATGAGGTCAACGAGGGCGAGGCCGAAGGCGACGGCGACGGCGACGGCGACCTGTTCGAGATGCTCTTCGCCCAGCCGGAGAAGATCGTTTTCCACGGCGGCCGGATCAGGGCCGCGACGTTGGTGGATATCCCCGCGTTCGCCGAGGCGTATGTCGCGCTCACCGACGAAGCAGGCGCGGTCGTGGCCGGCGGCACCCCCGTGACCGCCGACGAGCTGCGCGTGCTCGCTGCGGGTGAGGATGCCGAGCCGAGCCGGTCGATACCGGCACTCCACGCGTCCGCAGAGCTGTGGCGGCCACCCGCCGCATGGTTCTCCGACCCGGGTCTGTCGGTGCCGACCGGCATCACCATCGACGAGTCCGGGCGGATCTACGGGCACGCCGCGCAGTGGGGCTCTTGCCACATCGGGCAGGAAGGGCAGTGTGTTTCACCGCCGCGTGAGGGTGAGCACCCGTACTACATGACGGGCGAGGTCCTCACCGACGACGGGACACGGGTCGCGGTCGGACAGATCACCGTGGGGACGGGGCATGCCCCGCTGTCGTACGGCGCGGCTCCGGCCGCCGAGCACTACGACAACACGGGTGCGGCCGTCGCGGACGTGGCGGTGGGCAACGACCGTCATGGCATCTGGGTCGCCGGCGCCGTACGCCCTGGCGCTGACCCGCTGCGGGTCTACGAACTCCAGGCCGCCGGCCAGGTATCGGGCGACTGGCGCCGGATCGGCGGGCAACTCCGCCTAGTCGGACTGCTGGCCGTCAACGTGCCCGGCTTCCCGGTGCCCCGGATGCGCGCCCGGGTCGCCAGCGGTGCGCAGCAGGCCCTCGTCGCGGCCGGTCGCCCGTCGGTGGCCTGGGGCCGGTCGGTAGAGGAGGAGGAGCGTCACGCGGTGCGTGTGGTGATGGAGATGCTGCGCGGCCGAGTCCACAAGGGAGGTGAGTAAACGTGTGCGGATGCAATAAGCGGAAGCCCCCGCCGCCGCCCCAGGCGCCCAACTGAACGCGCTGACCATTAGGTTCACCGATCCGGTAAAGGTTGTTGACCTTTACCGGATCGAGTGCTAGTGCTACTTTGACGCTGTGTGGCGTCGGCTGCGGCGCACCATCCGCTTACCTTTCGGAGGCCGCCGTGCCGGAGGAACTCTTCACAGCCCCAGCCGATCTCACCCTCGTCGGAGACGACGAACTGCGAGCGCTGGAGACCCAAGGCACCACCGAGTTCGACCGCGTCAGCGGCATCGACGACGTCGACCCCCAGACCCTCCAGTACGCGATGCGGCTGACCGACGACCTCGACCGCATACGCGCCGAACTCAGCGTGCGCGACACCCGCGCCGAGCGCGAAGCCGAACTGGCCCGCAACCGCGCCGCCGACCAACTCGCCTCACTTCAGACCCGCGTGCATGGACCGGCCACCCCCGCCGCAGGCGACCCCGCCGCCGCGCCGGCAGTCGACGCCGAGTCCATCGCCGTAGCCGCGGCCCGCGGCGTGACCGCCGGAATGATCGCCATGATGGGCGAGAAGCGCGGCAGCGGCTTCGACCCGGAGGCCCTCGCCCGCCGCGCCACCGCCAGCCTGGCCGAGACCGCCCAGCACGCGCCCACTCCGCGAGTGCCCGAGCAGCGCCTCGCCGTCACAGCCTCTGTGGACATCCCCGGTGTTGCCCATGGTGGCGAGCTGACCACCCTGGCGTCCCTGTCCGACGTGGTCGCACGCAAGGCCAAGAGCATGCCGGTCACGTCCGGCTCGCCGAACCACCAGCTGGTCGCCTCCATACGCAATGACTTCGAGCACTCGGTCGACGACCGCACCAGCCCGGCGCAGATGTCCGAGCTGATCAACTACCTGCGCAGCAAGGACAAGCAAGACGCGCTCGTCGCGGGTGGCGGATGGTGCGCACCCAGCGAGATCCGCTACGACTTCTTCAACATCGCCTGCGAGGACGGGCTGATCGACCTGCCGACCTTCGGCGTCACCCGCGGCGGCGTGCAGTTCCCCGTCAGCCCGAGCTTGGCCGACGCGCTCGGTGGCGGAACCGCCTTCGCGGGATTCACCAGCGAGTTCTCCGTCACCAGCCAGCCCTGGCTGTGGACCGAGGCCGACGACATCGCCGCCGTCACCGGCTCACCCACCAAGCCCTGTATCAGGGTGCCTTGCCCCTCCTTCGAGGAGGAGCGGCTGGAGTGCTACGGATACTGCCTGACGGCCGGCAACTTGAGCGACGACGCCTATCCCGAGGCGACGCAGCACATGCTTCAGCTGCTGATGTCGGCGCACGCGCACGTCATCAACGCCCGCCTCATCGCGCTGATGCTCCAGGCGTCCACCTCGCCAATCAGCATCTCGGGCGGTGCCGCTACCGACAGCGCCGCGCCCCGTATCTACAACGCGGCCGGGCTCGCCGCTGCCGATTACCGCGCGCGGTACGGCATGTGCGAGTCCGACGTGCTCGAACTCGTCATCCCCTTCTGGGTGCGTGAGGTCATCCGCGCAGACCTTGCCTGGAAGGCGGGCGTCGAGTTGCAGGATGTGCCGAATGTGCAGATCGACGGCTATTTCTCGGCACGCAACATCCGCGCCCAGTGGGTCAACGACTGGCAGGTCAGGGGCGCGAGCCAGTTCGGGCACGCCTCGGCGATGACGGCCTGGCCGACCAGTGTCGACTTCCTCCTGTACGCGGCGGGCACGTTCCTCCACGGCAACGGCATGTCGCTTGACCTCGGTGTGGTGCGCGACTCCGTCCTGAACTCTGAAAACGATCACACGGCGGCGTGGAGCGAGGAGTGCCACCTCGTCGCCAAGGTCGGCCATGAAAGCAGGCGCTACCGGGTCGGCTTCAACGTCAACGGCTCTACCTCGGCCCTGCACGCCGGCACCGTCCGCGTCTGACCATGACCCGCCACCGCACGCAGAGGAGGTGACCGATGGCCGGAGCACGCCAGATCGTCGACAGTCCGTCGGTCACCCCGCTGCCCCACGGGCTGTGGGACGCCGCTCAACAGCCGACGGCACAGGGACCGCACTGGCAGCAGGGCATCACCTGGTCCGAGCGCTGCCCCGGCGGCACGACGACCTACGACGAGTGCCTGACCGAGACCGGCGGCGGCACCCCGCCGCCCGCCCCGGCCACCAAGGCGGCGACGTTCGGGCAGCGCCTGCGCGGCGCCACCCCCTTCACCGTCGTAACGGAATTCGACTGCGCCACGGTCGGCCTGACCGACGCGGCCACCGTCGCCTCCGACGCGCTCGCCCGCGTCGAGGCGCAGCAGCTTGAGGCCGCGTTCTGGACCGGGTCCGCCGGTGGCCAAGACGTGGTCTTCCCCCACCTGGCCGCCGACGCCGAAGTCCTCGACGGCCAGGACGCCATCCTCCAGTCCGCCGCCAGCCCGGTTGTCACCGGCGCCGCCGACATCGCCACCGCCCTCGGCGTCCTCGAACAGGAACTCGCGGACTGCTATACGGGACAGGGCGTCATCCACATCCCCCGGAGCGCCCTGCCCACCCTCGCCGCGTGGAACCTCGCCCGACTGGTCGGCGGGCGTCTGGTGACCCCGGCGGGGAACGTGCTCGCGGTCGGGAGCGGCTACCCGGGAACGGGCTCCGATGGTGCCACCCCGGCCGCGGGCACCACCTGGATCTACGCGACCGGCAGCGTGTGGGGATACCGCTCGGAGCCGCGAGTCTCCCAGCCGCGGGAGTCCCTGGATCGCGCCTCGAACACGTACCGCATGTTGGCCGAGCGGACGTACGTGATCGCTTACGACTGCTGTCTTCTCGCTGCTCACGTCAAGCTCGGCGTGCCCACGGAATAGGAGTTTGACCATGGCCCCCTCGTTCTGTGCCACGCCGATCAAGGGCACTCATTTGAGGATCGTCTCGCTGGATTTCTGCGGGATTCCGGTGACCGGCGCGTCCGGTCTCGTCGTCGTCAGCAAGGGCTTCGTGCAGGTCCAGCAGGAACCGGACTACGAGGACGGCGAAGAGTTCTTCGAGCGCACCGCTGATGGCACGCCGTGCGTGAACCAGAAGGACGACCCGACGCTGAAGCGCGTGCAGTTGACGACACAGTTCTGTGAGGTCAACGCGGCAGGCACTGCCTACATCTCCTCCGCCCGCCCACTGCTGGCCGGAGGCACCACGACAGGTTTTGCGGTCGCGGAGGGCAACCCCGTCAACCGCTACAGCCTGGAGGTATGGCAGCAGGTGGCCGGGTCCGGTGCGTGTGACTCCGGTGGCCAGCAGCGCTACATCTACAACGCGTGGCCCAACGTAGGCGCCTCGAAGATCGGCAACTACACCGTCGAAAACGCGAGGAGCACGCTGGAGGTGGCCTCGGAGACGCGGGCCGCCTCCGATCGGTGGCTCGCGTCGGTCGGCGCTTCCTGGCTGCCGGGCGAGACCGTGGAGACCGACGAGCACTGGCTGTGGAACATCACCACCACGCCGCCTCCGTCCGCGCAGTGTGACCCGACGACCCTCGCCGCATAGCGGCCCCTGGCCGTGGCCATCGTCCGCTACGACGAACTGTTCTGGACCCCCGACGGCAGCATCGCCGCCGGGGTCCAGGCTGTTGTCTACGAGCACGACACCAACACCAAGACGACGCTGTGGGCAGACGCCAGCGGCACGGTGCTCCAGGCCAACCCGCTCAACACAGACGCTGACGGCCGACTGACGTTCTTCATTGAGGAGGGCGCCTACTGGCTGCACCTCGACTCCGAGGCGTTCGAGCTGCTGCTCGGCAGTGCGGCCCCCGCCTCAACGACCGCCATCACCACAGCAGTCGCCACGCACAACGCCGCCACCGCAAACGTCCACGGCATCCCCGACACCGCGACGCTGGAGACCCAGGCAGGGGCGCAGCAGAAGGCGGACGCGGCGCAGGCCGACGCCGAGGCCGCCGCAGCGGGTGCCCTTTCGGCCCATGCCGTGGACACCACGGCGGTGCACGGCATCCCAGATACCGGCGTGCTGGAGACCCAGAGCGGCGCCCAGTCCAAGGCGACCGCCGCGCAGTCGGCGGCCGAGTCGACGGCGGCTTCCGCGCTCGGCACGCACGCGGCGGACACGACGGCGGTGCACGGGATCGCTAACACGGCCGCGCTCGCCACCGGTGCCAACGTCGACTCCGCCGTCGCGGCTCACAGCGCGGCTACGACGGCCGTGCACGGCATCGTGGACACCGCGCGCCTTGCCGTCGCCGAGGGTTGGCCCCGCCCGTCCGACTACGGATACCGGGCGTGGGCGTACGACCCGGCGACCGCGAGCAGCGCGGCCATGCCGACGGGCGGAGCGCTGCACCTAGTCGCGCTGCGGCCGAACACGTCCGGCTCTTCGGCCTCCGTGCACTGGGGTGTGTCGGTCGCTGGGGTGACGCCGACGGCGGGCGCGAACTGGGTGGGCCTGTACGACTCGTCGGGGGTGCGGCTGGCACAGGCCGGGGTGGACGGGGACCTCACTTCGACCGGGCTCAAGACGACGCTCTTGGTCGCCTCCCTCAGCGCTGGAGCTCTCTACTGGGTAGGGCTGCTCCTCAATGCCTCGACCCTGCCGCAGGTCTTCCGGAGTTCGGGGCAGGCGGCAGTGACCGCGTTTCTCAACGGCGGCCTGACTGCGGACGCCCTGCGGTTCGCGTCGAACGGAGCCGCACTCACCACGCTGCCGAGCAGCATCGTCCCCGGGAGCAATGTGCCGGCCACCGCCTTCTGGGCCGCGATCAAGTAGAAGGTGGGCTATGCCGGTCATCAATCCGATCATCGTCACGGGGTCGGGCTACCCGCCCGGCGAGGGCGCGGACTTCGGGCCGTGCGCGGACTGGCCCGTCCGGTGGACGTGCGACGTGGACACCCTCAACCCAGCCATCACCGGACTCGCCGTCTCCATGGCCACTGCCACCCTGTGGGCCCTGACCGGGCGCCAGTTCGGCCTGTGCTCGATCACCCTCCGCCCGTGCGCTCGCGACTGCGGGGACGGCCGCATGTACGACGACGCCGGGCCGCCGTGGACCGCCCGCTCGTGGCCCTCGGCCGCGCTGGGCGGCGGCCTGTGGGTCAACCTCGCGTGCGGGGGCTGCGGGTCAGGCTGCTCGTGCTCGCGCGTGCCGGAGTTCGTGCTCCCTGCTCCGGTTTCCTCCGTGGACGAGATTCGTATCGACGGTGCCGCCCTGCCCGCCTCGGCGTACCGGCTGGACAACAACAGGATCGTGGTGCGTACGGACGGTGGGGCGTGGCCGCGCTGCAACGACCTGTCTCTTGACGACGGGCCCGGCACGTGGTCGGTCACGGCCACGTACGGGCAGGCTGTCCCGGACGGCGCCGCCCTGGCGATGGGTGAGCTGGCGTGCGAGATCGGCCGTGCCGCTGACGGCGGTGACTGCCGACTCCCGCCCGGCGTGCAGCAACTCGCGCGGCAGGGTGTGACCATCTCCTACCCGGACGTGGGCGCCCTCTTCGAGAAGGGCCGCACCGGGCTGTACCTCGTCGACTTGTTCATCTCCACCTGGAACCCCGGACACCTGCGACAACGGTCCCGGGTCTACCGAGTGGACGCGCCGACAGTACGGAGACCAGGCACATGATCCATGGCCCGCTGCGCTGGTACGAGGTCGCCGAGCGGCTCCGCGCCGCCGTGCACGATGCGCTCACCGACAAGCCCCAGCGGTCCGGCGTCGTGCCCGGCGCCATCGCCTGGGACGAGTGCGACTGCGGCCTCCTCGCCGTGTCCGTCGGCCCCATCGTCTGGTCCGACGAGTTCCCCGACGAGGCCACCACCCGCACCGCCAACTGCAACCCCGTCTACGAGGCGGCGGAGATCATCGTGCAGGTCGCGCGGTGCGCCCCCTCCCCACAGGGCCAGGACATGGCGCCCACCGTCGCCGCCCTCGACGCCGCCGCCCAGGCCGTGGCCCGCGACGCGTACGAGACGCGCTGCGCCGTCCTCACCGCGCTCGTCGGCATGGTGGACGAAGACATCCGCGACTACTTCCTCCGCCCGCAGACTCCGCAGGGGCCGGCCGGTGGCTGCGTCGGAACCGAGCTGCGCGTCTCGGTCGCGCTGTAGGGAGAGGACGATGGCGGAGATCCGGATCGACTGGGGCGCGGTAGATCGGATGCTGCGCTCGCCGACGGGCATGGTGGGCCGGGATCTGCGGCGCCGTGCGGACCGGGCTGCCGCATCGGCGCGGCGGGACGCTCCGGGCAGCATGCCGTCGCAGATCGCGGGGCCGGCCATCGGGCGCCGTGGCGGTGAGCTGTCGGCCACGATCACGTCTCGGCACCCGGCCACGGTGTACGTGGTGAACGGGACGGTTCCGCACATCATCCGGCCTGTGAGCCGGAAGGCGCTGCGGTTCAACGTCGGCGGTCGGACGGTGTTCGCGAAGGTCGTGAACCATCCGGGGACGCGGCCCAACGACTTCCTGACCAAGGCGCTGAGGACCGCAATCTAGCTCCGGAAAGATCTTGAGCCGGGCGGTCCTACCGTCACCGCATGACCGAGACCAGCCACGCCGCAGGGCCCGAGGCCGCCGCAGGTCCCCGCGACTTCAGCCGCCCCCGCGAGCGCAAACAGTTCGTCATCGACGACGACACCTTCGAGGCATGCCGCGCGCTGCCCGGTGAGGACTTCGTCGTCTTCATCGGCCACTTCGAAGAGTTCGACGGCGCTGGCTCCTGGAGGGACAACTTCAAAGCCGTAGTGGCAGCCCTGGAACTGGTGCTCCTCCCCGACTCCTTCGCCCGGGCCCGGGCCCGACTGTCCGACAAGGAACACCCCATCGAGCTGGACCAGATCGTCGAGGTCCTGGAATGGCTCGTTGGTGAGTACGCCGACCGCCCTACCCAGCCGTCGTCGGACTCATCGGATGGGTCCGACGACCAGGAGTCTGGCACCAGCTCGACGGAGAGTACGCCGCCCGAGGAACCGATCTCGGTGGCCTCCGTGCCGACCGGTTCCTGAACGCGGTCTACCACGAGATGCTCCAGCGGCTGATCGTTCGCGAGGGACAGACCGAGGAAGCGGCCCGTCGAGAGTTCGACACCGCCCTCGGCGTCTCGGCATGGCGCACGCCCGGCCACCGGGTCGTGGTGCCTGTCGCAGTCGAGCCCCGTGACCCGGCCGCCCCCGACTGGTGGCACGGCGACGACGACGCCTCCAACAGCTTCCTGGCGTCGATGGGGGTGACCCTCGATGCCTGACCTGGTGGGCACGGCCGAGATCCGCGTCGACATGAACACGCGGGATGCCGCGCGCTCGATCCGCGCCATGGTCTCCCGCTCCGACGGCCCACTACGCACGTTCAAGGACCGCATCGGCGACGTCGGCCAAGAGTTGGAACGCGTCCGCGCCGTCGCCCGCGACATCACCATCACCGCCGACCTCGACAACCGACTGACCGCCGGCGCCACCGCCGTACGCGACGCCGTCAACGACCTTCAACGCCTCGGCCCGGTCCGCATCCCGGCCGAGATCGACGATGACACCGGTCCCGGAATGGGGAGGGTCCGCGCCTCCGTCGATCGCCTCCGGCAGCTCGGCGCCGTACGCATCCCCGCCGTCCTCGACGACGTCACCGCAGCCGGTGCCACCGCTGTCCGCAGCACCGTCGCCCGACTTCAGGGCCTGGGACCGGTCACGGTCCCCGTACAGGTCGACGATGACACGGGCGCGGGGGCTGCTGCGGTGCGGGCGGCGGTCGCGCGGCTGGAGGGCCTGGGGCCGATCCGCATCGCGGTCGATGTCGATGCGCGGGCGGCAGACCTCGCGTCGGCTGCGCAGGCGATGGGCACGCTGCAACAGCGCGCCACCACCACCTCGCGGGCACTGACGTCGCTGGCGACACGGGCGACTGCTGCCGCTGCCGCGCTCACCGCCGTCAAGGAGGCGGCTCAGGATGCCGGCCGGGCGCTGCGTACGCTGCGCGGCCGGGTCCAGGCGGCGGCTGACGCCATGGGCAACCTGCGCACCAGCGCAGCCGCCGCGGCGACCACCCTGCGCACCATCACCAACCGAGCCGACGGCGCCAACCAGCGCCTAGGAGATCTGGGCGGCAGCACGCGGACGCTGCGCTCGGACATGGACGACCTGGACGGCAGCCTCACCCGGGTCGGCGGCCGGCTGGGCGGCCTGCGCGGCAGGCTCGGCACGTTGGGCAACTCCGCCGGTGGTGCGGGCGACCGCATGAAGGACGTAACCGGCGCCCTCATGTCCCTCGGGTTGGCCGCGATCCCGGTGGCCGCGTCGATAGCCCCGATCGCAGCGGCAGCAGGTGCGGCCGGGCTGGCCGTGGCGGCCTTCGGGGCGGCGGCTGCGGGGCAGGTAGCGGCGCTGTCGAAGGCGTCTGAGGCGGAGACCAAGTACAAGGACGCGGTCAAGGAACACGGGCGCACCTCCCAGCAGGCGGCAGAGGCGTCGTCTGCGTACGCGCGGACCATGTCGCAGTTGCCGGCGCCGACGCGTACGGCTGCGGCGGCGCTGTCCTCGTTGAAGGCCACGTACACCGGGTGGTCGAACGCCCTCGCGCGCGACACGATGCCCGTGTTCACGCGCGGGTTGCAGACGGTCAGTGCCGTACTGCCGAAGCTGAACCCGCTGGTGCGTACGGCGGCGGCCGGCTTCAACCGGCTGATCACGATCGCGGCTGGTGGTATCGCGTCGCCGGGCATGGACGCACTGATCCAGAAGGTCAACACCCTGGCGGGCGGGGCGCTTCGGCGCGCGACGGACGGCCTGTTGTCCTTCATCCGCTCCGCGCAGTCCGGGGCCGTCGGCGGAAACGTTACTGCGTTCATGGCGTACGCGCGGGCGAACGGGCCGCTGGTCGGCGAGACGCTGAGGAATCTGGGCAGCGTCCTGATGAAGCTGCTCTCGGCCGCTGCGGACGCTGGTGTCGGCATGCTGAGTGTGGTCAACGCGTTCGCCAGCCTGGTCAACGCCATCCCACAGGGCCTGTTGTCGAATCTCGTGCAGGTCTACGTCGCCTTCCGGCTGATCAAGCTCGCGGGGGTGGGCATGGTCGCGATGAACGCGGGGCTCGCCGCGGTGGCCGGGCACATCACGGCGATGCGTACGGCGGCGGCTGGGGCGACGGGCCGGATGGCGTCGCTGCGTGCGGGACTGGCCGCGATGCCCGGCGGCGCCAAGTTCGCACTGGCGGCGATCGGCGTCGCGGTGCTGACGGTCGGCATCTCCAAGCTGGTCAGCAAGTTGGATGAGGCGCCACCGTCGGCGGAAAAGCTCAGCCAGTCGATGGTCAAGTTCGCCCGCACAGGGCGGATCGGCGGGGAGGCGGCGCGCGCGTTCGGCAAGGACTTGGGCGGGTTCGGCGACGCGGTCGCACGGGTCGGTCACCCGAGCGTGATGGAGCGGATCAAGGACGTCGGCCACACGATCGTGACCCTCGGCATGGACACGGAGGCCGGGCTCGACAAGGCGCAGAAGGGCACGCAGGCCGTCGACAAGTCCTTGGCTGACCTGGTGTCCAAGGGGCACAGCGACATCGCGGCGGTGGCGTTCCGCCGGTACGCGAAAGCAGCGGAGAAGGGCGGCACGTCCACCGACAAGCTGCGCGGGATGCTGCCGAAGTACAAGGAGGCACTGGCCAACGCCAAGATGGAGCAGGAACTCGTCGCGCAGAGCATGGGCCTGTTCGGCTCCCAGGCCATGAAGACCAAGAACAAGCTGGAGGCGCAGAAAGCCTCGGCGGACGGGTTGCGGCAGGCGATCCAG
This sequence comes from Streptomyces iconiensis, assembly GCF_028657195.3. Lineage (GTDB taxonomy): Bacteria > Actinomycetota > Actinomycetes > Streptomycetales > Streptomycetaceae > Streptomyces > Streptomyces iconiensis. The sequence goes on from NZ_JANCPR020000069.1 coordinate 25,790, forward strand.
GCGTTGAACGACGTCAACCGCGCTGGGTTGGGCGGGATGATCGGTTTCGAGGCGGCGATCGATGCGGCGACGAAAGCCGCGAAGGACAACGCCGGCGCGTTGTCGATGTCCGGCGGGCGGCTCAACCTCAACTCGGAGAAGGCCCGTGCTGGCGCGACCGCGCTGAACGATCTCGCGCAGAAGACGGACGAGGCGGCGGGCAGCGCACGGGAGTCGGGCAAGTCGTGGAGCACCGTGTCCGGGATCTACGAGCGGGGCCGTCAGGCGCTGGTCCGCAACGCGATGCAGATGGGGCTGACGCGGGCTGAGGCGACGAAGCTGGCCGGGCAGATCCTGAAGATCCCCAACAAGAAGACGACGCTCAAGGGCGACGTCACCGACCTCTCCAGCAAGATCGCCAAGGCGAAAGCGCAGCTCTCCGACAAGAACATCCCCAAGGAGAAACGGGCCAAGCTCACTGCCGACATCAAGCGCTGGAACAACCAGCTCGCCGTGGCAAAAGCGCGCCTACTGATGACGCCGACGAAGCGGGAGGCGAAGCTCACCGGCAACATCAAGGACTGGCGCGCGAAGATCGCGGCGGCGGAGAAGCAGCTCAAGACCGCCAAGGGGACGAAGCGCGCCAAGCTGACCGGTGACATCAAGGACTGGAAGGCGAAGGTCTCGGCTGCTGAGCGGCAGTTGAAGAGGGCCAAGGCCACCAAGACGGCGAAATTGTCGGCCAACATCCGCGACTGGACCTCCAAGTTGGAGGCCGCCAAACGGCGGCTCAAGTCGGTCCCAGCATCGAAGCGTTCCGCGCTGCGCGCCACCATCGCTGACCTGCAATCAAAGGTGTCCGCAGCCAAGCGCGCCATCAACTCGGTCAAGGGGAAGACCGTCACCATCCGCACGAATTACGTCACCTCGCGGAAAGCCACCAAGGGCGCAACCTTCGGGCAGGGCGGCAGCTACTACCAGAAGAACGCGCGAGGCGGTCCAATTCGCCGACTCGCAAGCGGCGGCCCGGTCCAGGGCTTCCCCGGCGGCGGGCTCCTCCGGGGGCCGGGCACTGGCACCAGCGACAGCATTCCGCTGCTGGGCTCGGCTGGCGAGTACATGGTGAAGGCGCGCGCCGTCGACAAGTACGGCGAGCCGTTCATGGAGTCCATCAACTCGATGCAGTTGCCCGTTGGTACGGCGACGAGCGCCGGCCGGTCGGCAGGACGGGGCGGGGCATCCACGGTCGTCAACAACTATTACAACGTCCAGTTCACCAACGAGGGCCCGATCGGCTCTCAGCAGGAGCTGGACGACTGGCTGACCAGCAGCATGGACCGACTCAAGCAACAGCGGCGTCTTCCGATAGCGGTGGGTGGTCGCTGATGGCCAGGTTGTGGACGTGCGGCTTCGAACTTCAGTCGCTGGCGCCTGAGGTCGAGGTCATGTCCCTCACCGGGACCGGGTCGATCAGCACGACGATCCACCGCGAGGGCGCCGCGAGCTTCCGCTCGAACCCCGCAGCGGCGACGGGCTTCATCGAGAACCGGCTCGATGCGAGCGGCATCAACGCCAGGACCTTCCACCGCTTCTACCTGTACATCGCGGCACTGCCCTCGGCCACGACGACCGTCTACTCCCTGGGGCAGAGCGGGTACTTCCCGGTTCACGTCCGCGTCACCCCCGCCGGGATGCTCCAGCTCCGCGACAACCAGAACACCGTCGACGTAGGCACCGCGAGCGCGCCGTTGGCGACCGGCCGCTGGTACCGCGTCGAGATCGACGCAGCCGAGTCCGGCGCCATCGCCACCCCCCGCAACGTCGTGGGCTATCTCGATGGCGTCAACTTCTCCGGCACCGCGAGCATCGCCGGGTCCACCGGCTTCAGTCGCATCCGCGCCGGCGTACAGACCACCGCGACCGTCGACCTCCACATCGACGACATCGCGATCAACACCACCACCGGCACAGCACAGAACGGCCTGCCAGGGCCGGGCTCTGTCGTCCACCTCCACCCCGACAGCGCCGGAGACGCCAACGGCTGGGCCACCGCCGTCGGCGGCACGGCTGGGGCGGCGAACAACTACACGAGGGTCTCCGAGGCCACGCCGGACGACACCACCAGCTACAACCAGACCACCGCCGCGGGCACGACCACGATCGACGACTACAACCTCCAGACCGCCGCCTCCGCAGGCATCGGCGCGAACGACACGATCAACCTCGTCGCCGTCGGCGGACGGGTCGGCTCCAACGCGGTCACCGCGGCGTCGCTCGTCTACCGGCTCAAGAGCCAGCCGGCCGGGGCCACGGTCGAATCCGGCTCGGTGTCCGTCGCGCTGAACGGCTGGGCCACCCACAAGGCCGCGGCTCCGTACCTGCCACAGCTCACCTCGTACACCAACCCCCAGACCGGCGGCGCCTGGACTCCGGCGCTGCTGGACACTGCGCAGATCGGTGTACGTGGCGACGTCTCCCAGGCCACCCAGCGGCGCGTCAGCACGCTGTGGGCGCTGGTCGAGTTCGTGCCCTCGCCAGGCGCCCCGCTCGCCAGCCTGGTCGACGACTTCGAGGACGGCACCGTCGACCCGGTGAAATGGTCCGGCTCGTACGGCACGTACAGCGAGACCGGCGGCCGGGCCCGCGTCGCCTGCGACACCGGATACAGCGCCGTCGCCTCGGCTCCGGCCTACCACCTGCGCGACAGCCATGCCCGCTGTCGTCTGTATCCGCCGGCGGCAGGCGGCGCCGTCGCGGAGGCATGGGCTCAGCTACTCATCACTACGCAGACCCTGGGTACCGACGCGGTCATCGAGGTCAACTCGGTCGGCGGGAGCCTCGGGATACAGATGCGCTCGGGCTATGCGGACCCGGACGCTGTCTCACTTCCATATGACCCGGTCGCGCACGCGTGGGTGCAGATCCGTGAGACGGCCGGCTCCTTGTACTGGGAGACCTCCGCCGATGGTCTCGCGTGGACGGTGAGGCGTACGGACTCGTCGCCGGCGTGGGTGGCCAACGGCTACCTGCAAGTGCAGTTGATCTCTCATCGTGATGGCGGTGTCGCCGACGTCGCCGAGTACGAGAGCTTCAACATCACGCCTGTGGCGCCGGGGACAGGGATCCCGCTGGCTGAGTTGGCCGATGACTGCTCCTCGCCGGTCGTGGACACGGCGCGCTGGCCGGACAACTACAACGAAGCACCCGGCGGGCCGCTGCCTGATCAGCCGGATGGCCGGGCGCGGGTGCCGTGTACGGCAGGGGCGTTCGCAGCGTTCGCCTCGGCTGAGGACTACACGCTGGCTGGGTCGCACGCGGCGGTGCAGGTGGTGCCTGCGGAGCGTGCGGGTGCGGTCGGGGATGTGTTCACGCAGCTCATCATCCGCAGCTCGGTGGTGGGCACACAGGTCGTGTTCGAGGTCAACGCGTCCACGAATCTCCTGCTGATGGTGATCCACGTCGGCTACATCGACGAGGTCGGCGCGTCCATCCCGTACGACCCGGTTGAGCACGCGTGGCTCCGTGTCCGCGAGGACGCCGGGACTCTGTACTGGGAGACCAGCGCGGACGGCCGGGCGTGGACGGTGCGGCACTCCGTGGCCTCCCCACCGTGGGTATCCGCTGGGAACCTCGCGTTGCAGCTGCTCGCCTACCGGGACGACGGCTCGGGCAACTACGCGTACTTCGACAACGTCAACGTCACCCCGACTCTGGCCGATGGCTACTTCGTCGGCGTCGACTGGGCCAGCAGCGGCGCCTTCGACGGCGAGCACGACGACGTCACCTCGCAGGTCCTCGCCCGGAACCCGGTCAGCTTCTCCTACGGCCGCGACCAATCCCGCCAGCTCGCACCGCCGGCCATCGGCAGTCTCAGCTTCTCCGTGTGCAACGCAGAGCGGATCTACTCCCCGGAGAACCCTGACAGCCCACTCGCGGACGACCTCTCGCCCGCCTCCCCGATCCGCGTGGACGTCACCCTCGACGACGTCGTCTACCCACTGATGCGAGGGCGGGTCGACGACTTCGAGGTCCACCCCGACCGCACCGACCGCTCCGTGGACATCACCGGCCTCGACGACCTCAGCCTGCTCCAGACCGACATCAGCACCGAGGTCTACGAAGCGCGCCGCACCGGCTTTCTGATCGGGGTCATCCTCGACTCGGTCGGCTGGACCGCCCCGCGCGACCTCGACCTCGGCGCCACCCACGTGCCGTGGTGGTGGGCCGAGGGCAAGGACGCGTTCACCGCGTTGACTGAACTCCTCGATTCCGAGGGACCGCCGAGCATCGCGTACGTCGCTCCGGACGGGACGTTCACCTACCGCGACCGGCACCACCGCCTCCTGCGCGAGAACTCCCTCATCCCGCAAGCGACGTTCGCCGCCCGTCTGGTCGACTGCGAGTCCCCGCCCGTCAGCGGCTTCTCCTACCTGCCGCCGTTCGAGTACAGCCACGGCTGGCGCGACATCATCAACGACGCCACCTTCGACATCGAAGAACGGCGGCCCGACGAGCCCAGCGTCGTATGGGAGTCCGACGACACCATCAGCCTCACCATCGGCCAGTCCACCCAGGTCCACATCCAGACCTCGGACCCCGTCCGCGACGTCCTGGACCTCGTGCCCGGCACCGACATCATCTACAGCGGACCCGGCGTCATCACCTCCACAGTCTCCCGCCGCGCCGGACAGGCCATCACCGTCAACCTCATGGCGCACGGCGGGCCAGTGACCATCACCCGCCTTCAGGTCCGGGCGCAGCCCATACCCGTGGTGCGCACCGTGCAGGTGACGGCTGAGGACGCGGTCAGCATCCAGCAGCACCGCAGGCGTACGTACCCGGAGAGCGCCCCGTGGGCAGGACAGCACGACGCGTATGCGATCGCGCAGCTCCTGTTCGCGCAGTACGCGCAGCGCCGGCCGACCGTGCAGCTGCACCTCGTCTCGGCCGACCGCGATCACCTGCTCCAGATCCTGACCAGGGGCATCTCCGACCTGATCACCATCAAGAACGGTGAGCTGGGCCTGGACGCCGACTTCCACATCGAGCGGGTGCAGCACACGCTGCGCCGCATGCGCGACGGTGACCCCGACTGCGGGGCCGGGCCGGTGCATTACGCGGTCCTCGGCTGCGAGCGCTACGGACAGCAGTACGCCGCCAACCCCTTCACCTTCGACAAGGTCGGCGCGGGCTTCGACGACGGCGTGTTCGACCCCATCGCCACCGACGACCCCAGCCGGATCTTCATCTTCGACCACCCCGTGCAGGGCTGTTTCGACGTGGGCGTGTTCGCCACGTGAGGAGAGAAATGGATATCACCCAGCTCGCGACACTGGCGCGGGCCTACGTCTACAGCGGGGACTGGGTCGCCGACTGCCCCCGGCCCGGCTGCGCGAACACCGAGCACGTCTACGGCCGGCTCAATAGGCGCGACCCGCGCAGCCCGCGCGTGGTCCAGTTGCCCGCGTTCTCGTGCAGTTACTGCCACATGGACGCGATCATCGACTGGCCGCAGCACATGACCGAGATCATGGCCGTGCTCGCGCTGCGGCCCGTGCCGAGCACCCGCAACTGGTACCCCGAGCAGCACGAGACCGCGGTACGGTTCGGCATCCCTCACGGGCAGAGCGCGCAGCAGCTGCGCGATGAGAACGCCGCGCACGACGTCGAGCCGGGCCCGACTCTTCAGGGGGTGGGCTGAGATGGCGTGGTCAGCGCCCATGACAGCCGTGGCGGGCTCAGTGTTCACGGCGGCCCAGTTCAACCAGTTCCTGCGCGACAACCTCAACGAGACCGCCGTCGCCAAGGCCACCGCTTCGGGTAGCCACTTCGTCGCCACGGGCATCAACTCCCTTGCGGAGCGCCGGGCCGACAGCAGCATCGATCTCGCGTCCGGCACCACCACCGCCACCTCCTTCGGGGACCTCAACGCCCCTGCGAGCGCCGGGCCCACGGTGACCGTGGAGACGGGGCCGATGGCAATGGTCTTCGTCCACGCGACCCTTCAAAATTCCGGCGCCGGCAGCAGCCGCATGGGCTATGACGTGGGTGGCGCCTCCAGCTTGGCCGCCGCCGACAACAGGGCGGTGGGCTTTTTCGGGCTGGCTGACGGGGCGCTGATCGCCACCACGATGGCACTGCACACGGCCGGCACCGGCCTCACACCCGGCACGAACACTTTCGTGGCCAAGTACCGCGTCAGCTCCGGCACCGGGACTTTCTCCTCGCGTCGCCTGACCGTCTTCCCCCTGTAGGAGGTCCATGTATGCCTGTCCACGTCTGCTCACTGATCAACAATGAGCCGCAGACCGTCCCCGGCGGCGGCGCCTACTACCCGCTGCACTTCCCCTTCGGTACGGGCGAGTCGGCCGACGAACACGTCATGCACCAGATGGCGCAGCCCGACGGGCATCAGATCGACAACTGGCGTACCGACGACCGGGCCGGTCTGATCTGGCCCACGGTCGATGGGTGGGGCTCGCTGACCGCCAACATCCATTGGGAGGCCGGGGACTACTCGGAGTTGAGGGACCGGTTCGTTCGGGATCCGCTCGGCCTGTCCACCGGGGCGGATACGACGGCGACGGATCACCGGGCGCCGTCGTACGGGATGCAGTGCTTCACCAAGCACCACGCCATCTTCGTGCATCCGGGGACGCCGATCGCGCTGTACGTCGCGCACACCGACCACGTCCCACGCCGGGTGATGCACGCCCAGTTCAAGCTCGCCATCCACACCTGACGGAGGACCCGATGGCCACACCCCTCACCGCCGCGAAGTTCCTCGCCGCACTCAAGGCCGAGGGCATCGCCGTCGTCGAGCACGACGGCTGGCGCACCCACACCCGCACCGCCAAAAGCCGCCCCTGGGGCCCCGTCCACGGCGTCATGCTCCACCACACCGGACCCGGCACCGAGAAGGGCCTCATCGACCTGTGCCGACGCGGCAGAGCCGACCTGCCCGGCCCCCTCGTACCCGGTGTCATCACCAAGAGCGGCACCGTCCACCTCGTCGGCTACGGCCGCTGCAACCACGCCGGATCCGGCGACGACGACGTCCTGCGAGCTGTCATCGCCGAGTCTGCGCTGCCCCGCCCGAACGAGCAGACCACAGACGGCAACGCGCGCTTCTACGGCTTCGAGGCGATCAACAAGGGCGACGGCAAGGACCCATGGCCCGACGCCCAGCGCGACGCCATGGTCCGCGTCTCCGCCGCCCTGCTCCGTGCCCACGCCTGGGGCGGTGACGGCAAGACCAGCGTGATCGCGCACAAGGAATGGACCAACCAGAAGCCGGACCCGCGCACTTCCCCGGGCGGCGCCGACGTGAGCATGGCCGCGATCCGCGCCCTGGTGGCCGAGCGGCTCACCCACCCCGCCGCATGGTCACCGGGCGGCGCGACGCACACCGTCGTGCCCGGCGAGACGCTCTCCTCCATCGCCCGCGACCACGGCACCGCCTGGCTCAAGCTCGCCCAGCTCAACGGCCTCAAGACCCCGTACCGGATCTACCCCGGCAACACCATCAAGCTGAAGTGAGGACCCCATGGCCATGACCACCCGTGCCTTCTGGCGTGCCACCTCCGAGCGCGCCATACGCACCGCCGCACAGACCCTCGTCGCCGCCCTCGGCCTCGACGCCACCGGCGTCCTCGACGTCGACTGGACCGGCGGGCTCTCCCTCGCGGGCAGTGCTGCGATCCTCGCCGTCCTCACCGCGCTCGCCACCTCCGGCGCCGGAGGCCCGGGCCCGGGCGTCACCGAGACCACGCGGCGGGTGTCCTGATGTCTCTGGAAGCACGCCTTCAGACGGTGGCCCGGGAGGAGGCCGGCAGCCAAGTGGCGGGCCTTCAGGAGCAGATCACCGACCTGCACGAGCACCTCCATGTGGCCATGACCCGCATCGCCAAGCTGGAGGCATCAGCGGGGGACGGCGCCGCCCCGCACCCCGAGCCAGACGAAGCACCCGCGCCCCCTCCGGCTCGCCGTACCACCAAGAAGGCGAGCAGCGGATGAAGGTCGTCGTCTACCCCGCCGACCGCTACGGCTGCGGCCACTTCCGCATGATCTGGCCCGCCCAGCAGCTCGCTGCGACCGGGCACGACGTGCGGGTCGTCACGCCGGAGCAGCGGCGCGTGCGGATGGTCATGGACGGCGACCGCGTCACGGACGTCCTCGTCGAGGCGGACGTGGTGGTGATGCAGCGGGTCACGCACCGGTGGCAGGCCGACGCGGTCGCGGTGATGCGGGCCAAGGGCATCGCGGTGGTGGTCGACATCGACGATGACCTCACCGCCGTGCACCCCTCGAATCCAGCGTGGGCGTCGCTGCATCCGGCCGCCGGCGTCCGCGCCGGGGCGGGGGTAGCACCGTCACCGCACTCGTGGCGGAACCTCACCACCGCGTGCAGGAACGCGAGCCTGGTGACGGTGTCCACCCCGGCCCTGCTTCCCGTGTACTCCGCGCACGGCCGCGGGCACGTCCTGCCCAACTACCTGCCGCCCTCGTACTTCGGGCTGCCGCGTACGGACTCCGACACGATCGGCTGGCCCGCCGCACTGCACTCCCACCCGAACGACCCCGAGGTCCTCGGCGGCGCCATCGCACGGCTCGTCGGAGAGGGCGGCGAGTTCGTGATGCGCGGTGACCCCCGCGGCGCCGGCCGCGCACTCGGCCTGTCCTCGGACCCGCCCGGCGCAGCGGTGCCCGTCGAGGAGTGGCCGCGGGCGGTCGCCGAGTTGGGTATCGGTATCGCCCCGCTCGCCGACACGAAGTTCAACGCCGCCAAGTCCTGGCTGAAGCCGTTGGAGATGTCGGCGCTCGGTGTCCCGTGGGTCGCCTCGCCGCGGGCCGAGTACCGGCGCCTGCACGAGCTGGGTGCCGGCCTGCTCGCTGACCGATCCCGTACCTGGCACCGCGAGCTGAAGCGCCTGCGCGAATCCGCCGCCCTGCGCGCGGAGTTGAGCGAGGCCGGGCGGCAGGTCGCCGACGGGCTACGGCTTGCCGACCACGCCTGGCGCTGGGCAGATGCGTGGCAACGGGCCGCAGACATCCAGGCGGCTACGCCACGGCCGACGGTGCCGGTGTAGCCGCGAGGGGCTCCAGCCGTACGTCGCGTACCCACGAGGCGCCGCAGGCGACGCACATCTCGTGGGTGCCGACCATCGTCAGCGAAGTGCTCGTGCACAGAGGGCACTTCGCGCGCGTACGCACGCGTACGAGCTGGGCGCGCTGGTAGGTGCTGGTGCCGCCCCAGTACCCCTCAGCGCCATGGAGGGTGGCCCACATCAGGCAGGGCTGGCGGACGGGGCAGGTGTCGCACGTGGCCGCCGCTGTGGTGAGGCCCTCGGCGGTCTCCTCGTCCGGCACGAACTGCTCCAGCGGCATGTCCGCGCAGGCACCCTCGGGCTGCCAGCTCACATCGTCGGGGTCGATGTACTGCCGTGCGGTGCTCACGGGCAGGGGGTGCCGTCGGCGTGGGCCCAGACGATGACGCCGTCGCGGACGCACTGGCGGATGCGGCCTGCGGTGCGGAGCCTCGCGAGGGCAAGGTAGACGATGCTCTTCTCCAGCCCTGTGGCGGCGGCGAGTTCATTGCGGGAGAGGGGCCCGTCGGCGAGCAGCGTGTAGATCCGATCGTCACGGCTGATCGTCTCGGAGGGCCGGGGCCGGCCTCTGCGTGGGGCGGGAGCTGTCGTGATAGACATCGCGGCTCGCATTCGTTGATCCGATCGTATGGATCTATTGTGCCGCGTGGCGTGGCCAGTTGGGCAGAACCCGACCCCGATCTTCGAGGAGCGAACACGCCCGGCCGCCCCGGACCAGCAGAGCACCCTCTACGGGAGGTCGCCGCCGTGCTCGCGGCTGATGCGCACCGCGTCCTCCCACGCCATCGCTCGGCGCCCGTACACGGTCTCGGCGTCGCCGTCGAGCACGTGCTGGATGTGGCGGCTCGCCTGCTCCCGTGCCGCCTGCGCTGCTTGCTCGGCGTGCCACTCGATCAGTTCGTCCGGCGAGGCACCCGCGACGATGATCGTGTCCGTGGTGGTCGAGAACACCGCGAGCGACCCGTCCGGCTGCCGGATGATCTGCTGGCCCATGGGCGTGGTCATCCTCTCGCGAGCAGGATCGGTGCGACCGCGAGGTACACGGCCACGAGGGCGAAGGCGAAGCACCAGGTGATCCGGTCGTAGTGGTGGGCTAGCCAGCGGAAGAGACTCGCCATCATGCCCCGGGCAGCCAGACCTTGTCGGCGCCCACCATGTCGGCGGCGTCCTCGATCGGGTCCCGCCGCATCCATGTCTCCAGCGGGGTGACGCTGATCTCTTCGCCGTGCGCCCGTTCGGCTTCGACGAGCCAGGCCATCAGGTCCGGCGTGTCCGCCTCGGCCGGAGGCGTGAGGTCGGCGAGGAACGGATGCTGCTGGATCAGCGCTGGCTTGCACGCGTCGGCAACGGACGGAAGCTGATGGGTGAACACATCCTGCCCGGTCATGTGCCCCAGCAGGGCGTAGAGCCCGTCCATGTGGGAGCGGGACAGCAGGATGTCGGTGGTGACGCTGAGTACGTCGGCCAGCGGGATCATTCGGGCATCGGCCATGGGGTCATCCTCTCGCGGTCGGGCGGCAGTTGCAGGCGTACGGGTGGGCCCGCTCCAGCAGGGGGATACCGGAGCGGGCCCGGGGAAGGGCCGCCGCACGGGCAGGTGCACGGCGGCCCGAGGTCTTCAGGCGAGCTGCGCGGGAGTAACACGCAGACCCGGCGTCGGGCGGCTGTCGACAGGCGGCGGGTACACGGTCACACCCTCGCCGGTCGGCGCGTGCCGATCGTCCGCATCGCGCAGCATGCCCGGGACGGCAGCCGCATCGTCGTCGCCCGCCTGGTCGATGAGGACCCACTCGCCGGGGTTGCGCAGCGAGATGTCGTTACTCGCGGCGTCGAGTTCGTCCGCGGTGGGCTGGCGGAACACGTCGACCGCGAACTCCGCCGCCCTGCTCTCGGGCGCGTGGGTGGCGACAACGAGGACGTCACCGACACGGGCCGCGGAGAGGACTGTCCGCTCGGCGCCGGCCATGCCCCAGGCGGCGAGCGCCTCGCGGGCCTGCCTGCGGACCGCGTTGGCCTGCTCCAGGTTGTACAGCTCGGTGGCGCAGCCGGAGCAGGTGCGCATGAAACGCCCGGCGGCGGGGTGGCGGCGGCAGGACTGCATGGCGGTCTCCTTCAGTCGTCGGGCTCGTGCTCGTGCTCGTACCGGTCGTTCCAGTAGTCGCGATCCGCCTGCGCCTCGTCCGCCACGGTGGGCTCGGTGGCGTCCATCAGGCGGCGAGCAAGAGGCGGGCGGCGAGCTGGTGGTAGCAGGGCCGGACGGCCTTGCGGCCGGCGGGGCAGGCGCAGTTGGCCGGGTGGCAGAGGTAGCTCTCGCTGCCGTCGGTGGAGACGGCGCGGAATACCCGCGATCGGATGGCGACGATGGCGCCGTCCTCGATCAGCTCGTGGGCGGACGCGACCTGGTGGGCCTGGAAGTCGGCGAGGTCGGCGCTGGCGTGGCGGACCTTGGCGGCGCAGCCACGGCCGTAGCCGCGTGCCTGGCTGGCGGTGGCGGTGAGCTTGCGTCCGCAGCGGAGGCAGTTGGTGTGCGGTGTGGTCTGCATCGTGTCCCCCTCGTAAACCGTGTACCCACACAGTAAAGGGAAACCGTGTGGGTACACAAGAGGCTGTGCGGCAAAACCGTGTGGGAACATCAGGGCATGCCAGAAGCCTCCGACCACACCTACGCCACACGCTTCCGCATCCCCAAGATCATCTGGGAGGCGTACGGCCGCGTCGTTCCCAACCGCAACGCCGACCTCCTCGACCACGTCCGTACCGTCATCGCAGAACACGGCACCGACCAGGACCGAGCCGACCTCGAAGCCGGAGAACGCGAACTCACCGAACGCCGCTCACGCAAAGGCGGCCGACCGCGACGTTCCCCGACGAAGGAGTGACGCCCAGCAGGTGAGGCAGCGCCAGCACTGGCCGGCGCCCGACGGCGCGGTGCCAGTAGTGCGTGGCGCGAGGCAGCCCCACCCAGTGTCCGGGCAGGGCCCCTCGCGCGCAGCGGTCACATGTCGAAGTACGGGCCCGCGTGGCGCGGATCATCGGCGGGCTCGCGCGCCCAGTCCTCGGCCACCCGCTGTTCGCGCTCGTGCTCCTCGCAGTGGTCACAGCGGTTGCGGCGTTCCGGGTCGGTGTCGCGGTTCGGGCAGTCGTGCCAGTGAGGCTCAGTGGGGATGCAGTCGGCCATGCTGCTGACCTTCCTCTCGCAGTGAGTGGTCCTCCTATAAGGCAGCCCGCGCAGTGCGGCCCGTGAACGTCCGGCGGAACCATCCATGTGCCGCCAGAGCTACCCCCATTCGCAGCCGATTCCGTCGCCCTCGCGGTCCAAGTGCTCCCCATACCCCGGGTCGCCTCGATGCACGGGTGTCGCATCGTCCGCGCGTGCCTCCGCGCAGTTGGCGTACTCCCGCTCGGCCTGGCCTCCAGGGCTCAGCTCAACTGTGACCGTGGCCTCCCCCTGGGCTGTCTCGGGATGGCCCTTCAGCTTCACCTTGTAGGTGACCGTGGCTTCGCCTTCGAAGCCCGGGGTCGGCGTGAAGATGGCAGTGCCGTCGAGTTGCGCCGGTGAGACGACGCCGTGGCTCGCCCCGAGCTGGCTGATCCGCACGTCCCGTGCGGTCAGGCCATCATCATCGTCAAGGTCATCGACTGCGCCGGAGCGCCGGTCCTCCGCACTCAGGCCGGCCAGCAGGTCCAATCGCACCGACTTGTCCATGTCGGTCCACAGCATCTCGTCCTGGCCTGCGAAGCCGTGCTCTTCGAGCCGCCACTCGGCTTTCGCGGCCTTCGTGGCCCTGGGCTTGGCCTCGGCGGTGTCCTCGTCCCCGCCTGAGCAGGACACCCAGATACCCGTTCCCAGCACGATCAGTGCCAGCACCCCGCAGCAGCCTCTCCCGAAATCATCCGCCATCGTCGCCCCCTCGGATGGTTGGTGAGGCCCCGCCGCGCTGGGGGCTTGGCGGGGCCTCGGCATGGGGCGGTCAGCGCTTGGTGAGGGGTTCGCAGCCTTGCACGGAGACGGTGCCGTCCTCCGCAGCGAGCGTGATGATGATCCGTTCGTTCTTGTTGCCGCTCTTGATCTGCGGCATCGTCGTCTCACCGGACGGCTCTGTGGTGATCGCGCACACGTCGAACACGTCGGAAGAGGCGCCCGCCGACTCGTACGTTCCCGCCGGGATGTCCTGGCCGACGATGTAGTCGCCGTCGCCGTACTGCCCGTCTTTGGCCGCCTCGCGGTCGGCTTTGTCCTTGAGCTTTTTGCGGCCTTTCTCGTTGTCCTTCTGGATGTCGTCGAGTTCCTTGTCCAGGGCGTCGGCGGCCTTGTCGCCCTCTTCGATGGTCTCATCGATCTCGTCTTGCGTCGGCTTGGCTTCGACGGTGGTGCTGGGCTTCTTGGCTGGGGCCGGGTCGTCGCCGAGTGCGGCGCCGAGCGCTGCGAGGAGGATGAATCCGCCGATGATGCCGCCTGCGACCTTCAGCCCGGTGTGCTTCTTTTTCGGTGGCAGCGGCTGGAATTGTTGCGGCTGCTGAGGCGGGTACTGCTGGTATTGGCTCATGGGTCCCCCTGGGATGTGAGAGCGGGAGCGTAGCGCCGGATGTAGGTGGTACATCGGTGAACTACATGATGTGTCCGGTTCTGGTGGTACTCGTCAGGTCATGTGGGGGCAGTTGCGTACCCACCAGCCGCAGTCTGCGCAGTACGTGTGAGGGGCGGCGCGGGTGAAGAACGCTCGCAGTCGGGGCATCATGTTGATCTCCTGTCTCCTGCTGGGGATGGGTGACCGGGGTCGGCCTAGTGCAGCCACACGGGCGGCCGGCCCCGGGATTCAGCGGCCGTACTCCTCGGCGGCGGCACGCGCGCAGCGCAATGCCTCCTCTGTCACGAGCCACTCGGCCTCGGGCTGCTCTTCGCCCTCGTCAAGCCCGACGCTGGCCGCGTCGGTGATCGCACGCCGAGCCGCATCGACGAGGAGGCTCTCCGCGGTGTCGGCCACGGGCGTAGGGGTGCCGGGGTTGCCGTAGACGACGAATCGGATCGCGGCGTCCGCGTCGAGGTTGGGGTGCCGCTCCAGGGCGCTGACGACTTGCGTCAGCACGGCGGCGATCTGGTGACGGGTGGGCTGCATCGCGGGGTCTCCTATCTCTTGTGTTCGGGGTGTAGTTGGCCTGTAGTCGAGGTGTGGTTCCGCAGGTCACGCCGCGTGTAGTCGTGGATCGGGGTCACCTTGGCCTTCGGGCTCGGGGAGGGGCCCGGAAGGGGCTCCGGCGGGGGCCGGGAGGTCATCGCGGTGGACCCCGACGGTGACCCCCAGACCCCGCACCCGGACGCGCTTACGGACGGGGATGTCCCACCGCTCCAGGGCGGCCCGGAAGTCGCCCAACTCCAGGCCCTTGAAGAGGCCGTTGTGTTGGGCGTTGGCGAGGAGGTCACGGAGGTGCACGCCCTGCCGCTCGCCGATGGCCTCGCGGACCCACGCGAGGAGCGCCTCGTAGGTGTCCTCCGGGGACCGCTTGGCTGCGTCTGTGGGGCTGGACTGGGGAGCGTCAGCGGCGCGCTCCTGCTCGGCGCTTGTGGGGGTGCCTGCCCGCCAGGCGGCCCAGCACCATCCGGCGGTGAGCGCCCACATCAGCCACGGCAGCACCCGCACGATCTGGTAGCCGATCCAGGCGAGGACGGCGAGGCCAAGCAGTCGTGCGAGGGGGTCGAGAGCTGCACGCCACCCGGTGAGGTCGGCGCGGCGCCCCCGCTTCACCCAGTCGGCGAGCGCCGCCGCGCGGCGGCGGGCGACGATCGCCGATCCACGGGCGAGCCGGTCGGTGATGCCAGCACGGTGCGCCCACGCTGCGGCGGCACGAGCCTTCACAGCCAGCTCCCCGCATGCTCCAGCGCCTCGCGGCCCTTCGCGCCGGCGGCGTTGACGAGGTCGGGCCACCAGCCGAGGAGGGAGGCAATACCGGGCAGGAAGCCGAGGATGGCGAAGGTGACGAAGCCACCGGCGATGCGGCGCTTGTCGTTCTTTCCGGCCGCCTTGAACAGGGCGATCACACCCAACAGGAGGAGCACGGTGACGGCGCCGCCGGCTTCGGTGAGGGTGCCCATGCGGCCGGTAGCCATGGCTGAACTGCCGGTGCCGGTGACGCCGTTGATGCCTTTGTCGCCCGCTTTGGAGCCGAGACCGGCGATGCCGGAGGCGCCCCAGCCGAGGAGCCCGCCGACGCAAATCGTCGCGAGGGAGCCGATCCCCGCGCCGGACGCGTAGGGGATCAGCGCCTTCGGGTCACGGCCGCCCTTGAGCCACGGGCGGAGGTTGAACCACAGGATGGCGAGGGCGACGACGACACCGCCGAGGCTGAGCGCGACGTTCACGATGACCTCACTCCTGTGAGCCAGGTGACGGGGTCGTACCAGCCGAGGGCGCCGGTGCCGCCGACGAGGGCGACGACGAGGAGCGTGCGCGCCCACCATGTGCGGCGGCGGTCGAGGAGCAGGGCGATGGCGAGGAGGCCACCGGCGAGCGCGTAGGGCATGCCGAGCCCGTTGGTGCGTTCCTCGTGGAGGACCGCGGACCACGCGCTGGTGAGACTGTGCCCGTAGGCGGGTGACGGCATGAGGGCGATGGCGGCGGCGATGAGGGTCTGCCACGGCCGCAGCCATGCGCGGAGCCAGCCGAACCGCCAGCGGGGCGCTTCGGGTTCGGGCTCGGGTGTGAGGACGACGTGCACGGTGTGGTGCACCTCGACCGGGGCCGGAGGCGGGGGCGGCGGCGGGGCGGCTGGTACTGCGGGCGGGCTCGGCGGCATGGGCGGAGGTGCGGCCGGCGGGGGTGGCGGGGGTGGCGGC
>NZ_JANCPR020000007.1 GCF_028657195.3 Streptomyces iconiensis
CTCGCCGACGAAAACGACACCTTGCCCACGACCGCCCCGCCGGAACACCCACCGGCGGGGCGTCGCCGTCACACCACATCGGCACCCTGAACGCCGCCCTCATCGGCATTTTGAGCGTCGGGCAACACCGGGTCGGGACCTGCGGTGATCTTCCACATCGCACGGGTCGGGTCGCGCAGTTCGTGATGGTCTTCGAGGTGGCCGGTACGGATCTGGAAGGCGGCGTGGCCGTCGGGGGAGAGCATCCGCCAGGGCCTGGGGCCGGGCACAGGTTCCCACTCGTGCGCGGCGAAGAGGCGGGCGGGTGTGTGGCCGGTGTAGCGCGGGCCGCCGGAGAGGTGGTCGCGGAAGTAGTTGTCCAGTCCGTCGGTGAGTGTGCCGGTGAACGCGCGGACGATCTCGTCAGGGGTCCCCCGGTCGAAGGTGGTGATCCATGTGGGGACGCCGAGCGGGTCGGCGGCGTAGGTGAAGGTCCAGCCCTTCAAGGGGGAGTTCACGGCGCGGAGGCGCTGGCAGGGGCTGGTGTAGTACACGTCGAAGTTGACGAGGGCCTGCGTCCATCCCGTCCTGCCGTCCAGGAGGGGGCGGACGGTGTCGGTGCCGGTGGTTCCGGCGAGATAGCCGGGCGCGACGAGCACGTCTCCGCTGCCGGGGGAGGCATATGGCATAAGGGTTTCCGGTGGGGCGCGGGCGCCGGCGCCCGGCCGCGACGGGCGGTCGGCGCGGGCGGCCTTGCGGACGGGTCTGCGGCTGGGCATGCGGCTCACCGCGTGCGGGAGGGGTGGGAGAGCGCGGTGATGTGGGCCGGTACCCGTGGTGGCGGCTCGGGCGGGTGCGAGAACATCCCGGTCACCGTCGGTGCGTTGGGGGAGTGCTGGCGCGCGGCACGTGCACGACTCGCCACGTCGGACCGCTCGTTGGACTGGTCCGCGGTTGCGTTGGCCTGGCTGCGGCGGCCGAAGTCGTGCAGCTCGGCGTAGACCGGAGCGAGTTGCCGGGCGGCCGGGGTGAGGGCGTAGGCGAAATGCCGTTCGGGCCCGAGACGGGTGACGAGACCGTCGTCGAGGAGCTGCTGGGTGCGGTAGTGGAAGGACCCGCTGGCCAGCCCGGTTGCCTCGCGCAACGCGCCCGGCCGCAACGGACCGTACTGTTCGAGCGCCGTGAGGACCTGGCCGGTGCCCTTGCCGCGTAGCCGGGCGAGTGCGTCCTCGATCCGGTCGCCTAGCTTCCAGGCCCTGTTGTCGCGTTCGAAGTGGCGTGCGTGCCAGGAGGCGAGAGCGCGGTGGGCGGGGTAGGCGCGCTGTCCCAGGCGTGAGGGGGCATAGCCGCCGCGCTCGGGCTTGTCCAGCAGGCCGCCGGACCGCATGCGCAACAGGACCTGGTTCGTCTGGGGACCGTTCAGCCACGGCATGGCGGCCGTCAACTCCCGTGCGTGCAGTGGCCCGTGCTCGCGCAGGGTCTCCAGCGTCCAGGAGGTCCACAGCGGGGCGAGGACGCCGACGGCGTGGCTGATCCGGTCCGCGAGGGAGCCGGCAGGGGTGGGGTGCGGCATGGTGGTTCTCCGGGAAGGGCTCAGCGCCGTGGACGAGCAGCGGAGCGGGCGGGCACGGCGGCACGGGCAGGCGCGGCGTCGGGCGTGGTGCTCGGCTGTTGCCGGACGTGCGGGGTGCGGATACGGGCGGCGTGGGCCCGCCGTGCGCCGGGCTGCTCGTGCGCGGCGCGGTGCAGCGCGGCGGTAACGGCCGCGTGCTTCGCGTCCAGCGGGGTGGGAGCGCCCGTACGGGGCTGGGCGCGGGCGGTGACCGGTTCGAGCTGGACGAGGTGCTCGACGTCGCGGTGGATCATGTGCCGCTCTCGCACGAGGGGAGTGGGCTCGTTGAGCGCGGCGGCGGTGGCGGCGATGAGGTGGCTGGGGGTGTCGGTGGTGAAGGTCGCCTCGGCTCGGGTGAGGTATCCCTCCGGTCCGGCCCACAGCACCACCGTCTCGTCGTGGCGGCCGTAGGTGTGGGTGTCGATCCAGGCCCCGGCCTGCCGGTCGGGCGACCGGAGTTCCACCGTTCCGGGCTCGGAGGCCCGCAGCCGCTCCCACCCCGCGTCGAGCAGCGGCGTGACGCTGTCGGCCCAGTAGATCGACGGCCGCGCGAGGAAGTGCTCCCCGTCCGGCTCCCAGCCCCGCGCCAGCGCACTGGTGAAACCGGCGGTGATCTCCGGTGGGAAGTTCTGGTTGAACGAGGCCGTCCACCGAGCGGGGCCGACGGCGTCTTGGGAAGCGGAGACTTTGAAGGGCTCGTAGTCGTCTCCGAACCAGCCGAGCCGGATCCGGCCGTCCGGGCTGGTGATCAGCAGTTGGCAGAAGGTGTCGTCGTCGAGGGAGTGGTGCGGCCAGTGGGCGACCGGTTCGAACCCGGGATCACCGAAGCCCCCGGAGCCGGCGAGGTAGCGCGGGGTGACGCGGTACTCGCGCCAGCGCTCGTCCTCCGGTTCGTCGAGCATGAGAAACGTTCCTCTTCTGGGGAGTTGGTCAGCGAACGCGCCGGTGCGCCTGCTGCGGGGCAGCGGTCGCGGGCACCGCTTCGGGCGCCCCGCCCTGGGTGGTCGGCCGACCGGCGTGGGCGGAGCGGGCGCGCGCGGCGAGAGCGCGGCGGTCCTCCGGACCGCTGTCCGTACGCTGCTGGTCACGCTTGAGGCGATGGGCGGCGGTGTTGTAGGCGGCGTGTGCCTGCCGTTCGCCCACGGCCAGCAGGTAGATCTCCCGCTTGTGCTGGGAGGCGGCGGGAGCGTCGCGGTACTGGATGACCATCCGCCACGTCGTGTGCGGGTCGACGTAGACCTTGTGGCAGCCCGCCAACTCCCGTTGCAGTGCGGCGCCGCGTTCGTTGCCGTGGACCAGGTGCTGGAGTTCGAGCAGTGCCAGGTCCCGGATCTTCTCCGGCGCATCGCGCAGGTCGGCGAGAGCTTCGGGGTGGGCGGCGAACGCGTAACGGGCGCTCACGAGAGCCGCCTGGACCGGGTAAAGCCGGTGCCGGGCGTCGGCGTTACACCCGGCAGGGGCAGTTGGTTGCTGGCCGGGGCGTTGGTGGTGGTCCGGGACAGGGCTGCGGCGGCACGCCGGTCGGGCGCGCTTGCGGGTGCCGGGGCCAGCGGGAGCGGAGTGTCCCGTTTCCGCAGCCATGCGTCGGCCGCCTCGGAGCTGGTGAAGGCGCCCTCGCGCACCGTGTAGGTGGCGAAGCTGGGTGCGGTCTCTTCCAGGAAGAGCCGGTAGGGCCGCTCGGCCGAGTCGGGGTGACCGTCGTGGACAAGGACGCTGACCTCGATGCCCTCGTCGGTCCGGCTGGGGTTGTGCGTGTAGTCGTCCAGCAGCGTGTACCGGCCGCCCGGATTGGTGCGCAGTACGTCCTCCAGCCGGGAGGTGAGCGCATCGGCCGGGCGCGGACCGAGCGCGGCGCCCAGCTCGATCTCCTCGGGCGGACAGCCACGGGAGATGAGCCAGTTCTGCGCGATCGGCACGGTGGGCTGCCGGGTGTGCTCGAAGGTGAAGGAGTCCTCGAAGAAATCGCGCTGGACGCGCATGCCGACGTATTCGGCCGTACCGGGAACGTCCCAGACGGCAGCGCTGTCGTAGAGCAGCAGGAACGTGTTGCCCTTGGTGTGGTGCGCGGCCAGCTCGTCGTACATGTCCTCGGAGAGCGCCGCGGTGAAGAAGTCGTCCTCCACGCGTTCGGAGGCGGGCGCGAAGCCGTCGATCCGGTAGCCCGGCCCCGTCACGCCGCCACCTCGTACGCCCCGGGGTCTGGGGAGGCCAGCAGCCGGTGGTTCGGGCGGGACGGGCTGGTGGTGCAGGCGCTGAACGGGCCGTCCGGCGCGCGCAGTTGCATCAGCCCGGGGTCGAGGTGGTCGCGGTGCCACAGGGACGGTCCGGCGAGCCCGGCCTCGGCGTCGGTGAACTGCTGCCAGGCCAGCCACAGCGCGTGCAGCCGGGCAACGGCCTCGGGGTGCTCGGTCCACTGCGGACACCATGGGCGGGTGGAGGTGATCTCGCGTCCGTAGACCGGCAGCAGCAGGTCCTCCACCCACACCTTCAGCGCCGCCAACTCCTGCGCGTACGAGGTGCCTGCTAGCGCCAGAATGAAGACGGAACCAGAACCTTCCCCGTCGCTTTTCCTGCTTGGAGCGCCACCGGTTCCCCGGCCGGGCTCGTCCTCTTCGCCGTCCTGCGACGGCCGCTCGTCGGTGAGACGGGCGAGGGTCTCGCCCTGCTTGCGGGTCTCGGCGACCAGACCACTGACCGTGGAGACGAGGTCGTCCAGGTTGTGATCCGGTATCCGTACCGGCTCGTTCTCGTCGGCGGACTCCGACATCGACATCCCCTTTCCTGCTCGGGTGTTGGGAGTGTCGAGGATCCGGAGAAGGGAGGGTTTGGCCCGGCCGGGGAACCGGGTGTAGAGGGGCGGCTCAACCGCCGGAGCGGTGGCGGCAGGCGACCGTGGGCGGATCGAGGATCCCTATCGCCCTCGCGGCCTGCTGCGGCACGACACCGTTACCCAGCGCCGTAAGTTGGGCCGGGCGTCCGAGGCCGGGGGTGGTGGTCACCCAGCCGTCTCCGAGGCCCTGCATCCATTCCACGAACCGCGGTGAGAGGCGGCCCGCGTCGTCGGTCGGCGCCGGTGCCGGGCGGGTGAGGCTCTCCCATCGGGCGATGGCGTCGCCGTACCGTTCCCACTCCCGGGGTCCTTCTTCGTCAGTGCGGAGGTGTCGAAGAGGGCGGGAGCCGGATGCGCCGGAAAACGGGCCGCGGTTGCCCGGCAGCTCAGTTGCGCCGCCGCCGAGGGGAGCGTCAGGTCGCCATTGCCGTGGCGCTGGCGCGGCGAGCGCTTGATCCCGTCGGATGCCTTCGGGGTCGGCAGCAGCCACTCGACCTCGTCCGCGAGGTTCGGGCCGTGCCCGCCCTGCTTCCGTTTCGCCGGGTGCTGGCTCTCGCCGCTGGAGGCGAGGTTGCTGATCGGCGTCTTGAGTTACAGCATCGCGTTGCCAGGCGACGAGAAGCTGTTTCTAAGCTCCGAAGGTCTGCTGCCCTCCGGCAACTTGCCGGAGGGCTGACGTACTGTGACAATCTCCAGGAAATTCTCAATCGTGCTCATCCGTGCTCCGCGGAAAGGCCTCCAACGACGGCCCGTCCCAGTAGCGGCGTGAGGAACAGCGCAGCTCACACGGGTGGTGCCCACGCGCACCGGCCGCGCCAGCCAGTACGCCGGGCGGAGATCTTCACTCGCGCGGAAGGCAGGTCAAGCGGGTCAAGCTCGTCAACGATCCCCGCGCCTTCCGTGGCATCACGCCGTCGCCGCACTCCTCATCGCGACACGTACGCACCATCGCCGAAGTCCGCGCCGCACAGGCGAGCCAGCACCCACACCGTGCCGATGTCCATGCCCCGCCCGGCCTCGTCCGCTGCACCGGCGCGGCTGATTGGAGTGGTGCACCCTCACAAGCCGCCCCGCTCTCCCGGGCGGGGCGGCGGACGGAGTCAGGATCCGGTGGATGTCCTCCGGCACTCTTGACCTTGCACCCACAGGCTGCCTTCGGCCCAGCCGCTCTGGCAGGTGTACCGGGCCTTGCTGCCGCGGTCGACGACGACGAAATTGGAGATTGGGCCCCAATGACTGGGAGTGCACTCCTGTGCGAACAGGCTGGGCAGGTCGGTGGCGTCGACCTGCGCGCAGGTAAAGACCTGCGCCTGTACTGCGGTGGTGTGCGGTGCTGCGGCGGCTGCGGTAGCCACAGGGGCGGTCACCGCGAGAAAGACCGCGAGCGGCGCGCTCGCGAGGAACCGCCTGCCGGTACGACGGGCTTGCGGTGTTGCAGTCACGTCAGTTCTCCTTGCGGACGGTCCGGACCTGGTCGTGTCCGGACAGCTCATACCCGGCACCACCGGTTGTTCCCGGCGGGTTCACGGGCGTCCTGAACCGGATGGCTCAGTCCCCGCCCCCATCGGCCCGCAGGCATAGGAGAGTTGAGCCAAACCACCCTGCGGGCAGGCGTACGGAGCACGCATCGTTCCCTGATGCGCGCCGCACAACTTTCCAGTCTCCGGGCCGCGGCCGACAGTGTGCTTCAGACCAGGTCGCCAGGCCGCAGGTCCATACGACGTTCACGAGCCAGCTTCGCTCGGCCTTACGCCCAGGACTGACGCGGCCTCGGTAGCGGTGTTGAAAGCCCAGCTCGACGTAGGCGACGCTGTAGTGGCCACCGCTTTCGCCCGCCTGCCCGGCCGCGTCCGTGTAAGCGCTCATGACCCGATCGAGGTTGGGTCGGGACACAGTCTTGACGGGGCGGAAGAGGACTTCGTCGGACAGGTGCCGCACCAGACCGGTAAGAGAGGCCAGTTGCCTGGAGGCCCCGATCAGGTCCGGCTGATCTGTGGGAGAGGAGGGCACGGTGATGTCGGCGCGGAGCCGTTCCATGTTTTCGGCCACGAGCAGGAGCTGGGCCTGCTCGGACTCGGTGCGCTCGGCTGCTGCGGTCACGGAGAACTCCTTCGGGAACGTCGGGCAGAGGGGGCGGGAGAGGGCGCCGCCGCGCTCGGAGGCGCCTTGTTCTCGGCGCGGGGGGGCGGAGCTGCCAGCCCGTGCGGCGGCGGCACGGGCCGCAGGCGGCGGGCCCGACGGTTGTCCCGTGGCCTGCTCGGGCTCGGGGCCGGCATCGGCTGCGGCCCGGCGACGGCGGACCTCGTCGAGCGGGACGAGGGCGTGCAGCGCGTGGCTGATGAGCCGGCCGGGCGCGAGGGACTCGTCCTCGGCCAGGGCGCCGACCTGCCGTGCGGACGTGGCGGCCGTGCGCAGGAGGGAGGAGTCGAGGACCTGCTCTGCGAAGTGGTCGGCCGATCCCGCGACCGGAACGTGGCAGATGCGGCGTACGCGTTCGGCATCGAGGGAGCCGTCGGTGAGGGCGCCTCGGCGCTGGCACTCCCACAGCACCGTCAGTTCGTCCACGGGCTCGCCCCGGTGCCGCAGTGCCCCGAGGGCGCGGTAGACCTGCTGGTGGCCGGGGTCGGCGAAGTCATCGGGGCGGAGCCAGCCGACCATCCGGGAGAGCTGCTCGGGGTGGGCGGTGAGCGCGCCGAGGAGGAACTCCTCGTCGGCCAGGACCCGTTCGGCGACCTGTCCCGTTGCCGGGGCTGTCGGTTCGGGGCTGGCGGTGTTCGGCTCCACGGGCCGGGGTTCGAAGCCCCAGCGTCGGCTGAGGTCGTCGAGTACGTCGTGCAGGACCTGGGCGTGGTGCAGGGTCTCGTCCACGCCGCTGGCGCGGGCGGTGTCGGCGCGGGCGGCCTGGTGCAGGCGGACGGCGTGCTGGGTGACGCTGCGGTGGATGGCGCCCTCCAGCACCATCCGGCCGTAGACCGGTGCGTGCGCGGGGCGTGGACAGGCGGAGGCCAGGGAGTGGACGTAGGCGGTGGTGACGCCACGCGTACGGGTACTCGCCTCCTCGCGTATGTCGTTGAGCCAGGCCAGGGGGACCGGCGCATTGGGCGCGAGCTTCGTTGCCGGGTGGCTGCCCGTGCGGAGGGTGAGCATGGCGGCGTAGAGCGCGGAGTGCGCGGGCCGGTAGAAGTGCTCGGGGCGTAGCCAGCCGGCCAGGCGGCCGAGCTGGCGTGGCTCCAGCAGCACCGCGCCCAGGACGGCCTGCTCCGCCCGCAGCAGCGGCGTCATCCTGGCCCTTGGCGGGGCTCATCGCGCGCGAGCTGGGTGACGGCACGGTTCGCGGCGTCCAAGTCCGCTGCCAGGGCGTCCAGTTCATGTACGAGTGCGGGGTCGTCGGCGGGGACGGCGCCGCTGGGAGCGACCAGCCACCAGCGCTCGCCACGGCGTATGGCGGGGGTGTCGGCCAGTTGCTCGGAGGAACGGATGCTGGCCCAGGTGGGTTCGGGGCAGGTCATAGGGCACCTTGACGGGAGGAAGGGCCGGGCGGACGGGCGGTGTGGCGAAGCCCGTTCGTCTCGTCGGGGTGCTGCAGAAGGCGACCGCGGACCCGGTCATGCGGCCGGTCCGTACTGGTCCCGGCCGGCCCGTCCTTGGCCAGGGCGCGCTCGGTGATGGCGGCGGTGGCCTGCTTCGAGGCGGCGCTGAGACGGTCGGCGTCCGGCTCGCGGTACCAGGGCTTGAGATCCAGCAGCGCCGGTCGGACCCCGGTCGCCAGCAACAGCGCACTGCCCTTGGGCAGAGCACGGATCTTGTCCGGTGGGAGCACGCGTTCTTGCCGCATGCTCACGGAGGAGGAGTGGCCGGAGTCGCTGTGGGAGACCGAGAGGGTCTGCACGTCGTGATCGCCCGCCAGGCGGGAGAGTTTGTCGGCGAAGTCCGCGTCATCGATGCCGGAGCCGATGAGCTTGATCGTCGCCGCCGACCACAGGGCATCCATGCCGGTCTCGCCCCACACCCGCTGGCCCTGCCGGTAGGACTGCAGGATCGTGATCGGGATGACCCCACGGCTCCCCAGGTGGGAGTAGAGGTCGGGCAGGTCCTGGATCTTGCACACGTTCGCTGCCTCGTCCAAGACGCTCAAGAGCGGCGGGTCGAGGCGTCCGCCATCGCGCTCGGCCTGGATGACGGCCGCCCGCATCACCGCATCAGCGGCGGCGGCGATGATCGCCGAGGCTGAGCCGCCGCCGTCCTTGGAGAGCAGATAGAGCGTGTCGCGGCTGGAGGAGAACGCTTCCGGCTTGAACTCCCGCAGCTTCGAGGTGCCTTGGGGCGGGGTGACCCAGGCGGCGATGCGCGGATCGAGCAGGCAGCTCGCGTACTGCCGGGCGTTCTCGAAGATCCCGTCGCGGGTCTCCACGGCTCCGGCGACGGTGCCCTGCAACTGGGCGGCGACGGCGTCCAGGCCGGCATCGGTGAGCAGGTCGATCGGTGTGCGGTCGGCGGGGGAGGCGAGCCAGGCGGTCACCTCGGTCACCGGCCGCCCGCCCCGCGCCGCCGCGAGGAACAGCGCGGTGAGGGTGTTGGCGGCGGCGGTGGACCAGAAGTCCCCGGCGCTGGACTCGTCGATGGAGGCGGTGACGAAGTGCTGCGCCAAGCGCCGTGCGCCGGTCAGGTCGTGCGCGTCGGAGAGGATGTCCCACCACATCGTCTGCTCGGCGTGCGCGATCTGCTGCGGATCCAGCGTCCACACCGTGCCCACCCGGGCGCGCTCGTCGAGCGTCGCGGTGTAGGCGTCGTTGGCCGCCTTGTTGGAGGTCAGCAGTACCGCGCCGGGTGCGCGGAGGATCGCGGGTATGGCGAGGCCGGAGGTCTTGCCGGAGCGGGGCGCCATGATGGCCAGGAGGACGTCCTCCCAGGAGGAGCGGACCTCCGCCGAGCCGGGCTGCAGCGAGCCGAGCAGCACCCCGCGGTCGTCGGGAGCGATGTCCGCCGGCTTGGTGCCGGTGAGGCTGGGGCGCAGACCGGTGGCCTTGGCGGCGCCCTTCTTCGGCAGCAGGTCACCCAGATCGCGGTGGTCGGCGAGGCCGGGCTTGGTGGTGCGGAAGCGCAGCCACAGCTTCGCACCGACGGCTGAGGCCGTGAGCAGGAGCACGGCGGGGATGGCGTAGCAGCCGGTCAGCAGGGCGGGCATGGAGAGGCGGGGCCACAGGTTCTCGGGGTGGAAGAGGGCCTGGAGCGGTTCGAGCGGGGCCCACGGGCCGGAGCCGAAGGCGGAGTTGGCGATGTTGCCGGACAGCCAGGCCAGGCTGCCGCCGCCGATACCGAGGGCGGCGAGGGCGAGCAGGAGATACAGCAGGACGTCCGTACCGGTGGTGGTCGAGGGCGTCCTGGTACGCGCATCAGACAAGACGAGATCCAGAAACGTGCGAGAGCGGAGAGGAAGGCGCGGAGGAACAGGAAGGCTCTGGAGGCGGTCACGGAAGAGGGCTCCTAGCGGTGGTGGCGGGGCTGCGGGGCGTGCTCGGGACGGACCTGCGCGGCGGGCGGCCCCGGTACGGCGGAGGTCGGGCGCGCGGGACCGGGGCGTTGTGGGGCGGTGGCGTAGTAGCGGGCGACCTGGGCCTGCCAGCGCAGCTCCGGGGGCGGGCCGAGCGCCCGCATCTGGCCGCTGGCGCCGTGCAGCTCGTCGCTGAGATCGGTGAGCGTGGCGGCGGCGTTCTCGAACCGGCAGGCCAGCTCAAAGCCCTCGTCGACCCCGGATGCCCTGGCCTGTTCGGCGGCGGCCTCGAAGAACTGGCCGAGCCGTGCGAGGACGCCGTCTGCTTCGTCCAGCACGTGCTCGGTCGCCTCGGCGGCCTGCTCGTAGGTCTCGGCGCCGGCGAGTCGGTCGGTGAGATGGAGGATCTGGTGCCCGTAGGTGCGCTTGCCCTGCGGATCGGTGGGCGTACGCGTCACATGGGGGTCGGGTGGCACGGGGTTCCCTGGGGTCAGAAGTGGGGGTTCTCACTGGGGCGGTCGGCCTCGTCGGCGGCCTCCAGCAGTTCGGGCAGGTCCGCGGGTTCGGCATCGCGGTTGTCGATCCACCACCCGGCGCGTGTCAGGGGCCGTACGGCCTTCTCGATGGCCTGCCACTCGGCCTCGTCCATCTCGCCTTCGGTGACCAGCGTGGTGTAGGCGGCGGTTACGAGCTGGTGGCGGCAGCGGGCGGCCCAGCCGACCGCGCGCTCGCTGCCATCCAGCGGCGGCATCCGGTACCGCTCGACCCAGGTCTCGGCCTCGGCGGCCTCTTCGGCGCGCTTGTTCGCCAGCCACACGGCCTTCGACTCGGAGTCCTGGTCCTTGGAGGCTCGCCAGCACGCGGAGCAGTCACGGGAAGCGAGCCAGCGCGCATAGCCGGCACGCCGGTCGGCGGGACGCTCGGACAGGTCGACGTCGCAGGTGTGGCCGCAGGCGTGGTCGATGGGCCAGACGGTCTTCACGGGCATGGAGCAGGCTCCTTACAGATCGAGCGGAGTGTGTTCAGCGGGTGCGGCGATGTTCGGACGGCTGCGCCAGGGCCGGAGGAGCTGGCTGGTGGAGAGCCGACTGTGGGGTGGGCTCGGGGTGTTGGGGCGAGGAGGCGGTGGCTGCACGGGAGCAGGCAGCGTGGTGCTCCGGCAGCTCCTTGTGTCCTTCGCGCGCCGGTACGTCGGAGGGGGCGGGGGCGTTCCTGAATACCCCGCGGCTCATGTCCTCCAGCTCCATCACGGCGTTCATGACGTGATCGTTGAGGGAAGTGACCAGGTGCTTCATGCTGCGCAGATGCAGGGCCATCTCCCGGCCCTGGGCGGAGTCGAGGCGGTCGCACCACGTCGTCGCGGTGTCGACGAGGTCGTCCAGCTCTTCTACCGCGCCGATGCCCTCGTCCATCGCGCCCCGGATGACTTCCGAGATCCCAGCGGCCTCGCGCAGTTCGCGGGCCTCGTCGTTCAGCGCGTCCGGCGGTTGACCAGGACGGGGAGCGGGCTCCTTCCTGTCCGGTGGCACCACGGCGCGGGGATCGGCGGCGACCGGCAGTCCCGCGTCCTGGAACTCGTGCGTGGCGGCGGCCACCGCTTTGACGGCTGTGTGGTGGGCGGTATCGGACGGCAGCAGATACACATCCAGCCGCGCGTTGTACGCGAAGTGGTGCTTGCGCAGGACCTCATCCAGGAAGGGCCGGTCATCGGCGACGGCAGCGGCGATCCCGAATTCGGGGGTGGCGCCGAAGGCGACATCGGGCTCAAGCTCCAGAGACACAGGAACGTTTCTCCTAGCGGTGGTGCGCGGACTGCCGGGACACAGCCGGGCTGGGGCGGTACGTGCTCTCGACCAGCGGGCCGACCTGCGCGGCGGCGGTGCCCCTGCGGGCTGGCGAGACGGCGGTCGCCGCCTGGGCCCGTCGCTGCTGGGCGGAGGCCGCCGCGAGGGGCGGCTCCTGCGGCGGCCCGCCGGACTGCGGCGGATGCTCACCTGGGTGGAGGTCGTAGGCGGCATCCGCGCTGACGTTCTGGCGCGCGGCCCGCAGTGACTGAACCGCGAGCTGGGTGCGGCGTACCGGATCGCGGCCGGGCTCGGTCAGCGCGTAGAGGCGGCTGTCGGGGATAGGCTCGAAGCCGACCCTGCGCAGCAGATGGTCGATGACGTGGTGATCGCGGGAGGGCGCGGCCACGACGCCGGCATCGGGATGGTGGCCGATGGTGATGTGCGGAGCTTCCGCCACGAGCTGCACCTCGCAGGGTCGGGGACGTGCGGGTGGCGAGGATCCGCCCGGAAGCGGGATTTGGCGGTGCCGGAGATTTCCGCTAGCGCGCCCGGTGCCTCCTCTCGGGACCGGACGGCGCGGACCTCGAAGGACCGGGCGGCGCGGTCGGTGAAGCGGTGGGCGCGGCTGCGGTGGTGGAGCGGGCGCGGGCGGCCTCGGCCTGAGCCGTCCGGCCACCGCCCGTGCCCGCGCGCGCCCGGGTTGCCTGGTCGATCTCGACCAGGACGTCAGCGTTGTCGGCGAAGGCGAGCGCGTAGTGCCAGCCCTCGGCGTTGCGCAGGATCTCCGCCCTGTGCCGGAACTCGGCGCTCTTGGGGTGGTCGGGGAGGACCATCTCTTCCGCGTACTCCCAGGCAGCGCGCTCCTGGCGGCCCCCTTCGACTGCTTCGTGCAGGGCGGTGAGCTGCGACCTGCGGCGCGCGATGGTCTCGAAGTCGGGGTTCTCGTAGTCCTGGTGGAGGGCTCGGAAGTCCTCCTCGGCCTGGGCGAGCAGTTCGGGCCCGTGGTCGAGGAAGGGTTCGAAGGCGGCCCAGGCTTCGGCGTCCCGCTGGTGCTCGCGTGCGTCGTACCGGTCGTCGAGTGGTTCGTGGTTGGCGTCGCACAGGCTGTCGGAGACGGCGTCCCAGTCCTCCAGCGCCTTGCGCCCTCGCCCGGCGGCCTCAGGGATCGCGGCGAGGAGAGACTCGCGGGTGGTCGGGTCGAGCGGCATCGTGTGCTCCTTCGCAAGGTCGGGGGCGGACGGCGCCGAATCCGGTGTTCGGCACCGCCCGTCTTGGTGTTCTGGCTGGTCAGCCGCTCATCCGGGCGTCGGTGTCGAACAGCTCGCGCTCCCGTGGATGGAGCAGGTGTTGGGTGATGAAGGAGCGGCCTGCGACTTTCCACAGGCCGCGTCCCTTGGTGAGGGCGGAGACGGCTTGTGCCTCGACGCCGGTCAGGCCGAGCAGGGAGGCGGCTGCGGCGAGTTGGTCGGCTTCCTGGCGGTAGATGATCCGTGTGGAGCAGTCGGTGAGCAGGCCCTCGGCCAGGGCGCGGCCCCGGGAGCCCGCGTCGCCTGCGGTGAGCAGGTCGCTCAGCCGGTGGATGACCATCAGGTTCGCGATGCCGAGCCCACGGCTCAGCTTCCACTGGGACTGCATGCGCTCCAGGAGCGGAACGTGCCGCATGACGCGCCAGGCTTCGTCGTAGATCACCCACCGCCGACCGGCATCGGGGTCGGCGAGGGCGGACTCCATCCACGCGGAAGCGCACGTCATCGCGAGGACGAGTGCGGTGTCGTCCCCCGCGCCGCCCAGACGGGACAGATCGATGGACAGCATCGGAGCGCCCGGGTCGAAGGCGACGGTCGACTCCGTGTCGAACATTCCCGCCAGGTCCCCGTGCACCATGCGTCGCAGGGCGTGGGCGAGGTCCTCGGCGGCGGCTCCGAGGCGGCCGGAGGGCTTGCCGAGCGCGGCGTCGAGCTGGTCCGGTGATCCGAGGACGTGCGCGATCTGCCCCAGCAGCGGTGTGCTTCCGCTGGCCTCGGCGTGTGCGACGACTTCGTCGAGGGCGACGTCGAGCGCGGTGTGCTCCATCGGGTGCAGCTCGCGCCGCAGCACCGTCTTCGCCAACGAGCCGAGCAGGAGCAAGCGGCGCTTGCGGACCTCGCCGCGCCAGTCCTCCTCGCTGACGCCGCTCGGGCGTACGGGAGCGTCGAGCGGGTTGAGGCGTCCGGGCAGGCCGGGCCCCAGCGCGATGGTCTGGCCGCCCAGCTCTCGGGCGACGACGGTCCACTCGCCCTTCGGGTCGCAGGGAACGTAGATCTTGTATCCGAAGGCGACGGCCCGTACGGCGAGGGACTTGGCCACGGCGGACTTGCCCATACCGATCACCCCGGCCAACAGGATGTTGGGGTTGGTGAACCCGTCGAGGCGCCCGTAGAGCGAGAACGGGTCGTAACAGAACGCCGCCTCCGCGTGGACATCCCGCCCGATATAGATGCCCTGGGCGCCCAGACCGCCTTCGGCCAGGAACGGGTAAGCCCCCGAGGCCGTCGCGGTCGTCATCCGGTGAGCGGGAAGCTTCAGACTGCCGCCGCGGGCAGAGGCCGGTCCAGGACGCCCGGCCGCCGGATAGGTGGCCCGCAACTCCGGGTCGAGACCGGAGGCGGTCGCATGGGTCTCGGGGCGGTTGGCGTGGCGGGCCTGGTCTCGGGCGGTGGCCAGATGAGCCCGCGCGGCACGCGAGGTAGCGCGGTCGCTCTTGGCAGGGACGAACAGCGGACTGGCGGTGGCGCGGGGGCGTATCGACGGGGACATGCGAGGTGGTGCTCCTGGTGGTCAGTGGCGGGTGAGGCCGGTGAAGGGGTCGCGCAGATCGGCCGGTGTGTGATCCCGGCGCACCCGAGCGGAGGCGGCCAGATGCCGTTGGCACACCGTGAGTTCGGGAGCGCCCTCCGGAAGCCGGGCCCGGCACGCCTCCCGGCCGGGCGGGCGCCCGGTATCCGGGTGCGGGGCGGTGTGGAAGGCGGCGTGAAGGTGGTCGGCGGCCTGCCACAGCCGGATCCGGCACGCCCGCAGGTGGTCACCCTCTACTCCGGCCACGGGGGAGGTGCTGATGGTGTGCGCGTCCAGGAGCCCGTAGAGAGCGACCAGGTGCGCGTGCAGCGAGTCAAGTTCCGTACGGGAGGCGGCGATGGGGGCGTCGGGGAGGTTGATCGCTCGGTGGAAGTCGAG
This sequence comes from Streptomyces iconiensis, assembly GCF_028657195.3. Taxonomy (GTDB): domain Bacteria; phylum Actinomycetota; class Actinomycetes; order Streptomycetales; family Streptomycetaceae; genus Streptomyces; species Streptomyces iconiensis. Next base: position 14,913 of record NZ_JANCPR020000007.1, read on the forward strand.
TGCGGCGGTGGCGAACGGAACGAAGTCCGAGGCCAGGTCGGGCAGGGGATCGGTCGGCATGGAGAAGGGGCCTTCGGTGGAGCGCGACAGGGGGCGTGGGCCGGTCTATGCGGCGAGGGCGAGGGGGAGGGCCGAACAGGTGAAGGCTTCGGCCTGCTGCCAGGTCAGCCGGCGCAGGTCGGTCATGGTCGAGACGGCGGCGGTCTCGATCGCGGCGCAGGCGGAGTTGAGTTCGTTCTCGGTCTCGGCGCTGACGGTGAGGAGACCGGTGACGGCGACGTCGGCGTGCCCGGCGATGAGCTGACGTTCGCGTTCCTTGACGTCGGCGTACTCCACGGCGTCCTCTTCGGAGTCGACCTGGCCCCTGCGCTGGCGTTCGGCGGCGTCCGCGATCACGCTGGCCTTCTTGCGCTGCACGTCCTTGAGCGCGGAGTCCAGCCCCTTGGGGGTGTAGGCGATCGAGAGAGTGCGGCGGACCCCGGAGGTGAACAGGAGCTGGTGCAGGAAGCCGGGGGAGGTTTCGGTGCGGGGCCAGTTCTCGATCCAGTACGTCGCGTGGTGCGCGGTATCGGTCTGGACGCGGTCGCTCTTCTCCACCAGGACCACGGGGCCGGCGGCAGCGGGGTCGGCCTGCGGGCGCCCGGTCTGGGACCACTGGTCGAGCGCGGCGGAGGAGGCGGGGTCGTAGGCAGTCCGGATGACCGCTGCGACCTCGCCTGCAGAGAGCCAGCCGCTGGGTGCGAGGCCGGAGTTGCGGGCGGACTGGTCGAAGGTCGAGGTGAGCTGGCCGAGCACGGCAAAGGCGCCGGTGAGCCCGCCACCGCCCTGGTTGATCAGACGGCGCGCTGCCCGCGTGTCGAGGGCGAGGGCGACGTACGCCTCGTGCGGCGCGGCAGCCGGTCCGGCGGCCTCCAGCAGATCCCGGTAGACGGCCCTGGCCAGCGGGGTATCGGCGTCGCCGTGCTCGCTCCAGTACCGGTTGAGCGCGTCACCGCTGTCGGGGACGGTGCGCTCCAAAACCTGGACGCGGGCGACGTGACCGGTGCGGGCGAGCGCCGCCAGCGTGCGGCCCCAGCCGGTCACGTTGGCGGACTGGGCGGCCGGGTCCAGCAGCGCGAACGCGCGGGCCGAGACGCGCACCACCGCGGTCAGAGTGCCCGCATGCGGATCGTGGACCGCGCCGAAGTGCCCGTTCGGTGCGGTGGTGACGCGCAGCGAGGCGGCCGTACCGGGCAGGTGCAGCAGCCCCTCCCGGCGCGGCCGGGTGGCGGGCCGGGCCAGCCACACCAACTGTCCCCTCGCACGCCGCAGTACGTACCGGAGAGAGATGGGTGCCCAGTCGGCCAGCGACCGTCCCCGGTGCCGTACGAAGACGCCCGCCAGGAGCAGGGCCCACAGCGGTATGAGCTTGAGCGCGCCGAGGACGCCGGAGGCGAGCAGGACCGCGAGCAGCAGCAGACCGGCGGTCGCGACGCCGAGCAACTGCGGTACGGACAGGCCCATCAGCACGCCCCGGCGGGTGCGGTGGGGGAACTTCACGGTGGCCGGACCGTCGGAAGAAGAGGTCTCGGAGAACATGGCAGAGCCGTCCTTGAAAGCAGAGGCGAAGAGGGAAGGAGGACGGGGGCGGGGCCGGGCGTGGCCTGAGCCCGCCCCCGTCAGAGGTGGCTCTAGGAGCCGGAATCACCGGACGGGCCGGGGTAGACCCACCGCTGCGGTGTGGCACCGCCCTGCGGCGGCGGACCGCTCGATGGCGGTGGTCCGCCCGCCGAAGACGGCTGGCGCATACTCCCCGTCGACCGGTGGGAGGAGCCCTGGCCACCACTGCTGGAGCGGGCACCGGATTCCTGGCCGGGGCGGCGGATGAGGGGCTGGCTCTGGTCGCCGTCGGTCGGGGGGCGGCGGATGAGCGCGCGGCCCTTGTCGCCCGCAGCGCCTGGGTCTTCGCCGAAGCGGAAGTGGGTCTGTTTCGGCTTGCCTTGACCTCCGCCGGAGCCGCCGCTCGGGTCGATGCCGGAGGCGACCCCGTCGGCACCCTGGCCGGGGACCTTCGACGGTCCCTGCGGCGCCATGCCGCCGGTCTTGGCCTGCATCGCGAGCTGGCCCGCGGTCTTCGCCGCCCCGGCTGCCGTACCCACCCCGGCGACGCCGGTGCGGTGCAGGTCGTCGTGCCCGCCGCCGTCGGCAGCCCAGTGCACGAACTTGTAGGTCGCGTAGGGACAGAGCAGGACCAGAGCCATGACGACCATGCCCGCCATGGCGTCCGAGAGCGCCGCCATGCCGCCGTCGGAGTCGGACTTGCCCATCGCGGAGACGCCGAGCAGGAAGACGATCGTCATCAGCAGCTTGGAGACGATCAGGGTCGAGGTGGCCTCGATCCACCCGCGTCGCCAGCGCTTGGCGACCTCCCAGCCGCCGCCCGCTCCCGCGAAGACGGCGAGCGTGACGAGGACGAGAATGCCGACCTTGCGGGCGACCATCACGGCCCAGTACAAGAACGCGCCGACCGCGCAGCCAAGCGCGATGATCGCAGGCACGCCCCAGCCCAGGCCATACATCGCCCCCAGCTCGTTCACCTTGATCACACGGCGGATCGCGTCGTCGACCGAGGAGTTGGCCGCCTTGAACAGCCCGGCGGACAGGGCGTCAACGACGGTGAGGGCGACGGTGGTGCAGGCGATGGCGGCGAAGGCGAACAGGACGCCGACCATCGTCCCGAACGCAGCCTGCGCCAGGGCGCGTTCATCCCGGCGCCAGGCGGCGCGGGTGAGCTGGAGACAGAACGTCCCCACCGTGAGCACCAGCCCGATGGGCAGAATCAGCTCGTAGTTGTGGCGGAACCACTCGGCGTTCAGGTCGACGGCGGTGGTCTTGTCCACCGCGCGGGTGGCCAGGTCGGCGGCGGACTGGGCGACCTCGCCCATGGACTTGGCGATCCAGGCGCCGATGCCGTCCGTGATCGCCTCACCGGTCTTTCCGGCCACGCCGCCCACGGCGCCGCAGACCGTGTTCATCAGCGGAAGGTCACAGGCCCCCATCGGTCACCTCCTTGCATGTTGCGGCGCGGCTCACGGGGCGACCTCCGGCAGAACTCCGGATAGGGCGCAGTCGTGATGGGGCCGGCACTGGACGGCGATGGTGGTCGAGCGGGGTTCGGCCCCGGCGCCCGAGCCCTTCCAGGCCAGGGACTGCTTGCCGGTCACGGTGACCGCGTAGACGTACGCCTGGGTGATGCCGCCGGGGTCTTGGGACATGGCGGTCTTGAACGCCTCGGGGAAGTGCCCCTCGTCCACCTTGGCGGTGGCGTGCTGGCGGTTGTCGTGCATCCGCGACCACAGCGCCTTGCCGGGCACTTCACCGGTCACGGACTTGAAGTCGGCGTACTTCTTCTCGCCGGTCATCCAGCGCTTGAGTCCCGCGAGGTGTTCGGCGCAGGAGAAGTGCCGGGCGTCGTACGTCCACAGCGTCTTGGCCGCGGCCTTCGCGAACGTCACCGGATCGCCCGTGCGCGGTGGCGCAGCGACGGCCTCCTCCGTGCCCGGACGCGGCGCGGGGGAGTGCGGCGTGGTGGTGGCTTTCGGGTGAGCGTCCGCTGGCGGTTGCGGAGTTTCGGACCGGGTCAGGTAGGCGAGGAGACCGGCGAGGGCCAGCAGCACGGCCAGGAGGATGCCGATCATCGCCGCGCGCCGGAGCACCGACGAGGGCGCGATGGAGGAGTCCTGGGAGGAAGCGGGTCGTTTCTTCAAGGTCGGCATCAGTGGACCTGCGTCCCCATCGCGGAGAAGAAGGCGACGATCCCGTTCGCCGCCCCGAGGAGCAGTGCTACGCCGGCACAGATCGTGGTGCCCTTCTTGCCGTTCTGCTCGGCCTGATGACCGCCGCTGTGGTGGCCCCAGGCCCAGATCACCGCCGAAAGGGCAAGGGCCCCGACGGTGGCGATGATCCCGAAGAGGTTGATCGAGCCGATCACCTTCTTCAGCACGTCGAGACCGGGCAGGCCGCCGCCCTTAGGTGAGACGCCGGGGTCGTAGGCCAGTTGCTGGAGATGCTGCGCGAGCTTCAAAGGAACTCCTGTTCACCTCCGGGCATGCGAAAGCCCCGGAGGTCGTGCGAGAGAGAAATGAGGAGGGGGAGGGGAGAGGTGCGTCAGGTGACGCGGCGCGCGGCGAGGATCGAGGGCTGCCACTCGGCGAGCCGGGTGATCTTGGTGACGTCGCCGGTGCGCGGGGCCTGCAGGATCAGGCCGTGACCGAGGTACATGCCGACGTGCTCCGGGCGGGCGGCCGTGCCGCGGGTGAAGAGCAGATCCCCTGGCTTCAGCCGCTTCGGGCTGACCGCCTTGCCCTCGGTGACCTGCGTGTACGTGGTCCGGGAGAGCGTGATGCCGCCGGCCTTGTAGGACGCCTGCATCAAGCTGGAGCAGTCGCACCGGCCCATCGGGTCCTTGCCGTGCGCATCCGCGCACGAACCGCCCCACTGGTACGGCGTCCCGAGCTGCCCCAGCCCCCAACGGATCGCCTTACGCACCGGCTTGGGCGCCGACGCCGGGATCTTGTAGCCCTCCGGGACGGACCCCTTCGGAATCGGACCGAACGATGACCCGTCCTCGTCGCCGCACTCGTCCTCGGCGGGGACGTCCGCCTTGTCGCCGTTGCTCTTGTCGCCGTTGCTCTTGTCGGTGTCCTTGCCGGAACCGGCTCCGTCCTTGAGGGATTTGGCGAGGGCCTTCTGCAGCGCGGTGGCCAGCGGCTCCCACTTCGCGTACGCGTCGGGGAAGCCGCTCGCCTGGACCGCTTGGGCGGCCTGGGCGACGGTCATGGACTGCCAGCCCGAGACCTTCTTCAGGTGCGTGTAGAAGGAGGTCGAGGCGTGGACCGGATCGCGGACCTGCTGTGCGGTGCCCCAGCCCTGGCTCGGCCGTTGCTGGAACAGCCCGAGGCTGTCCCGGTCGCCGTAGGACAGGTTCCGCAGGCCCGACTCCTGAAGCGCGGTGGCCAGCGCGACCACCTGCCCCCGGGGCGGGATCTTCAGCGCGACGCCGGTGGCCTGGATCTTCTTGGCGTTCGGGACCTGTTCGGTGGGGGCATCGAGCCCGGACACGTGGACCGAACCGGCCTTGCCGCCGCCGAGGATCGAGCGGACCTGTTTGCTGACCGCCGCAGCGTCAACGTCACTGCCTGCCTGGTCTTTTACAGGCCGCTTCGGCGCCGTGCGCACCGGCCATCGCCATCGCCAGCGGAGCGATCAGCAGCATCGGCGCAACCGCCACCGCACCGACGGCCACCAGGGTCTTGTTCACGAGCGCGGACCGGTCACCGGGCGGGAAGCGAGCCGGCCGTCTGGCCGTGGTGCCGGGCATTTCAGGGGGTGCCGCATGGGCAACTCCTTGTGTGTAGGTGGTGCGGTGCGGGCGCTCTCGTCGAAAAGGCCACCGGCACCGCGCCGGTCAAGAATCCGAAGTCCCCTTGCAAGGGGTGGCGGAGCCGGTGGCCGGGATCAGCTGATCCCGGCCACCGGGCCGCTTTAGCGGAGAGCGGCAGCAAGCCGCGCTGGTAATCTCACGCGCCACATTCCACAGACGCCCTTTCTCCGGTCAGGAGATGTTCGACAGCACGCTGAAGTGAAGCGTCCGTTGGACGGCGCGACACGCATCAGCACAGCTCAACTGGGGCGGAACCGGGTTCTTCCCGATGAGCGTGCCGAGACTGTAGGGACGAATTCCGGCCGCACCAAACGAACCGAACCAGGCGCCGATCCAGGCCCGCTTCTGGCTTGGTGCGGCCGGAATCCCGCACTACTGTGCAGCGCGCATCGGCCCCCGCCCCGAAATTCCTGGGGCAATTCGCCGGGCATTCCCCTGCCATGCGCCCGTCCCCCTGCGGGGTTCGGGCGTGCGTGCACCGCTTCCTGAGAGAGAGCCCGTTATGCCCTACACCCTGCACCGTGGCGACGCGCTGAGCGTGCTGTCCGAACTCCCGGACGCCAGCGTCGACGCCCTGATCACCGACCCGCCCTACAACTCCGGCGGCCGAACCAGCTCCGAGCGCACCGGACGGACTGCGAAGGCGAAGTACACCGCAGCAGATGCCGAGCACCAGCTCGCCAACTTCCCCGGCGAGAACCGCGACCAGCGCTCCTACGGATACTGGCTCTCCCTGCTGCTGACCGAGTCCTACCGGGCCACCGTCGAATCCGGCACCGCCCTGATCTTCACCGACTGGCGCCAACTGCCCACCACCACCGACGCGCTGCAGGCGGCAGGGTGGACGTGGCGGGGCATCGCATCGTGGCACAAGCCGGTCTCCCGCCCGCAGAAGGGACGGCTCAAGCAGTCCTGCGAGTACATCGTCTGGGGCACCAAGGGCCCCGTCGACGCCAACCGCAACACCGTCTACCTCCCCGGCCTCTATCAGGCCAGCCAGCCCCGCAAGGGACGGGTGCACATCACGCAGAAGCCCGTGGAGGTGATGCAGGAACTGGTGAAGATCTGCCCCGAAGCCGGCACCGTCCTCGACCCCTTCGCCGGCTCCGGCTCCACCGGAGTCGCCGCCCTGCGTGAAGGCCGGCAGTTCGTCGGTATCGAGCTGTCCGACCACTACGCGGACATCGCCGAACAGCGCATGGCCGACGAACTGACCCAGGACGACTTCGACCTCGCCGGACCCCAGGAATGACCCCCGGGCAAGAGACCGAGGAGGAAGACAGAACGCACGAAGGGGCGGTCGCACACCCGATGCGGGTACGCGACCGCCCCTTCGTGCGGCGTGGTCAGGAGGCCGCGATGCTCCGCAGGATCAAGTCCTCGGCCCGCTCCAGGTCGGCCTGGGAGCGCAGGCTCACCTCGACCCCCTTGATGCCGTGACAGCCGACATCGGTCACATCGCGGGTGAAGCCTTCCTCCAGCTCCACCGTCTTCGGATCCAGCTTCAGGTTCACCGCCACGACCTCCTTGCGCGGCAGCACCCGCACCGAGGCGAACTTCTGCAACCGCCGGTAGGTCAGGTAATGCTGCTGCGGCTCCATCCACGCCCCCTCCGGCAACAGCAGACGCTCATCGACCGCGCCGAACAACTCCTGCACCTTCGCGGGAGCCCCCTCCAGCCGCTGCTGCGGCACGCTCACCTCCGGCACCGGCTCCGCCGTGCTCGAAACCGCCGGTGCCTTGGCGCGAGAGGAAGGCCCTCCGGCTCCGGCGACCGAGGCGATCAGCCGCAGCGTGAGCACGTCGTCGAAGACCCGGTAGGAGACCAGATCGATCCGACGGCCGATCTCCTCGACCGCCACCGTGTCGTGGTACGTGAACTCCCCGGCCACACACACCACCCGCGGGTTGCTCCAGTCCACCGCCCCGGCCGCCTCCGCACCGAGCCGGTCGGCGACCAGCCGCTCGAACTCATGGTGGTGGTCCCGCAGCCACACCAGATATGAGAGCGCCTGGTTGATCACGTTCTGATCGCGCGACCGCTTGTACTCCACGATCACCGGAGTCCCGCTCTCATCCAGCCCGAGCGAATCCACCCGCCCCCGGTGCCGCCGACCGGTCCGGTACTCCGAGGCCAGGAACCGGATACCGAGCATCGCCTCCATGTTCGCCTCGATCAGCGACTGCAACTCCCGCTCCACCGCCACCGACGCACCCGGAATCTCAGTCGCCCGGCCACCTCTGACCCGGAAGACCTTCAGGTCACCCATGTACTCCTCCCCGCTCCAGCACAATCACTACCGGGCGAGAATCGTTAAGGCCACCCGTGTATTCCCCGACGCGCGGCGGAAATGAGCTGGCTGCGCGACGGGCGGGTCAGCATAGGGGTTCACCGGCCGCAGAGAGGGCACCGGCCCGTCGATCTTCCTCGGGTCTCCACCGACAGACCACGCTCCCGGAGACGTTGCAGGTGATACGCCACTGTCGACGCGCTCGACAGACCCACGGCATCCGCCAGCTCCCGCATCGTCGGCGGCTCGCCACTCTCGACAACGATCTCGCGCGCCGCGCGGAGGATCCGCTCCTGCTGCTCGTACCTCACGTCCTCCCCTCCTGGAGCTGATCAGCGGCCTTCCGTGCTTGCCTGCACAGCTCTACTCGGGCGGCGGGAGATCCCCCCGCCGCTGGGTCGATGAGCGGGTGCCAGAACAACCGAGCCGACAGCCACAACAGCCGACGGCGTACAGCCGTCGCATCGACCGGGCCGCCGGCCAGTTCGTGATAGGCGCGGTTCCGGGCGTGCTGCAGCGCGACGAGATCCTGGGGGAAGCGGTCGGACACCATGGCGCAAATTCAATCACGTGTTCGATTTTATGGTCATGCTCCGGTACCCACTGAAGCGTTGTGCTGTGACTGAGCGCTTCAGTTGGCGAGTGTGCACGCCAGTTGGCGCATCACTGCTCACCGAGGATTGGTCCGAGCCCGTACGGTGCCCACGCCAGGCCCGGGACACCCAGGCAGGAGCGATGGGCGACGGCACGCTGCTGACGCCGCAGGCGATACGAGCCGAGATCCGGCACCTGGGGAAACTATGCGGGTGGGCCGTCGAGCTGTCGCCGCTCATCAGCTGCCAGCGGGGAAAAAGATGCGCTCTGGTCAGCACGGCCTCCACGCACCGCGGGTGCACACGGCCGAGCACAACCGCTGCGGGGTGCTTGCGCCGGACAGCCTTCCGCGGTCCGGCGTCAGCATCGGTTGTCGCGGGCGTCGGTGGGATCAACGCTGAAGCAGCCACGGTGCCGTCCCAACACCGGTGGCCAGCAAGAGCACCAGCCGGTAGGGGAAGTGTTGGATGGTCAGGTGAATTCCCCCGACACGCAGTTCTAGAAGCGGCTGCTGTACTTCACGTTCTTCCGGTGGATGGGGGGGGGCAGGGGATCGGCTCATGACGGCTTCCCTTCCTTCTGTGAGTGGGTGACAAGAAGAACGGCCCCACCAAGAGCGGGGCCGTGAGATGGCGGGAACGCTATGGGAGCGGGGAGTGCCCCTATGGGTTTCGTCAACCTGTGGGGGCTGGTTGGGGGTTGTAGAAGGTGCTGTCGCGGAGCATCGCGAGGAGCACGTCGGCTCGTCTGCGGGCGAGGCAGAGGAGGGCTTGGGTGTTTGTGTCCTGAACGCGAAAGGGATCTGTTTGTAGGGCAGCTCCCAGAAGCGATGCTGTGCGAGAGATGAAGGTATGGCCCTTCGAAGTCGCCCTGCGGGGGGAGGCTTCAAACCGCCTCATGCTGCGTTGGCTGAAGACCGTCGTGGTGAGCGATGAGGAAAAGGCATCCAAGAGGTGTCAGGTGGGGACTGGGAAGACGAGTGCAAGCGAATCACTGCTGACGTGTCGTAAGACCTTCAGATGGCATCAAAACCGGGGTGTATACCCAGCTCCGGGATAAGCCTGGCGGGTGCCCGTTTATTGGCCAGGTGGTGTCCGGCATGCAGGTGACGTGAGCCCAGTCTGCTGCTTTCGCATGGAACAGGAGAAGGCATGTCCCGACACTGCCCGCCCTTCTGGGCGGGCGACAGGGAGAGCTCCAAGCGGCCGAAACCGTGAGGGGTTGAGTACCGGGGCGGGACATGCCGGCGGACCGGTCCGTAGTAGTGGTGAAGCCCCTGTAACGAGGGTGGAGCGAAGGGATCGGGTCGTCCGTGACTGAGTGTGTCGTATCAACCGGAGCTGTCCGGGAGGAGTCCGATGGACCAGTTGAAGTCACCAGCCAAACCGTTCGATATTTCGAAGTCGGAAGTCAAGGAGGCGTGGGAGGAAGTCAGAGCGAACAAGGGTGCACCCGGAGTGGATGAGCAGAGCATCGACGACTTCGAGAAGGACTTGAGGAACAACCTCTATAAGGTCTGGAACCGGATGTCATCGGGCTCATACTTCCCTCCTCCCGTCCGTGCGGTGGAGATTCCAAAGCCTCATGGCGGTGGCATGAGAATGCTCGGCATTCCCGCGGTCGCCGACCGTGTGGCTCAGACCGTGGTGGCCCGGCATCTGATGCGAAGGGTGGAGCCTGTTTTCCACCAAGATTCCTTTGGATACCGGCCCGGACGGTCTGCGCTGAACGCGGTGGAGCGTTGCAGGGAACGCTGCTGGAAACGGGACTGGGTGGTGGAGTTCGACATCGCCAAGTTCTTCGACAGCGCGCCCTGGGACCTCCTCGTCAAGGCGGTAGAAGCCCACACCGATGCCGTTTGGGTGAAGTTGTATGTGGAGCGGTGGCTTGCTGCCCCGCTCAAGTTGCCCGACGGTTCCCTGCTGGATCGCGAGTGCGGGACCCCGCAAGGGGCTCCTGTCTCGCCGGTCCTGGCGAACCTGTTCCTGCACTATGCGTTCGATCTCTGGATGAATCGGGAGTTCCCCACCGTCTGGTTCGAACGGTATGCGGACGACGCGGTGCTGCACTGCGTCTCGGAGAGGCAGGCCGTCAAGGTGCTGTCCGCTCTGAAGGACAGGATGGCCGAGGTCGGATTGCGACTGCATCCGGACAAGACCCGGATCGTGTACTGCAAGGACGGGAAGCGCCGAGGCTCCTTCGGAGCCACGGCATTCACCTTCCTCGGGTTCACGTTTCGCGCCAGGTGCAGTCAGGATCGCAACGGCAAGCAGTTCTTGTCGTTCGACCCCGGCGTCAGCAAGGACGCTCTGAAGAAGATCAGCGGCGAGGTGCGGTCCTGGCACCTGCACACGCGCTCGGATCTGTCCTTCACCGATCTCGCCTGCAGGATCAATCCTGTGGTGGCGGGGTGGATCAACTACTACGGCCGGTTCAGGCCGAGCCAGTTGACCCGTTTCTTGAAGCGCATCAACGCCTACTTGGTGCGTTGGATCCGCCAGAAGTACGAGCGGCTCGCGCCGCTGCGGAAGGCCCTTGCGAAGCTGCGGGAGATCGCTCAGCGGTATCCCCGCATGTTCACGCATTGGCGCTGCACGACCGTGGCTGCATCAGGCTGGTGATCAGGGCGACAAGAGCCGTGTAACGGGAGACTGTTACGCACGGATCTGTGAGAGCCGAGGGGTGTGATTCCCCTCGGCTACTCGGCGGTGTTTGCCCTGCTTGATCTTCTTGTCGTAGTAGGTAGGCAAGGGCGGAGGTCGCTCCGCTGGATCGGGCGACGTTCACCGGTAGCTGCCTCTCATGCTCTGGCGCCGCGTGCGCCCAGCAGCGCTCGATCCGAGTGGTAGATGTCTTTCCTGCCTTCGTCCTCGAGGAAGCCCTGCGTCCGGCCTGTTGGTGCGGTCGAATACCGATATGCCTTCTACTCCTTCCCGCTCCCTCCGAACGCGCCTCATCACCCGCCGCGCCTCCCGTCCCCGAACCAGCCCGAGTGCTCGGAGGGGTCGGCCACAACGCCGAAGCGACCGTAATGGGCCTCAGTCGCCTGGGCGTTTGGACTGGGCGCGGAGGATTGAGCTGGGATCGGTGGTGCTTGCGTCCCTCGTCGCGGTCGGAGGGCTGTGGTACACCGCGATACAGACCCAGCAGGCCAACCAACAGTCACGGGCAGAGCGGATGCTGGCCAAGGAAGCGCAGATCACCGACCGCTACACGGCTGCGGTCGAGAACCTCGGCGACAAAAAGGTGGATGTGCGGCTGGGCGGTGTCTACGCGCTGGAGCGCATCATGCAGGACTCCCCCCGCGACCACCCCACCATCGCCAACGTCCTCAACACCTATGTCCGCACCCACGCCGGAGAGAGGCAGCTTAGGTCCGCAGATAAGAGCCGGGGAAAGAGCCAGGACACACCAAACGGTGACGAGAAGAACGGCGAACTCCCTGCCGATGTCCAGGCCGCCCTCACTGTCCTCGTCACCCGCGACACCAGCCACGACAGGAACTTCACCCTCAACTTCATGAACGCCCAACTCGCCGATGCAGACCTTACCGCCCCGGATGACCCACGCCGGAGTGCCATGGCCCAACTCCAGGAGGCGAACCTGCGCGATGTGAACCTGCGCGGCGCGGACCTGAGCGGCGCGTACCTGCGCGGCACGAACCTGCGCGGCACGAACCTACGCGACGCAGACCTGAGCGACGCTTACCTGCGTGGCACGATCCTGCACGACACGAACCTGCGCAACGCGTTCCTAAGCGAGGCGGACCTGCGCGGCACGGACCTGCGCGACACTAACCTGCGCGCCGCGGACCTGCGCGCCGCGGACCTGAGCGGCGCGTACCTGAGCGGCGCGTACCTGAGCGGCGCGATCCTGTTCAGCGCGGACCTGCGCGGCACGGACCTGAGCGGCGCGGACCTGAGCGGCGCGGACCTGAGCGGCGCGGACCTGAGCGGCGCGGACCTGAGCGGCGCGGACCTGAGCGGCGCAGACCTACGCGACGCAGACCTGAGCGGCGCGAACCGGAAATACGCAGCCCGGCACGGGGCAATCACCTGAGTGATGGTTCAGTGCTCCACAGCTACCCTGCTGGAGACGTCCGGTGCGGCGAGCCAGGCCAGTAGGCAGGCGTGCGACCACACCGGCCCGGCGGGGACATCGACGACCTGTACGTCACCCATGGCAAGAGCACATCGCAGAGCCCGAGCCGTACATGGGGAAAGGCCCAAAAGAACAGCAACAACCGGGCCGTACCGGTATCCTGCTCAACTCGCCAAAACAAATACTCAGTCACAGCTTGTGACTGAGCACTTCACTTGGCCACTTAGCGGAGTGTGTGTACCAATCTGAGGGCCCCGCTCAGGTGGTGCCGGGGCCGCGACACCACCTGAGCGCGCCGTCTGGCATCACGTCGACGGGAAGACGACGCTTACGTCGTCTGCTGTGATGAGTCGCCCACGAGTGGGGGCGAGCAGCTTGCCCAGCCAGCCGTCTTCTTGCGGCAGGAGCGCCTCGATCCTCGTGCGGGCTGTACCGCGGGCTTCGGCGTTGTTGTCGCCGCACAGCGCGTCGTACTGGCGGAGACGGTCGGCCAGCACGTCGTAGAGCCGTACAGCCGCGCCGTGATTGAACAGTGCGACCTTGTCGTGAGCCGCTTCGGCAGCGTCGTCCTGGGTGGCAGTCGCCGGGGTGAGCAGGCAGCCGAAGACGCGGGTCTTCGCAGAGCGCCTGGTCGCGACCTCGATCTGTCCCAGCAACTGGTTCACGTCGCCGCGGCTGAGCGGGTGGGGGTCACCTGCCGGGACGGTCTTGACCTCCCAGACCCGGCGCTCAGCCCGTTTGCTCGTGGACCACGTCCACTGGCAGTCCGTAGCACTCTGCTCCTTCTTCGGGGGGCGTTCGCCGCTGGCGCCCACGAGGCGGGCAAGCCTGGTCAATCCTTCGCACTGCTGATCATGGCTACCGGTGAGCAGGACGCGGCCTTCAGAGAGAACACGGTCGAGTCGGACACCGGCTTCACGCCGCCACTCGTCCCACGCGAGGAAGAACCGGTCGGTGTCGTCAGCGGTGTGCTCGGAGCCTTCGAGGTCGGCGACGGTGCGCGCCAGGCGGCGGAACCAGGTGGTCCGGGGCCCGCCATCGATGGCGTCCTTCAGAGCCCTGCGCGCGGCGGCCCGGTCTTCGGGCCGTCCTCTGGCGAAGAGGGCGTGGGCCTCCACATAGCGCCAGAACGCTGCATGCTCGGTTTCTCCGGCCCTAGTGAGTAGGGCGGCTGCTTCGTCCGCTTTCTGGGCCGCTCCCGAGTGGTCGCCCAGCCAGAGGTCAGTCGCCGCGGACACCTCGGCCTCGGCGCTGGAAACCTCGCTGTTCCCGCTGGAGCCACGGCCGGGCCGTGTCCTGCGACGAGGGCTTGTGGGGGCGGCGGCTTCGCCCTCTGCGGAGGCTGGTTCCCAGAAAGCGGCGCAGGCCCGTACCGCACCTTTCCAGCCCTCTTCGTGGGTCTCCAGCGCGGCGCGGATGGTGGGTTCGATGCCTGTAGGGATCGACTTGCGGACCGCCGGGTCGGCGAGCATCTGCGCGAAGCTCGGGTCCAGTCCGAGGTAGAGGGCGCGGTCAGTCTGTTCGCGGTTGGCGCGTCCCAGTGCCTGGGTGACTCGCTGGCCGACGCGGTGGCGCATGAAGCTGGCGTCGCCCAGGTAGGCAACCACGAACCGCTCGAACTCACTGCTGGCTTGCGGGACCGTGGTGATGATGACCAGCTTGCACAGGTCGCCCGCGAGGTCGAGACCGTCGTAGCGGCCGGCGGTGATCAGGTGTCCGTTGGCGGCTTCGCTCCAGGTCTCGACCATCGCGTCGTCGCCGGGACGAAGACGGTAGACCGGTTGTCCGTTATTGGTGAGGATATCCTGAAGTGCGTCGGCCTCCGCGTGGCTGGCGCACAACCAGGCGGCCCGGCCGCCAGCCTCGTCGATTTGGGCGAGGGCCCAGCCGAGGACCTTCGGGTCGAAGGGGTGCTCGGCGCTGGGGTTGAGTACCAGGAGCCGCTCGCCCGTCGCGCCAGACGGCGGCGGGGTGGCGGTAGTCAGGCGGGTGACCGGCTCGCCACCGACTCGCCGCTGGAGGTCGTCCATCGAGCCGAGGGTGGCCGACAAGTAGATGCGCTGTTTGGCCCGGCTGTACTGGCTGTTGAGGGCGGTCGGGGGGTGGTAGGGGCGGATCTCGATGCCGGAGGGGCCGATGAGGATGCCGCATTGGGTGAGGTGGTCGCGGACGGTGGGCCAGACGTACATCGCCTCGTCCTTGAGTTCGTGATCTGTGACGAGCCGTGACGCCTCGATGGCGTCGCGCGCCGGGCCCGCGATCGCGTCCCAGTCCCGGAAGGAGAGCAGTTCGGGCGGGGTGCCGGGCCGGGCGGTGCCGTCGAGCATCGCGCGCAGGCCGGGATATGCGTCGGTGTGCGCCACCACCAGTTCGCAGATCACCTGGTAGAGCTGGCGAGCGGGACCGGGCTTGTCGGGGATGCGCAGGGTCTGCAACCCGCTGAGGGGCTGCTCGGCGAGATGGGCGTCGTCGAAGATGACCAGATCGGCGGGTTTCGGGACCGGGTTGCTATTGAAGTAGACCCAGTAGTTCATGACACCGACGGACTGGGCCTGTTGGTAGTCGTCGAGTTTGGCACCGCCGTACTCCCCCGCGGCGAAACGGACTACTTCCAGTCCCAGCGCTTCGGCTTCCTCCTCGACCCGCTCGGCGAGTTGCCGGGTGCCAGTCAGGTAAGCCACTGACCACCCGCGTGAGAGAGCGTGATCGGCGATCAGCAATGCCAGCAGTGTCTTGCCTTCGCCGGTGGGCATCTCGATGGCCAGGTCCCTGGCGTCGAGGTGCTGCTCCGCGTACGCCGCGAGTACCTGGCGCTGACCAGGTCGAAGCCGAGCGAACCTCGACGATTCGAAATCCGTGAGATTTTGTTCGAAATCCGGTATCTCTGCGTATACCACCGTGCGCTCCTCACTCGTCACGTGAGAACTCTACGGCGCGGGGCGGTGATCCTTGCGTTCTAATTCCCCTTCGCGCAGCGGGCGTTGACTGCGTCGCGCGACATCCGACGTGATCCTTCCCTGTACGTCAGAACGCGGGGCCACACGTGGCCAACTGTGGTGCTCAGAGTGGGCCAACTGGACTGCTCAGTCACAGTGCTGTGATCGCCGTCACAGAACAATCGGCCGGGTGTTGCCGCTTAAGGTGAGGCCATTCGGATCGCGCGCGTCGAAGGGGGCCGTTCCTCGTCGCTGTTCTTGCTCCAGGACCAGTGGCTCTGCGTGAGCTGGACTGGGGAGATGGTGCCGCTCGTGGTCGAGGCCGCCAGGGGCGCGGTCGAAGACCACGGGTGCCGGTCAGCCTTGAGTCACCCCTTCGGGGCACGTGGACCGCATGTCGGGCCCGGCGCTGCCCAGCCACGCGTGTGGGGCGGAGACACTCCGCTTACCAGCGCCATTTCCGGCATCTCAGACACCCCCGAGGATCAGCATGCCCGCCGACACATCCACTGTCGATATCTCTCACCTGCGCCTTCTCGTGCATCAACGTCCTGTCGCCAGCGCTTCGGAAGAGATCGTCCGATCCCACGGCGACGACCTGGACGACTTGAGAGAAGCTCTCCGGGAGCACTTCGCCCCCCTCGGTGGATACTGCGAGGTGGGAAGCGATCTTCATTCCGTCACCATCGGCAGTGCCGAGACCCGTCTGCGCCCCAGGCTCGATGGCGACTCCTGGCACGCCGACCTCTTCCACGCTGGCTGGCTCAACTCCCCGTACAGCGGCGTACCAGCCGAGTACCGACAGCAGGTCGCTGACTACGTCGACCGGGCGCACGAGCTGGATGAGGGATGCCTCCAGGAGTCCGACCTCCGGGAGGCTGCCGGACGGGGCGGGGCACCTGCCGTCGAGCGGCTCGTCCGCGATCACCGCGACGTTCTCGACCAGCACTATGCAGTGCTAGACGACCTCATCGATGAACTCGTCGCCCCGGAGGGCCAGTGGCTGTTCCCTCGGGCGCGGGAACTTGTGTACTCCGAGGTCCAGACGCACCACATGCGCCGCGAGTGGCTCGGCAGCGCTGCGCTCGGCTACCTCTGCGGCGGCTCAGCCGGTCACCGTCCCGACACCATTTTCGGTGGCGTCCGGTACGACTTCCGCCGTGGCTCGGTGGACTTGGCGCGGCCGGTCCCAGACGAGCCCGAGGAGGAGGCCGTCAAGGCGTGAGCGCTTCCTTGCTGTGCCGAGCCCCCAGTGCCCCTCAAGGCGTGCAGTGGCGACATTTCCGGCGCCGGGAACGACAGGGGCCCGGGGCGACGATCATCCGAACCTTCGAACGCTCCGCCGATGGTCGACCCTCGCGAAGCAACCACTATGCGGTCCCTCACTGAACCGCCGGCGTCGGCGCACTGGAGATGACAAGATGAGAGATGCGTTTGAACAGCACCCAAGCGCGAGGTCGTTGACAAGCAGGGCAAAGCTTGTCGCCGGTCTTCCTTCTCCCGCGGTCGACGTGCAAGGAGGAGGGAACACCACACACCACACCAGGAGCGGACCAACAGTTCCAGGGGATAGCCGGTAGTAGCGGGTCGGCTCCGCGTGGATCTGAAACGTCGGCGGGTCCTCAGCCAGTGGCCACTGTTGTCAGGTGGTCGGGCTGAGGCTGCTTGCCCCGAGTTCGACCGCCGTGAGCTGGATGGGATGAAGGTTCCCCCTCATGCTGCCGAACTTCAGAACCCGGCTGATGCTCATTGTCGTCGCCGTGCTTTTCTCCCTCGTGATCGCCCTCGCGACGGCGCTTCTCTTCCACGCCGCGAGGGGGTCACTCCTGATCGCGTTGACCGCCGGAGGAGGGGCATTCGTTGCCGCGATGACGCTGGCTATCGGTGTGCTGTCGCTGTTGCTTCAGTAGCCCTACGCCCCGAGCCACGGACGTCAGGCGAGGCCGGTCACGGGTAGGTTTTGTGTAGCCCCTACAAGGCAGCTCTCCGGCCAACCAGCGGGTCACAGTCCGGCCCTCAACGACGACCCTCCGCTCACAGGGGAGCGCAAGGGGAGCGCGGACGCCTTTGGAAGGGGCAACACGGTGCACGAACAGCGGGACCGTGATACGTGCTCTGATCTGGGAAAATGGCATCCTGGGCCACCCCGCAGCATGCGGCAGCATGAGCCCTAACGTGCTCGTAATGCGTAGGTTAGGGCTGTGGGCGTCAGGGGCTTGCTGAGGGGCAGCGGCCCTCTGCGCGGGTGGTCAGGTTCGTGGGTGTGAGCCGCACTTGTTCGGCAGGAACCCGTAGTGGCGCTTCGGTTTCCGTGTTCCACAACACGACATGGCTGTCGGCGGTACCGAAGGAGATGTACGGTCTCTGGGGAGTGAGCGTTCCGCCCTTCTCGTTCAGCCTTTTCGTGGGCACGGACGGGGTCACGCAGACCCAGGACGGGTTCACTCCGAAGTACGGTGGCGCGGGCGTGCGCTCATCGGCGGCGCGGTTCAGAGCGGTCGCCGCCCGCTGCGGAGAAGAGAACGTGACGTCGAGGGCTGCCAGTTCAGCCAGCGCTGCGACCAGTGCGAAAACGAGCACTTCGAAGTACGCGTTGCCACGAACGAGGTGAAAGTAGCGGGCGAGGCCCCAGCCTGCGGCTACTCCGAGAAGTGCCACGAACGAGGGCCACAGCAACTGAACCGTCGCTGCGAGTTCCCAAGCGGTGCTGACTTCGGTTTCCGCGGGTGTGAGGGACAAGATATCCGCGTACAGGTCGTGGAGGAGCGTCCGCGTGACCGGCAGCAGGGAAGCGGCGAGGGTGACGAACACCGGCAGCACGGCTACGAGAAGGCCTTGCCAGCGCCAGCGCTGTGTGAGGAGTACGAGTCCGGCGATGTAGTAGCTGGACAGTCCGTAGACCAGTGCGTCGCGGCGGCTCACTCCCTCATTCACTCCAGGGATGCCCAGCGACATCAACAGCATCAAGAGGCTGAAGATGAGAGCGACCGGCACCGCTCGGGCCCGGGTGCCCCCAAGAGGCAGTGCCAGCGCTCGCCGCCAGCCGACGGCGGCGCTGCCGATCGCCAGAGTGCCGAAAAGCACCTTGCCCAGCGGCGGCGCGTCACGGGCGAAGCTGAGCAGCAGGGCGGCGCCGATCAGCAGGCTGGTGAAGAGCAGCACCGCCCGGTTTGCCTCGCCCTCTCCGTACGGCGGAATACCGGCCCCCTCCAGCCCGTCCAGTGGGCGGACGTCCACGTTGGTACGCGGGCCCTCGGGCGGAAGCTCCCGCGCTGCTCGCCGCGCGCCCTCCTGGCTCGCCGCACGTACCCCCTGTGCGTTGAGGTCGCACAGGCCCAGCCGGACCGCGGTGCGGTACAACGCGCTGCGTGTCCGCCACAGCAGTCGGGACCATGTCGGAGCGTTGGCAGGCGGGGCGGTACCCGGATGGTGCCGGGTGGAGTACACCTGCCAGGTGGGCTGGAGGGCGCGGTCGCTCGGTGTGGACAGGTACAGCCGGTCCTGAAGAGGGACTTCCGCGCTTCGGGCGGCGTCAGCCACCATCCAGCCAGCCCGTTTGTGGGCATGCCACCGCGAACCCGGAACGGGTACTTCTACCCAGTAGAAGCAGGATTCCCCCGTCGCCTCGAACGAGCGTCGCGCGATGCGGCGTTCGTGAGGGGTGAGGTCCCGTGTGACCCAGCCGCGGGCGGCGAACTCTACTTCCGCCTTTCCCCAGGATTCGGGACCGCCTTGCGCCTCTACGAGTGTGCTGAGCGTGGTGGTTCCCGTAGCTGGTCGGTTGTCGCGTTGCATGCCTCTCCCCGATGACCGTTTACTGCCGAGCGTGGGCAGTCAAGCACCGAGGGGTGACAAAGAAGACGGGGCGAAACCTGCTACAAGACGGCGGCGGTCAGGTGCCGGAGGGCAAAGTTTCTCCGCCTCTCTCGTGTCGAACGCTGGCCGACGGACGGCTCCCTCACATGAGTTGCAGGCACCGGAAACAGACCCGGGGGCCGATCCGTATCCGAACGGGGCAGGTAGCTGGCCGATGGCCGGGACCGGGGCACGGACCAAACCTGGCAGGGACAACCCAGGGACTTCTCAGGGACTTTCAGCTCTGTCACAGGGACTTCTGGGGGACTTTCCGCCGTACAGAAGGGTAAGCCCGTGACAGAGCTGAAAGACGTGAATCACCTGGTCAGAGGTGCCGCGCTCAGCATTCGATGACGTTCACCGCGAGGCCGCCCCGGGCGGTCTCCTTGTACTTGACCTTCATGTCGCTCCGGACCGAATCGACCCTGGAGCGGACAGGTAGGGTCGGGTTGCCTTACCGGAGGTTGGCGGACACGAACGTCGACAACCCGCACCGGAAGGTGCGGCTGAGTTTTCTGGGGTGAATCCATGGCGATCAAGATCGTCCCTGGGGGGCCGCAGAATCTCCGTACTCTGCACCCCGATAAACGTGCAGGGCAGCGAGACTGCTCCCCGCGCACGCGGGGATGAACCCCACGTCGCGCTCAACCACAGCGGCAAGCTGTCCTGCTCCCCGCGCACCCGCCCCGGCCCTGGCCACGCGTCATGATGGCCGGATGAACACGAGCGCATCGGGCCCCATGGCCGACGGGCCCACGCTGACACAGATACTGCGGCAGACCGGTTCCGGTGTCCTGGATGTGGCGGTGGCGCCACGGGGTACCGACGTGCCGGTGACCGATGTGGTGCTGCACGATCCGGGGGACGCGCATGGCAGTTCCAGGGAGGCGGCCGGACTGGTGCTGCTCGCGGTGGGTCTGGAGGCCACCTCGCCGGAGGCGGAGGAGGTGGTACGCGCGGCCGGCCACGCGGGGGCTACCGCGGTGGTCATGCGGTGCGGTGCGCAGGGTGTGCACCCGGCGCTCGCCGGAGCGGCTGCGCAGGGGCGTACCGCGCTGCTGACCCGGGGCCCCGGAATCGGCTGGACCGACGTGCTGGGCCGTTTGCGTACCGCCCTGGCGCAGAGCATCGAGACCGGCTCGCAGGCCGTGGACGGGCTGCGGCTCGGGGACCTGTCCGGTCTGGCCAACACGGTGGCGGACCTGGTGGGCGGTGCGATCACCATCGAGGATCCGCAGTCGCGGGTTCTGGCGTACTCCCGGATGGACAGCGAACCCGACTCGATGCGAAGACTCACCATCCTGGGCCAGCAGGTTCCGCGCTGGCGCGTCGAGGAGCTGCGCGAGAGTGGTTTCTTCCGGGCACTGTGGAGCGCCGAGGGCGCGGTTCGGCGGCCCGCCGAGGGCCCGTACGCCGAGCGCCTGGCCGTCGCGGTGCGGCACGGGAGCGAGGTCCTCGGGTCGATCTGGGCAGCCGCCGACGGGGTTCCGCTCTCCGAGGAGTCGGAGGCGGCGCTGCGCACCGCGGCACGCGCCGCCGTGCCGCACCTGGTCCACCACAGGGCGTGGGGCCGGGAGGCGGCCAGGAGACAGGAAGAAGCCGTAAGGACGCTGCTGGCGGGGGACGGCGACGTCGAGCAGGCCGCGCAGTTCCTTGGTCTGGCGCCCGACCGGTCCTACGCCGTGGTGGTGGCGGAGGCCCACGACACCAGGACGCTGGACGCCACGGTCCGGGGCACGGACGGCGACGGCATCGCCGCACCCGTCGAAACGGCCGAGCAACGAGTGCTGGACGTACTGGCTCTGCAGGCAGCTGCCCACCGGCGGGGATGCGTGACGGCACGCTCGGGCCGGCGTCTCTTCGTCCTGGTTCCCGCGACGGAAGACACCGCCGAACCGGTGCGGCGACTGGTGGCGACGGCGCGTTCGGTGCCGCGCACCGTGGTCTTCGCGGGGGTGGGCCCTGCGGCCGGGGACCTGACCGGTCTGCCCGCTTCCCGGGAGGCGGCCGAACTCGTGGTGCGGGTCCTGCGGCAACGTGCGTCGGCGGGCCCGGCGGCCTCCGTGGAATCGGCCTGGGCACTCCACGGCGAGGTCGCGTCGCCGGCCGCGCTGCTGCGTGTCATGGATCATCTGGAGCCGCTGTGGCGGGACATGTCGGGACCCGTGCATGACATGGTCGCGCACGACCAGGTGCACGGTTCGGAGTACGGCGCGTCGGCCGCGGCCTACCTGCACGCGCTCGGTGACACCACGAAGGCCGCGGCACGCCTCAACGTCCACCCCAACACGCTGCGTTACCGGCTCCGTCGGGCCCGCGAACTGTTCGGTGTCGATCTCGGTGACGCCGACGGACGGCTGCTGGCGGACATCGGACTGCGCCTGGCCCGCCGCACGCCGTGAACAGGAAGGAATGCCTTGAACGGGGTGGAGTTCCTCGGACAGGGTGGAGTGCCTCGAACGGGGCGAGTGCCGTGAACGGGGCGGGCAGGCGCGGGACATGCGCGTCGGCTTCATGATCATTCTCTTGTCGGGGAGCACATCCGTGCAGCTCGGACATGGTCGTCCGAGCTGAAGACGTTCCCTTCCCCTCCGTTGAAACTGTCATGGCGACTCGCGTTCGTCCGGGCAGCTCCCTCCGGGGTGCCCAGCGGCGTCACATGCGCAGGACGGGTCGCGTCTCTTCCGACGTAGGTATCGAGGTGTGGTGCACGTGACTTCCGGTCTGGCCAATCGACGGCGAACGGCCCGCGAGGCGGCGTTGAAGGCCGCCGTCGCCGAGGAACTGCTCGGCCCGCACGCGCCGGTGATCGGCCTCCTGGACGTGGACGGGGTACGGGCCGCCGTCGCCGACCTGCACCGTGCGTTCGAAGGGCCGGCGACGGTGCAGCACACGTTCGCGGCCAAGGCATGCGGCCTCGTCCCCGTGCTGCGGCTGCTCGCGCAGGCCGGAATGGGGTGTGAGGTGGCCTCACCCGGCGAACTGCACCAGGCACTTGCCGCGGGCTTCGACTACGACCAACTCGTCTTCGACAGCCCGGCGAAAACCGTGGAGGAACTGGAGTTCGCGCTCAGCCACGGCATCGCCGTCAACCTGGACAACTTCCAGGAACTCGCCCGGGTCGACCGCCTGCTGGACGGCCGGGACGCCACCGGCCCCATCGGGCTACGGGTCAATCCGCAGGTCGGTGCGGGAGCCATCGGTGCCATGAGCACCGCAACCGCGACCTCCAAGTTCGGCGTCGCGCTCCGGGACCCGGGAGCCGTCGAGGCGGTCATCGAGGCGTTCGCCGCCCGGCCGTGGCTCGATCGGCTGCACGCGCACGTGGGTTCGCAGGGGTGCCCCCTGCCCCTCATCGCGCAGGGAGTACGGGCGGCGTACGAGCTGGCCGAGCAGATCAACGAGACGCTGGGGCGCCGCCAGGTGACCGGCCTGGACATCGGAGGCGGTCTGCCGGTGGACTTCAGCACCGACGAGGACCTGCCCGGCTACGCCGACTACGTGGCGGAGCTGCGCGCCGCAGCGCCCGGTCTGTTCGACGGCCGCTACACCCTGGTCACCGAGTTCGGCCGCTCGCTGCTCGCCAAGAGCGGCACCATCGCCTCCCACGTCGAGTACACCAAGTCGGCCGGCGGACGCGACATCGCGGTCACCCACGCCGGGGCCCAAGTGGCCACCCGCACCGTCTTCATGCCGGACGCCTGGCCGCTGAGGGTCGGCGTCTTCGACGCCAGGGGCCAGGCCAAGCAGGGACCCGAACGGACCGTGGACATCGCGGGCCCCTGCTGCTTCGCGGGGGATCTGACGGCCGTCGGACGTGACCTTCCGCCCATCGCTCCGGGCGACGTCGTCGCCCTGTACGACACCGGCGCCTACTACTTCTCCTCGCACTTCTCCTACAACTCCCTTCCCCGGCCGGCCGTCTACGGCTACCGCGTGGACGCCGAGGGGCGGGTGACCTTCGCCCCCGTGCGGTCGGCTCAGAGCCTGCGCGAGGTGGTCGAAGAGAGCGGAGCCGCGCACACCGAAGCCCTGCTGGCGCTGGCCACGGGCACGTCCACCTCCACCTCCACCTCCTCGTCCTCGGCTACGGGCACGTCCTCGGCCACGGCCCGGACCACGACCACGGGCACGGGCACGGGCACGGGCACGGAGGACACCGTGCCGGGCCGTGACGAGCAGGTGATCGCATGACGCGGGTGCTCATCTCCGCTGACATGGAGGGTGCCACCGGGACAGTTCTGCCCACCGATGTGGAGGCCGGGACCCCGGAGTACCAGCGCTTCCGCCGCCTGCTCACCGGGGACGTCAACGCCGCCGTCGCGGGCTTTGCCGATGCCGGAGCGGACGAGGTGATCGTCAACGACGCCCACTGCGGCATGAACAACGTGCTCATCGAGGAAGTGGATCCGCGCGCACTGCTCATCACCGGCCGCCACAAGCCGCTCGGCATGATGCAGGGCCTGGAGGACGGCGTCGATGCCGTGGCCTTCGTCGGCTACCACACGGGCGCGGGGGAGCAGGGCGTCCTGGCGCACACGTACCTCTCGCACAGCATCCTCGGGGTCCGTATCGACGGTCGCCCCGCCGACGAGGGAGCGCTCAACGCGCTGGTGGCCGCCGAGGCGGGAGTCCCGGTGGTGCTGGTCACCGGCGACGATGCCACCTGCCACCAGGCCGCCGGGTACGCGCCCGGCTGCCGCACCGTCGCCGTGAAGAAGGCGATCTCCCGCCACGCGGCGGTCTGTCGTACCCCTGCTGCCACCTCGGCCGAGATCCGCCGGGAGGCCGCAGCGGCGCTGAACGCACCACCGACATGCCCCGCGCCGGAGGTCACAGGGCACGTGGTAGAGATCGACCTGGACAGCCCTCACCAGGCGGAACGCGCCTGCTCGCTTCCCGGAGTTACCGCCTCCGGGCCGCGCGGGGTGCGTCTGGAGAGCCCGGACGCCCGCGAGGCGCTACGCCGCTTCCGTGCCCTGACCTGGGTGATCGGCGGCGGTCGCGAGGACGACTGGACCTGACCGAACCGTCACCGTCCCCGGAGTCCCCCCAGCCCCGCTCGCCCGGCCCGACACGGTTCCGCGGGCCCCCCAACCCCGGAGCACCGCACGGAGGTACGCCCCGTGGCCGCTCCCTGCCCCCTCAGGAGTACCCATGCCCACTGCCGCTCAGGACAGAGAACAACCACAGCTGAACCGTTCACTGCGCAATCGCCATATGTCGATGATCGCCATCGGCGGCGCGATCGGTGCGGGGCTCTTCGTGGGCAGCGGATCGGTGATCAAGACCGCGGGGCCGGCCGCGATCATCTCCTACTGCCTCGCCGGGGCACTCGTGCTGTGCACCATGCGCATGCTGGGTGAGATGGTCGTGGCACGGCCCTCCACAGGGTCCTTCTCCGATTACGCACGGAGCGCGATCGGCCCCTGGGCCGGGTTCACCATCGGCTGGCTCTACTGGTACTACTACGTCATCATCGTGGCCGTCGAAGCGGTCGCGGGTGCCGCGATCCTGCACAACTGGCTCGATGTGCCGCTGTGGGTACTCGCCATGGGCCTGATGGCCGTGATGACGGCCACCAACTTGTTCTCCGTGAAGTCCTTCGGCGAGTTCGAGTTCTGGTTCTCCTCCGTCAAGGTAGCCGCGATCGTGGCCTTCCTGATCGTCGGCGGGCTCCACGTCTTCGGTGCCTGGCCGGGCAGTTCCCTCGACTTCTCCCATCTGACCTCGCACGGCGGCTTCGCTCCGAACGGATCGACGGCGATCTTCTCGGCCATCGTCGTGGTCATCTTCGCCTTCGGCGGCGCGGAGATCGTCACCATCGCCGCGGCCGAGAGCAAGGAGCCGCAGCGATCCGTGGCGCGTGCGACCACCGGCATCATCTGGCGGATCATCCTCTTCTACGTCGGCTCGATCGTCCTCGTCGTCACGATCGTTCCCTGGGACAGCGCAAAGGTGCTGGCCAGTCCCTATGTGGCCGCGTGGAACGCGATCGGCCTCAAGGGCGCCGGCACGGTGATGGACGTGGTGATCCTCACCGCTGTGCTGAGTGTGCTCAACTCCTCGGTCTACGTCTCCTCGCGCATGCTGTTCGCACTGGCCTCGCACGGTGACGCTCCCAAGTGGTCGGTGAAGACCAACAAGCGCCAGGTGCCGGTCCGCGCGATCCTCGCCGGGACCGCGGTCGGATGGATATCCGTGATCCTGGCCTACCTCTCACCGGACACGGTGTTCAGCTTCCTGGTCAACTCCTCCGGCGCTGTCGCGATCTTCATGTACCTCATGATCGGCATCTCCCAACTGAGAATGCGGCGACGCCTGGAGCGTGAGGACCCCGGGCGCCTGACCCTGCGCATGTGGCTCTTCCCGTACCTGACCTGGCTGGTGATGGCCGGCTTCGCCGCCGTCCTGGTGGCCATGGCAGTGATCGACGACCAGCGGGCGCAGCTGTTCACCAGCCTCGGCAGCCTCGCCGTCGTCCTGCTCGCCTACGCGGCACGCCGCGCCTTCGGCCCCCGCAGCGAACCGGCCCCCCAGGACACGGCCGACTCCGCCACGGACCGGGCAACGCAATCGGTCTCCGCGACCTGATCCCCCCGGGGGGCTTCCTCCGGCCCCTCCCCGCCCGTACCGGCCATGCACGTGCCGCCGCCGGTACCGTGCCGGTTGCCTGGCGGAGGTTGGCGGACACGAACGGCGACGAGCGGATACGAACGGCGACGAGCGGATACGAGCGGGCACGAACAGCGACAACCCGCACCGGAAGGTGCGGGTTGTCTTTCCTTGCGTGACGGTGCGGAGACGCATGTCCTGTCCCGCGACCTGGGGTTGTGTCAGGCGGTAGACAACTGCCACCCGGCGAGACCGTTGAGGGCGTCGTGCACCACCGTCCATCGCATGGTCAGAGCGTCACAACCCGGGGGGGGGCATGAGCCCGGATGCGGGCTGCCGGAGCGGAACTCGGCCTGCTGGAGCGGAACTCGCGTGGACAAGGCCCTGGGGCTGGGCGCGTGTGACGCACGCGATCGCGCTGTGCGGCCGACGAGTCTTCCCTGGTCCTGGAATGGCCCTGCCCTGGCCCTGGTCGGACGGGCGGATCAGCGCAATCCGGCGAAGAGATCGTTCTCGGGTACGGGCGCGCCGGTGGCGTCCTTGACACGTAGGAAGGTCTCCATGCCCATCAACTCGCCGAAACGCTCCTTGCCCATCTTGAGCAAGAAGATGTTCTCGCCCTGGCTGGCGTGCGCGGCCAGTGCATCGAACTTCTGACCGCTGAACGGGGTGGTGTCCACCCAGGTGGTGACCTCGTCGTCGGGGAGGCCGATCTCGGCCATCGCGGCGGCCTCGGCAGGATCCGGTTCCGGCATGTCCTCATGGAACTCGCGCATGGTCTCCCCGAACCGCTGCATCACCGAGCGGGGCATCGTCGTCCAGTACACCTTCGGCGTCAGCGTGATCATCTCCAGCGCCGCCATCGTGATGCGGTGGGCCTGGATGTGGTCGGGGTGCCCGTAGAAGCCGTTCTCGTCGTAGGTGACGACCACGTCGGGTCGGTAGTGCCGCATGAGTTCCGCGAGTCGGGCGGCGCCTTCCTCGACGGGGCTCTGCCAGAAGGATCCGGGGGCGTCGTTGCTCGGCCAGCCGCTCATCCCGGAGTCGGCATAGTCCAGCGTCTCCAGATGGCTGACCTTCAGGACGTCGCAGCTCTCCTTGAGTTCTTGATGGCGCATCACGGCGACGGCCGACGGATCGTGCCCGGGCTCGCCGGGCTTGACACCCTCCGCTCCGTCACCGCAACCGCCGTCGGTACACGTTACGAGAACCGTGCGCATACCTTCCGCCGCGTACCGCGCGAGGACCCCTCCGGTACCGGTGGCCTCGTCGTCGGGGTGAGCGTGTACCGCCATGAGCGTCAAGGGACGGTCAGTCATGAAAAAGTCCTCCTGCTGGAATACATCGTGGTCCGAGTGCGCGGCGGGCATGCCGCGACCCCGGGGCCCGGATCCTGGTGGGGCGGGCGACGTAGTGGTCCCCCTGTTCCCCGTCCGCGGCGCCGCCCCCTCGACCCATGCAACCGTGCCGGCCGGACCGGATGTTCCCGGCGCCGCGTTTCGCCTTCCAGGCGTCGGTGTCACCACACGACCGCGACGAGTTACAGGCGTGACCTGCGCGTCTCAGCGGCATGTCGGATCCGGCTCTCTTCCGGCACCGGCTATGAGATTCCGACACGGGATGTGAGACCTACACACGCCTTCTCGTCAGTTGTCTGCTGCCACTGAGCGTGTTTGGCTGCGGCTCTCAAGAGGGAGGACCGCCTCTCACTCCGCGCGCAGGGACACTTCGGCGGTGGCAAGAGGCGAGGCCCCCTCGGGGACCCGCATGCCCTGCAGCTCTTCAGCGGCAGAATGAGCGACAGGCCCGACCGTGTCGGCACCGAGCCCAGCGGGAGTGAGATCGCACAGTCGCGTATGCGCCGTCGCCCTCGCGCTGTTCCCTCTCACCGTCGGCCAGCCGCACCAACCCGCGCTCGTCAGTCTCGTGCATCCGCGCAGGCGCCGTCGCCACGGCGTGAACCCGCAGTTCTTGACCGGCCCGGCCGGGCACCTGGTGCTTCAGCTGCTGGGGTGGCGGGATTTGAACCCACGACCTCTTCGGCCCGGACGAAGGGGCAGCTCTCAAGGCCCAGTTCGGAGTCTGGGCTCCGGTTGCTCTGAAGGAGGTTGGCGGACACGAGTGTCGGCGATCCGCACCGCAAGGTGCGGTTGAGCTTCCTGGGGTGGTCCATGGGGTGAGCAAGACCGTCCTGGGGATGGCCGCAGAATCTCGGTACTCCGCATGCCCGAGACGGGCGTAAGCGATCCGCGCCGCAGCAGTGGGGCTGCGAGCGGAGGTTGGCGCCGTATGTCGCCCCGCGAGGGGCGGCGGCCACGGCTTGCTCCTCGGGCCAGTCAGGGTGACCCGCGACCCGCGAGTCCTGGTGGCGCACTGAAATGGTCATCTTCCGGGGGAGGTTGGTCGCTCGCGACCGTGGTGGGGCGGGAGTGAGCAGTGGCCTCATTCGCCAGGTTGGTTTATCTGCTGCGCTCGCGTCGCGGCCGTACCCCTTCCTTAGTCTTCGCTCCGTAGTCACTCGACTACTCGAAGTTGAAGGAGACAGGGATGCGTCCCAAATCCGTAGGCCGCCTGGCGGCCGTTGCCTCAGCCACGCTGCTGCTGGTCGGCATGGCGAGCACCAGCCCGGCTCAGGCGCAGGGGCCTGGGCCGATCGTGTACTCGATCGAGTTCTCCAACCCCCAAGAGAAAGACAACGACAACCTGCCCGAACCGTACGGCTATGTCTCCGTGAACGGGGTCGGCCGGCAGACGACGTTGTGGGAGCACCCGGACCGGGACCTCAACACCCCCACTCTGCCGCGCTATCCGGAGTCCGGTGTCACACACAGGTTCGTCGACCATTCCGTCAGGGGGGTGTGTGCTGAGGTGGGGGAGGACGACACCGGCATCAACAGGGACGACGTTCTCGCCGCCGGCTGCGCCCCGTACCACGGCCCCGGGGAGTACACCATCCCCGGCGAAGACGGATCGGTGACCGTCACCATCCACCACTTGAGCTGAGCCTCACGTCGCCGTAACCGTTGCCCCGGGAAGCCCGTACTCCCGGGGCAACGCGCGGTCCGCGAGGGGAAGGTCGGGCGGGCCCGGGCCCGGGCCCGGGCGCGGCCAGCGGCCGGCGGTTCCGACTTCTGGGCTCGGGGCGGCCGGAGCTGGGGTGGCCGGAACTGAGCCGGCCCGGGTACAGGGCAGGTCGGCGGGCGGAGAGGTGCTGGATTCCGCAGTTGGCGCGGACGGGCGGACCAACGCATCGCGCGTTGACGGACCACAACGCGCACCGCGCATCGCCGGACCACAACGCGCACCGCGCATCGCCGGACCACAACGCGCACCGCGCGTCGCCGGAACATAGACCCGCTGGAGGCCCCCGCACCCGGGGCGGCCCAACCGGCGAACCCGGGCCTCATCGTGCCGGAGGTCTGCGGGCGCCCCGGGGGAGAGGGGCGTGCGCTCCGTCTCAGTGGGGCTCCCGCTCGTCGAAGGTGATCAGCTGACGCCCCCGGACCCCGCCGCCCGCGAGGCGCCAGTGCGCCTCGCCGGCCTGCTCGGGTCGGAGTACGGAGGCCGTACGGACGGTCAGCGTTCCCCTGGCGGCCAGCGCCGCCAGTTCGGCGAGGGCCTCGGTCTTGCGGGGGTGGGCGAGGACGTTCGCCTCGTGCTGGGTGATCCCGCGCTCCAGGGCGAGGAGGCCGGGGCGGCAGGTGACGATCCGGCCCCCGTCGCGGATGGCGCGGAGTACGGGTTCGCCGACCACGGCCGCGTCCACCACCGCGTCCACGCCCTCAGGAACGGCCCAGCGGTACCGGTCGGCGAGGTCCGCCACCTCCCCGTTTCCGGGCTGCACCTCGCGCGGTACGAGGATTTCCGCGCCGAGCTGCTTGAGCAACTGCTCGTCCTGCGTGGTCGCCTCGGCGACGACCCGCAGGCCCCGGTGCGTGGCGAGCTGGATCACGAAGCCGCCCAGCGCGCCCGCGCCGCCCGTCACGGCGAGCGTGGACCCGGCGGGCAGCGCCAGCAGGCCGAGTGCCTGGTGGGCGGTGAGGGAGTTCATGGGCAGCCCGGCTGCTTCGACCGGGTCGAGGCCCGGCGGCACGAGTGCGGTGTCCTCGACGGAGACGATGACGTATTCGGCCTGCGCTCCCCCCTGTGGGCGGAACGGGTTGACGAACGCCATGACCTGGTCGCCGAGCGCGAACAGGGTGTCGGCGCCCGCCGCGTCGACGGTCCCGGACACGTCCATTCCCGGTACGTATGGCGGGCCGAACTCCGCTACGTACTGGGCGAGTTGACCCGACCTGAGCATCAGGTCCGTCGGGTTGACGGCGGCTGCGGCGACGCGGACTCGCAGCTCACCAGGCCCCGGGTCGGGGATGGCGCGGTTGACGACTTCGAGCACCTCGGGGTCGCCGAATTCCAGGATTCCGACTGCGCGCATACCGAAGGGTCCTTCCTGTGCTGAAAGAGATGATTCGGGGAGAGCCAGTCGCGGGGTGGTGTGCGGGGCCGGGCTGGTCCCGGCCTGGTCTTCGGCCAGGGGCCTGGTCTTCTGTCAGGCCGGGAGCCCCCCGGCGGCGTTCGAGGGCGTACAGGGATCCGGTGGCGGGCCGGGGCTGGGGCCGGGGCCGGGGTCCGGTGGGGTGAGCGCGGCGGGCAGCCGCAGCGCGGGTGCGGGGCGTGGCGGCGGCAGTTGCCGCCAGCCCTCCCACCGCGCCCGTTCCCGTAGCTCCGGCTCGCCGCCCACGAGCACGGCGTGCCCGGACAGTTCCAGCAGCGGCAGGTCCGAGGAGTGGTCCCCGTATGCGGTGGACGCGGTCAGATCGACGCCCCGCGCCCGTGCCCAGGAACGGGCCGCTTCCGCCTTGGCGCTGCCGATCATCGGGGTGTGCACGCGGCCCGAGTACAGGTCGCCGACGATCTCCGGTTCCGTGGCCAGCACCGCGTCCACGCGGAGGTGCCGGGCGAGTGGCGCGAGCGCCGCCGGGAAGGAGCCTGACACGAGAACGACAGGCTCCCCCGCCGCCTGGTGCTCGCGCAGGGCCGACACGGTGGGCTCGTGCAGGAACTTGCCGTGCGCCAGTTCGCCGCGGAACCACTCGGCCGCCAGCTGCGCGACGTAGGACGCGTCGAGACCCTCGTAACTGGCGAAGTACGCGCGGCTGGTCTCCGTACGCGGCAGCCCTCCCGCCGTCATCGCGCGCAGCCGCTGCCGTTCGTGCCGGTAGGTGTGCGCGGCACGGCCCTCGGAAGCGAACCGGTACTCCAGGAACCGGAACAGCGTGGTGCCCCTGGTCAGGGTCCCGTCCACATCGAAGAACGCCGCCCCGCGCGGTGCCGGGGCCGGATCAGCCATGGGGCCGTGCGTCCTTCCCCACGAGCAGGGCCGCGGTACGGGCGACGTCCGAGGCGTCCAGGATCTCCGCGTCGGTGACCTCGACCCCGTACTCCTTCGACAGGTGCACCGCGAGTTCCAGGAGCACGAGGGAGTCGAACTCCATGTCCTCGTACGGGGTGAGGGCCGTGGACTCCTGGGGCGCCTCGAACTTGCCGCGGACGGTGGCCAGTACCTCCTGGCTCAGCTCACGAACAGTGGCATCGGCCCCGGGCTGGGCCTGGGTCCAGGGCTGGGCCTGCGTCCGGGTCTGGGTCTGCATCTGGGTCTGGGTTTGGGTCTTGGGTTGGTTCTGGGCCTGGGCCTGGATCTGATTCTGGATGCTCATGGTGTGTCCTTCCTCGGTGTTCCGGAACGGATCAGTGGGAGGCGTGGGTCAGGCCGGGACGATGTCGGGCCAGGTCAGCGCGGCGGACCCCCAGGTCAGTCCGCCGCCGAAGGCGGTGAGCAACAGCCGCTCTCCGGCCTTGAGACGGCCGTCGGCCGCGGCGTCGGCGAGGGCGAGCGGTATGGAGGCAGCCGATGTGTTGCCGACCTGGTCGAGGTTGACCACCGCGCGCTCGGCCGGGACGCGGAGCTGTTCGGCGACGGCACGCAGGATGCGCGAGTTGGCCTGGTGGCCGACCAGGTGTCCGATGCTGTCGGTGGTCCAGCCGATGCGGTCCAGCAGCGCCTGCGACGACTCGGTCATCCGCTGGACAGCGGACAGGAACACCTCGCGGCCCCGCATGGTGAAGTACTCGTCACCCGGTGCCGGCGCCGTGCCCTGGGAGCGCTGCCGCGACCCGCCGGCCGGGATACGGATCAGATCCTTCTGTTGGCCGTCGGAGCCGAGGTCGAAGCCTTGGAACGCGCCGTCCTGGCCCTCCTCACCTGCCGTCAGCACGGCCGCGCCGGCCCCGTCCCCGAAGATCACGGAGGTGGTGCGGTCCTTCGGGTTGAGGATGGTGGAGTACGTCTCGGCGCCGATGACGAGCGCGTTGCGCGCGCGACTGGCCAGCACGGCGTTGGCCGCGGTGTCCAGGGCGTAGATGAACCCGGAGCACACCGCGCTGATGTCGAAGGCGGCCGGGGCGCCGAGCCCGAGTCTGGCCGCGACGTCCGGCGCGGTGGCTGGGCAGGGGTGGTCGGGGGTCGTGGTCGCCAGGACGACGAGGTCGACGGTGCCCGGTTCCGGGGCGAGCCCGGCGGACTTCAGCGCACGGTGACCGGCTTCCACGGCCAGGTCGCCGGTGGAGATGCCGGGGTCGGCCCAGCGGCGGGTGCGGATTCCTGTCCTGCTGGTGATCCATTCGTCTGTCGTGTCGAAACGGTCCGCGAGTTCTTCGTTGTTGACGCGGCGCGGTGGCAGGTAGGCACCGAGGCCGGTGAGTACCGCTGGCTGGAGCATGACGTCTCGCCTCCTGAGAAGAGCCGTGAAGGCCGGGAACGTGAAGGCCGGGGAGGGGCGGGAAGGGGCGGAAGGGACCGAGCGCCGGGGAAGACCGCCGGCGTGGAGCGGCGGCCGGCCGCCGTCAGGCGGGCAGGAGGTGCGCGACGGAGCAGGTCAGCCGCTGCCCGGCATAGGTGGTCAGCACGTCGGCGCTGCGCCAGGTGCCCTGCGCGCTCTCCAGCAGCCTCGGCTCGCTCAGCGACACCTCGAACCGGCTCTCGCCGGCCCCCGCAGGGCGCGTGCCGTCGGCCGCGCGGATGACGGTGCGGCGCATCCAGAGCGTGTTGCTGTCGGCCCTGGCCACGTCGTCCAGCGAGTACAGCAGGACCTGGGCCAGTTGGAGTGCGGAGACGAACAGATCGACCATGGTCGCCTCGCCGCCCGGTGAGAGCGCGAGGTCCGCCCGCGCCAGTGAGGCCGACGTGTCCACCTTCACGTCGGTCAGTAACTGGGCCCGGTCCCGGTGCGGGACGCCGAACGGCGCGTCGTTCCAGACGCCCGGAAGCTCGGCCGCTGAGCCGTAACGGCCCGCGCCGGGCCAGGAGTCGCACGCCGGCCGGCCGGTTCCCACGGCAGCCTCGACGCGTACGGTCAGCAGACCGATCCGGCATTCCATGTTCACGGTGCCGCCGTCCGGCGCGTCCACCAGACGTCCGGAGACCGCGAACGTGTCGAGGTCGTCCTCCTGCGGCTTGCGCCCGGCCTTGATGACGCACGAGCGGACCGTGAACGGGGTGCCGGGGCCGAGCCGGCCCGCGTGTGCGGCGTACAGGCCGGTCAGCTGTGCGCCGAGCAGCATGACGTCGATGGTGGACAGGTGAGGGCGCTGACTGGTCCCGCCCTTGCGGGACCAGGTGCCCGGTAACTCCAGGCCCGCCGTGGCGGTGATGGTTCCGTCGTCAATGGCGATGCCGGTCAGCGAGTGGTGCACGCGCTTGAAACCCTCGCCGAAGAAGCGCCCTTCACGTGCGCCGAGGAGATCGTCAACGGTTCTCAAGGTGACCAGAGGTGGTGCGACGGTCATGGACTTTCCTTCGTAGGCAGCGATCGCCCTTCGGGGTGCGGCTGTTGAACGACGGCGGCGACGTCCGGGACCCTCAGCAGAAGTGGACCGGGTGTCGTCGGCGTCCGGCTGTGATGTGCCCCTCGGCTTCCTGAACCATGCTGGGTTCCTGGCCCGGGCCGTCGCACGGCCCGAGCCTGCGGTCACCTGGGGCCCGGCATCAGGAGGTGTGTGCGGCCTGTACCGGCTCCGGGGTGCCCGGTACGGGCTCGGACAGGGCGGGATCAATGTGGTCGTCGGTCCCGGTTGTCCGCTTGCTGAGGTTGAGCACCACGAGGAACGTCAGCGCGATGCCCACGGCGATCGCCCAGGTGGCGGTGATGATGCCGTCCGTCAGCTGCGCCGTGTCCCCCGTACCACCGCCGTTCACCGAGTTGGCGATGGCGATCAGCACGGCGAGACCCACCGCACCGCCGATCTGCTGGCCCGTCGTGGCGATACCGGAGCCGATGCCCTGGTCCTGCGCCTGCACACCGGTGGTCGCGGCGGCGAACATGGTCGTGAAGACGATGCCCTGGCCGAGCGAGAGGAGCAGGAGCGACGGGGCGAGGACCCAGTACGAGACATCCTGCGTCAGCGTCAGCGCCAGCGCGACGGTGCCGGCGACGCCCATGGTGAGCCCGATGAACAGGGTGTTGCGGACGCCGAACCTGGTGGCCCACTTGCCGCCGACGATGGTGCCGATCAGCACGCTGCCGGACGGGACGACGAACGCGAAGCCGGTGGTCCAGGCGCTGTACTCCTGCACGACCTGCCAGAACTGGGTGAGGAAGTAGGCCAGCGCACCGAAGGTGGCCATGAACAGGAAGGTGATGCCGGCGCCCGTGGACAGGTTGCGGTTGCTGAACAGCCGCAGCGGGACCATCGGAGCCTTGGACCTGCTCTCGATGAGCAGGAAGAGCAGCAGCATCACGACGGCGACGGCCAGCGTGGTCAGTACCTGCCCCGAGCCCCAGCCCGCCTCGGGGCCCTGTACCAGCGCGAAGACGAACAGCGTGGAGGCGAGGGTGCCGGTGACCGCGCCCGGCAGGTCGAAGGCGCCCGAGGTCTTGGCATGGTCGGCCGGCAGGAGCGACATCGCCGCGACCATTCCGGCGCCCGCCAGAATGACGTTGACGTAGAAGACCGACGGCCAGCCGAACGCGTCGGTCAGCAGACCGCCGAGTATGGAACCGAGCACCATGCCGGAGCCGCCTGCCGCGCCCCACACGGACAGGGCGCGGTTACGCTCCCTGCCCTCCGCGAACAGGGTGGTGACCAGGGAAAGCGTGGCGGGAGCGAGGAACGCGCCGCCGAGGCCCTGCACCGCGCGGGCCACGATCAGCAGCCACGGCTCCTGGGCGAGACCGCCCGCCAGCGAGGAGGCCGCGTACAGGAACAGGCCGAAGATGAACATCCGTTTGCGGCCGAACAGGTCGGTCGCGCGTCCGCCCAGCAGCAGGAAGCCGCCGAAGGCGACCGCGTAGGCCGACACCACCCACTGGAGGTTCTGCGAGCTGAAGCCGAGGTGCTCGCCGATCTGGGGGAGGGAGACGAAGACGATGTTGTAGTCGACGGCGATGATCATCTGGGCGAAGGCGAGCAGAGCGAGCACTGCTCCCAGTTGTCGCGGCCGTGCGGACACGTTGCTGGACACAACGGTTTCCTTTCTTGAGGGGGGACTTTTTTCGAAGGAGGGGAAGGGAACTCAGGGGAGGAACGCGGGACTTGGAGAACGGTCGGGAACTCCGGGGAGGAAGACGGAACTTGGAGAGGGGGAGGGAACTCCGGGGAGGGGAACGCGACGCGAACGGTCGGTCAGTACCGCATGGCGTAGGCGATGCGGCGGGGGAGCGACTTCTGGCGCCGTGCCTCGTGGAAGCGGGCGTCGGCCTTCAGGTCCTCGATGTCGGCCAGGACGCGGCGCCGCGCCTCCTCGATGGCCTCCTCGATCGGGACGACCACCGGCAGGTCGAACATCTCCACGATCTTCTCGATGCGGTCAGGGATCGGGCCGCCGACGATGCGGTAGGGAATGTCCATCCGGTCCAGCGCCTCGACCAGCAGGTCGTCGGAGAGCCGGCGGAACTTCTCGGAGACCGGACGGTGGCCGTCGGGCTCCATGTCGAACTCGACCGGCAGATGCACGTAGGCGTCGTAGACGCGCTTGGCGCGGGAGCGGGTGATCTCACCCAGGGTGTCGGTGTAGCGCTGGTAGAAGTGCTTCACCGGCAGGCCGACGACCTTCTTGATGCCCTTGATCCACCAGTCGGCGCCCGGGTTGATACCGACGCGCATACGGCCTTCGAAATAGACCCACTCGTGGAAGACACCGCCGTCCGAGATGAACGCGTCACCGCTGGACTCGTTGTGCACGCGCTCCTCGAAACGCCGCAGACCGAGCTTCACCAGCTCCATCGCGTTCAGCTCCATGACGGTCTTGCCCGGCACGAGGTCGACGAGCAGCTCGCGGGAGGTCTTGGCGTGGGTACGGGGAATTCCGGTCGCTATGGAAAGGGCTTCGGTGGTGGTCGACTTTCCCGTCGAATAGGTGCCGGAAATCGCGAGTTTGAGCTTTGGATTGTCCTTGAAACTGGGGACTTCGAGAGCCGTCACAGAGGTGTCACCTTTGCAGGAGAAAGCCCAACGGGCCTGGTGGGATGGGTGGTTACTCGCGGGTGGGTGTCGTGGTGAGACGTACGGCCTCTTCGACGTCCATGACCGCCGTCTCCGCGACCCCGAGGTGCTCGGCGGCCTGCTTCAGGCGGTCGGCGAGGTCTCCGTCGACCGTGCGGACGGGCACGCCCGTCGCCTCCAGCGCCGGCAGCAGCAGGGCGTCGGAAAGGCGCCGGAAGTTCTCGTTGACCGGGCGGTTGTCCGGGTCGAGTCCGAACTCGACGGGAACGTGCACGAAGATGTCGTAGGCGGTGCGGGCGTGGCGCTTCATCAGCAGCCCGATGTCGTCGACCGCCGCCTCAAGCACCGCGGTCTCGGTGCTCCGGTGGCGGTTCTCCAGGGGGATTTCGGTACCCGGGCTGGAACCGGCCACCAGCCGCAGCTTCGCGTACACCCACTCGTGCACGGTGGAGCCGTCGGAGACGAACCCCTGCGGCTGTGCTGCTTCACCGAGCAGCCGCTCGGCGTAACGGTGCACGGTCAACTGCATCAACTGGCCGTTCGTCCAGTTGTTGACGCTGTGTCCTTCACCGCCGAGCGGCTCCCTCATAGGAGACCCGTGGGTACGCGGAAGACCGGTCAGATGGGCGAGCGCCGTGGAGAGAGTTGTCTTCCCCGACCCGTAGGCGCCGACTACTGCTATTCGCTTGATCACCGGTCCAGATTCACATGGAAACCAGGTACGTACCAGTGTCCGTTAATGGTATTGCCAGGAACAACAGGTATGCGGGGAGCTGCAATCGCAGAGGTCGGTTGCACATACCTGCGGGAAGCGCAGAACGCTTCCCGCAGGGGTGAAAAGGGAGCCCGGGTACTGGAGTTGACTGTTCCGTTGTGTGCGGTGATCGGTGCACGGTGAAGTCAGTACCCAGGAATCCCGTTCACACATGTCGGAACGAAGGTGGGAACTGCCGTCGGGGCGTAGGAACTCCCCTCGGGGCGTGGGGTCTTCGGAACGCGGGTCTTCGGAACGCGGGACTTCGGAACGCGGGTCTTCGGAACGCGGGACTTCGGAGCTCGGGAGCTTCGGAACGTGGCAACGCCGGACGGGCTCAGCTCGTGGCGCCGTTGAGGCGCTTGCGCAGCGCCTCGGTGTGCGGGAAGACGGCCCGGTTCTCCTTGCTCCACCGGATCGAGTCGAGGCCGCGCTCGGCCGACCCGGTGAACCGCGGGGCCACCTCGCTCGCCAGCAGGTCGAAGCTGCGCTTGACCTTGTCGAACGAGGCCCAGTTCACGACGTAGGTGAGGAACGTGCCGAACCCGCCGGTCGTCTCCTGGAGCCGCTGGATCGCCTCGACGGCGTCCTCGACCGAGCCGATGATCGCGCGGCCCTGCTCGACGGTCGTCTCCAGCTCCCGCGACTCCGGTACGCCTTCCAGGCCCGCGGCGACGTCCGCGCCGACCGACTCGCCCCAGTACCCGTGCAGCCACTTGCCGAAGCCGGCCCGCGCGTCGCGGTACGCCTCCTCGCGGGTCTCCGCGATGTGCAGGGGTATGGCGATCCGCCAGTTGCGCCGGTCCACGGTCTGGCCGTGCTCCTCGGCTGACTCCTCCGCGTACCGCCACTGCTGGGCGAGATCCGTGGACGGCCAGCCGGGGGGCGCCGCGCCGAAGGAGAGCAGGCCGAGCCCGTACTGGCCCGCGATCTGCGGGCTGTTGGGCGTGCCGACGCTGGAGATCGCCATCTCGATGCCCGGCTTGCTGTAGCGCGGCAGTTGCATCTTGGCGTCCTGGAGCGTGTACCAGTCCGTCTTCTCGGAGATCCGCTCCTCGCCGTTGACCAGCTCCAGGATGGTCGGTATCGCCTCGCGCGCCATGCGCTTCAATTCGCCCGCGTCGAGCCCGAGCATGTGCGCGTCGTTGGGCGTGGCACCGGGGCCGACGCCCAGGATGTAGCGGCCACGGGTGAGGTGATCCAGCATGATCGTCCGGGTGGCGACATGGAACGGGTGATGGAACGGCAGCGTCACCACGCCGTTGCCGAGCTTGATCTGACGGGTGCGCTCGGCCGCCGCGGCGATCAGGGTCTCGGGGGCGCCGATCGTCGGCCAG
This sequence comes from Streptomyces iconiensis, assembly GCF_028657195.3. Taxonomy (GTDB): domain Bacteria; phylum Actinomycetota; class Actinomycetes; order Streptomycetales; family Streptomycetaceae; genus Streptomyces; species Streptomyces iconiensis. The sequence goes on from NZ_JANCPR020000007.1 coordinate 53,318, forward strand.
GACAGCGAGTGGTGTTCGCCGAACCAGCACTCGTCGAGGTTCAGCTCGTCGAGATGCTCCACGAGCTGGAGGTCCCGCCGGATGGTCAGGTGCGGGTCCTGGCCGGGGGCGTGCAGGGGGGAGAGAAAGGCTCCGAAGCCGGTGTGCATGAGGGCTCCTCAGTTGGTGGGAAAACGGTGTTCTTCGGGCATGTTGCGGTGGCCCGGGGCGGCCCAGGCCGACCCGTGGCCGGCGGGTGCGGGTGCGGGTGCGGGTGCGGTGCGGGTGCGGGGGAGGAGGGAGAGTGGTCAGGCGCGGGTGCCGGTGCGGGCAGCCGTCGTGATGCGGTCGAGCAGCCGGTGGTGCGCCGCGGCGTGTGCGAAGTCGGGCACGAGGGAGGTGCCTTCCGTCAGGTCGGTGCGCAGCTGGACGTACGCGTTGGCGACGACCCCGGCGGGCCCGTCCAGACCGGGCACCAGCTCGTAGCTCTCCGGCACCGTGAGCCGGCGGGGTTCGGCCTCCTCGCCGCGGCTGCCGTGCAGCTCCACCTGCCCGAACTGGAGGTGGCCCGAGCCGCCGGTCACCACGAGGTCGCCCTCGGTTCCGTTGATCTCCCACAGGAAGTTCGTGCCGCGCGACGAGCCGCCCCGGTAGTGCAGGGAGGCCACGGCCCCGCCCGAAAGCTGCCCCGTCACCGCGATCTGGTCCTCGGCCGTCATGGGCAGCGAAGCGCCGGTCTCGGTGACCCGGACCTCGGGGCGGCGGGTGGCGGTGGTCGCTGACAACGAGTCGAAGCCGGAGAGCACCATGGTCAGCGCGTCGAGGGTGTGCCCGAAGGGAACGGTGAGCATGGTGGCGCCGTTGGCGCGGTCGGCCACATAGGCCGACCGCTCCTGAACGGCCGGACCCCAGCCGCCGCCCGAACCGACCAGGGTGGTGGACAGGACCTCGCCCACGTATCCGTCGGCGACCAGGTCCCGCAGGTAACGGACCACGGGCGCGGAGCGTGCCTGGAGGCCAACGGCCGTCCGGGTGCCCGACTCGGCCGCGAGCGCGGCGAGTTCGTCGGCCTCTGCGAGTCCGTTGCCGAGCGGCCACTCGCTCAGCACGGTCTTGCCGGCACGGAGAAGCGGAAGGATCAGCTCCCGGTGGCGGGGCACCCGCACGGTGACGACCACGACGTCGATGTCGTCCCGGGCTGCGAGAGCACCGGCGTCCGTCCCGGCCGCCGAGTCGGGCAGCCCGAAGGCGGCGGCGGCCTTGCGCGCCGACTCGGGCGAGGACGCGGTCAGCGCGCGCAGCTCGTAGCCTCCGGCCGCGGAGAGCGCGGGCAGATGCCCGCGGGCGGCCCAGCCACCGTTCGCACTGAGTCCGACGATCCCCACACCGAGCGGGGCAGCGTTGTGCGCCACGAATCTTCCTTTCGAACGAATGCGGAGTGGACCAGAGGGAGTTGCGGCCGGAGTTGCGGCCGGACGGGCCGGAACCGGAGCCGGGCCGGGGCTCGTTGCCGGTGCCGACCGCGTCAGAGCTGGGCGTAGCGCCCGTAGAGCCCGCGGAAGAAGACGAGGGGGGAGCCCTCGCGAGGGGCGTCCATGTCGTGCACGCGGGCGAGGACGACGGTGTGGTCCCCGGCCGGGACCTCTTCCTCGACGGAGCACTCGATCCAGCCGATGGACCCGTCGAGCACGGGCCCTCCGCCCGGCGACGGCGTCCACGGCACGCCGCTGAACTTGTCGGCGCCGCTCGTCGCGAAGCGCGTGCTGAGCTGGCGCTGCCCCTCGCCGAGTATGTTGACGCAGAAGCGTGCCGCTGACCGTACGCCGGGCCAGCTGGTGCTGGTCCTGGCCACGCAGAACAGTACGAGCGGCGGCTCCAGTGACACCGAGGCGAACGAGTTGACAGCGAGCCCTACCGGGGTGTCGTCCTCCTCGCGCAGCGCTGTCACGGCCACCACTCCGGTGGTGAACCTTCCGGCGATGGCCCGTAGACGGCGCGAGGCGACCGGCGTTGCCGGGGCCGTCGGGAGTGCCGGGGACGCCGGAGCCGTCGGGGACACCGAGGACGCCGGAGCCGTCGGGGATGCCGAGGACGTCGGGCACGTCGGGGAGGTAACCGTCGAGGACATGTCCCCAGCCTCAGGGCGGCCCGCACCATCTGCCAGTGCGCAGACAACATATTGGTCGCGCCAACAGACACGCCGCGAACCCGCCCCGGCGCACGGGAGGAAGCAGGACGGGGCGTGCCTGGACACGGCCCTGACCTGACCTGACCTGACCGTGAACGTACGGTCGGGGCAGACACGCGGCGCATCTCCCGGCCTTCGCCCCGTCCCGTCCCGCCCTGTCCCGTCCGGCTCAGGCGGTGAGCGGCTCCCAGCGTCGCCGCGGCCCGCTGCTCGGCACGGAGCCGTCGGGCGCCTCGGGAGCGGGCGCCTCGGGAGCGGATGCCCGGGGATCGGACACCTCCGGGTCGGACACCTCCCGATCGGATGCCTCGGGAGCGGGCGCCCCGGGATGGGACACCCCAGGACAGGGCTCATCGTGCAGGGCCAGTCGCCCGAAGACCGCGCCGGCGAAGTGGCCCGCGTATCCGATCGTGCCCGGCCGGGACAGCTCCGCGACGATCCGCTTCCTGCTGTGCACCGCCCGCGCGGGATCGGTGTCGGAGAACGCGTTCCACGACAGGTCGGCCAGTTGCAGGGGGGAGTGCAGGACATCGCCGACGACGACGGCGCGCGCGCCACCCGGCTCCCCTCCCGCCCCCTCTCCCCCGATCACGTAGGAGAGGTGTCCGGGAGTGTGGCCCGGTGTGGCGAGCGCCCGGACGCCCGGGAAGATCTCCTCGCCGTCCGACACCGCGGCGGCGTGTCCGGCGACCGCGCGAGGCTCGCCGCGCCACTCCTCGGCCGACGTGACGAACCGCGCGTTCCGGAGACCGGGATCGGTGGCCCAGCCGACGTGATCGTCGTGCAGGTGCGTGAACGCGACGCAGCTCACCGAAGCGAAGGTGCGGCCCACGGCGGCCAGGCTGGCCGGAAGCGCGCCGCCCTCGATCCGCCCGAGGGGCGCGATGGTGCGGTCGGCGGGGATACGGGCGGGACCGAAGCCGGTGTCGACAAGCATCGCCTGGTTCCCGTACTCCACCAGCAGGGCGCCGACGGAGCCGACGAGGCAACCGTCCGCGTCGAGATGGTCCCCCTTGCCCGACCAGAACGAGTCCGGCGACGCCGGGTACCACGTGCGCGGGTGCAGTTGCACGTACCCGTCGGGCAGATACGTCAGCCGGTGGGTACCGACCGTGACGCTCACCGGTTTCATCGGGGCCAGGCTGCTGACGGACCCGGTCACCGGGTCTCGCCGAGCGGATCGACGGTGTTCATGCCCTGGGACAGCGTCACATGGGAGAGCCGCCGGAGCGCCGCCTCCGTGCCGGTGCCAGGCGTGGGCAGGAAGACCGTCATCCGCATGGCGATGCGCCGGGTGAAGTCGAGGGTGGCGCGGGTGAAGTGGAGTTCGCCCACGTCACGGTGGCTCAGGACCTCAGGGCCGCAGGAGTCCTCCACCACCTCGTACCGGTGCCACAGCTCGGCGAAGTACGGGCTCACCGAAAGGAGTTCATCGGCCAGCGCCGGGATGGCGGGCTCGTCGAGATGCTGCGCGGCGTGGCTGCGGAACCGGGCGACCAGCGTCGGCGCGGCCTCCTCCCAGCTCGGGAACGCCGAGCGCACGTGCTCGCTGGTGAAGAACTCCCGCAGCACGTTGTAGGGCCGGCCGTTGGCCTCCTGCGCCGCGTCGATGCCCAGGAGCGCTTGGGCGGCGGCGTTGGCGACCACGATGTTCCAGGCGTGGTCGGCGATATAGGCCGGGTTGGGCCACCAGTTGTCCACGAACGGGCGCATCGGCTCGGCCTCCAGCTTCGCGGCCGGCGGATGCGGAACCGCCTGGACGCCTGCCAGCTGACGCATGTACAGCCGCTGGTTCTCGCTGAGTTGGAGCACGCGGGCGATGGAGTCCAGCACGTTCCCCGAAACGTTCTCCGCCCGGCCCTGTTCGATCCACGTGTACCAGGAGACGCCGACCCCGGCGAGCAAGGCGACTTCCTCCCGACGCAGCCCGGAAGTGCGGCGCTTGCCGGCGTCGGGGAAACCGACCTGCCTGGGCGTCACTTCGGCGCGACGCGTCATCAAGAATCGGCCGAGATCGACTAACTGCGGAGACACAGCCCTGCGGGCTGAAGAAGTGTTCCCCATCTGCACAAGTCCCTTCTGTTCAACGCGGAGCAGAGGGTTGATCAGGTTTCATGCAACTCCCCGGTGCCGCCGTACCTCTGTAGCAAAGGTACGCGTCCGAGTACCGCGGTACGGCTACGCGATGGCGGACAGCGGGCCCAGCCCGCCTGTCACCCACCGCCGGGACGCGCACCCGGCACCACCCCGACCGGGCGCGCGGCCAGCGCGTTTCGGAGTCCGCGATGTGCCCTGACGCGCCTGCGCGCAGCCGGTCGTCGCGTGCACGATCCGCCCTTCCGTTACGTGACGGGCGCATTCCGCCGCCGACCCGGAGCAAGCCTGGCTGGCCCGGTCGTCCGGTCGCCGGGCCGAGGAGGGCGTATGGCCGCGTGCGCTCCGCATATCCCTACGGAGCGGAGTTCGAAGGCGGCCCACGGCGATGCCTCGGCCCGCAACGCGGAGGCACCCAACCCACGTCCGACCTGGCGGGCGCGCCCACCACGTTCGACCCGGCGGGCAACCTGGCGGCTTCGTCACCACGGGCTGCGGCCCTGTGCGGCCTGCGGGTGCGGTACGCGATGACTTCCCCGTAGAGTTGCGGTTCGTTCACCGGGTGGTGGAAATGTCCGAGTCCCTACTTGTTGCTCAGGAGGGCCGCTTCCCCCGGTAAACGCCCAGGTCAGCAAGACTGCTCCCCGCGCACGCGGGGATGGTCCCAGGTACGCGGCCTCGATGAGCAGGGAGAGTGCCTGCTCCCCGCGCACGCGGGGATGGCCCCGAGAAGAAAGCGGCGGCGGGGGGTTCGACCGGCTAGGCCGCTGGCAGGACGTGTCCTCCCGCCGGGCAAGGCTCCCGCCGGGCAAGGCTCCCACCGGGCAAGGCTCCTGCCAGGCAAGGCTCGTGCCGATGGTGAGCAGGGCGAAGGGGCCGGTGCCGGAACGGGCAGCGCGTACATGCGTACCGCCTGTGGTCAGGTGCGCGCGACGTGGCGGGCAGCAGGGCGCTACCCGTAGGGAGCGCATCGCTCCTCACCCGGGATCGCGTGGCGATCGACGGTTGCGGAACGGGCCCCGTTGGTGACGGGGCGGGCCCCGGGCAGCGATGCGCAGGGTGCGCCCAGAGGCGCGTGGTTGCTGCTTCGGCGCTGCCGGGGGACCGGCGCGGCGCACGCCAGCCGTCGCAGCGGAGCCCGACCCGGCGTCAAGTAGCCATCTCCGCCCGGCACTTCGCGTCGACGCCGCGAAGTATCCGCGGTTCCCGGGCGGGGTACGCTGAGGAGGAGGCCCTTGACCCCGGCAGCGACGCATCGTTCTGCCCGCGGGGAGGCCCGCCGTGACCGTCTTGTTTTCTCTCCTCTTCCTGGTCCTCTTCGGTCTGGGTTTCCTCAACGCCCTGTGGTGGGTGGCCGCGGCCGTGCTCGCCTTCGCGCTCGTTGGCCCCGGTCGGAACCGGCGTCGTGGCAGGGGGCGTGGTCACGATTCCGACTACGGGGAGTACCGGGACCACCGGGATCGTGAGGACCGCTGGGACCGCCGCTACAGCCGCCAACGCCGGGGGCGCTGGAACCGCCGGGACCGCCGGGACCGCGAACATGACAGGTGACCGCGAGGAGCCTGCCGCCCGGATGCCCGGGAGCGGCTTCGGCCGGGCCGGACACCGCGAACCCGATAAGAGGTGTGTGTTCATGCAGCGGACGACCACGATCCACGCGGAGCGGTGGCATCTGAGGGCCGAGGCCGCATGGGGGAGTGAGCCCAGGGGGCAGGACACGGGCCAGGGAACGGAGCAGGACACAGCCGCGCTGCGCGCCGAGAACGATCAGCTTCGTCGGAAGATGGCCGGCCGCGCGGTCGTCGATCGGGCCTGCGGCATGGTGATGGTCCTGACCCCGTGCCGTCGCGGGGCGGCGAGGGGGCTGCTGGTGGAGGTCGCGCGGCAGTGCGATCTCAAACTCCGGGAAGTCGCCGCGGCCCTGGTCGCCACCACGGAGGACGAGCCGCTCCCCGAGCAGATGCATCGGGCGCTGCGCCGTGCACTGGTGCGGCTCTACACAGCAGACCGGCGTTTCCATACAGCAGACCGGCGTTGAGCGCCGCGCCGACGAGGCGCGGCTTCCAGGAGGGAGACGTCATGATCCACGCAGCCGATGTCCGCGAGTGGCGCAGCCTCGACGTCATCGACACCGAGGGGCACAAGGTCGGGGTCCTCGAAGCGGTCTATGTGGACACCGCGACCGACGAACCCGCCATGGCCACGGTGCGCACCGGACTGCCCACGCGGCACCGTCTGATCTTCGTCCCCCTCGCAGACGCGATCGCCGGTCCGGGCTACCTCAAGGTCACCTACGCCAAGGCGCTGGTGAAGACGGCCCCTTCGATCGGTACCGACGACGTCCTGCCGGCGGGGGACGAGGAAGCGATCTTCGAGCACTACGGGCTGCCCTACGAGCACGGCGCGGCCGGCGAGAGGCAACTGGCCCGACGCTGACCACGGCGGTATCCCCCGGGGGCCAGCGGAACACTGCTCGCGTCACTGCGTTATGAGGCAAACATCATGCATCAAGCGGCCACGCCCTATGAAGAACAGCGGCTGTGGGCGGCCACGGCTTCGACAGAGGCCGTGGCTCTCGTCGCCGAGGTCCTCGAACTGCGTGCCAAGAACGAGCAGCTGAGCAAGGCCCTGTCGAGCCGTGCCGCGATCGACCAGGCGCGCGGCATGGTGATGGCCTTGGCGCGGTGCTCCAGCGAGAGAGCCTGGGGCGTGCTGGTGGACGTATCGCAGCACTGCAACGTGAAACTCCGGGACGTGGCCGTGGCCCTGGTCGCCACGGCACAGGACGGGCACCTGTCCGAGGAGATGCAGCGCGAGCTGCGCCGCGCGCTGAGAGGTCTCAGCGACCGGTAGTGACTGCTGGGTGGGCTCGCTACGGGCGGCACCGGGAGCTGTGACTTCAACTCTCCGGCGCCTTCGTCCGGTATCGACGGGCGGACGCTCCTGCCGGGTAGCCCGCCGCGCGCTTCCCAAACGCGGGTAAGGAAGCCCTCGGCTTCGCTGACCGGTCACGTGCCGCGAGACAGGAGAGGCAGGCCGGTTGTGCCGGCCGTGCCGGTTGTTGGGGCCGCTGGGGTCGGGCGTTGTGAGCGAGGCCGTCGGGATGCCCCGGTGTGGGCACCCGAGCGGCAAGGGGTGCCGGTTTCGCCGGCGTGGTTCCGACACCGGGGCAGCGCTCACGGGAGCAGCGCTGTCCGGGACAGGCGCGCGGTTCGGTGTCGTCGGCCGGTAGCGCTCAGGATTCGCTGACCGGGGGCCCTTGGTGCGATCATTCAGGGCTCGGGCCGCGCACTTCGGTGAGTGGGCCGCTTCACTGTTTCAGTGCTTCACCGCGACGCGAAACGCACAGGTCACGAACGGGCCTCTCGCGCTTCGTCCACGCGGTCGAAGCGCTGCTGGGCAGCTTGCCCTGCCCGGCCGGCGCAGCCGGACCGGTCCTCAGGACCTCGCCGATCAGCGGCGCGCGGCTGTTACAGAGTGCGGACAAGATCCCGTGAACAAATCCGGGCTTGTCGTCATCACAGTGAACGTCCCGGTCGGCGAATCCGGTCCGGGGTCGATATTTCGCGAACTGCGGAATGACGTGTCACTTCGTCGTTGCGGTGAAGGAACTGCAGCGAATGGTCGGGCATGAGCCGCATCTAGGGTGAATGGGTAAAATGCGTATCTCTTTCTTGATCTTCAGTGCGTACGGGATGGGGGGAACCGTCCGCACCACCTTCAATCTGGCGCAGGCGCTCGCCGAGCAGCACGAGGTAGAGGTCGTGTCGGTCTTCCGGTACCGGGACAGACCGTTCTTCGAGCCGGGCAAAGGCGTACGGCTGACATCGCTGGTCGACATGCGGCGGCACAGACCGGGCTACATGGGCGATGATCCCGAACATGCGCTTCCCGCCCGGGTCTTCCCGGTTGCCGACGGACAGTACGCCCGGCACAGCGCGTTGACCGACCGCCTGATCGGTGAATACCTGGGCAGCACCGAGGCGGATGTCGTCGTAGGCACACGGCCCGGACTCAACGTGCACGTGGCCCGGCAGACGCGCCGTGGCACCGTGCGTCTGGGGCAGGAGCACCTGACGCTCGCCACGCATCCCGCGCGGCTGAAGCGCCTGCTGCGCCGGACCTATCCCCGTCTCGACGCGGTCACCACGGTGACCGAAGCCGACGCCCGCGACTACCGCAGGACCCTGCGGCTGCCCGGCGTGCATGTCGAATCGCTGCCCAACAGCGTGCCCGAGCCGGACGTCGGTTCCGCGGACGGCAGCGGCAAGTGGGTCGTGGCCGCGGGCCGGCTCGCACCCGCCAAGCGTTACGACGTCCTCATACGCGCCTTCGGCGAGGTCGTCAGGGAGCGTCCCGACTGGGGTCTGCGCATCTACGGCCACGGCCGCGAGGAAGGCAAGCTGAGGAACCTCATCGACGAGCTCGGCCTCTACAACCACGTCTTCCTGATGGGCTCGGCGAACCCCATCGAGGCCGAGTGGGTGAAGGGAGCGATCTGCGCGGTCACGTCCAGCCTCGAATCCTTCGGCATGACCATTGTCGAGGCGATGAGGTGCGGTCTCCCGGTCGTGGCCACCGACTGCCCGCACGGACCGAAGGAGATCATCCACGACGGCACGGACGGACTCCTGGTCCCCACAGGCGATGTGGGCGCGATTTCCGGTGCGCTGCTCCGCCTCATCAACGATGAGGGACTGCGTGCACGGATGGGCGCCGCCGCGCTCACCGCGTCGGCGCGGTTCGACCCGTCGCAGGTGGCCGCCCGGTACGAGAGCCTGATGACCTCGCTGGTGAACCGCCGGGCCGGCACGCTGCACCGGGCGCGCGGCACCCTCCTCGGCGGTGCGTACGCGGCCAAGGACAGGATCCGGCAGGGAGTGGGATACGCCCTTGAAGGAGCGCGGTCATGACGCAGCACTGCCTCGACACGCCACCACGCGCCGAAGCGGCGGCAGCCCCACCGGACGCCGGTTCGCCCCCCGTTCACAGGGTTCACCACGCGCGCGCCGACTGCACGGCCGACAGCGCCGGAGGGCTCACCTTCCGGGTGCGGCTCTTCGACGAGACCGCCAAGGAGATCAAGGCCCCCGAGGTGCCGGAAGCCGCGGCGGTGCTCCTGCGCCTGCGCCGGCATCACGGCCCGGACGCCTCCCTCAGGCTGCCGCTCGTCCGCACGGCGGCAGACGGCGGACTGCGCGCCGTGCTGGCCGGTACCGCGTTGCTTCGGGAGGGGCGCTGGGACGCCTCTCTCGTCCTCGCCGACGAAGAGCCGCAACGGTTGCTGCCCGGGGTGCACGACCTGCGCACCCTCGCCAGTCACGTGCCTCGTGAAACGCACGCGTGGCTCGGCGTCCGGATCCCGTACACAACCAAGCACGGCAATCTCACCCTCCGTACCTGGCTGCGCCGACCGCACGCGGAGGCAGGGGCGTTGCACCTGGGCGACGGCGCCATGGCGCTGCGGGGCAGGCTCTATGGTGCGCCGCTCACAGCCACCGCCTGCTTGGAGGCACACCCCCGTGACTCGGAGGTCTCGCCCGTGCGTGTACCGGTGCGCCTCGACGATGAGGATGAACGCTCCGGACACGGGGCCGCACCGGGACACGGGAGCGCGCCCGGGTACGGTGCCGACGCGCGATACCCGGCGCGCGGTTTTGCCGCCGAACTGCCGCTCAGCTCCCTGCTGCCCGGACACCGCATGTGGGACCTGTGGCTGCGTCCCTCCGTGGACGAGGAGCCGGTTCGCCTCGCGCGGATACTCGACGACATCCTGGACAAGAAGCGAATCTTCAGCTATCCGCCGCAGCGGGTGACAAGCTCCGACGGGGCGGTCCACTCGGCGAGGCCGTACTACACGGTCAACAACAACCTCTCGGTGCACGTCAGTGACGAGGACGGCGGCCCGGCGCAGGCCGGGCGATAGGGCTGTGCGGCCCTTGATCCCCTGGACCGCCCTCGTTCAGGGGCGTGGAGCGGAGGACGGTGAGGGTGGCCGGCTCCGGGGATTGCGTGGGTTCGGGGTGGGTGTGGCCCGCCGCGAGGACGTAAAGCGGGATGTGGCAGGTGTCGTCCAGGGCGCAACTCGCGGCGACCTGCGCGTCGTTGAAGGCCCCCGTCTGGGCTGGGCCCAGTCCCAGGGCCGTGGCGGTGAGCGCGAAGGTCTGGCCCAGGTGGCCCGCGTTGAGCAGGCAGACGCGGTAGCAGCGGGGGGTGTGGTACTTCACGCTGAGCCGTTCCAGCCGGGCAGCGAGCACGACGAGGAAGGCGGCTTCTCCGGCCCAGGGCTGGTCGGCGCACAGGTGCGTCGCCTGTGCGGGGGTGAAGCCCTCGGCGAGCAGCTCCAGTGAGTGCTGGAGGCCGTTGTAGTGGTACCAGCCGGGGGCGAGCCCCGTGACGTCGAGGGCACCGACGTAGGCGTCGAGTTCCTGGCGGGCGCCACCGGAGGGGCTGGTGCGGCGATAGAGCGCGCCGTGGCCACTGTCGATGAAGTCCACAGGTCCGAAGACGGTGGCGAGCAATGTGGCCAGCGTAGTCAACGGGACCGGGCTCCGGGCGAAGTCGCGGTGGGTGCGGCGCCCGTAGAGGACCTGTTCGTACGGGGTGCGAAGGTCGGCGCGTTGGCGGGGCAGGGGGAGCCGTGGAGCGTCCGGGTAGCTGGTGAACAGGGCCGGCATGCGGGCTGCTTCCGGGGCCGCGCCGGTGTCCTCGGTGTGCAGTCCGGTGTCGAGATAGTCGTGCTGCGTCGCGTAGTGGAGGAAGGAAGCCTCCGGCGACCCGTTCGGCGGCTACGGCCGCCTGCGGGAGCAGGGCCCCGTCGTCCGGGCACGTTTCATGGACGACACGCCCGTCTGGCTCGTGACGCGCTACGAGGAGGTACGCGCCGTCCTGCGGGACCCGCGCTTCGTGAACAGTCCGCACTCACTACCGGAGCGCAGGGGCGGCCAGGATCCGCGCGACCGGCTCATGGAAGTGCTCGGTATCCCCGAGGAGTACAGCGTCCACATCCTGGAATCGGTGCTGACCAGTGACCCGCCCGACCACACCCGGCTGCGCCGCCTGGTCTCCCGCGCCTTCACCGCCCGCCGTATCCCCAGCCTTCGGCCACGCGTCGAAGAGATCACGGACAAGCTGCTCGACGCACTGCCCGGACACGCGGACGAGTACGGAGTGGTCGACCTCATCGAGCACTTCGCGTACCCGTTGCCGATCACGGTCATCTGCGAGCTGGTGGGCGTACCCGAGGTGGACCGGCCGCGCTGGCGGGACTTCGGCTCCGACCTCGCCTCACTGGAGCCCGAACGCATCGCGACGTCCTTTCCGGCCATGGTCGGCCACCTGCGCGAACTGATCGCCGAACGCCGCGCTGAGCCGCGGGACGATCTGATCACCACGCTCATCCGCGCCCAGGACGACGACGGCGGCCGGCTCAGCGACACCGAGATGATCACCCTCGTCATGACACTGGTGCTCGCCGGTCACGAGACCACCGCCCACCTCATCGGCAACGGCACGGTCGCCCTGCTCACCCACCCCGACCAGCTGCGGCTGCTCAAGGAGGACGGGGAACTGCTCCCGCACGCCGTGCATGAGCTGATGCGCCGGTGCGGCCCCGTCCAGATGACCCAGCTGCGCTACGCCGCGCAGGATGTGGAGTTGGCGGGCACCCGGATCCGCCAGGGCGAGGCCGTCCAGCCCGTCCTGGTCTCCGCCAACCACGACCCGCGCCACTACGACCACCCCGAACGCCTGGACCTGACCCGGCAGTCGGCGGGCCGCGGCGAGGACCATGTCGGCTTCGGCCACGGCACGCACTACTGCCTGGGCGCCTCGCTCGCCCGCCAAGAGGCCGAGGTGGCCATCGGCCGCCTCCTGCGCCGCCACCCGGACCTCTCCCTGGCCGTCGCCCCCGACCAGCTCAAGACCCAGGTACGCCGCCGCCAGCCAGGCGCCTGGCGCCTCCTGCGCCTCCCGCTACGCCTGACACCCATGGCGCAGCAATGACGCCACGGCGGCACCGTGCACCCGAGGGCTCCTATTTGCGGTTCCCGCGCGATGGAACTCCGGCATCGTGGAAGGCCACGCCAACCGGACCAAGACGCTCAAGCGCCAGACGTTCGGCCGCGCAAGGGCCCGAGTACCTCAGCGAACGCGCCCTGTTGGCGTGACCGAGCGCCACGGCCGCCCAGGAATCGGGCCAGAGCCACTACTGCTCAACCGGTATCCCGAACGGGGTTCGGCCCGCGCCGTGTTCCCTACCGTGTTCCGTGCCGTGTCCCGCCCAGGGATTCGTGCCCCATCTGGACGGTGACTGTGAAGTCGCGCCGATGCCGGACTCGCAACGGACCGCGGCTGCGGGCCTGTTCGGCGCGGCGCCGAACGAGCCGGACGCCCCCAGCCGGTTCTACGTCACCGCACCGGACGCGGCGCTGCCCGCGGCTGAGCAGGCGCTGTGGCTGGCGTCGTACTTCAACCGCGCCACGCTGCCCGTCATCGCGGTACACGAGGTCGCGCCCGGTCACTTCGCGCACAGCCGAGCCTGGCGCCGCGCCGAAGGGCAGATCCGGCGCACGCTGTTCTCGGAGGGATTCAGCGAGGGGCGGGCGCACTACACCGAGCAGCTTGCGTTCGAGGAGGGCTTTCGCGGCGGCGATCCCGCCTTCGGCGTCGGGGTGGCGCTCGACGGACTCCGCAGGGTGGCCCGGCTCTCCAGCGCGCTCGGCCTGCACAGCGGTGAGCTCACGCTCGACGATGCCGCGGCGCTGTTCGGTCGGGACGCCCACATCACCGGTCCCGGCGCGTACTCGAAGGCTCGGCGCGGCCTGCTCGATCCCGGCTACGGGCGCTACACCTGGGGCAAGCTCGCCGTCCTGGACGCGCGGGAGCGGGCCAGGAGCGTCAGCAGCATCGCCTGCTCACCTCGCTGCTCCCCGCGCACGCGGGGATGGACCCGACGTGCCGCGCGAGACCTGGAGGCGCTGGCATTGCTCTTCGCGCATACGGGATGGACCCCTCCCGAAGATCTCGACCACCGACCCCGACGTCTGCTCCCGTAGCTGCGGGAGCGGGAGGCCAGTGGCCTGGTGCGCGGCGAGGTCCACCACACCGTGTCATCGACCATCCCGAATCCCCGCTCGCACTCCAGCCACGCAAGCAGTTCCGAAAGGAGGCCGTTCCCCTTGTGGGCGGCACCCTGGTGGCACTCGTAATCATTCGGTGGTCGAGCGGTCGAAGAACTGCGAGTACTCCGCGAACCACGAGGCCGTCATCGTCATCATCGATGCGGGGACCCGGCTCGTCGTGGCGGTCCGCCGACCGCAGCCCGCCCGGCAACCGCTACAGCTGCAAGGTGGGGAAGGCGGGGTAACTGTCCGGTGCGAAGGCTGCCTTCGGCCGGACCACGGTCATCGCGGACGGCGGCTACCCGGCACCGGCCTGGTCGTCCCGCACCGCCACGAACGCGGCGAGACCGACTGCCCGCATGGAAAGACGAGCTCAACGTCTCCCACCGCGAGACCCGGGCTGGTCGGCCCGCGTCGAGCAGGTCTTCCCGCGGACGAAGAGCTGGAAGACCCTTCGCGCCTGCCATCCGAAGGGCGATGGCGTGCACACTTCGGTGCTCCGAAATGCCCGGCTGCACAATCCGTCCCCACGGGCCAACTCCCACCTCCCCTGAGTCCCAGAGCGGCGGCTCAAGGGAGGCGACACCTCACGTCACCGGCTCGGTGGATGCTCAGTCGAGGCAGAACTCGTTGGCTTCGATGTCCTGCATCACAATGCACGAATCGGTGCCGTCATACAGAAGTTGCACGCGTACCGCGCCGAGCGGGATCAGTCGTGCGCATTCGGCCTCCAGCGCGGCAAGTCGCTCTTCGCCCGTGAGTCCGGTGCCGACCCTCACATCAAGATGCAGCCGATTCTTGGCTACCTTTCCTTCTGGGACGCGCTGAAAGTACAGTCGCGGGCCCACGCCTGAGGGGTCACTGCAGGCGAACGATGACCCCTGGTCCTCGGGAGCCTGGGAGCGATCGAAATCGTCCCAAGTTGCGAACCCCGCCGGTGGCGGCGGTATGACGTACCCCAGCACCTCGCACCAAAAGCGAGCGAGACGCTCAGGTTCCGCACAGTCGAAGGTGACTTGGAACTGCTTGATCGATGACATCGGCGCACCATAGCAAGGGGCACTCCGTTACTCACCCCGATGGAAACCGGCACTTCTCGGGGGAGGGCCGCCCCTGCTCGCCCGTTGCTGTTTCGCGGGTCGTTTTCAGGTAATTTCCCGCAGGCCGAACCGGCGCCAACCGCCGTTCTGAGTACACGATGCACAGAGCCTCAGCAGAATTTGAGTCAGAACCTCAGCCTGACGAAATGGGTGACGGCTCAACACCGAAGGCTCGGCGGCAGAGCTTCCCGGCCGCCGCGAAAAGCATCGGTCGCTGTGACCACTGATGCGGGTGGGAACCTGCGGTCTGTGGCCCGCGTCCTTCTGGGTGTGACTGAATCGCCTGGCCCCTCCAGCCCTGACAACTGCGCCGGCTCCGAAGGCGACGAGGAGTCCCTGCGGCCCGGTCCGCTATGGCGCCACGCCTTGTGGGTGGTGGGCGTCACTGTCCTTGCAGTGGGCTGGGGTTGGGTCAGCGCGTCGTTCCGTACGGGTCCCGACGAGTTCGGGATGCCGCTCGCCGTTCCCGGGCAGGTGTGGCCGTATCTGATGGCTTGGACCGCGACGGGGCTGGCGGCGGCAGTCACGCTGCGGGCTGTCGCCGCCAGGGTTCCGCTTCTTTGCCCGGAGGTGGTCGTGGTCGCACTCACCTTCCTGGGCACCCGGCTCTCCCTAGGCTTTCGACCGGACCCACCGCTCCTGGGCGCGATGGCCGCAGCCGCACTGACGGCAACGGCCACATGGTGCGCCCTTGCGCTGTGCCGCGGCCTGCGTGGCAACCGCGGGCAGCGAGTTGCTTCTGGTGGGGGAGAGGCCGGGTAAGTAAGCAGGGGCGGCCCACGCAACCCGGGCACTTTGCGGGCCGCGCTCGGGTTCCGTGAGGCCGTCGCGCGGGTACGCGGGCGGACACGGTATGCCGCTGCTCGCGTCGGCACCCGGTGGCAGCAACGCAGGATACGACGCGAACGTTCACCGACTGCCGACTGCCGACTGCCGACTGCCGACTGCGGCCCCGGACTTCATGGACCGAGCCGCGCCGACGGTGTTGGCCTGCCCCGCGACCGAGGCCGCCCCCGGGCGTGAGTAGTTGGCGTACAGGAAATCCCGGTGAGAACGACCATGGTCGGCCGGCACACCTCCCGGAGGCTCCGCCGGAGTTCTCGGGAAGGTTGCTGGACGGGCGTCGGAGCTGGCTACGTTCCGCTGCGTGCCGGTGGAATTCCTGACTGACGAGCAGGTCGAGGCGTACCGAGCGTTCACCGATGTGCCCACGCGTCCGGAGCTGGAGCGGTTCTTCCGCCTCGACGGGGACGACCGCGACCTGATCGCGTTGCGGCGTACGGACACGCACCGACTTGGCGTGGCCGTGCAGATCCGCACGGTTCGCTACGTCGGCCGGTTCCTTGGTGAGGACCCGCTTCGTGCCGTGGGAGGCCGTGGAGTACCTGGCCGGGCGGCTCGGCATCGAGGACGCCTCGTGTGTGAAGCGGTACCCGGTGCGCCTGTCGACGGTGTACGAGCACGCGGCGGAGATTCAGGAGCGGTTCGTGTACCGGGACTTCACCGACGGGCGGTGGGGCCGGGAGGTGGACGCCGAGCTGGTGCCCGCGATGTGGGAGCGGGCGGTGTTCTCCAGCACCAAGCTGCTCCAGGGGGCGGTGGACCGGGACGCGTACGCGGTGTGCGTGCTGTGGAACATCCGCTACTCGCACGCCGCAGCCGCCCAACTCCGCGCCGAAGGCCATGACCTCAAGGACGAGGACGTGGCCCGCCTCGCACCGTTCAAGGAGCGGCACATCAACTTCCTGGGCCGCTACCTGTTCAACATCACCGCCAGCGGCCCGGCCCCGGCCAGGGCCTACGCCCCTTCCGTAACCCCGACGACGCCGAGAACAGCGAGGACAGCGAGGACAGCGAGGAGGAGGAAGGCGAGGGCGCCCAGGTCCCGGTCGATGTCACGTCCGGGACCTGGGGGCGGCTCAGTCGGCCTGGTTGTTTGCTTGCTTGGGCAGGCAGAACATCAGGGCCCACATCAGGGCGAGGAGGCCGCTGACCCACCACAGCACGGTGACGAACGCGTCGCGGTTGACCGCGCCGTCGGGAGAGCCGCCGGTGATGGCGAAGAACACCACGGCGGTCAGCGCGGTGCCCAGCGCGATGCCCAGGTGAATGGCGGTGTTGAACAGGCCAGAGGCCGAGCCGGCGTCCTCGTGCGGGACCCTGGCCAGCGACAGGTCGGCGAGCGGGCCGGCGACCATGCCCAGGCCGAAGCCGATCAGCACCACCGGAGCGGTCATCGCCAGCAGGGTCAGGTCGGCCTGGTGGCTGCCGATCTGGAGCCCGTAGGTGACCATCGCAGCGGTCGCGATGAGGGCTCCGGCCTGCGGCAGACGGCGGGCGAAACGTCCGGCGGTCTTCGCCGCGATCGTCGCGCCGCCCAGTTCTCCCACGGAGAGCAGCACGAAGGCCACGGCCGCCTCAAGCGGGCTCAAGCCCAGTCCGCGCTGCAGGTACAGCGTCCAGGTCATGAAGAACAGGCCGCACAGCAGGCCCTGCAGCAGGTCCGCGGCCATGCCCCCGGTGAACTGCCTGACCCGGAAGAGGGACAGGGTCACCAGCGGGGCGTTGTCCTGCCTGCGCCGCTGGTGGCGCAGGAAGACACCGAGGACAAGGGCGCCGGCGGTGAGCATGGCGAAGCACCACAGCGGCCATCCGTGAGCGTGGCCCTCGGCGAGCGGGAAGAGGATCAGGACGATGGCCAGGCCGGACAGCACCATGCCGACCAGGTCGAGCCGGTCGGCCTTGCGGACGGTCGATTCGGGGATGAATGTGCGTCCCAGGAGGAGTACGGCCAGCCCGACGGGCACGTTGACCAGGAAGATCGGCCGCCAGGACAGCCCGAACAGGTCGGCCTGGGTGAGTACGCCGCCCAGGACCGGGCCCAGGACGTTGGCGATGGCCAGGACGGCCCCGTACAGGCCGAACGCCTTGCTGCGGTTCTGGCCCTCGAAGGTGACGTGCATGGTCGCCAGGACCTGCGGGATCATCACGGCCACGCCGACGCCCTGGATCAGGCGGGCGCCGATCAGCACGCCCGGGCCGGTGGCCAGACCGCACAGCAGCGAGGCGGCGGTGAACACGACGGTGCCGATGAGCAGGATCCTGCGGCGGCCGTAGATGTCACCGAGCCGTCCGCCGGTGATCAGCCCGACGGCGACGGGCAGGGAATAGGCGGTGGTCAGCCACTGCACCGCGACGGGTCCGGCGCCGGTCGACTCCTGGATCGCGGGCAGGGCGGTCAGCACGACCGACTGGTCGAGCATGTTCATCAGCTCGGCGGTCAGCAGCACCAGGAGGGCGATCCAGACCGACAAGGCCATTTTCGGATGGTGAGGTGCTGGGCGGTCTGGGGAGTGGGTGGTGCGCTGCGGCTCGTTGTCGAGCGCGGAGGAAGACACGACGGGAAGCTCCTGATCCAAAGGAATCGGGGAGCCCTGCCGACAGCCGCACCAGGGCCGGAAGAGACGCAACCCGGGGCAGACGGCAGAGCTGCACCCGGGAAAGACAGAAAACTGCGGGAAGGGTGGCGCAACTCAGGCAAGCGCGACGTCCGCCCCCGGACACGTGCGACAACTCAGCACGCGGGGAACACGGACGACTACACGGCCTGGTTGATAGGACGTCACCTCAAGATCGACGCAGAAAGGAACAGAAAGTCCGGTCGCTGCCACCGACACCTCGGCGCAGGAATTCGTCCACTGTACGACACCCCCTGATCCCGCCGCACACCAGAACGGGCCCGCCCCCTGCCCGGCCGCAACGCCCAGCCTCCACTGCCAGAAACGGGGCCCGTTTGGGAGAACGCCTGAGCCCACCGGTCCTGCTCGGTCACTCGGTCTCCGTGGACTCAAGGGCCTGTGCGCAGAGAGCTACTGGCACCCTCGCGGCAGCTTCGGGAGGACAGGGACGTGACCGACGAACAGGTACGTCACGCCCGCGACCTGCTCGCCCGCCCGGAGAACAGCGTCACCTCCATCGCGAAGCTGCTCGGTGTCTCCCGCGACACCCTCGTTCAGCAGGCTCAGGCTGGGCGGCCTTGCGATGCTTCGGCGGCGCTGATGTGGACCTCGGTCGCGCCGAGGACGCGTCCGTTGGCCTGGACCTCGATGCGGTGCGGGCCGGGGTGGATCGTGCGGACCGAGAGGCTCTCGAACCGGTGCCGGCGTGAGAAGCGGGCCGCCTGGCCCGCGGGGAGGTCCCGGGTGGTCAGCTTGAACACCTTGCCTGCTCTGGGGCCGCGAACCCCTTGGTAGTGGACTATGTAGTCGATCGCCGCTCTCGTCGCGTCGGTGGCGTGCAGTGCGAAGGTGACGGTGGTCGCTTCGCCGATGGAGATGGCGGAGGGCGAGCAGGCGAGGTCCGTGATCTCGATCGGAGCATGGTGATCGAACCCGAGAACCGCGAGAGCCTCCGGGCGTCCTCGCTTGACGAGTGTCCGCAGGCCGTGGCGTACGACGAAATCGCCCTGCGTGCTGCCGCGAAGCCATCGCCGGGCGGTGACGAGGACGAGGTCGGGGTGGTCCTTGCTGATGTCGTTGAGGTGGTTCGCCACGGAACGGCGGACGTAGAGGGACTCGTCGTTGACGAGAGGCTCCAGGAGCGCCAGCGCTGGAGCGGGGTCGGCGACGAACCGCGAGAGCTGTGACGCCCAGGGCAGCCGCGGGCGCGTGCCCTCCGAGACGAGCCGCCGAACATGTTCGTCCGGGTCGGTGGTCCACGCCCTGAGCTGGTCCATCGTGACCTCGTAGTGGGCTTCGACGAACGGGCGGACAGCGAACTCGGCGGTGTAGCGGGAAGTGAGCGCGGCCAGCAGCGGCAGCGCGACATCGGGCCGGTCCAGCAGCGCCGAGGCGACGTAGGCGTTGACGGGCATGGAAGCCCACCCCGTGAGGCCCCCGCTGTCGAGGGCACCACGGATCACCCGCCCGGCATCCTCGGGGGACGTCGGCATCGTCGCCGCGAGGGCACGGGCGATCCAGTCGATACGGGCCTTCAGCTCCAGGTCACCGATACCGGTGCCCGCGAGCTGCTCGAACGCCGTCCGGTCGAACGAGGACGCGGCACCCGCGAGGTCGCCCGCGAGACGCCCGATGAGCTCCGGCGACAGTTCATCTTTGAAATCGGCCATCTCAACGCCCGCCCA
This sequence comes from Streptomyces iconiensis, assembly GCF_028657195.3. Lineage (GTDB taxonomy): Bacteria > Actinomycetota > Actinomycetes > Streptomycetales > Streptomycetaceae > Streptomyces > Streptomyces iconiensis. Next base: position 72,944 of record NZ_JANCPR020000007.1, read on the forward strand.
CGGTCACGTCGAGGCCCCCGACCGCTCGCCCCGTACGGCTCTCGGCCGGCGGGAGGAGGGGCTCGATGCGCTCCCACTGTTTGTTCGGGAGCGGTGTGGATCTCGACCTGGGCATCATGGTTTCGAGTCTGCCACGGACCACTGACACACAGCCGGTGCCTCAGGCGCTCTGAGCTGCGACGACACCCCGCAGCTCGACGCCCGCCCTCGCCAAGCACGGCATCGAGCGCGACAAGGTGTTCTCCGAGAAGATCAGCACCCGCTTCCGGGCCCGTCCCCAGTTCGAGGCCGCGCTCACGCTGGCCCGCCAGATCAAGGCCCACGCGCCCCGCGCTGCCGGGTCGTCTTCACCGTGTACGCGTGCTCCCCGCGCACGCGGGGACGGACCCACCCCGCGTTCACGTGGGCAGGCCCTACACGAAAGGCCGCCCCGCGAACCGCAGGCCCGGGCGGCCAGCCACGGGCGGCCCCAAACGCGGGCGGCCCAGGCGCGAGCGCCCAGGCGCGGGCGGCCCGAGTCGCGGGTCGCCCGTGCCGGCGTGGCTGCCGCTCGGGGCGGTCACTGCCGTTTCGTAGGCGGCTTCTCGCACTTCTTCCAGGCGAAGTGGTAGACGGTGCTGACGTCGCCGTCCGTTGAGTCCATGGTCATGAAACTCGTGGTGTTCTCGGCGTCCGAGGTGCCCGCGTTGACGCGCAGTTCGGTGTTGATGTTGAAGTTGCGGAGTTCGCCGCAGGGTGCCCAGACCAGGTGGGCATAGTCGGTCGTGTCTGTGGCCTGCCAGTTGTCGTCGTAGGCTCCCTTGTAGTTGTGGCTGTGGGTGGTGGTCTCGGGGGAGCCCTGGAAGTAGTAGCTCGCCTTGGACATGCCCGAGGCGCCTTTTTCCAGGTACGCGTAACCGCGGTAGTCCACGCTGGCGATCGCGTAGGTGAAGCCCTGGGGCACGTGCATGATCAGGTTGAGCTGACAGTTCTTGCGGAAGTCGACGGGTTTGGATCCCTTGCCGACCTGGGCCAGGTATTCGGAGTACGTGACCGTGAATGCCTTGTTGTCGGGTGAGACGGCGACGGCTGTTGTGCCCTGGGGGCAGCCCGATCCATTGACGGTCGCGACTTTGATGACGATTGCGTCGTCGGGCGGGTCGTCGAATATTGGACTACCGTGCTGAGGCTGAGCGGAGAGCATCGAGGCGAACAGGGCGGCGAGGGCGCCGCCGGCGAGAAGAGCGCCGGGCATGGTTCTCCCATCGGAGGTCGCGGTCTGCGGATTCGCTCAGCACTTCTTCCAGGCGAGCTGGAAAATGGTGCTCACGCTGCCGTCGGTCGAGTCCATCGACATAAAGCTGGTTTCCGCGGCCTTCGACGTTCCGGCGTTCACCCGGAGTTCAGAGTTGATGTTGAAGTTCTTGTCCTCTCCGCAGGGCGCCCAGACCAGCGAGCTGTAGTCCGTGCTGTCCCTGGTCTGCCAGTTGTCGGAGTACGGGCCCGCGAACTTGTGGCTCTGCCTCGCGGTGTCCGAGGACCCCTGGAAGTAGTAGCTCGCTTTCTGGAGGCCCTGTGACCCGTCCCTGAGGTGTGCGAATCCCCGGTAGTCCACCGCCGCGATCGCGTAGGTGAAGCCCTGGGGGACGTGGATGTCCAGGTTGAGCTGGCAGTTCTTTCTTATGTCGGTGGGGTCGGAGTCTCCGCCCGCTCTCGCCAGGTAGTCGCTGTACGTGACGGTGAAGGCGGTGTTGTCCGAGGCGGTGCCCACTGCGGTGGTGCCCTTGGGGCAGCCGGAGCCGTTCACCGTCTGGACGGAGATCTCGATCTTCTGCGGCGGTACCTCGGGTTCCGCCGGCACGCCGTGTACAGAGGCGGTCGACGCGAAGAGCGCGGCGATCCCGCCCGTGAGAAGAGCACCAAGCATGGCTCTCGTAACTCCTTTCGGGGTTCAGCGGATGGTGCGGAAAAGAGCCGGTCGGCTCCGGTGCCGACGTTGTGCGAAGGCACACCGCACCGCTGCGTATCTCTCAGGGCGCGATGGACCGAGGGGAAGGGGCGCATTTCCGTGGGTTCCGACAGAAACGGCGGAAAGTACGGCAATTGGGCGTTGCGCGTACGAGGGGTGAAGAGCAGCGCGTACGACGGGGACAGAGAAGAACAGGCCCGGGACCGGTACCGGCGAACTGTGCCTGTGAACTATGCCTGCGAAGTGTGCCTGCGCGTGCGCGCGGAGGGCGAGAAGAATTTCTCCGGTGCCCGCGCGAGCGATGGGAGACGTGTTGCGGTGCGGTCAATATAGCGCCGAGGGCGGCACGGATTAAGTCTCAGGAAAGCGCTGCGTAATGACTTTCCGGTCAACTTGCCGGAAAGGCAGAATTGCTGACCGTGCGTCAGCCCCACCGCTTCTGTACTGTGTCGCCATCGCGTTAGTGCATTCTGCCCTGACTTATGCGCACTTGGTGCCGATCTTCTCTGACATGCGACAACGCGGGACAGGTTCGGGATACATCCCGTTTCCCGCGGCCCCCGCGCTGTCTTGTGCGCGCGTAGACCGGAACCACGCGGACCGGAGAGGCGTAGTCCGGAACCGGGCGCGGGCAGGGCGATGCGCCGGGTCGGACCACCGGCGTCTCCGTCGGCACCGGCGGCTCCGTCGTCTTCGGTCCCGCGCCGTCGGTCTGGACGTCGGCGCCTCCAGGTCTCGATCGCCTTGTCCGACCGCCATCCCCCGCGTGTGACGGGGGTCACCTCCTCGGGAAAACGTGCCGTCCGTGCTCGGCGTCTTGAGGGTGTGAGATCAGTCAGGAAAGCACCGGGTGAGCTGGACGAGGAGCGTCTCGTCCGGCTGGTGGCCAGGGGCGACCGTGCGGCGTTCGAGGAGCTGTACCGGCGTACGTCGCCGTGGATGGCGACGCGGCTGCGCGCTACCTGCCGCAGGAGTTCGGCTACTACAAGCGCTTCACGGTGCGTGAGTTCGTCGAGTACATGGCCTGGCTGAAGGAGGTACCCAAGGCGGATGTCCCCGGGGCCGTGCAGCGGGCCGTTGAGCGGGTCGGCCTGGGGGACCGCGCCGACGACCGGATGAAGACCCTGTCGGGCGGCATGGTGCGGCGGGTCGGTATCGCGCAGGCACTCGTCAACGACCCGGCGGTGCTGCTGCTGGACGAACCGACGGTCGGCCTGGATCCGGGGCAACGGCTGCGTTTCCGCGGGCTGTTGCAGGAACTGGGCACGGACACCTGTGTGGTCGTCTCCACACACCTGGTGGAGGACGTCGCAGCGGCCTGCACCGACGTGGTGCTGTTCGCCGAGGGCCGGCTCGTCTTCCAGGGCACCCCGGACGAGCTGGCCGCGGCAGGCGGCACCGAGCACGCCGGGGACAGCCCGCTGGAACGCGGTTACTCGGCGCTTCTGGCCGGCTCGGCGCGGGACGCGCAGGGAAGGGGCGACTGGTGAACGTCCGTGTGCTGCGTACCGAGTTGAGGCGTTCCGTCGCGCCGTGGGCCGGTGTGGCCGTCGTGGCGGTCGGGCTGGGCTTCCTCTATCTGATCAACGGAGCGTGGTGGCGGGGCACGGCGCGGTGGACGGCCCACTGGACGCCCATGGCCCTGTGGACCCGTAGCCTGCTGGCCTTCCTGTGGCCGCTCGCCGTGGGGCTGGGGGTGATGCAGGGGCTGCGCGACCCACGTTCGGGTACGGCCGAACTGCTGGCGACCACGCCACGGCCCGCCTGGCACCGCGCGGCCCTGCTCGCGGGCACGACGGCGCTCACACTGACTGCGGGCTTCGCGCTGTTCGTCCTCCAGGGCGGGGTGCGGGTGCTGCTGGGCGGCGCCGCGTACACGCACCTCGGCTGGCTGCCGATCTCGCTGGTGGGGGGGCTCGCCCTGGTCGCGGGAGCGCTGTTCGGCATGGGAGCCGCGCGGGCACTGCCGTCCGTGCTCACCCCGCCCGCCCTGACCGTGGTCGCGCTCGCGGCTACCGTACTGCTCCAGCAGACGCCGGACTCGGCGCTGCCGTCCGGCCTGGCGCCGAACCGGCTCTCGCAGCTGTCACCCGCGGTGTCACAGGTACGCGAGTCGCTTCTCACCCTGTCCGCCTCCGTGCACGCCGGCCAGACGCTCTGGCTGCTCGGCATGCTCGCGACGGGCTTCGCGCTGCTGGTCGTCACCTCCGCACGCGCCAGGCTGCTCGCCCTCGCGCCCGTGCTGGCAGGCGCGGCGCTGGCCCTGCTCGTCCTCCCCGCCGAGCCGCGAGACACGTACGTCGTCGACGAGGCCGCCGCCGCGATGGTGTGCGAGGGGCCGGTGTGCGTCACGAAGGAACAGCAGCACAGGCTGGCCGAACTCGCGCCGCACGGCCGGAAGGCGCACCGCCTTCTGCGCCAGGTGCTGGGCGGTCAGGCGCCCGCCACGTTCCGGGAGGAAACCGCACCGCGGGCGATCTCCGACGATCGCGATCTCTCCCGCGAAGACGCACTCCTCGACTTCGACGACCCGGTGTTCGCCCGGGCGAAGGGCGAGGAGCTGACGCGCGTCCTGCTCGCCGAGGGCCTGGCGCCGCACTGCCTGGGCCGCAGCGAGGCCGAGAGCGGTGTCCTCACCGAACTCGCCGCACAGAGCGTCGCGGCCGGCTCGGTACTCGGGGACTTCAAGCCCCTCGGCGGCAGCGCGTGGAGCGAGAAGGACCAGCGCGCCGAGGCCGCCCCCGTATGGCAGAAGCTCAAGGCACTGCCCCCGGCCGAACAGCGCTCCCGGATCCTCGCCGCACGCTCAGCCGCGTTCTCCTGCGAGCGCGACGCACTCGAAGCGCTGGCCGGTGACTCCCGGTGAGATGGCTGACGTTGTACGCGCGGTCGCGGCAGGCACCCGCGTCGGCCGCCGTGATCGTGGCCTGCACGCCGGCGCTGTGGGCGCTCGCCCGCAACGGCAGCGGGGCCCTGGCGATCCCCGGCTGCCCGCGCTCGTCCTCACAGCGGGCGCGATGGCGGTCTCGACCGGACTCAGCGGGCAGGACCCCGAGCTGGACCGGACGGCCGCGATCCGCTGGGCGCCCCGCAGAGCGGCGCACGTGCTGCTTGCCGGCGCGCTCACCGCGGGGGTACTGCTGGCGGTGCAGGCGACGGGCAAGGACCTGGCCACCACCGCGTTCGTCGTCCGGGACAGCGCCGGCCTGATGGGGCTCGCCGCCATAGGGGCGGCGGTGTGCGGGGGGCGGTACGCGTGGCCGCTGCCGTTCGCCTGGCTCGCGTTCTCCTTCTTCGCCCCGTCTCCGACGAGCGCGCCGACGCAGGTGGCGACCTGGATGCTGCTGCCACCCGGCACGGCGGCCGGCACCTGGACAGCCCTGACCCTCACGGTCGCCGGCACCACCGCCTACGCCCTCGCGGGACCGAGACGGTAGCCGCCCCCGGCCGCCCCTGGTCACCGCCTCGGGTCACCGAGACGGGGCATGCCCGTGGGCCCGTACGCGGATACGCTCCCGTGCGCGCAGCTGCTGCGCACACGGGAGCGACGGGCCAGCTGCGGCGGGCCCGGCGGGGGCGCGTGCGGTTCCACGGTCGGACGGCACATGCCTCACGCCGGTTCGGGCTGCGGTTCCGGCTGCTGCACCGGCGCGGCCTTCGGCTCCCAGCGGCTCGTGGTCCGGATGTAGAGGTGGACCACTGAGGCCATCGCCAGGATGAGAAGCGGCCCGAATATCCACGGGCGTTCGGCCATTTCCGTCGGCAGATAGCGATACGAAACCAAGAGCGCCGTGAAGACGGTCGACCCGTAAGCGGCCAGCTGGATTCCCGGCCGGTCCCAGCCGCGGTCGAGCGAGCGCATCACCGCCTCAAGCGTGACCGCGAACACCACGCCGGCGACGATGTCCACGCCGTAGTGGTAGCCGAATCCCAGCGTTGCCCCGAGCGTGGCGATCAACCAGAGCGTGCCGAGGAGCCGCAGCAGCCGTGGGCCCGTACGGGAATGAATGAAGATCACGACAGCCCACGCGGTGTGCAGGCTGGGCATGCAGTTGCGCGGGGTGATCTCGTCGTGCGGCATCGGGACCGGGGTACCGAGCGACGGCGGGGTGTTCGGCCACAGATTGGCCAACGCCCAGTGCCCGCCCTCGGCGCCGAAGGCGTAGATCGGCCCCACCACCGGGAAGAGCATGTAGAAGGCCGGTCCGAGGAGGCCGATCACCAGGAAAGTGCGCACCAGATGGTGACGGGGGAATCGGCGCTCGGCCGCCACGTGCCGCAGCTGGTACGCCGCGACGATGACCGCTCCCACCGCGAGCTGGGCGTAGACCCAGTCGAGAACGCTGGTGCCGACCGGAGCCGTCGCCTCGACGATCCGGCCCGCCAGCCACGACGGGTTGCCCAGTGCGTGATCGGCGGTCGCCACGTACTGGTCGAGCACCACCGGACGGGTCTCCGACGTGATGAGCAGCCAGGTCTCGCCGGTCTTGCGGCCGGCCAGCAGCAGCAGGCCCAGTCCGACGCCCTTCAGCAACAGGAGACGTTCCTTGCCGGTGCGGCGCACGACAGCGATGACCGCGTAGCCCAAAAGCACCCACAGCGCGCCGTTGCCGAAGTACATCTTGGCGTCGAAGGCCCAGCGCACAGGCAGATAGGCGACGTCGATTCCGATCGCGACACCGGCCGCGATGAAGCGCTGCCGCCAGGGGAGCACCACCATCATCAAGGCCAGGCAGGCGTACAGCAGCGGCCCCGATTTCGGCGTGAGGAACACCTCTCGCGCCTGGGTGACGACCGGTCCCGGCAGGCCGTAGTGGTGCGCGGCGATCTCCAGCGCGATGAGGAATCCAAGGGTCGCCACACCCGCCGTCACCCAAAGCACAACCCGTGGCTGACGGTAAGCGGAGAAATCAATTCTCCGATGTATTCGCGAAAATACCCGCGATGTTTTAGTTATCAATTTGAGTCGATTTGTTAGTTTTGGTTGTTTGTTAACTTTTGCGCCGGATGGCGCGGTTGTCTAGGGAGGGTGGGCAATCAGAGTGATCGCCATGAGTTCGATCATGCTATCGGAGCGGAGTGGAGAGCGCTGGTCGTGCTGATGGGAGTGCAGCCGGTCCCAGACTCGTTGATTCAACACCCCGGGGACAACCACGAGCTTCCCGGCGTTCGGCGGGCGTTAAGGAACCTGCGGACGCGCGGAGGCCGACGAGCGGGTCCGGCACGAGCTGGTCGACGTCACCGACCCGCGCGAGCGTCACCTGGGCCGCAGTGAGATTCGGGGCCCGGCGTCCCCCTCGTCAGAGCGGTGGCAGGCGAGCGGCGCGGTGTGTCCAGGGAGCGCAGCCAGATCTCGCCGGCCAGCGTCTCCATCAGCGGTGCCAGGTCGGGCACCGTGGCGTGGGAGTGCAGGACGCGGCGCACCTTGTCCGGTGCGATCAGGCCGGCGTCGCCCAGCAGCGAGCCGTCAAGCAGCGCGAGGATCTGCCCCCGTTGGCGGCGCAGTGCTCGGTAGAAGTCGGCGTCGTAGCAGCCCTTCGTGGTGCGGCGCAGGATGCGCGGCGGCACGATGCCGTCCATGGCGGCGGTCAGCAGCGGTTTGAAACGGCCAGGAACGGCGGCCTCCAGCGGCCGGGCGGACAGCGCGGCGGCGACGACCGCGTCGTCGTTGTAGGGGAGGACGTAGTCAGGGCCGGGCAGCACCCTGTTCATCTGACGCACCGCGTTGCCGCCCTCTCGCACCCGTAGCAGCGCCCCGTGCATGGACCGCTGGGGAGCGAGCGGTTCGGGACACCGCGCCGCGGCGTCCCTCAGCGCCGCCCTGGCGGCGTCCACGGCCTCGGGCGAAGCCCACGCCGGCATACGGAAATCCGGATGCCAGCCCATGAGGCTCCTCGCCAGGGGTGGCTGCGGGGCCGTCAGCCGAGCACCCGCCTGGCGAAGCGACCGCTGGTAGCTCTCCCGGCCCAGCAGGGCACGCAGCGCCTCCGTACGACTCACCCGCAGGCCGAGGCGCTTGTGCCGCATCCGCCGCAGGACGAGCAGCGGATGCGCACACACCAGGTCGGCCAGGTGTGAGGGAAGCGGCGTGAACAGCTCGTCACCGCCGCCGCCCCCCAGGTGCAGCCGGGAGCCGTGCGCCCGCGCCCGCAGGAAGGTGTCGCTCACCTTCCCGACATCCCTGAACCAGTTGACGGGCTCCTCCGTCGCCAGACGCATGCCGCCCACGCCGGCGAACCAGTCCGGAGTCTCGTCTTCCCCGACCACCACATGGGTCGCCCCCGGCAGCGCCCCGACCGCCCGGCGTGCCCAGTGGGCATCGTCGTTCCTCGTGTCCACGCCCTCCCAGCGCACCGTCACCAACTCGGCCTCACCCCGGGTGGCCGCCAGAAAACACAGACTGGTCGAGTCAAGGCCGCCCGACAGGTCGGCGCTGATCCTGCCGCCGCCGGCCGTGCAGGTGGCCACCGCCTCCATGAGCGCGGTACGCACCGCACCGGCCGCTTCGGCGAGCGGAGCCTCGGGCCGGGGCGGATGCCACCAGCGCACGCTGCGCTGCTCGCCGTCGCGTTCCCACACCAGCGCCTCATCCGGGCGCACGGCGTCCACGTGCCTCCAGATGGTGCGTCCGCCCACGGCGACCCAGGGGAACGGCGGGTCCATCAGGCGGGCGGCCAGCATCTCCATGTCCGGTTCCGAACCGGCCAGTTGGGCCAGCACATCAGCATCGGGGCCGCCCACCGGAACGTGTCCCACCCGCGTGGTGAAGAGACGGCACGCCGCTGAGGCCGTGCCCCGCGCCCACACCCGGCCATCGACCGAGGCCACCACGTGGTGGCTGCCCGCCACCCCCTGCACCGCAGCCGCCAGGTCCCCGACGCTCCGCACCCGCCCGACCCGCTTGCGCAGGGCCTCGGCGCTGAGCCGGCACCGGCCGAGCAACGCCACGCGTGCGGCTCCGGCCTCAGCGGTGACCGCTCCATGTCCACGCCAGCGGCCCACCAGCCACGGCCGGCCCGAGGCGTGCCGTACACAGTCGAGCCTCGCGCCTCCCAGCCGCTCCACCAGCCCGGTCGTCGCCTCCGTATCAGGCAGGACGATCCACCAACGGTTCATCAGGGCACCCTCCGCGTCACCGAGAAGCCGCTCACGGGACCGCCAAGGCCCCTCAGGCAGAGATGGAGGATCGGCGCGGGGCGGTGATCACCGCCCCGCGCAGACCATCAGTTTCCGGGGCCCTGGAAGCGGTAGATGAAGGGGGCGTGACCACCGTCGAACGTGAAGCCCGCCAAGTCGCCAAGCGTGACCTCGTTGAAGTCACCGGCCTCGGTCACCATCGGCGCCTCGTAGATCTCGATGTCCTGCTGCACGTGGCTCATCTCCTTTCTGGTCGGAAATCGTCCTGTACTTGGACCGCCCGGCCGTTCGCGGACCACCCGAATTCCTGTCCAACGGAGCGCACGACAACCTATACGTCCGTCTAAACAATCTCTTCAGGTATATAAGAGGCAATGAGTATGTAAGGTGCCCCGGCGCACGCGGGGCAGAACGGGCAGCGCGCCCATCGTCACCAGGTCCGGGCGCGAGTCCGGGTGCGGGTCCAGACAGTCGGCGGGTGTGCCCAACGCTCAAGCCACGGGCGCGAGTTCGGGCAGGATGAGGGCCGAGTGGGCAGGTCGTCCCTCGGAGGGCGGCATGGTGCTGAGGTTGCGCAGCATGTTGTTGCGCTGCTCCAGGGCCCTGGCGGTGGTGGGGAAGAGCGTGGCGTCGCCCTCGCCGACCTGTTCCTGGTTCACGGTCACGAACTCGCGCGTGCTGTGTTCGTAGGCGGCGAAGCCCGCGGCGTGGTCCCGGTCGGCCAGGGAAGCGGCGAGCATGTACGCGCCGACGAGCGCGAGGCTGGAGCCCTGTCCTGTCAGGAACGACGGTGCGTACGCGGCGTCGCCGACCAGCGCGACCCGTCCGCTGGACCAGCGGGGCATGCGGATCTGGCTGACCCCGTCGAAGAACAGGTCGTCCGCTTCGTGCATGGCCGCGAGCATGCCCGGGACCTCCCATCCCGCGTCGGCGAAGACCGCGGCGACCAGGTCCCGTTGGGCGTGAGGGTTCCGGAACGCGCCGAACGGGGGTTCCGGGTGGGCGAAGTTCAAGAAGGCGTGCACTTCGTCGCTGTCCCCCACGGCGTAGAGCGCCGCGGCCCTGCCCGGGGTGTTCCACATCATGGTCTCGTGGGAGAGCCCGAAGGTGTTGCGCATGGTGAACACGGCGAAGCAGTAGCCGAGATAGCGGTGGAACTGCTCTTCGGGGCCGAAGAGGAACTCGCGGGTACGTGAGTGCATACCGTCCGCGCCGAACACCATGTCGAACGTTCGCTCGCTGCCCCCGCGGAAGGTGACATCGACCCCGTGTTCTGACTGGTCGAGGGTGTCGATGGAGTCGTTGAACAGGAACTCCACGTCGTCACGGACCGCCGAGTGGAGAGCGTCGGTCAGATCACCGCGGCGCACCTCCAGGTCCTGTCCGGCGACGCCACCGGTGACGGAGTGGGGGCTGATCGAGGCCACTTCGCTGCCGTCACCGTCGAGGAAGGTCAGCCGGCGCAGGTCGATGTGCGCTTCCCGCAGCCGCGGCAGGATTCCCATCCTCCGTACGACCTCAAGTGCGGTGCCGCGCACGTCGATGGGGTATCCGCCGCTGCGCAGCGTGCCCGCCTTCTCGACCACCGTGACCGCGAATCCGCGGCGGTTCAGCCAGTACGCGAGGGCCGGCCCCGCGATGCTGGCACCGGATATCAGGACCTTGCGCCCGGGTGTGGGTCGGGCGCTGCTCAACTGCTGGGTGTGGCTCACTTCTTGGCTCCTTTGCTCATGGAACGGACGACAAGCAGGGACAGCACCGCGACGACGCCGGCGATGAGGAAGCCGGCGGCGAAGGCCGATTCGGCCGGGTCATCCGATCCGGAAGGGGTCCCCGAGGTGAGGAGCACGCCACCGAGCATCCCGCCCACGGCGGAGCCCAATACGCGAGTGACCAGGATCAGACTGGTGGCGATGCCGGTGTCGCCTTCGTCCACGGAAGAGACGATGCTGGTCACCATGGCCGTGACGCACAGGCCGTTGGCAAGTGCGATCAGCGCCTTGGCGACGACGATGTGCCAGACCTCGGTGTGTGCGACCGACAGGGCGAGCATGGCGGTGGCCATGAGGACGACCGCGGTAGTGGCCACGGCTCGCGAGCCGAAACGCCGCTCTCCGAGCCCTCCGGCGGGCCCTGCCAGCGTCCCGGCCACGGCGCCCGGCAGCAGGATGAAGCCGATCTCGGTGGCGCTGGCCCCGAAACCGTAGCCCTGGCCGGACACGTCGAGAAGCTGCGGAATGAGGAAGACTCCCGTAGCCGTGCCGAGGCAGATCACGAACGTCAGCACACACGACTTCCAGATCACAGGCCGTGCCAGCATGCGCAGATCGATCAGCGGCGCGGCCGAACGGCGTTCAACGGCTATCCATCCGGCCACGAAGGCGGCCAGAAGCACGACGAGGGCGCCGAGCACGAGAGGCTGCGAGCCGGCGTCGGGCACCATCGCGAGCGCCAGCATGAGCGTGACCAGTACCCCGCTCAACAGCAGCATGCCCGGCCAGTCGATCCCGGCATCGTCGGACCGGCCCGGCGGATCGGAGGGCATCAGCCTGTTCACCAGCAGAGTGAACCCGATGACCGCGAACGTCGGCACCGCGAACATCCAATGCCGGGAGAGCGCTTCGGCCACGGGCCCGGCCGCCAGCAGTCCCACCATCGAACCGCCCACGAACATCCCGCTGACCAGCCCGATGGCCACCTTCGACTCTCCCGCGGGCAGGTGCTTGCGCACCACGATGAACGACAGGGGCAGCGCGCCTATCATCGCTCCCTGCAGTACCTGGCCGAGCAGCAGCACGGGCAGGTTCGGCGCCATCGCGGAGACCAGGCCACCGACCGAGACCACCGCCATCAGCCTGATCAGGACTCGTTTTCCGCCGTAGCGGTCGCCGAGCTTGCCCGCGAGCGGGGTGACGAGCGCACCGGTGATGGCGAGCACGATGTTGAGCAGTGCCCCGGTGGATGGACTGATGTCCAGCTCGCGCTGCAACAGCGGGAGCGTCGGCGCCACCACCGACTCCAAGGAGCCCGTGGAGATCGCCAGCAGGCCGAGGGCCCAGACAGCGGCTTTCCCGATACGGACCGGGGGAGCCAGAGTTGCGGTCATGGACGTCCTTTCCGTCATTACGAGGAAGTGAGGGGTCGGCCGTACGCGTGGCGCTGCCGCCGTGCCGAGCCCGGCAGTGGCCCCTTCACGCGGGGCGCGGTGTACGTGGAGCTGAATGGACAGGTCCGAGGTCGTCCGGCGGGCGAACCCGGTGAAGCGATGACCGAGGCGGCGCGTGCACGGCTCCGCCTGGTGGAGCGGGTGCGGTGGAGCGGGTGCCGGAGGAACAGGTGCAAGAGTGCGATGCGCACCGAAGCAATTATTACACTACACCGTGCAGTGTAGAAAGGTTAAGATGTGGCCATGCCGACCACGAAGACACTGCGCGAGGGATCCACGCGGAAGCGTGCCGCCATCCTCTCGGCGGCCCGGGAACTGTTCCTCGCCGACGGCTTCGACCGGTCGAGCGTCGACGCGGTCGCCGCCAGGGCCGAGGTGTCCAAGCGGACGGTCTACGACTACTTCGGCGACAAGCAGACGCTGCTGCAAGCGGTTGTCGACGCCGTCGGCCAGGCGATGATCTCCACGATCCGGCGCACCCTCGACGACACCCTCACCGACGCCACCGAGGACGCCGACCTTGAGGACGCGCTGATCACGTTCTCGATGCGCATCGCCACCGACATGCTCGGCTCGGCGGAGTACGCAACGCTGCAACGGCTGGTCAGGGCGGAATCCGGCAACCTGCCGCACCGGGGCTACAACTCCATGGCCGACACCCCCGACGAGGCGATCGCCGAGCGGTTCGCCGCCTTCGGCGCGGCCGGGCTGCTCGACGTCCCCGACGCCCGGCTCGCCGCCGACCAGTTCATCGCGCTGACCTTCGGTGTCGCGCTGGACCGGCTCGGTTCCGCGAACGCGGCGGAGGACGCCCGCGTCCGGCCCCTCGTCGTCGAGGGAGTGCGGACCTTCCTCCGGGCGTACCGGACCAGGTAGGGCCGGGGCCGGCAGTACGAACGGACAGCGCGCCGCCGTCCCGGGGGACTTCGCAGGGTTCCTGCTTCTCCGCTGAATCGCCCTGTGTCCCGACTATTGACCGGTCAATTGGCCGACTACTACGGTCCATACATGACAGCCCCGCTGTACCTCCGTATCCGGAACGAGCTGGAAGCCCGTATCCGGTCGGGGGAGTTGCCGCCTGGCACCCGGTTGCCCACCGAGGCCGAGCTGCAGGAACAGCATGGGATCGGCCGCGCCACCGCGCAGCGAGTCCTGCACGAACTGGCTCAGGCCGGCCTCGTCGAACGGCACAGGCGGCGGGGCACGTTCGTGACCGAAGGGGTGCGTCAGGAGAACCTGCTCCGATTCGTCAACCCGAAGCTGGTGGGCCCGGAGATCCCGGGCAGGCACGAGGTGTACAGCGCCTCGGTCGTCCCCGCATCGGACGTGACCCCACCGGTGCCGGGACTCGCGGCCGACACACCCGTGACCTATCTGGTGCGCCGTAAGTTCGACGCCGAAGAGAACCCCGTAGCCCTCGAATACGCCACCGTTCCGTTCGCCCTCGCCCCGCGCCTGCTCGACGAGGACCTGGACCACCTCACGATGATTCCGTACTTCCGCGGGCAGGGCGTTCCGATCGCCACCTCGCGGATGTACCTCGATCCGATCCTGCTCGACGAGCCGACGGGCGCACTGCTCGGCTGCGCGCCGGGCACCCCCGTCCTCCGCCAGCGCAGGCTCACCTGGCTGGAGAACGGTGAGTTGGCCGAGTCGGCGGCCTATCTGATGCGCCCCGGGCTGATGGAGTTCTACATCGAGCAGTCCGTCCGCGGCGACTGACACCCGAGCCGACCCGGGGAGCCCGTCCCCAGCGGGCTGCCTTGCCGGGCCGCTTCCCCGGGCCGCGTCCCTTGCCGAGCTGTGCCCCTTCCCGAGCCGTGCCCTTTCCGAGCTGTACCCCTTCCCGAGCTGCCCACCGAGCTTTCCAGCTGCCTCGTCCCAAGCCTTCGAGCTGCCCCCCCCGAGCTGAATTCACGCGCTGACCCCAACAGCCCCGGCCACCCGTGTGTGCGCCGGCCTTCCGCGAGGAGCTTTCATGACGGCTTCGGCACCCCGTGTCGCGATCATCGGCACCGGCGTCATCGGCGCCATGGCCGCGTGGCAACTCGCCGCCCGCGGCGCTGACGTCCTCACCTTCGACACGTACGGCCGCGGGCACGACCGCGGCGCCTCGGCGGGGGAGTCCCGCATCTTCCGTACCGTCTACAAGGAGGGAGGCTCCTACGTTCCGCTCCTGCGGCGCGCACACAGCCTGTGGCGCGAGTTGGAGACCGCCAGTGACCGGGCCCTGCTGACGATGTGCGGCGGCCTGACCATCGGCGCCCCCGACGAACCCGATGTCGCCGCCGTACGCCGCTGCGCCGAGGAGGCCGGGCTGCCGCACGAGGTGCTCGACCGTACGGCAGCGGCCGAGCGCTACCCCCAACACCGGCTCGACCAGGGCGAGATCGCGTTCCTCGACCCGGACTCCGGGGTGCTGCGCCCCGAACCCTCCGTGCAGGGCGCGCTCGACGCCGCCGAGCGCGCGGGAGCGCGGATCCTCTCGTACCGGAGGGTCGACGAGGTCGCCGAGACCGCGGACGGCTGGCGCCTCTCGGCGGGCGGCGAGACATACACCGTCGACCACGTCGTCCTCACCACCGGGCCCTGGTCGCCCGGGGTGGGTCCGCTCGCGGAACTCCCCGTACGGGCACGGCTGATCACGGCGTGCTGGTTCGCCGCGCGGGACGTCGCCGCTCACCGTCCCGACCGGCTGCCCATCGCGATCCGCAGGCACCCGGAGGCCGGATTCTCCTGCTTCCCCGTACTCGACGGCGCCGCGGTGAAGATCGTGCCGCACCACCTGGGCTGGCCCGACCTCGACACCCCCGACGGTCTGCCCCGCAGCGCCGCGCCGGAGTTCGCGCGCGCCGCGTCCGAGGCCGTCGCGCGGCTGCTGCCCGGACTGATACCGGAGCCCATCCGCATCGGCACGTACGCGGAGGGCTTCACACCCGATGACCACGCCATCGTCGGACCGCTGCCCGGCGCCCGTAACGCCACCGTTCTCACCGGGTTCTCCGGCCACGGCTTCAAACTCGCGCCCGTCTTCGGCGAGATCGCGGCCGACCTCGTGCTGGAGGGAAAGATGGGATACGACATCGGCGCACTCGACCCCCGGCGCTTCACGCCGGACGCGTAAGCGGTCCGGCGGCCACAGAAACTGACAGCAGACAGCAGACCGCGGGAATTCAGCGGGTCACAGAAGCGGGTAACAGAACCGCCGGCTGAGGCAACAGCAGGAGCCACGTAAAGACACACACATTCACAACACGTGCATGTACGCAGAGTGCGCGTGCTGGTCCCGTCATGCCCACGGAGGCAGGCCATGCCCAGAAACTCGACCGGCCAGATCGTCGCCATCGTCCTCGCGAGCCTGCTCATCATCGCGTTGGGCGCATTGCTCTCCATGTATTTCGGCAAGCGTGCCAAGAATTCCGATGACTGGCTCGCGGCACCCGAATCCCTGCCGCTCGGTGTCGTCGTCATCACGCAGTTCGCCACCGCCGTCGGCGGGGGTGTCCTGATCGCCCATGTCGGCATCGCCTACTCCTCCGGATGGTCCGTCTTCGCCTACGAGGGCTGCGTGCTGCTCGGATTCCTCGGGCTCGCCGTGGTCGCACGCTGGCTGCGGCAGCAGCGGTTCACGACCGTGCCCGACATCATCAGCAAGTTGTTCGGGAACAGCAGGCCCGTCACCGCCGTGGCCGGGATCGCCGCGCTGATCGTGCCGTTCGGCTGGCTGGCCACCCAATTCGTGGCCTTCGCCAAGCTCTTCGGCGAACTCACTGGGATTCCTTCGCCGGTGCTGATCCTCACGATCATGGTGGGCTCCCTCATCTTCGTACTGCCGGGCGGACTGACCTCGGTCGTCTGGACGGACTTCGTCTTCGGTATCTTCAAGATTGTGATGTCGCTCATCGTCGCCGGTTACGCCGTCTATCTCGCGGGCGGCTGGGGCGGAATCACGGAGAAGGTCCCGGAGAATCTGTGGCGGCCGAGCGGAATCACGGCGGCCGGCGGTGAACAGATATGGCTGTGGGTCGCCGCCATCGTTCCTGGCACGCTCACCAACCAGCTCTATTTCCAGCGGGTCTTCGCCACGAAAAAGGTGTCCGACGCGCGACGCGGACTCGTACTCTCCGGGATGACGATCCTCATCGGCGGCCTCTACGCCGGATGCATCGGCCTCGCGGTGCGCGCCATGAATCCCGGGCTCAGCAACCCGGAGGACGCGGCGGGCTGGCTGATCACCCGGCTCCCCGCCGTACTGCTCGTCGTGTACGGCGCCTTCCTCGTCGCGACCATCGTCTCCACGACCGGCGCGGCACTGCAGTCCGTGGTCGCCAACCTCATCCGCGACCTCTACCAGAACGTTTTCGGCCGCACACGCGGCGACCGCGCGACGGTCTCGCTGTCGCGGATGTTCACCGCGGTCGTGGCCCTGCTCGCCGCAGGACTGGCCATCGCCTTCCCCAGTGCGCTGGACTGGCTCGTCGCCAGCTACGCCTACTCGGCCGCGACACTCGCGGCACCGATCTTCGTCGGCTACCTGCTGCGCGGACGCTTCACCCTGCGGCCCGTCATGGCGCTGGGCGGCATGGTAGCCGGAATCGCGGGCTGCGCGGCAGCCCAGCTCATCGGTACGACCGTGCCGTACGCCGTCTACGGAATCTCCGCCTCCATCCTGGCCCTGCTGGTGCTGCTCCTCGTGCCGGGGCGCGGCCGGCCCAGCGCACGAAGCGGAACCGGAAGCAGCGGATCCGGCGCCCCCAAGAACCTGTCCACCGTGGAAAGTTGAGGTAAGCACATGCGTATCGCGATTGTCGGTCTCGGGGTCATCGGCGCAAGCACGGCCAGGTCACTGGCGCTGGCCGGCGCTCAGGTGACCGTCTTCGAACGCTCTCTGCCCGCAGCGGGGACCACCGCTACCTCGGCCACGACGTTCGCCTGGATCAACTCGCACCAGAAGAACCCCCTCGCCTACCACGCGCTGAACGTCGCCGGTATCGCCGAGCACGAAGCGCTGGCGGCGGACGGGGGTGACTGGTTCTTCCAGACAGGGAACCTGGAATGGGCGCACGAATCCGGCCTGGACACCCTCTCCGACGCCGTCGCCGAACTCCGCGTGCGCGGCTACCCCGCAGAGTGGATCACCCCGGAACGCGCCCGCACCCTCGTGCCCGACCTGCGGGTACCGCCCGGTGTGCGGGACATCGCCTGGTACCCGCAGGAGGGCCATGTGCTGCCGGCCGCGCTCCTCGCCCGCCTCTGGGGCGAGGCACGCGACCTCGGCGCCGTACTGCGCTGCCCCGAGGAGGTCACCGGCGTGACCGCGCACGGCAACGGCGCCCGGGTGGCCCTGGCGTCCGGCGGCGACGAGGATTTCGACGCCGTGGTACTCGCCGCCGGCCGCTGGACCGAACCCCTCGCCGCGGCTTCCGGGGTGCCGGTCCCCATGGCCGACCCGGAAGCGCCGGGCTCAGCCACCGTCGGCCTGCTCGGCTACACGGCGCCGGTGCCCGCGCGCGTCGGCAGGGTGCTGACGACGCCCGAGCTGAACGTACGGCCCGAAGGCGGCGGCAGGCTCGTCGTACAGGGGCTCGACCTCGACGTGCACGCCGACCCGGCCAACGTCCCGGCGCCCGACAGCACGTACGCGGCGGAACTCTGCGCCCGCCTGGGGGACTTGGTCGACGGTGCCGAAGGAGCACGCCTGGAGTCCCTGCGCGTCGGCCAGCGGTCCATGCCCGCCGACGGCAGGACGGTCGCCGGACCCGGAAGCGGCGGTCACGTCTATGTGATCGCCACGCACAGCGGCATCACGCTGGGCCCGTTGCTCGGCAGGCTCGCGGCCGAGGAGATCGTCTCCGGGACGCAGAGCCCGCTGCTCGCCGAGTTCCGCCCGGAGCGGTTCGAGGGGGTGAACAGGGAATCCCTCGCTCCGCTCACCCCGGCCCGCTTCGCCGGGCAGCAATGACCGACCGGTGCGAGCGGTTCACTCGTCCCAGTCCCAGGAGTCGAAGTAGGCCGTCGCACCCGTGCGCCTGGCTTCCATCACCGCCTCCAGGCGGGCGAAGTCCCGCCGGGGCATGAGCGCCCGCCACTCCTCCACCGCCAGCACGCGCACCTCGTCGTGCTCGTCGGCGTCCAGTGCGATGTCCTCGATCTCCTGGCCGGTGAGCCGGCCGCCGTCGAAGACGAACCCGATCGTGCTGAACGGCCACGCACGCCCGGGCCCACCGAAGACCGAGGCGATAAGCCGGGGCGGCCCGCCGAAAGCGATGCCGGTCTCCTCCTGGCATTCCCGCAGGGCCGTCTGCCAGGGACGCTCACCCGGGTCCATGGTTCCGCCCGGCCACTGCCAGGGGTGCCCGGGGGAGTAGACCGACCGCAGCTGCAACGGGCGTTCACGCTCGTCGGTGAAGAACAGGCAGGCGAAAGATGTCGACTTGAGGAGCTTCTCGGCGTACTCCTCGGGCGGCAGCCACACCGGACTCCTGCCGTATGCCGTGCTGGTGGCGGGGCAGCCGGGCGTGTCAGCGGCGGCGGCAGCACTCGTGGCGACGGTGGTGGCCGGACCGGTTTTCCCCGGCTTCCCGTCCCCGGAACCGGGCGCGGGCCCTTCTGCGCGGGGAGTTGGACGGTCGGCGCACACGCGGTCGGCGCATGGGCGGTCAGGGGACTGCAGCGCGGCTTGCGTCCGCTCGTGTGACGGGTGCCGGTCCCACGACGGTACGGAACCGGCATGGTGGCCGTCGCTGAGGTGGGCCGTGGCGCCGGACATGCGGGCGCGTACGGCGGCCACCACGATCCGCGCGTCCACCGGGGTCATCAGCTCGCTCGCCGCGTGCGGGTCGATCAACCTGTACCCGGACAGTTCGTCGGCCGGCAGCCGGAGGGACGCGATGTCCGCCGCGGTGAGAACTCCGCCGTCCAGGACGTACCGCACCTCACCGGGGAAGGGCAGGCCGGCGGCAACGTCCGGGTGTCCTGGGGAGAGCCAGTGCACGGCCAGGAGCTTCCCCGGGGCCCGCGACAGGCCCAGTTCCTCGTGGACCTCGCGCCGGCACGCCGTCTCAGGGCTCTCGCCGGGTTCGGCGCAGCCGCCCGGCAGCAGCCACTCGCCGCGGTAGGTGGGCTTGACCAGCAGAACGCGGCCCAGCTCGTCGGAGAGCAACGCCGCCGCGCCCAGCCAGACCGCGTGCCGGGAACGGGCGTACTCCTCCTGGCTCGTCCTCGGCTGTTGCGGGATCCGCGGAGTGCCGCGGTGCGGTGAGTCCATCTCGGCTTCCCTGAGGTGAGAGATGCGGTCAAAAGGTCAGCCAGGACAGTGTCTTGCAGGTTGCGCTTCGATGGGGTCACCCACTCGGGAGACCGGCCCGTGCTGCCTTCCGGCGCGGACCGGCGACGCGAAGGCCGTCGCACGGTCGCGCCTTCGCGGCGTGCCCCCGGCCCGCTCCCAAGCAGGCCACCGCTCACCGCGCAGTGGCGTCCTCTGCGCGCGCTCTTCCCTGTCAGCGCGTCCGCTCCGAAGAGCGCGCGTTCGTCTACGCGTCTTCCTGACCTTGTACCCGCTCCTGCCGGAGGCTGCCCCGTACGACGGCGACGGGGCAGTGCGCATGGTGCAGGAGCGCCTGGCTGACCGAGCCGAGCAGGAGCCCCGTGAAGCCGCCGCGCCCGCGTGCGCCCACGACGAGGAGCTGAGCCTCTTCGCTGGCTTCGAGCAGCGCCTGCCTGCTGTACTCCTGTACGAGCCGGGGAGTGACGGCGACGTCGGGGTACTCCTCGCGCCACCCGGCGAGCGTGGCCGAAAGGATGCGCTCCTCCTCGTCCTTGAGCATGTCGATGTCGTAGACCATCGGCACCTGGACGCCGGTGCCGACGGCGACGGGCCCCGTCCAGTTGTTCCAGGTGTGCAGCGCGACGAGTTCGGCCCCGCGCAGTGAGGCTTCCGCGAAGGCCCAGGCCACGGCCGCCTCGCCCACCTCGGAGCCGTCGACACCGAGCACAACGGGACCCATGGGGTCGGGTTTGCCGCGTGTGACCAGGACGGGGCACTCGGCGTGTGCCGCGAGGTGCACGGCGACCGAGCCGACCAGCAGCCCGGTGAAGCCGCCCATGCCACGGGTTCCCACGACGACGAGCCCGGCCTCGCGTGACTCGGTGCTGAGCACGGACAGCGGTTCGCCGGAGACGACCTCTCCGGTGACCTCGACACCTGCCTCGGCCGTGCGAGCGCGGCTGACGGCCTCCTCAACGGTCTGGTTGGCGAGGTTACGGAGCCCGCCTTCGGGCGAGCCCACCACGGACGGTGCCAGCGGTACCGACATCAGAGGCCAGACGAACGCGTGCACGATACGCAGCGAGGCTCCCCGTACCGCCGCCTCGCGCGCGGCGACATCCACCGCGTAGAGGCTCGAAGCGGAACCGTCCACACCCACGACGACTGACGCGCTCACGACCGTCTCCCTTCCCCGGGGACCCCACGCACCGTGGGGCTGCCCTCTCCAGGCTTACAGCCCATGCGCCCCTCCAGCAGGGACGGATGGCCCGAACGAGCGGGACCTTGGGCCCGGAACGGACACCGCGCAGGCATGCCCATGCCGAATTCAGGGCTCCCGCGGCGGCCCTCGCACTCCCCGGACCCGGAAATCCCCCGGGGACCTCCGGAAGTCCCTCGGGCCTCTGGAAATCCCCCGGAACTCGCGAAGTTGCTCGCTTCCCAGTACCGGTGCGTTACGACGACCACTAGATCGGACGACCACGAGAACGAGGGCGTCCGCGTTCCGGACCTCCGGCCTTTTCCTGTATCTTCCCTGCGCCTTTTCCGGCTCTTTCCAGGGTGCCGGATCACGTTGGGTAATGCATCGCCGCGCTTTCATTACGCCACCTGGGCGAGACACCGGGCAATTCCGCATTAGTCGTGTCGCACGGAAGCCGCGGTCGTTACGGAGGGCGACAGCGGAGTTGCGGGGCGATCAGCCAGTGAACGTCTGCGGCAACACCATCGGCATTATCGGATTGTTGAACCCCGCGTTCGGCAACGCCCGCAACAACAGCTGAAGTTCCCCCGCCGTTCACGTGCGGGAACAGAGCCGACCGGCTCCGGTGCATGGGGCGTGGAGCCCACGCACCGGAGCCGTCCGGCTTGTGTGCAACACCTCCACCCTTGAACCGATCTGAAGCGACTTGCGGTCGGCCCGGAAGCCCCGCCCGGATTCCCGTGATTCCCGGCCCTCCGCGCCTTCCGCAACCGACTGAGAGCAGGAAGAGACCATGCGAAAGGTCTTGAGCAGGAGCCTTCTCACCGCGGCTGCCACCACCGGAGTCCTCGCGGCGGCGGCCGGACATGCGCACGCCGACGCCAGCGTCGGCTCGCTGACGAACAACAACCCGGGGGCCGGTTCAGGCAGCTCGGTACAGACCCCCCTCGACGGATCGATGGATGCCTGCGACAACTCGACGAGCGGGCTCGGCGCGCTGAACCCGGTGTTCGGGAAAAAGTGCGCCGAGGACGACGGGGCCTCCGGGCACCGTACGGGGTCGAGCGCACCCCGGCAGTCGGCGCAGGACAGCGTGCCCGAACAGTCCGCGCCTGAGCGTTCGGGGTCCGAGCCGTCCGCACAGGACCGGGCCCCCGAGAGTGCACCGGCTGACACGTCGGAGGAGGACGCCTCCTCCACCCGGCAGGCACCCCCGCAGCAGCGGGCGGGGGGCTGGGCCGCGCAGAGCGAGTCGGCCCAGCCGAGCGGCGCGGACAACGCGCTGGCCGAGACCGGTGCAGCGGGCACCGGAGCGCTCGGGGCCCTGGGCGCCGGCGCGCTGTTCGGCGGCGTAGTGCTCTACCGCCGCTCCACCCGCCGCCGCGCCTGAACCTGCGTCCGGCGAACGATCGGCACCTCAGCGGAGCGGACCACAGCGGTCCGCTCCGCTGAGGTCGTTCTCCTCGGGGCCGCCGGCCCCGGCGCCCCCGGCTGAGCAGTACGGGGTCCCCGCACCGTCCGACGGCGGACGGTGCGGGGACCCCGGAACGGAACGGGTCAGCCGCGTACCTCCTGCCAGCGCCAGAACTGGTCGGTCCATGGCCCGACTTCCTCCAGTTGCAGGATGGCGTTTCCTGCCTGATAACTCTGGCGGGTATTGATCACCAGGCCCTCATGTCCCAACGGGGCGATCACGAAGTCGGCCTGGGCGCTGTCCATCGAGATCAGGCGCCACAGTTGCTTTTCGCTCTTGCTGTCGGACTTGCGCGACACGACCGCCGCACCGTTCTCGGGAGTCTCTCCGATGAGGGAGAGGCTTCGGTCGAAAGCACCGGTGCTTTTGTCGTATGCGGCGTTCCTGATGCGTGCGACGCGGTCGCCGTACCCGGGTTCGGGGATGAACTCCCACTGCGACGGCTTGAACGGCGTCGTGGGGGTGTCGCGCCACACGACGGCCGGTACGTCGCTGTCGGACCAGCCGAATGGAGTGATGTGCATTCCGGTCACCGACTGGACGATCATTTGCGGGCCTTGGGGCAGGGGCAGGCTGACCATGTGCTTCCTCTCGTCGGACAGACCGCACTTCTCGGGTCGAGGACCGAGCGGTCGCGTGTGCACGACGTGCCGGACCCTTCCGAGTCGCGGATTTACCAGGGAAGTTGAGCACCCGGCGGAGACGCTATGCGCGGGATGCACCTATCAAAGAGAGATGATCCGGCCATGACGGACTTGGCTGCTTTGGGGTAGTGGGGCGTTCCGAAGAAATCCGCCGACGCCACATGTGCGCCGAGGGGTGGCAAGCACAACTCCGTCCCGGCCCTCGCACCCCAGGGGCGGTGGTGGCCGGCATTCGGGGCGCCGGTGGGGGCCGCCGCCCCCCATGCATTCGGCTCGGTGTGCGATCGGTTTCCGGCCGAACCGCTCCCTGCCCGTACGGCGCACGCCTCGCGCGCCGACGCGAAGTCGCTGAGCGCTTACCCCACTCGCCTCCCTGCTGTTCCGCTGCCGTCCCTCGTCCGATGGGCGTCACCGACGTGTGCGTAGCGCTCGGTGCGGATTCGGGCATGCACCGGTCAGCCGAATGCTGTGCATGCCATGGATGCCGTGCCGTAGGAGAGGTCAACCGGCCGTTATGTGCCGGCCCCTGGCGAGCAGTGGGGAAGGCCGGGGCTTCGGTACGGAATCACGGTGGACAGGGGAGTTCTCACATGGTTGTTCCGCAGGAAAAGCGCATGGTGATGTACTACCAGACCAAGCATCTGAGGGACGGAATCGGTCTGATCTCACCGGAGTTGATGCTCCGCCCCACTCCTGCCCTCACCGATCTCATCGTGGCCGCGGTGCATCTGAACCATCAGGGTCCCGTGCTGACCATCAACAACTGGGAGCCGCAGGACGCGGGTCACGATCAGATGTGGGAAGCCCTGGCCGTGACGCAGCGCGCCGGTGTCCATGTCCTCGTCCTCCTCGGCGGCGCCGCGGTCGGCACGTTCGCGCGCCTGGCGGAGGACTTCGAGAAGCACTACGGGGCGCTGCGGGATTTCCTCACGCACTACCGCCTTGACGGGGTGGACATCGACATCGAGGAGGAGGTCGAGGTCGGGCCGGTCAGGGAGCTGATCCTGCGGTTGCGGGAGGACTTCGGGTCCACGTTCAAGATCACTATGGCGCCGGTCGCCAGGGAGCTGTGGGCGGTCGACGAGGTCGTCTTCAAGGGGTTCCGTTACCGGCAGCTGTACCGGGAGTGCGGGGAGGAGATCGACTGGTTCAACGCCCAGTTCTACAACGGCTGGGGCTCCCTGCGTGACCCGGGTGACTACCGCAGGATCGAGGCGGTCTCCGCCGATCCGGACACGCGGATCGTCCCCCTCGACAAGGTCGTGCCCATCGCGCTGACCAACGAGAAGAACGGGGACCCGGCAAGCTACGTCGAGTTCGGCAGGCTCCTCAAGACCGTCAGGGAACTACGGGACACCCACGGGGCCGTTCTGCGGGGTATGGCCGGCTGGGAGTACTTCAACAGCGTCGTACCCGGGGTGGACGGGCCCTGGCAGTGGCCCCGACAGATCCAGGCCGCCCTGACAGCCGAACCCGAGCCGGTGCCTGTGCCGGTGCCTGAGCCGGTGCCCGAGCCGGGACCGGGACCCGTGCCTGGCCTCTGACCGCCGCTCAACTGCGGGACCAGGGCGCCGCACCACCTCGACCGGCGGTGGGGCATCGGCGTCCGTCCACCCTCGGGGGCGGACGGACGCCGGGTGAGCGGGGCGGACTCTGCCTCCCAGCACGCGGACCCCGGCGGGCGACAACCCGTGACCGTCGTCCGCAGGGCCCCGGCCGGCCGGTTTCTTCCGGGCGGCCGTCAGGCGACCGCCGACACCGCAAGCGCGCCTCGCTCCGCCGTGTCGCGGTGGAGCGGGGTCCCCGAGCCGGTCAGCGGGACGCCGGTTCCGCCGCGCCGGGCCGCGACGATCTCCGCCGCGATGGACAGCGCCGTCTCCTCGGGCGTACGGGCGCCGAGGTCGAGGCCGATCGGTGACCGCAGCCGGGACAACTCCGGCTCGCCCAGGCCGGCTTCTCGCAGCCGCCGGTTCCGGTCGGCGTGGGTGCGGCGCGAGCCCATCGCGCCGACGAAGGCGACCGGCATCCGCAGCGCCGTCTCCAGCAGGGGCACGTCGAACTTGGCGTCGTGGGTGAGCACGCACAGCACCGTGCGCCCGTCGGTCGCCGTGCCCCTCAGATAGCGGTGCGGCCAGTCGACCACGATCTCGTCGGCTTCGGGGAAGCGGGCCCTGGTGGCGAACACGGGACGCGCGTCGCACACGGTCACGTGGTAGCCGAGGAACTTGCCCGTGCGTACCAGCGCAGCCGCGAAGTCGATCGCACCGAACACGATCATGCGGGGCTGCGGCAGGCTCGACTCGACGAACAGCGTGAGCCCGCCGGGGCAGTGCGAGCCGTCCTCGGAGAGGGCGACGGTGCCGGTACGGCCGGCGTCCAGCAGCGCCCCGGCCTCGGCGACCGCCGTCCGCTCCAGCTCCCCGCCATTGCCGAGCACACCCTCGTACGATCCGTCGGCGCGTACCAGCAGGGGCCGGCCGAGGAGTTCGGCCGGCCCCTGTACGACCCGGGCGACGGCGGCCGGCTCGTCCCTGGCGGCGGCCGAGAGCGCAGCGCGGAACACCGCGTCGCCCGCGGCGTCGGCGCGAACCGGGGTGACCAGGACGTCGATGGTCCCGCCGCAGGTCAGACCGACGGCAAAGGCGTCCTCGTCGCTGTAGCCGAACCGTTCACGTACCGTCAGGCCGTCCTCCAGCGCCTGTACGCACAGGTCGTACACCGCGCCTTCCACACAGCCGCCGGACACCGAGCCGATGGCCGTGCCCGCGCTGTCGACGGCGAGGGCGGCCCCGGGATCGCGCGGTGCGCTGCCGCCGACGGCCACCACGGTGGCCACGGCGAAGTCCCGGCCCTCGGTCAGCCAGCGGTCCAGTTCGACCGCGATGTCAAGCATCCACCGCTCCCGTGCCGGCCCGCAGCACGCGGTCGGGCCGGATCGGCAGATCGCGGTGGCGTACACCGGTGGCGTGCCAGACCGCGTTGGCGATCGCGGCGGCGGTGCCCACGATGCCGATCTCGCCGATGCCGTTGATGCCGACGGGGTCGTCCGGGTCCGCGTCCTCGATCCAGTCGGCCTCGATGAGCGGTATGTCGGCGTTGCCCGCGATGTGGTATCCGGCCATGTCGGCGCCGACATGGCCGCCGGACGCCTGGTCCCTGATCGCCTCCTCGTGCAGGGCCATGGAGAGGCCCCAGACCATGCCGCCGACGAACTGGTTGCGCGCGGTCAGCGGGTTGACGATCCGGCCTGCGGAGAAGATGCCGAGCATCCGCCGTACGCGTACCTCGCCGGTGCCGGGATCGACGGCGACCTCGGCGAACTGGGCGCCGTACGTGTGCCGTTCCTTCGGCGGCAGCGTGGCGATGGCCGCGGCGGTGTCGGAGCGCGCCGTGACGCCCTCCGGCGGGATGACGGCGCCCGGGAGCAGCAGCTCGCGCAGTTCGGTGGCCGCCGCCATGATCGCCCAGGCCCAGGAGCGGGTGCCGAGCGAGCCGCCCGCGATGAACGCCTGGCCGAAGTCGCTGTCGCCGATCCGCACCCGCACGCGGTCCGGAGTGGTCTCCAGCGCGTCGGCGGCGATCAGGGTGAGCGCGGTGCGTGCGCCGGTGCCGATGTCCGCTGCGGTGATCCGCACGGTGAAGGTGCCGTCGGCCTCAGCCGTCACGGCGGCCGTGGACGGTCCGACACCCGCGTGGTACGAGGAGGACGCGGTGCCGGTGCCGAGCAGCCAGCGGCCGTCCCTGCGCACCCCGGGACGCGGGTCCCGGTCGGCCCAGCCGAACCTGCGGGCGCCCTCGGAGAAGCAGCCGAGCAGGTTACGGGCGGCGAACGGCAGCCCGGAGAAGGGGCCGGTCTCGGGCTCGTTGCGGGCACGCAGCTCGATCGGGTCCAGGCCGCACTTCTCGGCGAGTTCGTCGATCGCCGACTCCAGCGCGAACGACCCGGGCGCCTGGCCGGGTGCCCGCATCCAGGTCGGTGACGGTACGTCGAGCGGTATCACGTGGTTGACGGTGTGGTGCGCGTCGGCGTCGTACATCGTCCGGCCAAATCCGGCGCTCGACTCGACGAACTCGTGCACCTGGGAGGTGAGGCTCAGCGAGCTGTGCGCCAGGGCGCGCAGCCGTCCGTCGGCGTCGGCGCCGAGTCTGACCCGCTGCGCCGTGGGGCTGCGGTAGCCGGTGAGCGAGAACATCTGACGCCGGGTCAGTACCACACGGACAGGGCGCTGGAGAACGGTTGCGGCCATCACGGCGGCCACCTGGTGGACGCGTACGCCCTTGGAGCCGAAGCCACCGCCGACGTGTTCGGAGATCACGCGCACGGAGTCCTGGTCCAGCGAGAACATCTCGGCCAGTTCGCTCGCCACCCAGGTGCTGCCCTGGTTGGAGTCGACGACCGTGAGCCGGCCGCCGTCCCAGTGGGCCGTCGCCGCGTGCGGCTCCATCATGCTGTGGTGCTCTTCGGGGGTGGTGTACTCCGCGTCCAGTACGACGGCCGAGGCGGCGAGTTCGGCCGCCAGGTCGCCCTTCTCGACGGTGTCGGGCGCCGCGCCCTCCGCCTCGTCGTCGACGCGTGCTGCGCTGAACGCGACGTCGTGCGGCTCCTCCTCGTAGGTCACGACGAGGGCCTCGGCCGCCTCCTTGGCCTGCTCTGACGTCTCGGCGACGACCAGGGCGACGGGCCAGCCCACATGCGGTACCCGATCGTGCTGGAAGACGCCGGCTGTCGGGTCGGGCTTGCCCAGCAGCCCGGCGTAGTCGGTGCTGACGCGCGGCGCTTCGCTGCCGTGGTGCAGTACGGCAAGGACGCCTGGCATCTCCAGTACGGGCCCGGTCTCCACCGAGCTGATCCGGCCGCGCGCGATGGTGGACAGCACCAGCCAGCCGTGCGCGAGTTCGGTGAAGGGGATGTCAGCCGCGTAGCGTGCGGCGCCCGTGACCTTGTCGCGGCCCTCGACGCGCGTGGTCGCTGCGCCGACGGAGCCCTTCGGGCGGGTGGCTGTGGTCATCGGGCGACCTCTTCGGTGAGTCGGGTCAGTTCGGCCACCACGAGGTTGCGCATCAGGTCCACCTTGTACGCGTTGTGCGGCAGCGGGCGTGCGGCGGCCAGTTCGGCGTCCGCAGCGGCGGCGAAGGTCTCGGCGTCGGCCGGTGCGCCGGTGAGGACCTCTTCGGCGCGACGGGCCCGCCACGGCCGGGAGGCGACAGCGCCGAAGGCGAGCCGCACCTCGCGTACGACACCGTCGCTGACGTCGAGCGCGGCGGCGACCGAGCCGATCGCGAAGGCGTACGAGGCGCGTTCGCGGACCTTGCGGTAGCGCGAGTGGGCGGCCACCTGCGCGGGCGGCAGGGACACGCCGGTGATCAGCGCGCCGGCGGGCAGCGCGGTCTCCAGGTGCGGGGTGTCGCCCACCGGGAGGTAGAACTCCGAGAACGGCAACTCGCCCGGCCCGTCGGCCGTTTCGTAGTGGACGACGGCGTCGAAGGCCGCGAGGCCGACGCCCATGTCGGAGGGGTGGACGGCGACGCAGTGGTCGCCGGCGCCCAGGATGGCGTGGTTGTGGTGCTCGCCCTCGATGGCGGGGCAGCCGCTGCCGGGCGCCCGCTTGTTGCAGGGCTTGGTGACATCGGCGAAGTAGCCGCAGCGGGTGCGCTGGAGGAGGTTGCCGCCGACCGTGGCCATGTTGCGCAGCTGTCCGGAGGCGCCGGCCAGGACCGCCTGGCTCAGCGCCGGGTAGCTGCGCCGGACCTCCGGGTGGGCAGCGAGGTCGCTGTTGGTGACGGTCGCGCCGATGCGCAGCCCGCCGTCCGGAGTCGACTCGATGTCGTCCAGGGGCAGTTCACGGACGTCGACGAGGCGCGCGGGCCGCTCGACGCCGGTCTTCATCAGGTCGACGAGGTTGGTACCGCCGCCGAGGAAGCGTGCGTCCGGGTCGGCGCCGAGCAGCGCGACAGCGCCGGGCACGTCGTGCACACGCTGGTAACCGAACTCCTTCATGCCGCCACCTCCGCACCGGTGCCGGTGCTGGTCCGAGTGCCGGTGCCGGTCCGGGCGCCGGGGTCCGCCTGAGTGCTGGAGCCGGTCCGCGTAGCGGCGGCCCGTGCGACCGCTTCGACGATCGATACGTAGGCTCCGCAGCGGCACAGGTTGCCGCTCATCCGCTCACGAATCTCGTCGGCGGTCAGCGGCGGTGGTCCGGCCTCGGGCCGGACGTCGTCGGTGGCGGCGCTCGGCCAGCCGGCCGCGTGCTCCTCGATCACCGCGACGGCGGAGCAGATCTGCCCCGGGGTGCAGTAGCCGCACTGGTAGCCGTCGAGGTCGAGGAATGCCTGCTGCACCGGGTGCAGCTGGTCACCGTCGGCCATGCCCTCGATGGTGGTGATCTCACGCCCTTCGGCGGCGACCGCGAGCTGAAGGCAGGAGACGCTCCTGCGCCCGTCGATCAGGACCGTACAGGCGCCGCACTGTCCCTGGTCACAGCCTTTCTTGGTGCCCGTCACATCGAGCCGCTCGCGCAGTGCGTCGAGCAGGGAGGTGCGATGGTCGACGGTCAGCGGATACTTCTCGCCATTGATGCTCAGAGTGATGGCGCTGGACGTTGATGGGGCCATGATCAGCCTTCTCTCGCGAAACACGAAACACGGAACCAGAGACAGAAGACCGCGCCGTACCGGCGCAGGCATGATCGGTCAGTCGCTCGCTGTCGTTGCCGGGGCTACCTCTCGGACCGTATGCGCAGGTATGGTGGGCCTAACTGGACAACTGTCCGCTACGCGAAAACCTAGCGGACAACTGTCCGCTTAGCAAGGGACGGGTTCGGTCACGGGCCCGTGAGGAGGAGGAGTGCGGGAGAAGAAGAGCGCGCCGGTGCGCTCGGACGCGCAGCGGAATCGCGAACGCATCCTGAAAGTGGCCCTGGTCGAGCTGACGCACTGCGCGGACGCACCGCTCAGCGCGATCGCGAAGAAGGCAGGCGTCGGACAGGGCACGTTCTACCGCAACTTCCCCAACCGCGAGGCACTCGTACTGGAGCTCTACAAGCACGAGATGCAGCAGGTCGCCGACGCGGCCCCCGAGTTGCTGCGGACGCGGGAGCCCGAGCAGGCACTGCGCGAGTGGCTGGACCGCCTCGCCCAGTTCGCCATGGCCAAGGCGGGCCTCGCGGACGCCATACGACAGGCCACCAGCGGACCCTGCGGCCAGACGAAGCCGGGCCACGCCCCCGTGGCCGAGGCGGCCGAACTGCTGCTCCGGGCCAACGAGGAGGCCGGCACGGTACGGCCCGGCGTGACCGGAGACGACTTCTTCCTCATCATCGGCGGCCTCTGGCAGATCAACCCCGACGACCCCGACCGGCAGCGACGCACCGCCCGCCTCCTGGCCTTCATCATGGACGGCCTGCGTACGGGGGCCTCCGGGGCCTGACTTGCCAAGATCGTCAGTCCGTATGGACGGCCTGCGTACGGGGCCTCTGCCTCCTGACCTGCGAAGATCGTCAGTCCGTATAGACCTCGGCACGGTCGACGCTCACGAAGGCACCCCGGGAACCGGGATTGTGCTCTCCGGTGACGCGGACGCGCAGGGTGTGCTTGCCGTTCTGGAGGCGCGGGCTCAGATACTGCACGGCCTCACCGATGCGGAGGGAGCCGTGGAAGTCCACCCGCTGTTCCGGCCCGCCGTCGACGCTGATGCCCGCATAGCCGTTGCCGGCGTCCTTGACCGACAGCAGGGCGATCCGGGTGCCGGTGAAGGAGAACGTCGCGGTCGCTCCCGCCCGGTCGCTCCAGTGGTCGTCTCCCCAGAAGCACTGGGTCGCACAGCCGCTACCGGAGTTCCAGGCACCGCTGTAGGCGACGGCACCTGTCCCGCTGGAGCGACCGTCATCGTTGATCCAGTAGTTGCCGGATCCGGGGTCCCCTGAGGGCAGGTCCTGGGTGGCGCCGATCGCGAGGGGCCTGCCGAAGTCGGGGCTGCCGTCCGCTCGCCAGGTGAACTTCTGCGCCCGGGTCGTACGGTTGCTGTACGTGTTCTGGGACGTCGTCTTGGCGTGGTAGACGATCCAGTCCTCCTTGCCGTCCGGGGAGCGGAAGAAGGCGTGGTGACCCGGGCCGTACACGCCGCGGTCGTCGGCGCGGGAGAACACCGGCCCCTGGTGCTGCTTCCAGTTGCCCGGCACGAGCGGGTCGGCGCCCTGGGGCATCGACATCATCCAGACCTGGTAGTCCGGCTTGCCGGTGTCGCAGGCCGAATACGTCATCCATACGCGGCCGTTGCGGTACAGGAACTCCGGCCCTTCCCGCACCTCGGGACAGCCGCCGGCCCCGTCGATGGCGACGGCGTCGCCGGAGACGGTGTACGGGTTGGACATCGGGGCGATGTTCAACCCGTTGTGCTGGTACCGGTTGATGCCGCTGTACGCGAGGTACAGCCGCCCGTTCACCTGCAGGATGCCCGCGTCGATGGCGAAGTCGTTCGCGTGGTTGGGCGGGGCCAGCTTCGCCTTGAAGTGGTACGGCCCCGCGGGATCGTCGCCCTCCGACTCCAGCACGTACAGGCGGTGATGGTCGTCGATGCCGTCGTCGGCCGTGTAGTACATGTACCAGCGCTCACCGAAACGGTAGAACTCGGGCGCCCAGATGTTGCGGTTGCGTGAGGGGTCGGAGTCCTTCCAGACCGTGACGGGCTCGGCCGCCGCCAGGGTCCCCAGGGACGGGGAGCGCCACATGCGGATGCTGTCGCCCTGGGTGGTGGTCAGGTAGTAGTTGCCCTTCCAGTGCGTCATGAAGGGGTCGGGGCTGCTGTTCAGCGGATTGCGGAACGTGTTGGCTGCTGCCTTCGCCCCGGTCGCTGCTCTGGGGCTGGTGGCCGCCTCGGGTCCGGTCGTGGCCTTGGGGCTGGTGGCCGCCTTGGGGTCGGTCGTGACCTCGGGGCCGGTGACCGCCTTGAGGTCGGTGGCCGCTGCTCCGGTAGCGGCCTGCGACCCGGCTCCGGCACCGGCGTCGGCCTTGGCTCCGGCCTCGGCTCCGGCGAGTGAACTGGCTTGCCCGGCAGGGCCGTTGGATGCGGGAGTGCCGGTGGCCGACGCGGCGGAAGGTGCGGCGGCGGAGGGCGTGGCGGCGGGAATGGCGAAGACCACGAGCGTCGCCAGGAGGAGCCCAAGAGGGGACGACACGATCGACGCGACGCGCCTGCGGCGACGGGAGGGGGCAGGCGAGGGGGAGGCGGAGGCGGGAAGCATGGGTCCTTCCGGGGTTCTCGGCCGGGGGAGGCCGTGACGGGGAGGTGGGGACCACGAGCTTTTACATCGATGTAACGACGGGGCGTGACGGTAAACGCGGGTGGTTGCCTTGTCAATGGCCCCTGCTTCGCCGGGAATTGGCGGCTCGCGAACGCGGGGGAGCCGGGCAGCGCAGCAGCCCCCGCCCCGCCCCGCCAGAATCTCGGTGGGCGGTGGCGTCACCGGCCAGTACCGTGCCAGGCCGGACCAAGGGGGTGAGCTGATGCGTCCAGTGCTGATGGTGGATGTGGACGGACCGCTGAACCCGTACGCCGCGAAGCCGTACCGACGGCCCAAGGGCTATGAGACGCACCGGCTTCTGACACCTCGCTGGAAGGCCGCCGAGCGGCGCCGGTTGACCGACTGGGGGCTGCCGAACAAGCCGGTGAAACCGCTGCGTGTGTGGCTCAACCCTGAGCACGGCCCAGCATTGGACGCGCTTCCCTTCGACCTGGTGTGGGCGACGACGTGGGAGGAAGAGGCCAACGCTTTCGTCGCGCCGGTCCTGGGACTGCCCCAACTGCCCTTCCTCGCTTGGTCTTCGCCTCGGACCGAGCCCGGGAACGGCGTGTTCTGGAAGACGCCGGAGATCGTCGCGTGGGCAAATGGCCGGGCGTTCGCCTGGGTGGATGACGAGATCACAGCGGCGGATCGCACATGGGTGAACGATCACCACGACGGTCCCGCTCTACTGCACCGGATCGACCCCCGATACGGCCTTGCCACCGAAGACTTCGCCGCACTGACGGCATGGGCGACCGACCTGGACTGACGTCGCGGCCAGTCGCCACCTGCCTGAGTCGCCCGTGCCGCGTCCCCTTTACGGGACAGCACCCGGATGTCGCGCCGCCGCGGGACCGCCCCCGAGTGGCCCGGGCCTGACGTCCAAGTACTGCCGGGGAGTGTCGTCGGGCGGCGTTCGGGAGAGGTAGTGCCTGGTCAGCCGGATCGCCCGGTCACACGGTGACCGGGCGATCCGTTACTGCGCTGCCGCCCGGCAGGAGCAACACGTTCGACACGCGCCCCCCTACCGCCAGCCCCGTCCCCCTTCAACTGCCGCCCACGGGGCGTCAGTTGGCCGTCCGCGAGTGACGGCCGACTGGGACGAACACCCGGGGGGAGAGCAGAGGCGCGAGGCCGGAGGCTGAAGACCAGGGCCGGGCCGGAGGCCCGGAATCAGCAGCGCTTCTGCGAGACAGCCTGGTACGGCTGGGGCGCACCAGCGGGCCGCAGGGTGCCGACCGCTGAGGTGCAGTCCTTGACGGTGGCGGTGCCCTTGGTCCAGAACTCCTGCTGTGTGCCCTTCCAGGCGTTCGCGCCGTACGTCGTGTCGCTCGTGTAGTTGTAGACGCCGAGAGTGACGTCGTACGGCTTGGCGTTCTGGTGGAAGCTCTCCCACACCCACAGGTAGCCGTAGTTCTCGTTGCACTTCTTCGAGTAGAACTGCTTCACCGAGGCGAGGGTCGTACCGTCCCGCTTGATCAGCCCCTTCTGACCGATCTCGACGGCGTCGTCACAGACACCGGCGGCCACGGCCTTCTTGCTGACCGGGTTCCCCGCCGGAGAAGGCGCCACCGACCGTTTGGTCTTGTCGGGAGCGGGGGCCGAAGGGCCGCTGCCGGCGAAGGCCGCACCGGCGGGCAGCAGGATCAGCGCACTGGTCGCGGCGGCGGCGAGCAGGCCCTTGGAGAGCTGCTTGGTCATGGCAGACTGCATGGGAATTTCCCCCTCTTTCATGATGAACAGGTCGAAGACTCGACGAAAGGTGCTATCGGAGTCATGTTGTCCCATGTACGGGATACTTAATGAGACCCTCGGACCCTGCGAGGGGTTGTACGGCCCGCGGCACGGATCGGCCCGGCTCCCGCCCGCACTCCTCTACTGGGGCCCGGCTCCGGCTCCCGCCCACGCACCTTCGCTCGGCGAGGTCCCGCCCGTTGGGGCGTACAGCGACACTCCTCGCCTGGTCGTGCCGGGCCCGGCCGGCTGGCGTTGACGCGGAAGGCCAGGTCCGGGGAACGAGGTGAAGTGCCTGGGGGGTTGAGGAGCCCTGGCACGTAAGTCCTGTCCTTCGCCGGTGCGTTGAGGTCGCCACCCCTCCGCGTTGCCTCGCGCCTTCGGCTGCCCCGGCCCCTCGTTTTGCCGGACTCACCCATGCATGGCCTCGCGCTGCTTACGCTGCACCTGGCGTGCTGCGCCCGCTGACCTCGTTCGGCCTGGAGGTAGAAATGTCCGGATCACCAATAGTTGCTCAGAACGGCTCGCCCTCCCGGTAAACGCCCAGGTCAGCAAGACTGCTCCCCGCGCCCGCGGGGATGGACCCGGCTTGGTCGCACTGGGGTTGCTGAACATGAACTGCTCCCCGCGCACGCGGGGATGGACCCATGTGCGGCGGCAGACCGAGCTGCGTCGCCATCTGCTCCCCGCATCCGCGGGGACAGACCCCGAAGGCACCGCACGCGCACGCCAACCTCATCAGTGAGCGCAACAAGCTGAAGCTCAACGCTTCTCGTGTCGGCTCGCTGCCCAAGCGCGAGCCCGCGTGGAGGCGCTGTAGGCGCTCGTGGCGCGTCCGGGTTTCGTGGGAGACGTGGGGTGTTGAGCAAGTCGGCCGTGGACCCGTTGGGTTCGGGTGACTTCTTCGCCGCCGCCACTCCTCCCGCCGGGCAGCGCACCCGCGCTCACCGGGTTGGCACCGGACCGGACGCGGGCGAACCCCGACTGCCAGCGCGTCAGCGCATCAGCGCGCCAACGTGCGCCCGCACGCTGTTCGCCGGCCCTCGCAGGGGCAGCTCGCCCCGTGCGACCGCACCGCACCGTACGGACCGGCACCGCCCCGCACCGTACGCACCCACGCAGCAGGCAAGTGGCAGGTGTCCCCCGTGCGAGCTACGTGCAGGTGTCCTCGGTGAGGTGACGAATTCGGGGTGGGGGATCAGTAGCGTTCGGTGCAGCCGCGGGGTTGCGGGGGGTGGGATTGATGGAGGGGTTTTTGTGGGGTTGGTGTGGCAGCTCGCGGATGGGGCTGCGGTCGCCTTTGTCGGGGGGCCGGGTGTCGTTGCGGTGGAGGGGCGGCCTTGGGTGGCCCGTCGGCGGCATGTGGGGCTTCGTTGGTGCGGTGCCCGGGCGAGTGCTACCGCGAGAATTGCCCAGTGATCAAAAATATCCCCACGTTCAAATTCCGGTTCCTGGAACTGTGGCACCGGTTCGACACCGTCGCCTGGTACGTCGTCGCGCTGGTCCTCTTCACCGGGTCGCTGCTGCCGGCGTTCCAGAGTCAGGGGACGATGCTCGGCGGCATGCCGCCCCGCCCGTTCGATGCGTTGGCCATCGTGGCGGTCGCCTTCCAGGCTCTCCCGGTCGCCGTGTGCCGGCGGTGGCCGGTGGCCTGTCTGGTGCTGGTGGTGCTGGGCTTCGCCGTCGACCAGTTGCGCGGCTACCACTCGTTCGCGGGCACCGCGCTGCCCCTCGCGCTGATCGCGGTGGGGGCCAAGCTCGAACGGCGCCGGCGTGTCACCGCGCTTCTGCTCACCGCGGCGTACGTGGCACTGGTGCTCGCGCTGTCCCAACTCGGTCCTGGCGAGTCCCCGGGCGAGTACCTGATGTTCTACCTGGCGGTGACCCTCGCGTGGGGTGTCGGTACGTGGTTGCGTTCCGTGCGGGCGGCGGAGGCCGATCGCCGCCGCCGCGTTGCCGAGGACTCCCGGCTCGCCGAACGTACCCGTATCGCCGGTGAACTCCACGACGTCGTGACGCACCACGTGACGGCGATGGTCGTGCAGGCCGAGGCGGCACGCTATTTGACCGCCGCGCCTGAGCGTCTGGACCAGTCACTGACGGCCGTCGGCGACACCGGCCGGCGGGCGATCTCCGACCTGCGGCACCTGCTCGACCTGCTCAATCCCGACTATGGGACCCCGGGCAACGGAACCGGCGGTCACGGAATCGCCGATCGCAGAACCGCCGGTCACCGAACCCCCGAGCACGGGACCGAGGCCAGGACGCCGTCCGTCGGCAGCCTTCTCACGCTCGTGGAGCAGACGCGCAGGGCAGGGCAGCAGGTGGAGTTCACCGAGGAGGGCACGCCGACGGAGCCGACCGGCAGCGCCGACCTCGTCGCGTACCGGGTCGTGCAGGAGGCACTGACGAACGCTCTCAAGTACGCCCGTGGAAGCCGCACCTCGGTCCAAGTGCACTACAGCGAAAGGGAGATCACCGTGGAGGTCAGCACGGACGGTTCCGGTGCGCGGTCCGGTTCCCCCGGTGGGAGCGGGCGAGGGCTCGCCGGTCTCCGTGAACGGGTCGACATCCTCGGCGGCGACTTCAGCGCGGGGCGGCGGACGGGCGGCGGCTTCGTCGTGCGTGCGCGCATACCCGCGGGGAGCCCGGCGTGAACGTACCTGTGGGGAGCCACCCCGGTGTGAGCGCGCCGATCCGGGTCCTGGTCTGCGACGACCAGGTGCTGGTGCGCACCGGGCTGGTGACCATCATCGACGCTCAGCCCGACCTTGAGGTGGTGGGCGAATGCGCGGACGGGCAGGCCGCTGTCGACCTCGCACGCCGGCTGCGTCCTGACGTGGTGGTGATGGACGTACGCATGCCGGTGCTCGACGGCATCGACGCCACCCGCCTGCTGGCCGGTGCGGGGTTGCCGGATCCCGTCAAGGTGCTCGTGGTGACCACGTTCAACCTGGACGAGTACGTCTACCAGGCGCTGCGCGCAGGGGCGAGCGGCTTTCTGCTCAAGGACGCACCACCGGCCCAACTGCCGCACGGTATCCGGACCGTGGCCATGGGCGCGGCACTGCTGGCACCCGAGGTGACACGCGAACTCCTGGGCATGTACGCCGCCCGTGTCCGACCCGCCGAGGACACCGGGCGCGACATCCCGCTTTCCCCGCGCGAACTGGAGGTTCTCCGCCTCCTCGCTGACGGGCGTTCCAACAGCGAGATCGCCGCGATCCTCCGGATAAGCCAGGAGACCGTCAAAACTTTTGTGTCACGCATCCTCACCAAACTCGAACTCCGCGATCGCGTCCAGGCAGTTGTCTACGCATACCGCCATGGCCTGGTCACCTGACGCGGCGCGGTGCCGCGCGGCGTGAGCGGCGCGGCATGAGGCCGGTGCCCGGTACCCCGTACATCGGTCACGTCACCGGCAGTACCCGGAAACAGAAACCGGGCAGCACCGGAAACAGAAGAGCAGAACATGGCGGCGCCCATTCCGTCGCGCCGCCGTGTGTCCCGTATTCCGCAATTCCACTGTTCCGCAATTCCGCACGTATCTCTTGTTGGAGGAAACATCATGACCCGCAATACCCGAGCTTCCGTCCTGGTGGCGCTGTGCTGCGCCGTAGCCGGCGCTGGACTTGTCGGCTGCGAGGAATCAAAGAGCGCTGGTTCTGATTCCTCGCCCACCACCAACGCGAAGAACGCCGAGCAGGGCTTTCCCTCGGGAACGAAGAAGATCCGGGTGGACGGCCATGCGGTGAACGTGTCCTGTTCGGGCCGCTCGGCGGACGGCAAGCCGGTCACCGTTCTGCTGCACGGGGGAGGGGACAGCCTGAAGAAGATGGCCGCGTTCCAGAAGACCCTGAGCAAGAAGGGCCGGGTCTGTTCCTACGACCGGCTCGGCGCGGGCGCCAGCGACAAGCCCGCCGGGCCGCAGACCGTCGAGAGCAGCGGCAAGGTCCTCACCGGGGTGCTCGACCGGGTCGCCGGTGACGCTCCGGTCGTCCTCGCGGGGCATTCGCTGGGCGGCCTGATCGCGGCCAGGTACGCGCCGGACCACCAGGACAAGGTCAAGGGCCTGGTCCTGATGGACGCCACCCCGTCGACGCAGAACGCCGATGTCACCAGGGAGGTCCCCAAGTCGGCAACCGGCCCCGCGGCCGATGTGCGCGATCAGTTCCTCGCGATATCCCAGGGGAAGAACCCGGAAAAGCTCGTGATCAAAGATGGGAAGGTCCGTTCTGCCGGTGACATCCCGGTGGAGGTGATCAAGCACGGCAAGAAGTACCTGGCGGCCGTTCCCGACAGCGGCCCGGGCCTGGAGCGGGCGTGGTCCAAGGGCCAGCGCGAGTGGCTGAAGATCTCCAGCAACAGCAAGCTGAGCACCGCCAAGAAGAGCGGTCACTACATTTACGCCGAGCAGCCGGAAATCGCTGTCCAGGCTGTCCAGCACGTCGTCTCGCAGGCCGCTGACTGATCGGGCCGATGTTCCCGCAGGGGAGCGTGGCCCCGGCGTCGAGCAGTAAGAAGCCCCGCGCCTGCGCGGCTGCGGGCCTGTGCGGCTGTGCACCTGTGGGCCTCAGCGCCCGTGCGTGTGTTCGCCTGTGCGTGTGCTCGCGTGAGGTGACCCGGTAACGGGGGTGACGCGGTGGTGCGGTGACGCGGTGGTGCGGTAGTGCGGTAGTGCGGTGACGCAGGGCACGGTTACGTGCCCCGCGCGCCGCGCGCGGCGGCCGTCATGGTGGGTCCCGCAACTGCGCGATCTTGAGGCTGAGATGGGCGATCAAGCGGTCGTCGCCCCGTGAGAGCGACAGGCCCGTCAGTTCCTCGGCCCGGCGCAGGCGGTTGTAGAGGGTCGACCGGTGTATGTGGAGCCGAGCGGCGGCGCGTCGGGCGTCGCCGGCCTCGTCGAGGTATGTGCCCAAGGTTTCCGCGAGTTCCGGGAGGCCGGAGTGCGGCTGGAGCAGGCCGCGCACGCCGGGGTGCATGCTTTCGGCGCGTTCGGCGGGGGAGAGCTTCGCCAAGAGCGCGTAGACGCCCAGGCGTGCGTGCGTCGTGACCGCTTCGCCGCTCCCCGTCGCCCACGCCACCTCCGCGGCCTGCCGCGCTTCCGCGTAGGAGGCGGCTGCTTCCGTCAGCCTGCGGTGGACCCGTCCAACTCCGACCCGGCACACGGCTGTTGGGTCCGAGTGGAGTTCGGCACGCAGCCGTTGGCAGAGCACGTCCGCCATCTCCTCCGCGCCGCGCGCGGCTTCCTCGTCACCCGCGTCGGGCCGGATGCTGAGCAGCAGCGCGTGGTCCGGGCGGGTCAGCGAGAGTGCGTGCGTGGGGGCCAGCCGCCTGCGGGCATGGTCGACGGCGATATGGAGGGCGAGCCGTTGTTCGTCCGGCAGCGGCTCTCCCGAGCCGCTGCCGACCGTGCCGACGACGGCGACGACGGCGACACCATCGACCGCGTCAGCACTGCCCGTCGCGGCGAGCCCTTCCTCGACGAGCATCCGGGCCGCCTCGGCCCTGAGCACGGGGTCGGTGGACACGAGGTCGCGGACCAACTCGCGTTTCGCGGCTTCGTGAGACCTGGTCGTGCAGATGCTCCCCGTGAAGGATGAGGGCGGCCTGGCGCGCGGCCTCCCGCAGCCCGTCGGCCTCCCGCCGCCCCGCCGGCCCTTCGTTGGCGGTCAGCCAGACATAGCCGAGCGGTGCGCCCTCGTACCGGATCGGCATGCCGAAACGGGCCACCTCGATGCCGATCTCCGGCCGCGCGGAGATGGTGAACAGGCCGGTGGCACAAGGTGCACCCTCTGCGGCCACGTGCTCGACCAGTTCGGTGGACACGCCCCGGTTCATGAGGGATTCGATACGGGCCGAGTCGGCTTCGCCGTGATGCGCACTGTGCGCGAGGAGGCGGAGCCGCCGGTCGTCCACCGCCACCGAGCGCCCCAGCCGTGCGCCGAGAGCGTCGACCACCTGCTGCAGATCCGTTGCCACGACCGCATG
Source organism: Streptomyces iconiensis (assembly GCF_028657195.3). Classification (GTDB taxonomy): domain Bacteria; phylum Actinomycetota; class Actinomycetes; order Streptomycetales; family Streptomycetaceae; genus Streptomyces; species Streptomyces iconiensis. Next base: position 112,787 of record NZ_JANCPR020000007.1, read on the forward strand.
TTAGGTGCTCCCCTCCGCTCCCTCTTCCTCGATGCCTCCTCAGCGTCGCCGTACCTGCCCCGTCATGCCTGCCTCGCCATGCCCGCCGCGCCATGCCCGCCCCGGCCATTCACGTCCTGCCGTCGTACCCGCCCCCGCCATACATGTCCTGCCACGCTCGCCCCGCTCGACCGGCGTGGTGCACGCACGGGCTCCCGCCGGCGAGGTGCACGCGGGCTCCCACCCGGCGCGACATATGGCGACCTGGCCGGCGGGAAGGCGCGACAGCTGTCGCGGGGCCACGCTGTTCGACCTGCGTAATGTGCGTGACGCAGGGACCACGGGCCGCGAGCCGGGAGCCGGGAGGCAGGGGCCGCGGATCGGCGCTCCGGCGCCCGGGGCCCCTTGGGCGGGCACTTGACGGTCCGGGGCCCGGCGGTTCTGCTGTTCAGTCCGACATCCCGAAGGAGTGGCGTGGTGTCCGTGACCGCCGAGGTCGTCATTGTCGGAGCCGGAGTTGTCGGCTCCTCGACAGCACTTGAACTGGCACGGAGCGGGCTGCGCGTCACCGTCGTCGACAGGCTCGGTGGTGCGGGCAACGGCTCCACCAGCGCCTCCAGTGCGGTGGTGCGTTTCACCTACCCGACCGCCGAAGGGGTGGCAGCGGCGTGGGAGTCCCGGCACTGCTGGGAGGGATGGCGCGACCATCTCGGAGCGCCCGCCGGCGAACCACTGGCCGCTTTCACCCGGTGCGGGGTCGTCATGCTCGATGTGGACCTCGCCCCGCGCAGCCTGTTCACCCGCCTCTTCGACACGGTCGGTGTCCCCTACGAGGAGTGGGAGGCCCGGGAGTTGGCGGCGCGGCTGCCGGCGCTGGACACGGGCAGGTACTGGCCGCCGCGCGCCGTGGACGACGAGGAGTTCTTCGCCGACGCCTCCGGCCGGCTGGGCGCGCTCTGCACGCCGGACGGGGGGTTCGTCGACGATCCGCAGCTTGCCGCGGCCAATCTCGCGGCTGCCGCCCAACGGCACGGGGCCTCCTTCCGCTGGAACACCCGCGTGACGGCGGTGTCGCAGGCCGGAGGCAGGGTGAGCGGTGTCAGGCTCGACGACGGCACCGCGCTGTCGGCGCCGGTCGTCGTCAACGCGGCCGGTCCCTGGTCAGGGCGGCTGAACCGACTGGCGGGCGTGGGCGGCGACTTCACCATCGGCCTGCGCCCCCTGCGCCAGGAGGTCCACCATGTGGCGGCGCCACCCGGCTACGGCGTCGGCGGTGGTGCGGGTCCCGTGGTCGCGGACATGGATCTCGGCACGTACATACGTCCGGAAGGGCGGGAGTTCCTGCTCGTCGGTGGCACCGAGCCGGAGTGCGATCCGCTGGAGTGGCTGGACGATCCGGACGCCGGCAGCCCGGCACCCACCGCTTCGCGGTTCCGTACGCAGGTGACGCGCGCTGCCCGCCGGTTGCCCGGGCTGCGGGTGCCCGGTCGGCCGCGCGGAGTGGCGGGCGTGTACGACGTGGCCGACGACTGGACCCCCGTATACGACCGGACGGACCTCGACGGCTTCTATGTGGCCATCGGCACCAGCGGCAACCAGTTCAAGAACGCCCCCCTGGTCGGCCGCCTCATGTCCACCCTGATCCACGGCGTCGAGGGCGGGCACGACCACGACGAGCGTCCGCTCGTGCACGTCTGTGAGCACACGGGGCAGAGCATCGGTCTCGCCGCTTTCTCCCGCCGCCGGCGCCCGTCCACATCGACGGGAACGGTCCTCGGCTGACCGGGGGAGCGGCACGCAGCCGGTACGCACCGGTACACCGTGGCCCGCCGTACCACCGGGGCCCCGCGGTACCGCAGTTCACGAAGGAGACAGCGATGGACAAGGACCTCCGCGAGAGCGCCACGTACGCGGCAGTCGACGACCACTTGCGCAAGCTGCACGAGCCGGGCTTCGGTACCCCGCACGCGCTGCGCGAGCCTCACCTCACCGCCGACGGCCGGCACGTCACCGTGACCGGCGTCGTGTTCGACCGGCTCGACGGCCTTCCCCGAACCGCCGTTTACACCTGCGGCGACGGCCGCCTCGTCCCCCTGTCCTCGGGGACGGCTTCGGCCAGGGGAGCCGTCTTCTCCCCGGACGGCAGCACGCTCGCCTTCCTGTCCGACCGCGGTACGCCCCGGAACTTCCAGCTGCACCTTCTGCGTTCGGACCGGCTGGGTGAGGCCGCCGCCGCGCCCACCGTGCCCGGCAGCGTCGAGTACGCGCACTGGTCTCCCGACGGGCGGCAGGTCCTGCTCGGCGTCGCCGCCCTCGGCGCCGACCTGTCCGGCAGCCAGGGCTCGGCGACCGTGCCGGCCACGTCCGCGGCGGCCCCGGGCGGTACCGCGGAGTGGCAGCCGCTCGTGGAGACCGGTGACGAGGACGGCCGGCGCAGCCTGTGGCTCTACTCCCTCGACACCGGCGAGGTCCACCAGGTGTCGCCCGAGGGGGTCAACTGCTGGGAGGCGGGCTGGTGCGGCGCCGGTCATGTCCTCGCCGTGGCGTCCGAGGGCGCGGACGAGGACTCCTGGTATCAGGCGGCGCTCACCCTCATCGGCACCGCCGACGGAAGCTGTCGCGAGCTGTTCAGCAGCGAGGTGCAGCTCGGGCTTCCGGCGGGCTCGCCGGACGGCCGGACCGCAGCGGTGGTGCAGGCCGTCTGCAGCGACCGGTGGCTCGTCGCGGGCGACCTCTTCCTCATCGATACGACCACCGGGCTGCGTACGGCCGTTGACACGGCGGGAACGGATGTCACCGGCCTGCAGTGGATGGACGAAACCCGGCTCGGCTATGTCGGCCAGCGCCATCTGGACTCGGTCGCCGGAGTCGTCGACACCACGACCGGACGGGTCAGGGAGGTCTTCGCCACCGAAGTCGCCTGCGGCGGCTCCTCGTTCTTCCCCGCCGGGTGCTTCACCGCTGACGGCCGGGTGCTCACGGTTCAGGAGTCCTATGAGCTGCCCCAGCAACTGGTCCTGACCGACGGCCACACCGACGAGGTGCTCGCATCGGTGGCCGGCCCCGGAACCGATCATCTGCGCTCCGTCGGCGGCGCGGCCCGTGGGATCTCGTGGAAAGCACCGGACGGGCTGGAGATCGAGGGCATCCTGTGCGTCCCGGAGGGCGAAGGTCCGTTCCCGCTCGTCGTCAACATCCACGGCGGCCCGGTCGGGGCCTTCCGCAACACCTGGTCCATGAACCAGCCCTGGGTTCCTCTCCTGGTCTCGCGCGGCTACGCCGTGCTCAACCCGAACCCGCGCGGAAGTGCGGGCCGGGGGCAGGAGTTCGCCGGACGGGTCGTCGGTGACATGGGCGGGGACGACAGCCGTGACCTCCTCGCGGGCATCGACCACCTGGTGGGCGAAGGGCTCGTCGACCCCGCCAGGGTGGGCCTCATCGGGGGCAGTTACGGCGGCTTCATGTCCTCGTGGCTGGTCACCCAGGACACCCGCTTCGCGGCTGCGGTTCCGGTCTCACCCGTCACCGACTGGTACAGCCAGTCGCTGACCAGCAACATCGGCGAGTGGGGCAACTCCTTCCTCAAGGCCGACCCCGCGCAGCCGGGTTCAGCCGTCCACTCCCGCAGCCCCGTCTTCCACACTCACAGGGCCCGTACGCCGTGCCTCGTCGTCGCCGGAGCGAAGGACCGCTGCACACCCCCGGGGCAGGCCCGCGAGTTCCACCAGGCGCTGAGGGCCAACGGCGTCGAGACGGCCCTGGTGATCTACCCCCAGGAAGGACACGGCGTACGCAGCTATCCGGCGGTGACCGACTTCCTCACCCGCGCCCTCGACTGGTTCGAACGGCACATGCCCGCACGCGCCTGAGCGTGTTCTTCACGAACGCCCGCCGGCGCACGTCGACGTCCTCGCCGTTCAGGCCGGAGGGGGCCGGCCAGGACCGCACACGCCTGGAGGGGCGGGCGGACCGTGTTCGGTCCGCCCGCCCCTCGCGGCCGTTCATCCGCTACGGAAGGCTGTGAACCTTCGCTACGGAAGGCTGTGCACCTTCGGGCCGACAGCGTTCGACCACGCGTGGCCCGCCGTCGCGTCCCAGTTCGTCGACCACGTCATGGCGCCGCGCAGCGACGGGTACGTCTTCGGCGGCTTGAAGGAGCCGCAGCCGGTGCCGCGGGTCAGGCAGTCGAGGGCGTTGTTCACGACCGACGGGGCCACGTAACCGCTGCCCGCGCCACGCGTCGACGCCGGGACGCCGATCCCGACCTGCGACGGGTCGAGGCCGCCCTCCAGCTGGATGCAGGCGAGCGCGGTCAGGAAGTCCACGCCGCCCTGGCTGTAGACCTTGCCGTCACAGCCGAGCATCGAACCGCTGTTGTAGTACTGCATGTTGACGACCGTGAGGATGTCCTTCACGTTCAGCGCCGTCTGGAAGTACCCACCGGACGTGGACTGCATGTCGATGGTCTGGGGTGCCATCGTGAGCACCATCTTCGGGCCCGCCTTCGCCGAGAGCTGGCGCAGCGCCTTCGACATGTAGGTGGGGTTGAGGCCGTTCTCCAGGTCGATGTCGACGCCGTTGAACCCGTACTCCTGCATCAGCGCGTAGGCGCTGTTGGCGAACGCCGTCGCGGAGGCGTCACTGTTGACGGAGATGGTGCCCTTCTCGCCGCCGACCGAGAGGATCACGGACTTGCCCGCGGCCTTCTTCGCGGCGATGTCCGCCTTGAAGTCGGCGGTGGAGGCGTAGCCGACGGCCGGGTCCAGGTTGAAGGTGATCTGTCCCGGAGTGGTGGTGGCATCGGCGAACGACACGGCGATGATGTCGTACTGCGAGGACACGTCCCGCAGCTTCTGCACGGTCGCGCCGTTGTTGAAGTTCTGCCAGTAGCCGGTCACCGCGTGCCGGGGCACGGTGCCGTTGCCGTCACCGTCGCCCTTGGGGGTCCGTACGGACACCGCCGTGGACTTCGCCGACTCGCCCGCCGCGTTCGAGGCGCTCACCTGGAAGCTGTACGTGGTCTCCGGTGTGAGCCCTGTGACGGTCGTGGAGGCGCCACTGGCCGAGGCGACCTTCGTGCCGTCGCGGTAGACGGTGTACCCCGTCGCCGTGGACGACGGCGTCCAGGACAGGTCAACCGATGTGGGCGTCGCCGTGCCCGCAGCGAGGCCGGCCGGGACGGGCGGTATCTCGACCGGGTCGGGGCCGCCGCCCCCGTCGGGTCCGAAGACGCTCACGTCGTCCACGTAGTACGCGCTCTGCCCGTACCAGCCGTGTGTGTACACGGTGACCGAGGTGGTGTTCGCGCCGGTGGTGAAGCTGGTGGAGAGCTGTTGCCAGGACGAGGTGCCCGGCGTCCAGGTCGACACGTCGGTGGTGCCGGTGCCGCGGGCGCCGAGGTAGGCGTAGCTGCCCTGCACCCAACTGCTCAGCTTGTACGTCGAGTTCGGCTTCACCGCGACGATCTGGGAGCACTCGGCTGTGCCCTGACCTGACGGGGTGGCCTTGAGCGCCTTCGCGCCGCCGCGCACGGGGGAGGTGACGGCGGAACCGCTGTTCGCTGCGCAGGTCCAGTTGCTCAGGTCCGCCTCGAACCCGGCGTTCTTGGCGACGTTGACGTCCGCCGCTGTGGCGCCGGCCGTTTTGGTGCCCGCGGCCTTGGTGCCGGCCGCGTCGGTGTCCGCCGACTGCGCGGGCGCGGCGAGCGCGGTGACGGCGAGCGCGGCGGCCACACCGAGGGCCATCGCGGCGCTGATCCTCCGGCGGACGCCGGGTCTGTCCTGACGATCACGGTCCACGGGGTGTCTCCTCGGGGAAGGTGAAGCATGTAAGCGACGACGGTGGCCACCGCTGTTGCGCGCAAAGTTGGTCCAGACCAATCGAGTTGTCAAGACTTCTGGAGAGGAGAGCCCGCAGCGGGGCACGCGACAGCCGTGGCCACCGTCATCCCCGGCGCCCCGACCGGGAGGCCGGACAGGAGGTCGGCCGGGAGCGGACCAGGCGGCGCTTCATGCGCGGGACTTCGTATCCGGCGTCGAAGACGACCAGCCGTTCCGCCGGTTTCATGCCGGTGAAGCGGCGGTGGTCAGGAACCCGCGGATGTACCCGGCCACGGTGTCCAGGTGGCTCTCCAGCAGGAAGTGGCCGCCTCCGGGTACCAGGTGGATCTCCGCTTCCGGCAGGTCTTCCGCGAAGGCACGTGCTCCGTCCGGGCCGAAGATCTCGTCGCCCGCGCCCCAGACCGCGAGGAGCGGAACCTGGCGTTCCCGGAAGTAGGCGTGCACCCGGGGGTAGAGGGGCCGGTTGCCGGCGTAGTCGCGGAACAGGGCGAGCTGTACGAGGTCGTTGCCCGGCCGGTTGACCTCGCGGTGGTCGGCGGCCCAGGTGTCGGGATCGACCAGTTCGGGCCGGTCCACTCCGTGCAGGTACTGCCAGCGGATGGCGTCGAGCGAGAGGGCGGCACGGACGGCGGGTTCGGTCCCGGGGCCCGGGTTCTCGGCGTATGCCCATACGGGCTGCCAGAAGTCCGGTACGAAGCCGTCCTCGTACGCGTTGCCGTTCTGGGTGATCACCGCGGTGATCGCGTCCGGGGCGCGCAGGGCCAGCCGCCAGCCGATGGGTGCGCCGTAGTCCTGGACGTACACGGCGTAGCGGGTGACGCCGAGCTGGGTCAGCAGGGCTTCGGTGATGTCGGCGAGGGAGTCGAACGTGTAGGTGAACGCGTCGACGGGCGGAGCGTCGGAGTTGCCGAAGCCGAGGTGGTCGGGGGCTATGACGTGGAAGCGATCGGCCAGCGCCGGAATGAGGTGGCGGAACATGCGCGAGCTGGACGGGTATCCGTGCAGCAGCACCAGCGTGGGCGCCTCACGGGGCCCTGCCTCGCGGTAGAAGACGCGGTGTCCCCGCACTGTCGCGTACTGGTGGCGTACCTCAACCATGACTAACCCCTTCAGTGGAGTGTGGTGGTTAATCTCCGGGCGTTCAGTAGACCGCCCTTGAGGTAACCTGTCAAACCGCTTGATGAAGTTAGTTGGGAAGGTGAGGTCAGTGCCGGACGACCAGGCCGTGCTGGGCGCCCAGGCCCTGATGCAGGCGCTGAACAGCGCCCCCGTTGTGGACGGCCGACGCCAGGACCTGTGGCGTGACGACCACGAGGTGGACAGGTGGGCGCGGGAGCACGGGGGCCTCGGGGGCGACGAGGAGCGCCGGTGGCTGCGCACCGCCCGGGACGCGCTCCAGGCGGTGGAGTCGGGCACCCCGGCTGAACCCCGGCTGCGGCAAGTCCTCGCAGGCGTGCGCAAGGTCCCGCGGCCCAGTGCGGCGGGCATCGAGTGGCAGGTGGAGGCGCCGCCCGAACGCAGGCTCGCCGTGGAACTCGTACTCGCGTGGGCGGACGTCAAGGAGCGTATGCCCGGCCGTCTGCGGCCGTGCGAGAACCCCGAATGCTGCCTCTTCCTCCTGGACCGCAGCCGCGCCAACACCGCACGGTGGTGCTCGATGAAGACCTGCGGGAACCGGCTCAAGGCCCGCCGCCACCAGGCCAGGACACGCGACACCCCGCGCCCCGGATAGAGCGCTCACCCGCCGGTGTTCGTACCGACCGGTGTTCGTACCCGCCGACGTTCGTACCCGCCGGTGCGCACGGGCGTGCGTGCGCCCTCGACCCCGGTGGCCGGAGCGGCTGGAGCGGCCGGGCCGGCGGCGTGCTTACCGTGCGATCCACTCGCTGGAGGTGGTCACCTCGTCAAGAACGTCCGGCAGCGGCGCGACGCCGATCCCTGGACCGGCGGGGACCTCCAGGTGGCCGTCGGAGAGGACGAACGGTTCCGTGAGGTCCGTGGCGAAGTAGCGGTGGGAGCCCGAGGTGTCGCCGGGGAGGGTGAAGCCGGGCAGCGCCGCGAGGGCGAGGTTGGCGGCGCGGCCGATGCCGGTCTCCAGCATGCCGCCGCACCAGACGGGGACGCCGTGGGCGCGTGCCAGGTCGTGGATGCGGCGGGCTTCGAGATAGCCGCCGACCCGGGCCGGCTTGATGTTGATGACCGAGCAGGCGCCGAGGGAGATGGCCGCCGCGGCGTCGGTGGCGGACTCGATGGACTCGTCCAGGCAGATCGGGGTGCGCAGCAGCTTGGCCAGTTGCGCGTGCTGGACCATGTCGTCGTTGGCCAGCGGCTGTTCGATCAGCAGAAGGCCGAAGTCGTCCAGCCTGGCGAGCTGTTGGGCGTCCACCAGCGTGTAGGCGGCGTTGGCGTCGACCTGTAGGAGCAGATCGTCGTCGAAGCGTTCGCGCACGGCGCGTACGGGCTCGACGTCCCAGCCGGGTTCGATCTTCAGCTTGATCCGGACGTAGCCCTCGGCGACGTACCGCTCCACGGCGTCGAGGAGCGCGGGCACCGAGTCCATGATCCCTACCGAGACGCCGCAGGGCACCCGGTCCCTGGCGGCACCGAGGTAGGAGCCGAAGGACTCGCCCGCAGCGCGGAGTTGGGCGTCCAGCACCGCTGTCTCCAGCGCGGACTTCGCCATGCGGTGGCCGGTGAAGGGGCGCAGGATCCGCCCCACCGCCTGTGCGTCCACGCCGTCCTTCGGCAGCGCGTGAATGAGGAATCTGCGCAGTACGTCCTGGGCGCCGTCGACGTACTCGGAGCAGTAGCGCGGCTCGGACGGGGCCCCGCACTCGGCCCACCCCTCGTGGTCGGGGGTCACTACGCGTACCAGGAGCACGTCGCGGCCGGTCTCCACGCCGAAGGAGGTACGGAACGGGGCAACGAGCGGCATCGTGATCCGGCGCAGCTCGACGCCGGTGATCTGCGTCGTGCCGGAGGTCTGTGTCTTCATGACTGGTGGCTCCTCTGCGTGCGGTCAGGCGCGGGGAGTTGTGGCGCGCTGGACCACGTAGCGGCGGCGTTCGTGGAACCCGACGACACGGGCGCCTTCACCGAGCAGGCCGCCCAGGGTGTGCCGTACGGCCAGTCGCCAGGCATGTGCGGCGCCGGGATCGGTGCGGCGCAGGGCCTCGATGTCGTCGGGCAGGTCGATGAGTACGGTGCCGGCCTCGGTCGCGGCGGTCTCCGGGCGGCCTTCGTGATCGCGAAGGCGGTGGGCGGCTCCGGCGGGCAGCTCGCTCACCGCGGGTGGGGAGGGCGCGGTGAGATCCCAGGCTGCCAGTACCCGGTCGGACTCGTCGCCGCCGTTGACGGCGTCGTCCATCGCGCCGTAGAAGGAGGTCAGGTAGCCCTCGGGCCGGGCGCCGAGCTTGACCAGGTTGAAGTAGGCGTTGCGGCGCACGAGCGGGTCGTAGGTCCAGGTGATGCGCCTCAGCCGGCGGGCAAGCGCCCACCGGCGCTGGTGCAGCTTGAGGGCGAGGCCCGCGCCGTGCCCCGAGACGGCCGCTGTGATGTGCGAGTGCAGCCGGGTGCCTGCGGGCTCGCCGAAGAAGGCGACCGAGGCGCCCACCAGCCGGTCGTCCTCGTACGCTCCCGCCACGTAGTTCCCGGAGTGGGCGAGGGCCCGCATGACCTCCGCCGGGATGGGCGAGCTGCCGGGCCGCGACCCCCAGACCTCGGCGTAGAGGAGGCTCACGGCGTCGAAGTCCTCCATGACGTGAAGTTCCCTGATGGTCGATCCGCTCATCGCAGCGCTCCGACGAGGTGGGCCAGAAGGCGGGCGCGTTCCGGCATGGTGGCGGTGACGACATGTTCGTGGTCGGCGTGCGCGCCGTCGCCGACCGCGCCGAGGCCGTCGAGCGTGGGGCACCCGACCCCCGCGGTGTAGTTGCCGTCGGAGGCTCCGCCGACAGCCGTCTGCCGCAGCGGGCCGAGCCCGAGCCGTGCGGCCTGTTCGGCGGCCAGCGCGAACAGTTCCCGGGAGGCGTCGGGGGCCAGGGGCGGCCGGTTGGGGCCGCCGTTGATCTCCAGCCGGGCGCCGGGAACCTGCGGCTCCAGGCCCCTGATGAGCTGGTCGACCGCCTCCTGGGCCGCGAGGTGGGGCACGCGGACATCCACGTTCAACTCGCCCCGCGCGGGCACGGTGTTGCTCGCCGTGCCGGCCCGTAGCACCGTGGGCGTCACGGTCGTCCCCGGCCCGGTGGACGCGGTGACGGTGTCGGCTACGCCTTGGAGGGCGAGGAGTTGGTGGGCGAGTTCGGTGCCCGCGTTGACGCCCTTCTCCGGTTCGAGCCCGGAGTGGGCCGCACGGCCGTGCACGGTGATGTCGTAGAAGGACACGCCCTTACGGCCGGTCTTCAACACCCCTCCGGGCGCCGAGGGCTCCAGGACGAGGGTGGTCGAGCACTGGCGTGCGATGCCCTCGATGAGCGCGCGTGAGGTGGCCGAACCGGTTTCCTCGTCGCCGGTGACGAGCACGCAGAGGCCGTCGAGGGAGGGCAGCGTGGCGAGAGCGTGGAACATCTGGACCAGACCGGCCTTCATGTCGAATACCCCGGGCCCGCGTGCGATGCCCCGCTCCACCGACCAGGGATGGGTCCGTAGGGAGCCGGTCGGCCAGACGGTGTCGTGATGGCCCAGCAGCAGGACGCGCGGCGCCCCGAAAGTCCACCGCACATGGGTGACGCCCTCGGTGACCAGCGTGCGGGGCGAGGCGCCGAGCAGGCGGCGGCCCTGCGCGGCGACGACCTGTCCACTGCGGGCCACGGCAGCGTGGTCGGTGGAACAGGACTCGCAGGCGACGAGTTCTTCGAGGTCGGCGAGCATGGTGTCCGAGTCCGGAGCCGGCGCCTGGTCGGCGCGCGCGGTGAGGTGTGCGTCGTCGTGCGGCACGGGTGAGTCCTCCAGGTGGAATGACCGCCACGCAAAGCGTGCGAGCGAGAGCTGTGTCGGGGGGTGCGGTGTCGGGTGCCGGGGGTGCGGTGACCGTGGTGGGGGTGATCGTGAGGCGGTGACCGTGATGGGGGTGATCGTGAGGCGGTGACCGTGAGATGGGCACCGGCTGAACGTGCCGCGGGGCCGAACGGCCGGGACGGTCAGCCCATGTGCGTGTTCATGAGGCGTCGTATGTTCCCGCCCAGGATCTTCAGGATGTCCTGCTCGGGCAGGCCCCGGCGGACCATCGCCTCGGTGACCAGGGGCAGACCGGCCGGACCCTCCAGTCCGGGAAACCTGAACGAGGGGTCGTCGTCGGCGGTCTCGCAGCAGGGCGCCGTGACATCAGCGATGACCTCGCGCACGAAGTCGGGCCCGAGGCCCACGTGGTCGGTCCCGGCCACGGAGGCGACGTGTTCGATGTGGTCGACGACCCGGTCGACGCTCACCTTCGCCTGGTCGTCGGTGAGGAAGTCAGGGACGAAGTTGACGCACACCACGCCGCCGGTGCCGGCGACACCGCGGATCTGGTCGTCGGTGAGGTTGCGGTGGTGGTCGCGCAGGGCGCGGGCGCAGGAATGGGTGGCGATCAGCGGGCGGGTGGCCAGCTCCAGGACATGGGCAACGCCGCTCGCCCCCAGATGGGAGATGTCGAAAAGCATGCCCAGGCGCTCCATCTCCCGCAGCGCCTGGACCCCGGGCGCGGTCAGCCGACTGCCGGTGGCGTCCTCGCGGCTGCCGTCGGCGAGCGGGGTGCGTCCCCAGTGGGCGATCGAGGCGATCCGCACGCCGAGCCGGAACAGCGTGGAGAACAGCTCGACGGAGGCGTCGATGCCCGGTGCGCTCTCCAGAGCGAGTACGAGGGCGGTCTTGTCCTCGGCCAGGGCCCTGTCGATGTCCGCGCCGTTGACGCACAGAGCGACCTGTTCCCCGTTGTCCTCGGCGAGTACGTGGGCGCACTCGATCATGCGAAGGGTCTGCCGCAGCGCCCCCTCGGGGCGGTACTGCTCGTCGATGAACACCGGCAGGACCTGGATGCCGACCCCGCCCTCGCGCAGCTGCGGCAGCCACCTGTCCCGGAAGAAACTGCCCCAGCGCTCCGGGGGCCGGGCGGCAACGGCCATGAGGAGGTCGTTGTGGGCGTCGGCGACGACGGCGCGGTGGTGCAGTTCCGAGGACATGGCGGGCCTTTCGCGTGGAAGGGGGGAAGGGGGTGACACGTGATCCGATCCACCACCCATGCGCTGACGGGCCGCACGGGCGGGGCGGGCCGTACCGGCGTGGGCGGGCCGTACGGGGCGTACGGCCGTACGGGCAGGGCGGGTCGCTGAACCTGGCCTCAACGTACGCACGGTGGAACCCTGCTTCTTGGTCTCACGGAACAAACCAGTAGGCCAATGCTTGGACGTGCGGACAACAGCCAACGCCCAGTGCCCAGTACCCGGTGCCCAGCAGCCAACGCCGCGCCCTGGCAGCTCACTTGGCATCGGCACCGGCATCGGCCGGCCAAAGGGCCCGCCCCGGCAGGCCGTATAGCAAATCCGGCGTGATGACCCGTTGGCCAGACGCACAACGCGGCCGGGAAATCTCTGGATCGGCGCCGCACCCATACGGCCGGTCCAGGCCGGACGCTGTGCGCATGCAGGACGGAATGGAACACCTCGGGGGCCGACGCATCGGGTGCGCTGGTCACCACCGGCGCCGACGCGACTGCCTTCTGGACCGCGCTGTGGAGCGGGAAACTGCTGGCCCCGGCCCAGTTGGCCGAGATGAAACGGACCGTTCCCGACGGCGAAACCCCGGGCGAGCGCTACGGCCTCGGAGTCGAGCGCTACGAGCGCACCCCAGGCTTCGTCACCTGGGGACACAGCGGCTCCATGGAGTCAGGACACATGACCAGGAACGCCGTCACCGATGACGGCGCACGGGCCGTGACCCTGCTGATCGGCTCGGAAACGTTCGACTCGGCAAAGGTGGACTCCACCATCGGCAAACTCCTCCGCGACCTCCGCTGATAGGGGTGTTCCACGGAGCGGCACACACGCAGTGAAGGGACGCAGCTCAAGCAACGCAGTGATGAGACGCAGCTCAAGGCGTGCCGGGAGCGACGGAGGCCCCGCTTCCCGCGGCACCGCTGAGCCCCGCCAGGGCCCTCAACTGGAGCCAGAGTACGAGCCGTTCGTCGGGGTCCTGGAGGTCGATCCCGAGCTGCCGGCCTACCTGCTTCAGGCGGTAGCGGCAGGTGTTGGGATGGACGGAGAGGGCCTTGGCCGCGCTCGTCACGTCACAGCCCGCGTCGAACCAGGACACCAGGGTGCGGGCGTAGTCGGTGCCGTGCTCCGCGTCGGCGGCCAGCACGCGCCGGCAGGCGCCCGCCCTCAACTCCCGTCGCTCTCGCATCACTTCCGAGAGCCGCAGCAGTGTCACCCGGGGACGCACCTCGTCGACCGTGGCCACCGGCAGAGCGTCGTCCAGCAGCCGCAGGACCACATCCGCGTCCGCACGTGAGTCCGTCACCCTGCCGAGGTCCGGCACCACCTCGCCGAGCGCCGCCCGTACCGGTACCCGCAGCGCCCTGCCTGCCCGCCGCACGATGTCCTCCGCCAGCTGCCGGTGCCGCCGGTCGCCCGCCTTCCGCCCCGGCGGCGCGTGCGCCATGCGCTGCTCCCCGGACGCGTGCTCTCCGGATACGTGCTCGCCGGGCGCGTGGTGCGCCCCGGGGGCCGGCAGCAGCGCGTACACCACCCCGTCCAGGAGCACACATGCGTGCCGCCCGTAGCGTGCCTCGCACTGCAGGCGTACGACGTCCAGCAGCCTGAGCGAGGTCCGCTCGGCGTCCGGCACGCTCGCCGCCGCGTCCAGTACGAACGCGGCCACGCGTACCGTGTCCCATCCCAGGCGGTGCGCCGCCGTCGAAGCCTCCGCCGTACCGTCGAGCAACCGGCGTACCAGGTCGGCCTCCTGATGGCGCGTCAACTCCTGGGCCGCGCGGGCGCGCAGCAGGAGCAGCGCCGCCGTCGAGGCACCCTGGGCCAGGCCCTCCTCGGCGTCCGCTGCGAGGGTGCCGCCGTCGATCACCCAGACCGAGCCGAGTGTCTCGCCGCCGGCCCGCACCGCGACGGCGAGCCGCGGCAGGTCGCCGGCCGTGAGCGGGGGCAGCCGCACAGGCCCTTCCGAGGCGAACACCAATCTGACCTGCTCCGAGTTCTCCAGGCTGCCCGGGACCTGAAGGCCGAGGATGCCCTGGCGGCGGTCCTCGTCGACCGGCTGACCGCGCACGGTGGAGTAGGCCAGAATCCGCTTGCGCGGGTCCTCCACGGCCGTTGCCCCTCCGGTCGCCACCGCGATCGCGTCGGCCAGCGCGAACAGGTCTCCCAGCCCATCGCCGCGTGCGGAACGCGCGCCGATCGCCGAGGCCAGCATCAAGTGCACGCGATGCCAGGCCGCGTGCTCATCGACCGCCAGCAGCGCCACCCCGTGCGCCTCGGCCTCACCGACCGGCCCGTCCTGGCCCCGCACCACGACCCCTGTCATCCCCGCCTCAGCCGCGGCCCGCACCAGCGGCCCGGCAGCGGCTGCCCGTACACCGACCGCGAGCAACAGGGCTCCGGGCGCATGGCGTAGCGGAGCGTGTGCGTCGTACAGCAGCGCCTCTGTGACCGGTAGGGCGGCTCCCGCGGGCGCGGTCTGAAGCCGCAGGGCCGGGCTGCCGATGACGTCCATGAGGTCGCCGAGCGTGCAGACGTCCACAGGTGCTCCTCACGGCGTCGGCCCCGGACCGAACGGACTGCTACCACCCGGGCCCGACCGGATTTGCGACCAGCCCCGACCGGACTGCTGCCCGGACACCCCAGGTTGCTCCCCAGCAGGCCCCGGTCGATTGGCCGATCCCCACAGGAACGTACGTTTCCGTTGTCCGTCGCCACAACCCGTCTCCGTGCCCCATGGCTGCGTCAGCCGTACATCGCCACGCGATAGAGGGCATCGAGCGCGTCGTCGATGGGGTGGGGCTGCGGCTTACCGGTGGAGTCGAGCCTGTTCCACCTCTGCATGTTCACCGCGACGGACATCTGCCGCTTGCCGTCGGCACGGGTCATGGCCAGCGCCCCGGCACCCCAGACCGTGCCGCCGTGGCCCCAGAAGGTGTCCTGACCGGGAGCGTCCATCGGGTGCAGGCCGAGGCCGTAGTCGATGGTCTTTCCCTCCTGGGAGATGACCGGGACGGTGCGTTGCATCTGCTTCAGCGACGACGGGCTGACGATCTCTCCGGCAAGCAGCATGCCGTAGAAGCGGTTGAGGTCGGCGACGGTCGATATCAGGGAGGCCGAAGGTCCCGCGTACGACATGTCGAAGACGCTGTAGTCGCGCGGCGGGTCGATCATGCCGAACCACGCCTCGTAGATCTGCGAGTGCGACCCGTCGACATACGGTCCGGTGGGGAGTTCGGTGTCCCGGAGCCCGGCGTGCTCGATGACGTTCCGGGTGATGTACCGCTCGGCCGTGGTGGCGGTCACCTGTTCCAGGAGTTGGGCGAGGAGCAGGTAGTTGGTGTTGGAGTACACGCCCGGGGTGCCGACGGCTGGGGCGGTGACCCCCATCTCGATCAGTTCGGCGCGGTGGAACCGTGTGAACCGGTGGTCGTCCAGGCTCTGCGGCCCGGTGTTCGCGAGGTCGGGGAACGCCTTGAGGGACGGGTAGGCGTAGGGGAGATACTCGGCGAGGCCACTGGTGTGATTGATCAGCATCCGTACCGTGATCGCGTCAGCGCGCTCGCCGGGGACCGCCCCGGGAAGGTACCGGCCGATCGGCGCGTCGAGATCGATCCGGCCGCTCTCGACCTGCTGCAGAACCGCCGCGGCTGTGAAGGTCTTGTTGATGCTGCCGACGCGGTGCCGCATGTCGGCGGTGACGGGGCGACTGGTGGCGACATCGGCGACCCCTGCGGCACCGCGCCAGACCTGGTCGCCGTCCCGCACCTCGGCGAACAGGCCCGGCATCCCGGCTCGATGGACGTCTTCGATGGCGGCGTTCAGCTCCGCGGGCTCCAGCGGTTTGCTCACGGCATACGTCCTTTCGTGGTCCCGGGGGCGAGCTCCACAGCGGCCCCCTGACTCGTGTGACAGGGCACGTACAGCACGCCGGACGCCCGCTGCCAGGCCGGTCGGCACGCTCATGTCCTCATTATGCACGCGGTGCGTGCAACACCAAGTGCATAGGTTAAGGTGCTTCCCGACGAGAGGGGTGGGATGACAGGCCGAAGGCGCTGGTCGACCGAGGAGATCCTGGACGCGGCAGCGGAGTTGCTGCGCACGAGCGACGCCGAATCGTTCAGCGTGCGCAAGCTCGCCGCTGTGCTCGGGACCGATTCCTCCAGCCTCTACCGGCACTTCCGCAGCAAGACCGAACTGCTGCGCGCGGTCGCCGACCGGACCCTCCTGGCCGCCATGGACGGCTACCGCCCCGAGGGCGACTGGAAGCAGCGCATCACGGCCGTGGCCCTGCGCGTGCGAGAGGCGTTCGGACAGCACCCCCAGCTCGCCGCGACCTGGGGACGCTATGCGTCGAGCGGCACCGGTTCCCGGCTGCTCATGGAAGAGGTGCTCCAGGCTCTGCGCGCGTCAGGGCTGCCCGAAGCGGAGATCCCGGCGCGCTACCACCGGATCGCCGTCCTCATCGCCGCGTTGATCGCCTCCGAGGCCGGGGTCAGCGCCCTCACCCCCGTGGAGCACGAACAGGGCATGGAACTGTTCCGCGTCGCGGTACTCGGCGCAGACCCCGAACGCTTCCCTGCCCTGGCCCACTTCGCCCGCGACGTCCGCCCCCTCGGGGCAGACCGCCGCGCCGCGTTCGAAGAGCTTCTCGCCGCCCAACTCACCCACATCGAGGCCGCAACCCGCGCTCAATGAGGTAGCCCGCGAACCCGGTCGTCTCCTGTAACTGGCAGCCGCACTGCAAGGTCAGCCATGTCGCCTCGCCGCACGTCATCCGGGCCGCACGTCATCCGGAAAGAGGACGCCCAGGAGCTGTGGCTCTGTTTCCACGGCGGGAACGGCACGACCCGCCTCGCCCGCTCCAAGGGCGGCACCACCTTCATCTACGACAAGGTGGTGCTCACCGCCGGGATGAGGGATCGATCGCCGTCGCACGCGGCTGACGGGACCGGCGGCGCGGGCCGACCGGTCCCGTCGGGGGCTCGGAGCGGGGCTCGGGGAGGGTGCCGAGCCGGCGGGTGCTGAGCTGCGGCCACGGGAGTTCCGCGGGTTTCCTATGGGCGCGGCGGACGCTTCGCCGCGCCTCTGAAGCGGCCCAGCACCTGGCTGAGTGTGCCGGTGGGTGAGTCGGCCGGCGGGGCTGCCGGGTCCTTCGGGGCCATCGGATCCGCCGGGTCCGCCGGGTCCGCCGGGGACCGCAGCATCGCTGCCGCGCCGCCTGCCGCGGCAAGCTCGCTCCTGGCCAGTTCCGCTTCCTTCCTGTACAGGTCGCGGGACTCGGTCATGGCGGCGAGCGCCTCGGCGTACTGGTCGACGATTCCCCGGGCACGGGCCAGCTCCTCCTCCGGGGTCAGCAGGTGCCAGCGCTGCCGCAGGAAACGTACGGCCTGCTCGGCCTCGGCCGGCATGGCCTGCGGCAGGGCAGCGAACGCCGCGATCCTCCATATCAGTTCGGTCGGCTCGGAACTGCCCAGGAACAGGTTGCGCACCACGAAGCGGTCCGCGTCGTAGTACGGGCCCTGCGGCAGCGTGGGCAGCACGACGGCTCCGCCGCGCGGCACGTTGACGTGCAGATCCTTCAGCGCCCAGTTGACGATCTGGACCTGTTCCGGCGAGGCACGGTGCTCCACCACGCGGTGACGCAGGCTCGGCGGCAGGAAGGAGGCCAGCGGACGGCGGCCCTGCTCGTCAGGGGTCATCGCCTCGTGGATGACGACGTGGATGTTCCAGCTGTCGCGGGCGCAGTCCTTGAGCAGGCGCCGCATCTCCTTGTCGTCCTCCGGCAACCGGTGCGTGATCCCCAGACGGGGCCCGGGCACCACGTCGTGGTTCCACCCGGCCCGGTCGGTGTCGGGCCAGAACATGGTGGCGGGGGACGGCCAGTCCTGGTCCCACGGCTGCTCCGCCTCGGCGGCGAGCACCCAGGTGACCACCTCACCGCGCTTGCGCCGCTCGGCGTCGTACGTGGACAACTGGGCACGCACGGTGACCTCGTCGGCCACGCGCCAGCGGGCCTCGAAGACCCGCCGGAGAGAGGCGGCGGGCGTGGGGGCACCGTCCTCGTGGCCGAAGGGGTCGTGCATACCGCCGACTGCGGACGAGGCGGCCTCCGGGGGTGCGAGGTCGAGGTAGCCGTCGATCACTCCGGCGGCCTGGAGCGCGATCAGATTGCGGCGGATCTCCAACTCGGGCTCGGGTCCGAGCTGGCGCCCGTGTCCCAGCCAGACGGTGTCGGGGACGATGGGGGAGCTGTGCTTGGTCTTCGGCATGTCGTCGATCTGTGGGGGGCTGCGTACGGTCCCCAGTATGGCGGTGCCGGTTCTCCTGGCGGGGGTTGGTGGACAAACAATGTTGACGGCCCCCCACAGCAAGCCCCGGCCGCGCCCCGCTGATCTGTGCCGCGACCCCGGATCTGCGCCGCGGGACCGGAGGAGTACCCTCGCGACGCGGACCAGGCGGAGGTGGCCGGGGGTGGTCGGTCAGGGTCGGCCGGTGAGGTAGCCGCCCATGGAGGTGAAGTACTCGGTCGCCGGCAGCTCGGCGCCCTCCTCGGTCCTTACGCGGGTGACGGCCAGGCCGTGGTTGCGGCCGGTACGTGCGTCGGCTCCGGCGACGATCACCACGCCGTCGCCCTCGCGGTAGAAGACGCGACCGGGTGTGCCGCCGTAGCGCCCCTGGGAGACCACGGCGGCCAGGACCTCAAGCCGCTTGCCCCTGTGGAAGGTGAAGGCGCTGGGATACGGCTCGGACTGGGCGCGTACGAGTCGTTCGAGGTCTTCCGCAGGCCAGGACCAGTCGATGCGGATGTCCTCGGCCGCCCGCTTGTGGAAGAAGCTCGCCTGGGAGCGGTCCTGCTTGGTGAACTCGGTCTGCCCGGTGGCGATGAGGTCGAGCGCGCCGATGGTGACCGGAGTGATCAGATCGACGGTCTTGTGAAAGAGGTCGGTAGCGGTGTCAGCGGGCCCGACCTGCACCGCTTCCTGCCGGACGATGTCGCCGGCGTCCAGCTCGTCGTTCATCATGTGCGCGGTGACGCCCACCTCGCGCTCCCCGTTGATCAGGGCCCAGATCAGCGGCGAGAAGCCGGCGTACTTGGGCAGCAACGAGTCGTGGACGTTCAGCGTGCCGTGGCGGGGGAGACCGAAGATCCGCGGCGGGATCCACGTCCGCCAGTTGTTGGCCACGATGATGTCCGGGGCGGCCTCCTTGAGGCGCGCGAACAACTCGTCGTCGTCGGGGCGGTTGCGGATCAGCACGGGTACGCCGTGCTCTTCGGCGAGATCGGCGACGGAGTCGCTCCAGATCTTTTCGTAGGCGTGCTCGCTCTTGGGGTGCGTCACGACCAGCACCACGTCGTGCTCGGAGTCCAGGAGAGCTTGCAGGGTGCGGTGCCCCCAGGTCTGGTAACCGAACATGACGACCCGCATGGGGTTCCTCCTCGGAGCAGGGGGTGCGCGACCAACGGTCAGTAAAGCAAGGCTTACCTAAGTGCGCAACAGGTGGTCGCGGTCCGTGAGTTGAAGGCCCGGGCGGCGGCCGTCGGTCGATTACCCGCCGGCCGTCGGTCGATCGCCGGTCGGTCGCCGGTCGATCAGCGGCTGATCATCGGCCGGCCGCCGGTGATCCGTACTGCGCTATCGACAGCCCTCCGCCATTAGCTTAGGCTCACCTAAGTTTTTGCGGGGCGTCGGCTCGGTGTGCCCACCCTGCCCGCGTTCCCTCCGTCTGACAGCCGGCTTCCCCGCACGATGGGAGTGACATGTCACAGGCTCTTCCTGGCGATACCCCACCCGTCCACGACCTCATAGGCATCGGCTTCGGACCCTCCAACGCGGCCATGGCGATCGCGGTGAGCGAGCACAACGCGCGCCTCGGCGGGGAGGAGCCGGTCACCGCTCACTTCTTCGAGCAGCAGCCGTGCTTCGGCTGGCACCGCGGCATGCTGATCGACGACGCGACCATGCAGGTGTCCTTCCTCAAGGACCTGGTGACGCTCCGGAACCCGGCCAGCGAGTTCAGCTTCCTCTGCTACCTCAAGGACAAGGGGCGGCTGGTCGACTTCATCAACCACAAGAACCTCTTCCCGCTGCGGGTGGAGTTCCATGAGTACTTCGAGTGGGCGGCGGCCAAGGTCGACGACATGGTCTCCTACGGCCACGAAGTCATCGGCGTCGAGCCCGTGTTCCATGGCGGAGACGTGACGTACATGGACGTGACGGTCAGATCGGGGGAGGGGCTCTCGGTCCACAGGGCCCGCAACCTCGTCGTCGCCACGGGACTGCGCCCGCTCATGCCGGACGGCGTGGAGCGCGGCGACCGGGTCTGGCACACCTCCGACCTGCTGGCGAAGATCGACGGGCTGGAGGACGCCTCGCCCTCGCGGTTCGTCGTCGTGGGTGCGGGGCAGAGCGCGGCGGAGAACGTCGCCTATCTCCACCGCCGCTTTCCGCGTGCCGAGGTCTGCGCGGTCTTCTCCCGCTACGGCTACAGCCCGGCCGACGACAGCGGCTTCGCCAACCGGATCTTCGACCCCGACGCGGTCGACGACTACTTCGCCGCGCCCGAGCACGTGAAGAACCGGTTGATGGACTACCACGGCAACACCAACTACTCCGTGGTGGACATCGACTTGATCGACGACCTGTACCGGCAGACGTACCGCGAGAAGGTCCTCGGCTCCGAGCGGCTGCGCTTCCTCAACGTCTCGCGGCTCGCCTCGGTCAAGGAGACGCAGGACAAGGTGCATGCCACCGTGAGGTCCCTCGTCACGGGCGAGGAGACCGATCTGGAAGCGGATGTCGTGGTGTTCGCCACCGGCTACAGCCCCGCCGACCCCCTCGGCCTCCTCGGCGAGGCCGCGGAACACTGCCTGCGCGACGACCAGGGCCGCGTACGCGTCGAGCGGGACTACCGCGTCGCGACGGACCCCGGGCTGCGCTGCGGCATCTACGTGCAGGGTGGAACGGAGCACACGCACGGCATCACGTCGTCCCTGCTGTCCAACACCGCCGTACGGGTCGGCGAGATCCTGGACTCGCTGCTCAACAGGGGCTCGGGGAGCGCTTCCTACGAGGCCAGGCAGGTCGCCGGCGGAATCGGCAGCAGCGCCCGTTAGCCGCGGGTTCGGCACTCAGCTCGGAGAGATAACGTAACGTCGACATGTCCACGACTGCAGTTGAGCGCCCCGCGCCCAGGGGGACGACAGAGACCCGCCGGCGGCGGGCCGTGGGTCTGGGCACGCTCGCGGTGATCCTCGTGGTGGTGGGCGCCGTGTCACTCACCGTCGGCGCGCGCGCGTTGAGCCCTCCCGAGGTGTGGCACGCGCTGTTCGGGCCTCCCGACTCCGACCAGGGGCTCACCGAGATCCGGCTCATCGTGCAGACCGCGCGGGTGCCCAGAACGGTGCTCGCGGTCGTGGCGGGTATCGCGCTGGGCGTCGGCGGGGCGCTGATCCAGGGGTATACGCGCAACCCCATCGCGGACACCGGCCTGTTGGGGGTGAACGCGGGTGCGTCGTTCGCCGTGGTGTCGGTGATCGCCCTGTTCGGTTTCGCCAACCCGTTCCAGTACGTCTGGTTCGCCTTCCTGGGCGCGGCGGTCGCCGGTGTGGTCGTGTTCGGTCTCGCGAGCATCGGCAGGGGAGCGGGCAACCCGCTGACGCTCGCGTTGGCCGGGCAGGGGATCACGGTGTTCCTCGCGGCGATGACCACGGCGGTCTCGCTCTCGGACCAGAAGTCCCTGAACGCGCTGCGGTTCTGGAACTCGGGCTCCGTCGCCGGTGTCGGTTTCGGCGTCATCTGGCCGGTGACCGTGTTCATCGCGGTCGGGCTGGTGCTGGCGGCGACCGTGCTGCCCGCCCTCAACCTGCTCAACCTGGGCGACGACGTGGCCAGGGGCCTGGGCGTGAACCTCGCGCTGAGCCGGACCGTCGGCATCGTCGCCATCACCCTGCTGGCCGGTTCGGCGACGGCGGCGTGCGGCCCCATCGCGTTTCTCGGGCTCATGGTGGCCCACGTGGCCCGCTATCTGACCGGGCCCGACTACCGCTGGCTGGTGCCGTACGCGGGTCTGCTCGGAGCCGTCGTCCTGCTGGTCTGCGACATCGTGGGGCGGCTGGTGGTGCGGCCGGGTGAGTTGGACGCGGGTGTGGTGGTCGCCCTCCTCGGCGCCCCGTTCTTCGCGATCCTGGTGTGGCGAGGAAAGTTCAGGAGCGCATGAACGGCACAGAGGTGAAGGCGTCGGTGGCGCCGGGCGTGCGGCTCGGCCGGATGTCGTTCGTATGGAGGCCCTGGGTCGCGTGCGTCACGCTGCTGCTGGCGGTGGCGACCTTCCTGGTGTTCTGTCTGTCCATCGGCGTCGGGGACTTCCCCATCGGGATGTCCCGGGTGATCGCCACGCTCCTGGGCAAGGGCGAGCAGGTCGACGAGTTCGTGATCATGGACTTGCGCATGCCGCGTGCGCTGGCCGGGCTCGTCGTGGGGATCGCGCTGGGTGTGTCGGGCGCGATCACGCAGTCCATCGCGCGCAATCCGCTGGCCAGTCCGGACATCCTGGGGATCACCGGAGGCGCGGGCGCGGTCTCGGTGTTCCTGCTGACGGTGTCGGGCGGAGCCTCGGCGGCGGTCGTCAGCTCCGTCGGCATGTCGGCCGCCGCACTCGCCGGCGGTCTCGGCACGGGACTGCTGGTGTACTTCCTGGCGTGGCGGCGCGGGATCGACGGCTTCCGCCTCATCCTCATCGGCATCTCGGCGAGCGCGATGGCGGAGGCGATCACGACCTGGCTGCTGGTCTCGGCCGACATCAAGGACGTGGCCAGGGCCCAGACATGGCTGGTCGGCTCGCTGGACGACCGGTCGTGGGGCGCGATACGGGTGGCGCTGTGGTGCACGCTCGCGCTCCTGGTCGTGGTGGCCTGCGTCGCCTTCCAGTTCAAGCCGATGCACCTCGGCGACGAGGTCGCCGCGGGACTGGGCGTCCGGTACACCAGGGTGCGGGCCGTTCTGCTGCTGTGCGCCGTCCTGTTGGCCGCCGTGGCGGTGAGCGCGGCCGGGCCTGTCCCGTTCGTCGCGCTGGTGGCGCCACAGGTGGCGTTGCGCCTGGCGCGGTACCCGACGCCGCCGATGGTGGCCTCGGGGCTGGTGGGAGCGCTGCTGCTGACCGGGGCCGACCTGGTCGCGCGCGCGGGCCTGCCGATCACGTTGCCGGTGGGCGTGGTCACCGCGGCGATCGGCGGACCCTTCCTTGTGTATCTGCTCGTACGGGCCAATCTCAGGTAGATGGTAGAAAAGGTTAGCCATACCTAAATCAAGGGGGGCTTGTGAGCGCTGAGTACGTCACCGGGAACGAGTACGGGGCCCACACGTCCCACGGCGGATCACGGCTGGCCGCCAGGGGTGTCACGGTCGGGTACGGCAGCCGGGCCGTCATCGACGGGCTGGACGTGGCGATCCCGCCGGGCGTGATCACCACCATCATCGGGCCCAACGGGTGCGGGAAATCGACCCTGTTGCGGACCCTGACCCGGCTGCTCAAGCCCGCCAAGGGAACGGTGGTGCTGGACGGCGAGGACGTCGCCAGGCTCAAGACGCGGGACGTGGCGAAGAAGTTGGGCCTGCTCCCGCAGGCACCGGTCGCGCCGGAAGGGCTGACGGTCTCCGACCTGGTGGCCAGGGGGCGCCATCCGCATCAGAGCTGGCTGCGGCAGTGGTCCTCGGACGACGCCGGTGTGGTGGAGCGTGCGCTGGCGATGACCGGGGTGTCCGAACTGGCCGACCGCCCGGTCGACTCGCTCTCCGGCGGGCAGCGCCAGCGCGTCTGGATCTCGATGACGCTGGCTCAGGGCACGGATCTGCTGCTGCTCGACGAGCCGACCACCTACCTCGACCTGGCGCACGCGATCGACGTTCTCGACCTGGTGGACGACCTGCACGAGTCGGGCTGCACCGTGGTGATGGTGCTGCACGACCTCAATCTGGCCACGCGGTACAGCGACCACCTCATCGTGATGCGGGAGGGGTCGATCCTGGCGCAGGGGCATCCGCGCGACGTGATCACCGCCGGGTTGCTGGACGAGGCGTTCGGGCTGCGCGCCACAGTGATCGAGGACCCGGTGGGCGACCGGCCGCTGATCGTGCCGATCGGCCGTACCCATGTCCAGGCCGGGCAGTCCGAACAGCCCGGGCAGTCCGAGCAGTTCGGGCACTCCGAGCACTCTGAGCGGTCCGGCACGGTTCCAGCCGAAGAATATGCAAATTAGGCTAGGCTTGCCTAAGTGGGCCGGGTAGGGTTTGGCTGCCCTGAGACAGGGCGCAGCGGACAACTCGATAGCAAGGGAACCCGGATGCACCTCCATCGAACGACGCTCACGAAGTCCTGGCGTCGGTTGGCGGCGACTCTGTCCGCCGCGGTCCTCGGCGCCGGCCTCCTCGCGGGGTGCGGTTCCGACTCGGCGGACAAGCCGAGCGACGAAGCGCCGGCCGCCGCCGGTGGCGAGTTCCCGGTGACCGTGGACCACGCGTTCGGTTCCACGAAGGTCACCAAGGCGCCCCAGCGGGTCGTCTCCGTCGGCTACACCGACGACCAGGCCCTTCTGGCGCTCGGAACCAAGCCGGTCGGCATGGTCGACCAGTATCCGAACCCGGCGGGCAAGAGCCCCGACATCAACACCCAGTGGCCCTGGGTGAAGGACAAGTGGGGCAAGACCCGCCCCGAAGTCATCATGAAGAACGGCGACTCGGCCCCCAACTACGAAAAGATCGCAGCGCTGCGCCCCGACTTGATCGTCGCGGTCTACTCCGAGATCGACAAGGCCGCCTACGACAAGCTCTCCAAGATCGCCCCGACGGTGGGCCGTACCAAGGCCGAGAAGGAGCCGTTCAGCGCTCCGTGGCAGGACAACGCCCGCCACATCGCCAAGGCGCTCGGCAAGGAGGACGAGGGCGCCAAGCTGGTGAAGGGTATCGACGGCAAGCTCGCCGCGGCGCGCGAGGAGCACCCGGAGTTCGCGAAGCAGACCGCCGTCGTACTGTCCTGGTACAAGGACTCGGTCGCGCCGTTCACCACCACCGACGTGCGCGGGCGGCTGGTGACGGGCATCGGCTTCAAGGGCGAGAAGAAGATCGACAAGGTCGCCGGCGGCAAGTTCTCCACCGAACTGTCCCCCGAGCGCGTCGACTTGGTCGACGTCGACCGCGTCTTCGTCGTCAACGACAAGGCGGACCAGGAGTCGTTGAAGAAGTTCAAGCTGTTCGCCAACCTGTCGGTGGCCAAGAAGGGGAACGTGTCGTACCTGCTGGACAGCGAGGGACCCGCGGTCGGTGCCGCCATGTCCCAGAGCACCCTGCTGTCCTTGCCGTACGCGATCGACGAACTCGTCAAGTCGGTCGACTGAGCATGGCGTTCGACGTGCCCAGCTCCCTGCGCCCCCTGGTACGCGGGTGAGCACCGCCGGAACCCGCCCAGCGCCGGCGATCCTGGGCATGGCGTCCGGACGTGAGGCCACTCGGTGGGTCTCGGCCCACTGCCGCGAGGTGCCGGGGCTGACGGCGGCCACCGTGCTCACCACGGTGGCCGGCGCCGCGCTCCAGGTGTTCCCTGTGCTGCTGCTCGGCCGGGTGGTCGACGGGGTGGTCGGGGGTGAGCCGCGTTCGGTCCTGGTCACGGTCGGGGTGCTGATGGTGGCCGCCGCTCTGCTGGGCGCCGTGGGCACCGCGATGTCGACGTATCTGATCGGGCGGCTGGGCGCCGAACTGCTCGCGCGGCTGCGGGAACGCGCTGTCCGGGCTGTGCTGGGGATGCCCAGTGCGCGGATCGAGCAGGTCGGCAGGGGAGATGTGCTCTCCCGGGTCGGTGACGACGTGGCCGTGCTGTCCAAGGGCATACGGACGGCCGTCCCCACGGTGTTCTCGGCGGGAGTGCTGGTCGCCATCGCCACGATCGGGATGTTCGGTCTGGACTGGCGGCTCGGCCTGGCAGGGGCCGGTGCGCTGCCCGCGTATGCGCTGGCACTGCGCTGGTACCTGCCGCGGTCGGCCCCGCTCTACCGTAAGCAGCGGGTGGCCCAGGCCGATCGTGCGCAGGCGCTGATCAGCGGTCTGGACGGAATCGGTACGGTACGCGCCTACCGCCTTGAGGAGGCCGTCCGCGAGAAGGTCACCCACGAGTCGTGGCGGGTGCGTGACTTCGGCATCGAGGTGTTCCGGTTCTTCGGCCGCTTCGTCGGCCGGGAGAACCGTGCCGAGTTCATCGGGCTCGTGCTGATCCTCCTGGTGGGATACGCCCTGCTGGAGGCCGGCGCGGCAAGCCTCGGCGAGGTGTCGGCGGCGCCGCTGATGTTCCACCGGCTGTTCACTCCGCTCGGCGCCATCATGTTCACCTTCGACGAGGCGCAGAAGTCGGGTGCGAGCCTGACCCGGCTCGTCGGGGTGCTGGGGGAGCCGGCCGAGGACAGGTTGGTGGGCGACCCCTCCGTCGCCTCACCGGAGGCCGGGCCGTACGGGGTGACGGTTGAGGGGCTGACGTTCCGTTACCCCGACACCGAGGAGCCGGTGCTGCGGGACGTCGATCTGACGATCCCTGCGGGCGGTTCGCTCGCCCTGGTCGGCGCGACCGGCGCGGGCAAATCGACCCTGGCCGCGCTGATCGCGGGCATCGGGACGCCGCAGGCGGGTTCGGTGCGTATCGGTCCGCACGACCTCGCCGGTCTGGACGAGGCCGCGGCGCGGGCACTGGTCAACATCCTGACGCAGGAGACGTACGTGTTCTCCGGCCCGCTCGCCGAGGACCTGCGGCTCGCGGCGCCGGAGGCGACCGAGGCCGAACTGCGGGACGCGTTGCGCACGGTCGGCGCCGACGGCTGGGTCGACGCGCTGCCCGAGGGACTGAACACCGTGGTCGGCGAGGGCGGTGAGCGCCTGGACGTCACCAAGGTCGCTCATGTCGCCCTGGCCAGGCTGGTGTTGCGCGCGGCTCCGGTGGTGGTGCTCGACGAGTCGACGGCCGAGGCGGGCAGCGAGGGCGCGGCCGAGCTGGAGCGGGCCGTGCTGGCCGCGTGCGCCGGCCGTACCACGCTGTTCGTGGCACACCGGCTGACGCAGGCGATGGCGGCCGACCGGATAGCCGTGCTGGACGCGGGGCGTGTGGTGGAGCAGGGGACACACGGGGAGTTGGTGGCCCTGGGCGGCAGGTACGCACGGCTGTGGCGGGCTTGGCGAGAGGGTAGTTAGGGGAGCCTTGGTTAGGTTAGGCTAACTTTTATGCCTGGAAGGGGCGCTGCTTTCGATGACGGATTCGCAGACGGAACCGAACGCTCGTCTCGCACCACTTTCCTCCGCCCAACTGGACAGCATGCGGCGGCGTATCGGCGGCCACGCGGATCAGGCGGAGCGCGTGAACCACGCGGATCACGCGGCCAGTTCGGGTCACGCGGACCGGGCAGGTCACGCGGGCTACGAGGACCGGACCCTCGTGGAAGCCTGCGCCGTCGGGCTCGCGTACTGGGCGACGGGCCGGAGCCCCGACGGCATCGACCTCACCCCTGACACCCTGTTCGCCGACCTCTGCGGATGGATCGACAACGGCGGTACCGCGCCCGGCGGTTGGCAGGTCGGCCAGGACGGCCAGGACGGCCAGGACGGCCAGAGCATCGTGCTCCCCGAAGGCGTCGTACCGGCCGAAGCGCGGCTCGCACTGGACGACCTGGCCGACTTCCCAGACCGGCCCCTGGGCACCATCGGCCCCTCCAGCGTGGCGGCGAGGCTCCGGGACCTGGCCGGGTGGAACGACACCCACGCCGACCGGGAGCGCCCGAGCCTTGTGGAGATGTTCCGCGAGCAGGCGCGGTCCAGGCCGGACGCCGTCGCCGTCGTCGACGGGCACCGGGAACTGACCTACCGTCAGGCGGCGGCGCGCTCCAGCCAGTTGGCCCATCACCTGCTCGAACGGGGGCTCGCGGGCGAACAGGTCGTCGGCATCTCCCTGGAACGCTCGGCCGACATGGTGATCGGGCTGCTCGGCGTCCTCCAGGCGGGGTGCGCCTTCGTGCCGCTCGATCCGCAGTGGCCGGCCGCGCGCCGTGCCGTCGTCATCGAGGACGCCGGTGTCGTGCTCCAGCTCAACGACTCGGGCGAGCATGCCTCAGGCGAACCGGAGGCCGTCGCCGTGGACCTCGGCGACTGGCGCTTCGGCTCCTGTCCCGAGCAGGGGACCGGGGTCACCGTCGACGGTGAGTCGCTGGCGTACGTGATCTTCACATCGGGATCGACCGGGCGTCCCAAGGGCGCGATGATCCGGCACAAGGCGATCAGCGAGCGCCTGCTGTGGCAGGTCAACGAGATCCTGGGCTTCGGCCACGACGACGCCTCGCTGTTCAAGGCGCCGCTGTCCTTCGACATCTCCATCAACGAGATCTTCCTGCCGCTGGTGTCGGGCGGCAGGCTGGTGGTGCTGCGGCCCGGCGGCGAACGCGACCCGCACCACCTGCTGAGCGTGATCGCCGAGCAGCGCGTCACCTTCACCTACCTGGTGTCGTCCATGCTGGACGTGCTGCTGGAGATCGCGGGCGACTCCGGCCGCCTCGACAGCCTGCGGCACGTGTGGTGCGGCGGCGAGGTGCTGACCCCCGAGCTGTACGAAAGGTTCCGCACCCGGCTCGACATCCCCATGTACCACGGCTATGGCCCGGCCGAAACGACGATCGGCGTCTCCCACGTCATCTACCGGGGCGCCGCCGAACGCCTGTCCACGTCGATCGGCAAGGCCAACCCGAACACCCAGCTGTACGTACTGGACGAGGAGCTGCGCCCGGTACCGGTCGGCGTCGGCGGTGAACTGTACGCGGGCGGGCTGCTG
Organism: Streptomyces iconiensis; assembly: GCF_028657195.3. Lineage (GTDB taxonomy): Bacteria > Actinomycetota > Actinomycetes > Streptomycetales > Streptomycetaceae > Streptomyces > Streptomyces iconiensis. The sequence goes on from NZ_JANCPR020000007.1 coordinate 141,642, forward strand.
TTGGGGCGCGGATACGTCAACGCTCCCGGCCTGACGGCGTCCCGGTTCGTGGCGAACCCGTTCGCCGGTGACGGGTCCCGGCTGTACAGGACCGGTGACCTCGCACGGTTCGGTCCCGACGGGTCCCTGGAGTTCCTCGGCAGGGCCGACAACCAGATCAAGATCCGCGGCATGCGGCTGGAGATCGAGGACGTCGAGGCCGGGCTCGCCGAGCACCCCGGGGTACGGCACACCTGCGTCGTCGCGAAGAAGAACACGGCCGGCGGCACCTACCTGGTGGGGTACGTGATACCCGCCGCGGGGAGCGAGGACCTGCGCGCCGAGGAGGTCACGTCGTGGGCCACCGCGCACATGGTCGCGTACATGGTGCCGGCGCACATCGTCGTGATGAGGGAGTTCCCGCTCACCGAGAACGGCAAGCTCGACCGGGGCGCGCTGCCGGAGCCCCCGACAGGGTCGGGCCAGGGCGTCCCGCCGTCCACCGGGAACGAGCGCGCTGTCTGTGCGGCGGTCGCGGCGCTGCTGGGGCTCGAACAGGTCGGTGTCGACCAGGACTTCTTCCAGCTCGGCGGGGACAGCATCCTGGCGATCTCGCTGCTGAGCGCGCTGCGCGAGGCGGGGCTCCATGTCACGGCGCGGCAGATCTTCACCCACAGCGTCGTGGGCGCCCTGGCGGCGGTGGCGAGCCGCGAGGACACCGGCACCGTGGACCACGGCGACACCGCGACCGGTGCCGTCGTGGGGTCGCCCATCGTGCGGTGGCTCGGCGAGACCACCGACGCGATCGACGGCTTCGTGCAGTCGGTGGTGCTGAACACCCCGGCAGAGCTGACCCCTGAAGCGCTCGACGAGATCCTCGCCGCCCTGGTCAGGCGGCACGACATGCTGCGCGCCAAGCTGGTGCGCGGCGAGCACTGGAGCTTCGAGATCCCGGAAGCGGACCGGGCGTCGGCCGAGCGGCACGGGCCCGGCGCTGAGGCGGACCCGTCCGGCGCCGGGTCGCACCGGTCAGGGGCCGGGTCGCACCAGTTCTTCGCGGGGTGGCAGGAGAGCGATCTGCCGCTCGACGCGTGCGTCTCGCTCGCCACCGACGGGCTCGACCCTGCGGGCGGCGTGATGCTGCGCGCCGTGTGGCGCCGTGCCGCGCGGCAACTGGTCGTTGTCGTCCACCACGTGGTCGTCGACGGTGTGTCCTGGCGGATCCTGCGCGAGGACCTGGCCACGGCGTGGGGCCAGTTCGCCTCGGGTGCGCCGGTCGAACTGCCCCCGGTGGGTACGTCGTTCCGGCGCTGGACACAGCTGCTGGAGCGGGCCGGGTTCGAGACGGACCGCGGCTACTTCCAGCAGCTCCTGCCGGGGGCCGACCAGCCGGTGGGCAGGCGCGCGCCCGCCCCGACCGACACCGTCGCGCGGGAGCGGACGCTGACCGTAGCGGTTGACCCCGAGGTCACGGCCGCGCTGCTGGGCGAGGTGCCCGCGGCTTTCCACGCGGGCGTCAACGACGTGCTGGTGACCGCGCTCGCCGTCACCCTCGCCCGGTGGCGCCGCGACCTCGGCCAGGACCAGACGTTCGCGTACATCGAGCTGGAAGGGCACGGCCGCGAGGCGCGGTTCGTCGCGGACGCCGCCGGCTTCGAGCCCGATCTCTCGCGCACCGTGGGCTGGTTCACCACCCTGTGCCCGGTGACCGTGGACCCCGGTACGCCTGGCGACGGCGGGGGTCCGGGGGGCCTGGGGGACGGCTCCCCGGGAGAGTGCGGCACCTCACCCGCGTATCTGGCCGCCGCGCTCAAGGCGGTCAAGGACGACCTGGCCCGCGTGCCGGGCAACGGCCTGTCCTACGGCGCCCTGCGCTACCTCACCGAAACCGGCTGCGACGTGCCCGCACCGCAGGTGCTCTTCAACTACCTGGGCCGCTTCGAGGCCGGCGCGGCAGGCGACTGGCAACTCGCGGGCCCGACAGGGCAGTTGGGTGAGAGGCGGGACCCGGGGATGCGGCTGCCCCGCGCCCTGGAGTTCAACGCGATCGCCGAGCCTGCGGCGAGCGGTGAGTACGAACTGGTCACCACCCTCTCCTGGCCCGAGGGGATGTTCACCGACGAGGACATCGCCACGCTCGGCGACTACTTCCGTACCGCCCTGACCGGGCTCGCCGCGCTCGACGAGGGCGGCCACTCTCCCGGCGACTTCGCGCCCGTGCCCCTCACCCAGGCCGACGTCGACGAACTGGACGGTCCCGCGCTGCGGGACATCCTGCCGCTGACCCCGTTGCAGGAGGGCCTGTACTTCCACTCGGTCTTCGACGGCGACTCGGCCGGCGCCTACGTCGAGCAGCAACTCCTCACGCTGGAGGGCGAGGTGGACGCCGACCGGCTCGCCGCTGCGGCCACCCGGCTGTTCACGCTGTACCCGAACCTGGCCGCGCGGTTCGTCGCCCTCGCCGACGGCCGGGTGGTCTCCGTCCTGGAATCCGGTACGGAGGCACCCTTCACCACGCTGGACGAGCCCGGCATCACCGATGAGGGGATACGGGAGCACGCCGAGCGGGACCGCCGCGCCGGGTTCGACCTGGCCACGGGGCCCCTGATGCGGTACACGCTGATACGCACCGGCTCGGCCCGGCACGTACTGGTGCAGACCGTCCACCACCTCGTCGCGGACGGCTGGTCGGTACCGCACATGCTCCGCGCGCTGCTGGCCGAATACCACGCGCCGGGCAGCCTGTACCCGCTGGGCGGCTTCCCCGACCACGTACGCCGGCTCGCCGAACGGGACGACGACGAGAGCGATCAGGTGTGGTGCGAACAGCTTGCGGGGCTGCCGGGGCCCTCGTTGGTCGCCGAGGGGCACCCCCCGTCCGACCGGTTCGCCGACAGCGCGGTGGAGCCGGACGAGGACATCGAGGGGGCGGCCAGGTCGGCCGGTGTTCCCCTGAGCGTGGCCGTGCACAGCGCCTGGGCGGTGACGCTGGGCGGAGTCCTGCACGACAGGGACGTGGTGTTCGGCTCCACGGTGTCCGGGCGCGACGCGGGCATGCCGGGCATGGGGGCCGTCGGGGGCTTCGGGGCCCTGGGGGAAATGGTCGGCCTGTTCATCAACACGATCCCCGTACGCGCCCGCTGGTCGGACACCACCACGGCGGGTGAACTGCTCGCTTCGGTCCGGGAACACCAGAGCGCTGTCCTGGACCACCAGCATGTCTCGCTCGCGCGGATCGGCCGCCAGGCCGGCGCCGGCACCCTGTTCGACACCCTGGTGGTGTTCGACGTCGCCACCGATGTCGAAGCACTGCGGAGGCCCGACGACACACTCGTCATCACCGACATCGTGAACGAGGGCGCCCCCCACTACCCGTTGACGCTGGTGGTGGAGCGCACCGGCGACCGGCGCCCGCGCTTCAACCTGATCTACGACGGCGAACTGCTGCGCGAGCCGGGCGCCCAGGCGATCCTCGGTACGTTCTCGCGGACGCTGACCGGCCTGCTCACCCGGCCGGAAGCGCCGGTCGACACGCTGGGCGCCGAGCCGGCGCCCGGGGCCGACCCGCTGCCCGCGCCGATCACCCCGACGACCCTGCACGAACTCTTCGACGCCGCCGCGCGCCGCGACCCGGCAGCCACCGCCGTCACCCAGTGCGCCCTCGACGGCGGCACCCGCTCCCTGACCTACGGCGAACTGGCGCTCGCCAAGGACGAGTTGGCCTCCACACTGCGCGCGGCCGGTGTCGGCCCCGGGCGACGGGTCGCCGTCGCCGTGCCGCGCTCTCTGGAGCAGGTCGTCGCCCTGCTCGCCGTCGTCACCGCGGGCGGCGCCTACGTACCGCTCGACCTGGCGTACCCGGACGAACGGCTGGAGTACCTCCTCGCCGACGCCGCTCCGCAGGTCCTCCTCGTGGACCGTGAGCAGCACGACCGCTGCGCCGGGCTGCTGGCCCGCGCGGGTGTGCCGGCACGCGTGCTCGTACTGGGCGAGGAACTTCCGACGGCCACCGCCACCCCCATGGGGTCGGGGGTCACCGACACCGTGCCCGGAGCCGCCACCACGGGGCCCGGAGCCGCCACCACGGGGCCCGGGGCCGCCACCACGGGGCCAGGGGCCAGGGCCGGTTGGCATGACCCCGCGTACGTGATCTACACCTCGGGCTCGACCGGCCGGCCAAAGGGCGTCGTCGTCCCGCACTCCAGCGTGGTGACGCTGCTCGCGAACACCCGGCCGGCGATGGACTTCGGCCCGCATGACGTGTGGGTCCAGTTCCACTCCTTCTCCTTCGACTTCGCGGTCTGGGAGCTGTGGGGGGCTCTGGTGCACGGTGGTGAACTGCTGGTGCCGGAGTACGGACTGACCCGTTCCCCGGTCGACTTCCACCGGCTGGTCCGCGAGCGCGCTGTGACCGTGCTCAACCAGACCCCGTCGGCCTTCTACCAGTTCACCGAGGCCGACCGGCACGCCGACGAGCCGGTGACGGCACTGCGCCTGGTCATCTTCGGCGGCGAGGCGCTGGACCTCGGGCGGCTGCGCGGCTGGGTCGGCAGACATGGCACGGCTTCGCCCGAGCTGGTCAACATGTACGGCATCACCGAGACCACCGTCCACGTCACCCACCGGGTGCTGACCGACGGCGACTTCGACCGGGGGGAGGTGACCGGCCCACCCGGAGGCCCGATCCCCGGCCCGCTCGGCGGCGCGGTCCCCGGCCTGGAAACCTACCTGCTCGACGACCGGCTGCGGCCGGTGCCGCCCGGCCGGGTGGGCGCCATCTACGTCGCCGGCGACCAGGTGTCGCTCGGCTACCTGGGCAGGACGTGCCTCACCGCGAGCCGGTTCGTGGCGAACCCCTTCGCGAACGACGGCTCCCGCATGTACCACACGGGCGACCTCGCCCGCCGCACGCTCGACGGCGAGCTGGAGTTCGCAGGCCGCGCCGACGACCAGGTGCAGCTCAAGGGCTTCCGTATCGAGCTGGGCGAGGTGGAGTCCGCGATCAGGGAACTCGATGGGGTGACCGACGCTGCCGTCACGGTGGCGGACAGCGGCGACCATCTCGTCGCGCACGTCGTGTGCGCGGCGCCAAGCGATGCGGTCGACGCCGTCGATGGTGTTGATGGCGTCGATGTCACCGGGCCGCTGTCCGCGAAGCTGCCCGCGCACATGGTGCCGGGGCGGGTGCTGCCGGTGGCAGCGCTGCCGCTGACGGTCAACGGCAAGCTGGACCGGCGGGCACTGGCAGCGCGGGTGAGTGCGCCAGGAACGGGCGCGGGGAAGGGCGCGACCGGCCACGGTGTACGCGCGGGCGAAGACGCTGCCGGGGCGGCGCCTCTTGAGGTTCTTGAGGAGGAGGCGGCACCTCTTGAGGAACGGACAGACGCCGTACTCCGCATGCTGGTCGGTATCTTCGCCGAGGCACTGCCGGGTTCCGCCGTGGACGCCGACACGGACTTCTTCCGCGCCGGAGGCGACAGCATCGTCGCCATCACCGTGGTCAACCGGGCCAGGGCGCTCGCGCTGCCGATCGCGCCACGGGACGTGTTCCTGTGCAAGACGCCGCGCGCGCTCGCCGCACACCTGGGCCCCCACCTGTCCCAGCCCGCGAAGTCCGCGCAGGCTCGCGGACAGGCACCCGTGCAGGCATCCGCGCAGTCTCGCGGACAGGTGTCCGCGCAGGCACCCGCTTCCGCACCGGTTCGCCGCGAGGACGGTCCGCTGGCACCGACGCCGATCATGCTGCGCCAGCGTGAACTGGGTGCGTCCCTCGCCCGGTTCGCGCAGGCCAGGAAGGTGGTGGCGCCCGAAGGCGCCGGGCTCGCCGATGCCGAGCGCGCCGCGCACGCCGTCGTGGCCGCGCACCCGGCCCTCCGGCTGCGGCTGTGCGTCGAACACGGCGTATGGGCGCTGCGCACCGAACCCGTCCGCGAGGTCACCGTCGTGGGCACGGACACGTCCGACGCGACGGCGGCGGCCGACGAGGCCGCCGGACGGCTCGACCCCGAGGCGGGGAACGTCGTCGCCTTCTCGTGGCTGGCGGCGAGCAGGACGCTGGTGGTCACCGCGCACCACATCGCCGTCGACGCGGTGTCCTGGCTGATCCTTCTCGACGACCTGGCCGCTGCCCTGCGCGGGGAGCCCCTGGCACCGGCGACCACCCCCTACGCCGAGTACGCCGAAGCGCTCGCCTCGCAGTCCACACACCCGCTCGACGACCTCGGCCACTGGATCACCACGCTCCAGGCCCCCGCGCTGCTGCCCACCCTCCGGACACCGGCCCCACCGGCCCCACCGGCCCCACCGGCCCTGTCGCCGGCAGCCGGGGCGCCGCGCGAGACCACCGTGGTGCTCGCGCCCGGGGCGAGCGATCGCGTGACACGTACAGCGCCCGCCGCACTCGGTGTCGGGCTCACAGAGTTGCTGTGCGGGGCGCTGCGTACCGCGCTGACCCTGATCCAGCCGTCGCCAACCGACCTCGCGATCGAGCTGGAGCGGCACGGCCGGGTCCCCGTACTCGAAGGCCACGACTACACGCGCACGGTCGGCTGGTTCACCGCCATCGCGCCCGTACGGCTCACGGCGCACACGGACCCCGTCGCCGCCGCACGCGAGGTCGCCGCACGCCAGCCGGACGAGCGTGGGCACGTCGGCTACGGCCGGCTCCGGTACCTCGACCCGCAGACGGCCCCGCTTCTGACCGCCCACCCGCAGGTGCTGTTCAACTACCTGGGCCGGGGCGGCGAGTCCCAGGCACTGCGCCTGACCGGCGGCGACCAGGCCGGCCCGTACGCCGTCGAGGTCAACGCGTGGACCGACGCGGCGACCGGCTGTCTGCACGCGGACTTCACCCTCGCCGAAGAGGTTCCCGACGAGATCACCGAGCACTGGCGCGGCGCGCTGGAAGCCATCGCGGAAGCCTCGGTGACGGCCGAGCGCACGGCACCCGTCACCCCGCTCCAGCGTGGCCTGTACTTCCAGGCCCAGCTGGCGGGTCCTGGCGGCCGGGGAAGCTCGCAGTACGTCGCGCAGAGCTACTTCACCTTCGACCGGCGCCTGGACACCGAGGCGCTGGCCGAGGCGATGGCGTACGTGATCGCACGGCACCCGGGCGTCGGCGCCGGCTTCGGCACCGACGACGAAGGAAACCCGGTCCAGATCCTCCAGGCGGGCCGCAGCGTCGGCGTCCGTACGGTCGAACTCGCGGCGGAAGCCGAAGCGGAGGCCGAAGCAGAGGCCCTGTGCGCCGAGGACCGCGGCAGGGGGTTCGACCCCGACGAGCCGCCGTTGATCCGGCTGACCGTGCTGCGGCTGCCGGACGGCTGTGACGGGCTGCTGCTCAGCTACCACCTGCTGCTGTGGGACGGCTGGTCCCGCGAGATCCTGCTGCGGGACCTGTTCGGCGCCTACGAGGCCGCCGTCGCGGGCGAGCTGCGGGAAGCGTCACCCGCGACCCCGAGCTTCGAGGACCACGCACGGAAGCTCGCGGCCGAGCACGCCAGGAACGCAGCCGCAGCGGAACGCTTCTGGGCCGAGCACCTGACCGGCCTCACCGGGCCGACGCTGCTCGCGGGACCGGCCCGTTCGCCCATGGACCTCACGGATGCCACGGCGGACACGGGGGCAGCAGAGGATACGGAGGCCGCGGACGACGCGTCCCGTACGGACGTGTTGCCGCACACGGTCGTGCACACGCTCAGCGCCGAAGAGTCGGAGCTGCTGCGGGAAGCGGCCAGGGCGCACGGCGTCACGCTGAACTCGGTGCTGACCGGCGCGTTCGGCCTGCTGCTCGGCGCGCACACGGGCCGGAGCGACGCCGTGTTCGGGGTGACGGTCTCGGGCCGCGAGGGCGAGGGCCTGTCCGGCATCGTCGGTGTGCTGCTCAACACCGTGCCCATGTGGACGCGGGCACGCCCCGACGACACGGTCGGTGCGTATCTGTCGGCCGTGCAGGCGGCCAGGGTCGAGGCGATGGAGCACGAGCACCTGGGGCTCGGCGAGATCCAGCGCGCCAGCGGGCACGACACCCTGTTCGACAACCTCTTCGTGCTCCAGAACTTCCTCGACATGGACGCGTTCGCCGGGATGAACTCCCGGCACGGCATCACCTCGGTACGGGCCGACGACTCCACGCACTATCCGTTCACCTGGGTCGTCACCCCCGGCGACCGGATCACGGTCAAGCTGGAGCACCGCGAAGGCGACCCCGGCGAAGCCCGTCGTCTCCTCGACGACTACCTGCGGGTGCTGCAGGACCTGGCCGCCTCGAACGGACCTGTGGGTGCACTGGTGGGGCCGGGACCGCGGCCCGAGCCGGCCGGACGTACGGACATCGGCACGGACACCGTCGTCGACCGCTTCGACCAGGCGGCCGACCGTGACCCGTCGCGGGTCGCGCTCGTGGCACACGGCGTGACCCTGACCTTCGCCGAACTCCGCGACCGCAGCCGCGCGGTTGCGGGTGTCCTCGCCCTGCGGGGCATCGGCCCCGGCGCGACCGTGGGGCTCGCGATCCCGCGCTCCCTCGATTCGATCGTGGCGCTGTTCGCCGTACTGCGCGTCGGGGCGGCCTACGTACCGCTGGAGCTGGACCACCCGGACGAGCGGATCGCCGCGATCGTCGCCGACGCGTGCCCCGACGTGATCCTCACAGAGAGCACCGTGTCACCCCGGCTGACCGGCGAACTGATCGAACTGGACCGCCCGTTGCCCGAGGCCGAGCCGTTCGTGACGTTCGCGCCCGACGACCCGGACCGCCTGCGGCACCCCGCGTACACGATCTACACATCCGGGTCGACGGGGAAGCCCAAGGGCGTGGTGACCGAGTACGCGGGGCTCACCAACATGCTGATCAACCACCAGCGCAGGATCTTCGAGCCGGTGCTGGCCGAGCACGGCCACCGCGTCTTCCGGATCGCGCACACGGTGTCGTTCGCGTTCGACATGTCGTGGGAGGAACTGCTGTGGCTCGCCGACGGCCACGAGGTGCACATCTGCAACGAGGAGCTGCGCCGTGACGCGCCACGCCTCGTCGCATACTGCCTGGAGCACCGCATCGACGTCATCAACGTGACCCCGACCTACGCGCAGCAACTGGTGGCCGAGGGCCTGCTCGACGACCCGGCACGGCGACCCCCACTGGTGCTGCTGGGCGGTGAGGCCGTCACCCCGGCGCTGTGGCGGCGGCTGGCGGAGACCGAGGGCACGGTCGGCTACAACCTGTACGGGCCCACCGAATACACCATCAACACCCTTGGCGTCGGCACCTTCGAATGCGAGGACCCGGTGGTGGGGGTGGCCATCGACAACACCGACACCTATGTGCTGGACCCGTGGCTGCGGCCCGTGCCTGACGGCGTTCCCGGCGAGCTGTATGTGGCGGGCATCGGTATCGCACGCGGCTATCTCGGGCAGTACGCGCAGACCGCGCACCGCTTCGTCGCGTGCCCGTTCGGCGCACCCGGTGAGCGGATGTACCGCACCGGGGACCTGGTGACCCGGCGGCCCGACGGGAACCTGACGTATCTGGGCCGCACCGACCAGCAGGTCAAGATCCGGGGCCACCGGGTCGAACCCGGCGAGGTCGAGGCCGCGTTCGCCGCGCATCCGGCGGTGCGGTTCGCCGCCGCTGTCGCCCAGCCCGACCCCCAGGTCGACGGCGCGTACCGGCTCGCCGCCTACCTTGTCCTCGATGGCTCCGTTGGCTCCGTTGGCCCTGATGACTCCGATGACGCTGATGGTCTCAGCGGCTCGGGCCCGGCAGCCCCGGCGGCCTCGGTGACCCTGACAGCCCCGGTGCCCCCGGCGTCTTCCGCGCCCCCGGTGACCCTGGCGTCGGTGGCGGCCGAAGTGGGCGCCGGGCTACCGGACTTCCTGCGCCCGACGCACTACGCCCAGGTCGACAGCATCCCGCTGACGGTGAACGGGAAGGCCGACACCAAGGCGCTGCCGGAAGCCAAGCCGCTGGGCGCGCTGACCACGGCGGCTGAGCGCGGCCCGCGCAGCGGAACCGAGACCGTGGTCTGCGAGTTCTTCGCCGAGGCACTGGATCTGGACGACGACGAGGTGAGCGCGGTGAGCGACTTCGTGTCACTCGGAGGGCACTCCATGCTGGCCGTACGCCTGATCGGGCTGCTGCGGCGCGAGTACGGTCCTGTGGTCACGATCCGGGACCTGTTCACCCTGCGAACCCCGGAAGCGATTGCCCGCCACCTCGATGACGACTCCTGAGACCGACGACAACTCCTGAAACCGAATGACGATCCCTGAGACCCGATGACGACTCCTGAAACCGAATGACGACTCCTGAGACGCGATGACGACTCCTGAAATCCACAGCCCCCGGTCGGGCCCAGGCATCCTGCGCACCGCGCTGCGCCGTAACGTTCGCGCGATGGTCTGGGGCACCGTCCTCATGGGCCTGTATCAGGCGGGGGAGACCGCCTTCCCCATCGCGCTCGGACTGATCGTCGACCATACGATGCGGGACCGCAGCCTGGGCGCGCTCGGGCTGTCGGTCGCGGCGCTGGCGGTGATCATCACCACCGTTTCGCTGTCGTGGCGCTTCGGGATGCGCGTCCTGCAGAAGGCCAACACGACGGAGGCACACCGCTGGCGGGTGCGGGTCGCGGCCTGTGGACTCCAGCCGGTGGCCAGGGACGTCGACCTGAAGTCCGGCGAGGTGCTGACCATCGCCACCGAGGACGCCGACCAGACGGCCGACATCATCGAGGTGGTGCCGCTGCTGATCAGTTCGCTGGTCGCGGTGCTGGTCGCGGCCGTCGCGCTGGGCCTGGCCGATGTCAGGCTCGGCCTGCTGGTGATCTTCGGCACCGTCGTGATCCTGTCCGTCCTGAGCGTCATGTCCAAGCGGATAGGCGCGAGCACCCGCGAACAGCAGGCCCGGGTGGCACGCGCCGGCGCGAAGGTCGCCGACCTCATCACCGGCCTGCGCCCGCTGCACGGCTTCGGCGGCAACCACGCGGCGTTCCGCTCCTACCGCGAGGTCAGCACGGTGGCGAGGCGCCAGGCGGTCACCGTCGCCAGGGTGAGCGGCGTGTACGCGGGCACCGCGCTGGCGCTCAACGCGGTCCTGGCCGCAGCGGTGACCCTGACCGCGGGCTGGCTGGCCTTCGGCGGCGGGATCACCATCGGTGAACTCGTCATGGCCGTAGGGCTCGCGCAGTTCATCATGGAACCGCTCAAGCAGTTCTCGGAGATGCCCAAGTACGTGATGGTCGCGCGGGCCTCGGCCGAGCGGATGGCGCTGGTGCTGGCCGCGCCGCCCGTGACGACACCGGGCACCGGGCGCCCGGCCCCCGGTGGCGGCCTCGAAGTCGACCACGTCCGGTACGGGTCGCTGCGCAAGCTGAAGTTCACGGTGCCCGCCGGCGGATTCGTGGCGATCGCCGCCTACCAGCCACGGGTGGCGGCCGACCTCGCGTCGGTCCTCGCCGTGAACGTCCCGCCCGCCGCGTACGAGGGCGTCGTGCGGCTCAGCGGGCAGGAGATCGCCGACCTGTCCATCGAGTCGGTCCGCGAACATCTGCTCGTGAACCCCTACGACGGGGAGATCTTCGCCGGCACCCTCCGTACCAACATCGACCCGTCGGGCACCAGCAGGACGGTCGCAGCCGCCGTCGAGGCGTCCCTGCTGACCGACGTGGTGGCCCTGCACAGGGAGGGCCTCGACTATGCCGTGCGCGACCGCGGCGCGAACCTCTCCGGCGGCCAGCGCCAACGCCTGTCCCTCGCCCGCGCCCTCGCCGCCGACTCCGACGTACTCGTCCTCCACGACCCGACAACGGCCGTGGACGCCGTCACCGAACAACTCATCGCACGCAACATCGCCGAACTGCGCCGAGGCCGCACCACCCTCGTACTCACCAGCAGCCCACCCCTCCTGGACACCGCCGACCGCGTCCTCGTCCTGGACGAAGGCACCGTCACCGCCGAGGGCACCCACCGAACCCTCCTCGCCTCCGACGCGGACTACTGCCGGGCTGTGGCCAGGTGACCGGAGTACCTACCTGAGTTCGCTCCCGCACCGCGCGGGACGCAACGGGCGGGTCACTGTGGCCAGTTGGGGTGTCCCGGGGGTCAGTTGGAGGGTGCGACGCCGCGCGGGCTCTGTCCCGGTTCGGCCGACCTCTGACCGTGATCTCTTTGGGACCGTTCCGTGCCGTCCTCCGCGGCCTTCCCGTCGTCAAAGGGACGTCATCCCCGACTCCCGACGACCCCAGAGAGGCGGACCCAATGCGCGTTCACCGTTCCGCATTACGCGTCCACGTCGCCCTGGCCGGCGTTCTGCTGGTACCGGCCCTCCTGCTCACCGGCTGCACCGGCACGCAGGACACGGACGGCAGCGCGTCCCGAGGCGGTTCCAAGGCGGAAGCGAAGGCGGATGTGGAGGACGGCGCTCCCGGCGGGACGGGCGGCAAGTCCAAGGGGGCCTCTGCGCCTCGGCTCACCGCGAGCCATGTCATCCGTACCGCCTCACTGACCGTGCAGGTCAAGGATGTCCCGAAGGCCCTGGACAGGACCCGGGGCACCGTCGAGGCCGCCGACGGCTACATCGGCAAGGAGACCACCACCCGGAACGAGAAGGGCCGCGAACGTACTCGCGTCGTGCTGCGTGTCCCCGTCGGGAAGTACGAGAAGGTCCTCGACGACCTGGAGGGCACCGGCCGGCTCGTGGACCGCGACACAAAGGCGAAGGACGTCACCGAACAGGCCGTCGATGTGGAGAGCCGCATCAAGACGCAGCGGGCCAGCGTGGCCCGGATCCGTGAACTGATGGATGACGCCACCAAACTGGGCGACGTGGTGAAACTGGAGGGCGAACTCAGCTCTCGTCAGGCCGACTTGGAGTCCCTGCTGTCCCGGCGGGCGTCCCTGAAGGACCGTACGGACTTCGCCACCATCACACTCTCCCTGTCCGAGAAACCAGCGGGGGAGACCGACGGGGACGACCCGGGGTTCACGGACGCGCTGGCGGGCGGCTGGAACGCGTTCCTGACGATGCTGCTCTGGGTGGCGGTGGCGCTCGGCGCTGTGCTGCCGTTCGCGGCGGCAGCGGCACTACTGGTGACCCTGTGGCTGCGAGTGGCAAGGCCCTGGCTGCGGCGCCGCACCACCCCCGAGACCACGACGGCCCCGGCGAGCGCGCAGACCCCTGACCCCTGAGCGGCGCCGTGGCCGGCCCCGCCAGGGGCGCGGGGAACCGCGCGCTCAACTACGACGTACCGGCAGTCCGTGAATGACGCCCGGGGCCGGCGCCGGCCTCTTGTCTCGGGCCCGAGCCGCAAAGTAACGGTCGAGCCCGTTGTCAGTCGATGGCCTGGTAGAGCGTGGTCCAGAAGTCGTTCATGGCACGCGGAGAATCCGGGGTGGACAGTCCGACCTGGGTGAGCAGGACTCCGGTGAGCTGGTTGGTCCTGTCCGCGTAGGTGGTGGTGCCGGTACCGCCGAACCAGCCGAACTGGCCGATGGGCGCGTAGTCGCTGCGAGAGGTGCGCACCGACATCCCGAAGCCCCAGCCGCCGTTCGCCCCCTGGCCGGACGACAGGTGGGCGACGTTGCTGAACATGGCGTCCCGGGCGGCCAGTTGCTCGGGCGAGAGACGGTTGGTGGTCATCAGCTCGACGGCGGCCCTGGACAAGATCCGCTCACTCCCGTGCATCCCGTGGCTCAGCAGCATCTGGAAGTAGGCGTGGTAGTCGTCGGCGGTGGAGACCAGCCCGCCGCCTGCGCCCTGGAACGCGGGAGGCACGCTGGACCTTCCCCCTGCCGCCTCGTCCCACACTGTGAACTCGCCGGTCTGCGGGTCGGGCCCGTACAGGGGCGGCAGTCGGTCGATCTTGTCGGCGGGCACGTGGAAGGCGGTGTCCTTCATCCCCAGCGGATCGAGGACGCGTGTCCGCAGGAACGTCTCCAACGACTGTCCCGTGACCCTGGAGACAAGCACACCGACCACCTCGTTGCTGAGGTCGTACTGCCACCGCACTCCGGGCTGGTACTGCAGCGGCAGCTCGCCGAGGCGGCGCATCCACTCGTCCGGGTCCGGCGCCGGCGCGGAGGCCACGCTGTGGTCGAGACGCTCGAAGGTCGCGGCCCTGATCGGGGAAGCCATCGACTCGAAGTCAACCCCGAGCCCGAACGTGGAGGTCAGCAGATCCCGTACGGTGATCGGCCGGTGTGCGGGCACGGTGTCGTCCAGGGGTCCGTCGGGCCGCTTCAGCACCTGCCGGTCGGCGAGTTCGGGCAGCCATTGGTCCACGGTGTCGTCCAGCCGCAGCCGGCATTCGTCGAGCAGGATCATCGCCGCCGCCATCGTGACCGGCTTGGACATGGACGCCATCCGGAAGATCGTGTCCCGGCGCATCGGCGCGCCACCGTCATGGCGCATCGTCCCGATCGCTTCGATGTGCGTCGAGCCGCCGCGGCTGACGAGGGCGACAAGGCCGGGAATCTTCTTGGACTCGATGTGCTGTGCCAGCACCTCGCGCAGCCGGCCCAGCCCTGCGTCGGAGAAGCCACTGTTGCCTGGTCCCATGATGAATCTCCTGTTCACGGTGTGGTTCTCACGGCGGCCCCGGTGGCTGCCTGGCCCTTCGAACGGCCATGTGCAGAGCCTGCGGCCTTGACCCGAGGTCAAGGTCAACCCCCTGCGCCGATCAAGGGGTGACCGGCACCGATCGCAGGCGTCCCGGCCCCTCTTGGCGACAGGGGATGGGCCGGAACCGGTGCACGCTATCCTCACCCTGGTGATCACCCGGACTTCCCGGCCGTCACCCACACGGTGCGCGAGACCGCAGACGCGCACGACCCGGAGGTGCGCCGAGCCGATGACAGACGGGCTGACGATCGGTCAGGCGGCGGCTTTCGTCGGTGTCACGATCAAAACCGTGCGGCACTATCACCGGCTCGGCCTGGTCGCCGAGCCGGAACGCGACGGCTCCGGCTACCGCCGGTACCGCTCGGACGAGCTGTACCGGCTGGTCCAGGTCCGGACCCTGGCCGCGGCAGGCGTGCCGCTGGCCGAGGTCGGTGACCTGCTCGACGCGGATCCCACGACGTTCGCCGCCACCTTGGACGACGTCCACGACCAACTCACCGAACGGATCGAAGACCTGACCGCGCGCCGCGACAGGCTGCACCGTCTCGACCATGGTGACCGCGCCCTGCTGCCCGACCGGGCCTGCGCGGTCCTGGAGCGGCTCGTCGAACTCGGCTTCGGTCCCGACTACGTGGCCGCTCAACGGGAGGCTCTGGTGCTGGCCCTGGCACTGGTCCCGGCGATCTTCGACAGCTTCCTGGCCCGGCTCGAACACTCCCTGGACGACCCCGAGTCCGTCGAGCTGACCAAGCGCGGTTGGGACGCGAGGACCTGGGATCCTGACGACCCGCGGATCGAGGAGTTGGCGTCCACGCTGGCCGACAAACTGCTGACCCAACGGGCGCTGCTGGCGATGCCGACCGGGTTTGAGGACCAGTCCGACGCCGCCTCCCGGTACGCGATGGTCAACCACCACCGGGAAGACCGGTCACCGTCCATCGCCCGGTTGAACACGCTGGTCGAGGCGAACCTGCGCGCGGCCGGCGTCACCGTTCCGAGCCAGTGACGGACGCCCAGCGGACCCGGCACTGCGGCGAGACGCCCGCCTCGCCCCGCCGTCGACGCTCCGTCAGCCACCCACCAGGGCAGATCGAGGCTTGACGCCGGTTTCCGCTCCGATGTTCGTTCCGATGTTCCTCAACCCCCGGGACAGCGGGAAGCGAGGCGGGGCGGAGGCCCTACCGGAGTGTCCAGGCGATGTCCCGCAGCAACGCGTGCCGCCAGCCCGCCCGGTCGTGGCCCGAAGCCGACCGGGAGACCCGCACGGTCGCCCCGGCCCGCGCGGTCAGGCTCTCGGTCAGCGCGCAGTGCGGAAGCATGCGCGCCTCGTGCTCTCCCACGTCGAACGCGGCCCGTAGACCGGACAGATCGGGGCGCTCCCGCAGGCGCGCGGCGAGGGCGCCGCCGACCGGGCCCGCCAGGGGATCGGCCAGTTCCGCGGCCTCGGGCGACCACCAGAAGGACGGTGACTGGCAGGCGATACGGGAGACCAGGTCGGGGAACTCCAGCGCCGCGTACATCGTGCTCAGCCCGCCGAGGCTCTGCCCGGCGACCACCAGGCGTTCCCGGTCGGCGGGAATGCCGGATTCCGCCACCAGCGGCAGCAGTTCGTCCCTGACCGCCTCCCACAGCGCGGGCCCGCACCCGAACTCGGCCTCCCTGTCCCTGACCGGGAGGAAGACGAGGGTGACGGGCGGCATGTCGCCAGCGTCGACGGCCGAGTCGAACGCGGTCATGGCCGGATGCAGATAGAGCCAGTCGTCCCCGTCGAGCAGCAGGACGACCGGTCCTCCGCCGCCCGCCGGGTGTACGCGCACGGTGCGCCGGCCGCCGAGCCGTTCGCTGGTCCAGCGGAGTCGGGTGCGGGGGAGGGGCAGGACGTCAGCGGCCCCGAGCACCGGCCAGTGCGGCTGGTCCGGTGCGTCCGGGGTCGCGGCGAGGGACCGGTCACCGCCGGCGCCGACCGGGTTGAACGGGTCGGCATGCGCGCCGTCGTCCGTCAGGAACCGGTAGGTCACCCGCAGCCGCGCGGGCATCGGCAGTTCGGCGTACCAGCAGTCCGTATCGCCCCACCGGGCCATGGACACCGTCTCCGACCAGCTCTCGAAGGCGATGTCAGCCGGGGACCCGCGCCACAGGAACAAGGTCACCCAGCCGCCGCCCTCCGCCGGGACCGAAACCGGGGCGCGCGCCGCCGCCCAGAACGCGTCGGTGCCGGGCCTGCCGTGCAGCCCGAACCCGGCGAAGGCGTTCTCACCGTCGGCCGCACGGCCGGAGTCGGGGCCCGTCATGTCCGGCAGCTGAGGTGGTCGCCCTCGGTGCGGAGAAGTCCACGTGCGGTCAAGTCCCCGCCGGGGCGGGCCCGTTCGGTCACCGGACGCATCAACGGCTCCTTGTGGGAGGGGAGGGGGAGAGCTAAGCTCGCCCACGATTAAGTGAGCCTAACCTAAGTAGCATCCCGCCTTCCATCCCCGAACCCCTCCGAACCCCGCCCTCCGACCCCCCGTCCTCCGAACTCTTCCTTCCGAACCCTCCGTCCCGACGACCCCGAAGACACTGGCGATCCCGAGGCCCTCGACGCACGCGCTCGACGCGGCTACGCGGCCACGCGGCCGTCACCGGCTCCCGTCGGTCACCGCCGGTCACCGCCGGTCACCGTCGGCTCCCGTTTCGCCCCCGAGGAGGCACTGACACATGAGCGTCAACCCGTTCGACGACCCCGACGGCCGGTTCCTGGTCCTGGTGAACGACGAGGGGCAGCACTCGCTGTGGCCGTCCTTCGCCGAGGTGCCCGGAGGGTGGACGGTCGTCTTCGAGGAGAACACCCGGGACGCGTGCCTGGAGTTCGTCGAGACCCACTGGACCGACCTGCGCCCACGGTCCCTCGCCGCGTCCACGGACCTCTGACCGCAGCGCGGAGGAGCAGAGGAGCGGAGGAGCGGAGGAGCGGAGGAGCACCGCTGATGCTCAGCACCAGACTGACCAACGCGCGCTTCCTCACCATGGATCAGGACCGTCCCGTCGCCCATGAACTCGGCATCTGGCGGGGCCGGATCGTGGGCCTCGACGAGGCGGTGACCTCTCTGCCGGCGCGCGAGGTGATCGACCTGCGGGGCGCCACCGTGCTGCCGGGGTTCGTCGACGCGCATGTGCACCTGGCCTGGACCGGGTTCAGGGAGGACACCCCGAGCATCGCGGGCCGTACCCGGATCGACGACGTGCTCGCAGCTGTGGAGGAAGCCGTTGCCCGGAAGGCCACGCCCGGCGCCTGGGTGAGCGTCGTCGGCTACGACCAGCGTGCACTGGGCCGCCATCTGACCGCCGCCGAACTGGACAAGGTCAGCCACGGGCACAAGCTCTTCCTGCTGCACGACTCCGGGCACGGCTGCGTCGTCAACACCGCCGTTCTCGACCTGCTGCCCGCCGACGTCCCGCAGGAGAACGGCTTTCTCGCCGAGGGCGCCATGGGCGCGGCGCGCGCACTGCGCCTGCCGCACTCCCAGCGGGAACTGGCCGAGGCGATCGGGCGTGCGGCGCGCACCTGTCTTGCCGAAGGCGTCACCGCCTGCGCGGAGGCAGGCATCGGCGGTGCCCTGCTCGGCCACAGCCCTGTCGAACTGGGCGCCTACCAACTCGCCCGCGAACAGGGCGGGTTGCCGCTCCGCGTGCAGCTCATGGTGTCCGCCGACCGGCTGCACCCGGTGGCAGCGCACGAGGACGACGGCCTGCCCCGGGCCCTCGACCTCGGGCTGCGCACCGGGTTCGGCGACGACCACCTCTCCGTGGGCGCGCTGAAGATCTTCATGGACGGCGGCATGATGGCCAGGACGGCCGCACTCAGCGTGCCGTACGAAGGGCTGGACCACAGCGGCCAGTTGCAGGACGACCCCGAGGTGCTGGCCGACACGATCGTGGACGGCCACCTCGCGGGGTGGCAGCTCGCGATCCACGCGATCGGCGACCGTGCGGCCGACATCGCCCTGGACGCGCTGGAACGGGCCCAGCGGCTGCTGCCCCGCCCCCGCGCCAGGCACCGCATCGAACACGCCGGCCTGATACGCCCCGACCAGCTCCCACGCTTCGCGCGACTCGGCGTCAGCGCTGTCGTACAGCCCAATTTCCTGCGGTACTTCGGCGACGACTACGCGGCGGTCATGGGCGCCGAACGGGCACCGTGGCTCTACCGCGGCAGGGCGTTCCTGGACCACGGCATCCCTCTCGTCGGCAGCTCCGACCGCCCCGTCACCGACGGATCACCGCTGCGGGCCATCCAGTTCATGGTCGAGCGTGCCTCGGAGCGCGGCCAGGTGATCGGCCCGGAGGAGGGCATCACCGTCGATGAGGCCCTGCACGCCTACACGGTCGCGGGCGCCTTCGCCTGCCACCGGGAGGACAGCCTGGGAAGCCTCACCCCCGGCAAGCTCGCCGACCTGGTCGTACTCGGCGACGACCCCCGCAGCGTCGACACCTCGCGCATCGGGGACATCGAGGTGGTGGCGACGTACGTCGACGGCCGCGAGACCGGCACGGTGGCGCCGTGAGCCGGCCGGAGGGGAGGACGGCGGAAGCCGAGGCGTACGCGCACCTCCGGTAGGGCGCCGCGCACCTCACGGACGGCGAACCGCACCCCGGAGGAGACTCCCCGCACCTCGGGGAGGACCCGCACCGCTGGGTCATCTGGAACACGGACGAGGAGCCCCTCGTCTTCGACCGGGCAACCAACTGCCCCGTGCACATCGGTGACGAGACCGTCCTGCGCGAGGTCCTGCGCAGGATGCGCGCGCCGCGCGTCCGTACCCGAGAGCGACGACTACCCGGGCCGCCCGTGCGCGTGAGCGGGCGCCGCCCGTGCGCATAGGAGTCCAGCCCGTGCGCGTAGGAGTCCGGGGGCGGTCAACCGGGGCGGTCAGCCCTCTTTCTCCGTCAGACCCACATACATCGTGCGGTGCAGCGCGGTGACGTGATCGTGCAGGAGGCGGGCCGCGAGGGCAGGGTCGCGGGCGGCGAGCGCGTCGCGGATGTGCCGGTGCTCGCGGTTGCTCTCACACAGGTAACTCATCGGGTACGGCAGGAAGTACAGATACAGCTCCCTGGTGACACGGCGGTACAGCTCCAGGGCCGACGGCTGCCCCGCTCCGTGTGCGATGCCGAGGTGGAAGCTTTCGTCGGCCGCGCGGAAGTCGGCCCAGGTGCCGGCCGCTTCCATGGCCGCGAGGCAGTCGTCCAGCGCCGCGAGACCGGCCTGGTCGAGGCGCGCGGCGGCCAGGTGAGCGAAGCCGGTCTCCAGTACGGCCCGTTCGTCGACCAGCCGGTGCACGCGCTCGCTGTCCTTCGCGTACGCCTCGACCTGCGGGACCGTGTGGTGGCTTGGCCGCTCGGCGATGAACGTGCCGCCGCCGCGCCCCGGGCGGCGCGTGACGACGCCCTCGCGCTCCAGCGCGGTGAGCGCCCGCCGCACGGTGATCTCGGCGACGCCCAGAGCCGCTGCCGTGTGCGGAACGTTCGGCAGCCGCTCGCCGGGGGCGAGCAGGCCGAGGTCGACGGCGAGCGAGATACGCGCGCGTACGGTGTCGACGGCGCTGGTACGGCGGATCGCGGCGAGCGCTGTACTGGTGAGCGCCGTACTGCTCACGGAAGCCTGCGCTGGAAGGGCTCGCGAGGCACGGGCCTGCGAGGCACGGGCCTGCGAGGCAGGGGCCTGCGATGTACGGGCCTGCGCGGCAGGGGTCTGCGACGTACGGTCCTGGGACGCCATCAGCCCAGGGTATGCGGCACGTTCGGCGGCCCCGAAGCCTTTACGTGCTCAAAGTGAGCATGTTTCTATGGCGGAACCGATGGCGGAGATCGACCGCTGACATCGCTTCGAGGACCGCGTATGAAGATCGCCGGACTGCAGACCGCCGGGACACCCGGCGACGTGGACGCCAACCTCCACGAACTGGACGCGGCATGCCGCCAGGCCCGTGAGCAGGGGGCCGAACTGCTCATCACCACCGAGATGTTCGTCACCGGCTACGACATCGGTGACACCGTCCACGAGCTGGCCCGCCGCGATCTGCTCACGCCTGCGCGTGACGTCGCCCGCAGGCACGGCATCGCACTCGTGCTCGGCATGCCAGAGCAGGCCGAAGGGACCTGCTACAACAGCGCGTTCCTCCTGGCGGCCGACGGCACGGTGCTCGGCCGCCATCGCAAGGTCCACCTCTTCAGCGACCTGGACAGCACCCGTTTCGCGGCGGGCGACCGGCTCACCGCGCCCATCTCCTACGGCGGACTCCGGATCGCCCTGCTGATCTGCTACGACGTGGAGTTCCCCGAGACCGTACGCGCCGCCGCGCTCGCCGGCGCCGATCTGATCGCGGTACCGACGGCCCAGATGCAGCCGTACGAGTTCGTCGCCGACCACCTGCTGCGGGTGCGCGCCTGGGAGAACCAGGTCTATCTCGCCTACGTCAACCACGACGGCGACGAGGGCTCCCTGCGCTACGTCGGACGCAGCTCGATCGTCGCCCCGTCCGGCGACGTGCTCGACCAGGCACGGCACGGAAACCGGCTGATCCTCGCCACCGTCGACCCGGAAGAAGTCAGCAAGGCCCGCGCGGCCAACCCGTATCTGACCGACCGCAGGCCGGGGTTGTACGGGCACACTCCAGCAACCGAGGACCGCCCATGCTGAGGGACCCCGCAGGGGACGCCGAGCCCAACGGGGGTGCCGAGCCGAACGGAAGTGCCGAGCCCGTCGGGGACCCAGGGCTGGACGGGAGCGCCGGACTGGCTGGAGGCGGCGCCGAGCCCGCCGCCGAAGCGCGGGCCCCGGCGGCGCCCGCGCGTCTGACCGGCCGGCTCGGCACCGGCTCCATCGTCTTCATGGTGATCGCCGCGGCTGCGCCGCTCACCGTCGTCGGCGGCAACGTGCCGCTGGCCATCGCCAACGGCCCTGGCGCCGGCGCACCCGTCGGCTTCGCGCTCGCCTCGCTCATCCTGCTGATCTTCGCCGTCGGCTTCGTCACCATGACGCCGTACGTCCGCCAGGCGGGCGCCTTCTACGCGTACGCCACACGCGGGCTCGGCGACCGGATCGGCATGGGCACCGCCGCGGTCGCGCTCGTCACGTACACCGCGATCCAGGCGGGCGTCTACGGCTATCTGGGCTGGGCCGTCAACAGCGTACTGGCCGACTTCGGCGGGCCCACGGGCACTCCGTGGTGGGTGTGGTCGCTGGCGGCCGTAGGCGTCGTCGCCTTCCTCGGCTACCGCCACATCGAACTCAGCTCCAAGGTGCTGGGCGTGGCGCTGGTGCTGGAGATCGCGGTCGTGGCCGTGCTGGACGCGGTGATCCTCGGGCAGGGCGGGGACAGCGGAGTGAACGCCGACTCCTTCACGCCCGACGCGGCGCTCTCCGGACCGCTGGGCGTTGCCGTGCTGTTCGCGCTCACCGGATTCATCGGCTTCGAGTCGACGGCCGTCTTCCGCAGCGAGGCCCGCGACCCGGACCGCACCATCCCCCGAGCCACATACTGCGCCGTGCTCGTCATCGGCGCCTTCTACACCCTCTCCTGCTGGGCACTGGTGCTCGGCGCGGGAACCGACAAGGTCTCCGCCGTCGCCGGCAAGTCGCTGGCCGACGGCGGGAACATGCTCATGGACGCGGCGGGGGCCTACGTGGGCACGGCGCTGCGGGACGTGATGCAGGTGCTCCTGCTCACCAGCCTGTTCGCCTGCGTGCTGTCCTTCCACAACGTCATTGCCCGCTACGCCTTCACCCTCTCGGGACAAGGCAGCGGACTCCCGGGACAGGGCAGCGGAACCGGCGTACTCCGCCGGCTGGGCGCCGTGCATCCGCGGCACCGCTCGCCGTACGTCTCCTCACTCGCGCAGACCGGCACGGCGGTGGTGCTGGTCCTCCTCTTCGCCGCGCTCGGAGTGGAGCCGCTGGTGGGCGTGTTCGGTTCGATGGCGGGCGTCTCGACGGTCGGCATGGTGCTGCTGATGCTGACCACCTCGATCGCCGTGCTGGCCTTCTTCGCCCGCCACCGCGACCTGGCCGCCGGAAGGACCTGGCACACCCGGATCGCCCCGCTCCTCGCGGTGGCCGGCCTGCTGACAGGGCTGTGGCTGGTCGTCTCGAACTTCACACTCATCACGGGCGGCAGCGTGGGCGTGAGTGTCGCACTGGGCGCGATCCCGTTCGCGGCGTTCCTCGCGGGTTGTGCCGGAAGGGCGTATCGAGCCATGGGCACACGGTGATTGCGGGCGGGACGCTGGAAGTGACTGAGCTTTAGCCGACAGGTTCGCTCAACTCAGGCAGCCAGTCGTGAACGTGCCCGCTCAACCAGTCCGTTCCGCGCCGAGATCGGCTTCTCGGCTCCTCACGCTGGGGGCCGAGTAAACGGCCCCCGGGCGCAGGGGCCACCGGCCCTGAGTGTCATTGGGGAACGTCACCGCGTCTGCCGTGGGCATGATGGCTCCTGTCAGGCGCGAGAAAGGTCGGTGCCTTCCGGGGCTTGGTAGCAGGGCGAGATGAGGGTGACACTGATCTGTGGCTTGAGGTCACCTGAGCGTTGCTTCAATGCCCGAATCGCCACATGGTGCCCGGAGGTGGTGTGTACCGCCTTGATCTCCGGATTGCGGGCCACGCTGTTCATAGGCCCGTCCTTGGTAATACGCCACCCCATGCCGGGCAGTCGGGAACGAAGGTTCTCCATGGCGGTGTCGAAATTGCCCACGTCCGCTTTCCCCAGTGCCCAGGGGTGGTCCACGGTGTAGTAGGTGGTGAAGTCCGGGTCGACGGCGTCACACGGGCCGGCGGCGGCAGGAAGGTCAGTCAGGGTGCCGGGAATGCCCATGGCATCCAGCAGCCGGGACGACATCCGGTTGACCTCGTCCTCTGCCTCGGACACCTCGCGCACCTCGGGCGTGTATCCGAGCATCTTGCGTACCTTCGACGGTTTGGCGACTCGTCCGCGGCCAGTGTTGTCCATGATCGAGCATCCCATCAGCGGAATCAGGGTCAGCAGGGTGGCTGCACGGTAGCTTCCCGCTGGTCGGTCACTGTTTGAGCGTGACGTTGGTGTAGTCGCCGGCCAGGACCTTGGCGCTGTCCTGGGCAGCAGCGTGCCCCCTTCGGTCCGGCGGAGGACCGCAACGGGGCACGCACAGCGTGCGGCCAGGGGCTACAACTCGCCGCGCCCGCAGCCTGGTTGCTGGCAGGTGCCGTGAGCGACCGGGTCAACGCGAGACGTACGCCTGCGAGTTCGCCGTCGCGCGTCCCGGTGTGCTGCCGCTCTTCTGCGATCACGATGGCCACGAGGTTCCTGACGGCTTCGCAGGCGGCGAACTGGTGCCCGGCCCGTGTGCCGGGCCTGCCGTCGTGTTTCCCGTAACGCTTGTTGTGTAAATTCATCCGGCTCGGTACGGTGCTGCCATCTTCTGTACTCACGACGGGAAGCCGGGATCACCATGTACGACGTCGCAGCGAGTGGGGCCGGGACCACCGGCGTGACCTACTCGGCGTTCAGCGGCTGGGTCGACCGGCCCACCGACTTCGCGCCGATGCTGGAAGGGGAGCTCACGTGCGACATCGCCGTCGTCGGGGGCGGTTACGCGGGCATGGCGGCGGCGCTGCGGCTGGCCGAACGGGGTGCCGATGTCGTCCTGCTGGAGTCCGGGTTCTGCGGATGGGGCGGCAGCTCGCGCAACGCCGGGTACTTGTCGAACGCGCTGGCGGGTGACCCGCAGCTCCTGAACACGCTGTACGCCCGCCGCCTGCCGCGCCTGATCCGCTACGCGGACAGCGCGGCCCATTTCACCGAGGAGCTGATCGGACGGCTCGCCGTCGACTGCGAGTACGAGCCGACGGGCAACGTCATCGCCGCCGTCTCCACGGGACAGCTCCGGCGTACGCGACGGAACGCCGAGATACTCCGGGGTGCGGGCGCTGACGTCGAGTTCGTCGAGGGCGGCGGCTTCGGCCTGCCGAAGGCGTTCCTCGGCGGGGTCTTCGAGCGGGCCGGTGGGCTGCTCAACCCGGGGAAGTTCGCGCTCGGTCTGCGCGAGGTGCTTCTCGCATCGGGCGTGCGGGTGTACGAGCGGACCGCCGTGCGCGCGGTCGAGCCCCATGCCTCGGGAGCCGTCGTCAGCGTGCCCGGTGGCCGCGTCCGTGCCGAGCGTGTGGTTCTGGCAACCAATGCCTACTCCCGTGACCTGGCGATCGCGCCGAAGCGGATGGTCACACCGATCTGGACCAGCCTGGTCGAGACCGAACCGGTCGCCCCCGAACGCCTGGAGGCGACCGGCTGGACGCGGCGCATCGGCATCATCACGCCGCACACGATCCTGGAGAACTACCGGCCGACACCGCGCGGCACGATCATGTTCGGAACCCGTCGGCTGCGGACGGCGCCGGGGGCGCTGGGCGCCCGGGAGCCGGACGGTACGGTCGTGGCGGACCTCGTCCGCGGCTTCCACGAGCGGTTCCCGACGCTCCGCGACGTCGCACCGCGACGTGCCTGGGGCGGGTGGATCGCGATGACATCGTCGCTGCTGCCGGTGGCCGGAGAGGCGGCGAAGAACGTTTTCTACGCCATCGGCTGCAACGGCCACGGCCTCGCCCAGTCCCCCTATCTCGGGACGCTGCTCGCCGACCGGCTCGCAGGCGACCGGATGCACGAAGACCTCGCCGCCGTATGGCGTGCGCGGCCCCGGTTCGCTCCGCCCGTCCTCAGCGCGCCGACGCTGCACGCCGCCTGGACGGTCGACCGCATGTCGGACCGCTTGCACCGCCGCAGGGCCTGAGGACCGGCCCCGAGGGGCGTCCGGCCCGTGGCCGCCCGCGCCGGGCCAACGGCCGGGCACGGCTGCTGAGCAGCGGGGACAGGCGCGGGCGCGCTGTCGTGCTGCGCCGCACCGTATCGCCGGCGGGCTAGCGACCGCGCAGTGCCGACACCAGGCTTGCGACCGTGACGGTGTTGAAGACGAAGGCGATGACCGTATTCGCCGCCACGGTCCTTCGCATGCCGCGTGAGGTCACGTTGACGTCGGTGGTGCCGAACGTCGTCATCGCTGCCAGGGCGAAATAGGTGTAGTCGGCCCAGGCCGGGGCCCGTTCTCCGGGGAAGTCGAGTGCCCGCTCGTTCTCCACGAGGTTGTCGGCCTGGAAGGTGACGGTGAAGGCTACGACCACGCAGATCCACGAGACGACGACCAGAGCGAGAGCCACCAGCGTGCGCGGGAGGGCGGAGAAGGCGGTGCTGAGGTGGCCGGGGAGCCACAGCACCGCCACCACCAGCGCGGCAGCCGCGATGAAGAGTGACGCCCCGGGGCCGGGCGCGGTTCCGAACACGTAGCGCTGTAGGAACGTGCCGCGGGCTTCGCGATGCGCCCAGGAGCGGACCCGCTCCGGAGCGACACTCAGGAAGGCGGTCAACGTGAGGGCGAGGTAGGGAAGCAGGTAGGCGAAGAGCACGAGCACGCCGACATCCGCTGTCGAAATCCGCGCCACACTGTCGTTGGGGAGGACTGCCGCCGCGCACACCGCGATGACCAGGCTTACCGCCGATCGGCGCCGTTCGGAAAGCCAGCGATGCACGGACGAGCCTCCCTGACCGGTCGTCGTGTGACGGGATCACGCTGAGGGGAAAGGTCGCGGCTGATCTTATGGGCGGCTCCGCCCCCTGGGGCGGCGGCATGGCGGGCGTGTCCCGGTGGCGGTCCGCACCGGGGCCCGGGCACCGCGCCAACCGCACTGCGGGGAAACAGTCCTTCACGAGGCCGGCGCCCCCGTCGCGGAACGTATCCCTCGCTGACACCTGCCCGGGGCCCGGGCGTTCCTTCCGCGGGGCAGGAGGCGGCAGCACCGCGACGAGCCAGAGATTTTACGCAACGACCGTTACGTTAAGTCTGTGACAGAATCGCGGGGTGTCAGACAACCCCACCCGACAGGCGAACGACGACGGCGGAACCGGACCGGTCGTGCGGCGTGGCCGCCCGACGGGCGACCGCGCGGCGAAGCGGGCCGAGCTGCTGAAGGCGGCGGCCTCGGTGATCGCGCGGGAGGGCTACGCCAACACCTCGCTGCGCAAGGTGGCCCACCGCGCGGGGTGCACGACCGGGGCCGTGACGTACTACTTCGCGAACAAGGAGGAACTGGTCACCGCGTTGGCCGAGAGCCGCTTCGACGGCTTCGACGCCATGCTCGCGACCGGCAGGGACCGGCCCGATGTCAGGGCGATCCTGGAGCGGTGGCTGTTGCGGGCCACGGACGACCCCGAGTTCTGGCCCGTGATGTCCCAACTGCTCGCCCACGCACGGTACGAACCGGCCTTCGCCGCCGCCATCGAGCGGCGTTACGCCCGTCACCGCGGCGAGCTGGCCTCGCTCCTCGCGGCCGGACAGGCGCAGGGAACGATCCGCGACGACATCGCCGCCGACCTGCTCGCCGACCAACTCGGCGCCATCGGCGACGGCTGGATGGTGATGTTCCCCATCGAGCCGGAACGGTTCACACCGAGCCGGGTCCAGGCGCTTCTCGACGCCGCCATCACCCTGATCGCCCCGCCTCCCGGCGCCCGCCCTGCGTCCGGCTCGTAACCGACGAGCCCACTTCTCCGGGCAGCTCCGGGGCGCCGTGCAGCGCAGGCAGGGCGCGGCGTCCACGGAAAGGGCGTGGTCACCCTCTGACGCACGGGCTACGGCTGCCTCCCACCTGGGTTCACCGTCGAGGAGCGGCGCCCCTTCGAGACCCGTCTCGATCACGCCCAGGCAGGGTCGTCCGTGAATGCCTACGCCCAGATCTGTCTGGCCAGGCTGCGCTCCTACGCCACTGACGTCGTGGCCGTGCTGGGCCCGGCCCAGTTGAGGGTGGTCCCGGACACCACCATCGTGAACATCGCCCTGCCCTCGGACCAGGCCGACCTCGGCTTCTCCGACGGCTCCCGGCAGTGGGTCATTACCGCATACACGCTGGCCTCCGCCGCCCTGCTCCCGTGCGGCGGGCGGCTGGCCGACCTCTGCCGTCCGAGAAGTACGCCGCCTCAGCGCGCAAAGGGCAGTGACCGTGTCAACGATCTCCCGCGGGGGCGCGGGGAACCGCGCCACCGGCCACGGCGAGCGCGGCGGTCCGCGGTGATCGGACAGGGGCAGGGGTGGCCCGGGTTCGGAGGCGGAGCGGGAGGGGACGTGCGTGGAGGTGGCCGGGGACGCGGTTTAGCTGGGCCGGGGGCGCGATTCACTCGTCCGCGAAAGGGAATTCGGGCAGGTGGATGTAGGGGGCAAGAGCGGAGGGTGCGGTGGTTTCGCGGCAAGAGCCGCGAAGCGCCATCCAGTCGACATGAGTCTTTCGCAATGGCTGTGACCTTGGCAGACTTCCCGCGTTCCTGCTGTTCCGCATACCTATGTGAGGTCCTCAGACATGGCTGAACTCAATCGGCGCCGCTTTCTTCAGGTAACGGGAGCAACCGCGGGCTTTGCGGCCCTCTCCGGCAGTATCGACAGGGCGGCGGCGATCCCGGCAGCACGCCGTACCGGTTCCCTCAAGGACGTCGAGCACATCGTGGTGCTCATGCAGGAGAACCGCTCGTTCGACCAGTACTTCGGCGCGATGAAGGGGGTACGTGGCCACGGCGACCCCCGGCCCGTCTCGCTCCCGAGCGGCAAGTCGGTGTTCCACCAGCCCAAGAAGCCGGGTTCGGCGACCGAGGTGCTGCCCTACCGCGCCGACGACGAGGACCTCGGCATGAAGTTCCTCGCGGGCCTCGACCACAGCTGGAACGGCAGCCACAAGGCGCTCAACGACGGCAAGTACGACGGCTGGATCGCCGCGAAGTCCGAAGAGACGATGGCCTACATGAACCGGGACGACATCCCGTTCTTCTACGCCCTCGCGGACAAGTTCACCGTGTGCGACGCCTATCACTGCTCGTACATCGGCAACACCGAGCCCAACCGCTACTACATGTGGACGGGTTACCAGGGCGGCGACGTCAAGGGCATCGGGGGCCAGGTCGTCTCCGGCGACAAGCCGGGCAACGGGGGCACCAGCTACCCCGAGCGGCTGGAGGAGGCGAAGGTCTCCTGGAAGTTCTACCAGGACATCGGCAACGGGCTGAGCGGCGCGGGCGAGTGGGGCTGGACCGAGGACGCGTACATCGGCAACTACGGCTGCAACACGCTGCTCTACAACGAGACCTTCCGCAAGGCCAAGCCGGGCGAGGCACTGTACGAGAAGGCGCGGCGCGGCACCGAGATCAAGAAGAGCGGTGAGCTCCTCGACGACCTGCGCGCCGACGTCCGCGCGGGCACCCTGCCCCAGATCTCGTACATCACGGCGCCCGAGGCTTTCGACGAGCACCCCAACTGGCCCACGAACTATGGCGCCTGGTACATCGCGCAGGTCCTCGACGTGCTGACCTCCAACCCCGAGGTGTGGAGCAGGACGGCCCTGTTCATCACGTACGACGAGAACGACGGCTACTTCGACCATGTGGTCCCGCCCTACGTGCCCGCCTCGGAGGCGCAGGGTGACGCGACGATGGACACGGCGGCCGACTACTACAAGGGCGACTCCAGCAACCAGGCAGGGCCCTACGGTCTGGGCCCGCGTGTGCCGATGCTCGTCGTCTCGCCGTGGTCGACAGGCGGCTACGTGTGCTCGGAGACGTTCGACCACACCTCGATCATCCGCTTCATGGAGCAGCGCTTCGGGGTCCACGAGCCGAAGATCTCGCCGTGGCGCCGGGCCGTGTGCGGTGACCTCACCTCGGCCTTCGACTTCTCGCTCAAGGACACCGGCCGCCCCGAACTTCCTGACGTCGACGCCTACGAGCCCACCGACAACGACCGGCACGACTCCTACAGCCCCGTGCGCCCCGATGTCCCGCAGGCGCTCAAGCAGGAGAAGGGGCGCCGCCGCACCAGGCCGCTGCCCTACGCCCCGCTGGTCGACAGCGAACTGGACCCCGGGACCGGGAAGCTGAAGCTCACCTTCGGCGGCGGCAGGGACGCGGGCGCCCACTTCCATGTGACCTCGGGCAACCGCAGCGACGGGCCCTGGGTGTACTCGACCGAGGCCGGGAAGACGATTTCGGCCACCTGGTCGACGCAGCAGACCAAGGACGCGTACGACCTCACGGTCCACGGACCGAACGGGTTCCTGCGCACCTTCCAGGGCAAGGCGGCACAGGCGGGCCCCGAGGTCACCGCGCGGCACCGGGCAGGCAGCGGCAGCATCGAGCTGACGATCACCAACTCCGGTAAGGCCAAGGCGACCCTGCACCTGACCAACGGCTACGGCGGCAGAAGCGAGAAGCTCACCGTGCGTGCGGGGCAGACGCTCACCCACACCGTCGGCCTGTCCCACACCAGGCACTGGTACGACGTGCGCATCCTCAGCAGCACGGACGACACGTACCTCCGCCGCCTTGCGGGGCACGTCGAGACGGGCAAGCCGGGCGTGAGCGACCCGGCCATCGCCACCGCCTGAGCGACCCGGCCATCGCCGCCCGCCCGAGCCGGTCCCCCGGCACCGCACGGCGCTCTTCATCGGTCCCAACTGCCCCTGGCCGCACAACCATTCGGCTGGCAGGGCCGTCTGAGTCCCGGAACCCGCACACCGCACTCCTTCTCAGTGAGGGCGGAACCGCACTCCGTCTCAGAGAGAGCGAAGAGGACACGCCATGCGTCCCCGCACACTTGTCACAGCAGCGACCCTGACGGCACTCGCGGCGACCGGTCTCGTGGTCCCTCTCGCGGCGGCCGGCCCCGCGGCTGCCGAGCCCTCGGGGCTGCGTGAGGACTTCAACGGCGACGGCTACAAGGACGCCGCCATCGGAGTACCGAGTGCCAACGGCAAGGCCGGCGCCGTGGTCGTGACGTACGGATCGGCGTCCGGAGTCTCTCCGTCCCGTTCGGTGCGCATCACGCAGGACACGGCGGGTGTCCCGGGGACGGCCACGGCGGGCAACAGGTTCGGGGAGAACGTCACCAGCGGGGACGTGGACCACGACGGCTACGCCGACCTGATCGTCGGCGCACCCGACGAGGCGAAGGCGGGCAAGCCGGACGGCAGCCTCTCGATCGTCTGGGGGAGCGCGGAGGGTCTCACCAAGGGTGGGATCGCCCTCCACGCTCCCACCGACGACGACCGTGACTTCGGCCAGGGCGCCTCCTTCAGCGACCTGGACGGCGACGGCACCCCGCAGCTCCAGGTCATCAGCGGACGGCACTTCTGGTGGTACTCGGACGCGGTACCCAAGGGCGACGGAACCGATGTGGCCCTGCCCTTGGAGGACGACTTCCTGCCCGAGGACGTGCAGCTGGACGATGTCGCGGCCGGGAACTTCGGCAGCACCTCGGGCAGCGACTACCTGCTCTCCGGCAGCCGCGGGGACGGCGACGGCGACTATCTGGCCACCTTCAAGGGCGGGGCGGGCGACATCGGCTACTCCCACGCGGTCCTGTCGGACGGCGGCACCGAGACGCGCTCGATCGCGACCGGCGACATCGACAAGGACGGCAGGACCGACCTGGTCACCGGCGAGCCGGCCGGCGGTCGCGAAGCGGGCGCTGTCACCGTCTGGTGGGGCGCGCCAGGCGGCCTCAACACCGGCCGGGGCGCCCGGATCCTCGACCAGAACACTCCCGGCGTCCCCGGAACAGGGGAGACCGGCGACAGCTTCGGCGCGGATGTCTCCGTGGGCGATGTGACCGGAGACGGCTACCAGGACATCGCCGTCGGCGTTCCCTCCGAGGTCGTACGCGGCAGCGGTGCCGGCGCGATCGTCCTGCTCAGGGGCTCAGCGGGCGGCGTCACCACCACCGGTGCCCAGACCTTCCACCAGGACAGCTCCGGCGTCCCCGGCGTGGGTGAGAACGGCGACCGCTTCGGCTCCGCCGTACACCTCGCCGACATCAGCGGGAACGGCAAGGCCGACCTCTTCGTCGGCGCCGACGGCGAGGACATCGGTACCCAGGCAGACGCCGGCGCGGTCTGGAACCTGCGCGGCACCGCTTCCGGCCTGACCACCACCGGCATCACGTCGTTCAACGGCTCCGATTTCGGCTTCACCGGAGTCGCCGGGCTGCGCCTCGGCGAGACCTTCGATCACTGAGTGCTCGCACGAGGCACCGCGCGGCGTGCGGAACCGGGCGAACCCGATGTGACTGCGCACTACGGTTCGGTTCGCGAGCGAGTTGATCTCTGTTCGGCGACGGTATACGCGTGAGTCGTTGCCGGGTGGTGTGGTGTGCGTAGGGTCGGCGGTATGGCGACACGGCTTGTTCAGATCGCGATGGACGCACAGGACGACTCGGCGGTCGGCCGGTTCTGGGCCGAGGTGCTCGGCTGGGGCATCGACAGCGAGGAACCCGGCGTGACCAACCTCGAACCCGTGGGCTTTGCCTACCCCGATCCCGTCGCCGTCTGCGTCGATGTCGCTCGTGTTCTGGGTCGCAAGACGGTGAAGAACCGTGTGCACGTCGACCTCGCCACCACATCCGCCGTCCATCACGCGGAGCTGGTCGCGCGCGTTCAGGCTCTCGGTGCGACGCCTGCCGATGTGGGTCAGGGCGAGGTGCCGTGGACGGTTCTGGCCGACCCGGAGGGCAACGAGTTCTGTGTGCTGGAGCCTCGGGAGATGTACCGGAACACGGGGCCGATGGCCGCTGTGGTCGTCGACTGCGCGGATCCGCGGGAGATGGCCCGGTTCTGGGGTGGGGCGATGGACTGGGCCCTGCATGAAGTGACCGACGAGCACGCCACGTTGCGCTCCGCCAAGGGTGTCGGCCCGTATCTGGAGTTTCTGCGCACACCCGAGCCGAAGACTGTGAAGAACCGCGTTCACCTCGACCTGCGCCCGTATCCCGGTGAAGAGCAAGCGGCGGAGGTGGCGCGGCTGCGGGCTCTCGGCGCCGGCGAGATCGACCTCGGCCAGGGAGACGTGCCGTGGACGTGCCTCGTCGATCCGGAGGGCAACGAGTTCTGTGTCCTCACCCCGCTCTGACGTCGAGGAAGTGGAAGCCGGGCCGGGGGTGCATGAGGAAGTCGTGGTGCGAGATGTTCCACGCGTAGGCGCCCGCGAGGCCGAACGCCACGCGGTCGCCGGCGCGTAGCCCCGGCGCGAGGACGCCGCGGGCCAGGACGTCCTTGGGGGTGCACAGTTGGCCGGTCAGCGTGAGGCGGTCCCCGGTGGCGGCCGGCCGGGGCCAGGGGTGGGGCCAGGCTTCCACGGGGAGTACGGAGCAGGGCTGGTCGTGGCCCTTGGCCGCCGGAGTGCGGAGGTGGTGGGTGCCGCCGCGTACGACGGCGAACTCCTCCCCGTGGCTGCGCTTCACGTCCAGCACCTCGGTGGCGTACCACCCGCAGTACGCGCTCAGGGCGCGGCCAGGCTCGATCCGCACGGTGAGGTCCGGGTGCGCGGCGGCGAGGCGGCGCAGACCGGCGCCGTAGGTGTGCCAGTCGAAGCGGCGCTCCGGATCGGCGTAGTCGACGGCCATCCCGCCGCCGACATCGACCTCACGGAGGCGGACCCGGTGCCGCGCCGCCAGAGCCGCTGACCACGTGACGACGGCCTCGGCGACAGCCAGTTGGGCGGGGGCCTCCAGGCCGCTGGCCAGGTGCGCGTGCACACCGCACAGCTCCAGGTGTGGGTACGTACCGTCGGTGAGGAGCCGGACAGCGGTGTCGGCCTCCGACGGGTCGAGGCCGAACGGGGCGGGCCTGCCGCCCATCGCCAGGGAGCTGCCGGCCAGCGAGACGGTGGCCGGGGCGAGGTTGAAACGGAGCAGGACACCCACTTTCGCGCCGGCCTGCCCTGCCCACCCTGCTCGCCCTGTCTGCTCTGCCCATCCTGCCTGACCTGTCTGCTCCGCCCACCCTGCTCGCCCGGCCAGTTCGGCGAGCATGTGCAGCTCGTGGAGGCTCTCCGCATGGAAGCGCCGTACGCCCAGTTCCAGGGCCGAGGCGATCTCCGCCGGAGTCTTGCCCGGGCCCCCGAACGCCAGTGCGCCGCCCGGCACTTCCTCGCCCACGTGCTTGCCCACATGCTTGCCCACATGCGCGAGTTCGCCGCCCGAGGAGACCTCGTAGCCGTCGAGGTACGGGGCGAGCGCGGCGAGGATCTCCGGTTCCGGGTTGGCCTTGGCGGCGTAGTACAGCTCGACGCGTGCGGGAAGCGCTGCCCTGATGGTGGCCGCGTGCGCGCGCAGAGCTTCCATGTCGTAGATGTACGCGGGCAGTTCCTCGCCGGAGAGGGAGAGCACGCGGTCGCGCACCGGGGGAGTGGGGGCTGTCATGGGGCCTTCCAGGTGTCGTGGCCGTGGGCCGTTCCGCGTCCTGCGCTGTGTGTGCTGTGTCCTGTGCCGTGGGCCGTTCCGTGGGCCGTCCCGTAGGCCGTTCCGTGCGTAGCCTCGTGCGCTGTTCCGTGGGTAGCCTCACGCGCCGATCCGTGAGGCGTTCCGTGCGGTCCGGCCGGTGCGTCGTCCGTGAGCTCCGTGAGCTCCGTGAGCTCCGTGAGCGGGGAGCGCAGGCGTACGTAGCCCGCTCGGCGGTCGGCCTTGCGCTCCCAGCGGGTGAGCAGGTTGGCCTTGGCAGGCAGCGGTGCGCCCGCGAGCAGGGCCGCGAGGCGCGCGGGGCAGCCGTGGCGGTCGGCGTACGCCTGGAGCGTGGCCCGCACCTCTGCCCACAGCGCTTGCTCGGTGCCCGGGTGCAGATCGGCGAGGGCCGCGAGCACCTCGGCGACGTGGTTGACCAGCAGGCAGTACACGACCCGGTCCCAGCCGCGCCGCGCGTCGTACGTCAGAGGGCCCGCGACCTCGGAGGGCAGCGCTGCGAGCGCTTCGGCGTGGTGGTCGGGGAGCAGCTTGGCGCCCTCCAGGTCGCGGAAGAGCACCTGCGCCGGCATGCCGTCGTCATCGACGCAGACGAGGACGTTCTGGAGGTGCGGTTCCAGTACCAGACCGTGGTCGAAGTACGCGGCCAGTACGGGCGGTACGAGCAGCTTCAGGTACGCCGACCACCAGCCGAGCGCCGCACGCCGGCTCCCGCGGCTGAGGAGCCGCGAAACGTGCGCCGGGCCTGTCGGGTACTCGTCGGCGACGGCCGCGGCGAGCAGCGGAGTGGTACCGGGCAGCAGCCGCGCCGCGAGGCCCTCGCGCACGATCACCCCGAAGCCTTCCAGCAGAGACCTGTCCCGCGTACCGCCGGGACCCGGCAGCGCGAGGCTGCGGTACGCGGGTTCGCGCAGCATGGCACTGCCGGGGAACCGTGCGGCCAGGTCGGTGAGCGCCGGCTCCAGCAGCCGGGTCAGGGCCACGGCGCCCGACAGCTCGTAACTGGCGCTCCTGCGCACGCAGTTGGTGAGGCGAATGTTCAGGCTGAACTTCAGGAACGTCTCGCCGTCGTACAGAGTGCGGACGGATGCGGTGGCCGCGAACGGCCTTCCGCCGGGCCCCAGGTCGATCAGGTCGCGCCGCTCGAAGGCGGCGCGCAGCGCCGGATGCCCGCTCAGCATCTCGTACTGCCACGGGTGGGCCGGCAGCAGCCGGTAGCCGTCCGGAGCGCCGGTGCGCAGCCGGTCGAGGACACCGGCCGCACCGGCACCGGCCGTTTCCTGCGCGATCAGGTGCTCGCGTACCGCGAGGTGACGCAGGGGGAACACCGCGCCCGTCTCAGGCGCGTACGCGGGCCACGAGCCCGGGTCCCCGCTGCGGGCCTTCGGTGTGGGATGGAACCGGTGGCCGAACAGGAGGGACTGCTCCGAGCGGAGGTAGGCGGCCAGGGGCTCGACCGCCACCCCGTCGTGACCACTCCTGGACCCGGGCCCGGTCCCGATCCCGGACCCGGTCGTGGCTCCGGCCCCGGCCCCAGTCGTGGCCCTGGTTACGGCCGCGCGGGCCCGCCCCGGCCCCGGCTCCGGCTCCGGCTCCGGTCGTCCGGCGCGTCCGGCGCGTCCGGCGCGTACGGCGAGCGCGGTGGTGATGGCAGCGTGGCTGGAGGCGACCTGGTCCAGGAACTCCTCGTTGCGCACGCCGGTACGGAGCGACAGTTCGTCCCGGATGTACTCGGCGAGGCGCCGCCAGCCGACCGCCACCCAGCCCCCGTCCCGGTCGCCGCCCGAGCCGGGGCCCCCGTCTCCGTTCCCGTCCCCGTGTGCTTCCCCCGCACGCCGCTCCTCCACCGGCCCGGTGAACCGGTGCGCGCCCAGCAGCGATCTGCGACGTACGGCGATACGCAGCAGCACACCTCGGCATGGCAGGCGCAGCAGCAGATGTTCCCCGTCGGAGGCGGCTCCGGAGGGGGAGGTCTCTCCCGGTACGCACTCTCTCAGCAGGCAGTTGAGGAGAGTGTGAGCGACGGCGTCGTCGGCGGTCGGCAGCGCGTCAGGGACACCTGGCCCACCGGGGACGGCGGAGGCGGGGAGAGCGCCGATCGTGTCGGTCAGCGGCATCAACGGCATCAACGGCTCCAGCGGATGCGGGGAGTACGGGGGTGCGGTGGCGGAAGGGCGGTTCCGCGCAGGTAGTTCGGGCCGGTGGTGTAGTGCTTGTTGATGTCGGCGGCGCCCGAACGCTCCTTGGTGAGCAGCGTCCCGGCGGTGACCATGGCTTTGACGGGCAGTTCCGGGGCGTTGAGTACGTACGCGCTGAGCGCCGCGCCCGGTTGCCCTGGGCCGGTGCCGAGCCGGTCGGCCGCCTCGGCGAGCCGGTCGCGTATCAGGGCCAGCAGCCTTCCGAGCGGAGCCCTGCCGTGCCGGGCCAGCCCGAACGCGTAGGCGCCCGCGCACAGATGGAGGGTGATGGTGGTGAACAGGGCGAGGAGCGGCCCGTCATCGCTGACGAAGATTCGCTCGTCGTCGAAGTCGGAGGGGTCGGGCGCTCCGGCGCCCAGACTCTCGCGCATCCGGGCGGCGTGGATACGGGGGCCGTCGTTGTCCTTGAGCAGCAGCCGCAGTCGCGTACGGCCGCTGCCGTCGCTGTCCAGGACGAGGGAGACGTTCTGCTGGTGAGACTCCAGCGCGATGCCGTGGCCGAAGAGCGTGGTCTGCCAGTCGAAGAGCAGGGTCAGACAGGCGTCGAGCAGTGCGACGGGGTCGCCGCCGTAGAAGCGGCCGGCGAGGTGGTCGATCACCATCGCGCCGCCGGGCGCCTCGCTCAGCAGCGCGGCCATGGGCACGACGACGGCCTCGCCGAGACCGGACGGGTAGCGGCGGCAGAGTACGGCGAGGAGTTCGTGCCCCGCGTGCGCGTACACCGTCTCGTCAGCGAGCAGGACCGTCTCGCGGAAGCGCGGCTCCCGGGCGGTCACGGCTTCCAGGAGACGCCGGCAGGCGGCGCCGTCCACGAGCGTGCCCGGCTTGATCGTTCTGCGGTTGCGCAGGCCCAACGTGGCGGTGGCGAGCGGCAGTTTGAGGTGGAGTGCGGGGTCAGCGGTCAGCGCGACCGTGCGCATGGAGAGGGTCGGAGCCGCCTCCAGCCAGTGACGCTCCGCGAGCACGGCCCGGTCCTGAAGACCGGAGGCGGCAAGGGCAGTACGCAGGGGAGCGCCCAGGGTCAGCGGGTGTACGGGGAGCGCGAGGTGGCTGCCGGTCAGCTCCGGCAGCCCGAGCAGCGCGGGCGAGGGCCAGCCTGCGGGCAGGCCGCCCCCTGCCAGGGTGAGCGCGGCACGCGGTACGGCCAGCCAGCGCAGCGCGAAGCGCGGGTGGAACTCGGGGGCGTAGGCGCGTAGTTGGACCTCGTCGAACCCTGAACGCCCCCGGGCGGCCGGATAGACGGGGTGATCGTGGCGGGCCGCGAGGGTGTCGAGCGCCAGCCCTCCCGCGAGTCCCGTCCACCGGGCCGGGTCCGCGCCGTACCGGTCCCGGAGCCGACCGGCCACCTCCCTCCGCGTACGACCGTGCAGCCGCCGCGCCACGAGGTCCTGACGGCACTCCTCGGCGAAGGCGTCGAAGCCGGGCCGGTCGGCGGGGTGCGCGAGCGCCTTCAGGGCGACCAGC
The DNA here is from genome assembly GCF_028657195.3 of Streptomyces iconiensis. Classification (GTDB taxonomy): domain Bacteria; phylum Actinomycetota; class Actinomycetes; order Streptomycetales; family Streptomycetaceae; genus Streptomyces; species Streptomyces iconiensis. The sequence continues at coordinate 179,223 of NZ_JANCPR020000007.1, forward strand.
ACGTCGCCGTACGAGGTCAGTCGCCGTCGGCCCGTTTCGGGCATCGGTTCGGGCTCCGGGAACAGGCCCCGGTCCAGGCTCAGGTCCGGGTCCCGTCCCGGGTCGAGGTCCGGTGCTGGGTCGAGGTCCGGTGCCGAGTCCAGGCCGCGATCCAGGCTCAGGTCCGGTGCCGGGTCCAGGTCCGGCCCCGGGCCAGGTCCTGGGCCCACCTCCGGCGCGGGTACTGACCCCGGCGCGGGCCCTGACCCCGACGCGAGCTCCGTGTCTGGCGCGGGCGCCGTCTCCTGCGTGGGCCCTGACCCCGGCGCAGGCTCCGTATCCGACGCGGGCCCTGACCCCGACGCGGGCCCCGACTCCCGTACGAGGAGCGGGAGCCGGGCCGTGTACCCGCTCTGGAAGCCGTCCTCGGTGACGGGCAGCAGCAGGGCGTCCGTGCCACCGTCACCGGCCACGGGGAGCCGCAGCCAGACGTCGTCCTCCCGCTTCACAGGCGTTGAGCGGGAGCGCAGGCCGACCACGTCCTCACGCAGTAGGGCGCTCAACACCCGCAGCAGCAGGGTGCGTTGGGCGTGTTCGGGGGCGACGGCAGGGTCCGTCGCGTTCACGGGGTGACCTCCCAGTGCCGCGCGGCCAGGAAGCCGGTCACGGCCGAGTCGACCGCTGTCTGATCGGTTCCGGTGGCTCGGACGACACCGAGGAAGTCGCGGTTCGTGCGGTACAGCTCGTGCCGTTCGCCCACCTCGCGCAGCGGTCGGTAGACCAGTCGTACGCCGTCCACGACCAGGTCGGCCGCCGCCGGTGCGGCCGTCAGCGTGCCGGCCCTGTCGGCGCAGGGGTATTCCAGGACGGCCGCGCCGCCGGTGCGGGCTCCCAGATCGGTGGGCAGGGGCTCGCCCAGGTGCGTGCGCAGGATGTGGTCGAAGAGTGGTACGCCGAGCAGTTCGGCCAGCAGCAGATCGCACTGGTCGCCGATGGCGCGGTAGTTGACCTCGATGAGGCGTGCCCGGCCCTCGTCCACCACGAACTCGGTGTGGCAGGCGCCGAAGCCGACGCCGAGCGCGTCGAGTTGGGCGAGTACCTGCGTGACGACGTGCTCGGGGTGGTCCCGCACGAACGTCATCCGCTCCTCGACGAAGTACGGCGGCGCCGACAGCTGAGTGCGGAAGCCGCCGAGGACGTGCCGGACGCGGCTGTCGCCCAGTGTCTCCAGGGTGCACAGCTGCCCGGTGAGGTACTCCTCGACGACCAGGGCCGCTCCCGGCCGCCGCGCCTGGATCTCCCGGCAGCGCCGCACGGCGTCGTCCTGTCCCTCGGCCAGCACCACGTCCTCGCTGGCCACGCCCTCGCGGGGCTTGACCACGCACGGCCGGGGCACCTCGGTGCCGCCGAGCACGGCGCCGGGGTCCTGCCCTGCCGGCACCTCGGCCGACCACACCGCGCCGGCTCCCGCCGCCGCCAGGTGGCGGCGCATGTGCGCCTTGTCCTTGGTGCGCAGCGCGGCCTGCCAGGGCTTGGCGGGGAGGCCGAAGTACTCGGCTGCCAGCGCCGCTTGGGTCTGGAGGTGGTCGCTGTTGGTGAAGACGGCGTCCGGCGGAAGGTGGGTCGCGATGCGGGTGATGACGGCGCGGAAGTCGCGGACGTCGCACTCCAGTACCTCGGTCTCCGGGTACGCACGGCGATGTGCCTCCGGCTGGTCCGTGAGCACGGCGGTCTCCAGGCCGAGCCGGGAGGCGGCGGGCAGAAAGCCTTCGGTGACCGAGTCGGTGGGGTTGAGGGCGAGCAGGTACAACCGCATGGACGGTGGCCCCTTCCGAGTGGGGGAGCGGGCAGCGCGGCGGCGCGGGTGACGTGGTGCGGCACGGCACGTCAGCCCTGGTCACGGCAGCGAACGGAAGCTTAGGTTAGGCAAACCTTAATCATCAACTCGCCTTGCTGTGCGCCGACATGAGCCCGGGTCAGGCAAGGGGAAGTCTGCGTTAAGGTAAGCCTCACCTTATGCATGTGATCTTTTGGAGACCCGCAGTGCCGCACGTGGAAGTACGCCGATGACCACGACCCCGGCCCTCGCCCCAGCGACGGCCGCACTCGCCGACCCCTTCGCCGCGCCCCTGCCCCGCACGTACCAGCGGGTCATCGCCCTGTGCGAGTCACTGGACGCGAGACTTGTCTCCGCCGGGCCCGAAGTACGCCCGGACGGCGGGGAATTGAACGGCGCGGCACCGAATGGCACGTGGCTGGACGGCGAGGCGCTGAAGGGCACGGCGCCGAAGGGCACATGGCCGGACGGCGAGAACCTGGCCCGGGACGGGGAGGCCCTGGACGCATTCATCGGGGCCGAGGCGGCCCGTATCAGGGAACGCCACGGACACGAGCCCCGCAGGGACGTGGCCGCCTCCCGCGCGCTGCACGACTACCTTTGGTCCGTCAGTCTGCTGATCAGCGGCGCCTGGTACCTGGAGCGGCGCGTGCCGCGCCTCGCGCCAGGGGAGGTCGGTCTCGACTGCGCGGCGGGGGTGTTCGAGATCCTTCCCGGTACGGACTTCGCCTGCCTGCCCGACGATCCTGCGGCCTCGGCTCCCGGCGCGCGCGTGGTGGCTCACGAGGAGGCGCTGCGCGCCGAGTTGCGGTCCGCCGTGGCCGATCACGTAGGGCCGCTGCTCACCGCCATCGGCCCCCGTGTCCGCCGGGGAGCGAGGGCCCTGTGGGGAATGGTGGCCGACGACCTGGTCTCCGGGATCTGGTACCTCGGCCGTACGCTCGGCGAGGAGGAACGGGCCGTCAGCGCCGCGGCACAGCTGCTTCCCGCCGCCGCACCACCGTTCCCCGGCGGGGCCGGCTTCCGCGAACTCGCCGGAAGCGGCGGCCGGCGGTACCGCACCCGTACGCGCCTGGGCTGCTGCATGTACTACACCCTCGACGCCGCCGAGGCGTGCCTGACCTGTCCCCGGACCTGCGACGCCGAGCGCGTACGGAGGCTGGAGAGCGAGTGCTGATCTCGCCGGTCACGCGGCGTCCCGCACAGGGTGAGGGCCGGTCGCGGCGGCCCGGGGGCTCTCACATGCGTGCGGCGCCGTCCTTGATCGCCTCGCGGATGCGCACATAGGTGCCGCAGCGGCAGATGTTGCGGATGCCGTCGAGGTCGTCCTCGGTGATCCGGCGGCCCTCTTCCCTGACCCGGCGTACCAGGGCGACGGCGGCCATGATCTGGCCGGGCTGGCAGTAGCCGCACTGGGCGACGTCATGGTCGAGCCATGCCTGTTGCATCGGGTGCAGCTCGGCGCCGGCGGTGGCGGCGAGCCCCTCTATCGTGGTGACTTCGTCCGTGGGCCGCAGATCCTTGACGGGGATCGCGCAGGGGTTGGCCGCCTTGCCGTTGACGTGGCTGGTGCAGGCTTTGCAGACGTTGATACCGCAGCCGTACTTCGGCCCTGTGATGCCGAGGATGTCGCGCAGCACCCACAGCAGCCGCTCGCTGTCGGCCGCCTCGACGGTGACCTGCTCGCCGTTGACGCGGAACGTGTGCTCGGGCACGGAGCCTCCTGAGGTCAACGGACGTGGTCCAGGCCGTCGGTGGGGGACGCGGGAACGGGCGGCACGGTGGGCTTGGGCTCGAAGGAGAGGGTGCCGTGGTTGAGGGGGAAGCTGGTCGGCATGGTGCCCGTGGCCCTGCCGTAGGCACAGGCGACGGCGGCCATCGAGGCGGCGACGCCCAGCTCTCCCGCGCCGCCCGGCTCTCCCGTGGTCGTCGGCATGACGATGATCTCCAGCTCGGGGGGCGTGTTCCACTGCCGGGTGTAGAAGTAGTTGTCCCAACTGGCCTCCAGGAAGTACCCGTCGCGCAGATGCAGGCTGGAGGTCAGCGTCAGAGCGATCCCGTCCATGAGGCAGCCCATCATCTGGGCCTCCAGGCCGCGTGGGTTGACGGCGAGGCCGACATCCACGGCGAGGACGGCCCTGGTGACACGCGGTCCTGTCACCCCGTCACGGATGGGGCGGCCGACGGTTTCGGGCCGGCAGTCGATCTCCACCAGTACCGCGCTGACCGCGTGGTACTCGGAGTGGAAGGCGATTCCCTGCGCGGTGCCCTCCGGCATCGCGCGGCCCCAGTTCCCGGCCTCCGCCACCTTCTCCAGCGCCGCGCGTGAGCGGTCGTCGCGCAGGAAGTCGCGCCGGAAGCTGAACGGGTCCTTTCCCGTCTTCGCCGCCAGCCGGTCGACGACCAGCTCCCGGGCGCAGGTGACATCCGGGGAGTAGACGTTGCGCATGCTGCCGGTGTTGAAGCCCTTGTCGGTCTCGGCGAGCAGCCTGCTGTGGAAGCCGAAGTCGTAGGGCGTCGACTGGGAGAGCTGGAAGAAGGTCTCGGAGAAGCCGATGTCGCCCACAGGCAGCCTCGCTGCCAGCGCGGTGAAGACCTCACCGAGCCCATGGCTGAGGTCCGTGGCCACGCTGGTGTGCCGTTGCCTGTAGCTGAGCACGGATTTGCCGAGGTACGCGGCGCGCACGCGGGAGGTGGCCATGGGATGGGTGCGCCCCTGGCGGGAGTCGTCGGCGCGGTGCCACATGAGTTTGACGGGCTCGCCGATCTTCCGGGAGATCTCGGCCGCTTCCAGCGCGGCGTCGAAGAACAGCCTCCGTCCGAACGAGCCGCCGCTCTCCGTGACATGCACGGTGACCGCGTGCGGCGGCAGCCCCAGCTTGGCGGCGATGGCCTGTTTGGCGACGATCGGTGCCTTCAGGCCGGACCAGATCTCCGCGCGGTCGGGCCGTACGTCGGCGATGGCGCAGTTGGGCTCCAGCGCGCTGTTGCTGCGGAAGGCGAAGGTGAAGGTGGCCTCGACCGACGGCGTCACCGGGGGGAGCCCGAGCGGCAGTTCGGCGTCGCGCAGCTCCTCGCGTACGGACGCGTCGGACTTCCCCTCGGCGCTGCCTGGCCGCCAGGACACCCGCAGGGCGCGTACGGCGTCGATGCACTGGCCGAATGTCCGGGCGCGCACCGCGACCCCGGTGGAGATCACCGCGACATGGGTGACGCCCGGCATGCCGCTGACCTGTTCGGCGTTGGCGACGGAGCCGACCTTGCCGTTGAGGGTGGGCGGTCTGCACACCATGGTGGGTCCGGCGTCCGGGACGTCGAGGTCCATCGCGAACTTCTTGCGCCCCGTGACCGCTTCGAGCGCGTCGATCCGGTTGCGCGGTGTGCCGATGACGGTGAACTCACCGCGCTCCTTGAGCTGTACGGACACCCGCCGCGGCTCGTCGCTCGCGGCCTTCTCCGCGAGCGCGCCGATGCCGATGCTCCCGCCCGCGAGGTCCGTGACGACGCCGGCCTTCAAGGTGAGGTCTGTGGCCTTCGCGCCGAGTTCGACGGCCGCCGCCTCCAGCAGCCGGCCCCTGGCGACCGCAGCTGCGACCCTGATCGGGGTGTAGGTCGAGATCGTCGTGTTGGAGGCGCCGGTGAGCTGGTTGAACGCCAACTCGGGCCGCGCGTCGGCCAGCGTGACCCGGACCCTGTCGAGCGGTACGTCCATCTCCTCGGCGATCAGCATGGCCGTCGACGTGGTGATGCCCTGACCGACCTCGGCCCGTGGCAGAGCGAAGGACACGGTGCCGTCCTTGTTCACCACGACCTTGATCAGGTTCGAGGTCGGCCAGGCAGCCGCCGTCATCACGTCGTTGAGGTCGACCAGCTCGGTGAGGTCGGGCGACGGGACCGCCGCCGCGGCGTCCGCCGCCGAGGGGGCACCGGCAGCGGCGGCCTCCGGCGCCAGTGCGGGCTCCGCCGCGGTCGCCAGGGTCGGAGCGGCCAGTACGTAGCCGAGGAACCGTCGCCTGCCGATGCCCTGCGCGCCCGTGGAGGACCTGGCCGTGCGGGGGCCGGCCAGGTCCCGGCGGTCCCGGTCGTCGCCGGTCACCGATGACGCCCCTCATCCGTGGCACCCGTCGCTCTCGCCGGTCCGGCACGGCGCCCGCTCGTCTTCATCCGTTCTCCTGCGGCTCGTTGGCGTGCTCCCGCGTGATCCGGGAGGAGGGACCTTCCCGTCAGCGGCTGGACCGTCGTTCAGGAGGGACGGTTCGCGTCGGGGATCTCGATGCTGATGGGTTTTCCCTCGGAGAGGAAGAGCAGGACGAACCTTCGGATCGCCTCCTCCATGGTCCAGGCGGCCTCCGGGACCAGCGGCAGCGGAATCAGGCCCTCGCGGAAGGCCACCAGCAGCGGCCACGCTCTCCTGATCACCGGCTCCCAGAACGGCTCGTCGGACAGCTCGATCAGGTCCCCGACCCGGTCGCCGAGCGTGTACCTCGCGAACGCGCTGACCAGCGGCCGGCTCAGCCCGCCGTCGATCTCGGCGACGATGTCGAGCAGCACGTCGGTCAGCTTGACGCCCTCGGGAGTGCGCCCCAGTACCGGGTCGAGGAGCTGTTTGGACTGGGCGTTGGCCGCGTCCCAGGTGGCGGGAACGTACTCGTCACGGACGCCGAGCAGGTGCGCGGTCACCTGCCACACGTGCAGGTACGCCGCTGACTCGGCGGGCGAGACCCGCACCTTCCACTCCAGCATCTTGCGCATGACGAAGGTGGGGAGACTGTGCCAGGTGACCAGGATGTCCGCCTGGCTGATGGGGATCTTCTGGCCGCCGCTCGTTCCTGACCAGCCCGGGGACTGCGGCAGCAGATGCCGTACGGCCGCGTGCACGAGCCGGGTCTTGACCGCGGTCACCTGCATCGAGCCCCGGGGCTGATAGGCGTCCAGGTCCCCGACGTCGTAACCCAGCTTCGCTGTCTTGGCGATGCGGTCCTTCATGTCCGCGCCGCCCTTGGAGTAGTACACGGCGCGCGCTTCCCGGGGTATGGCGGTGCTCATCAGGCCGCTGCCCAACCCGTACAGGGCACCGACGTAGATGCCCTTGGTCTTGTTGAACCGTGCGGCGGTGTCGAGCTTGCCCTGGTCGGCCCAGGTGGGCAGTTGGCGTGCCGTGTCCATGAACTCCCGCAGGTCGGCGGGGAGTCCGTCGGGCAGGGGCTGGTCGTTACGGGTCCAGGTGCGCAGGAGCTGGTTGACCTTGGGTACGTCGCCGCGTTCGATCACATCGGAGACGATCCGGTCGATCTCCTCGTCCCACACCGAGTGGGGGTCGCTGCCCGCTCCCGAACCGGCCACCGAGCCGCTGGCCGCCCAGGACCAGGCGCTTCCCGCGCGGGCCGGTGAGGCGGCGCCGAGCACGCCGAGTGCTCCCAGCGTTCCGCCGGCGAGCAGCATCTTGCGTCTGCTGAGTTCGTCCATGCCTGAACTCCTCCTTGCGTTCTGCCGAGGGGAACCGAAATGCGCAGGGGAGTGGTTCCCGGGTCAGCCGGGACGGTTGGTGTCGGGGATCTCGATATGGACCTCGCGCCCCTTGGACAGGTAGAACAAGATGTACTGCCGCGCCGCTTCGTCGATCGTCCAGGCGATCTGCGGGACCAGCGGCAGCTTGATCAGTCCCTCGCGGAAGGCCACCAGCTTCGGCCATACGGTCTTGATCGTCGCGTCCCAGAACGGGGCCCGCGGGATGCCGTCCCAGTCGGCGACCTGGTTGCCCACCAGGTAGCGCGCGAGCGCGTTGACCAGGGGCCGGTCGAGGCCGCCCGGGCTGGTCTGCTCGGCGAGCTGGCGCAGCAGGATGTCGGTCAGTTCGACGCCCTCGGGTGTGGGGCCGAGCACCGGGTCGAGGAGCTGTTCGGACTGGGCGTCGGCCGCGTCCCAGGTGGCGGGAACGTACTCGTCCCTGATGCCGAGCAGGTGCGCGGTCACCTGCCATATGTGCAGGTAGGCGGCGGAGTCGGCGGAGCTGATGGGGACGTCCCAATCGCGCATCCTGCGCATGGCGAAGGTGGGCAGCGTGTGCCAGGTGACCAGCATGTCCGCCAGGCTGATGGGGATCTTCTGGCCGCCGCTGGTCCCTGACCAGCCCGGCGATTTCGGCAGCAGATGTCGTACGGCCGCGTGCACGAGCCGGGTCTTCACGGCCTCCACCACGATGCTTCCGCCGGGCTGATACGCGTTCAGGGCGCCGACGGCGAAGCCCAGTTTGCTCGTCTTGGCGACACGGTCCTCCATGTCGGCCCCGCCCTTGGAGTAGTACACCGCACGCGCCTCTCGGGGGATGGCGGTGCTCAGCATGCCGCCGCCGATTCCGTTGAGCACGTTGAGGTAGAAGCCCCTGGTCTCGTTGAACCGTGCGGCTCTGTCGAGCTTGTCCCGGTCGGCCCAGGTGGGCAGGTGGCGTGCCGTGTCCATGAACTCCCGCAGGTCGGTGGGGAGTTCGCCGGGCAAGGGCTGGTCGTTGCGGGTCCAGGTGCGCAGGAGCTTGTTGACCTTGGGTACGTCGCCGCGTTCGATCACGGTCGCCAACAGCTGATCGGCTTCCTCGTCCCACACCCAGTGGGGGTCGCTGCCCGTTCCCGAGCCGGCCACCGAGCCGCTGGCCGCCCAGGACCAGGCGCTTCCCGCGCGGGCCGGTGAGGCGGCGCCGAGCACGCCGAGTGCTCCCAGCGTTCCGCCCGCGAGCAGCATCTTGCGTCTGCTGAGTTCGTCCATTGCCCTGAACTCCTCCTTGAGCCGCCGAAGTCCTGGCTGATACTCTGATACAGATCGTGTAACCGTGTATCTTCAGCGAAACGCACTCCGGACCGGAGTGCAAGACTCGCGGCTCAACTTCTTTGTAACCGCCGGTAATTCGGGGAGGGTCAGGGTGTATGGGCCTGCTTTTCCCGGAATGCGCGCCAAGAAAGGCGACCGTGGAACCTGTGTTTTCCTTCCCTGCCACGCCCCCTGGCTCGGACTCCGTCCTGGAGCGTGCGTACGCGGAGGCCGCCGAGGCCGCCGAGACGACCGAGCGTGCCGACGACAGCGACGAGATCACCACGCGCGTGCTCGATGCCGCCTTCGAGCAGTTCTGCCGCATGGGCATGCGCCGCTCCACCATGGAGGACGTCGCCCGCAGGGCGGGCGTCTCCCGGATCACGGTCTACCGCAGGTTCACGTCCAAGGACGCGCTGGTCGAGCAGGTCGTCCAGCGTGAATTCCGGCGCTACTTCGACCAGTTCAGCGTCGACGTCCAGAGCGCTGAGACCGTCGCGGACCGCGTGGTGCTGGGCTTCGTCAGCTCGCTGCGGGTCATTCGCGGCAATCCCCTCATCGGTGGCCTGATGGCAGCCGAACCCGACGCCGTCGTACCGTCCATGACCGGCGACGAGGGCCGCACCCTGGCCGTCGTACGGCAGTTCGTCGCGGGCAGGCTGCGCCGCGAGCAGCAGGCGGGCAACGTCGCGCGCGACGTGGACGTGGAGGTCGTGGCCGAGATGATGGTCCGGATCTCCGCCTCCTTCCTGGTCATCCCCAGCCAGGTCATCGACATCGACGACGAGGAGCAGGTGCGCGAGGTGGCCCGGCGCTTCCTCGTCCCGATGCTGGAGCCGCCGCGCCCTGCCCGCCCATAGCGCCCTCCTTCGCGGGCCGTCACGGCAGCAGGTTGATGTGCCGCCGGACGCGTCGTGCGGGGCGACCGGAAGAGCGTGACCCACACCGTTTCAAGGAGGGACGCACACCATGCCCCGAGTGCTGACGGACGAGCGCCGCGACCTGGTGAAGGCGGTGGGCGACTTCTGCCGCCGCGAGTGCGGCACGAAGGAGCAGCGGGACCAACTGACCGCGGACGGCAGGGAACCGCACAACCAGAAGCTCTACGAGAAGATGGCGGCGCTGGGCTGGCTGGGCATCGTCGTCCCCGAGCAGTACGGCGGTGCGGGGCTGGGCATGGCGGAGCTGTGCCTCTTCCTGGAGGAGACCGCCTACGGGCTCGCTCCGGTCAGCGGATTCGCCACGACGGTCATCGCCGCCGCCGCTTACGAGAAGTTCGGCACCGAGAGCCAGCGGCGCCTCGTACTCGAAGGTGTGGTCAACGGGCGGGTCGAGGCGGTCTCGATGTCGGAGCCGGGCGCCGGCTCCGACGTGGCGGCGCTCACCTGCCGCGCGGAGCGTACCGCCGGCGGCTATGTGGTCAACGGGCAGAAGACGTGGTGCTCCAACGCGCACTTCGCCGACCACATCCTGCTCATCGCGCGTACGTCACGGGAGGAGACCAGACACCGGGGGCTGACCCAGTTCATGGTGCCCACCGAAGCGGAGGGCCTGGTGATCAGGGGGATCGACACGATGGGCGGCCGGGAGGTCAACGACCTGTACTTCACCGACTGTTTCGTCCCCGACGCCGCGGTCGTCGGCACGCCGGGCCAGGCGTGGAAGCAGCTGATGGTCGGGCTGAACCTGGAGCGGATGATCCTGGCCGCGCTGATGCTGGGCACCGCCAGGCGTGCCTTCGACGACACGGTCGCGTATGTGCGGCAGCGCGAGCAGTTCGGCCGTCCGATCGGCTCGTTCCAGGCGCTCAAGCACCGCATCGCGGACATGGCCACCGAACTTGAGTGCGCCAGGCTGCTGGTGGACGACGTCGCGTCCGCGATCGACGCGGAGCCCGGACGCGTCTTCGCCCGTGAGGCGTCCATGGCCAAGCTCAAGTGCACCGAACTGGCCAAGCATGTGGCGCTGGAAGGCATGCAGATGCTGGGCGGCTACGGCTACGCGACGGAGTACGGCATGGAGGCGCTGCTGCGTTCGACCGTTGTCTCCACGGTGTACGGAGGGACGAGCGAGATCCAGCGCGACATCATCGGCACGTCGTACGGGCTGTAGGCGCGCGCCGCCGGCAGCTCTGCTTCGGGGGGTTCGGAACCGGGCCGCCCGGGACCGCCACCCGCCCTGGACCGCCACCCGCCCCGAGCCGGTGAGCGGCCCGGCAATCCCGGGCCGCTCACAGACAACAGGGGACAGGGCCCCAGGACCACAGGGCACACAGGGACGGAGTACGAGGTGCGGAGAGGCCGGGGCGCCGGAGAGGTCAGGGTGCCTCCGCCGCTCCCACCCTTCGGGGATCGGCGCACGCGTGGGCCGTACCGGTGGCGGGGTCGAGGGTGATGCCCTCGAAGTTGCCGGTCAGCGCGTTCCAGGGGTTGATGACCCTGGTCCACAGGCGTTCCCGTTCCGCCCAGCCCCGCACCTCGCGCAGTACCTCGCGCGGGAACCCGGACTCCAGCAGGTTGCCCGGCTGCCAGCCCCGTTCGGGTGTGTGCGGGCGGGCACCGAAGCGGGGCGCGCGTACGGACTCCTCGATGCTCATGCCGAAGTCGACCAGGTTCACCAGGTTCTGGAGGATGTTGGCCACCAGGGAGACCGAGGGCGAGCCGGACACGATGACGGGTTTGCCGTCCCGCAGCACGAGGTTGGGCGCCAGGTAGACGGAGGCGCGCTCACCCGCTCCCGGCATCACGCGCTGGAAGAAGGAGCCGCCGCCGGAGAGCTGGAACCCCTCGCAGAAGAGCCCGTTGACGAACCCGGAGGCCATGTGCGAGTGGGTCAGGGAGGCCACGTCGCCCGCGGCGTCCACGACGGAGACATGGATGGTGCCCGGTGAGGGCGGCGCGGCGCCGGGCGGCGGGGCCGTCTCCAGCAGTGCCATCCGGGTCCTGGCGTGGTCCTTGGAGAGCAGCACCTCCAGCCGCTCCCGGTCCTCGGACAGATCGCGCCGCAGCGGGGGCGCGTAATAGGCGGTGTTGTGTGCCTGGATGAGCAGCCGCAGCGTCTCCGGCGAGACGCTGGACGGCCCCAGCCGTGCCAGGTCCACCGTCTCCAGCATGTTCAGCGCGCCGATCAGCTGGACGCCGCCGTCGTCGGGCGGCGGGGACGCGACGATCCGGGTGTCACGGTAGGTGCCGCTCACCGGTTCCTGCACGCGGACCTCGTACTCCTCGAAGTCCCGCTCGGTGACGACCCCGCCGTCGCAGCGCACGGTCTCGGTGAAGGCGCGCGCGAAGTCCCCGAGGTAGTAGTCCATGCCCTCGTCGCGCAGCCGCTGGAGCGTACGCGCCGCGCGCACCTGCCGGATCGTCTGGCCCGGTACGGCGAGGTGGCCCTCGGCGAAGAACACCTCGCGCATCTGCGCGGAGGCCCCCAGGTTGGCCTGCTCGCCGTAGGCCGTGCCGTACAGGAACGGGTTGACCTCGAACCCGTCGGTGGCCGCTGCGATCGCCGGTGCCAGCAGACGGTCGGCGCCCCGGGTGCCGAAGCGGCGCCTGGCCTCGTCGAAGGCCGGCCACCAGCCGGGCACGGGCACACCGCGTCCGCGCGTCAGATCGGCCCCGGTGAAGTCGGGGAGCGGCGCGAGCGGGGCGTTGACGTTTCCGTTGAGGTAGGTGGCGGTGCCCGTGCGTGCGTCCCGGTGCAGCAGGCTGAGCCCGCCCGTCAGCGAGGTCATGTGCGGTTCGACGACGAGCTGGGTCGCCGCGGCGGCGAGCGCGGCGTCGGCGGCGTTGCCGCCTTCGCGCAGCACGTCGCGCGCCGCGCGGGTGGCCAGCGGATGCGAGGTGACGACCATGCCGCTTTCCCCCGTGACGGGGGGCTTGGGGCCGTAGCGAGCGGGTGCGACGGGATCGCGCCCGGTGGACGGTGCGCTCATGGCTGTGAGTCCTCCTTGGACAGGTCGGGCCGGGACGCCGGCGGTTCCGCTGCCGTGGTCCCGGAGGCGCGCGGTCCCGGCACGGCACCCGCCGGTTCGGCGGGCTCGCGGTCGGTGCCGGTTTCCGGGGGTTCGCGGTCCGCTCCGGCTCCGGCGGGTGCGCGGAGAGCGTCGATGGACTTCGGCAGGGCGAAGGCGGCGACCAGCGCGGAGCCCAGGCAGATGGCGGCCATGTACCAGCCGAAGGAGACCTCGGTACCGGTGGCGGACACCAGCCAGGAGGCCAGCAGCGGTGCGGTGCCGCCCAGCAGCGTGGTGCCCAGGTTGTAGTTGAGCGCCGCGGCCGTGCCCCGCACATGCGCGGGGAAGCTCATCACGTAGGCGGTGGTCAGCGGGCCGCCGATGATGTTGTTGAGGACGGTGAAGATGACGACGGCGATGAACGCGAGGAGGAAGGAGCCCGACTCGATGGCGACGAACGTCGGCACCGTGAACAGCACGAAGACGCTGTAGCCGAACACCAGCAGCCGTTTCCCGCCGTACTTGTCGGCTATCCAGCCGCCCCAGATCGCGGCGGGCGCACCGACGATGTACGTGAGGATGGCCGCCAGCAGCGCCTGGTCCTCACCGAAGCCGTTCTGCACCAGCGCGGTGACGAAATAGCTCTGGATCATGAAGGAGCCGACGCGCTGTCCCGCGCCGAGGCCGATGGCGCGGAGCATGTCCCGCCAGTGGCAGCGCACGGCCTCACGGAACGGTGTCTGCTCGACCGAGTTGTTCCGCGCCTCCTCCAGCACCCGCTTGTACTCGGGTGCCTCCGTGGTGTGCCGCCGGATGTAGAGCGTGACCAGGGAGAGGGGAGCGGCGAGCAGGAACAGCAGCCGCCAGCCCCAGGAGTTGAAGGCGTCGGCGGGCAGCGTGACGATCAGGACGTACGCGATGACGGAGGCGATCAGCGGCCCGAGCGAGGTGGAGCCGACGGCCCAGCCCGAGAGGTAGTTGCGCCGGTTGCGGGGGCCGTGCTCCAGCAGGAAGTTGGTGGCGACGGTGTACTCGGCGCTCGCGCCGAGCCCCTGCACCAGCCGGCAGAACGCGAGCAGCACGGGCGCCGCGATACCGATCGCTGAGTAGGCCGGCAGTACGCCGATCGCGACCGTGCCGACCGACATCATGACGATGGTCAGGGTGAGGACGTACTTGTGGCCCTTCACATCGGCCAGCCGTCCCATGAGCGTGCCGCCGATGGGGCGGATCGCGTAGGAGAGGATCAGTCCCAGATACGTCGAGATCAGCGCGACCGTGGGGTCACCGCCGGGGAAGAACGTCCGGGACATGACGACGGCGAGGATGCCGTAGAGGGCGTTGTCGTACCACTCCACGGCGTTGCCGAGCATCGCTGCCCAGAGCACTCGGCGCCAGGGGGCGCCGGTTGTCTGCTCGGCGCGCGGATGCTCGGGCGTCGGATCGGCCAGGGAGGAAGTGGCAGGTGGTGCGGGGGTGCTCGGCATTGAGACACCTCCTTGCTGTGTCCAAGGGCGGCTCGGGGCGGCCCGGGGCGGGTGTGCCCGGGAGGGGAACGGATCGTCGTCTCCGGCGCGGGGACCCTCGTCTCCCGCGCCGGAGGAAGCGGGTGCTGCGGACCCGGAGGAAGCGCGGTGCCGCGGCTCCGGGGGAGCGCGGTGCCGCGGACCGGGGGGTGTTACCGGGAGGTGTCGGTGACGGAACCTTCGCGCACGTCGCGCTCCAGCTCCCGCGGATCGCGTTCGGCCGGATCGCCGTAGCCGCCGGCTCCTGCCGTGACGATGCTGACGCGGTCGCCTGGCTGCAGCACCGTGGCGCCGCCGCTCACCGGCTGCGCCCCGTCGCTGAGTTCGACGGTCGCGGGGGAGCCGGGCAGACCGCCGTCCAGCCCCCAGGGGCGGGAGAGCTGACGGCTGGTGTCGAGCTGGAACCGTACGTCGTTCTCCTCCACGCGTACGGTGCGCCTGATGCCCATGCCGCCGCGGGTCCTGCCTGCGCCTCCGGAGTCGGGCACCAGCTCGTACGCCTCGACGACCAGCGGATATTCGGTCTCCAGCGCCTCGACGGGCAGGTTGGAGGTGTTGGTGACGTGGACCTGCACACCGTCCAGACCGTCCTTGGTCGCACGCGCTCCCGAGCCGCCGCCGATGGTCTCCAGATAGACGAAGTAGCGGCCCGTCCTGCTGTCGAGCCCCGAGAAGTGCACCCCGGTGTTGGCTCCGTTGGAGGCGGCGGTGACCCGCTCGGGAACGGCAGGGGCCAGGGCGCCGTGGATGAGGTCGACCACGCGCTGACAGGTCTCGGTGCGCCCGTTGACGGCCGCGGGTTCGACGCAGTTGACGATCGAGCCGAGGGGAGCCTCGATACGGATGGGCCTGTGCAGCCCAGCGTTGGAGGGGATGTCGGGATCCACCAGGGTCTTCACCGCGTAGTAGACCGTGGCGTACAGCGCCGTCCAGACCATGTTGACCGAGGCGCGCACCTGCGGCGGATTGCCGGCGAAGTCGAAGTGCAGTTCGTCGCCCGTGACGGTCACCCGCAGCCGCAGATCCAGCTCCTCCTCGCCCAGTTCGGGACAGTCGAAGCGGTCCGTGAACGTGTACGTGCCGTCGGGCACCTCGGCGACGGCGGCGCGGGTACGGCGCTCGGTGTAGTCCAGAAGCGCGGCCGAGGTTGCCCGCATGGTGTCGCGGCCGTACCGGTCGACCAGCTCCGAGTAGCGGTTCACGGCGAGACGGTTGGCCGCCATCTGCGCCCGGAAGTCCGCCTTCCGCTCGGCGGGCACCTGGCAGTTGGTGAGCACGAGCTGAAAGATGTCCTCGACGATGACGCCGTCCCGCGCGAAGCGCACCGGCGGGATGCGGACGCCCTCCTGGAAGATGTGCGCGTGCCCGCGGTCGCCGAAGTCGGCGTGGTGGGCGAGGTTGGCGGCCCACGCGGTGAGCCGCCCCTCGGCGAAGACCGGGGTGACCAGCACCATGTCCGGAAGGTGCGAACCGCCGCCGGAGTAGGGGTCGTTGCTGAGGAAGGTGTCGCCCGGCCGGATCTCCTCGGCGGGGAAGCGCTCCAGCACGGCGGCGACGACGCCGATGAGGGAACCCAGATGCACGGGCGAGGCCAGCTCCGCCTGGGCCAGCATCTGCCCCTCGGCGTCGAAGAGGCCGGCCGTGCAGTCCCTTCGCTCCTTGATGTTGCTGGAGTAGGCGGCCCGGACCAGGGTCTCGCCCATCTCCTCGACGATGGAGGCGAGGGCCGAGCCCATGACCTCCACCAGCACGGGGTCCACGGCCCCTGCGGCGGTTCGGTGCGCGTGCGCGTTCATAGGGAGTTCCTGTTCGGTACGGCTACCGCCGCGCGGCGGCCGGTTCGGTGAGTTCGCTGAGCTCGATGACGAGGTTGGAGTGCGCGTCGACGGTGAGCAGGTCGCCGGGCAGCAGCACGGTGGTGGTGTCCATCTGCTCGATCACGGCGGGGCCCTCGACACGGTTGCCCGGCCTCATCAGCTCGCGGCTGTGCACGGGGACGGGTGTGAAGCCGCCCAGCTCCGGCAGGTGGACCTCGCGCACGCCGGTACGGGAGGCGGAGGCTTCGGCGCCGCCGGGCTGCTCGCGCGGCAGCTCCGCCTGGGGAACGGAGCCCACCGCACGGACCCGTAGCGTGACCGCCTCGACGGGCTCGCCGGGCGAGTCGTACCCGTACAGGCGCCGGTGCTCCGTACTGAAGGACTCCAGTACGGCGCCGACGGCGTCGCCGTCGAGGGGGCCTTCGGGTACCGGTACCGGGATCTCGTAGTTCTGTCCCGCGTAGCGCAGTTCGGCGGTGCGCTGGGTGCTCCGGTCCCCCGGTGCGACCTCTTCGCTCTCGAACCAGGTCGCGGCCTCGGCCGCCAGCTCCCCGTACAGCTCTCCCAGCCGCGCGGCCGAGGCGGCGGCGAAGGGCTGGATACGGGTGCGCGAGAAGTCAGCCCGTACGTCGGTCATCAGCAGCCCGAGCGCCGACTGGGCCCCGGGCGTCGGCGGCACGACCACCGTGCGCATCCCCAGCTCACGGGCGAGCCGCGAGGCATGCAGCGGTCCGGCGCCGCCGAAGGGCACGAGGGCGTAGTCGCGGGGGTCGTAGCCGCGCTGCACGGAGATCACGCGGATGGCACGCGCCATGTTCGCCGTGACGACCCGGAGGATGCCCTGCGCCGTCTCCTCGATGCCGAGCCCGGCGCGCTCGGCGAGCCGGCCGACGGCCGCGCGGGCCGCGCCCTCGTCCACGGACATCCGGCCGCCCAGCAGCTCGGTGGGGTTGAGCGTGTGCAGCACGACGTTGGCGTCGGTCACCGAAGCCTCGGTCCCCTTGCCGTAGCAGGCGGGGCCAGGATCCGCGCCGGCGCTGGCCGGACCGACCTTGAGGTGACCGCCGGCGTCCACCCGGGCGAGCGAGCCGCCGCCCGCGCCCACGGTGTGGATGTCCAGCATGGGCGTGCGGATGGGGCGCCCGTCCAGCTCCATGCCGGTGGTCACCTTCGGCACCCCGTCCCTGACCAGGGAGACGTCCGAGGAGGTACCGCCCATGTCGAAGGTGATGATGTCGGGGTGTCCAGCGGCCAGACAGATCCCGGCTGCGCCGACCACTCCGGTACTGGGCCCCGAGAGCACCATGCGGACGGGGAACTCCTCGGCGGCCTCGAACGGGATGATGCCGCCGTTGGACTGGGTCACATGCGGTACGGCGCCCAGGCCGCACGCCGCCAGCCGCTGCCTGAGCCTGGCGAGGTAAGCGGAGACGACGGGCCCCACATAGGCGTTGGTGGCCACCGTCGACAGGCGCTCGTACTCGCGGAACTCCGGCAGCACCCGGCTGGAGAGGGAGACATGGACCCCGGGCAGCTCCTCGGCGAGGATCTCCCCGATGCGCTCCTCGTGCGCGGGGTGCAGAAAGCTGTAGAGCAGACAGACGGCGACCGCCTGTACGTCCCGCTCGCGCAGCGTCTTCGCGGCCGTACGCACGTCCTGTTCGTCCAGCGGCGTCTCGACCCGCCCGTCGTGGCGTACCCGCTCGGTCATCTCCAGGCGCAGATCGCGCGGCGCGAAGGGCACGGGCTTGTCCGCCTGGAGGTCGTAGAGCCGCGGCCGGCGGCCCCGGCCCAGCTCCAGCAGATCGCGGAAGCCCCGTGTCGTGATCACACCCGTGCGGGCGCCCCGCTGGGTGAGCAGCGCGTTGGTGCCGACCGTGGTGCCGTGCGCGAAGTAGGCCACCTCCGCCATGGTGCGCTCGGCACCCTCCTGGTCTGCCCCGCCCATCTGGCGCAGGATCTCCTGGACCCCGTCCACGATCGCGCGGCCCGGGTCGTCGGGGGTGCTGGACACCTTCCGCACATGGATACCGCCGCTCTCCTCGTCGAAGGCGACGACGTCGGTGAAGGTGCCTCCGGTGTCGACACCGATGCGCAATGTCATGGTTTTCCTGCCTGGACTCGTGAGGGAACGGGGGTGCTGGAGAGGGGAGCTCCATGGCCGAATCCGCCGTACTCGGTGCATGCGGACGCCGCCGCCTCGGCCGCGTGAGCGAGCCCGGATTCCGGGTCGCCGTCCGCGACGAGGGTGGTGAGAAGGGTGCCGACGAAGGCGTCCCCGGCTCCGAGGGTGTCCACGGCCCGGGTACGGACCGCGCGCCGGCGCCAGAGAGCCGTGCCGTCGGTGAGCACGGCGCCCTCGGCTCCCCGCGTGGCCAGGGCCCAGCGGGCGCCCTGGTCCGTCGCTGTGCGGAGCAGTCTGATCGAATCCTCCTCATCCAGCTGTGACGCGGAGAACACCGCGAGGTACAGATGGGGAAGAAGGGGCTCGGCCCACGGCTCACGCCAGTGGTGCGAGAAGTCGAACGAGACCGCGGTACGGGCGGCCATCTGCGGCACCTGCGCGGCGAGCGAGCCGCTGTAGGCGGTGTGCGCGAGGTCGTAAGAGCCCAGCGCGCGCAGATCGTCAGGACCGAGGGAGAACGCGGAGACACCGTCGTCCGAGCCCCTGAAGACCCGGTCGCCGTCCTCCAGCCCGATCTCCGCCCAGGCGTTGGGCCCGTGCGCCGTGCGAACGCGGGAGGTGTCGACACGCTCAGCGCGCAGACCTGCCCGTACGACCTCCCCCGCGGGGTCGTCCCCCGTCACGCCCCAGTACGAGGCTTCGGCCCCGGCCCTGCGCGCGTACACCGCGACGTTGACGGCGTTGCCGCCGGGGAACATGGTGCCGCCTGCGCCCTCGGGCACAGCCGCTCCGGCGTACCGGTCGACGACGTTGTCGCCGATCCCCAGCAGACGCACGCGCCCCATCAGTACGCGACCCGGTACATGTACCTGCGCTGTGCGGTGTTGTGGCCGCGTTCGGCGGCGCAGAAGTCCAGCAGCCGCCGGGAGGCCGAGGCGATGGCGAGCGGACTGATCAGTCCGCGCTGGCCCTCGGGGACACCGGGCAGGGTGAAGTCGGCGGAGTCCAGCACCGCGTGGGTGTCGTAGTAGCGCTCGGCGAAGGCGACGGCACGTTCGCCCATGGGGCGGGTGGAGTCCTCGCCGTTGAGGATGAGCACCGGGTGCTGCCCGATGATCTCGAAGGGCCCGTGGAAGAAGTCACCCGCGCTGACCGCGGAGGCGTGCAGCCAGTTCATCTCCTGGAGATAGCAGGCCGCGAGCGCGTTGGCCGCACCGGAGTTGGGCCCGGCGCCGAGCACGTAGACCAGGTCGGCGTCCCGCCACTGGGCACCCACGCGGGCACCGAGCGGGGCCACCTCCTGCTTGGCCGACGTCAGCGCCTCCGGGATCGCCTCGACCGCGCGCCAGGCGGCCCGCGGGTCGGGGAGCGCGCCGGCCGCTTCCAGCACGGCGAGGGCGACCTGCGTGAAGTGGATGGCCTTGGGCTCGGTGACGGTCACATCGCTCGGATAGTCGAAGAGCACATCGGCCTCTTCGGCCATCGCCGAGTCCCCGGCCCGCGCGATTCCCGCGACGGTGGCGCCCGCCTTCTTGGCGAGCTGGACCGCCTCCAGGGTCTCGGGCGTGGCACCCGAGTGCGAGGAGGCGACAACGAGCGCCGAGCTGTCGAGCCCGGCCAGCGGGCGGTGGATCATCTCGGCGGCCGTCATCCGGTGCGAGACAGGCGAGACCGCGTGGCTCTCCATCAGGTCCTGCGCGGGGAACGTCGAGTAGAACGAGCCGCCGCAGCCGACGAAGTAGACGGTGCGCAGCCGGTCGGTGAGGCGGGACGCCAGCTCACGTGCCGTGGCCGCCTGGGCGACGGTGCGCTCCAGGGTCGGGGTGAGGTCGGTGGCGAGCGGGATGGGGTCGACGGCGACTGGCGACGGCATCGGGAGGATCTCCTTGGAACGGGACAGGTGCGTCCGCCACCGGAACGCCGGGCAGCGGCATGCGGAGCCGGCCCGGTACGAGACACCGGTTCCGGGATCGGGAACCGGGACTGAGAAGGTTCTCAGTGGCAGTGGTGAGAACCTTCTCAGCGCCCTTAGACTGTCGTCAACAGGTTCCCGGGAAGAGATTTTCGAGACGGCCGGCCGGGTCGGAGAGGGGCGAGGTGCCGCACAGGGAAAGAGGCTCGAATCCTCCGAGCATCGTCGAGGTCGCCCGCGAGGCAGGCGTCTCCACCGCAACGGCCGGCCGTGTTCTGGGCGGCTACGGACAGGCGAGCCCCGCCTCGCGCGCCAAGGTCGAGGACGCGGCCCGCCGCCTGTCCTACCGGCCCAACGGCCTTGCCCGCAGCCTCATCCACGGCTCGACGGAGACCGTCGGCGTCATCGTCACCGATGTCGGCAACTCCTTCTTCGCCAACGCCGTACGCGCCGTCACGGATGTCGTCCGCGCCGCCGGCTACGAGATGCTGCTGGCCAACACCGACTCCGACCCGGAAGCTGAGCGGCGGGCGATCCAGGTCATGTGGGAGAAACGCGTCGACGGGCTGATCGTCGCGCCCCAGTCGCCCGACAGCGCCGACCGGCTGCGCGCCCTGGCGGACGCCGGGCTCCCGCTCGTCCTGCTCGACCGGCCGCTGCCCACGTTGCCGCAGGTCGACCAGGTCATCGTCAACAACACCTCCTGCGCACGGAGCGCCGTGGGACACCTCGTACGGCTCGGTCACCGCCGTATCGCCGTACTCAGCGAGGCGGCCGAGGACTTCCCCCGGCTGCGCGACGCCGCCTCGGCCGACGGCGACGCCGAACGGCCCAGCGCCGCACGGCTCGTGGGCTACCTCGCGGCGATGCGCCGCGCCGGGCTCACCCCCGAACCCGGGCTGATCGTCCATTCCCCCTACGACAGGGACGCCGCCGCACACGCCGTGCTGCGCCTCCTGCGCCGCGATCCGGGGGTCACCGCACTGTTCTGCACCGACAACGTGCTCGCCTCGGGCGCGGTCGCCGCGCTCCAGCGCAGTGGGCGCGCGTGCCCCGACGACATCTCGCTCGTCGGCTTCGACGACCAGGAGTGGACCACCCTGGTCAGGCCCCGCCTGACGGTCGTACGCCAGCCGAACCGCGAACTGGGCAGCACGGCGGCCGAGCGCCTGCTGGAGCGGATCAGGGAACGGCGCGAAGGCGGCGGCAGTACCCGGGGAACGGAGCGGGAAGCGGAAACCGGCGGGACGGAACCGGCAGCGGGCGCCCGCGGGACGGGCAAGGGCACGGGGCCGGGCTCGCCACGTGCCACTGCCACCGCCACCGGCACCGAGGACGGGCAACGTCTGGTGCTGCGCGGACGGTTGGTCACGCGCGACTCCACGGGGCCGCCTCCCGGCACGGGGTCCTGACACGCGAACGGACGGAGCTGGCCGACGCGCACGCGCCTTCGCGGTGCGGAGGGGCCGGGGTACGACGGAGTGGGACACGTACGAAGGAGGCACATGGCATCGCGGCGCATCGCCGTCATCGGAGCGGGAGTCCTGGGGGCCGCGCTCGCCCACCGGCTGACCGCGGAACGGGACACATCCGTCGAGGTCACACTGCTGGACCGGGACCAACCTGGGCGGGGCACCAGCCGCTGGAGCCTCGCCTGGCTCAACTCCAACGGCAAGTCACCGCGCGCCTATCACGACCTCGGCGTGCACGGCATGGCCGCGTGGGAACGGCTGGCGAGGCGCACGGACGGCGACACGTGGTACCGGCCGGTCGGCAACCTCCGCTGGGCCGGGACCGAGAGGGGCACGCGGCTGCTGGCCGAGCGGGTCGCGTGGATGAGCGCCTGGGGATACGCGGCCGAACTGGTGGACCGGCACGAGGCAGCCCGCCTCGAACCCGCGCTGGACCTGCCCCCGGATGTCGCGCACGCCTCCTGGTTCCCCGGGGAGGGCTATGTGCTCACCGAGCCGCTGATCGCCTCCCTCGTGCAGCGGGCACGGGCGCGCGGCGCCGAAGTGCGCACCGGCAGCTCAGGGCAGGTGACCGCGGTGGAGGGCGAGGGCAGCGGGCCGCGTGTGGTGCGTACGGCGGACGGGGGGCAGTTGGAGGCCGACACCGTGGTGTGCTGCGCGGGCCGGTGGACACCGGAGGTGACGCGGCTGGCGGGAGCGCCCGGGGTCGGCGTCCCGATCGTCGATCCCGAGCCGCCGGGCTCCTCGGCGCCCGCACTGGTCGTCCGGGTCGGCCCCGTGCGCGAGGCACCCGTACGCGTGCTGCACACTCCCCTCGTACACCTGCGCGCGCACGGCGTCGACAGCGGGCAGGTCCATCTGGAGGCGGGAGATGTGACCGTCGATCTCCACACCCCGGACCACGAACTCGACGCCTGGGCCACGACCCTTCTGGAGCGCGCCCGCTCTCTTGTGCCCTCGCTCAAGGACGCGGAAATCCTCGCGAGAAAAGTGTGCGTGCGGCCTTTGCCGCTGGACGGATTGCCGGTCGTGGGCCCCGTTGCGGGAGAAGGCAGCCCCTATGTGGTGGTGACCCACAGCGGGGTGACTCTCGGCGCCGGTCTCGCCGAACTCGTGGCGGAAGAACTCCTGAAAGGCGAACGGCTACCGGCACTCGAACCGTTCAGACCCGACAGGTTCGAACCCGCGCATTCCACCGAGGGCTGACCCGCGCGTTCTTCCGAGGGCTGGTCCACGTATTCCCCCGAGGGCTGCCTCGCGTATTCACCCGAGGACTGAAGAGCCCGGAGCGGATAGATCTGCCTCCGGTAGGACATCGGGTAGGCGGAGAAGTCCGCGTACCGCCGGGGGAGCCGGTTCATGTTCGCCGCGACCCACGCCTGCGACTTGGACCGGCCGCCGCGTGCGAAGGCGGGGACCTGCCCGGTGACGGCCAGGCCGGCCACTGCGGCGGCGCCGAGGCCGAGTTGCAGGAACCGCTTGCGCCCCATCGCGTCGCCGGCCCCCTCTGCCGAACGGGGCGCGGGGTGACGGAGCCGCCCGAAGGCCCGGACCACCCGGGCCGTCGAGCGCGGCCCCAACCAGACTGAGCGTGGAGACTGAACGGGGAGACCACGTAAAGAGGAAGAGGGGCGTTAAGCGGGAACGCCGGGCGGCTGGACAGTGTGCGCGGTAAGGCTACGTGCCGCGTACATCGCGTGGCTTTTCGCGTTCCGTTGCCGATTTTGCCGGTGAGTCGAGGCGAGTGGTTCGCGCGCAGGGCATTCGCGGGAAGAGCAGAACCACTTACGCCTGGAAACCGTCGGCACAGAAAATGCCCTTGGCGGCCATACCCCGTGTGCAGGGGTGTGGCCGCCAAGGGCGGGTGTACTCGGTTGTGGGTGCGGTCGGTGTGCGCACCGAGCCGGATTTCCGAGTCTCAGTAGGCCGAGTTGACGTTGTCCATCGAACCGTAGCGGTCCGCCGCGTAGTTGCACGCCGCGACGATGTTCGCGACCGGGTCGTACTGGTCGGCGGGAGTTCCCTCGACGTGGTAGGCGTCGAAGGTCGGCTTGATCACCTGGAGCAGGCCCTTGGAAGGCACGCCATTCACGGCGTTGACGTCCCAGTTGTTGATCGCGCGGGGATTGCCGCCCGACTCGCGGATGACGTTGCGCTTGATGCCCTCGTAGGAGCCGGGAATTCCGTGCTGCTTCATGACGGCCAGCGATTCGCGGATCCAGCCGTCCAGGTTGTCGGGGTAGGCGGGCTGGGCCGGGGCGCGCTTGGCCGAACGCGAGGCCGCCTCCTTTTTGGCGCGCTCCTGCTTGGCTGCCTGGGCCGCGCGGTCCTTTGCGTCCTGCGCCTCCTTGGCCGCCTTCGCCTGCTTGGCTTCCTTCGCTTCCTTGGCGTCCTGCGGCTCGGCCGCTGCCTCGGTCTTCTTCTCGTCCTTCGCGTCGGCGCCCTTGGCGTCCTTCGCATCGTCCTTGGCGTCCGGCTTCTTGCCACCGGGCAGCGTGGTGAGTTCCTGACCCTGCTTGGGGAGAGTCGAGGAGTCCATCGAGTACGCGGCGCTCTGGGTGGAGGTCTTCTTGGCTATGGCCTGGTCGGAGTCACCGTGCGCCGCGGTACCGGGGAGAACCGTCAGGGCGAGCGCGGCGGCGCCGGCGGTGCCGAGGCCGATCGAGGAATACTTCTTGGCCTTCGTGCTGAGCGTGAAGCCAGTATTGCTGGGCATAAGAAGATCGGAACCTTTCCATCACTGGCGTCGCATAGGCGGGGAGCCCTGGGGGAACGCCGAGTTCTGTTTCACGGCGCCGTGCGACGACGGAAATTCTTAGAGGCTCCGAATCGGTTAAGCAATACTGTGACGTACTACCTGAATTCGGGGGCGAAGGATGTGCGGAACAGTTTCGCGGTATTGCATTCCAGGTCGTGGCCTTATCGCATACCACTAGCCCTGTTCGTAAGTGACGTGCGCCCTATGTGCGGGCTCACACCCGCTGGACTTTTACCGCACTGCGCGTCACGAGATATGCGCGTTATGTTCGGAGTTTGTCCGGCTTTCCCGGCAAGCCGGGCATCGGCCCTGAAAAGGGGTCCGAGTTTCCCGGAGAAAGCGCAGGTGGCAGCACCTGCGGTGGCGAGCGGCAGTGCCGTCACGCCCTCCGCGACTCTACGATGTCCGGGCCGGACGGGCCGGGCCGGGGGTGCCCCCGGCGAAGGACCGGCTCCGGGCCGCTGAGAAGCCGCTGAGCAGCCGCCGAGAACGCGAGAGGTACGAGATGCGGACATCCCGTCTGTACGCCTGGGGCAAGACCGTCGAGATCGAGGAGACCGGCCCGCTGGGGCAGCCCGCCGATGGCGAGGTGATGGTCGCCATGGAGGCGGCGGCGGTCGGCCATCTCGACCTCACCGTGATGACGGGGACCTTCTCCTACCGCCCGGAGCTGCCCTTCACGCCCGGCGCTGTCGGGGTCGGCACCGTCACGGCAGGGGAGCCGTCTCTGGTGGGCAAGCGGGTACTCGTACGGGGCGGCGGGGTCGGCCTGGAGCGGGCCGGCACATGGGCCCAGCAGGTCGCCGCGCCGGTGGATGCCGTGCGGGTGGTCCCCGACGGCGCCGACGCGGCGCTCGTCGCGACCTGGTTCGCACCCGTCACCACGGCCTGGGCTGCCCTCGGACCCGTCGGCCGGATCAGCGAGGGCGAGCGAGTGCTGGTCACAGGGCCGCGCGGCGGTGTGGGCTCGATGGCCGTGCAGCTGGCGGCACGCGCGGGAGCACATGTCATCGCGCTGGTCCGCGACGAGAAGGAGGCAGCAGCCGTGCCCTCGGCTGCTGCCGAGGTCGTCATCGGGCAGGGCCGTGCGGCGCAGGAGCGGCTGGCGGCGCTGGGCGGCGTCGACGCCGTACTGGACACCGTCGGCGGCGACACCGTCCCCACCCTGCTGCCCGCCATCGCGCCGGGCGGCCGAGTCGTCATGATCGGCTACGTCGCGGGGAAGACCCTCACCCTCGACCTGCCCAACCTCATGGCGGCCGACGTCAGCCTCCTGCCGGTGAACATGGTCCGCCGCAGCGTGCCCGACGACGTGCTCACCACCCTGCTCACCGAACTGGGGAGCGGCACCTTCGCCCTGAACACCCTCACCTTCCCCCTCACGGACCTGAACAAGGCACTGGAGGTCCGCGCCGGCAGCGGCGTCTCCGGCACCGTCGCCGTGACCATGTGATCCGCCGCGGCGCGGGGAGCGTACGGTCAGCGTTGCCCGAGTCCGCCGAGACGGTGTCGTGCAGAAGGAGACGCTGCCGTACGTGAACGAGACGCTGGCGTCTGAAGACGGCGCAACCTGGCTGTGCACGACTGGTGCTTCGGCGGCCGGGGCGGCGGTGGCCGGCACGGCCGCCGTCGTCATGGTGAGGTCTCTGCGGGGGAGGGGGCGGAGTGCGACTCGGGCGGGGAGGCGGGGATCTCGGCCGTGTGGGGGCGCGGGATGAGGAACGAGGTGGCGTAGGCGGCGGCGAGGACGGCGGCGCCGGTGAGCATCGCGGCCACGTATCCGCCGGTCGAGGAACTGCCGTGCGGGCTGCCCGTGACCTGTACGGCGGAGAGCAGCGCGAAGCTCAGGCCGGCGCCCAGCCCGAACGCTGCCGAGATGAGCCCGGGGAGGAAGCCGGGGTGGTCCTTGGGGGCGAGTACGACGCCGAGCAGGTTGAGGATGATGTTGGCGGTGCCCGCGTAGGTGACGCCCAGCAGGACGGTGCAGCCGATCATGACCGGCACCGAGTGCACGCCCACCAGCGCCATCACCGCGACGACTACGGCGCTGCCCAACAGGCCCCAGCGCAGCATCCGGCCGTAGCCGACGACCGGCGCCAGCCGCCCGGTGAAAGGCCCGACGAGCCAGCCCACCAGGGCGATCGGGGTGAGGAAGAGCAGCGAGGCGACGCTCGCGCCCATGCCGAATCCGGCGTGCTCGTTCTGTACGAACGAGATGAGGACGCCGTTGACGATCGCGAACACGCCGATGAGGGTGAGCAGCGTCGTCAGCAGGGGCGCCCAGGTGGCGCGCTGCTTCAGATCGCTGATCCGGACCAGGGGATGCGGGCTGCCCTTCTCGGTCTTCCAGAACGCGGCGAAGGAGAGGGCGGCGACCGCCAACAGCCCCGCTGCGAGCGGCCAGTTGGCTGAACCGAGCTTCTTGGCCTGCTCAACGGCCAGGAGCAGCGCCGCAGCGCTCACCACGAGCGGCAGCACCCCTCGCCAGTCCATCGGGGTTCCGGCCGAGGGCCGTGATTCGGGGCAGCCCACCGCGACCGCGACGACGGCCAGTACCGCGACGACGGCGATGGTCCAAAAGACGCTGCGGAAGCCGAAGGTGGAGGCCAGCCAACCGCCCGCCAGCGCGTCCACCCCGGCGACGCCGCCGTTGACGGCGGTGACCACGCCCATGAGGGTGCCGAAGCGCCGGGGGTCGGCGACCTCGGAACGCAGCGTCAGCAGCGAGATCTGGACGACGGGGCCCGAGACGCCCTGGACGACGCGCGCGAGGTCGAGCACCGCGATGTTCGGCGCGAGCGCGGCCAGTACGGAGCCCGCGGTGAGGACGACCAGCATCCCCAGCAGGACACGGCGGCGCCCCGCGATGTCGCTGAAGCGGGGCAGGAAGAGGGAGAACATCGCGCAGGCGGTGAAGAACGCCGTCTGCGAAAGGCCGGTGCCCGCCTCGTCGGTACGCAGCTCGCGTGCCATGGTGACCAGCGCGGGACTGAGCATGCTGGCGTTGAGCTGGAAGGCCACACAGGCGGCCAGCAGCGCTGTCATCAGCGCCACGGTGCCCGCCGTCTTCTGCGCGGGCGGGGCGGTCGGATCAGGTGCCATGGCCGTGTCTCACCTCGTTGTCCGGCACAGCCGCTCGATGAGCAGCTCGGGAAAGGTGCCGTCGGTCTCCAGGACCACGGCCGCGTTGGCTTCGGGCTGTGCGGGGTAACCGCGGTGCAGGCCGCGGGTGTCGGCGACGACGGCGCCCCGTGCGGCGCCGTCCGCCGTGTCGACGGTGACGGACAGCCGGGGCGCCGATGTGGGCGTGACCTCGCCGATGGCGATGGCGGCGGCGAGCGGGTCGTGGAGGGCGGCGCCGCGGAACGGCAGGGCCGTCTCCTCGTGGAAGGTGAAGTAGAAGTCGAGGATCTCGCCCGCCAGTTGGCAGAGCGGGGTGCCGTTGGCGAGCAGCCGCTGCCGGTGCGCCTCGGTGAGGTTCTCGCGCATCGTCACATCGAGGGGGACGAGGGTGACGTCCCAGCCGGCGGAGAGCACCAGTTCGGCCGCTTCCGGGTCGTTGCCGATGTTGGCCTCGGCGACGGGGCTGATGTTGCCCGGGTGGTGGATGGCGCCGCCCATCACCGTCACGTGCCGCACCAGTTCGGGCAGCCGGGGTTCCTCGCGCAGGGCGAGGGCCAGGTTGGTCAGCGGTGCGGTGGCGAGTATCTCCAGCTCGCCTCCGGCCTCCTCGGCGGTGTCGATGATGAGCCGGGTGGCGTGCCGGGGGTCGAGCGCGGTGGTCGGGTCCGGCCGCGTGACGCCGCCGAGTCCGCCCTTTCCGTGGACGAAGTCGGCCTCGGGGCGTGTCACACCGCGCAGGGTGGTGCCCGCGCCGGCGGCGACGGGGATCCGGGCGCGGCCGGCGGTCTCCAGCACCTGGAGCGTGTTGCGCGCGGCCAGTTCGGCGCTGGTGTTCCCGGCGACCGTCGTGACGGCGCGCAGGTCGACGCCCGGGGTCTGGCACAGGTAGAGGAGCGCGATGGCGTCGTCGATGCCGGTGTCGCAGTCCATGAGCAGCGGACGGGAGGTGATGTCGGGCATGGGTGTTACTTCCGCGTGAGAGGGCGTGACAGCTCCGGGCCGTGACACGGGAGGCGATGCCTCCCGCACCGACGATCCAAGATTGTCGGACAAATAATGTGCGGTGAGATTAGCCCCGCACTGCGATCGGGACAAGGGGGTCACCGGCGATCGCCGGTGAGAGATGCGGAACACCAGCGGGCGCGGCCACCGGGCCCGCGCTCCGGACTCATGGCACTGCACGCGTACGAGCGCCTGCTCGTCGGGGCGGTGGCCTCCGGGTCGCCGGGTGCGCCGACCGGCGGGAAGCGGTGGATCACGGCGGGGCTACCCTGGAACGCACATCTGGCCGGTTCGGTGTCACAGCCATGCGGTCGCCATAGAATGTCCGACATAAGTTTCCGGAGCTGCTATGCCCCGACAGGGAGACCGCCGCCACTCGCCCCGCGTCCGGCTCTACCAGCGGATCGTGGCCGCCATCGACGACGGCACCTTCCCGCCCGGCGCCAGGCTGCCCCCCGAGCCCGAGCTGGCAGGCCGCCTCGGCGTGAGCCGCTCCGCCCTGCGCGAGGTGCTCATCCTGCTCCAGGAGGACGGCGTCATCACCCGCCGCCAGGGCTCGGGCAGTACGGTCAACCAGCGCCCGCCGGCTCCCGGGCTCGAACGCCTGCTGCCCGTCGAGGAGTTGCTCGGCCCCGGCGCCGTGCGGTGTCACCGCCGCGCGGTCGAACTGGAGGAGCCGACCGACTTCTCCGGCCACCACCTGCGGATGGCTCCGGCCGAACGCTCCCGCTTCTGGGAAACCGTCGTCGAGGTGGACGGGGCACCCGCCTGCTTCGCGCACGAGTGGGCCGCCGACGAGTCCGTGCTGCGCACCGTCGCGGGGCCGGCGCTCATCGAGGCACTCGCGGCCCCGGGCGCCGGCGAGGTCACCGAAGAGGGTTCCGTGGCCGCGGGTACCATGCTCGCCGTCTTCCTGGAGGCCGCACCCGGCCTGGCGTTCACGGCCCGCAGCACGCTCGGCGCGACCGTGCTCGGAGAGGAACGCGGCCGGGCCGTCTCGCGCGCACCGGAGACACCGGCCCTGCTCCTCACCCAGACCGTCTCGGCGTCAGGCCGCCCCCTTCTGTCCGCCAAGTACCTCTTCCCCGGAGGCGCCCCGCCGCTGGCCCTGACCCCGCGCCGCTGAGCTTGTTCTTCGGCCTCTCAACCGCCGTGGAGCGATGACTGTCTTCTCGCGGCGGATGGTTTTCGCCCGGCGGATGATTTTCGCCCACGTCGTACGGGTTGCCCGGGCGTCTGCCTCGGGTTGCTCGCTGCGGAGAAGCGCTGCGCGGCGGCCATCCCGGGCCCGCCATCCCCCCCGCTGAACCGCTGGTGGAGACGCAGCGGCAGCTCTCCGGTCCGCCGGGTCGCCGTGCGCCTCCAGGTCCTGAGCAGGGTCAACGCCGCGTGCTGGTGGTCGGTGATGCTGCGCGAGCCGCATGCGAGCCGCGCGCCTGCCATCGCGAGCGGGCCCGGCGCGGTCGCGCCCGGCGTTCAACTCACGAGCGCTCTCGGGGCGCTCCACAGGCACCACCGGACGTGGGGGCGGCTCACGCGGCCAGCCGGCCAGCCGGCCGACCGGCCGGCCGGGAGCACCGCGACGTCGCTTACTTTACCTTCCGGATGGTAAAGTAGCGCTATGGCAAGGAACGCAAAGCCTCAGATCCTGGACGGTGCGCTGGAGTTGCTCCGAGTGGAAGGCGGTGGGGCGATCACTCTGGACGCGGCGGCCAAGCAGGTCGGGCTGACCAAGCCGGGGCTGATGTACCACTTTCCGACCAAGGAAGCGCTGATGCTCGGTGTCGTCGATCATGTCGCCGAGAGATGGGAGAAGCTCCTGCTGGACCGGCTGGGCCGGCCACTGGAGGCGGCCTCTCCGCACCAGCGGATTCGCGCCTATGTCGAAGTGGCCCTGACCACGCGGTTCGACCGGGCGGACTACGCGATCTACTCGGACGCGCACTACCGCGACGCGCTGACCGACACCTGGGTGCGCCGCTTCGAACCGTGGCTCGCCCTCCCCAGCACCCTCCCGGACGCGGCACGTGCCCGGCTCACCGCAGCCCGGCTGCTCGCCGACGGTTACTGGGTTGCCGCCACCACCGGCGTCTTCCCCGTCCCCGACCACGACCGTGACCGGCTCCTCGCACTGGCCGAGACCCTCTTGGAAGACGAGGCACCCTCATGAGGAAATGGCTGCTGCTCACCGCGGCGA
This sequence comes from Streptomyces iconiensis, assembly GCF_028657195.3. GTDB lineage: Bacteria > Actinomycetota > Actinomycetes > Streptomycetales > Streptomycetaceae > Streptomyces > Streptomyces iconiensis. Next base: position 209,724 of record NZ_JANCPR020000007.1, read on the forward strand.
TCCTGCTCGAAGTCACCGCCGCGCTCTCTCTGCGCGGGGCCCTCGACCACCCGGCCCTGTACATCCTCGTGCTGGTCGGCTACGTCGGCGCCTTCGCCGGCCTGGCCATGGTGCTGCGCGCAGGACTGGCGCTCGGTGTCGCCTACGGCATCTGGGGCGCCTCCGGCGTCGCGCTGACCGCCGTGATGGCGACCGCTCTCTTCGGGGACCCCCTGACCGCGATCATGGGTGTCGGTATCGCTCTCGTCGTCGCCGGGGTGCTGTGCGTCGAACTCGGCTCGCAGGCCGCGCTGGCCGCGCGGGCCCGCTCGCACGAGAAGGAAGGAGCGACGCCATGACCTGGTTCTTCATGACCGGCGCCATCCTGACTGAAGTCGCCGCCACGCTGTCACTGCGGATGGCATCTCAGGGTGGCGGCAAGAAGTGGCTCGTCGCGGTGCTCGTCGGCTACCTGGCCGCGTTCGCCTTCCTCACCCTGACACTGGACGGCGGCCTCGCCCTCGGTATCGCCTACGGCATCTGGGCGGCGAGCGGCGTGGCACTGACCGCCGTGGCCTCTCACGTCCTGTGGCAGGAACCTCTCACCAAGGTCATGGGGCTGGGTATCGGCCTCATCGTCATCGGCGTCCTGTGCATCGAACTCGGCGCCGCCCACTGAGACCTGCTTCCCCCGCCGTCGGCGGGGGAAGCAGGTCTCACCTCACCAGCCGCTGGACCGGGGACACACCCTGGACGGAGGGAGCAAAGGGGGCGCCGACGACGGCGTCGGTCGGGTCGGCAGTGGAGCCTACGCTTCCGCCCCACCGGGTCAAGAAGGGCTGCGCGGTTCCCATAGGGTTGCGATCATGTCTTCGTCAAACGATCCCCAGCGCGCCGCGCGGCGCGAGCCGTTCATCCGGATACCGGCAAGCCGGAAGAGGAAAACCCTGGTCGTGGCCCTCGGTATCGGCATGGCCCTCGCTCTGAGCGGGTGCAACGACGACACGGGCAAGTCCAAGGACAAGGACACCGACTCGGCCAAGAAGCCCTCGGCTGAGTCGTCACCGTTGTCACCGTCCTCGGCGCCCGCGGGCCCCTCGGGCAACAAGCCGCTGGTGGCGGGGTGGCAGACACAGACGGGGAAGAAGCACCACTTCCGCTACGACGTGCCGGCCAAGGCCAAGAAGTGGAAGGTCCTCGACAAGGGCATGGCCCTCTCCTACACGGACAAGGGCGGCAAGCCGATCGTCGTCATGACGGGAGCCGCCAACTACCGTGAGGGCGGCTGCAGTTCGAGCCCCAACCCGAAGGCGTTGGGCGAGGCGGGCAAGGGTCAGCTCGCCACGGTCGGTACCACAGGCGGCGGCAAGGACGGCTCGCTCCAGGAGAACGCCCGCAACTGGGCGGGCAACTGGGGCTTCGCCGCGTACGGCGGCGAGGAGCACAAGCCCAAGGTCAAGGTCAGCACCCCCAAGCCGCTGAAGCAGGGCGGTATCGAGGGCTACACCGCGACCGCCAAGGTCACCGTCACCAACCGGCCGGGCTCCTGCGTCCCGCCGACCGCTGTCGTGCACAGCATCGCGCAGAAGCTCCCCGACGGCACCATGCACGGCTGGGTGATCTACGCGGACCAGGGGGTCCCGAACGCGCTGACCCCCACCGAGATCAAGAAGATCATGAGCACCGTCAGGTCGACGGACAGCTGACGCCGTACGCGCCAGGGCCGCGCGGCGGCCCTCCGCCTCGCTGCCCGGGACCCGGCGCCGTCCCCGGTCCCGGGCAGCCGTGCGTACGGTGGCGGCCCGGGACCGGAGACGTGTGCCTCACTCGATGGTGACCTTGAACGTGGATGTCGTGTTACGTACGTCCTCCGCGTTGTCCCGCAGGGTAAGCCCGCGGAACGTCGCCTGACCCACGGCGGGTCCCTGTCCCGCCTCGGGCATCTCGTTGGCCCAGATCCCGAAGCCGGACTTGTGGTCGTACTCGTCGCCGCTCCTCTTCGCCCCGGAGATCGTCACGTCGCTCAACTCCGTGTCCTCGACCGGGTTCTGCGGCTGTCCTCCCACGTAGTTCGTCTGGAACATGATCCCGTGGTACGTCGGGTCCGTGATCTCCGCGCCCTTCACCCGGATCGCCTTGAACGGCTTCGAGGCCGAGAACATCCAGATGCCGGGGAAGGTCTGACCGTTCCAGAAGTGGCCGCCCGCGCGCTCGATGCCCAGGTTCTCGAACGTGGTCTGCCCCGGCCCGAACCCGTTCATCGGGAAGCCGAAGTCCAGCGAAGAGATGGTCACTCCGGAGTAGACCAGGGTGTCCGTGACCCGGATGTTGCGGAAGGTGTTGAGCTGGCCGCCGTAGACGGCCAGGCCGGCGGCCCGCCAGGTGAGCTTCGAGGTCAGGTTCTCGTAGACGTTGTTCGTCTGCTCGCCGCCGCCCGAGTCCAGCGCGGAGAACAGCGCGAACGAGTCGTCACCCGTTGACCTGGTCTCGTTGTTGGTCACCAGGTTGTCGCTGGAGCCGTTGGTCATGTTCAGACCGTCGGCGAAGGTGTTGCGGATGCGGTTGTCCTTGAGCGTCATCCTGTCGGTGTTGGCGCCCCAGTAGAGGCAGACCATGTGCTCGGCCCAGATGTTCTCGATGGTGATGCCGGAGACGTTCTGGAAGTCGAAGACCTTGCCGGGGCCGTCGATGCGCGAGGTGTAGTTGCCGAAGTAGGCGAAGCCGGCGAACGTCGAGCCGTTCGCGCCGTTGTCGGCGCGGAAGCCGACATCGGTGTTCTCCTGTCCGGACGGTGCGTGGAAGCGGGTGAACCACGGCCCCGCACCGATCACCTTCACCGGCTTGCCGTAGACCTGGAACTTGCTGGACGTCTGGTAGTCGCCCGGCGGCAGATACACGCCCTGGATCTTCCCTGTGGTGTCCATCCTGGCCTGGTCCAGCGCGTTCTGTACGTCCTGGTGGCCGAACCCGGCAGGCTCGACGAACGCTCCGGAATCCGGGTTCGGCGTGGCGGAGACCTTCTCGAAATCGACGAAGTCGATCGCGTACGAGGAGGAGTTGTCCGCGTCCTTCTGGAGCCTGACCGTGCTCCCTGCCGGAACCGTACGGCCGAGGTCGAGCTGCGCCTCGTCGTAGATGTGCCGGGCCGGGCCGGCACCCGGGTTGTTGACCGGGGACGCCTCGGCGCCGTACAACCAGGCGTACTTGGACGTCAGATCCAGCGGCTTCACCTTCTCGCCGTCCACGTAGACGTTCAGCGTGGCGTTCGTCCCGCCGCCGCCGGGCGCGTCCGGAATGGAGAAGCGGGTGGCCAGGGTGTTGGTCTCGGCCGCGGTCGTGAACTCGACGTACTGGCCGGTCTCCTTGAGCGTCACGGCCTTACGCCCCGACGCCTCGCCCGCCAGGTCGCCGATCTTCCGGTTGGCCCCGACCACCTGGGCGCCTCCGCCCGCGGTGCCCGCCTCCGCCTCGACGGTGGTGTACGGCATGTCGGCGCCGGTCGCCGCGCCGGTCGTTGCGCCGCCCTTGACGGTCTTGGCGGCCTTGACGGTCTCGGCGGACCCGGCAGCCTTGGTGGCCTTGGTACTACCCGCGCCCTTCGCGAGTCCGGCGCCGCTGCGGGGCGGCTTGAAGGCCGCGCGCGGGGAGCTTTCGCCCGCCGCGACGGTACGGGTGGCCGCGCGGCTGTCGGGGGACTGGTTGCCCGCCGCGTCCCGGGCCCGCACTGTGTAGTCGACGGAATCGGCCTTCCGCGCGGTGCCGCCCGGCGCCATGGTGTCCTTCCAGCGCGTCGCCTTCGCGGGCAGCCCGGCGCGCAGCCGGCCGTCGGCGTAGACGTCGTAGCCGGCGACTCCCGGTATCCGTTCCCAGCGCAGCGTCGCACCGTCCAGCCGGACGCCGCGCGGCGTCTTCGGGGGAGCGGTGTCGCCCGACTTCGCGCGGTACACGGCGAGTTCGCCGACCCGGTGGGCCCCGGCCACCCGGACGTACCTGACCGGCGCCCCGTCCAGCCGCAGTGTGACCTCGCCCTTGCGTGCCCGCGCGTCGGACAGCTCCACGAAGTCCCGGCCGTTGACGGAGCCCTGGAGCTGTACCCGCTGTGCCTTGCCGGGCAGCTTGAGTTCCACCCGGTCCAGGCGGCGGGTCGCGCCGAGGTCGGCCCGCACCCAGCGTGAGGTGCTGCCCTTCGCGTACGACCGGGGGTCGCCGTCGTGCGCGCGGGCCGCCCCGTCGCCGGTGAGGTGGACGGGGAGGGGCCCGGCACCCTTGCCGGCCGCCGCGCCGTCGGGCGCGGCCTCGGCGGAGAACGCCTGCCAGCCGGTCGCCAGCAGTCCGGTGCTGAGCACGGCGGCCAGCACGGACCGCCAGGCCCTTCGGCGCGGGGCGCCGCGTGGGGAGCTGCGCGGAGCCGCGCGTGGAGTGGTGCGTGGAGTGGTGCGTCTTGTGGTGCCCATGACATTCCCTTCTGTGGGGAGAGGGAGGCGGCCGTGCCCGGGTCAGGCCCGCAGCCAGACCGCCGTGTCCTGCGGCAGCGTGCCCACTGGTGTCAGGGGGCCGCTGGCCAGCAGAAGTTCGGAGTGCGCTGGGAGCATCACGTCCGGTGCTCCGAGGTTGACCACGCACAGCAGAGTGCCGCCGTCGCCGCGGCTGCCGTCGTCCCCGGCTCCGGCGCCGGGGAGGCCGGCTCCGTCGCCGTGCGGCATGCTCCGCGCGAACGACAGCACGTGCGGGTCGTCCGTACGCAGCCAGCGCAGGGGGCCGGCGTCGCGGAAGGAGCTGCGCAGCCGCAGCGCCGTGCGGTAGAGCGCGAGCATCGAGTCCGGGTCCGTGGCCTGCCGTTCGGCGGCGTAGCGCTCCCAGCCGTCGGGGCGAGGCAGCCAGGAAGGGCCGTCGCCGTCGGCTGACCAGGGCAGCGGTACCCGGCAGCCGTCCCGGCCCGGATCCACGCCGCCCGACCGCGCGTGCATCGGATCCTGGATCAGTTCGCGCGGGATCTCGGCCTCGGGCAGGCCCAGTTCCTCGCCCTGGTAGAGGTAGACGGAGCCGGGCAGGGCCAGGGAGAGCAGTGCGGCGGCGCGCGCCCTGCGGGTGCCCAGCGCCAGGTCGCTGCGGACCCCGAACCGCTTGCGCTCGAAGGCGAACCCGGTGTCCTCGGCCCGCCCGTAACGCGTGACCGTACGCGTCACGTCATGGTTGGCCAGCACCCACGTGGCGGGCGCTCCGACCGGGGCGTGCGCTGCGAGCGTGAGGTCGATGGAAGCGCGCAGCTCGACCGCGTCCCACGGGCGGGCCAGGAAGTCGAAGTTGAAGGCGGTGTGCAGCTCGTCGGGGCGCAGATAGCGGGCGAAGCGTTCGGCGTCGGGCAGCCAGATCTCGCCGATCAGCACGGCCCCGTACTCCTCCGCGATCCGCCGCCAGGAGCGGTAGACGCCGTGCAGCTCCGGCCTGTCGTGGAAGGGATGCGGGCCCGCTTCGGCGTCGCGCGGCATGTCGGGCAGCCCTTCGGCCTTGGCGAGCAGCGCGGCCGAGTCGATCCGTACGCCTGCCGCGCCGCGGTCGAGCCAGAACCGCAGGACGTCCTCGTGTTCCTGGCGCACCTTCGGGTGGCTCCAGTTGAGGTCCGGCTGTTCGGGAGTGAACAGGTGCAAATACCACTGGCCGCTCCCGGTGCGCGACCAGGGCACGCCGCCGAACTCGCTCACCCAGTCGTTCGGCGGCTCGGGGGAGGGCGGGCTGAAGTGGAACAGTTCCTGTTCCGGCGAGCCAGGCCCGGCGGCGAGCGCCGCCCTGAACCACGGGTGCTGGTCCGAGACATGGTTCGGCACGATGTCCACGATGGTGCGCAGGCCCAGCTCACGCGCCTCGGCGAGCAGCTTCTCCGCCTCGGCGAGGGTGCCGAAGGCCGGGTCGATGGTGCGGTAGTCGGCGACGTCGTAGCCGCCGTCGGCGAGCGGCGAGAGGTACCACGGGGTGAACCACAGCGCGTCCACGCCGAGTTCGGCCAGATACGGCAGCCGGGCGCGGACGCCGGCCAGATCGCCGGTGCCGTCGCCGTTCCCGTCGGCGAAGGAGCGTACGTACACCTGATAGATGGCAGCGCTGCGCCACCAGTCCGTGGGGGACAAGGGAGGAGTCCTTTCGTACGGGTCGTACGGGAGCAGCCGAGGAGGGGCGGACCGCCTGCGGGCCGGCCGTGTACGGTCGAACAGCCGGACGGGTCAGCCCTTGAGGCTGCCCGCGCCGAGACCGGCGACGATCTGCCGCTGGAAGACCAGGAACAGCGCGATCAGCGGCAGCGAGGCCATCACGAGGCCCGCGACCAGGCTGTTGAGCGGGGTGTCCTGGGCGACGCGCTGGAGGAACACGCTCAGCGGTTGCCTCGCCGGATCGGGCAGCACCAGCAGCGGCCAGAGGAAGTCCTTCCACGCGGTGACGACCGAGAGGATCGACACCACGGCGAGGATCGGCCGGGAGAGGGGCAGCACGATCCGCCACATCGTGCCGAACGGTCCCGCGCCGTCGATCCGCGCGGCGTCCAGGAGTTCGTCGGGGACGCGGTCGAAGAAGTTCTTGAGGATGTAGATGTTGAAGGCGTTGGCCGCAGCGGGCAGCCAGACCGCGCTGGGGCTGTTTATCAGGTTCCGGTTGATCAGCGGAACGTCGACCACGGTGAGGTAGACCGGCACCAGCAGCGCGGTGGCGGGCATCATCAGGGTGACCAGCATCAGTCCCAGCACCACGTTCCCGAACCTGGGCCGCAGCTTGGACAGCGCGTAGGCGGCGGGCACCTGCACAGCGAGCTGGATCAGCCAGGCGCCGCCCGCCAGCAGCACCGTGTTGAGGAAGTAGCGGGTCAGGTCCATCTCGCGCCAGGCACGGGCGTAGTTCTCCGGGTGCCACTCCGAGGGGACGTACGTCGGCGGGTTCTGCGCCAGCTCGGTGGGTGACTTCATCGCGCCCGTCGCCGCCCAGTACAGCGGCACGAGGAAGGCGACCGTGAACAGCGCCAGCGCCAGGGCCAGCACCGACCAGTAGATCAGCCTCCCCTTGCGGGTGCGCAGTACGGCGGGGCGTACGAGCGTGCGGGTCGAGGCGGCCATCAGTCCTCCTTCGCGCTACGGGTGGCGCGCAGATAGAGCGCTGAGAACGCGGCGAGAACGAGGAGAAGCAGCAGGCTGAGCGCGCTCGCCGTGCCGAAGTCGTTGTAGACGAAGGCGTAGCGGTAGACGAGGAACATCACGGTGACCGTGGAGTCCTCCGGCCCGCCGCCCGTCATCACATAGGGCTCGGTGAACACCTGCATCGTCGCGACGATCTGCAGCAGCATCAGGACCAGCAGGACGAACCTGGTCTGCGGGACCGTGACATGGCGCAGCCGCTGCCACAGGTTCGCGCCGTCCAGCTCGGCGGCCTCGTACAGCTCACCGGGGATGGTCTGCAGCGCGGCCAGATAGATCAGCGTGGCGGTGCCCATGTTGGCCCAGGTGGAGACGATCACCAGGGAGACCAGTGAGGTGGCGGAGGAGTCCAGCCACTGGGAGGTCGGCAGATGGAGGCCACGCAGGACCTCGTTGAGCAGCCCGGGCCCCGGGTCGTAGAACCACTTCCACATCAGCGCGACCACGACAGGCGGCAGCATCACCGGCAGATAGACCAGGATCCGGAAGTACGCGCGGGCGTGCCGGAACTCGTTGAGCAGCACCGCGGTAAGGAACGGCACGAAGAAGCCCAGCACCAGCGCGTACGCGGTGAACAGCGCGGTGTTGCGCCATGCCGTCGCCAGCAGCGGATCCCCGAACAGCTTCTCGAAGTTGGCCAGGCCGGCCCAGGTGCTGCCGGTGGCGAAGTTGACGTGCTGGAAGCTCAGCAGCACATTGCGGATGATCGGCCACCACGAGAACAGAGCGAAGAGCAGTACGGCGGCGCACAGGAACCCGTATGCCGTCAGGTGCTCGCGCACGGAACGCCGGCGGCGTGCGGCACGCCGCTCCCGCGCCGCCGCGGCCGGCGGCGCGGGCACCGGCTCCTCCGGCCTGTCCGGCTTCTTGAGCGGGAGTGCGGTGGTCATCAGGACGCGCTGTAGAGCTGGTTGACCTTCTTCTCGGCCGTGGCGAGAAGCGCGTCGATGTCGGCGTCCTTCTTGGTGAGGACCGCCTGCATCGCGTTGTCGAGCGCGGCATAGACCTGCTGCGCCTCGGGGGGTTCGGTCATACCGGGTATACGGGGCGCCGCGTCCATGAAGGACTGGTAGTTGGAGACGGGGACGTTGGCTTTCTCGCGCTTGGCCTTCTCCACCCGGTCGCGGACGGAGCCCTTCCAGATGTCCGGAGTGGGCGGCATGGGCAGCCCGATGGGCAGCTTCGCCTTCAGGGTGTCCTGGATGCTCCGCTCGACGAGATCCGGGTTGAGGAACTTCCACTGGAGCCACTTGACCCCCGCCTTGACCTTCGCCGGCGGGGCCTTGGGATTGATCATGTAGCCCTCGCCGCCGATCAGCGTCGCCTTGGCGTCGGGTACGGGCGCGAAGCCGTAGTCCCGGTACTTGCCGCCGAACTGTTTGGCGATGACGGTGATGTTGTCGGCTGCCGAGACATACATCCCGAGCTTGCCGCTGCCCATCATCCGCTGGACGTCCTCGGCCTGGAGCAGCTGCTTGCTGCCCATCGAGTCGTCCTTCCAGCGCATGTCGTGCAGGTCTTGGAGGGTGGCCTTGCCTGCCGCCGAGTTGAACGCGGCCTTCCACTTCCCGTCCTGTTCGGTGGCCATCCGGCCGCCACGCGAGAACAGCTCGGCTGTGAAGTGCCAGCCGCCCTGGTTGTTCTTGGAGAAGTCGGCGTATCCGGCGGTGTTGTCGCCGAGCTTCGCGATCTTCTTCGCCGCCGCGCGTACGTCGGCCCACGTACGCGGCGGCTCGTCGGGGTCGAGGCCCGCCTTCTTGAACAGCGTGCGGTTGTAGAGCAGTCCCATCGAGTAGTTGGCGGTCGGCAGGCCGTACTGGCGGCCCTGCCCGTCCTGGAACACCTTCATCAGCTCGTCCTGCACGTCGTCGCGGTGCGGCATCTCCTTGACGTGGTCGGTGATGTCGGCCGCCTGCTTCTTCTCGATCAGACCGCGGGTGTCGGTGAAGTAGACGTAGAAGACGTCCTCCAACTTTCCGCCCGCCAGCTTGGCGTTGAACGTCTTCGGGTCCATGAAGCCCTCGTGCGGTACCACGTCGATGTCAGGGTTGGCCTTCTCGAACTGCTTCACATGCTTGTCGAAGAGCTTGCGCTCGAACGCCTGCGTAGTGGGCGGCTGCCCGTTGACGTCGAGCTTCACCTTGCCGCCCTCCGCACCGTCGGCGCCGTTGCCTTCGCTGCTCGTGCCGCAGGCGGCGAGGGCGGTCAGAGAGACGACGGTGGCGGTGGCGAGTGCGAGGGAACGGCTTCTCGTGGAGGACATCGGTAACCCCTCTTGGCGGGAACGACGCGGGAGCGTGCGATGGCGCACACTCAAGCACCGGCGTCAGAAGAGCGCAATATACCGAGCAGAACTTGCAAATGATTGACAGCTGATTCCGCCCCCTCCCGCCTACCCGAAGAGGGCGTGCCCCGAGAGAACGTGCCCCGAGAGAACGGGCCCGAAGGGGCGCGGGGAACTGCGCGAGCAACCACGGACAGGCCGCAGCCGCACAACGACCGCGCCGCCCAGGGCCGGGCGGCGCAACACGGCTCGGGCGGTGAGACCGTGCGTCGCAAAGCCCAGCGGCCTCTCGCGAGGTGAGGGACCCGTCGAGGCGGCCTATCGCGAGATGAGAGGGCCCGTCGAGCCCCGTACGACCAGCTCGGGCTCGAACATGATCTCGTCGCGGACCACTTCCTTGCCGTCGATCTGCGCGGTCAGCAGCTGGATCGCGGCGCGGCCCATCGCGTCGATCGGCTGTCGCACGGTGGACAGCGGCGGGTCCGTGACGGTCATCAGCGGCGAGTCGTCGTACCCCACGACCGATACGTCCTCAGGGACCCGCAACCCCCGCCGGCGCGCGGCCCGTATGGCGCCCAGCGCGATGATGTCGCTGGCGCAGACGATGCCGGTCACCCCGGCGTCCAGGAGGCGGGAGGCCGCAGCGTGGCCGCCCTCCATCGAGTACATGCCCCGCACCACGCGCTCCTCCGGCAACTCGGCGCCGGCCGCCCGCGCGACGGCCTGACCGGCGGCCAGTTTGCGCCGCGAGGGCATGTGGTCGGACGGGCCGAGCGCCAGGCCGATCCGCTCGTGCCCGAGCGAGGTGAGGTGACGCCACGCCTGCTCAACGGCGACCGCGTCGTCGGTGGAGACACAGGGGAAATCGAGCCCCGCGATAGGGGCGTTGACCAGCACCACCGGCAGGTTCCTGTCGTGCAGCAGCCGGTAGTGGTCGTGCGGCGCGTCGTCCTGCGCGTACAGCCCGCCCGCGAACACCACGCCGGACACCTGCTGTTGGAGCAACAGGTCCACGTAGTCCGTCTCCTGGATGCCGCCCGGCGTCTGGGTGCACAGCACGGGGGTCAGCCCGCGCTGCGCGAGGGCGCCGCCGACGACCTCGGCGAAGGCCGGGAAAATCGGGTTCGACAGTTCGGGGAGCACGAGCCCGATGAGCTTGCCGCGCTCCCCGCGCAGTTGGGTCGGCCGCTCGTAACCGAGCACGTCCAGCGCGGTGAGCACCGCCTGCCGCGTCCCCTCCGAGACCCCTGGCTTACCGTTCAGCACCCGGCTGACGGTCGCCTCGGAGACGCCCACCTTCTTCGCTACCTGCGCAAGTCGTCGCGTCATACACGCAATAATAGCGCAAGCGATGCAAGCCACTTGCGCTGTCCATGCGGCCGGCATCGTGGAGCTGCGGCGACATACGGCGGCAGCGGCGGCTACGGCCGGGCGACTGCGTCAAGGGCGGCATCATGTTTCCGGTACCGAAGGGGCATCGGGCCGAGCGGGCGATCTACGCCCCAGAGGGCACAGAGCCCGCCGAGTGGCAGATCCCCAAACGGTAGGTGTGCTGCGGAAGCGCGGCGGCGGTGCAAGGCGTCGATAGGCACCTCGTCCCACCACCGGCCCTGGCACTCGCCCACCGCCGGAGACAGAGGCTGGCCGGCTTGCTGCGCCTCGACAGTTGTGTGAATCGGGGCCTCAACGCTGGAGGAGGGGGGCCCCGACTCCCATGGAAGCGGAAACCGGCGAACGTGCCAGCTCACACCCCGCTCTATACCCCCGTACGACTCGGTGTCGGCACCACCCGGCGAGCCCACGCACAGGAGGGCCTGCCCGTGTCGCACGTACTGGTGCAGGGGCGCCACCGTCGCGCGGCGAACCGTATCCGTGTGCCCGAAGTCGGCGATGGAGGCAACGGCGTGGGCTCGGGTAGGCCAGGCGGTTTTCACTGCCAACGGCCGGAAGTCCGGGGACGGGCTTCGTTCGACACCCGCCCCCGGACACGGCGCGTACTCCCGACAAGGGTCAAGCGTCGGGTGATTGCTCAAGCATGGCGAGGGTCAGGACGTTGCCGCCGATGCCCCAGCCGCCGTCGGGGACCTCTTCGACGAGGACCATGGTGTTGGCGCGGGCCCGTTCTCCGTAGATGTCGACGTACAGCTCGGTGGCGCGGGTGACGATCTCCTCCTTCTGCTTCTCGTCGAGGCTGCCTGCGGGGACCTTGAAGTTGGCGAAGGGCATGGTGTCTCTCTATTCGTGAGGAGTTACAGGAGAAGTGGCCGCAGTAAGCGGGTTGTTCGGGCCGTTCGGGGCGGTCAGATGATGCCGCCGTTGGCGCGGAGAACCTGGCCGTTGACCCAGTGGCCGGCGGGTGAGGCGAGGAAGGCGACGACATCGGCGATGTCGGCGGGGGTGCCGAGCCGTTCCAGTGGGGGCTGGGCTGCCAGGCGGGCGATGGTCTCCTCGTCCTTGCCTTCGAGGAACAGATCGGTGCCCGTCGGCCCCGGCGCCACGGTGTTGACGGTGACGTTCCGGCCCCGCAGCTCACGCGCGAGGATCATGGTGAGAGCCTCGACGGCACCCTTGCTGGCTGCGTAGGCGCCGTAGCTGGGGAAAGCCAGGCCCACCACGGAGGTGGAGAAAGTGATCACCGCCCCACCGTCGCGGATCTTCCGCGCCGACTGCTGCGCGACGACGAAACTCCCGCGGATGTTCGTGCGGTGGACCGCGTCCAGTTCCGTCAGGTCGAGGTCGGCGACGGGGGACAGATACATGCGGCCGGCCGCATGGACGACGACATCGACGCCGCCGAACTCGGAAGCCGCGGCGTCGAACAGTGCGGCCACCTGCTCCTCGTCCGCGACATCGGCCTGAACGGCGAGCGCCTGGCCACCGGCGTCGGTGACGTCCTTGACGGCGCCTTCGGCCAGGTCGCGGTTGCCCGCGTAACCGGCCACGACAGCGAATCCGTCGGCGGCCAGTCTGCTCACCGCCGCGCGGCCGATACCGCGTGAGCCGCCGGTGACAACTGCGACCCGTGGCCGGTCCGCCTGGTCGCCGGGCCGGGCACGACCGGACATGGCTTCTTGATGGGGCATGGTTCCTCCTCGGATGCGGGATGCGGGATGCGGATGGACAGGGACGAGGGGCGAAGGGTGGGGGACGAGGGACACCGAATATCGGATCCGGGATACGTGTCCTCGGATTCCGTATACGAAGTACCGGATACGACCCCACATCGCTCGCGCCGCGGAGCACGTGGCGCGTCGTCGACGTCGACGGGCAGCGATCACGCCGGCAGCGCTGCCGGCGACGGCAGCGACGACGTTGACGGCGCCGCCGCCCCGCTCGCCTCTCCAAGATGACCCGGGGTCTCCACGCCAGCCAGGGCTGTCCCTACCCGGGGGTTGCCGGCCCCTGGCTCCTGGCGCCCATGCGAGTGACCATGGGGAACGTGAACCATTCCGAGCTCGCCGCGTTCCTGAAGTCCCGACGCGACCGCATCCGCCCGTCCGACGTCGGCCTGCCCGCAGGCCCACGGCGCCGGGTGCCTGGGCTGCGGCGCGAGGAGGTCTCTCATCTGGCGGGCCTGTCGGCCGACTACTACACCGAGCTGGAACGCGGTCGCGGCGCCCAGCCCTCGGCGCAGGTGCTGGCCGCGCTGGCCCGGGCGCTCCGTCTGGACGGCGACGAGCGCGACCACCTGTTCCATCTCGCGGACCGGCGCGTGCCCCCGGCGGCACACGGCCCGACCGCGCACGTCCAGCCGGGCCTGTTCGGCCTGCTGGACCAGCTGACCGGCACGCCGGCCCAGGTCATCACCGACCTGCACGAAATCCTCGTCCAGAATCCGCTGGCCGCTGCGCTCGTCGGGCCGCCCCATGCGGTGCGCGGCCCCGAGGCGAGCTTCGTCCACCGCTGGTTCACCGACCCGGCCTCCCGCGCCCTCTACCCGGTCGAGGACCACCCCCATCACTCGCGGGTCTTCGTCGCGGACCTCCAGGCCGTGGCCGCCCGGCGCGGCGGTGATCCCGAGGTGAGCCGGATGGTGGCCGGGCTGCGGCGGCGCAGCCAGGAGTTCGCCGACCTGTGGGACACCCGCGATGTCGCCCTCCGGAGGAGCGACCGCAAGCGCATCGTGCATGCCACGCTGGGCGTCATCGAACTGGACTGCCACAGCCTGTTCAGCGAGGACGGGCGCCAGCGCCTGCTGTGGTTCAGCGCCCCGCCCGGTACCGAGGGCGCCGCCCAGCTCGAACTGCTCTCCGTCATCGGTACCCAGGACATGTCACCCGGCGCCGACCGGGCCGGTGCCGCCGCCGGTGAACGCACCGACCCGGACCGGATGTCCCACCCCTCGGGGACTGACTGACCATTCAGGGACAGCCCTCTGAGGGACCGGACCTCTCAGGGACCCGCCTCCCAGGGACCCGCCCCCCACGGCACCCCGAGACCGAGTGACCTCTCAGGACCTGACTGACCCCGCGGAGGCGGCAGCCCCCATCGTCTCGTCCAGCCAGTCGTATACGCGCGCGAAGGCCAGGCGCTGGGCCCCGGCCTGGCAGTGCGCCGCTGCTCCCTGCTCGGCGGTGAACTCCAGCAGCTTCTTGGGGCAGTTGAGGTGCGCGTAGAGCAGTTCGGGCTGGCCGGCGAAGAAGCCGTCGTCGGCGCCGGCGCAGACCAGGGTCGGGCAGGTGATCTTCTCGGCTATGCCCTCGCGCACGTGGTAGTCGAGGTAGGCGGCGCCGAAAGCCCGCGGGGACTCGGCGCCCATGACGTACATGCCCTGCTGCATGGCCCACCGCACCATGGGGCTGGCAGCCATGGCCTCCTCAAGTACGGCGTCCAGCTCGGGGTCGTGGTCGGCGCGCAGTCGCCGTTCGGCCTCGGCCCGGTCACCGGGGACGGGGGAGGTGGTGATGGTGCCCAGGTCGTAGATGCCGTCGAAGGCGATGAGGGCGGCGACGCGGTGGTCGAAGGCCGCTGCGCGCGGTGCCAGTACGCCGCCCATGCTGTTGCCGAGCAGGGCGATCCGGGCCGGGTCCACTTCGGGAAGGGTCAGCGCGTGGTCGAGTACGGGGCCGACGACCGACTCCCAGTCGGGGCGGAACAGCAGGCCCTGGTGGTGGCGCGTGCCCGGCTGGCCGGGTCCGTCGAAGGACAGGACGTTGTAGCCGCGCTCGACCGCCGCGGCTGCGCCGACGAAGTGCATCTCCTCTGCCGAGCCGTCGAACCCGTTGAACATGACCACCGTCGGGCGCGGGGTGCCCGAATCGTCGACCCGGTAGAGGTAGCCGGGGAGGGTGGTGTTCTCGTACGGGATCGCGATCGGCTCGATGGGCGGTGTGAACAGCCCCGCTGCCTCGCGGAAGCAGGCGACGGAGGCGTCGTAGGCGTGCAGGATGCGGGGGTCGGTGGCGTCGCCGTGCAGGAAGAACTCGGCGTTGCGGTAGTAGTTCGAGGCACGCAGGAAGGCGTCCCTGGCGCTGATCCGGTGCCCGTGGGTCAGGGCCGTACGCCCCTCGTCGGCCACCCGGTCGGCTGTGGCCAGCCACTCGTCGTGCCAGCTGTCGTAGTCCCCCGCCTTGATGCGCTGGGTGGTCACCACGGTCTCGCCGAAGTCGGCGCCTCCGTAGGTGATGTGTCCGAAGGTCCGCAGTGTCTCGAACCAGAACTGGGGGTCGTCGGGGAAGAAAACGGGCTCCATGGTCACTCCTAAAGCAGCTCAGATCTGCGTTTACGTGGGGAACGGTAAACCGGTGGGAACGGCAAACGCAAGTCTGGACTGCGTTAAGAGGTAGGGTGGGGGCATGAAGGAAGAGCAAGAGCGGGCCCGCAGGCCGGGCGGTCGCAGCGCCCGTGTCAGAACGGCCGTACACCAGGCCGTATCCGCACTGGTCGCCGAGCGCGGATACGGAAACTTCACCGTCGGCGACGTCGCGGCTCGTGCGGGTGTGGCCGATACGAGCATCTACCGCCGCTGGGGCACCCTCGAAGCCCTGACCAAGGATGTGGCTCTCGCCGGGTTGACCGCGCAGTCCCCGATCCCCGACACCGGAAGCCTGGAGGGCGACCTGCGTGCCTACGCGGCCCATGTCGCCCGTGACATCACGGGACCCGAAGGCCCCGCGGTGCTGCGCCTGGTCATCGCCCTGTCCACGGCCGGCGAGGACGGCATGCGGGCGCGCGACGACTTCCTCGCCGAGCGCACACGCCAGATGGAGGTCATGCTCGACCGGGCCCGCGCCCGGGACGAACCAACGCCTGATGTGCTGGCCGTGGTCGACCACGTACTGGCTCCGATGTACATCCGCTCCCTGTTCGGAGCCGAGTCCCTCACCCCCGGCTACGTCGACGACCTGGTCGACCACGTGCTGCGCACCCTCACCGGGCCCCGCGCGTAAGCCAGGCACGCAGGCCGGCGGGACTCGTGGCGCGGATCACCGAGCCCGCGTTCGCAGATCACCGGCCCCGCGTTCGCGGATCACCGCGCCCGCGTGCACGGGCGACAGGGCCCGCGTTCACCAGCCACCGGGGCCGCGCGGTTGCGCGGGCCCCGGGGCGTCAACGGGGGCCGTGCGTATGCGAGTTGACGGCGTACCCCGCAGCCCGGGGCGTCAGTTCCCCGTGATGCCGGAGGCGATCCCCCCGAGGAGAGCGGCCAGTTCGGCGGGTGCGGTCAGGAAAGCGGAGTGGCCGGCGTCGAGCCGTTCGACAGCCGAGGCGTGTCCTGACATCTGCTCCTGCAGCGCCGGCGGCATCGCCCGGTCACGGGTGCAGAGCACGTACGTGGAGGGCACGGTCCGCCACGCCGCGCGGGTCACTTGCTGCTGGAACGACCGGTTGCTCTGCCCCACGAGTTGGCCGATGGCGTCCTCGGCCTGGTCGTCGGGCAGCTCCGCGTACAACGCGACGCGGGGGTTGTCGAAGATGGACGGATGGGTGCCGGTGAGGTCTTCGTCCTCGGGTGTGGGTGCGCCGTGGATGCTGTTGAGCGACTCACCCTCGGCCGGCATGTAGGCCGAGAGGTAGACGAGATGGGCGAGGTTCCCTTGGTCCGTCGGCAGCTGCGTGGCCGGGAGGCCGGCGTAGGAGTGCGCGACGAGCACCACGGGCCCGTCCATCTGCCGCAGGTGCGCGGCTATTTCCTCCGCGTCGTCGTACATGCCGGCCGCCGGCGTGCCCTGCGGGCCCGTGCTGGGCAGCGCGACCGTGCGGGACCGGTGGCCGTTCGCGGCGAGGAGGTCCCGCAGGGCGTTCCAGCACGTGGGCCGGTGCCAGGCGCCGTGGACGAGGAGGAACGAAGCGCGTGCTGCGGGGCTGGACATGGTGCGGCTCCAGGGGGTGACGAAGCGGACGGTGACGCGGGACGGGGGCGCTGCGGTGCGCGGGCCACGCAGCACTTGCCCCCGTACCGGCCGGTTCACGCGGTCGAGGACACCGGTTCCTGCGGGGTGGGCGCCGACGAGGGTGCCTTGCCCTCGCCCCCGGGTGTGCCCCCGGCTGCCGGCTGCTTGGGCGGACGTACCAGTACCAGGACGAGCAGCCCGCCGAGCGCCGCCGCGAGGGCCGACAGCAGGAAGACGAGGTCGAGACCCGCGGCGAACGCCTGGTGCACCGCATGGCGTGCCTCGTCGCGGTGCGCGAGCGGTGCCGCTTCCGTCAACTGCCGTGCCTGGCCGGCCGCCAGCGCGGAAGCGCCGCCTTCGGGGTCAGGCACCGTTCCCGACGCGGCGAGCGCGGTGGCCGTCCGGTCGGTGAAGACGGCGCCGAGTACGGCGATCGCCAGGGTCATGCCCAGCTGACGGAAGGTGTTGACCGCTCCGCCCGCCATCCCGGCGCGCTGCGGCGGCACGGTGGCCGTGGCGGCCGAGACGAGTACGGGCGTGGCCAGGCCCACACCGATCCCGGCGACCACCAGGCCCAGCGCGAGCGATGCCCGTCCCGCTTCGGCCGTCATCGCCGCGCGCAGCAACAGCATTCCGGCCGCGACGAACAGGAGCCCGATGCCGATCGGCAGGCGCGGCGCCAGCCGCTGGATGTGCCGCCCCGCCAGGGCGGCCACGAGGAACGAGGCACCGGCCAACGGTGCCAGGGCGAGACCGGCGGCGACAGGGCCGAGGTCCAGCACGGACTGGAGCCACAGCGAGACCAGCACGAGGCTGCCGAAGGCGCCGCCCTGGAGCAGCAGCGCACCACTCATCAGACCGGCGAACGACGGGCGCCGCAGCAGCGCCAGATCCAGCATCGGGCTGCCGCCGCGCCGCGCCGTACGGTGCTCGATCACCACGAACGCCGTGAGCGCCACAACGGTGACGGCGAAGGATCCCAGGATCGTCGGCGAGCCCCAGCCCGCCTCCCCGCCACGGATGAGCCCGTAGGTGAGCGAGCCCGCGGCGACGGTGAACGTCGCGGCTCCTGACAGGTCGATACGGGCCGGTGCGCCGGAGCCGGCCGGGCTGCCGGGCCTGTCGGCCCGTACCACCCGCAGCGTCATGGCGGCGGCGACGGCCGCGATGGGCAGGTTGACCCAGAAGATGGCCTGCCAGCTGAGGTGTTCGGTGAGCAGGCCACCGAACAGGGGGCCGGCAGCGGCGGCGGCCCCGTTGGTGGCGCCCCAGATGCCGAAGGCGGTGCCCCGGTCCCTGCCCTGGTAGGAGGAGAGCAGCAGCGCGGGGGCCGTGGCGAACATGGCGGCGCCCCCGGCACCCTGCACCACGCGGGCCACGACCAGTACCTCGGCCGAGGGCGCCAGGCCGCACAGCAGGGAGGCCAGCGCGAATACGCCCAGGCCGTAGAGGTAGAGCCGCCGAGGGCCGAAGCGGTCGGCGAGGGAACCCGAGAGCAGCAGGAGCGCCGCGAGCGCGAGCGCGTAACCGTCGATCACCCACTGCAGCGAGGTGAAGGAGGCATGAAGGCCGTCGCCCATGCTGGGCAGCGCCACATTCACAATGGTCACGTCCACCAGCAGGATGAAGGCGCCCAGGCAGACGGCCACGAGTGGCCACCACTTACGCATGTGTGGTTCTCCGTTCGAATCGAGCGTGCTGTACGGGACCGCGACAGGAACCGGTCCCGGGCTCCGCGACCTGGACCCTGGTGAAGGACCGGTGCGGTTTCCTTGAGTGAGTCTGGATACGGCTCAGGCGTTTTCCTGAGCCAGGGTGCTCCACCTGCTCGAATCCGACAGAATCAAGCCCATGAAGACGTATCTCGACACCACCCCTCCTGTGTGCCGCGAGCTGTCGGAGGAGGACATGGCGCTCGTGCACGCCCTCCAGGTCAACGGGCGGGCCTCGTTCCGGGAGATCGCCGACGCCCTCGGGGTGTCCGACCAGACCGCCGCGCGCCGGTGGACGCGGCTGCGTTCAGCGGGGAAGCTGCGGGTCCTGGGCCTGACCGACGCCCTACGGCTGGGGGACTCCCTGTGGATCGTCCGCACCAGGTGCACGCCTGACGCGGCCCGCTCGCTGGGGGAGGCGATGGCACGGCGTACGGACACGACCTGGGTCAACCTCACCGCCGGCGGCACCGAGATCACCTGCTCCGTGCGGACCCGGGGTCCCGGCCAGGAGGAGGCGCTGCTGCTGCAGAAGCTGCCGCGTACACCGCAGGTGGTGGACGTGTCGGCGCACTGCGTCCTGCACATCTTCTTCGGCCGGGACCTCGGCCTGATCAACAAGCGCGGCCCCCTGACTCCCGCGCAGGTCGCCGAGCTGGCCTTCCCGGCCGCGCCCGGGCCGGCGGCCGACGCCGCACCCCCGATGGCGCTGGACGAGGGGGACAGGCACCTGCTCGACCTGCTGGCCAGGGACGGCAGGGCGGCCCCCGGCGAGCTGGCCGCCGCGACCGGTCTTTCCACGTCGACCGTGCGCCGCCGTATCACCGACCTCAGGACGGACGGCGTCCTGTACTTCGACGTCGAGTACCACCCGGACGTGCTGCAACAGGAGTTCCGCGCTGCCCTGTGGCTGGAGATCGACCCCGCGCGCCTCGCCGAGGCGGGCGCCGCGCTCGCCACGCATCCCGGGGTGGCCTTCGCCGCCGCCACGACCGGTACGACCAACCTCTTCGCCAGCGTCGACGTCCCCACCGCGCAGCGCTTCTACCAGTACCTCACCGAGTCGGTCGCGGCCCTTCCCGGCCTGCGCCGCACGGCGACCGCGCCCCTGCACCGCACCCTGAAGGGCCCCGGCCCCTACCTCCCGGTCAGGACCTGAAGCCCGCCGCCGACCGCGCGGAGTGGGGCGGTCCGCACAGGCGCGGCCAGGTTTTGAAAACGAATCCCACATTCATGTAGTCTCGCCGCGAACCGACACGAGGAGGACCGCCATGGCCGTGCCCAAGCGGAAGATGTCCCGGAGCAACACACGGCACCGGCGTGCCCAATGGAAGGCGCAGGTGCCGCCGTTGGTGCCGGTCACGGTCGACGGCGAGACCCGCCTGATACCGAGAAGGCTCGCGAAGGCGTACGAGCGCGGGCTGCTGGGACCGCAGAGCTGAGCGACGTGCGGCCGGACCGGCTGCCCGTGACCGTACTGTCCGGCTTCCTGGGCGCGGGCAGGACAACGCTGCTGAACCATGTCTTCGCCCACCGCGAGGGGTTGCGCGTCGCGGTGATCGTCAACGACATGGGCGAGGTCAACATCGACGCCTCCTTGTGCACGGCGGCGAGGCCGCTCTGTCCGCCACGCATGGGCATGGCGTCCCGTGCGCGCTGCGTGGTTGACGGTCGCCGTCAGCACGGGGTGCTCGGCCGCGAACCACGCCATGGCCCGGTCGTGCGTCGCGAACTCCTCGGGACTCGTGCCGTCTTCCGCGGCGGCAGGTCGGAGTGCGTCGCGGTGCGGGTGCAGGAGCCGGTCGGCTGCGCAGGCGGTGTGCGTGTAGTGGTCGAGTACGCGGGTGAGTGCCGCGTCCGCTTCGCCGGCGGGCGCGTCGGTCTCCGCCAGTTCGAGGGCGTACGCACGCAGCAGGTCATGACAGGTGAAGCGGCCGGGGGCGCGTTCCTGGACGAGGTGGTGTGCCTGGAGACGGCGCAGCCGCGTACGGAGCCCGGCGAGCGGCAGGGCCGTGAGGCTGACGGCGGCGGACAGGCCGATGTCGGCGCCGGGCGCCTGGGCGAGCTGCCGGAACACCCGCGCCGAATCGGCGTCGAGAGCACGGTAGGACGAGGCGAAGACGGCGCGTACATCGCTGGCGTCCTCGCCTGTGTCCAGGGCGTCGAGCCGGGTCGCCGTGGAGCGCAGTTCGTCCGCCAGCGCGGTCAGAGTGAGCACCGGGTTCGTGGTGAGGCGGGCGGCGAGCACGCTGATGGCCAGCGGGAGCCCGGCGCAGTGGTGGAGGAACTCGGCGGCTGCCGCGGGCTCGGCGGCGAGCCGGTCGGCGCCGATACGGCGGACGAGCAGGTCGCGCCCTTCGGCGCCGTCGAGGGTGTCCAGGTCGGCCTGTTGCTTCCGCACCGACCGTTGAATTCGCCATCGAGGGCTGGTCTGCCCTCGTACGACGGGGCGGAGTAGCGCGTGGAAATCCTCACGCGGTGGTCGGGCTCTCCGCGAAGGCAAGTGACCCGAGAAATCGGGTCTGTTCGTGTTCCACTGTGGCGTCCAGCTCACCCATTGCTTCCAGAGCACGCGGATCGCCGAACGTCATGGCACGAAGTGCGCGTTCCAAATGTCCCTGGTCCTCGATCTCCCACAGGTTGAATGCCTCGTACAGCGGTCCGACCTGCGTCACCGTGCCCGCAATGAGCGTGATGCCCTGAGATTCGAAGAGTTCGCGGACTGTCACCATGGCGGCCTCGTAGCGTGCCAGGTTCGCGAAACCGTACTTGAGCTGGAGCTGCGCCAGCATGTAGCTGCTCAACTGTCCGCCTTTTCTGTACCGGCCCTCTTCTTCTGTCCGGGGCCAATGCCTGGAAGGTAGACGTTCACACTGGTGTGAAGGGCAAGTCAGTTGTTGCTGGTCACCGCGTTCAGTACGGCTTCCAGGCCGGTCAGCTTGGCTTGCAGTTCTTCCGCCTCAACGGAGAGTTCGGCGTGCCGTGTGCGCAACAGAGCCTCGATCCGGGGCGCTGAGCCGGGAAGTTTCCACTCCTGGACCACTGTGCGGATCAGGTCGCTCGGCAGGCCCGCGCCGTACAAACGCTGGATGAAACTGACGCAGCTGGCGTCCCTGGCCTCGTACTGGCGATGCCCCGCGGCGTTGCGTGCGGGGAGCAGGAGTCCTTGCTCCTCGTAATACCGCAGTGACCGCGTGCTCACTTGGCATAGGTGAGCGAGTTCACTGATCTTCAAGCCGCCCTCTGTTCTCCATCGACTCGACCTTGACATCAATGTATAGGTTTCACGTCCCGGCCGGCTCTTCACCTTCTCGCTCTCGTCGACCCGGACGAAGTTCCTCACGCCCGGCAGTCTCAACGTGGCTCGTTGCTGAAGAACGGGTCGTCGGCGGGGCCCCAGTGCTCGCGGCCCCGTGAGAGTTCGTCGTCGGTGAGCAGGGTCTCGTGGAACGCCTCGCGGATGCGCCGCGGGTCGAGGTCGACACCGGTCAGGGTGATCTCGTTGCGGCGCTCGCCGTAGTAGTCGTCCCAGTACCAGGAGGCGAGGGTCCGCCGCTGTGCGGAGACGGCCTCCCACGCCGAGCCCGCCCCGTCCTCCAGCCAGGGGCCCGCCTCGCGCAGCTCCAGGTGCGCCCCCGCCGAACGCCATGTCACCACGGAATCCGGGCGGTTGGACAGCCACAGGTGCCCGTGCCCGCGCACGACGCCGAGCATGACGACGGAGAGCGCGTCGGCCAGTCGGCCCGGGTGGACGGGCCGCCGGGTGCGCCACAGTACGGAGTCCACGCCCGCGCCGGCCCCGGGCGCCGTGTGCGGTACGCCCACCGGGTCCAGCCGGGCACGCCAGCCGTCCCGGCCGGTGTGGTGGGCCGGGCGGAAGAGCGCGGAGGGCAGCCCCTCGCCCGGCTCACGCTCAGGTCCCGGCCCGCCGGACAGCACCAGGCACGCCGCCGCCTGGTTGAGGTGACGTACGAGGGTGGCGACCCCGCTCGTCAGCGTGGCGTGCCGGCCTGCCGGGTCGGTGAGCACCAGCGCGTCGGCGGTCTCCACCTGGCGGGCCGCCGCCTCGGCCCGCGTCATGGGCGCACAGCGGTCCCAGCCCGACCACTTGCGTACGGCGGTGTGGACACAGCCCAAGTCGGCCAGGAACACGGCCGGTTCGATGCCCGCCAGAAGCGGACCCGCGACGTAATGCCGGCTCAGCGCGCCGTTGCCGGGCGTCTCACGCCACAGCTCCGTCAGGAACGGCAGCGTGTCCAGCTCGTCGGTCAGCGCGAGTACCACGTGCGGGCGCCGCGAGGTGCGTGCGACCGCGAGCAGGTCCTGGCGGACGATCACGGCCGGAGCGCCCGTGGCGCCCTGGTCAACGGCCACGGACAGGCGGGGATCGGTGTTGGACAGGAAGCGTTGGACGACGGGGTATCCGTCGCCTTCGCCGTGCAGCGAGACCGACAGGACCACCGCTCCGGGAGAGGCGTTCAGTACGTGGTCGACCAACGCCCCTCTGGTGTGGGGAGCGTTGCCGGTCACCACGCTCAACAGGGTCTTCGTCACGCTCTCTCCGCTCAGTTGGGGTGGGCCCCGGTACGGGCGGAGCGCCGCGCCCGCAGTCGAGCGGGCAGCGACCCGTCCGCGTCCCCGGGCATGCCGGTACGGAGCCACAGGCACACCGCCTCGGCGTCGGCCGCGCCTCTCACGGGCCCGATCCGGACCAGCGGGCCACTGGGCTCCCGGTCCTTCGTGCACGGCTGGACCACCGCGTAGAACCCCCGCGCCGAACTGCACGAAAGGAACAGCCGCAGACATCCGCCGGTCACCAGCACGCCGTGCGGACAGCTCCGTACGGCCACGCGCAGCCGTTCAAGCGCCCGTTCCTCCGCCGCCGTCCGGCAGGTGGTGCAGACGACCAGCGTGAAAGGGCGGCTTCCGTTCTCCGCTGCGCCCTGGTGCATTGCTCTCCTTCCTCTGCGCCGCGGCGGCCCCGCGGTCCGTGCACGTCCCCGTGGGGCCGATGGCAGGGGGGAGGCGGGGCCGCTGTCCTGTCGATCTCTTCAGCGGCTCGCGTACGGGAGCAGCGCCATCTCCCGGGCGTTCTTGATCGCCCTCGCCAACTGGCGCTGTTGCTGTGCGGTGACGCGGGTGACGCGGCGGCTGCGGATCTTTCCCCGGTCGGATATGAACCGGCGCAGCAAGTCGGTGTCCTTGTAGTCGACGTAGGTGATTCCGGCCGTGTCCAACGGATTGGGCTTCGGCTTCCGGACCTTGCGCGCATCGTGGTTACGGGAGGCCATCTCTTCTCCTGGGGCTGCTGGCACTTCTGGTGCTTCTGCTGTTACTGGCGTTACTGGTGTCGTGATGTGCGTGAGGTGCCCGGCGTCTGCGGCCATCGGCAGGCCCTGGCCCCGGCCCCGGCTCTGGTACCGGCTCCGGCCCGACGCCGGTCGGCGCCAATTGCCGTGGCCGCACGGCCCGTTCAGCCGACGGGGTCCAGGAGGGCGTCGAAGGCGGCCGGGAGCCGGAGCCACGCCTCACGTCCGGCCGCGTACTCGCTGTCGGTCAGCAGGCAGGAGTCCAGCAGTTCCTCGACGGCCTCCCGATCCAGCCCCGGCGAGGTGAAGACGAGGTGCTGGCAGCGGTCGCCGTGCTCCGGGTCCCAGTCCAGGGAGGCAGCGGCCCGCCGTGTCGGAGGCACCATGTCCCAGGCCGCGTCCGGAAGGGAGGCGAGCCATGGTCCTGTGCTGTCCACGCAGAGGGCGCCGCCCGCGGCTTCCCAGGCGAGCAGGGTGTCGGGGCGGTCGGCCAGCCAGAAGCGTCCGCGGCTGCGGGCCGCCGCACATGTCAGGTCCTCCAGGGCCGCGTACAACCGCTCCGGGTGGAAGGGCCGCCGCCGGCGCCACACGAGGGTGACGACCCCCGCGTCATCGCCCTCCTGGGGCAACCGCGCGCACGAGGGGTGCTGCGCGTCGGCGGCGGCATCCACGTCGAAGCCGGCGAAAGCGGCCCGTACGAGTTCGGGGGAGGAGGCGGGCAACTGGGCGGCTGTGGGGTGCAGTTGGCACAGCAGCGCCCGGTCCTCGTCGTCGGCCTCCTCGCCGGAGGCGAGCGCGAGCACTTGCGGGTACTCCAGCTGGCGTGCCCAGGTGTCGGCGATCGTGCGCTGATCGGTGGCGGTGAGACCGAGGCCCGCCTCCGCCAGGTCGTCCCCGTTGGCCAGGCAGGGCAGGATGAGCGCCGGGTCGATCGCGGTGACGACGTTTCCCAGGCGCAGCCCGTCCCCGCCGTGTGCGGCGATGGTCTCGGCCATGGCCTGCGGTTCGACCGAGTCCCACAACTCGACGACGGCCAGCGTGTGCAGTCCCGCGCCGGCCAGGCGCCTGAGTTCGGGAACGAGGTCCTCGCGCAGGGCGCAGCACGCACAGTCGTTCACCAGGGGTGCTTCACCCTGCGACACCTCACCCGTTGCGTCCCGCACCACGCGTCGGACCTTGCCCGCCGCGGCGGGGGAGAGGTCGTGGTGCAGCGCGATGCTGCGTGGCACGGAGCGCAGGAGATGTGTGACGACTTCCTGACGCGGCTCGGCGTGCATTCCCGCGACGAGGACGACGGGAAGCGGGCTCGTGTCCGGCATCAGCGTGTCCCGCCGCGCCCGTAGCGGCGCTCGAACCGCTCCACCCGGCCCGCGGTGTCCAGGACACGGATCGTGCCGGTGTAGAAGGGGTGGCTCTTGGCTGAGATCTCCACGTCGATCACCGGGTAGGAGTTGCCGTCCTCCCAGATGACGGTCTTGTCGCTGGTGCGGGTCGAGCGGGTGAGGAAGGCGTGTTCCGCTGCCCTGTCGCGGAACACGACCGGGCGGTACGCGGGATGGATACCAGGCTTCACAGGGGGTCCTTCGGGGTGCGTGG
This sequence comes from Streptomyces iconiensis, assembly GCF_028657195.3. Lineage (GTDB taxonomy): Bacteria > Actinomycetota > Actinomycetes > Streptomycetales > Streptomycetaceae > Streptomyces > Streptomyces iconiensis. The sequence continues at coordinate 235,116 of NZ_JANCPR020000007.1, forward strand.
TCAGCGTTCTTCGCGGAAGTCGACGTGCTGCCGTACGACGGGGTCGAACTTGCGCAGCGTCATGCGGTCGGGGTCGTTCCGCCGGTTCTTGCGGGTCACGTAGGTGTAGCCGGTGCCCGCCGTCGAGCGGAGCTTGACGAGGGGGCGGAGTTCGTTGCGTGCCATGCCGCCACTGTATTGGGAATGGAAACCATTTTCAATACGGCGTCGGCGGCGGCCCGTGCGGCTCAGCTCCGCCTGCCCCTCCGGTCGTCGGCGTGGGGGCGGCACTCGCCGCATCGGCCGCTGAGTTCCAGGGTGTGATCGACGTCGGAGAAGCCGGTGACGGCGTCGAGCCGGCGTGCCCAGTCCTCCACGACGTCCGCGTCCACGGCTTCGCTGCGTCCGCAGTGCCGGCAGATCACGTAGTGCCTGTGCTCGGAGTCCGGCCTCGTGCGGTAGAGGCGCTTACCCGTGATGTCGTCCCGCACCGTGTCCACCTGGCCCGTCCGCTCCAGGTGCCGCAGTACGCGGTAGACGGTGGTGAGGCCCACTCCCACACCTTCGCCGGTGAGCCGGGCATGGAGCCCCTGGGCCGAGATGAAGTCCCCGTAGTCGGCGAGGCCGTATTGGACGACGGAACGCTGGCGGGTACGGCGCGCTCGCGCGGCGTCGGTGGGAGTGGTGCTCACGAGGCTCGGCGCTCCCCCTCGTAGGAGTGGTGAACGGGTACGGAAGCGGTGGTGCGTGTGCTCGCGGCGCGGACGCGCGGGTGCGATGTGCGCACGCGTGGGTTGCGCGTACGCGTGGGTGCGACGGACGGGCGCGGTGCCACCGCCGCACCCACGGACGGGGTGTCTACCAGCTCGACTTGGTCACGCCGGGCAGAAATCCGGCGTGTGCCTGTTCGCGCATCCGGACGCGGGAGAGGCCGAACGCGCGCAGGTGGCCGCGCGGCCTGCCGTCGACCGCGTCACGGTTGCGCACGCGCGTCGCGCTGGCGTCGCGCGGCTGACGCGCCAACTCGCGGCGCGCGGCGTCCCGTTCGGCCTCCGGGGTGCCGGGCCTGCGGATGATCTCCTTGAGCTGGGCCCGGCGCTCGGCGTACCGCGCGACGATCACGCGGCGCTGCTCGTTCTTGGCGATCTTGCTCTTCTTGGCCATCAGACCTTCTCCCCTCGGCCACGGATGCGGGCGACGGCCTTTTCGATCCCGAGGGAATCCACGGTCTTGATCCCCTTGGTGCTGAGCGTGAGCCGGACGTGCCGTCCCTCACTCGGCAGCCAGTACCGCTTCGTCTGGATGTTGGGGTCGAACCGGCGCTTGGTGCGGCGGTGCGAGTGGGAAACGTTGTTGCCGAACGCCGGTCGGCGCCCGGTCAGTTGGCAGTGAGCGGACATGCTGGTCTCCTTGGTGCACGGCTCTTAATGAATATGGTAACCGTTTCCGAATGCTAGCCGCGAGGGAAGCGGCGCACCATGTGCGGGGGTGGGGGAGTGCCGCTCAGACGGCCGCGACGGGGAAGTCCCAGATGTGCCGCAGCGCCTCGTCGGTCAGCACCACGTCCGGCGCTCCCTGTGCCACGAGCCGCCCGTCCCTGAGTAGCAGGCAGTGGTCGGCCTGCCGGGCCGCGACGAGGTCGTGGGTCGCCTGGACCACGGTCACCCCGTCCGCCGCCGCGCCGTCGAGCACGGCGAGGATGCCCTCCTTCGCGCGTATGTCCAGTCCTGTGGTCGGTTCGTCCAGCAGGAAGAGGCCGGCTTCCTGGGCCAGGCCCTGGGCGACCAGGGCGCGTTGGCGCTGGCCTCCCGACAGCTCGCCGAGCTGCCGTCCGGCCAGATCGGAGATGCCGAGCCTGTCCATGCAGCGCTCCACCACCGAGCGGTCGTGGGAGGTGAGCCGCCTCCACGGGCCGCGGTGTGCCCAGCGCCCCATCGTGACCGTGTCCCGGACGGTGAGCGGGAACGTGTCGGACACCGCGCTGCGCTGCAGCACGAAGCCGGGGCGTGAGGTGTGGGCCCGCTCCATGGTGCCCGCCGTGAGCGGGAGTACTCCGGCGAGCACGCTCAGCAGCGTCGACTTGCCCGAGCCGTTCGGGCCGACGACGGCCGTGATCGCCGACTGCGGTACGGAGGCGGTGAGTTGGCGCAGTACGGGGCGCAGGGGATAGCCGGCTTCGGCGCTCCTCAGCTCGACGGCCTGCTGCTCGGGAGGGGGTGGCACGGGCTCTCCTTGGTTGTTATGACAATCATTTTCATTGTAGGGTCCGCCGCATGGAATGGTTGACCGGCCCTTTCGAAGTGGCCTTTGTCCAGCGGGCTCTGTGGAGCGGGGTCCTGGTTTCCCTGATCTGCGCCGTGACCGGAACGTGGGTCGTGCTGCGCGGTATGACGTTCCTCGGGGACGCGATGTCGCACGGCATGCTGCCTGGCGTCGCCATCGCCTCGCTCTACGGGGGAAACCTGCTGGTCGGCGCCGCGGTGAGCGCCGGGGTCATGGCGTGCGGCGTGACGGTTCTCGGACGGACGCGGCGGCTCTCCCAGGACACCGGGATCGGGCTGCTGTTCGTCGGGATGCTGTCGCTCGGCGTGATCATCATCTCTCGGTCGCAGTCCTTCGCCGTCGACCTCACCGGGTTCCTCTTCGGCGACGTGCTCGCCGTGCGCGAGCGGGACCTGGTTGATCTCGCGGTGGCGCTGGTGGTCACCGTCGCGGTCTCCGTCTTCGCACACCGTTCCTTCGTCGCTCTCGTCTTCGACGAGCGCAAGGCGTACACCCTCGGGCTGCGCCCCCGGCCGGCGCACGCGGTCCTGCTGGGCCTGGTCACGCTCGCGATCGTCACCTCGTTCCATGTGGTCGGCACGCTGCTGGTCTTCGGGCTGCTCATCGCGCCGCCCGCCGCCGCGCTGCCCTGGGCCCGGCGCGTTCCCGCGGTGATGTGCGGAGCCGCGGTCTGCGGAGTGGGCGCCACGTTCGCCGGGCTGTCGCTGTCCTGGCACCTCGGCACGGCGGCGGGGGCGACCATCGCCGCCGTCGCGGTCCTCCTGTTCTTCCTCTCCGTTTCCGCTGCCGGAATACGGAACCGCCTGGGGAAAGCCGCCGAGATTCCTCCCCATGACCAACCCCGAAGGGAATACGAGCACTCAGCATGATTCGGAACCGAAAAAAGGCAGCGCCGGTCCTGGTGGCCGCCCTTCTGCTCAGCCCCGTCCTCGCGGCGTGCGGTGGTGGTGAGGGCGAAGGGGAGAGCGCCGGGGCGAAGCCGAAATCCTCAGCCAAGCCGCACGGATATGTCGAGGGCGCGGAGGAGACCGCGGAACAGCAGTCCCGGCTCGTGCTGTCGGACGCGGAAAGCGGCAAGGTCGAGCTGCTGGACCTCATCAAGGGGAAGACCACGGCGCTCGGCCGGACGGACAAGGCGGCCACGCTGAGAACGGACGGACGTTTCGCCTACGCGCGTGAGGGAGGTGGCGCGAAGGTCTTCGACAGCGGGTCGTGGATGGTCGATCACGGTGACCACATCCACTACTACCGCGCCGCGGCACGCGAGTTGGGCGACATCGCGGGAAAGAAGCCGGAACACGTCTACAGCAGCACCTCCCTGACCGCCGTCACCTTCGGCGACGGCACGGCGAAGGTCCTGGACCACGCGCGGATGGAGAAGGGAAAGCTCCGGAAGACGGCCACTTTCGACGACGTACGGAAGGGACCCGTCGTCCCCTACGAGGGGAACGCGCTGGTGCCGGTTTCCGGGCCAGGCGGGAGCACCGTGATCGAGGCGCGCGACAAGCGGGGCAGGACGAAGACCACCCTGAAAGAGAAATGCCGCGATCTGCGGGGTGCGGCCGTGACGCGGCGGGGAGTGGTGTTCGGGTGCGCCGACGGTGCCCTGTTCGTGAAGTCCGCCTCCGGGAAACCGGCGGCCGAGAAGATAGCCTTCGGCCGGAAAGTGGCCGCCGATGAACGGCCCGAATCCTTTCAACACCGTTCGCAGAGCACCACGTTGACGGCGAAGGCCGGGGACAAGGGCGTCTGGATCCTGGACGTGGCCGACCGCCGCTGGAAGCTGATCGAAACAGGGCCCGTAATCGCCGCGAACACGGCGGGCGAAGGCGCCCCGCTCGTCGCCCTCGACAGGTCGGGAACGCTGAAGTCGTACGAGATCTCCGACGGTAAGGAGATCGCGAGCAAGAAGATCCTGAAGGACCCTCCCGGGAAGAAGGAGGGGGACAGGACCGTCGTGGAGATCGACGCGAACCGTGCGTACGTCAACGACATCGGGGCCAGGAAAGTCTATGAGATCGACTACAACGACGATCTGCGCAAGGCGCGTTCCTTCGCGCTCGACTTCACGCCCAGCCACATGGTCGAGACGGGGCGATGACCGGTATGAGGAGAGCGGGGAACAGAACACGGCGGGGCACCGCTGCGGTTGCCGTCGCCCTCGTGTGCGCCGCGCTCGCCGGACTGGCCGGGTGCTCGGGAAAGCCGGGCGGCCGTCCCACCGTTGTCGTCACCACGAACATCCTGGGTGACATCACCCGCAATGTCGTGGGTGACGAGGCCGATGTGAAAGTGCTGATGAAACCGAACGCCGACCCGCACTCCTTCGGGGTCTCGGCCGCCGAGGCCGCGCAGCTCGAAAGCGCCGACCTCGTGGTCTACAACGGTCTCGGCCTCGAAGAGAACGTGCTGCGCCATGTGGAGGCCGCCAAGGAAGCGGGCGTTCCGACGCTCGGTGTGGGCGAGGCCGTTTCCCCCCTCGCATACCGCACGGACAAGTCGGAGGGGCAGTCGGACCCGCATTTCTGGACCGACCCGTATCGCGTACGCAAGGCCGTCGAGCTGATCGGCGACAAGGTGCGGAAAGAGGTCGAAGGCGTCGATACGAAGGCGGTCGGGGAACACGCCACGGCCTACGGGAAGAGCGTCGGCCGGCTCGGTGACTGGATGCGCGAGAGCTTCGGCTCGATCCCGGAGAAGCGGCGCAGGCTGGTGACCAATCACCATGTCTTCGGGTACATGGCCGAGCGTTTCGGACTCCGCGTCGTGGGCGCCGTCATTCCGAGCGGTACGACACTCGCCTCGCCCAGCGCCGCCGACCTGAAGTCGCTGGCCACGGCGATCGACAAGGCGGGAGTCAAAGCGATCTTTGTCGACTCCTCGCAGCCCGACCGCCTCGCGCGGGTGCTGAAACGCGAGAGCAAGGTCGATGTGGCGGTGATTCCCCTCTTCTCGGAGTCGCTCACAGAGAAGGGAAAGGGAGCCGCCACCTATCTGCAGATGATGCGCTCCAACACGACCGCTATCGAACGAGGGCTTTCGAAGTCCTGACACGCGAAGGGTATCCGTCCCGCGTGTGATTCATCCCCCTGATTCACCCAGCCTGGTCAGAAGACCATGGCGTCGAAAGGAATATGAGTGATGGACAGCAGGTCTCGTATGAGAAAGGCGGCTGCCGTTTCGGCCCTCCTGTTCTCGTCGGTCGCGATCGCCGCGTGCGGCGGAGAGGACACCGGATCGGGTTCGGCGAAGGGAGAGGAGAAGCAGGCGGCTTCGAGCGTCAGGAAACCGCTCGCCGTCACGTACGACGGCGGCATATCCGTACTCGACGGCGAGTCGCTCAAGGTCGCCAAGAATGTGCCGCTGAAGGGTTTCAACCGGGTCAATCCCGCAGGCGACGACCGGCACATCATGGTCTCCACACCCGCGGGATTCCGGGTGCTGGACGCGGCCGGGCAGAAGCTGACGGACGTGGAGTTCAAGGGGGCCGAGCCGGGGCACGTCGTCCAGCACGCGGGAAAGACCGTGCTGTTCACCGACGGAACAGGGGAGACCCGGATCTTCGACCCGGCCGGCCTGGGGAGCGGAAAGCCCAAGACCGAGACGTACAAGGCACCTTCGCCGCACCACGGTGTCTCCGTCGAGCTGGAGAACGGCGAACTGGTCACCACGCTGGGAACCGCGAAGAAGCGCAAGGGAATCGTCGTCCTCGGCAAGGACCGCAAGGAGATCCGGCGCAGCGAGAAGTGCCCCGAGGTGCACGGTGAGGCGACCGCGAAGGACGAGGCGGTCGTCATCGGGTGCGAGGACGGTGCGCTGGTCTACAAGGACGGCAAGATCAAGAAGGTGGACAGCCCGGACGACTACGGGCGGATCGGCAACCAGCGGGGCTCAGAGAAGTCGGCCGTCGTCCTGGGCGACTACAAGAAGGACCCCGAGGCGGAGCTGGAGCGCCCTGAGCAGGTGTCACTCATCGACACCCGGACGGGCAAGATGAAGCTCGTCGACCTGGGCGCGAGCTACAGCTTCAAGTCCCTCGCGCGCGGGCCCGAGGGCGAGGCCCTGGTACTGGGTACCGACGGCAAGATCCACGTCATCGACCCCGGGACAGGGAAGAAGACCGATTCGATCGCGGCCGTGGGCAAGTGGCGTGAGCCGATGGACTGGCAGCAGCCCAGGCCCGAGCTGTGGGTGCGTGAGGGCACGGCCTATGTGACCGACCCCGGGAAGAAGAAGATCCACGCGATCGACCTGGCCTCGGGAGAGAAGAAGGCGACCGGCACCCTCAAGAACAAGCCCAATGAGGTGAGCGGTGTGAGCGACATGGCGGCCCACTGACGGAAGCCCTCGCGCCTGGCACCTCGCGTCCCGCCTCTCGTTACGGTCACCGGCCGGGAGAGCCCGCAAGCTCTCCCGGCCGGTGAATCCGGTCGCCGTGGCCGGCCGCCGGTCGCCCGTCAGCCGGGCGCGTACGGTCTCGCGTACGCGCCCCGCACACGGCCCTCGTGCAAGCCCGTCAGGCCCGTCAGCAGTCCTGCCACAGGCGGGACATCACGCGGACCCCGAAGCGCAGACCTTCCAGCGGCACCCGCTCGTCCACGCCGTGGAAGAGCCGCCCGTAGTCCAGGTCGGGCGGCAGCTTCAGGCCCTTGAAGCCGAAGCAGCGGATGTCGAGCTTCGTGAACGCCTTGGCATCCGTGCCGCCCGGATTGCAGTACGGCACGGGGTGACCTTCCGGGTCCTCGGCGCGCACCGCTGCGCACATGGCGTCGACGAGGCGGCCCTCGAACGGGGTCTCCATGGCGATGTCATGGTTGACCCACTCGCGGTCGACCGACGGCAGCAGCAACGCGTCGATGGCTTCGAGGAGTTCGTCCTCGTGCCCGGGCAGGAACCTGCCGTCGACGCGGGCCGTGGCCTTACCGGGGATGACGTTCGTCTGGTAGCCGGCCGAGAACATGGTGGGGTTCGCGGAGTTGCGGAGCACCACCTGCGTGAAGTCGGCGACCGGGCCGAGCCTGGCCAGCTCCGCGTCCAGGTCCTCGGCCTCGAAGTCGACGGTGATGCCCTGGAGATCGGCCGCCTTCTGCAGCAGGGCCCGTACGGGTTCGATGAGGCGGACGGGGAAGGTGTGGCGGCCGATCCGGGTCAGCGATTCGGCGAGATCCGTCACCGCGTTCTCGTCGTTGGGTGACGAGCCGTGACCGGCCCTGCCGGTCGCGGTCAGCTCCATCCAGGCCATGCCGCGCTGTGCGTTCTCGATCGGGTACAGCCGCTGTGAGTCGTCCAGGGCGTAGGAGAAGCCGCCGCCCTCGCCGATCGCCTCGGTGACCCCGGCGAACAGTTCGGGCCTGTGCTCGACCAGCCAGTGCGCGCCGAACTTGCCGCCCGCCTCCTCGTCGGCGAGGAAGGCGAGCACGATCTCGCGCGCCGGACGGATGCCGGTACGCGCGAAGTGCCGTGCCGTGGCCAGCATCACGGCCACGGTGTCCTTCATGTCGATGGCTCCGCGGCCCCACAGATAGCCGTCGCGTATCTCGCCGGAGAACGGGGGCACCTGCCACTCGGCCGCATCGGCCGGCACCACGTCGAGGTGGCCGTGTACCAGGAGCGCGCCGCGCGAGGTGTCGGCGCCCGGGATACGGGCGATGACGTTCGCGCGTCCCGGGGCGCTCTCCACCAGCGTCGACTCCATGCCGACCTCGGCGAGCCTGGCCACGACCCAGTCGGCGCAGGCCCGCTCGTCGCTGGTGGGGTTGGAGGTGTCGAAGCGGATCAGTTCGGCGCACAGGTCGATGACCTCGTTCTGGACCGCTTCGGGAACTTCGGTGCTGATGCCGCTGTCCGGGACTTCGGTGGTCATGCCGCTCCTTCGAGGGTGGTGCCGCGGACGGCGGAAGCGTCCTGCGGCTCCGCGTCCTCCAGATTCGTGGTGCCGTACGTCTTGATCCAGCCGAGCAGCCCGAGCACGGAGTACAGGACGAAGGCGGTGATCAGAGAGTTGAGGGCGGGAATGCCGCCGTCGTAGAACTTGCCGACGCAGAACGCCGCCGCCCAGATCACCAGCGACATCGGCACCCAGGCAGGAGAGGTCGCGGGCAGCTTGCCCGACTCCCGGGTCTCCACGAGCGGCTTGGCCATGCGCCGTACCACCCAGTACTCGGCGACGATGATGCCGCCGATGGGCGGGATGGTCACACCGAGGATCGACAGGAAGCCGGTGAAGTGGGTCATGATGCCGACCGCCGACAGCAGCGTGCCCGCGAGTCCGAGAACGATGGTCACCGCGCCGCGGTGCAGCCGCCTGCCGAAGACGACCTGGAAGAAGTTGACGACGCCGAGCGAAGAGCCGTACAGGTTCCAGTCGTTGACCTTCGCGGTGGACATCAGGACGACCAGGACACCGAAGACGCCTGACGTGGAGAGCACGATGTGCGAGACCTCGCTGCTCTTGACCATGTGGCCGAGCAGCACACCGGTCATGCCGACGATGTACTCGGACAGGATCATCGACGAGGCGCCCTGTACGAAGACGTGCCAGCCCTTCTTGTTGTAGCGGGTCATCTCGGGCGAGACGATCGCACCCGTCATGAAGCCACCGGCGATGGCGGTGGCGGCGACGGCCAGCGGGATCGTCTCCCCGGGCGGCGGGGAGTCGATCAGCTCCGTGACGGAGTGGTGCATGAGCGCGTCCGTGACGGACCAGGCCACCATGGCGAAGAAGAGCGGCGTCACGATCTTGGCGAAGAGCGCCATGTAGCGGAAGCCGAAGATGACCAGCGTGGTGATCGCCAGCCCCGCGACCACGCACCACAGCCAGGACGGGCCGCCCGCCAGCTCGGAGACGCTGTCACCGAAGATCGTGTTCTGGACGCCGAACCATCCGACGAGGCTCACGGCGATGACGAAGCTGACGAGCGCCGAACCGTTGCGCCCGAAGCCCGCCCAGCGGGTCAGCAGCGGTGTCGCCAGGCCCTCTCGCATGCCCGCGAGGCCGATCACGAAGATGACCGCCTCCAGGATGACCGCGCCCAGCGTGAAGGCGAGGAGGGCACCGCCGAAGGTCATGCCGACGCCGATGGTCGCGCCGAGCGTGAACTGGGAGATCGACCCGGACTGCGCGAGCCACTGCAGCAGCATGGTCCAGAAGCCGAGGCGCTTGTCGCGCGGAACGCGGGAGAGCGCGTAGTCGTCGCTGCCGAGCGGCTTGGACCCGGCTTCGGGGGCCTCGGACGAGGGGGCCGCCGGGGAGGGCGCCGCCATCACGATCCCCTGACCGCGCGGCCGGATATGCCGCGGACGCGCACGGAGCCGACCCCCGTGCGGCCCGTGAGGCGCGTAAGTCGCGTGTGACCAACGCGGCGCGTGTGACCCGTACGGCCTGTGCGGTCGGGGGTCCGGACGGGGACGGGGCCCGGGGAGCCGCCGTCGGCATCCGGGGCGTCCAGCAGAACCAAGGTGTCCGGGACGTATCTCAAGGTGGGTGGCCTCTCATGATCATGCGGGCCGGCCCGGGTGCTTCTCGGACCGGCTTACAGCAGATTCGAGACCAAGTGGCGTTCTTGGCAATAGTTTCCCGTTATCTGCAACACGAGTCTGAATGGTGAGATACGCGCGGAGGTCCGGTGAGCCGCCGTGCTGGTGCGCCCCGTCGGCCGGCGGGGCAGGGGAGAGGGCCCGGCAGGCGGCCCGGTGTGGCGGGGAAAGCGGGGCGAAGCAGGCGTTATGCGACGCCGATGCCGGGTACCCGGCTGTCGCCGCCGGGGAGTGGCCCCCGCACTCTCCGGCGGTGACGGAGCGCGGCCCGCCGGTCAGCCCGGACGGGCCGCTGTCCGCACCGTGAACGAGCGGCCGACCGAACAGGAGAAGGCCATGGCACAGGTAGAGGAGTCCATCGAGGTGGCCGTCCCGGTGACGACGGCGTACAACCAGTGGACGCAGTTCGAGGACTTCCCCCGCTTCATGGACGGGGTCGAGCGCATCGAGCAGCGCACCCCGACGCTCACCCACTGGGTCACCGAGATCGGCGGCACACGGCGCGAGTTCGACGCCCGGATCACCGAGCAGATCCCGGACGAGCGCGTGGCCTGGACCACCGTGGAGGGTGAGGTCCGCCAGTCGGGCGTGGTCACCTTCCACCGGCTCGACGACGACCACTCCAAGGTGATGCTCCAGCTCGAACACGACCCGCAGGGCCTCGCGGACTCCGTCGGCGACAAGCTGGGCTTCGTCACCCGCAAGGCCAAGGGCGACCTGCAGCGCTTCCGCGACTTCATCGAGAAGCGCGGCAGCGAGACCGGCGGATGGCGCGGCAAGGTCTGACACAGCCGTCCGCAGGAGGGGTGGGACCGACCGTTCGAGGAGGGGCGGAACCGCAGGAGGCGCCATGGCACGCCCGGTCTGGAGCGGAGTGGTCAGCTTCGGTCTGGTGACGGTCCCGGTGCGGCTGTTCGCCGCGACCGAGGACCACACCATCCACTTCCGCCAGCTGCAGCGCGGGACCAGCGACCGCATCCGCAACAAGCGCGTCAACGAACGCACAGGCAAGACGGTCGACCAGGACGACATCGTCAAGGGCTACGACCTGGGCGACGGCGAGTACATCACCGTCGAGCCCGAGGAGCTGAAGGAGATCGCTCCGGGGAAGTCGCAGGTCATCGACGTCAGCGGCTTCGTGGAGAGCGACGAGGTCGATCCCGTCTACTTCGTCAGGGCCTACTACCTCGCCCCTGGCGGGGAGGGGTACACCAAGCCGTACGAACTGCTGCGCAAGGCGCTGGCCGAGTCGGGCAGGATCGGTATCGCGACGTTCGTCATGCACAGCAGGGAGTACCTGGTGGCGCTGCGCGCCCAGGACGGCGTGCTGGCCCTGCACACCCTGCGCTGGGCCGACGAAGTACGCGACCCGGACGAGGAGTTGCCCTCGCTCCCGGAGGGGCAGCAGTCGCGGACCAAGGAGCTGAAGACGGCGCAGCAGCTCATCGAGACGATGAGCACCGAGTGGCATCCCGAGGAGTACAGCGACACCTACGAGGACCGCGTACGCGAACTGATCAAGGCCAAGGCCAACGGCGAGGAGATCACCCCGGCCGAGGGCCCGCCGGAAGCCACCAACGTCGTCGATCTGACCGAGGCGCTCGAACGCAGCATCAGGCAGGCCGGGCCCGAAGGCGGCGGCCGGAAGTCCGGTTCCGCGCGCCGCCGTACGCGCACGGGCACGGGCTCCGGTGGCGGCCGGTCCTCGTCGTCCAGCCGCTCGTCCTCGTCCGGGCGGTCCTCCTCCCGTAGCAAGGCCGCATCGAAAGGCGGAGGCGCGCGGGACACGTCGCTGAAGGACCTGTCGAAGGACGAGCTGTACCAGCGCGCCACCGAGAGCGGGGTGCGGGGACGCTCCCGTATGTCCCGTGAGCAGCTCCTGGAAGCGCTCGGCGGCAAGAGTCCGGCGGGCGGCGCCAGGAAGGCGGCCTGAACCGGCGGGCCCGTACAGCGGACGGGCCCGCCCGTACACGCCCACCGGGGCGGAACCCCTACCCCGCACGTGTCATCGGCGGCGAGCGGGGAACTGGTGTCGCGCGGCGCTCCCTGGGCGCCGCGCGGCGACCGCTGGGAGGACGTGGCATGGGCGTACGCACCTGGATCAGGGAGTGGCCGGTCTACCGGCAGCTCACCGGCGAAGACCCGCTGGGCCGCGGGGACTCGGCCGCCTCGGAGCACACACGGAACCTGCGGGCGCGTACGGAGGACGCGGACCGGGTCGTCAAGTCGGTCTGCCCGTACTGCGCCGTCGGCTGCGGCCAGGACGTGTACGTCAAGGACGAGCAGGTCGTGCAGATCGAGGGCGACCCCGACTCCCCGGTCAGCAGGGGCAGGCTCTGCCCGAAGGGTTCTGCGACGCTCCAGCTCACCACGGGTGACGCACGGCGCCACGAGGTGCTCTACCGCCGCCCGTACGCGAAGGACTGGGAACGGCTGGACCTGGAGACGGCCATGGACATGGTCGCCGACCGGGTCGTACGCACCCGCGGGGAGACCTGGGAGGAGGAGCGGGACGGCGTGCGCGTCAACCGCACCCTGGGCCTCGCGACGCTCGGTGGCGCGGCGCTCGACAACGAGGAGAACTACCTCATCAAGAAGCTGTTCACGGCCCTGGGCGTGGTGCAGATCGAGAACCAGGCGCGGGTCTGCCACAGCTCGACCGTCGCGGGGCTGGGCACCTCGTTCGGACGCGGCGGCGCCACCACCTTCCTCCAGGACCTCCAGCACGCGGACTGCATCGTCATCGAGGGCTCCAACTTCGCCGAGGCCCACCCCGTCGGCTTCCAGTGGGTGATGGAGGCCAAGGCGCGCGGAGCCAAGATCATCCACGTCGATCCGCGCTTCACCCGTACGAGTGCGCTGGCGGATCTGCACGTACCGATCCGCGCGGGAACGGACATCGCGTTCCTCGGCGGCCTCATCAACCATGTGCTGAGCACCGGGGCCGACTTCCGCGAGTACGTCCTCGACTACACCAACGCCTCCACCCTCGTCGGCGAGGACTTCGCGGACACCGAGGACCTCGACGGCGTCTTCTCGGGCCTCGACGAGCACTCGGGCGACTACGACCTGACCACCTGGCAGTACGAGGGCGGCGGCTTCGTGCAGGCGGCGGCGGGGGAGCGGGACGCGCTCTACGAGGAACGCGCGGACGGTGAGGAGAGCGGGGACGCGGGGAAGACGGGGCAGGCCGGGTCCGGGGACAGCGGGAAGGCCGGGCGGGCCGGGAAGGCCGGGGACGGCGGGGTCGGCGCCCGGGAACGTGCAAGCCGGGACGGTGCCGGGCCGGCGGCTGGCGGCCCCGGCTTCGCGGGCGGTCCCGCCGCTTTCCCGCCGGCCGGGCAGTCCGAGACGCACGGGTCGGGCGGGGCGCCCGTCATCGGGGAGCGCCGGCACGACCGCACGCTCCAGCACCCGCGCTGCGTCTACCAGATCCTCAAGCGGCACTACGCCCGCTACACCCCCGAGATGGTCGAGGAGACCTGCGGCATCCCGCGCGCCACCTTCGAGGAGGTGTGCCGCGCGCTGGTGGAGAACTCGGGGCGCGAGCGCACCTCGGCGTTCGCCTACGCCGTCGGCTGGACCCAGCACACCGTGGGCGCCCAGTACATCCGCGCCGCGTGCGTACTCCAGCTGCTGCTGGGCAACATCGGCCGCCCAGGCGGCGGTATCCAGGCGCTGCGCGGGCACGCCAGCATCCAGGGCTCCAGCGACATCCCGACCCTGTTCAACCTGCTGCCCGGCTACATCCCGATGCCGCACGCGCACCAGGACGAGAGCCTGGCCGACTTCGTCAGCGCCATGCGCACGGACAAGGGCTTCTGGGGCGACATGGGCGCCTACGTCGTCAGCCTGCTCAAGGCGTACTGGGGTGAGGCGGCCACGGCTGACAACGACTTCTGCTTCGGCCATCTGCCCCGCCTGACCGGCTCGCACAGCACGTACGACACCGTGCTCGCGCAGCTCAAGGGGGAGTGCAAGGGCTACTTCCTGCTCGGCGAGAACCCGGCGGTCGGCTCGGCCAACGCCCGTATGCAGCGGCTCGGCATGGCGAACCTCGACTGGCTCGTCGTGCGCGACTTCTCCCTCATCGAGTCGGCGACCTGGTGGAAGGACGGCCCCGAGACCGAGACCGGCGAACTGCGGACGGAAGACATCGGTACCGAGGTCTTCTTCTTCCCCGCGGCAGCGCACACGGAGAAAGCGGGCTCGTTCACCAACACCAACCGCATGCTCCAGTGGCACTACCCGGCCAAGGAGCCCGACGGCGAGGCGCGCAGCGACCTGTGGTTCACGTACCACCTCGGGCGCCGCATCAAGGAGCGGCTGCGCGGCTCCACCGAGCGGGCAGACCGGCCTGTGCTCGATCTGACCTGGGACTACCCGGTCGACGGGCCGCTGGACGAGCCGGTCGCCGAATCCGTGCTCGCCGAGATCAACGGCCGTCACCCGGACGGCAGTCCACTCACCCGCTACCAGGAGCTGCGTGACGACGGGACCACCACCTGCGGCTGCTGGATCTACTGCGGGGTCTACAAGGACGGCGTCAATCAGGCGGCGCGCAAGAAGCCGCACACCGAACAGAACTGGATCGCCGCCGAGTGGGCCTGGTCCTGGCCTGCCAACCGGCGCATCCTCTACAACCGCGCCTCCGCCGACCCCGAAGGCGCACCCTGGAGCGCCGCCAAGTCCCTGGTGTGGTGGGACGAAGCGGACGGCCGCTGGAGCGGCTACGACGTCCCCGACTTCATCGAGGACCGCGCACCCTCCTTCCGCCCGGAGCCCGGCGCCACGGGGCCCGACGCGCTCTCCGGTACCGACCCGTTCATCATGCAGGCCGACGGAAAGGGCTGGCTGTACGCGCCGGCCGGACTCGTCGACGGCCCCATGCCCACCCACTACGAGCCGCAGGACTCGCCCGTCACCAACCCCCTCCACCCCCACCAGCAGCGCAGCCCCGTACGGCAGCTCTTCGCGCACGAGGACAACCGCTACCACCCCAGCGGCCGGGAGGCCGGCTCCGGCGTCTACCCGTACGTCATCACCACGTACCGGCTCACCGAGCACTTCACGGCGGGAGGTATGACCCGCTGGTCGCCGTACCTCTCCGAGCTGCAGCCCGAGTTCTTCTGCGAGGTCTCCCCGCAGCTCGCCTCGGCCCGCGGCCTGGAGCACGCCGGCTGGGCCACGATCGTCACGGCGCGCGGGGCCGTCGAGGCGCGGGTCCTGGTCACCGCGCGTATGGCGCCGCTGCGGGTGGGCGGCCAGGAGGTTCACCAGATCGGGCTGCCCTACCACTGGGGGCGCAACGGCTACTCGCGCGGCGACGCGGCCAACGAGCTGACCGCGCTGGCACTCGACCCCAACGTCCACATCCAGGAGGTCAAGGCGCTCACCGCCGACATCAGGCCCGGACGGCGCCCGCGAGGCCCCGAACTCCTGGCGCTGCTGTCCGGCTACCGCGAGCGCGCGGGGGTCACGGAAGAGACGGGAACGGAGGTACGCGGGTGACGGATCAGCTGCCCTGGCCCACCCTGCGGGATGAGGAACGTCCCGCGAGGGTCGGCTTCTTCACCGACACGTCGGTCTGCATCGGCTGCAAGGCGTGCGAGGTGGCCTGCAAGGAGTGGAACGCGATCCCGGAGGACGGCATGGAGCTGACCGGGATGAGCTACGACAACACCCAGGGGCTCGGCGCCTCCACCTGGCGGCACGTCGCCTTCATCGAACAGAGCAGGCCCGCCGAGGCTCTGCCCTCAGCTCCCGACCACTCGGGCGTCGATGTCTTCTCCCTCGCGGGACAGGGCTCCGAAGCGCCGGGCACGACCCCGCAGGACGGCTCCGAACTGCGCTGGCTGATGTCCTCCGACGTGTGCAAGCACTGCACGCACGCGGCGTGCCTGGACGTCTGCCCCACCGGCAGCCTCTTCCGTACGGAGTTCGGCACCGTGGTCGTCCAGGAGGACATCTGCAACGGCTGCGGCTACTGCGTGCCCGCCTGCCCGTACGGCGTCATCGAGCAACGGCCGGGCGACGGACGCGCGTTCAAGTGCACCATGTGCTACGACCGGCTCGGCGCCGGACAGGAGCCCGCCTGCGCGAAGGCGTGCCCCACCGAGTCCATCAGGTTCGGCCCGCTCGACGCGCTGCGCGAGCAGGCCGAACGGCGGGTCGGGGAACTCCAGGCTGCCGGAGTGAGCGGCGCCAGGCTCTACGGCGCGGACCCGGAGGACGGCGTCGGCGGCGACGGCGCGTTCTTCCTCCTGCTGGACGAACCCGAGGTCTACGGCCTGCCGCCCGACCCCGTCGTCACCACCCGCGACCTGCCCGCGATGTGGCGGCACGCGGGTACGGCCGCGCTCACTCTGCTCGCCGGAGCCGCCGCCGTCTTCGCCGGAACGGGCCGCGCCGGAAAGGGGACAGCACGCCGATGAGCAGCACACCGACGAGCGGCAACGGATCGGAACCCGCCACGCCGGGCCCGTGGCGCCGGCGCCGCAAGGGAGGGCGGCGCAGCGGCAGGGGCGAGCAAACCGTGGTCCCGCGCGCCGAGTTCACCTCCTACTACGGCAAGCCCGTCCTCAACATCCCCGCGTGGAAGCCCGCCAACATCGCCGGGTACTTCTTCCTCGGCGGCCTCGCAGGCGCGGGCTCGGTGCTGGCAACCGGCGCGCATCTGACCGGCAGCCCGGTGACGGCACGCGCGCTCAAGGTCTCCTCGACGGTCGCGATCGCGGGCTCGGCCGCAGCCCTCATCCATGACCTCGGCAGGCCCTCACGGTTCGCGAACATGCTGCGCGTCGTCAAGCCCACCTCGCCCATGAGCATGGGCTCCTGGCTGCTCGCCGCCTACGGTCCGGCAGCGGGCGCCGCCGCCGTCAGCGACCTCACGGGGCTGCTGCCGCGCACCGGCACGGCCGCGACCGTCGGCGCCGGGCTCCTCGGCCCCGCCGTCGCCACCTACACCGCCGTCCTGGCAGCCGATACGGCCGTGCCTGCCTGGCACGAGGGCTACCGCGAGCTGCCGTTCGTCTTCGCGGGCTCCGCGACCGCTGCCGCCGCCGGAATGGCCCTGCTCACCGGCCCCACGGGCGAGGCACGTGCCGCGCGGGGCGCCGCACTGTTCGGCGCAGCGCTGGAGAGCGGCGCGACCCGGGCGATGGAGGGCCGCCTCGGCATGATCGCCGAGACCTACCGCACCGGCACGGCGGGACGCTTCTCGCGCGCGGCGAAGGGCCTCACCGCCGCGGGGGCCCTGTGCGCGACGGCCGCCACCCGGTCACGTACCGCAGCGGTGCTCTCCGGCGGCGCCCTGCTGGCCGCCTCCGCCTGCACCCGGCTGGCGGTCTTCCACGCGGGCCGCGCCTCGGCCGAGGACCCGAAGTACACCGTCGTACCCCAGCGCGAGCGCCTGGACCGCCGCAGGGCCGGTGCGGCGCCCGCGCGATGACACCGTGCGCGGGGACCGGGCGCACCCGGACGTGTGCGCGGGGACCGGGTGCGCCGTGCCGGCATGCGCGTCGTGCCGAAGGGGGTGATCCGCTTCCATGGCTGAGGGCCGTGCGGGCGCGGTCAGGGGCACTCTCCGGGTGATGACGGTGAACGTGCTGGAGCGGACCTACGCGGACTGGGACCGGCGCAGGCACGTACTGGCCCGGGGCATCGAGAGCTGGCGCCCCGACATCGTCGCGCTGCAAGAGGTGGTCGGGGAAGGGGACCACGACGGAACCGCCGAACTGCTGGGCGGCGGCTGGCAGTTGGTCGCGCACCCCCGCTGGTCGGCGAGCGGCGTCGGCGCCGTACTGGCGAGCCGCTGGCCGCTCGGCGCCGTACGGGCGACCGCCTTCCCGGACACGGGGCGGACGGAAGCGGGCGCGTGGCGTGGCCTGACGGTGGTGGAGGTGCGGGCTCCGGGGCCGTTCGGGACGGTACTGATCGCTCACCACAAGCCGAGCTGGCCCCGGGGGTACGAGGCGGAGCGCGAGGCGCAGGCCGTCATGGCGGCCCGGCTGATCGACTCCATGGCGGGCTCGGGGCACGTCGTGCTGCTGGGCGACTTCGACGCGGCTCCGGACGCGGCCAGCGTCCGGTTCTGGACGGGGCGCCAGTCGCTGGACGGCGTGAGCGTCTGTTACCTGGACGCGTGGGCGGCGGCCCACCCGGACGAGCCAGGCCACACGTTCTCGCCGGCCAACCCCCTTGTCCGGCGCGGCGACATGCCGGAGGACGAGGGGCGGCGCATCGACTACGTCATGGTCCGCTGCGGCGACCACGGGCCGACACTCCACGTCACGCGGTGCGAGCGGGTGTTCGCCGAGGCGGTGGACGGTGTGTGGGCGAGCGACCACTACGGTCTCGTCGCCGACCTGGTCCCGCCGGCGCATCCGCCGGGCTCCTGGCGCGACCGCGGCTGAATCCGTCACGCTGTGCTCGCTCCCGTCACCACGCGGGGCCGGTCCGTCCGGATGCCGAACGGGCCGCGCGCCCGGTTTTAGCACCCCCGGGGCCGGGCCACCCGGAACACAGGCCCCGTAAGCGTCACGTCCGAGGGGCGAGGGGCGGAAGGGGTGAGGGGCCGAGGGGGACGAATATCGTGCCGGCGCGTGGCGTCGGCGGAGGTGTGGAGATGGATGCGGCTTCAGGGGCGCCCTGCTGGGTGAGCCTGACAACGGGTGACATGGCAGCGACGGAGGACTTCTACGGAGCGGTACTGGACTGGTCGTTCGAGGACGGCACGCTGGGGCCTGAGTTCCGGGTGGCCACGCAGGACGGTGAGCCGGTCGCGGGGTTCAACGAGACGAGTGTCTCGCCGGGGCTGGCGGTGCGCTGGACGGTGTTCTTCGCCGTGACCAGCGCGGATGAGGCCGCCTCGCGCGTCGTGGAGCGGGGCGCGACCGTCGCTGTCGGCCCCCTTGAGCTGGGCAGGGGCCGTGCGGTGGTGGCGGCCGACCGGGACTGCGCCGCCTTCGGGCTGTGGGAGGGTGACCGCGCTCCGGGCTGGGCCATCGGCGCCGGGCATGCGCCTGCCTGGCTGGAACTGCACACCAACGACGCGTTCGCCGCCGCCCTTTTCTACGGTGAGGTCTTCGACTGGGCCAAGTCCCCCGGCTACCGGGTGAGTTACGAGGAACAGCACGACGAGGTGCGGCTCCTCGTCGGTGGTGAGCCGGTCGCCGCACTCATCGGAGGCGGTATTGAGGCGACGCCCGACCCCCGGCTGCGTGCCCGCTGGGAGGTCTCCTTCCCGGTGCGGGACGTAGGCGCGGCGACGGCTGCCGCGGTCGGCGCCGGCGGCGAGGTCGTCACGCTGCCCTACGAGACGCCCCGGGGTACCGCCGTGACGCTGCGCGATCCGCAAGGCGCCCTGTTCTCGCTCCTCGGTCCCGCCGACTGACTCCTCGGTCCCGACTCGGTCCCGACGCCTGACCGCGCCGCGCGCATCCCGGATGCGGGCACTGGCCCAGAATGCCCGCATCTGGGACGCGCGTGGTTGCCGGGGCCCGGGGGCAGGGGGCCCGGCGCCCGGGGGAGTGGCCGGGCAGGGCGTCAGTAGTCGTCGTTCGGGCCGCGGGTCGAGTTGACCGCGTCACGGGCCCGGTCGACGAGGGAGGCGAAGGGGCCCACGGCCCACTGCGCCGTCCTCGATCCTGCCGTGGCCGGGTGCGGGTGGGTGGGCGCCACCTTCTCCACGGCCAGCAGCCGCTTGCCCAGCCGGCTGCGCTGCTCCTGGTCGTACACGCGCCGCAGGACGGTGAACTCCTCGCGCTCCTCGCGGTCGGCGTGTTCGCTCACGGACTCCTCGAACTCGTCGAGCAGGGTACGGAATCGCTCGCTGTCGACGTCAAGCCGCTCCAGTTCGGAGAGAACCTTGGTGGCCTCCTTCTCCTCCTCGTTGCGTGCCTCGGCCTCCCGCTCTCCCACCAGCTCCTTCGTCCGCGGCCTGACGACCATCTCCTCGGCGGTCTCGTGCACCGCCAGCACCATCCTCAGCTGGTCGAACCGTTCCTGACGCCGCTCGGCCGGCCCGTTACGCACGGCGGCGAACAGGTCGCGTATCCGGGCGTGCTGCGTCAGCAGGATGCCGACGACGTCGTCCTCGGGAAGCCGTGCGGCCTGGGCGCGCTCGATCTGCGCAGTACTCACGGCGTGTCCTCTCCTGTCGAATGACGTGCCTGTCGGGCGCCGGGTAACACCACGCACGCCGTACGAAACCCGCACCGGCCGGGGCCGCGGGGGCGCTCACACCGGCCCGGGTGCGGCTGTTTCGGACCGCCCTTTCCCGGCCACGCATGAGGCATGCACGACGTGCCCGGTGTGCCGGGCGGACCGCGTACACCGTGAGGGGATACGGCAGGACGATGGGTGAGACGCTCGCGCTGATGTCGGCTCTGTACTTCGGGGCCACGCACTTCCTGAACGGGCTGCTAGCGCGCCGCGTGGACAGCGCCGCCGTGGCCCTCATCGGCCAGATGGGCGGCACGGCCCTCGTCCTCGCCGTCGCGCCCTTCGTCGCAGCGCCGCACATCGGCGCCGGCGCACTGGGCTGGGGAGCGCTCTCGGGAGTCGGTACAGGTCTGGGCGTTGCCTTCCTCTACCGGGGCATGAGCGGCGGACGCTTCAGCGTCGTCGTTCCGTTGAGCGACGTGGCAGCCGTCGCCCTCCCGGTACTCGTGGGCGTCGCGCTGCTGGGCGACAGGCCGGGGCTGCCGGCCTGGTGCGGCATCGCCGTGGCGCCGCCCGCGCTGTGGCTCATCTCCCGCTCAGGGCGCGCCGACACACACGGCGAAACCGCCACCGCCTCGGGAGCCGGTGACGGCTTCCTCGCCGGAGTCGGCTTCGCCCTCCAGTTCGTCGCGCTCTCCCAGGCCGACCCGGCCGCCGGCCTGTGGCCCCTGGTCGCCAGCCGCGCCGCCTCGGTCCTGGCCCTTCTCCCCCTGGCCGTACACCGGCCGGGCCGGCTGCGCATGCCCCGGGGACCCGCCTGGGGTTGCCTCGGTGCCGGGGCGCTCGGCACGGTGGCGATCACGCTCTACACCCTCGCCACCCGCGAGCAACTGCTGTCCCTCGCCGTCGTCCTCACCGCGCTCTATCCGGCCATCCCCGTCCTGCTCGGCGTCACCGTCCTGCGTGAGCGCCTCACCCGGGCACAGGCGCTCGGCCTCGTCTGCGCGGGGGCCGCGGTCGCACTGCTCTCCCTGGCATAGCCGGCGCCCCGGAGCACGCGTGCTCCGGGGCGCTGTCCGCTCGGTACTCCGGCCGCCCGGTGCTCCGGCCGCCCGGTGCTCCGGCGGCTCGGTGCTCCGGCGGCTCGGTGCCGCGGCCGGTCGGTTCAGTAGACGGAGGGGGCCGGCGGGAAGCGGTCCCACACGCGGTGGGTCTCCAGCAGCGTCCTGACCTGGTCGAGGACCGTGTGCGGGTCGTCGTCCACGATGACTCCCGGCACTCCGGCAGGGCAGCCGGCCGCGCTGAGCACATCACCGCCGCCGCCCCAGGCGCCCAGCGCCTTGGCGTGCCGGTACGCCTCGGCCAGCAGGTGCAGGACGCGCGGGTCGGTACCGCCGCTTCCCAGCCCCTGACCCGCCTTCACGTCCCGCGCACCGTAGGCGTCGTCGCCCTGCGCGGGCACGCCCGCGACCAGCAGCGCGTCGAACTCGATGGAGCGCGCGTTGGCGAAGGTGCGCTGAACGACCACGGGTGCGGCGCCGCCGCTCTTCAGCGTTCCGCCGTGCGGGGCGATCACCAGCGGGACCATGCCGCCGTCGAGCACCGCGCCGCGCAGGGACGCCAGGGCTGCCAGGTCGCTGTTCTCGTCGGCGACGATGCCCAGGACCCGGCCGTCGGTCGGCCAGGATCCGCCGAGTTGGGAGAGCGCGGGGCTGGGGTCGAGCTGGGGGAGCGGGCCCGAAGGGTCCGGGGCCGGCATGCCGAGCCCGGCGGCGACCTGGGTGCACAGCACGGGGTCGATGTCGGCCAGTACCCGCAGGTTGCGCTCCTTGACCGTGTCCTCGTAGCACTTGCTCAGCTCAAAGGTGTACGCGGCGATCACATGCTCGCGCTCCACCGGGGTGAGGCTGAGCCAGAAGCGGCGGGTCTGGGTGGTGTGGTCGTCGAAGGAGGCGGGCTGTTCGCGCACCTTCCTGGCCCCGGAGGCGATCTCCAGCGGCACCTCCACGTAACCGCCCTCGGCGGCGCCGGCCTGGAACGGGCAGCCCCCGTCGAGGGAGTTGGGGTGGTACGGCGCGACGCCGGAGTGCACGGCCGTCTGGTGCATGCCGTCGCGCAGCATGTCGTTGACGGGCGCGTGGGTCCTGTTGATCGGGATCTGCGCGAAGTTGGGACCGCCCAGCCGGCTGATCTGGGTGTCGAGATACGAGAACAGGCGCCCCGCCAGCAGCGGGTCGTCGGTGATGTCGATGCCGGGCACGAGGTGGCCGGGGTGGAAGGCGACCTGTTCCGTCTCGTCGAAGAAGTTGGACGGGTTGGCGGTCAGCGTCATCCGTCCGATGGGCTGCACCGGCGCCCACTCCTCGGGGACGATCTTGGTGGGGTCGAGCAGATCGATGCCCTCGAAGGTCTGCTCCGGGGTGTCGGGGAAGGTCTGGATGCCCAGCTCCCACTCCGGATAGGCGCCCGCCTCGATGGCGTCCGCGAGGTCGCGCCGGTGGAAGTCCGGGTCGATGCCGTTGGCGATCTGGGCCTCCTCCCACATGAGGGAGTGCACCCCGGCCTTGGGCTTCCAGTGGAACTTCACCAGCGTGGTGTCGCCCTGCGCGTTGACCAGCCGGAACGTGTGGATACCGAAGCCCTCCATCATCCGGAACGAGCGCGGGATGCCCCGGTCCGACATGTTCCAGAAGGTGTGGTGCGTGGCCTCGGTGTGCAGCGAGACGAAGTCCCAGAACGTGTCGTGCGCGCTCTGCGCCTGGGGGATCTCCCGGTCGGGGTGCGGCTTGCCCGCGTGGATGATGTCGGGGAACTTGATGGCGTCCTGGATGAAGAACACCGGGATGTTGTTCCCGACCAGGTCGAAGGTGCCCTCGGCGGTGTAGAACTTGGTTGCGAAACCACGGGTGTCGCGCACGGTGTCGGCCGAGCCACGCGAGCCGAGCACGGTGGAGAAGCGGACGAACACCGGCGTTTCGGCGTCCTTGGCCAGGAACCCGGCCTTGCAGACCTGGGCAGCGGTGCCGTAACCGCGGAAGACCCCGTGCGCAGCCGCACCGCGCGCGTGCACCACACGCTCCGGGATGCGCTCGTGGTCGAAGTGCATGACCTTCTCGCGCAGGTGGTGATCCTGGAGCAGTACGGGACCGCGCTCCCCGGCCTTGAGCGAGTGGTCGGTGTCCGGAAGCCGCAGTCCCTGCGCGGTCGTCAGGCGGGGGCCCGTCTGCGCCCGTACCTCCGGGTCGGCGTCCACCGGGTCCCCCGTCGGTGAGTACACCTCAGGACCCGACTGGTCCCGCTTGGCAGGCAACGGTTCGCGGGGAGTGGTCGGCTCCTCCAACTGCGGGGTCTCGGGCCCCGGACGGCCCGGGATGCTGGGTTCTCCGGCTGGCTCGTTCTCGTGCGTCGGGGGCGCCATGGTTCCTCCTGGCTGCGAATGTGGCGACCTGGCCAGGGGTATCCGCGTGGCCGGTGCCGAAACGCGCTGTTCAGCCAAGGGGCCCGGATGGCTCAGACCACCCGGGAGCCGCTGGAGGCGGAGTCACCGGGGGAGCGAAAGGGCGGGGCAGGGGCGGAGCAGGGAGGGCTCGGTGCCCGGTGAGGAAATCCCGTACCCCACGTGTAGAAGGCGCCCAGAGGTCCACCCGTCGGTCATGACACCCGGACAAGCCGATCCTGATCCCGACCGCACCCCCGGTCTGGAGCGCGGCGGCACGGTGCCGCCAGGGGAGACACCTCCGGCCGAGGGCAGCACCCCGGACGCGGGGCCCGACGAGAAGCACAACCCCGTCAAGGGGTGGAGCAAGGCGCCGGTGATCGTGATCGGCGTGATCGTCGCCTGCTTCGTCGTCTACTTCCTGGCCTGGATCCTGGAGCTGTGACGTGCGGCTCCTGAAGCCGCGACGGCTCCGCCGGGGTTGTTGACGGCTCCGGCGGTGTTGTGACGGCTCCGCCGGAGCTGTGGCGGCCCGGAAGCGGCGCCCCGCTCCCGCGACGTACCGGCGACCGCTCCGGCGCGGTCACGCGCCGGGCGGGAACGCCATGTGTCGCCCCGGTCAGGTCACCGCGGTCAGGTCCCCAGCCAGGTCCCCGATGGGTTGCGCCAGGCCCTGGTCCCCCGCACCTCTGCGGGGGACCAGGGCCGGTCACCACTCCCGCGCCGGTCGCGGTCACCACTCCGCGCTGTGCCGGCGCGGGAGCGCGCCAGGCGTGTTCAGTCGTGCTTGCGGCCCGGCAGGTTCTCGTAGACGTCGGTGAGCTTCTGGCGGAAGCCCTTCGCCGCGATTCCGGTCCGCTCCGGGTCCTTGATCCCCGCCTTGACGGCCTTCTTCGCCTGGTCCTTCATGATGTGCGGTGGGATCGGGGCGATCTCGTTGTCCACCACGAACTCCAGCACCACAGGCCGGTCGCTGGTCAGCGCCTGCTGCCAGGCTTCGGTGACCTTCTTCGGGTCGTCGCAGTGGATGCCCTTCAGGCCGACCAGCTCGGCGTAGCGGGCGTAGGGGAAGTCGGGGATGTACTGGGAGCCGGGGTACTTGGGGTCGCCGCCCATGGCGCGCTGCTCCCAGGTGACCTGGTTGAGGTCCTGGTTGTTGAACACGCAGAAGATCAGCGGTGCGGATCCCGACATGCGGTCCGCATAGCGTTTGACCGTGATCATTTCGTTCATGCCGTTCATCTGGAAGGCACCGTCCCCGACGAAGGCGATCACGGGCCTTTCCGGGTAGGCGAAGCGCGCGGCGATCGCGTACGGGACGCCGGGGCCCATGGTGGCCAGGGTTCCGGAGAGCGAGGCGCGCATGCCGTCACGGAGCTTGACGTGCCGGGCCCACCAGTTGGTGGCCGAGCCGGAGTCGGCCGTGAGGATGGCGCCGTCCGGGAGGAGCGGGGAGACCTCGTGGGCGACCGCCTGCGGGTTGACCTTGCCCTCAAAATTTTGCCCCGCTCGCTTGTCCAGCACCGTGTTCCAGGTGCGGACGTTCTCTTCGATCCCCTCGCGCCACGAGCGGTCTTCCTTGCGGTGCAGAAGCGGGATCAGCTCCTTGAGCGTTTCCTTGGCATCGCCCACGAGGTGCGCGTCCATGGGGTAGCGGATGCCGATCATGCGGCCGTCGATGTCGATCTCCACGCCCTTGCAGCTGCCCTCGTCGGGGAGCCACTCCCCGTAGGGGAAGCTGCTGCCGATCATGAACAGGGTGTCGCAGTTCATGATCATGTCGTCGCTGGCCTTCGAGCCCAGCAGCCCGATGGGGCCGGTCACGAAGGGGAGTTCGTCGGAGACGACCTCGCGGCCCAGCAGCGCCTTGGTGACACCGGCGCCGAGCAGTTCCGCCGCCTCGATGACCTCGGCCTCGGCGTTGGCGGCGCCCTGCCCGACGAGCATGGCGACCTTGTTGCCCTCGTTGAGCACGTCGGCGGCCTTGCGCAGCTCGTCCTTGTTCGGCAGCACCCGCGGCTGGCTCCAGCCGACGCTGGAGAAGACCGAGCCGTGGCTCTTGGGCGGCGAGGGCTGGGCCTCGGCCTCCTGGATGTCCTCGGGCAGGATGATGGTGGCCACACCGCGCATCGTGAGCGCGGTCTTGAACGCACGGTCGATCACATGCCGTACCTGTCCGGGATCCATGCAGATCTGGCAGTACTCGGACACATCGGCGAAGAGATGTTCCAGGGCGACTTCCTGCTGGTAGTGGGTGCCCTGTGCCATGCGCTTCTGCTGTCCGACCACGGCCACGACCGGCTGATGGTCGAGCTTCGCGTCGTAGAGGCCGTTGAGCAGGTGGATCGCGCCAGGCCCCGAGGTTGCCGTGCAGCAGCCGACCTCGCCCGTGAACTTGGCGTGCCCGCAGGCCATGAAGGCGGCCATCTCCTCGTGCCTGGTCTGGATGAACTCGGGGTCACCCTTGGCGCGGTCGAAGGCGCCCAGCATGCCGTTGATGCCGTCGCCCGGATAGCCGTAGACCCGGTGGACGCCCCACTCGCGGATGCGCCCGAGAACGTAGTCAGCTACTTGCTGCCCCATGATTTTTCCTATCCACACGGTCGACGCGACAGTCCCGCATCGGGTCCCACGCCGGTCACCCGCGCAAACCGTGCCTCCATCGGATGACGGCACCCTCCGATGGCGGCACCTTCCGACGACGCCACCTTCGGCCGACGACGCCACCCGCCATGGGCACGCCACCCCGCCCATGGACACGCTGCTCGCCCGCCACAGGCACGCCGCCCGCCGCGGGTGAGCCGTCCGTTTCGGAGGGCACGGGCGAGGTACCCACGGTCTGTCGGATCAACGGTGTGAGCTGGTGCCGGGCCAACGGGGCGAGTCGGCGCCGGGTCGAGGAGCAAGGGTGCGGGCAGGTGGTGACAGCGATGGGCGGGCCTGAGGCGCGGGTCGAGGACATCGGCGTGCACGCCTTCCGTGTGCCCACGGACGGTCCCGGCGGGGTCGAGGAGGACGGCACCCTGCGCTGGGAGGCCACCACGGTGATCGTCGTCCAGGCGTACGCGCTGGGCCGTGCGGGACTCGGCTACACCTACGGGGACGCCTCGGTCGGCGACTTCGTCCATGCGCAGCTCGCCCCCGTCGTCACCGGCCAGGACGCGCTCGCCCCGGCCGCCACCTCGCGCCTGATGTCCGCCGCCGTGCGCAACGCGGGGCGGCCTGGCGTGGGTGCCATGGCGGTGTCCGCCGTGGACCTCGCGCTGTGGGACCTGAAGGCGCGGCTGCTGGAGGTGCCGCTGTACCGGACGCTGCCCGCCTTCCACGACCGGGTGCCGGTCTACGGCAGCGGCGGCTTCACGAACTACCCCGTGAACCGCCTCGCCGAGCAGCTCGGCGCCTGGGTGGGAGAGGGCATCCCACGGGTGAAGCTGAAGATCTCCCGCCACCCGGCCCAGGACCCGGGACGGCTGGACGCCGTACGGCAGGCGATCGGCCACCGTACGGAGCTGTTCACCGACGCCAACGGCGCCCTCGGCCGCAAGGAGGCGCAGTACTGGGCCGGGCGGCTGGCCGAGGAGTGGGACGTGCGCTGGCTGGAGGAGCCGGTCAGCTCCGAGGACACCGTGGGGCTGCGGCGGGTACGGGAGAGCGCGCCCGGGCGTATCGAGGTGGCGGCGGGGGAGTACGGCTACCTCCTGGGCGACTTCACGGCGCTGCTCGACGGCGGAGCCGTGGACTGCCTCCAGGCGGACGTCACGCGCTGCGGGGGCATCACGGGACTGCTCCGGGTCGCGGGTTCCGCAGCCGCTCACGGGGTGGATCTCTCGGCGCACTGTGCCCCGGCGGCCTCCACGCACGCGTTCTGTGCGGTCGAACGGCTGCGCCACCTTGAGTACTTCCACGACCACGTACGCGTGGAACGGCTGGTCTTCGACGGCGCTGTGCCCCCGGTCGACGGTGTGCTGCGGCCTTCCCCCGAGCGGCCGGGGCTGGGCC
Source organism: Streptomyces iconiensis (assembly GCF_028657195.3). Classification (GTDB taxonomy): domain Bacteria; phylum Actinomycetota; class Actinomycetes; order Streptomycetales; family Streptomycetaceae; genus Streptomyces; species Streptomyces iconiensis. The sequence continues at coordinate 262,513 of NZ_JANCPR020000007.1, forward strand.
TTGAGGTCCGGTGGGCCGACGCCGAGCCGTACCGGGTGCGCGGCAGCCGCCCCGGCCGGCCGTCGCCCCCGCCGCCGTCGGGCTCACGGCCGTCCCCGTCGCCGCCGTGCGCCTCACCGGCGTTCCCACTGGCTTCCCCACCGAGCACGACACCGGTTCCGAGCGAGGGCGAGATCCATGGCTGAGGCGCCGCACGACCGTACGCGGGAGATTCCCGCCAAGACCGACCCACGGGCCGGGGGGCCGCCGAGGGCGCGTCAGGTGCTGGCCGTCGGGAAACTGGCCCAGGCGCTGCGCGACAGCGTCGAGGGAGAGGTCCGCTTCGACCCCGGCGCCAGGGCGATGTACGCGCACGACGCCTCCAACTTCCGGCAGGTCCCCATCGGGGTGGTCACCCCGCGCACCGTCGAGGACGTGGTCACGGTGCACCGGCTGTGCCACGAGTACGGGGCGCCGATCCTCAACAGGGGCGGCGGCACCAGCCTCTCCGGCGAAACGGTGAACTACGCCGTGGTCATCGACCATTCGCGCCACCTCACCCGCATCGGCGAGATCGAGCCCGAGCAGCGCCGCATCACCTGCGAGCCCGGCGTCATCAACGAACAGCTCAACCGGCACACCGGCCGCTGGAATCTCATCTTCGGCCCCGACCCGTCCACACACTCGCGCTGCGCGATCGGCGGCAACGTGGGCAACAACTCCTGCGGCATCCACTCCGTACAGGCCCAGCTCTACGGTCCAGGGCCGCGCACCTCCGACAACGTCGAGGCGCTGGAGATCGTCACCTACGGAGGTGACCGCTTCTGGGTCGGCGTGAACGAGGAGGACTCCCTGGAGGAGATCATCGCCGCCGGCGGGGCCAAGGGCGAGATCTACGCGCGCCTGCGCGACCTGCGCGACCGTTACGCGGACGCCATCCGGGCCGGCTTCCCTTCGGTGGCCCGGATGCCGCGCCGGGTCTCGGGGTTCAACCTCGACGAACTGCTCCCCGAGAACGGCTTCAACGTGGCCCGCTCGCTGGTGGGAACCGAGAGCACCTGTGCCACCGTGCTGCGCGCCCAGGTGCTGCTGACGCCCGCACTGCTGGAGCGCAGCCTGGTGGTCGTCGAGTACGAGGAGATCGCCGACGCGGCCGAGCATGTCGCGGACATCGTCGAACGGTTCAGGCCCATCGGGCTGGAGGCGCTCGACGAGGAGCTGATCGAGGACCAGTGGCGGCAGGAGATGAACCTGTCCCACATCAGCGAGCTGCCCCGGCCGGAGGGAGGCGCATGGCTGCTGGTGCAGTTCGGCGCCGACACCGGCGAGGACGCGGCCGAGCAGGCGCGCGCCTTCGCCGCGTGGCTGACGGGGACCAAGGGCTACGACGCCGACCGTGTCACGGTCGCTGACGGCTCGTCCGGTGGCCTGGCCCAGGACCTGTGGGCCATCCGCGAGGCGGGCCTGGGCTCCACGGCCTTTCCCCCCTCGGGCGACCAGTGGCCCGGCTGGGAGGACTCGGCCGTACCGCCCGGCCAACTGGGCGACTACATCCGGCGGTTGAGCGCCCTGATGGACACGCACGGCCTGCGCGGCGCGATGTACGGGCACTTCGCGCAGGGCTGCATCCACTCCCGTATCAGCTTCGACCTGCACAGCGCGGAAGGCATCGCGCGCTACCGGCGGTTCCTGGAGGAGGCGGCCGACCTCGTCTCCTCGTACGGCGGTTCGCTCTCCGGCGAGCACGGGGACGGCCAGCAGCGCGGCGAGCTGCTGGAGCGGCAGTACGGGCCCGAACTCCTGCGTGCCATGCGCGAGTTCAAGCTGATCTGGGACCCGGAGGCCAAGATGAACCCCGGCAAGGTCATCGACGCCTACCCGCTGGACGAGGACCTGCGGCTGGGCCCGGCCTCGGCACCGGCACACCCCAGGACCGTGTTCGCCTACCCGCAGGACGGGGGCGACTTCACGCACGCGACCCTGCGCTGTGTCGGCGTCGGCCAGTGCCGCAACCCGGAACCCGAGCAGACCATGTGCCCCAGCTACCAGGTCACCCGCGAGGAGAAGCACACCACGCGCGGCAGGGCCAGGCTGCTGTACGAGATGCTGCGGGGCGAGACCGTCACGGACGGATGGCAGTCCAGGGAGGTCGCGGAATCCCTGGACCTCTGCCTCGCCTGCAAGGGCTGCACCAGCGACTGCCCCGTCGACGTGGACATCCCCACGTACAAGGCCGAGTTCCTGCACCACCACTACAAGTCGCTGCGCCGGTGGCGGCCCCGGCACGCCTACGCCTTCGGCTTCATCGACCAGGGCGCACGGCTCGCCTCGCGCTTCCCCGAAGCCGCGAACCTCCTCACCCATGCACCCGGCCTCTCCCACGTCGCCAAGCTCGTGGCGGGCATCGACCGGCGCAGGCCGCTGCCGGCCTTCGCGCCCATGACGCTCCAGCGCTGGTTCAGGGAGCGGGGCGGCAGCGCCAACCCCGGCGGTCCGCCTGTGGTCCTCTTCCCCGACACCTTCACCAACCACTTCCACACCGAAGCGGGCGTCGCCTGCGTCGAGGCGCTGGAGGCCGCGGGGCGCCGGGTCATCCTGCCCGAACAGCACGTGTGCTGCGGGCGCCCGCTCTACGACTACGGGTTCCTCGGGGCGGCCGAACGGTACCTGCACGCCGTCGTGGACGTGCTGCGCCCCCACCTGCACGCCGGTACGCCCGTCGTCGGCATGGAACCGAGCTGTACGGCCGTCTTCAAGGACGAACTCACCAAACTCCTCCCGCACGACGACGACGCACGCCGGCTGGCCGGGAGCACCTACCACTTCGCCGAGTTCTTCCGCGCCTTCGAGCTGACCCCGCCCACGCTCCCCGGGACCGCGTCCGCGTCCACGTCAAGCCGACGACCCGGCATCCCGGAGAAGGCCCTGCTGTGGGGTCACTGCCATCAGCGCGCCACGGGAGGTACGGACGGCGAACGGTGGCTGCTGGAGAAGATGGGCCTGGAGACCGAGGAACTCACCGGCGGCTGCTGCGGCCTGGCAGGTTCCTGGGGCTTCGAGAACGGCAAGTACGGGATCTCCATGGACTGCGGCGAACAGGGGCTGCTGCCCGGCGTCCGCGCGGCCGGGCCGGAGACCGCCGTCGTGGCCAACGGCTTCTCCTGCAGGACCCAGCTCGCCGACGCCGGCGCGAACACAGGTCAACCGGCGCTCCACATCGCCCAGTTGATGAGCCTCGCACGCGGCGACCAGACCCACGCGCCCCGTGAGAAGCCCACCCCCGCACCCGGCAGGCGGGCCGCACGCCTCGCCGTGCAGGCCCTCGGTGGCGCGACCGTGACCGCGCTGGGCGCCACGCTCACGGCACGTGCGGCACGCGCGGTTGCCGCGCGGGTGCGGGCGTAGACCCGGGTACGGACGAGCCGCCGCCTCAACCGATGGGCCTGGCTCAGCGGGTGGGCGTGGATCAGCCGTTGAGGCGGGGCAGGACCTCGTTGCGGTAGAAGTCGAAGAAGCCCAGCCGGTTGGGGCCGATCTGGTTGACGTAGACCCAGTCGCAGCCGGCGTCGGCGAAGGCGCGGAGCGCCCGGACGTGCTCGTCGGCGTCGTTGCCGCAGACGGCCGAGGAGCTGACGGTCTCCTCGGTGACGAGCTGTGCCGCCTGCTCGAAGTGGCGCGGCGTACGCAGGACTTGGCCCAGTTCGCCGGGAAGGAACTGGTTCGGCCACAGCCGGTGGACCGTCCGGACGGCCTCCTCGCGGTCGGTGTCCCAGCACACCTTGAGACCTCCGCTGACCGGCCTGCCGCTCGGCCCGGAGCGCTCTGAGCCCTCGGAGCCGTCGGCTCCCTGCGACGCCTCCGAGGCGGCGGCGTGGAAGCGCGAGATCACCTTCTCGTCCGGGGCCATGGTGATCAGTCCGTCGCCGATACGCGCCGCGATCTCGACCGAACGGGGCCCGAAGGCGGACACGTCCAGCGGGACGGGCTGCTCGGGCAGGGTGTAGAGCCGGGCGTTCTCCACGGTGTAGTGCTTGCCGTGATGGTTCGTCTCCTTGCCGGTGAACAGCGCGCGCATCACATGCACGGCTTCCTCCAGCATCTCCAGGCGTACGCCCGCCGGGGGCCAGGCGTCCCCCAGTATCTGCTCGTTGAGCGCCTCACCCGTGCCGATGCCCAGCCGGAAGCGACCGTCCAGCAGCGCGGCGCTCGTCGCCGCTGCCTGCGCGACAACAGCGGGGTGGAGCCGCACCGTCGGGCACGTCACGGCCGTCTCGACGGGCAGCCGCACTGCCTCGGCGAGCGCACCGATGACGGACCACACGAAGGGACTCTCACCCTGCTCGTCGTTCCACGGGTGGAAGTGGTCGGAGATCCACAGCCCCTCGAATCCCGCCTGCTCGGCGAGCCGTGCGTGCTCCACCAACTCGTGGGGGCCCGACTCCTCGGACGAAAGGAAGTAGCCGTAACGCGTCATGTCACCCGGGTGGCCTCCCATAACGGTATTAAACGCCCAGATCGCCCTTCGTGGAGGAGCGGGAGGCAGGGGAGGAGCGGGAGGAACGGGAGGAGGGGGACGCCGTGGAGTTCGCCGAGGCGTCGGTGGCAGCCGGGGTCTCCGTCGGTTTCACCTTGGGGCGGGCGCGCAGATGCGCGCGTTCGCCCTGCCTGCCGAACAGGCTGAGGACCTCGACCGGTTCGCCGTCGGCGGCGCCGAACCAGTGGGGCACCCGGGTGTCGAACTCGGCGGCCTCTCCCGGCGGGAGGACCAGATCGTGTTCGCCGAGAACGAGGCGGAGCCGCCCGTTGAGGACGTAGAGCCATTCGTAGCCCTCGTGGGTCTGGAGAACGGGGTCCTTGGGCGGCTCGCCGCCCGGGATGACGAGCTTGTACGCCTGGATGCCGCCTGCCTTGCGGGTCAGCGGCAGCATCGTCATGCCGTGCAGCGTGACCGGGCGCAGGTGGACGCGGGGGTCTCCGGTGGGCGGGGCATCGACGAGTTCGTCCAGGCTGACGCCGTGTGCCTTGGCCAGCGGGAGAAGCAGTTCGAGGGTCGGCCGACGGGTGCCGGACTCCAGCCGGGACAGGGTGCTCACCGAGATGCCGGTCGTGGCCGACAGCTCGGTCAGCGTGGCTTCGCGCTGCCGGCGCAGCGCACGCAGTCGTGGTCCCACCGCTTCGAGCGCGCCGTCGAGATCGTTGTCCATGCCCCCAGCTTGCCATAACAGCAACAGGACTTGCTTGTCTCGTGGGTCGTACCGCAGGGTCGGGGCCATGAGGAGGTGGTCAAGGTGACCGAGGAACTGCGGATGACCGGCGAAGTGCGCCCGGCCGATGAACTGCGGGACAGCTACGACGTGGTGGTGATCGGCGGCGGCGCCGCCGGTCTGAACGCGGCCCTGATGCTGGCAAGGGCCCGGCGCTCGGTGGTGGTCGTCGACGCCGGCGCCCCGCGCAACGCACCGGCCGACGGCGTGCACGGACTGCTGGCCAGGGACGGAATGCCACCGGCCGAACTTCTGGAGCGCGGCAGGGCGGAGGTCCGGCGCTACGGCGGCCACGTCGTACCCGGCGAGGTCGCGACCGTGACCCACGCCGATGAAGCCGTGAACGGCGGCGACGATGCCGTGTCAGGCGACGGCGGAGCCGTGACCCGTGCGGGCGGAGCCGTGGACGGTGACCAGGGCGCCGTATCTCCCGGTACGGACGCCGGTGAAGGATTCGAGGTGGCGCTGGCCGACGGCAGGACGGCCCGTGCGCGCCGGCTGCTGGTTGCCACGGGGCTGGTGGACGAGCTGCCCGATGTTCCGGGACTGCGCGAGCGCTGGGCCCGTGACGTCCTGCACTGCCCGTACTGCCACGGCTGGGAGGTGCGTGACCAGGCCATCGGGGTGCTGGCCAGCGGGCCCATGGCTGTGCACCAGGCGCTTCTCTTCCGGCAGTGGAGCGACGATGTCACGCTCCTCACGCACACCATGCCGCCGCCGTCGGCCGAGGAGGCGGAGCAGCTCGCCGCACGCGGTATCGCCGTCGTGGAGGGCGAGGTGGCGGCCGTCGAGACCGTGCGGGACCGCCTCGCGGGCGTACGGCTGGCCGACGGCACGCTCGTACGGTGTGAGGCGCTGACGGTCTCGCCCCGGATGGTGGCGCGCGTCGGCTTCCTCGCGAAGCTGGGGCTGCACGCGGAGGAACACCCGCTCGGCGTCGGCGAGTACGTGCCCGCCGACGCGGCAGGCCGTACCGGCGTGCCCGGCGTGTGGATCGCGGGCAACGTCACCGATCTGCCCGCCCAGGTCGGCGCCGCAGCGGCTGCGGGCGCCACGGCCGCGGGCCAGATCAACGCCGACCTGGTCACCGAGGACACCCGTCGCGCGGTCACCGCCCTGCGGAACTCCGCCCCTCCCCGCGCTTCAGCGCCAGCGGGCCGGGCCGCCGCTGGGTGACACCCCGGGACACCTACGCGACGGCCGGGGGACGGGAACGCGCCCCGCGCCGTCGCCCGGTGCCCGGCTCAGGACCGCACGGGACGCGCGGGTCCTACGGGGTCCGTTTCCGGTCCGGGGGAGGGCGTCGGGGCGGGCAAGGCGGTCTCCTTGGCGGGGGTGGAGGGGATGAGGAACGAGGCGATGAGCCCCAGGACGACGAACCCGGCGGCGAGGTAGCCGCCGAGGGTGACCCCGTCGGTCATCGCCGCGCGTGCCGCGTCCGCGACGGAGGCGGTACGCGCGTGGTCGGCCAGGGGGCCGATGGCGGCGCCCGCGCTGTCGGTGACCGCGCCCGTGAACTTGTCGGACGCCGTGGCCGTCAGCCCGGCATCCGTGAGGCGGTCGTGCAACCGGCTGCTGAGGGTGGTGAAGAACACCGTGGTCAGAGCGGCGATACCCAGCGCGGAGCCGAGTTGGCGGAAGGCGCTCTGGACGCCGGACGCCTGGCCCGACCTGTCCTCGGGGACATCGTCGAGTACGACGTTGGTGACCTGCGCCGTGGCGAAGCCGACGCCGATCCCGTACAGGAACAGCACGAGCGAGACGGACCACCAGGAGCTGTCCGGAGTGGCGATCAGCCCGACTCCGGCCAGCCCGACCGCCTCCAGGGCAAGCCCCACCCGCAGTTGCCCCAGCGGGGAGACCTTGGCGGCCATGCCGAAGCTGGCGCCGCTGGCGACGAAGCTGCCGATGGCAACGGGCACCAGTGCCAGCCCCGCCTGGAGGGCGCTGTAGCCGAGGGTGAACTGGAGCCACAGGGGGAGCACGGCGACGATGCCGAACTCCCCGATACCGATGATCAGGGTGGCGATGTTGCCGCCGCGGAACGAGGCGATGGAGAAGAGGCTCACGTCCATCAGCACCCGGGAGGGGTCGCCCCCGCGGGCGAGCGCCGACTGCCGCCGTACGAAAGCGGCCAGCGCGACCGCGGCCAGTACGAGGGCCACGAGCACGGGGGAGGGCCCGCTGTCCCACGTGAGTCCGAGGACTTCCAGGGGGTGTACGGCGCTGATCCAGCCGTAGGTGCGGCCCTCCACGAGTCCGAAGGCGAGCAGTCCGAGGCTGACCACAGACAGCAGCGCGCCGGGCACGTCGACGCGTCCCCGGGTACGGGGTGAGGGCGCCATGTACAGCAGCACGCCGGCCGCGACCAGCGCGGACAGCGGCACGTTGATGCCGAAGGCCCAGCGCCAGGAGACGTGTTCGGCGAGCCAGCCGCCGAGCAGCGGACCGAGCGCGGCGGCTGCCCCGATGGTCGAGCCCCACACGGCGAACGCCTGGCCGCGCGCCTTTCCCGTGAACGTCGCCTTCAGCAGGGACAGCGAGGTCGGCAGGAGCATGGCCGCGCCTGCGCCCTGCAGGAACCTGGCCAGGACGAGAAGGCCGCTGCCGGGCGCCAGCCCCGCCAGCACGCTGGTGGCACCGAAGACCACGACACCGCAGAGGAAGACACGGCGGGCACCGAAGATGTCCGCCAGCCGCCCGGTGAGCAGCAGGAGCGCCGCGAAGACGATGGCGTAGGACTCCTGGATCCACTGCGTCTGGGCCGAGGTCGCGTCCAGGTCCTCGACGACCGACGGGACGATCACATTGACGATCGTGGTGTCCACCACGATCAGTGCCACACCCAGTGCGATGGCGATCAGACCGAGCCAACGGCGGGTGGGGGAGGGGTCACGCATCCCATGTCCTTCCATGGTGAAACAGTTCCACCATAGAATTATTCGAGGAGCGGTAAATTGTCAAAACGGTCCAACGGGCCGGGGTGACGGCATGGAGAGGGAGGCAGTGGCACGTGGCGGAGAAACCGGCGCTCGACGGCGTCGCGGGGCAGCGGGAAGCACTGATGGAGGGGCTCAGGGCGTACGGCGTCCAGCACGCGGAGTTCAGCCGCCGCTTCGCCGACTGGCTGGGCGTGCACTCCACCGACGCGGTCGCGCTCCTGGAGATCCTCGCCGCCGAGGAGCGCGGCGCCCCGCTCTCACCCGCGCGTCTCAGCGAACGCATCGCACTGTCCCGGGGTGCCACCACCGCGCTCCTGAACCGCCTCGAAGAGGCGGGACACGTCATCCGCAGCAGGGAGCACCAGGACCGCCGTGTCATCACGCTGCGCAGCAGCGCCCACGTCCAGCAGCGCGCCGACGTCTACTTCGCCCCCCTCGGCAGGCGCCTGGACAAGCTGATGGCCCGTCACCCCCCGGAACTCCTGGAGCGGTTCGAGTCGCTCCTGAGTGAGCTGCGCGGCGCGATGAACGAGCAGCTCGCCGAGGAGGAGCCGGGCATGTGAGGCGTGCCGGTGTGTGAGACGCGCTGGCTGAGACGTGCCGGCGCCTGACGCGTGCCGGCATGTGAGGCGGCGGGCGGTCGGCAACGCCCCGGCCGCCGTCGCGGTGCTGCGCCGTGCCGTGCCGAGCCGGTGTCGGTGCCTGTCGCGGTGCCGGTGTCGGTGCCCAGCCTCCCCGGTGGTCCGGCCCGTCGCCGTGGCCGATTGACAAATGCGGAGTCCGTCCCTCAACCTCATTGTGCTACTGCATTAGCAGAATGAGGTTGAGCGAAGGTGGACGTGATCAAATACCACATCGAGCGGCGCAGCGGCGTCTCGACGTACATGCAGATCGTGCAGCAGACGAAGCAGGCACTGCGGGTGGGCACGCTCGTGCCGGGGGACAGGCTGCCCACGGCCAAGGAGGTCGTCGAGGCGACGGCGATCAACCCGCACACGGTGCTGAAGGCATACCGGGAACTGGAGAACGAGGGGCTCGTCGAACTCCAGCCGGGGCGCGGCACGTTCGTACGGCGCGGCCTGGGCAACCCCGGCGCCTCGGACTCGCCCCTGCGCGGCGAACTGGCGGAGTGGATGCGGCGGGCGGCCGAGTCCGGGCTGGAGGCCGAGGACGTGACGGCCCTCTTCGACGCCTGCCGCACCGAGATCTTCTCCCCCGACCGGGCCTGAACCTGTCGGCTGACGCGTGGCCCCCACACCTCCACGAGCGAGAGAGCACGTACGTGAACACAGCAGAGTTCGATTCCATGAACGCCGGCCTGGTCGCCATCGAAGCCAGCGGGCTGGGCATGCGCTACCGGCGCGGCTGGGCCCTCCAGGAGTGCTCCTTCCGGCTGCCGGCCGGGCGCGTGTGCGGACTGGTCGGGCCCAACGGTGCGGGTAAGAGCACCCTGTTGTCCCTGGCCGCCGGGTTCGGCGAGGCATCGGCCGGCCGGCTCCGGGTCTTCGGCGCCGACCCCCGTACCCGTCAGGCGCGGGAACAGGTCGGCTACCTCGCCCAGAACAAGCCGCTCTACCCCCGGATGACGGTCACCGACACGCTGCGCATGGGCCGCGAGCTGAACAGGGCGAACTGGGACCAGCGGCGGGCCGAGGGCATCGTGCGCGCCGGAGACGTTCCGCTGCACGCCCGCGCCGGCAGCCTCTCCGGCGGCCAGCGCACCCGGCTCGCACTCGCCCTGTGCTTCGGCAAGCGCCCCAGGATGCTGATGCTGGACGAGCCGATGGCCGACCTGGACCCCCTGGTACGGCACGAGATGACGGCGCTGCTCATGGCCGAGGCGGCCGAGTACGGCACCACCGTCCTCACCTCGACCCACACGCTGCCCGAACTGGAGGGCGTCTGCGACTACTTGCTGGTGCTCGCCGACGGGCGGGTACGGATGGCAGGCGAGGCCGACGAACTCGCCGCCGCACACAGCCTCGTCGTCGGTGCCCTGCCAGCGGCCGACAGCGGGCAGCAGCGCAAGGACGGCGCAGCGACCGGCCCCGTGCTGCCCTCCGCGCTGGACCCGCACACCGTCGTCGAGGCCCAGGTCACCGGGCGGCAGTTCTCGGCGCTCGTACGCCGCGGCGCGCCGCTCCCCGAAGGCCCCGCCTGGTCGGTGAGCGAGCCGTCCATGGAGCAACTGCTGCTCTCCTACCTCCGTTCCCCCGAAGCGCCCGCGCTGCTGATGCCGAGCGCCGACCTGCCCGAGATGCCCGCCGCCCAGCTGAAGGACCACGCCGCATGAGCGCCGCCACCCTCGAACGCGAGACCGCACCCGCCCAGCGGAAGACCGGCAGGGAACTGCTGCACGGAATGCCGTGGCTGGTGTGGCGCCAGCACCGGGGCGCCGTCTGGGCCGGCCTCGCGCTGCTCGTCGCCCTCGCCGCCGCGGCCGTCTACCTGCGGCACGGCACCACCACGTTCGTGCAACAGCACGACATCGCGGGCTGCACCCTCTTCAGCGGCCCGGAGCGCTGCGCGGAGAACCAGGAGGCGATCCAGCTCTACCGCACCCAGTACCAGGACCTCGTACAGATACTGCTCGTTGTCGTCCTGGCGCTGCCGTACCTGGCCGGGCTGTTCGTGGGCGCTCCGCTCGTCGCCAGGGAACTGGAAGCCGGTACGCACCGGGTGGCCTGGAGCCAGTCGGTTCCTCCGCAGCGCTGGCTGCTCCACAAGCTGCTGCTGCCCCTCGCCGGGCTGGTCCTCCTGTGCGGACTCGCCGCCTGGCTGGCCTCCTGGGTCCTGGCCGGCGCCGGGCAGGCCACCCTCGGCATCTACTGGTACTCCGCGCTGGCCTTCGCCCCCACGGGGCCGGCCCTGGTCGGCTACGCGGCACTCGGTATCGCCCTCGGGGGCGCGGCAGGGCTGCTCATCCGCCGCACCGTCCCCGCCATGGTGGCCACGCTCCTCGCGCTCGGCGGCGTAACCCTCCTGCTCCAGTTCCTGCGGCCCCAACTGGCCTCGCCGATCACCCACGTGAGCAAGGCGGTTCCCCAACTGGCCGAGGATTCCTGGGTGTTGAGCGCCGCGCAGCGCTCGACCGCCGGAGGAGAGACGTTCCCGGCGAACCTGTGCGCCGACGCCCGTGGCGATGCGCTCCGTAACTGCCTCGCGGAGCACGGTGCGACGTATTACCACACCGAGTACCACCCGCTGTCCCAGATGCGGCAGATCCAGTTCACCGAGGGCGCGCTCTGCCTCGGCCTGGCCGCGCTCCTGGTCGCCCTGACCTGGTGGTGGCTGCGCCGCCGCGCACTCTGACCCGCCGGGACGAGAACCGCACCGGATTCCGCACGGCCCCCGGCGGACGCACCGCGACCGCCGGGCACGTGTACGGCCACGGGACGGCTCCCGGCTACCAGGCGGCTACCGGCTCCCGGTCGCCGGGCGGCTCCCGGCTGACGGAACTCCGAGCGTGTGAATGCCGCGGGGAACCTCCGGCCGCTCGGACGAATCCCCGGAACCGATGGCCACGCCCTCACAGCCCGGCCATGATGACCGTATGGACGGTCTTGTGAACGTGACGCCCGGACGCCTTCCCGCCTCCGTGGACGAGGACGGTCTGCGTGCGCTCGCCGACGGATACCACGCGCGCACCGTCACCCCGCTCGGCACCCACGAGGCGGCGGGGCATCTCGTGAAGGTGTACGCCGTCGAGGCGCCCGGGCGCACCGTGGCCGAGCCGGAGAGGGACACCGCACTGGCGCTCGCCGCCGACCACCTGGCGTCGGCGCGCGCCCGCGGTTCCCTGGGTCTGGCCGTACTGCTCGTCCACGCGGGCGGCGACGGCGACTACGTGCTCGTTCACACCTGGATCGAGGGATACATGTCCGACCTGGCCGTGTTCACCGGCCCCGCGGGGGAGCCCGCCGGGCTGCGCCCCGGACGGCAGGGACTCGCCCCCTGCGTGTGGGAGGCGGCCGTGCTCACCCATGAACGCGATGCCTTCAGCCGCCATGTGCTCGACGGTGAGGGCCAGTTGGAGCGACGGCTGGCCGCCTGGAGCGGCGACGTACTGAGGGGAGAGGCCCGGTGACGATGGAGGCCGTGCTCACCCGGGCCCGCTCCCTGGGGCTGCCCGAAGTCCAGTGGCAGGCCCCGCACTGGAACGAGGGCGCCATCCGCTTCTGCGACCGGCTCGGCGCCCACGCCCAGGACAAGCGCCGCTGCACGCTGCCGGTCACGCCCACCTGACGAGGCGGCCTCGTCAGCCGGCCTGGCCGCGCTCGGCCTTCTTCGCCTCGGCCTTCTCTTCCGCCTTCTTCTCCTTGAGGCGGGCTGCTTCCTTGCGTACCTCGGCCTGAGTGGCGCGCTCCTTCTGCAGCCACTCGGGGTTCTCCGCCTTGAGCGCCTCGATCTCCTCCGTGGTCATCGCCTCGGTGAGGCCACCGCGCGCGAGACCCGAGATGGAGACGCCCAGCTTCGCGGCGACGACGGGGCGCGGGTGCGGACCGTCGCGGCGCAGCTCGACCAGCCACTCGGGAGGCTCGTTCTGGAGGGCGTTCAGCTCGTCGCGCGAGACCACGCCCTCCTGGAACTCGGCGGGGGTGGCTTCTAGGTACACACCCAATTTCTTCGCCGCTGTCGCGGGCTTCATGGTCTGGGTGGTCTTCTGCGACGTCATGAGGTCAAGGGTATCGACCGTGTGCGGTACCTCCGACCACGCCCGGTAGCCTGGCGACGTGACAGGCTCGGAAACATCCCCTTCGTTCCGGCTCGCCTACGTCCCAGGTGTGACGCCCACGAAGTGGGTGCGGACGTGGAACGAGCGGCTGCCGGACATTCCCCTCACCCTCGTTCCCGTGACCCCGGCCGAAGCTCCCGCCGTCCTGCGGGACGGCGGCGCCGACGCGGGTCTCGTCCGGCTCCCGGTCGACCGTACGTACTTCAGCGCGATCCCGCTCTACACCGAGACGACGGTGGTCGTGGCCCCGAAGGACCACCTGGTCGCCGCTGCCGACGAGGTGACGGCCGAGGACCTGGCCGACGACATCGTGCTGCACCCTCTCGACGACGTCCTCGCCTGGGAGCAGCGCCCCGGCCTGCCCGCACGCGAGCGCCCGGCCACGACAGCGGACGCGATCGAACTCGTGGCGGCCGGGATCGGGCTCCTCGTCGTCCCCCAGTCCCTCGCCCGCCTCCACCACCGCAAGGACCTCACCTACCGCCCCGTCGTGGAAGCCCCCGAGTCGGGCGTCGCGCTCGCGTGGCCGGAGGAGCGGACCACGGACATGGTGGAGGACTTCAT